>NZ_JAKUMN010000010.1:0-85272 GCF_037026505.1 Erwinia sp. CGal63
CAGCTTCCTGAACCTGCTGAGCCGCTGGTGTAAACCGTTGTGCCGTCTCAGTGGTTGCGCATTATAGGGAGTTCTCGACGGCTGACAAGCGTTTATTACAAATAAATTACCGACAGCCGTATTTTTCTACAAAACGTCTTTTTTTACTGCGCTTTGCCTGATAAAGCAGCAAATTCATGGGTAAAACGCGTTACCTGCTCCCAGTCTGTGTACTCTACTTCTTTACTGGCATCCGTTTCGCCGCCGGTCATACGCATAATCAGCTGGATCATAAAGCGATCGAAGAAACCGTAGCGCGGATAGCGCAGCGCGCCAGCAAACACGGCGCAGCAGTCAGGCTGCCACGGCGAGCTCAGTAAAAACTTGCGCGTATAGGCATTAGTCTGCGGCGTGCGCTTTTCAGGCTTGCGCGCCGTGAGGTTTACCGAGAAGAATCCCGACGGACGCTGTTTAAGCGCCTGCAAATGCTGTTTTACGAACTTTTCTACCTTCGGATGGAAATGCCCGTAGCGAATAGAAGCGCCGATCAGCACGCGATCGTACTTTGCCCATTCGATATTATCCGCGTGCAGGATATTGATCGTATCGCACTCCTGCTGCGCTTTAAGTTGGTTAGCTATAAAGGCCGCGATTTCCCGGGTTTGTCCGTCGCGGCTGGAGTAAAGGATAAGTGCTTTCATAAGTTTCAACTTTTGTTACTCGCGCCAGAACGTCGGCGTGAACAGAACCAACAGCGTAAAGACCTCAAGACGACCAAACAGCATCGTCAGAATCAAAATCCATTTCGCCGCATCATTCATAGTAGTGAAGTTATCCGCTACTACCCCTAAGCCAGGCCCAAGATTGTTCAGCGTGGCGGCAACGGCGGCAAAGGCCGAGAAGTCATCCACGCCCGTGGCGATGATGGCCAGCATACTGAGCAGGAAGACCAGCGCGTAGGCCGAGAAGAATCCCCACACCGCTTCAAGTATTCTCTCAGGCAGCGCTCGCTGTCCCAGCTTAATGGTATAGACGGCATTTGGATGTACCAGACGCTTTAATTCACGCGAGCCTTGTTTAAACAGCAGCAGAATACGGATCACTTTCAGGCCGCCGCCAGTCGATCCGGCGCAGCCGCCGATAAAAGCGGAGCAGAGCAGCAGCACCGGTAAAAAAAGCGGCCAGCGGGCGATACTGTCCGTGGTGAAACCGGCGGTGGTCGCCATAGAAACGACCTGGAAAAAAGCCTGGTTCAGCGTCTGCATACCGCTTTGATAAACATTGTGCGCCCACAGCACTATCGTACAGATGATAACAAGCGTGAACTGCACGCCGATAAACATGCGAAATTCCGGATCGCGCCAGTAGACGCGCAAATTACGTCCGCTGAGCAGCGTAAAGTGCAGACCGTAGTTACAGCCGGAGATCAGCAGGAAGATGGCGATAATGGTGTTGATGGTCGGACTATGGAAGTAGCCGATACTGGCGTCATGCGTCGAGAAGCCGCCGATAGCGATAGTGGAAAAGCTATGGCCGATGGCGTCAAACAGCGGCATTCCCGCCAGCCAAAGCGCCAGCGCGCAGATAACCGTGAGCAGCACGTAGATTAGCCAGAGCGTTTTCGCCGTTTCGGCAATTCTGGGACGCATCTTGTTATCTTTCAGCGGGCCGGGCATTTCGGCGCGATAGAGCTGCATACCGCCAACGCCCAGAATCGGCAGGATAGCCACCGCCAGTACGATGATCCCCATGCCGCCAAGCCACTGCAGCATCTGTCGATAGAACAGGATGGCTTTCGGCAGCGAATCCAGCCCCACCAGCGTTGTCGCGCCCGTGGTGGTCAGCCCGGAGAAAGATTCAAAGAACGCGTCAGTAAAAGAGAGATTGGGATGTTCGGCAAAGATAAAAGGCATGGCCCCAACGCTGCCCAGTACTGTCCAGAACAGCACCACGATCAGAAAACCTTCGCGCGGCTTCAGCTCGCTTTTCTGTTTGCGGTTCGGCCACCACAGCAGCGAGCCGATCAGCAGCGCCATAAAGAAGGTTTGCGTAAAGGCTCGCCCGGCGCCGTCACGATAGATTAGCGCCACCAGGCCTGGCACAATCATGGTGCCAGAGAATAAAATGACCAGTAAACCCACGATGCGGGTGATGGCACGAAAATGCATGTGGCCTTTCCTTTCTTGACAGGATGTTAGTCGACAGGGGCCAGATGAAGCGCCCCTCTGCTGAAATCGGCGAGATGGCGCTTGAAGTCCGCTACCTGCGCGTGCGGTAAAGCCAGCGTCAGCGAGACGCACTGCAGGAACTCGCTGTGCCGCAGCTGACCGTGAAAGCGGGCAATCATTCTTTCGATTTCCGCCAGCTGCGCGTAGTCGCAGGAGAGCGTAAAGGTCAGCATCGGCACCTTTTGCTGCCTGGGCAGCGCTTTTAACGCCTGCTGCACGCCGCCGCCGTAAGCCTTAACCAGGCCGCCTGTGCCCAGCATAATGCCGCCGTAATAGCGCACCACCACCGCCGTTATCTCGCCAACGCCGCTACCCATCAGCTGGGCCAGCATCGGTTTGCCCGCCGTGCCGGAAGGCTCGCCGTCATCAGAGAAACCGAGCTGTTGCGAATCGTCAGGCGCGCCCGCTACCCAGGCCCAGCAGTGGTGCCTGGCGGCAGGATGTTCGCTTTTAACCTGTTGCAGAAAAGCGCGCGCCGCTTCCACGCCGTCGGTATGAGCCAGCAGCGTGATAAAGCGACTTTTTTTAATTTCCTCGCTAAAGCTGAAGGTTTCAGCGGGAATATCGTATGCGTCCATCAGTCCAGCTTGAGATCCCTGGTCATATTTTCCACGCCCTGCTCGCGGATCACCACGTTGTCTTCGATGCGGATGCCGCCGTAAGGCTTCAGCGCCTCAATGCGCGCCCAGTCAAAGTGGTGGCTGAACCGGCCTTCGCGCCACGGCGCCAGCAGCGATTCAATAAAATAGATGCCGGGTTCGATCGTGAGCACCATGCGCGGTTCGAGAATGCGCGTACAGCGCAGATAAGGATACTGCTGCGGCGCGGCCAGATGCGTGCCGCAATCGTCCTGCATAAATCCGGCCACGTCATGTACCTGCAAGCCAAGCGGATGGCCGACGCCGTGCGGCATAAACGGCCCGGTCAGGTTTTCCGCCACCATCGCCTCTTCGCTCAGGCCTTTCACCAGCTGATGTTTTAACAGTAGCTTAGCCAGGCGATGATGCATCTGCTGATGATAGTCGGTATAGCGCACGCCCGCTTTCAGCGTGGCGATCAGCGCCAGCTCCTCTTCATTCATATCCTGAACAAGCTGCGCATAGTCGCTGGCCGAATCCCAGGCGTAGCTGCGCGTCAAGTCGGCGGCGTAGCCGTTATATTCCGTGCCGGCGTCCAGCAAAAAGCTGCGCGGCTGCTCCGGCGGCAGATGATCAAGCTTAGTGTAGTGCAGCACAGCGGCGTGCTCGTTCAGCGCCACGATGTTGCCGTAAGGCACGTCGATATCGCGATGTCCGGTAGCCGCAAGGTAGGCGATGTTGATATCGAACTCGCTCATGCCGGAGAGGAAGGCTTCTTTCGCCGCGCGATGACCGATCACCGCCGTCTTTTGCGCTTCGCGCAGGCAGTAAAGCTCATAGTCGGTTTTATAAGAACGATGGTAGTGCAGAAAATCGATCACGCCTTTTGGGTTGACGGCGGCGGCGTTAATACCAAGCTGCGCGGCGCGTTCCGGCACCGGGCCGATATAAGCGACGTTTTCACGTTGTGTCGGCAGCAGTTGGCCAATCTCATCGGCTTTTTTCAACGCCGAGATCTCGATTTCATCTGTCCAGAAGCTTTGCGGTAGCGGCTCGACGTTGTGCCAGTAATCCACCGGCGAATAGAACCAGAGCTTCGGCTTATTGACGCCGTCGACCCACAGCCAGCAGTTGGGCACGCTGGTGATCGGCAGCCAGGCTTTAAACTGTGGATTCACTTTGAAAGGGTAGTCGTGGTCATCCAGGAAAACCGTCAGCAGTTCGCCGGAATGGATCAGCATGGCATCCAGCTTAAAGCGGGCCAGCACCTGCTGCGCGCGCGCCTGTAGCGTTTTAATATGCTCCTGATAAAGGGCGCTCAACGAGTCCATCACTTTGCCTCCGTTAATCACGAAATTGAGCGCATCTTAGCACGCCGTCGCCGTTTTGCCGCGCCTGTGATCTTGTTTGCAAATAAGCAAACTCTCGTTTGCAAATAATTAACATCAACCGCACACTCTCGATCATCTGGTATGACCAGATCCCTTAAGCGCGGCAGCAGGAGAGAAGAATGCTTTACCAAGGCGACACCCTGACTCTGGACTGGCTGGAAAATGGCATTGCCGAACTGGTTTTTGATGCGCCCGGTTCGGTCAACAAGCTGGATACGCAAACCGTCGCCAGCCTGGGCGAAGCGATTAGCGTGCTGGAACGGCTTACCGATCTGAAAGCGGTGCTGCTCAGTTCACGCAAGCCCACTTTTATCGTCGGCGCGGATATCACCGAATTTCTGTCGCTGTTCGCCGCGCCGGCCGAGCAGCTGACGCAGTGGCTGACCTACGCCAACGGCATATTTAATCGTCTCGAAGATTTACCGGTGCCGACGCTGTCGGCGATACAGGGCTACGCGCTGGGCGGCGGCTGCGAATGTGTGCTGGCGACCGATTTTCGCATCGCCGCGCCGGACGCGCGGATCGGCCTGCCGGAAACAAAGCTGGGCATTATGCCGGGCTTTGGCGGTTCGGTACGCCTGCCGCGCCTGCTGGGCGCCGACAGCGCGCTGGAGATTATCGCCGCCGGAAAAGATGTAGATGCACAAAAAGCGCTGGCGCTGGGCCTGGTGGATGCCGTGGTGCCGGCCGATAAGCTGCGCGACGCCGCTCTGGCTATACTGCGCGACGCCATTAGCGGCAAACAGCCGTGGCGCGAGCGCCGCCAGCCGAAGCTGCAGCCGCTGAAGCTCAGCAAGATCGAAGCCATGATGAGCTTTACCACCGCCAAAGGCGTAGTGCTGCAAACGGCAGGCAAACACTACCCTGCTCCACTGACGGCGGTAAAAACCATTGAGGCCGCAGCCACGCTGAGCCGCGACGAAGCGCTGCTGCTCGAAACCCGGGCTTTTGTGCCGCTGGCGCGTTCCGACGAAGCCCGCGCGCTGGTCGGCATTTTCCTTAACGATCAGGCGCTGAAGGCGAAAGCGAAAAAGCTGGCGCGGGACGCGGCTCCGCCACAGCAGGCTGGCGTACTGGGCGCTGGCATTATGGGCGGCGGCATCGCTTATCAGTCGGCCAGCAAAGGCGTGCCGATAATAATGAAGGATATCAATCCGGCTTCGCTGACGCTCGGCATGAACGAAGTGGCCGGCCTGCTGAACAAGCAGCTTGAGCGCGGCAAAATCGATGCTATGCAGCTGACGACCGCGCTCGGCGCTATTCATCCAACCCTAAGCTACGAAGGGTTCGAGCGGGCCGATGTGGTGGTCGAAGCGGTGGTGGAGAATCCTCAGATCAAAGCGGCGGTGCTGGCGGAAACGGAACAGCATCTTGCCAAAGAGGCCGTGCTGGCCTCCAACACTTCCACTATCCCTGTCAGCCAGCTTGCTCAGGCCCTGCAGCGCCCGGAAAATTTCTGCGGCATGCATTTCTTTAACCCGGTGCATCGGATGCCGCTGGTCGAGGTGATCCGCGGCGAGAAAACTTCTGACGCTACGCTGGCGAAAGTGGTCGCCTGGGCAGGAAAAATGGGCAAAACGGCGATCGTGGTCAACGACTGTCCCGGCTTTTTCGTCAACCGCGTGCTCTTCCCCTATTTCGCGGGCTTCAGCCTGCTGCTGCGGGACGGCGCGGACTACCGCCAGATTGATAAGGTGATGGAGAAAAGCTTCGGCTGGCCGATGGGCCCTGCGTGGCTGCTGGACGTGGTCGGCATCGATACCGCGCACCATGCGCAGAGCTTGATGGCCGACGGCTTCCCGAACCGAATGAAGAAGGATTATCGCGACGCCATCGACGTGCTGTTCGAGGCGAAGCGTTTCGGACAGAAAAACCAGGCGGGCTTTTATCGCTGGGAGAAAGACAGCAAAGGTAAACCGAAAAAAGTTATCGATCCTGAAGGCGATAAGCTGCTGCAGAGCGTTTGCCAGCCGCAGCGCGTGTTCAGCGACGAGGAGATCCTCGCCCGTATGACGATTCCGATGGTCAACGAGGTGGTGCGCTGCCTGGAAGAGAACATTATCGCCACGCCGGCCGAAGCGGATATGGCGCTGGTCTACGGCCTGGGCTTCCCGCCGTTTCGCGGCGGCGTCTTCCGCTATCTGGACACGCTGAGCAGCGCCAGCTTCGCCAGTCAGGCGGGCTATTTCGCCAGCCTCGGCCCGCTTTATCAGCTTCCCGTCAGCCTGCAGGAAAAAGCGCAGCGCAAAGAGCTGTGGTATCCCCAGGTTCAACCGGCCGATGCCGTCCTGAAAACGGCGTAAGGAAAGAATGATGGAAAAAGTCGTAATTGTTGATGCCGTACGCACGCCGATGGGCCGTTCGAAAGGCGGCGCTTTTCGCCATGTCAGGGCCGAAGATTTGTCGGCGCATCTGATGCGCGCGCTGCTGAGCCGCAATGCCGCGCTGGCGGCGGAAAGTCTGGACGATATCTATTGGGGCTGCGTGCAGCAGACGCTGGAGCAGGGTTTTAATATCGCCCGTAACGCCGCCCTGCTGGCGGAGATCCCGCACCGGGTTCCGGCGACGACCGTTAATCGCCTGTGCGGCTCGTCGATGCAGGCGATGCACGACGCCGCGCGAGCCATTATGGTCGGCGACGCCAGCGCCTGTCTGGTCGGCGGCGTCGAGCATATGGGCCACGTGCCGATGAGTCACGGCGTCGATTTTCATCCCGGCCTGGGTAAAACCGTGGCGAAAGCCGCCGGCATGATGGGTCTGACCGCAGAGATGCTGGCGCGAATGCACCATATCGACCGGGAAATGCAGGACGCGTTCGCCGCCCGATCGCACCAGCGCGCCTGGGCTGCTACGCAGGCTGGCCATTTCGCCGAGGAAATTGTCGCCACCAGCGGCCACGACGGCGACGGCGTACTGAAGCGCTACGATTTTGACGAGGTGATCCGGCCTGATACAACGGCGGCGGGACTGGCGGCGCTGAAGCCCGCGTTCGATCCGGTTAACGGCACGGTGACGGCAGGCAGCTCGTCGGCGCTTTCCGACGGCGCGGCCGCTATGCTGCTGATGAGCGAGTCGCGCGCCCGCGAGCTGGGACTGAAAGCGCGAGCGCGGATCAGATCGATGGCGGTGGTTGGCTGCGATCCGTCGATTATGGGGTTTGGGCCGGTGCCCGCTTCACGGCTGGCGCTGAAGAAAGCGGGCCTGAGCGTGGACGATATCGATCTGTTTGAAATGAATGAGGCTTTCGCCGCTCAGGTGCTGCCGTGTATTAAAGAGCTTGGCCTGATGGATAAGCTGGATGACAAGGTCAACCTGAACGGCGGCGCGATAGCACTGGGCCACCCGCTGGGCTGTTCCGGCGCGCGCATTAGCACTACGCTGCTGAACCTGATGGAGCGGCGCGACGCGCAGTTTGGCCTGGCGACCATGTGCATCGGTCTGGGCCAGGGCATCGCTACCGTACTGGAAAGGATTTAATACCGTCCTTTGCGGACGGTATTTGACCGGAGATCGCGGTTCAGATAAAGGCGAAGGCGTCGCCGAACATCTGTTCCGCTTTCGCTTCGCGCTCGGCGCAGAAACGATCGCGCGCGATTTTCGCCATTTCAAAGCGGCCGGCGATATAGATTTCGTAATCGGCCAGGCTGCTGTGGTCGTTCATTACCGCCGTCAGCACAGTGCCGCTGCGCCCTTCCCAGCCTGGCTCAGGCTGTTCCACTACCGGAATCACCTTCAGGTTAGGATGCTTCACCGCCAGCGCTTCCAGCTCGTCCATATCGTACAGGTGCTTCAGCTCGCGGCCGCCCCAGTAGATTTCAATATGGCGCTGCGGCTGCTGCGCCAGCGCGGTCAGCAGGATGGAGCGGGCGTAGGAAAAGCCAGTGCCGCCCGCAATCAGGATCAGCGGTCGCTCGCTCTCTTCGCGCAGCCAGGCGTCGCCGTGCGGAATATCCACGGTGATCCTGCGCTGCTCCTGAATCCGCTCCATGACCGCCATAGCGTAGAGGTTGAGTTCCGAAGCGCCGATATGCAGCTCGATAATCTCTTTCTCCATCGGCGTGGAGGCCAGCGAAAACGGCCGCTTGTCGCGTTCGTCCATCACCACCATCAGATACTGACCGGCCCGGAAGCTGAAATCGGCTTCCGGCACCATGCGGACTCGGTAAACGGTATCGGTTATCGCCTCTACCGAGATCACTTTACAGCTTAGCGTTGTCATGCATTCCCTCTGTCGGGTCGATTAATTGCCGGGCGCTTATTTGCGCGTGGGCGACTCACTGAAGATGCCCAGTTCATCCCATATCGCATCAATGCGCGCGGTGACGGCGGGATCTTTACGAATTGGGCGACCCCATTCGCGCTGGGTTTCTCCCGGCCACTTGTTGGTGGCGTCCAGGCCCATTTTCGATCCCAGTCCGGAAACCGGCGAGGCGAAATCCAGATAATCAATGGGCGTGTTTTCTACCAGCACCGTATCCCTGGCGGGATCCATACGAGTAGTAATAGCCCAGATGACATCGTTCCAGTCGCGCGCGTTAACATCGTCGTCACAAACAATAACAAATTTAGTGTACATAAACTGACGAAGAAATGACCAAACGCCCATCATTACCCGTTTAGCGTGGCCCGCGTACTGTTTTTTCATCGTCACGACCGCCAGGCGATAGGAGCAACCTTCCGGCGGCAGATAGAAATCGACAATTTCCGGGAACTGCTTCTGCAGGATCGGCACGAAGACTTCGTTCAGCGCTACGCCCAGCACGGCGGGCTCGTCCGGCGGACGGCCGGTATAGGTGGAGTGATAGATGGCGTCGCGGCGCTGCGTAATATGCGTAACGGTGAACACCGGGAAGTTATCAATCTCATTATAGTAGCCGGTATGGTCGCCATACGGCCCTTCCGGCGCGACTTCGCCCGCTTCGATATAGCCTTCCAGCACGATTTCAGCACTGGCCGGCACTTCCAGATCGTTGGAAATACACTTCACGACTTCCGATTTCGTGCCGCGCAGCAGCCCGGCGAAAGCGTATTCGGAAAGCGTGTCGGGAACCGGCGTGACAGCGCCCAGAATAGTGGCGGGATCGGCACCCAGCGCGACGGAAACCGGGAAGCGTTCGCCAGGATGGTGTTGCGACCACTCCTGGAAATCGAGCGCGCCGCCGCGGTGCGACAGCCAGCGCATGATGAGTTTGTTTTTGCCGATCACCTGCTGACGATAGATACCAAGGTTCTGCCGCTCTTTATGCGGGCCGCGCGTGACCGTCAGTCCCCAGGTAATCAGCGGCGCGGCGTCTTCCGGCCAGCATTTCATTACCGGAATGCGGCTTAAATCGACCTCGTCGCCCTGCCAGACCTGCTGCTGGCACGGCGCGTCGCGCAGGCGCTTCGTCGGCATATTTAAGACCTGTTTCCACTGCGGCATCTTGTCGAAAAAGTCGCGGAAACCGCGCGGCGGCTCCGGCTCTTTCAGAAAGGCGAGCAGGCGACCGACTTCGCGCAGCGCTTTTACATCCTGCTGGCCCATACCCAGCGCAACGCGGTCTGGCGTGCCGAAGAGATTGCAGAGCACCGGCATACTGTAGCCTTTCGGATTTTCAAACAGCAGCGCCGGCCCGCCGGCTCGCAGCGTGCGATCGGCGATTTCGGTCATTTCCAGATCGGGATCGATCTCTTGCGTAATACGTTTTAATTCCCCGCGCTGCTCCAGCAGGGAAAGGAAGTCGCGTAGGTCGTGATATTTCATGACTTCTCATCAATACGGTCAGTGAATCGGCCATTATAGGGAGGATTAAGGCGTTGTGCTTAGTTTTTCGCGGCAGGAAGCCGCCGCTCTCTTCCTGCCGCGGCGAAATCTTTTTCGCCAGAAGGTTCCGGTAAACCAGCCGATCCGTTTATTACTACAGTAAATAAGCTTTCTGCTTTACTTCATCCGGCTACCCCGAACGATTTCAGGCATCATCCAGCCCGCATGTTGCTATAACTGTCACGCTATTTTTGCTATTCTTAGCGCCCCTGTAATTGCAAAGTGACGTTATGGAATCCTGGTATTTACTTTATTGCAAACGTGGCCAGCTTACCCGCGCGAAAGAGCATCTTGAGCGTCAGGCGGTGCATTGTCTCAGCCCCATGATTGCCTTAGAGAAACTGGTGCGCGGCAAGCGTACTCAGGTGAATGAGCCGCTGTTTCCGAACTATCTGTTTATCGAGTTCGACCCGGAAGCGATTCATACCACGACCATCAGCGCCACGCGCGGCGTCAGCCATTTCGTGCGCTTCGGCAGTTTGCCGGCAACCGTGCCGCAGGATGTTATCGAGGCTTTGCAGACGCAGACGACGGCGACGCTGCCCGATCCGGAGCTGCCGCAGCCCGGCGACAGAGTGCTGATCACCGCCGGGGCTTTTGAAGGACTAAAGGCTATTTTTACCGAGCCGGACGGCGAAGCGCGCTCTATGCTGCTGCTGAACCTGCTGAACAAGCAAATCGTACGTAGCCTGGACAACCGGCAGTTTCAGAAGCTTTAAGCTGCCGTCAGACGGAACAGCGCGCGGGCGTTGCGATCGCACTGCTCTCCCAGCGCCGCAGCTTCTTCGCCGCGCAGCAGCGCCACCTGCTCCACAATATGCGGCAGAAAGCAGGGTTCGTTGCGGCGCGAGGCCGGACGAGGACGCATATCGCGCGGCAGCAGGTAAGGCGCATCCGTTTCCAACAGCAGCCTGTCGGCCGGGATCAGCGGCATCAGTTCGCGCAGCTCCAGCCCGCGACGCTCGTCGCATACCCAACCCGTAATACCAACCGAAAGTCCCGCAGCCAGACAGGCTTCCAGCTCCGCTTTGGTGCCCGTAAAGCAGTGGACAACGGCGCCGGAGAGCTTTGGCAGCCAGGGATTCAGGATGTCGAGAAAGCGATCGTGCGCTTCGCGGCAGTGGAGAAAGACGGGCAGCTGTAGATCGGCGGCCAGCTCCAGCTGAGCGTTAAAGGCGTAAGCCTGCTGCTCCGGGCCGCAGATGTTGCGGTTAAAATCCAGGCCGCACTCGCCAATCGCCACCACTTCCGGGCTTTCGGCCAGCCTTCTTAGCGTGGCCGCCGTTTCCGCCGACCATTCGCTGGCATGATGCGGATGCACGCCTGCAGTAGACCAGCAGTAGCCAGGCCGACGCTTCGCCAGGCTGTGCGCCTGCTGGCTCTCCAGCGCGTTGGTGCCGGTAATCAGGATGCCGGTCACGCCTGCGTCAACGGCGCGTTTCACTACCTTGTCACGATCTTTGGCGAACTGCGTGCTGGTCAGGTTGACCCCAATATCAAACATAGCGTGTTCCAAACAGTAACCGCCCTGACGGGCGGTTATTTTTTTAATTGTGCGGGCCTTAGCGGTTACTCAGGCTCCTCGTCACTCTCTTCGCGGCGTAGTCCGGTATAGAAGCGGGAGAAGAAAACGCCGACTTCAAACAGGCAGTACATCGGGATCGCCAGCAGCGTCTGGGAAAGCACGTCCGGCGGCGTCAGCAACATGCCGACCACGAAGGCGCCTACCAATACGTAAGGCCGCTTTTTCTTGAGTTCTTCCGGCGTGGTCACGCCAGTCCAGCACAGCAGCACGATGGCGATAGGCACCTCAAACGAGACGCCAAAGGCCATAAACAACGCCATCACGAAATCGAGATAGTTGTTGATATCGGTGGCAATCTGTACGCCATGCGGCGCGGTTTTCGCAAAGAAGCCAAAGGCCAGCGGGAAGACGATAAAGTAGGCGAAAGCCATCCCCACATAGAATAGGAATGAACTGGAAATCAGCAGCGGCACCACCAGCCTGCGCTCGTGGCGGTACAGCGCGGGCGCAATAAAAGCCCAGATCTGATAAAGGATGACCGGCACCGCGATGAAGATGGAGACAATCATGGTGAGCTTGACCGGCGCAAAGAAAGGCGAAGCCACGTCGGTCGCGATCATACTGGCGCCAGCGGGCATCTGTTTCAGCAGCGGTGCGGAAACCAGCTGATAGATATCGTTAGAAAAGTAAGCCAGGCAAAGAAAGATCGCCACGACGGCGATAATGCAGTTCAGCAGACGCTTACGCAGCTCAATCAGATGGCTGATAAGCGGTTGGGTATCTTCAACAGCCATGTTTAGCGTTCATCCGGTTGGGTGGTGGAGACAGGCGCACGGCTGGAGAGCGGCGACGCTTCTTCGGTTACGCCAGGTTTCGCCTTTGCGGCAGCCGGTTTTGCGGCGCCTGCTTCGCTGGCGTTTATAACGCCTTTAGCGTCGGTAACGACATTCGGCGCGGCGGCGACGCCGGGCTCATAAGGCGCGCTGGCGGCGGCTGGCGGCTCGTTGGCCTCTGTAACCGCAGACGATGGCGCGACCGGTTCGCTGGCGGCAGAGGAAACGTGAACCACCGGCGCGGCCGTTTCGGCAGCGGGCTGCGCTGCTGTGACAGCGGCAGAAGCGGCGGGCGCCTGCACCGGCGCGCTGGCCTGATGATCGGCCGCCGCCGGCGTCACGCCATCATGCGACTCGGCATTTTTCACCAGCGGATTATGAATGGTGTTCGCTTCATCATCCGCTTTCTCGTTTTCGCCCAGATATGATCGCTTCATCGACTCTGCGGTTTGCTTCAGCTCCTCCATCGACGCCTTCAGTTCGGGCGTCAGGCTGTTTTTGCTGGCCTCTTCCACTTTTTTCAGGCTGTCCTGCAGCTCCTGCAGCTTCAGCTCCTGCGCCAGCTCATTTTGCACGTTAGCGGCCAGCGAGCGCAGCGCGCGGATCCAGCCGACCACGGTTTTCACCGCTACCGGCAAACGCTGCGGGCCAAGCACCACCAGACCGATAATAAAAACCAGAATCAGTTCACTAAAACCTATGTCGAACACGGCTTACACCTTGTCGTTCTTAACGTCTTCTTTCTTCACTTCAGTATGCTGCTTATCGGCCAGCGTGGCTTTGAAGTCGGCATCATCGGCGTGCGTTTTCGGTTTCTCGTCTTCGTCGCTCATGGCTTTTTTAAAGCCTTTGATCGACGACCCCAGATCGGAGCCAAGACCGCGTAATTTTTTGGTGCCGAACAGCAGAACCACGATTACAGCAATGATTAACAATTGCGTGATACTAATACCGCCCATATGTGTCGCCTCTGATATCAAATAATGCGGGTTTCGCAGTATATAAGCCGGGCTGACGGCACGCAAAGCGCCGCCAGCCTCTCTTTACCTTTCATGACAGTCAGTCGGTTTTACGCCATCCTACCAGCCAGCTTACCAGACCGCCCGCCACCATCGCGGCCGACAGCAGATCCCATTGCGGCCTGGTCAGCAGGATCGCGGTGCCGCTCAGCAGCAGCGTGGCGCCGACGCCGAACAGATAGTGGGATTGATGATGGCGAACGCGATCGTTTCTCAGGTCATGCGTGAGTTTTTCAACGCTGTGCTTCAAATGCTTATGGTGCTTCAGGCTTTCATAAAACAGCTCCGGCAGTTCCGGCAGTTTTTCCGCCCAGAACGGCGCTTTATCTTTCAGCGCACGCACGATGGCCGGAATGCCGATCTGATCCTTAATCCAGTCTTCCAGGAACGGTTTGGCGGTCTTCCACAGATCGAGCTGCGGATAGAGCTGGCGGCCGACGCCTTCGACATACAGCAGCGTTTTCTGCAGCAGCACCAGCTGCGGCTGCACTTCCATATTGAAGCGGCGCGCGGTGTTAAAGAGGTTTAGCAGCACGTGGCCGAAGGAGATCTCCGCCAGCGGCTTTTCAAAAATCGGTTCGCAAACGGTGCGGATAGCGAACTCAAAATCCTCTACGTTGGTATCCGGCGGCACCCAGCCAGAGTCAACGTGCAGCTCGGCCACCTTACGGTAGTCGCGATTAAAGAAGGCGATAAAGTTTTCCGCCAGGTAGCGCTTGTCCTCTTTATTCAGCGAGCCAACGATGCCGCAATCGATACCGATATACTGCGGATCTTCGGGATGCTCATAGCTGACAAAGATATTGCCCGGATGCATATCGGCATGGAAAAAGCTGTCGCGGAACACCTGGGTAAAGAAAACCTGCACGCCGCGCTCGGCCAGCAGTTTCATATTGACGCCACGCTGCTCAAGCTGCGCCACGTCGGAGATAGGAATACCGTAGATACGCTCCATCACCAGCATGCCTTCGCTGCAGTAGTCGGAGTAGATTTCCGGCACGTAGAGCATATTGCTGCCTTCGAAATTGCGGCGCAGCTGGATGGCGTTGGCCGCTTCGCGCAGCAGGTTCAGCTCGTCGATCAGCGTTTTTTCGTAATCGGCCACCACTTCCTGCGGACGCAGACGACGACCGTCCGGCAGCAGACGCGGCACCCAGGCCGCCATGCGGTTGATAAGCTTCATATCCGCTTTGATCACCGGCAGGATATCCGGGCGAATCACTTTGATGACCACTTCCTTGCCGTTTTCTTTCAGCGTGGCGGTATGCACCTGCGCGATAGAGGCGGAAGCGAGCGGCGTGATCACGAAGTCATCAAACAGCGTTTCCACTTTACAGCCAAGCGACAGCTCAATTTGCTTTTTCGCCAGCACGCCGTCGAAAGGCGCAACTTTGTCCTGCAGCATCGCCAGCTGATCGGCGATATGCGGCGGAAAAAGGTCGCGGCGCGTGGACATCATCTGCCCGAACTTGATCCATACCGGGCCAAGCTGCTCCATCGCCAGGCGGATACGTTCGCCCAGCTGGCGCTCTTTATGCAGATTAGGCATCCAGAACAAGGTTCTGCGCCACAGGCGCAGCGGCAGCGCCAGACGGGTTTTCGGAATCAGCTCGTCAAGGCCGTAGCTGAGGAAAATGCGGATAATAAAATAGAGACGGCGTATTTCTCCGAGGGTCATTTGCCCTCCAGTTGGTTGAGACGGGTTTCCAACGCCGCCAGCTCGCGAGCGGCAGCGTCAACTTCTTCAGCAAACCAGGCCAGCTCCAGCGAGCCTGGCGCCAGGCGCCACTCTTCCGTCAGCGCCTGGCTAAGGTAGCTCTGCTTGCGAGTGACATCGCCGCGCAGCAGCTGCAGCCCGCGGCGAGCGGCCTGACTAAGGCCCTGAGCGGCGACATCGCCAATCCAGGGCGCGAGGTATTCAGCAGGATCCAGCTCGGCCAGATCGATCAGCGCGGAAAACTGCTGAACGACCTGCAGATCGCCTTCGACCTCCAGCTCACCGCTGCGGATCAAGCTGGTTAACTGCTGGCGATCGCGTAGCTTGCGCAGCGTGGCCAGGCGAGTTTTCACCCGGCAATCCGGCGTATCGCTCCAGTCGCCCAGCACATCGACCTGGGCTTCGCTAAAGATGAAGATCAGCGGCTGCTTCAGCTCGAATAGCTCTACGGCCAGGCTTTTGCCATTAAGACGCTGGCGCGCCGCTTTCAGGCCGCGATCGCGATAGAGAATCTGATTGAGCGCCGTTTCCAGCCCCGCGGTTAACAGCGGCGTTAAGGTCATTCGCTATCCTGTTCAGAACTTGAATCCGCGGTGCAGCGCAACGATGCCACCGGTCAGATTGTGGTAAGTGGTGTTTTCGAAGCCGACGTCATCCATCATCTGCTTTAGCGTATCCTGGTCCGGATGCATACGGATGGATTCGGCCAGGTAGCGATAGCTGCCGGCGTCTTTCGCCACCAGCTCGCCGATGCGCGGCAGCACGTGGAACGAGTAAGCATCGTAAGCCTTGCTCAGCGGCTCCAGTACCGGTTTGGAGAACTCCAGCACCAGCAGACGTCCGCCTGGCTTCAGCACGCGAAACATTGAGGCCAGCGCCTTCTCTTTTTCGGTGACGTTGCGCAGACCAAAAGCGATAGTGATGCAGTCGAAATAGTTGTCCGGGAACGGCAGCGCCTCGGCGTTGGCCTGCACATAGCTGACGTTGCCGATAATCCCGATGTTGCGCAGTTTTTCACGCCCAACCTTGAGCATGGAGCTGTTGATATCGGCCAGCACGACTTCGCCGGTTTCGCCTACCAGACGAGAGAATTTAGCGGTCAGATCGCCGGTGCCGCCCGCCAGATCCAGCACGCGCTGGCCTCGGCGCACACCGCTGCAGTCGATAGTAAAGCGTTTCCAGACGCGGTGAATGCCGAACGACATCAGATCGTTCATCAGGTCATATTTGGCCGCAACGGAATGGAAAACATCAGCCACCATTTCAGCCTTGTCGCTTTTCGCTACCGTCTGAAAGCCGAAGTGCGTGGTATCCTTTGATTCATCTGCCATTTGTTTTGCCTGCTCTGCAATCAGTTATCTGCCAAGTGTATCAGAGTCCCGCAGGCCAGGCACTGCCTTGCGGGTTATTCGTTGACTCGGGCCGCGCCTGGCCCGGTTTGCGTCGCCAGATACGCGACCTCGTCGTCATCGTCATTCTCTTGCTGCTCTGCCGCGTCCGGCATCGCCTGTTCCACCAGATGCGGATTGATAGGTCGCTTAATGGAGACGCCCAGCTGACGAAAGCTTTCCGTCTGCGCTATCAGGTTGCCCCGCCCTTCCGCCAGTTTTTTCATCGCCTGGCGATAGCTTTCACGAGCCTTATCGAGGTTTTGCCCTATTGCTGACATATCGTCGACAAACAGCCGCATCTTGTCGTAAAGCTTAGCCGCCCGATCGGCGATGCGCTGCGCGTGACGGCTCTGGTGTTCATAGCGCCACAGATTATTGATGGTGCGCAACGCCACCAGCAGCGTTGTCGGACTGACCAGCATGATGTTCTGGCTTAGCGCCTCGTTGATCAGCTCCGGCTGACGGTCGATCGCCACCAGAAAGGCGGGTTCGACAGGAATAAACATCAGCACGTAGTCCAGCGAGCGCAAACCGGGCAGCTGCTGATAATCTTTGCGGCTCAGCAGACGAATATGGCTGCGGATGGCGGCGATATGTTCGCCGATGGCCGCTTCGCGCGTGGCTTCATCCTCGCCGTTGAAGTAGCGTTCGTAGGCGACCAGCGTCATCTTGGCGTCGATCACCACATCTTTGCCCTGCGGCAGACGCACAATGACATCCGGCTGCATCCGGGCGTTGTGCTCGAGCTGGATATTGACCTGGGTTTCATACTCGTGCCCTTCGCGCAGGCCGGAAGCCTCCAGCACGCGACTGAGCACCACTTCGCCCCAGTTGCCCTGCATTTTATTATCGCCCTTCAGCGCTTTCGTCAGGTTGATCGCTTCCTGCGCCATCTGGGCGTTGAGCCGCTGCAGGTTCTGAATTTCATGGGAGAGCGTGTGGCGCTCGCGCGCCTCCTGGCCGAAGCCTTCCTGCACCTGGCGACGAAAGCCTTCCAGCTGCTCACGCAGCGGCGAGAGCAGGCCGTCCAGGCTCTGGCGATTCTGTTCATCGACGCGCCGGTTGCTGTGTTCGAAAATACGGTTGGCTAAGTGTTCAAACTGCGCGTTCAGCCGCTGCTCGCTGTTGACCAGCAGGCGCTGTTTCTCTTCCGCCGCCATTCTGCTCTCTTCAAGCCGAATGGTGACCTCGCGCAGCTCCGCTTCCTGCGCGCTATTGATCTCCAGCTGCGTGCGTAGCTCGCGCGCCAGCTGTTCAGCCTCGCCGCGCCAGTGGTCAAGCTGAGTCAGTTTTTCCTGCGCGGCCGCCAGCGAACCATGCAGCTGACGCAGCTCCAGCTCCTGCTGCTTTTGCGCCTGCTGCTGCTGGATCTGCTGCTGAGCCAGGCGATCGCGATCCTGTTTCAGCTGTTCGGCGGCCTGCTGCTGCAGCCTGCGCTCCGTTTCCTGCTGCGCGGCGCGCTGTTGGCTCTGATACCAGGCGATAAGCCAGCCGACCAGCAGACCCGCCAGGCCTGAACCGATGCCGTAACCGATTGTTGCATCCACGCGCTTTCTCCCGCACAAGCTTCTCTGGCAGAAAAGGTAAGGGCAGCCTGCGGCAATGTCGAGCTAAAAAGCGTGATGTAACGGCGCTGGCGGGAGTTTCATCGAAATGCCGGAGACGGCTCGAAGAATTTGCCCGGTCGGCGCGGTTAAAGAAGAGGAGCGCACGGCTCCCCTGAGGATATTTTCAATGCGATGGGCAACTGTTCGCCGCCCTCAGTGACGAGTCAGATCAAACGACGAGCCGCGTCGACCACGATGCGCACCGCATCGCTTTCGGTTTTCTTCATGGTTTCCGCGTCGGGGATTTCCTGCTGGGTACGGTTGACGATAACGCCCGCCACCATACCGGCGCGCAGGCCCTGGCTGGCGCACATAGTCAGCAGCGTGGCGGACTCCATCTCATAGTTCAGCACGCCCATCTGCTGCCACTCTTTCATCGAATTCTGGAAACGGCTGACCACACGACCGGAGAAAGTGTCGTAGCGCTCCTGGCCTGGATAGAAGGTGTCGGAAGAGGCAGTCACGCCAATATGCGTGGTGGCGCCAGCCGCTTTCGCCGCTTCGACCAGCGCGGTGGTGCAGGTGAAATCAGCGACGGCCGGGAACTCCAGCGGCGCGAAGTGCAGGCTTGCACCGTCCAGGCGAACGGAACCGGTTGTTACCAGCACGTCACCCACGTTGATTTCCGGCTGAATAGCGCCCGTAGTGCCGACGCGTAGAAAAGTGCGTACGCCAAGCTGCGCCAGCTCTTCCACAGCGATAGAGGTCGACGGGCCGCCGATGCCGGTCGAACATACCACCACCGCTTTGCCGTCGATTTCGGCTCGCCAGGTGGTGAATTCACGATGCGACGCCAGATGAACAGGATTCTCCATCAGCGCGGCAATTTTTTTAACGCGCTCAGGATCGCCTGGCACAATGGCAAGGGTCGCGCCCTGAAGGTCGGCTTTGGTTAAACCCAGGTGGAAAACGTCTGACTGTGCCATAGCAAGCTCCGGTTAAAAGGGGAAGGCGATAAAACGCTTACAGTAACGTAACCTTGCGTGAAATTGTGTGAGTAACTTCACTTGAGATAATGAAAATTACATTTGGAATTCATTGGAGCGTGATGATAGTCACATAAAAATGCCATTCAGCCTTATCGCTCTGTCAGAAATGCGCGGCGACGGCGAAGATGACAGCGTGACCTTCACCCGTTCGAAACGTAATCCTGGCTATAGTTAGCTGATTGCGCTACTGCATGCATGGAGAGGACAATGAAAACCGACGATAATCCGACTCAAACATCGAATAAGGGATTCGCTCCTGCGGTTTCACCTGCCGCAGCGACCACCATCGTTACCGACAGCGCCGATATCGTTTCCGGCGAAACGTCAATCCCGACCCAGGGCGAAAATATGCCTGCCTTTCACGCCAGGCCCCGCGACGCCAGCGGCCCGCTGCCGGTCATTCTGGTAGTGCAGGAGATTTTCGGCGTGCATGAGCATATTCGCGATATTTGCCGCCGTCTGGCGACGGAAGGCTATCTGGCCGTGGCGCCCGAACTCTATTTCCGCCAGGGCGATCCCGCCGACTACAACGATATCCCTACGCTATTTAAAGAACTGGTCAGCAAAGTGCCGGATACCCAGGTGCTGGCGGATCTGGATCACGTGGCGAACTGGGCGTCGCGCCACGGCGGCGATATGCGCAATATGGGCATTACCGGATTCTGCTGGGGCGGCCGCATCACCTGGCTTTACGCCGCGCATAATCCACAGCTGAAGGCAGGCGTCGCCTGGTACGGCAAGCTGGTAGGCGATAAGACGCTGCAGCAGCAGAAGCATCCGGTCGATGTCGCGGTCGATCTGAACGCGCCGGTGCTGGGGCTGTATGGCGCGCAGGATGAGAGCATCCCGGCAGAAAGCGTGGACAAGATGCGGCAGGCGCTACGGGCGGCGAACGCCAATTCAGAGATTGTGGTTTATCCCGACGCCGGGCACGCTTTCAATGCCGACTATCGTCCCAGCTACCATGAAGAATCCGCCAAAGATGGCTGGCAGCGGATGCTGAACTGGTTCCGACAGAACGGCGTTAAATAACGGCGCGGTCGGTCAACAGCGAAAAAGGGGCGCCCAAAGCGCCCCGATATCATTCAACACTCAGACGACGGCTTTACGCAGATTGCGGGCGGCCTGCACCATATTAGCCAGCGCCTGACGGGTTTCCGGCCAGCCGCGCGTTTTCAGACCGCAGTCCGGATTGACCCATAAACGTTCCACCGGAATACGCTTCGCCGCTTTACGCAGCAGCGCCTCCATCCACTCCACGCTCGGCACGTTTGGCGAATGGATATCGTACACGCCCGGGCCGATTTCGTTCGGATAGTCAAACTCCTCAAACGCTTCCAGCAGCTCCATATCGGAACGTGAGGTTTCGATGGTGATCACATCCGCGTCCAGCGCGGCGATGGAATCCATAATGTCGTTGAATTCGCAGTAACACATATGGGTGTGGATCTGGGTATCGTCCCGCGCGACAGCGGCGTTCAGGCGGAAAGCGTCCACGGCCCATTCCAGATAGGCCGCCCAGTCTGACTTGCGCAGCGGCAGACCTTCGCGCAGCGCCGGCTCGTCGATTTGAATAATGCCGATGCCCGCTTTTTCC
Source organism: Erwinia sp. CGal63 (assembly GCF_037026505.1). Lineage (NCBI taxonomy): Bacteria > Pseudomonadati > Pseudomonadota > Gammaproteobacteria > Enterobacterales > Erwiniaceae > Erwinia > Erwinia sp. CGal63. Next base: position 20,658 of record NZ_JAKUMN010000010.1, read on the forward strand.
AGATCCGCCACTTCATCACGCAGCGCCAGCGCGATCTGCTTAGCGATAGTTTCACGGGAAACGTCTTCACGCGGGAAAGACCAGCAGAGAATAGTGACCGGGCCAGTCAGCATCCCTTTTACCGGCTTGTCGGTCAGCGACTGCGCGTATTTGGCCCACTCCACGGTGATTGCCTGCGGACGGCTGACGTCGCCGATGATGACCGGCGGCTTGACGCAGCGGGAGCCGTAGCTCTGTACCCAGCCGTTCTGGGTAAAGGCGAAGCCATCGAGGTTTTCACCAAAATATTCCACCATGTCGTTGCGCTCCGCCTCGCCATGAACCAGCACGTCCAGCCCCAGGCGTTCCTGCTCGACGATCGCCTGCTTAATGTGCTCTGCGATACCGGTTCGATAGCGGTTTCCGTCCAGACGACCCTGCTTAAAGTCCAGCCGCAGGCCGCGAATTTCAGGGGTTTGCGGAAAAGAGCCGATGGTGGTGGTCGGCCACGCAGGCAGTTGAAAACGCTGGCGCTGCGCTGCGGCGCGTACGGGATAGCTGCTGTTACGCTCGCTCTCTTTCGCGCTGACGGCAGCCAGGCGCTCGCCAACGGCGGCATTATGCACGCGGGCGGAGTCGCGACGGGCGCGGATCGGCGCGCTCCAGGCTTCCAGCGACTGCGGATCGTTAGCGTTCAGCGCCTTGCTCAGCAGCGCCAGCTCCTGGCATTTCTGCAGCGCGAAAGCGAACCAGCTTTTCACCTCCTCATCCAGACGCGTCTCCGAACTCAGGTCGATCGGGCTGTGCAGCAGCGAGCAGGAAGAGCCGATCCACAGCTGTTTACGCTTGTCGACCAGCGGCCGCAGGCGCTCAAACCAGCTGCTGAGGTCGGCGCGCCAGACGTTGCGGCCATTGATCACGCCCAAAGAAAGCAGCCAGTCAGCCGGCACTTTGGCGTTCAGCGCAGCGATATCATCTTTGCCATGAACCAGGTCGACGTGCAAACCCTGTACGGGCAGCTTCACGATGGTATTGAGGCTGGAGCCGACGCTTTCAAAGTAGGTGGTCAGCAGCAGTTTGGTCTTTCCCTGCAGCGCATCGTAAGCCGGCTGGAAAGCGTCCAGCCATGCCTGCGGCAGCTCCAGTACCAGCGCTGGCTCGTCAATCTGCACCCATTCGATATCGCGCTTTGCCAGCTCGGCCAGCACCTGTTGGTAAACCGGCAGTATCTCCTGTAACAGGCTCAGACGGTCGAACGCTTCGCCTTTGACTTTTCCCAGCCAGAGATAAGTTACCGGCCCAAGCAGCACAGGCTTCACCTTGTGGCCCAGCGCCAGCGCTTCATCCACTTCGTCCAGAATCTGCGTCCAGCTCAGCCGGAAACGCTGACCTTTGGTAAATTCCGGCACCATATAGTGGTAGTTGGTGTTAAACCATTTGGTCATTTCGGCCGCCGCCGCCGGTTCGCCGGTTGGCGCACGGCCACGGCCCAGACGAAACAGGGTATCCAGATCCACCGAACCTTCTTTGTTCTGATGGCGCGCGGGCACGTTGCCCAGCAGCAGGCTGGTGGTCAGCACATGATCGTACCAGGCGAAATCGCCGACCGGCACGTAGTCCACTCCCGCCTGCTTCTGCTGCTCCCAATGGCGGGCGCGCAGCTCGCGGCCTACCGCCAGCAGCTCCTCCTGCGTGCTGTTGCCCGCCCAGTAGCTTTCCTGGGCTTTTTTTAGTTCGCGACGCAGGCCGACACGGGGAAAGCCGAGCGTATGGTTTAAAATTGTCATCAATACGTTCCTCAGTTATCGCCCGCTGTCGTGGCTATCGGGCTTTTAGACGTCCAGATGTTTACACATCTATAATCCGCAGGTACTGTATGGGCCACAAGCGCAAATTGTTCATTGTCGATGTGAAGGACTCTCATGATTGAACTCAAACACCTGCGAACGCTGCAAGCGCTGCGCAACAGCGGTTCGCTGGCCGCCGCCGCCGCCCAGCTTCATCAGACGCAGTCGGCCCTGTCTCACCAGTTCAGCGATCTGGAGCAGCGCCTGGGTTTCCGCCTGTTCGTGCGTAAAAGCCAGCCGCTGCGCTTTACGCCGCAGGGCGAAATTCTGCTGCAGCTCGCCGAGCAGGTGCTGCCGCAGATCCAACACGCGTTGCAGGCCTGCCACGAGCCGCATCAGACCACGCTACGCATCGCCATCGAGTGTCACAGCTGCATTCAGTGGCTGACTCCGGCGCTGAATAATTTCCGTAAAAGCTGGCCGCAGGTGGTGATGGACTTTAAATCGGGCGTGACGTTCGACCCGCAGCCCGCGCTGCAGCAGGGCGAACTGGACGTGGTACTGACCTCCGACATTCTGCCGCGCAGCGGGCTCTTCTATTCGCCGATGTTCGATTTTGAGGTCAGGCTGGTGCTGGCGCCCGATCATCCGCTGGCGATGGTGGAACATATTTCGCCTGAGGATTTGGCCAGCGAAGTGCTGATGATCTATCCGGTGCAGCGCCAGCGCCTGGATATCTGGCGCCATTTTTTACAGCCTGCGGGCGTCAGTCCGGCCCTGAAAAGCGTGGACAATACGCTGCTGCTAATCCAGATGGTGTCGGCGGGCATGGGCATCGCCGCGCTGCCGCACTGGGTGGTGGAGAGCTTCGAGACTCAGGGGCTGGTGGTAACGAAAACGCTTGGCCAGGGATTATGGAGCCGTTTATACGCTGCCGTACGCGACGGTGAGCAGCGGCAACCGGTAGTAGAAGCTTTTATTCATTCCGCCCGCCAGCACGCCTGCGAGCATCTGCCGCTGGTCAGAGACGCCTCCGCGCCAGGTGCGCCGCTGCCCGCTTCGCTCAGCCATTTATAATTGCCCTGCTTATCCGCCGTCGGCTTTTTGCTGACGGTATTCCTTTATCCGGCGTCATTTGTCTCTATAATGCGGCCAACGATCCTGAACCGATGAGATTTCTATGACCAATAACGACGTTTTGCGCAGCGTGCGCTATATGCTGAATCTGAGCGATGCCCAAATGGTCACCATTCTGGCGCTGGCGGAAAGTGAAGTGAGCGAAGCGGAGATGCAAAGCTTTCTGAAAAAAGAGGATGAAGCGGGCTTTCGCGCCTGTCCGGACGTGATCATGGGCTATTTCCTGAACGGTCTGATTTTCCAGCGCCGCGGCAAGAGCGAAGATGCGCCGGAACCCTCTATTGAGCGCAAAATGACGAATAATATTATTATTAAAAAATTGCGAATCGCTTTTGATTTAAAAACTACCGATATTATCGACGTGCTTAAACTGGCTGATTTTGCCGTAGGTCAGTCTGAAATTGGCGCGATTTTCCGCAAGCCTGGTCATAAAAATTATCGCGAGTGCGGCGATCAAATTTTAAGGAATTTCCTGAAAGGAATGACATTAAAATTAAGACCTGCTCCTGCTAAAAAACAATAATTCATTTCGCAGCCTTCGGGCTGCCTTTTATTAAAAGACGTCAGAAATAATAAATCACGCCGTAAAATAAATCTTTCCGCCTTACACTTTCTTGACAATATAAAATAACGCTCATATTATCCGCGATGCTATTTACATTCCGTAAATACGTTAACCATGAAAAAGGATATATCATGAGAGAGCTTAATACTACTGAAGTTGCCGCTGTGAGTGGCGCAGGTAAGATTCAGGAAAAAGCCACTGAAATTTATGGCTCCGTATTCTCCAGCCTGTATAAAGCGTTGTCGCTGGGCAATCTGGGCTATACCGCAGAGCAGGTAAAAACTGCGGGTGAGGATCTGGGCAGCCGTATTGGCGGCGCCATTGAAACAGGCATTAATAAAATTGCCGCGAAACTAAATGAGTTTGTCACTTCCATCGCTGGTTAAGTTATAGCTTTAGCAGGGCGCGACGCGCCCTGCTAAAGCATCGCGTTATTTTATCCAGCGTCGGTGTAGCCAAAGTGAAGCAAAAATCACCGCAGCGCCAATAATAAAGCTTGGCCAGTGCGGCTGCTGCTGCCATATCGCCAGATTAACCAGCAAGCCTGCAGGAACATGCATATTGTTCATAATCCCCAGCGTGCCGGCATCCACCTGCGTCGCGCCGTAATTCCACATAAAGTAGCCCAGCCCGGACGCCACAACGCCCAGCCAGATCAGAATGCTCCACTGCAGCGTCGTGGTCGGCAGCTTTTGCGGATTGCCCCACAGAAACCAGGCGACGACCGCGACAAGCGCCGCGCCCATATAGAACCATGAGAAAGCGGTATGCTGCGGCATCGGCCGTGTTTCCTGCAGCCGCTTGTAGCCCACCATGCCGACCGCGAAGCAGAGGTTAGCCAGCTGCACCAGCAGCAGCCCGTACCAGAAGTGATCGCTGACTTTGTCGTAGCGGATAATGGCCGCGCCCGCTACCGCCAGCAGCGCGCTCAGGAGATAGCCTGAACGCACGCCGCGACCGCTCATCAGATCGTAGATCAGCGTGATATAAAGCGGCGTCATCACTGTAAACAGCAGCAACTCGGAAACGCTGAGGTAGAGATAGGCTTCAAAGCTGAACAGGTACATCACGCCCAGCTGCAGCGCGCCTACGGCCATATAGAGCAGCAGCGTTGAAAGCCGGTGGCCGCGCCAGCGCAGAAACGGCAGGAACACCACGGCGGCCAGCAGCAGACGGATCAGCACCGAGAAGACGCTGTCGACCTGGCCCGCCAGATACTCCCCTATCAAGCTGAATGAAAAGGCCCACAAAATAGTGGTGACGATCAATAAGGTCACGATAAAAATCCCTGGTAAAAAAGTCGGCACAGTGTAGCGAAAAGCCTCTGCCGATGGGGAAATATCTGGTTGACATCCGGTCACAAAAAATACAGCGACGCCAGCTTCAGTGAACGGCCTCACACTCTTCTCTTTTCGCGGCGCAGGCATAGAGAGATATCCGCCACATAATTGGTTTTGGCTGTCATAAAACTGTCATCTTTGCGTCTCTCTTCACAGCGATCGCGCTCGCTTTCTTTTAGGCTCTGCCCGCTACGGTAAATATTCTTATTTATTCCTGCACGGATTCATAAAAGAGAAAAAACATCGCCATCGGAGGCTGTTATGTTATCTGTTTTCAAACCTGCGGCGCATCGGCCGCGCGTAAGCGCCAGCGAAATCGATCCGCTTTATCGCAAGCTGCGCTGGCAAATATTTTTCGGCATTTTCTTCGGCTATGCAGCCTATTATCTGGTGCGGAAAAATTTTGCGTTAGCCATGCCCTCGCTGATTGAACAGGGATTTTCCCGCGGCGATTTAGGATTCGCGCTTTCCGGTATTTCTATTGCCTATGGCTTTTCAAAATTTATTATGGGCTCCGTTTCGGATCGCTCCAATCCTCGCGTCTTTTTACCGGCCGGATTAATACTGGCGGCGGCGGTTATGCTGTTTATGGGCTTTGTGCCCTGGGCCACCTCCAGCATTATGGTGATGTTCGTGCTGCTGTTTCTCTGCGGCTGGTTTCAGGGGATGGGCTGGCCGCCCTGCGGACGCACCATGGTGCACTGGTGGTCGCAAAAAGAGCGCGGCGGCATTGTCTCCGTCTGGAACTGCGCGCACAACGTCGGCGGCGGCATTCCGCCGCTGCTGTTTTTGCTTGGCATGTACTGGTTTAACGACTGGAAAGCATCATTTTATATGCCTGCCTTCGCCGCCATGCTGGTGGCAGTTTTCGCCTTTGCGCTGATGCGCGATACGCCGCAGTCATGCGGGCTGCCGCCGATCGAGGAGTATAAAAACGACTATCCGCCCGACTACGATAAAAGCCAGGAGGAAGAACTCACTGCGAAACAGATATTTATGCAGTATGTGCTGCCCAATAAACTGCTCTGGTATATCGCGCTGGCTAACGTATTCGTCTATCTGCTGCGCTACGGCATTCTCGACTGGTCGCCGACCTATTTAAAAGAGGTCAAACATTTCACGCTGGATAAATCCTCCTGGGCCTACTTTCTTTATGAGTATGCCGGTATTCCCGGCACGCTGCTGTGCGGCTGGATGTCCGATAAGGTGTTTAAAGGCAATCGCGGCGCCACCGGCGTCTTCTTTATGCTGCTGGTAACGCTGGCCACCGTGGTCTACTGGCTGAATCCGCCCGGCAATCCCGGCGTGGATATCGCCTGTATGATCGTTATCGGCTTTCTGATTTATGGCCCCGTAATGCTGATTGGTCTGCATGCTCTGGAGCTGGCGCCGAAGAAAGCGGCGGGCACCGCAGCGGGCTTTACCGGGCTGTTCGGCTATCTCGGCGGTTCGGTGGCCGCCAGCGCCATCGTGGGCTATACGGTGGATTATTTCGGCTGGGACGGCGGCTTTATCGTGATGATCGGCGGCGGCGTGCTGGCGGTCGTGCTGTTGGTTATCACCATGCTGAGCGAGCGCAAACATAAAAGAGAGGTGATGCAATGAATAAGCTGATAGCCCTGCTGCTGCTGGGCGCTTCACTCGGCGCGACGGCGGCTGAAACAGGCAAAATCGTTATCGCCCATCGCGGCGCCAGCGGCTACCTGCCGGAACATACTCTGCCGGCGAAAGCGATGGCCTACGCGCAGGGATCCGACTTCCTGGAGCAGGATCTGGTGATGACGAAGGACGATCAACTGATTGTGCTGCACGATCACTACCTGGATCGCGTGACGGACGTAGCGGATCGCTATCCCAATCGCGCCAGAAAAGATGGCCGTTACTACGCTATCGATTTTACGCTGGCGGAAATCAAGGGGCTGAAGTTTACCGAAGGCTTTACGCTAAAGGACGGTAAAAAAACGCAGACTTTTCCGCAGCGCTTTCCCATGGGCAAATCTGATTTTCGTATCCATACCTTTGCCGAAGAGCTTGAGTTTATTCAGGGTCTGAACCAGTCGACGGGGAAAAATATCGGCATCTACACCGAGATCAAAGCGCCCTGGTTCCACCGTCAGGAAGGCAAAGATATTTCCGCGAAGGTGCTGGATACGCTTAAGCAGTACGGCTATACCTCGAAAAGCGATCGCGTTTATCTGCAGTGCTTTGACTACAACGAGCTTAAACGGATTAAAACCGAGCTGGAACCGCAAAGAGGCATGGAGGTAAAACTGGTACAGCTGATTACCGAAACGGCGTCAAAAGAGACTCAGGAGCAGCAAAACGGCAAGTGGGTCAACTACAGCTATGACTGGATGCTGCAGCCCGGCGCGATGAAAACGCTGGCGCGCTACGTCGACGGCATCGGCCCCGATTATCATATGCTGATAGCCGCCGGATCGGACAAAGAGACGCTGCGCTTCACGCCAATGGTGAAAGAGGCGCATCAGAACGGCCTGGTGGTTCATCCTTATACGGTGCGGGCCGACCAGCTGCCCGACTGGGCGGAAAACGTCGATCGGGTCTACGACGTTCTCTATAACCAGGCGGGCGTCGACGGCCTGTTTACCGACTTTCCGGACAAGGCGGTAAACTTTTTACAACGCTAAGATTTCCGCCTCTTTACGGAGGCGGTTTTCTTTCAGACGTTGTACAGCCTGCGCAGATAGTTCGGCACGGCGTTATCCACGTTGCTGCCAATCACTTCCAGCTCCGGCAGCAGATCCTTCAGGCGCTGGTGCGAGTTGCTCATAATGCAGCCCTTGCCCGCCATGCTCAGCATCTCTTTATCGTTCATGCCGTCGCCAAAGGAGATGCAGTCCGCCAGGCCAAAGCCCAACAGCCGCGAAACCGCATCCAGCGCGTGGCCTTTAGATACGCCGCCCGCCATCACTTCCAGACAGGTCGGCAGCGAGAAGCTGACGTTGACGCGATCGCCCCAGCGCGCGATCAGCGCCTCTTCCAGCGGGATCAGCAGCTCGGGTTTGGCGCAGGTGAAGAACACTTTACTGATGCCGTCGGTCGGCAGGGAGTCCGGCTGATAGGTTTGATAGTTGAAGTTGGACTCGCGGAAAAAATCCATCTCTTCCGACCGATGACGGTTCAGGAACCACTCTTCATCACGATAGACGTTGGTATAGATATCCTCGTGGCGATGATGTAAAGCAAACAGCTCAAGCGCGATATCTTCGTCCAGGTTGTGGCTGAAAATCAGCTCGCCGGCGGTGTTGTGCACGCGCGCGCCGTTTGAGGTAATCATATAAGCGTCAATGCCCAGGCTGTCGCGCATCTGGCCGACGTCAATATGGTGGCGACCGGTGGCAAAGACAAAATGGACGCCTTTTTGCGTCAGCAGCTGCAGCGTTTCGCGGGCGAAAGCGGATAAACGGTGATCCGGCGACAGCAGCGTGCCGTCGAGGTCGGAAGCAACAATCGGATACATAAAACCTCTGTTAATGGTGAGAAACGGTTGCCATATCTGAGCAGTAAAATCAGGAATGCCGGGCAAAAAACGCCGTAATGGCCTCCAGCGCTTCGGCGCGCATGCTGTCTTTTTCAAACAAGATCTCATGACGCGCGCCTGCAATAGTCAGCGGCCCTTCGCAAGGGTTGCCCGCCGCTTTCATAGCCTGGCAAAAGAGATCCTGCGCGCGGTTATCCACCACTTTTTCAGCGCCGGCCTGTAGCAGCAGCAGCGGCGTGACGATCTCTTTCGCCTGAGCCAGAATATTTTTTCCGGCCAGAATACCTTCTCTGACCCAGTGGTAGGTTGGCCCGCCGACGCGCAGCCCCGGATCGTCGGCGTAAAAGCGCAGGTTGCGGCGATAGCGCTCGCGGCTGTGGGTCAGCTGGTTCATGCCAAACGGCCGCGGCTGCCACTGACCTGTGCCTATCGCGTAGCCGTCGCGTACTGCCGGACGCTTTTCCGCCCAGTTAAGGATGCAGTGCGTCATCCACAGCGGCATCGGCAGAAAAATGCCGAACATGGGCGAGGCCAGCGCGACCGCGTCAAAAGCTCGCGGCTGCCGGGTCAGCATCAGCGTCAGGATCGCGCCGCCCATAGAGTGCGCCAGCGCATAGCGGCGCTGATAGCGGCGGCTGAGGATCTCTTTTAAGTAGAGCGTTTCCAGATCGTCCACATAGTGGTCGAACAGCTCCACATGACCGCGATGGGAATCCTGCAGCAGCCGTCCGGAACGTCCCTGGCCGCGATGATCGACGATAATGATGTCGTAACCGCAGTGAAAGAGATCGTAAGCCAGCTCGGGATATTTCACATAGCTTTCGATACGTCCCGGGCAGATCAGAATAACTTTGTCATGTTGCGGTGAGGTGAAGCGGACATAGCGAATGGGAACATTTTCCACGCCGGTAAATTCGTCCTCTTCCCGTCGCTGCCAGAACGCCAGCAGCGGGCCGGTGGCAAAAGCGGCGAAGGCCTGTTCACGCCGCCGCCAGGCCTGCTTGTTCATCGACCCGTTCTCCGCTTTTTTCTCATTCCGCACGCTCCTCGTAGCTCGTGCCGCCGCAATGGCGTATTGTGTCATACTTCTGCGCTATCAGGGAGTCTGACCCAATGACCATCCAATGGTGGCTGGCCTATCTTTTAACTACCAGCATCTTAAGCCTTTCGCCGGGTTCCGGCGCGATCAACACCATGAGTACCGGTATCAGCCACGGCTATCGCGGCGCGGCGGCGTCGATTAGCGGCCTGCAGGTTGGACTGTCGGCGCATATTCTGCTGGTCGGCATCGGGCTGGGCGCGCTGTTTTCACAGTCCGTGCTGGCGTTCGAAGTGCTGAAATGGGCGGGCGCGGCTTACCTGATCTGGCTGGGTATTCAGCAGTGGCGCGCCGCTGGCGCCATCGATCTGCAGGCCGTCACCAAAGCGATGCCGCGCCGCAAGCTCTTTCAGCGCGCGGTGCTGGTGAATCTCACCAACCCGAAAAGCATCGTGTTTCTGGCAGCGCTGTTTCCGCAATTTATTATTCCGCATCAGCCGCAGGCGATGCAGTATCTGGTGCTGGGCGTCACCACGGTCGTGGTCGATATTATCGTGATGATCGGTTACGCCACGCTGGCGCAGCGCATTGCGGCCTGGATTAAAGGGCCGAAGCAGATGAAGCTGCTGAACCGGCTGTTTGGCGGCATGTTTATCGCGGTAGGCGCGCTGCTGGCCTCGGCCAGGCGCATCGCCTGACCATTGCTGCTAGCGAAACGGCGCGTAAATAAGCGCGCCGGCTTTACTCCTCTTCGCCGTCGACGTGCTCGCGGATCATCACCATAAACGGCTTGCCGAAGCGCTCCAGCTTGCGCTGGCCGACGCCGTTGACGCTCAGCATTTCCGATGCGGTCAGCGGCATCTGCTCGGCCATCTCGATCAGCGTGGCGTCGTTAAACACCACATAGGGCGGAATATTCTCTTCATCGGCAATCGCTTTACGCAGCTTGCGCAGTTTGGCGAACAGCTTGCGGTCGTAGTTGCCGCCGAAGGATTTTTGACTGCTGCTGCGCGGTTTGACGCTGACCATACGCGGCACGGCCAGCAGCAGCGGCGCTTCGCCGCGCAGCACCGGACGCGCGGCCTCCGTCAGCTGTAGCGCGGAGTGCATGGCGATATTTTGCGTCACCAGCCCCAGATGAATCAGCTGGCGGATCACGCTGATCCAGTGTTCGTGGCTCTGATCGCGGCCAATACCGTAGACCGGCAGCTTGTCGTGCTGCATATCGCGGATGCGCTGGTTGTTGGCGCCGCGCAGCACCTCGACCACGTAGCCCATGCCGAAGCGCTGGCCGACACGATAGATGCAGGAAAGCGCTTTCTGCGCCTCTACCGTGCCGTCGTAACGCTTGGGCGGATCGAGACAGATATCGCAGTTATCGCACGGCTGCTGGCGCCCTTCGCCGAAATAGTTCAGCAGCACCAGTCGGCGACAGGTTTGCGCTTCCGCGAAGGCGCCCATCGCGTTCAGCTTGTGGCGCTCGATATCCTGTAACGGGCCGGGCGCCTTCTCTTCCAGACATTTGCGCAGCCAGGCCATATCGGCCGGATCGTAGAGCATCAGCGCTTCGGCTGGCAGGCCGTCGCGTCCGGCACGGCCCGTTTCCTGATAGTAGGATTCGATGTTGCGCGGAATATCAAAGTGCACCACAAAGCGCACGTTGGGTTTGTTGATGCCCATACCGAAGGCGACGGTAGCGACGACAATTTGTAAATCATCGCGCTGGAAAGCCTCCTGCACGCGAGCGCGATGCACGTTGTCCATCCCGGCGTGATAGGCGCCCACGCTCAGACCACGGCTTTGCAGACGCGCGGCGGTGTCTTCCACCTTCGCCCGGCTGTTGCAGTAGATGATGCCGCACTTGCCGCGCTGATCCTGCACGTAGCGGAGCAGCTGCTCGGTCGGCTTGAACTTCTCCACCAGCGTATAGCGAATATTGGGACGGTCGAAGCTGCTGACCAGGATAAGCGGATCGTCCAGCTGCAGCAGGCGCGCGATATCCAGCCGCGTGGTTTCGTCGGCGGTGGCGGTCAGCGCCATCACCGGCACCTCCGGCAGCCTTTGCCGCAGCTGGCCCAGCGCGCCATATTCCGGGCGGAAATCGTGGCCCCACTGCGAGATGCAGTGCGCTTCGTCCACCGCCAGCATCGCCGGGTTCCAGTGCGCCAGGTTATCCAGGAAGTTATCCATCATCAGGCGTTCGGGCGCGATATAGAGCAGCTTGATCCTGCCCGTGCGGCAGCCAGCGAAAACCTCCTGCTGCTCTTCGCGCGTCTGCGTCGAGTTCAGGCAGGCGGCGGCCACGCCGTTAGCCAGCAGCTGGTCGACCTGATCCTTCATCAGCGAGATCAGCGGCGACACCACCAGCGTCAGCCCGTCGCGCACCAGCGCCGGAATCTGATAGCAAAGCGATTTGCCGCCGCCGGTCGGCATAACCACCAGACAGTCGCGCCCTTCCAGCGAAGCCTGAATAATGGTTTGCTGGCCGGGACGAAACTGCTGGTAGCCAAAGGTTTCCTGCAAAACCTGTTGCGCCAGCATCTCATGAGTGATCACTGCAGCCGTAGACACGTATACCCCAACTTGATGGCGGGCGACGCATGATGGCCGCCCGGAATGCGTTAAAACAGGTCGTTCAGTATGACACCGACGCCGACCCTGGTCTGACGATGGTTATAGTCGATTAGCGATTCGCCGTAGCCGCTAAAGACCTGCGTATAGAAGCGGACATGTTCGGTAATCGGATAGCTCCAGCCCGCCTGCGCGCCGCCGAAGCCGCTGTTCCAGTTGTAGTTGCCCTGCAGGCTGAAAATGCTCTCGCCCAGCTGGTAACCGACCGTCAGGCGATAATACCCCATGTATTTGGTGATATCAGGGTTATCGTCATTATTTTCGTTTTCCGGAAGACGGTACCAGGGTTTGGCCTCCACCATCCAGTTGCCGTTTTGCGCCATCAAACGGGCATATACGCGGTTCCAGCTGCGGGAAGTCGGCTCAGAGCGGCCGTTGGACTGGTGGTTTAATCCCAGCTCCACGTCGCGCAGCGTCCAGCCGGCAAAGCTGTAGTCGGTCGCCCAGCCGAGGAAGATCTGCGGCTGATAGTCGGTTTCACGGAACGGCGACGAACCGCCGCGGTTGGAAAGCTGCCACCAGGACGCCTGAGTATAAGAGGCGGCAAGCACCGAGTTGTCACCTAAAATGCCCCGCCAGAGAGGAAAGGCCAGGCTAAGCTGGAATTTTACCTCGTCGTGCTTCGCCTTATCCGCCCAGTTATAGGATTCAATCGCCTCTTTATTGATATTGCTGGTATCGGTGTAGAGCAGATAGTTGCTTTCGTAGGGAAAAAGTACGAAAGGGTTGTCATGCTTTTCCAGAAGGTTAGCAATAATACTGCCGCGCACCGCGGGCTGGTCATGCACCTCTGAAACCCGGGCTTCCTGCGCCAGGGCCAGGCAAGGGAAAAGGAGCGCTGCAGCCAGCGGGCCTTTCAGCATCGACATAAAATTCTCCAGAACTAGCAGGGTTAATGGATAAAAAGCACGCCATTCTACACAGAATTAGTGGCCGACATTAGTGCTGTTTTTGTAAAGTGAATGGCCCGTTAACAGCGGATAAAAATAGTCAGTCCGATAAGCGGCTTAGAGGAAATATTTATGATTTCACCTGCACAGCTCGACCAGGCCGCCGCCCGCCGTCTGATCGGGGAGATTTTTGTTTATGATATGCCGTTCAACCGCGCGCTGGGCCTGAAGCTGGAGCGGCTGGAGCCGGAGTACGCCGAGCTGAGTTTCGCTAACCAGCCGCAGCTGGTGGGGAATGTCGCGCAAAAAATTCTGCACGGCGGCGTGATTGCGGCGGTGCTGGACGTCGCGGCGGGTCTGGTCTGCGTCAGCAGCGCGTTGACACGGCAGGAAACTATCACGGAAGAAGAACTGCGCCAGCGGCTGTCACGCATGGGCACTATCGATCTGCGCGTCGACTATCTGCGGCCAGGCCGAGGCGAGCATTTTATCGCCACCAGCAGTTTGCTGCGCGGCGGCAATAAAGTCGCGGTGGCGCGTGTTGAGCTGCATAATGACGCCGGACTTTATATCGCCAGCACCACAGCAACCTATCTTGTAGGCTAAGCCAACTTTAAAGGAGTGAGAGTACATGGATGCGCAGCAAACTCGTCAGGGCATTTTTTACGCGCTGGGCGCTTATTTTATCTGGGGCATCGCGCCCGCTTATTTCAAGCTGCTGCAGCAGGTCGCGCCCGGCGAAATCATGACGCACCGCGTGATCTGGTCGTTCTTTTTTATGCTGCTGCTGCTGAGCCTGAGTCGCAGCTGGAGCAAGGTGAAAGCGGCTTTTAAAACGCCGAAAAAGGTGCTGCTGCTGGCGGTGTCCGCCACGCTGGTGTGCAGTAACTGGCTGATCTTTATCTGGGCCGTGAACAACAACCATATTCTGGAAGCCAGCCTGGGTTACTTTATTAATCCGCTGCTCAACGTGCTGGTGGGCATGCTGTTCCTGGGCGAGCGCTTTCGCCGCTTGCAGTGGCTGGCGCTGGCGCTGGCCGCCTGCGGCGTGCTCGTGCAGCTGTGGAAGTTTGGCTCGGTGCCGATCATCGCGCTGGGCCTGGCGATAACCTTTTCGCTGTATGGACTGGTGCGTAAAAAGATCGGTATCGACGCGCAAACAGGGATGCTGCTTGAAACCAGCTGGCTGCTGCCCGCCGCCGCGATCTATCTTTTTGGCATTGCCGACAGCTCAACCAGCCATCTGACGCAGAATCCGACCTCGCTGAATTTGCTGCTGATCGCCGCTGGCGTGGTAACCACGGTGCCGCTGATGCTGTTTACCGCCGCCTGCACGCGTCTGCGTCTTTCTACGGTAGGGTTTTTCCAGTACCTCGGCCCGACGCTGATGTTCCTGCTGGCGGTGATTTTTTACGGTGAAACCATGACGCCGGATAAAGCAGTGACGTTCACCTTTATCTGGGCGGCGCTGGCTCTGTTTATTTTTGACGCGCTGGTGACGCTAAAACGTCATCGTTCGGCCAGCATTTAATTATTCTGTCGCGCCGGATGGACGCATCCGGCGTAATTAACAACTTATTAAAATTCGCAACCTTAATTTATCTTCGTAAATGAGTGCAAATGTTTTGGCACAGTGATTCAGGATAGTGCCAGAATAGCGGCGTGTTTAACTACCGAGGACAATATTCACTCCACCAGGATGAGAAGCAATAGCGTGGATGAGTTGTAAATTTATGGACACTTTGTTCATTTCCCTGATGCTCCCTGCTTTTTCCTTTAACCGGCCCTTCTGTCATCTTATCACCGATCGGCACTGGCGTTTCGCGCTGTAGCCTTTTCTCTACGGATTTTTTTCCGCGTTTATTCGCACAAATTTATTTATCTCATATTCCGGAGAGAGAAAATGCTGTACTGGTTATTACTGGCGCTCGCCATCGTATTTGAAATTGTCGGCACGCTGGCGATGAAATGGGCCAGCCTTAACGGCCACGCCGCAGGCTATATTTTTATGCTGACGATGATCGCCCTTTCTTATATTTCGCTCTGTTTCGCCGTTAAAAAAATCGCGCTGGGCGTCGCCTATGCGATATGGGAAGGCGTCGGCGTTCTGTTTATCACGCTGTTCAGCGTGATGCTGTTTGAGGAGTCGCTGAGCCTGATGAAAATTGCCGGACTGGCGACGCTGGTGACAGGTATCGCCCTGGTAAAATCGGGCACCGTAGCACGCAGGGAGACGAAACATGTCGCCGCTTAACTGGACGCATATCGCCTGGCTGGCGCTGGCCGTGGTGCTGGAGATCCTGGCTAATATTTTCCTGAAGTATTCCAACGGCTTTCGCCGCCCGCTTTACGGCCTCTCTTCGATAGCCGCGGTACTGGCCGCCTTTAGCGCGCTGGCGCAGGCCGTGAAAGGCATCGACCTTTCGGTGGCCTACGCGCTGTGGGGCGGATTCGGCATCGTCGCCACCGCATCAGCCGGCCTGATCCTGTTTGGTCAGCGCCTGACCTGGCGCGGCTGGTTCGGCATCGGCATACTGCTGGTCGGCATGGTGCTGATTAAGTTCGCCTGATAAAACGCTATAGCCAGTTTTTACGCTTGAAGTAGGCGTAAGGCGCCAGGCCCGCCAGGATCATCAGGCAGATTGCGCCAGGATAGCCGAAGCTCCATTTCAGCTCGGGCATGAATTCAAAGTTCATGCCGTAGCTGGAGGCGACCAGCGTTGGCGGCAGGAACACCACCGACACCACCGAGAAAATTTTGATAATGCGGTTCTGCTCGATATTGATAAAGCCCATTGCCGCCTGCATCAGGAAGTTGACCTTCTGGAACAGGGATTCGTTATGCGGCAGCAGCGATTCGATATCGCGCAGAATTTCGCGCGCCTGCTCCAGCTGATTGCCCGGCAGACGCGCCTTGCGCACCAGGAAGTTCAGCGCGCGCTGGGTATCCATCAGGCAGAGGCGCACCTTCCAGCCGATATCCTCCAGTTCCGCCAGCGTGGAGAGCGCGGCATCAAACTCATCGCCCTGCTGGCCTTCCATAATTACGCGGCTAAGCTTTTCCAGATCGCTGTAGATATTTTCGATTTCATCCGCCAGCTGCTCGATTTTGGTTTCGAACAGATCCAGCAGCAGCTCGTAGGCGTTGCCGTCGATCAGAGTCTGGTTGCGCGCGCGCATACGGTAGAGACGGAAAGCGGGCAGCTCGCGCTCGCGTAAGGTATAGAGACGTCCGTCACGGATGGTGAAGGCCACGGTTGAGTTGCCGGCATGGTCTTCCGCATCTTCATAAAAGAAAAAGGAGTGAATATGCAGACCGTCTTCATCTTCGAAAAAGCGTGCGGAGGCTTCGATATCTTCCAGCTCGGGGCGCGTCGCCAGGCTCTGGCCCAGCTCGCTCTGCACGCGATCGCGCTCGTTCTCTTCTGGTTCAATCAGATCGACCCACACCGAACTGGTCAGTTCGTCGGCGGTCTCTTCCAGCTCAAGGCGGGCAAGGCGGCTGCTTTCAAGTTTAAATGCGCTCAGCATAGCTGTACTCCCAATTCGTCATAACATGGGACGCGCCTGAACACGGGAGGATTCGGTCGATCTGACTCAGAGCGACGCGGGATGCGGGTCGCCAACAACCACGAAGGCTATCGGCGGAGAAGGATAGCCTTAGGAGTTGTACCTGTTTTCCAGGTCGATGAGCCAGTATCTACTGGGTGTGTCCAAGGCGAATGTCCTCTCAGGGTAATAGTGCGCGCATGTTACGCTGTGCCGAAAATGGCGTCAACAGCAACCCCGGATAATAAGGATTCGAATGAAACAGATCACCCGTTCCGATTTAAACAGCATGAGCGAACAGGCCGCCAGCGTGGCTCGCCTGCGTTCGCACCGTACGCTGCATGACGATCTCGCCGAGCCGGTACAGCGCCTGGCTATCGCCATGGAGCCAGGCACCTACATCCGTCCGCACCGCCATCCGCAAACCTGGGAGCTGCTTACGCCGCTGAAAGGACGCTTTGTGGTGCTGCAGTTTAACGACGCGGGCGAAGTGACCGATCGCACTCTTCTGGGCGAAGAGGTTTTGTTGCAGGAGATGCCCGCTTTTACCTGGCATGCGGTGCTGTCGCTGGATAAAGGCGGCGTGATTTTTGAAGTGAAGCACGGCCCTTATCGGGCGCTGGCGGAAGAGGACTGCATGCCCTGGGCGCCGCCGGAAGGCGGCGAAGGCACGGCCGAAGTGATGGCCTGGTACGCCAGCGCGCAGCCGGGCGATCGCTACTCGCGTTAAGCAAACCGGGCGGCGCCGCCCGGTAAAATCTTACACCGTTTCCAGCTTCGCGTAGGCGGCCACCAGCCACTTGATGCCCTGGCCCTGGAACGCTACCTGGAGTCGGCTGTGATCGCCGCTGCCTTCCAGGTTGACGATGGTGCCTTCGCCGAATTTGGCGTGACGCACGCGCTGGCCAAGCGTAAAGCCGCTGTCGTTTTGCGCCACCGGCGTGCCCATGCGCTGGTGGCTGACCGGCCGGCTGATGCTGGCGCGCAGGCGCACTTCTTCTATGCACTCTTCCGGCAGCTCGCCGATAAAGCGCGAAGGCCGGTGATAAACCTCTTTGCCGTACAGGCGACGCGTCTCCGCGTAGGTCAGCGTCAGCTTCTGCATGGCGCGCGTAACGCCGACATAGGCCAGACGGCGCTCTTCCTCCAGCCTGCCGCCCTCTTCCAGCGACATCTGGCTGGGGAACATGCCCTCTTCCATACCGACGATAAAGACCTGGCGGAACTCCAGCCCTTTGGCCGCGTGCATGGTCATCAGCTGCACCGCGTCCTGCCACTTATCCGCCTGGCCTTCGCCCGCCTCCAGCGCCGCGTGCGATAAAAACGCCTGCAGCGGCATCAGATCTTCGTCTTCATCCTGATAGCTGTACTGCCGCGTGGCGTTGACCAGCTCCTCAAGGTTTTCGATGCGCGCCTGGCCTTTCTCGCCTTTCTCCTGCTCGTACATCAGCCACAGTCCGGAATCCTTGATCACCCGATCGGTCTGCACATGCAGCGGCATTTCGCTGGTTTCCTGCGCCAGCGAATCCACCAGCTCAATAAAACGCTGCAGCGCCGAAGCGGCACGTCCGGCCAGCGCTTTTTCCTGCAGCAGCACGCGCGCGGTTTGCCACAGCGTCAGCTGCCGCTCGCGCGCGGTTTGGCGCACCACGTCCAGCGTGCGGTCGCCGATGCCGCGGGTTGGCGTATTGACCACGCGCTCAAAGGCGGCGTCGTCGTTACGGTTGGCAATCAGCCGCAGATAGGCCAGCGAGTCTTTGATTTCCTGACGTTCGAAGAAGCGCATACCGCCGTAAATACGGTACGGCATACTGGTTTGCAGCAGCGCCTCTTCCAGCACGCGCGACTGGGCGTTGCTGCGATAGAGGATCGCGCAGTCGTTCAGCGCGCCGCCGTTTTCCATCCACACCTTGATGCGGTTAACCACGAAGCGGGCTTCGTCCAGCTCGTTAAAGGCGCAGTAGATAGCGATCGGCTCGCCGTCGCTGCCGTCCGTCCACAGCTCTTTGCCCAGGCGACCGTTGTTATTGGCAATCAGGGCGTTGGCCGCTTTCAGGATGTTGTTGGTGGAGCGGTAGTTCTGCTCCAGGCGAATGGTTTCCGCGCCGTGGAAATCGTTAAGGAAGCGCTGAATATTTTCCACCTGCGCGCCGCGCCAGCCGTAGATCGACTGGTCGTCGTCGCCAACGATGATCACTTTGCCGCTGTCGCCCGCCAGCATTCTGATCCAGGCGTACTGGATATTGTTGGTGTCCTGGAATTCGTCCACCAGGATATTGGTGAAGCGCTCGCGGTAGTGGTTGAGAATATGCGGCTTGTTCAGCCACAGCTCGTGGGCGCGCAGCAGCAGCTCGGCGAAATCCACCAGCCCGGCGCGATCGCAGGCTTCCTGATAGGCCTGATAGATGCGCAGCCAGGTTTGCTCGACGGGATTGCCATAGCTTTCGATATGTTTAGGCCGCAGCCCTTCATCTTTTTTGCCGTTGATGTACCACATCGCCTGACGGGCGGGCCACTGCTTCTCGTCCAGGTTCATCGCCTTGATCAGGCGCTTTAACAGGCGCATCTGATCTTCGCTGTCCAGAATCTGGAAATCCTGCGGCAGATTCGCATCCAGATGATGAGCGCGCAGCAGGCGGTGCGCCAGGCCGTGGAAGGTGCCGATCCACATGCCGCCCTGGCTGGTGCCAATCAGCTGCTCGATACGGTGGCGCATCTCCGCCGCCGCCTTGTTGGTGAAGGTGACAGCCATAATGGAGTAAGGCGAACAGTTTTCAACCCCCAGCAGCCAGGCGATGCGATGCACCAGCACGCGAGTTTTGCCGCTGCCCGCACCTGCAAGCACCAGCAAATTGCTGCGCGGCGCGGCTACGGCCTCGCGTTGTTTATCATTCAAGCCGTCGAGAAGGTCAGAAACGTCCATAAGCACCGTCAGGTTAAGGGAAGCTGTTGCTCCACTGGATATTTAACCAGCGTATTATAACAACGCGGTCAGGGATGCCAACTGCGAAATTTCCAGCGTCGGCAGCAAACGACTGTCGCCAGCCCGCATCAGGTTGTCGTCGCGCAGATTGATCCAGCACGCCTGCATACCGCAGCGCACCGCGCCCGCTACGTCCGTTGTCAGGTCGTCGCCGACATGCAGGATATTTTCGCGAGGCAGATTAAGTTTCTTCGCCGCCAGATGATACATATCGTGATAAGGCTTGGCGCGGCCGTGCGGCCCGGCTCGCAGGATAAATTTAAAGTATTTATCCAGCCCGAACAGATGCGGCTCGGCGTTGCCGTTGGTGATCGCCACCAGCGGGATTTTCGCCGCCAGCGCGGCCAGCGTGCTGTGCGTCTCTTCAGGCACCTCGATCTGGCTGCGCCAGTGGGCGAAATGCGCCATCACTTCGCGCGAGCCTTTCTCCGCTTCCTGCGCGCTAAGGCCGATGTTGCGCATCGCCAGCTCCACCGCACGACGGCGCCATTCGCTGACGTCGTGATAAATTTCCGGCTCCTGCTCAAGCAGGCTGTCGCGCAGCTGCTGATACTGCAAAGGGGTAAACCCGGCCAGCGCCGGATGATAAGCCTGCAAAAACGCATGGGTTTCTTTGGCGGTGCGGCTGATCACCGGTCGATTGTCATAGAGCGTATCGTCCAGATCGAAAGTCATGGCCGCAACCGGGCGTAGCGAACGGTAAAAATGCATCAGGTTTTTCCTCGTTTGGCACGGGGATGCGCGGCGTCGTAAACCGAAGCCAGATGTTGAAAATCAAGATGGGTATAGATTTGGGTGGTAGTCAGGTTAGCGTGGCCCAGCAGCTCCTGTACCGCGCGCAGATCGCCGCTCGATTCCAGCATATGGGTGGCAAAAGAGTGGCGCAGCTTGTGCGGGTGAATATGGCTGGAAAGCCCCTGTTTTATTCCCCATTCCGCAAAGCGCTTTTGCACGTTGCGAGCCGAGATCCGTTTGCCCTGCTTTGACAGAAACAGCGCGTTATCCTCAGGCGCGAACAGCTCGCGCAGCGCCAGCCAGCGTTCTGTCCATTCCACCGCTGTACGGCCAATCGGCAGGCGACGCTCTTTGCTGCCTTTGCCCGATACCCAGACTTCGCCGGAAGCCAGATCGAGATGGGCGAGATCGATGCCCACCAGCTCGGCAAGACGCAGTCCCGCGCCATACATCACTTCCAGCATCGCTCTGTCACGCACCGCCAGCGGATCGTTAAGGTCGATATCCAGCAGGCGACTCACTTCGTCAACGTCGATGTTTTTTGGCAGATGGCGCGACGCACGCGGCGTGGCGACGCCTTTGGCCGGATTGGCTTTCAGTTTTCCCTGGCTGATTTGCCAGTCCAGAAAGCTTCGCAGCGCAGAGAGCCGCAGCGCGAGGCTGGCGGGCTTCAGTCCGGCTCGACGGCTGCGCGCGGCCAGCGAGCGCACCTGAGCCGCGTCCAGCTTCTCCCAGGCGGTAAGCTTCATCTCGTCCAGTACAGCTACGCAGGCGCCAAGCTGACGCTCATAGCTGATTTGCGTAAGCGGACTGAGCTGACGTTCCACTTTCAGATAGCGCAGAAAGCCCTCTACGGCCGGCTGTAGAGGCGAGGCGCTCATACTCTTTCCACCCAGCGCTGCAGCAGTTCCGGCAGCATCTGCGCGAGATGTTGCAGCAGCACCGTGCCCATGCCGGCCTGGTAGTGCTGGCTGTCGCGGCTGCTGAAGATCAGCACGCCCAGCTCGCCGCGCTCGCCCAGCAGCGACATCGCCACCGAGCCGACCGCTTTGGCCTGCGGCAGCAGCAGCAGCAGTTCCGGGCCGTTCAGGTTGCCCAGGTAGTGCTGCTGTTTGCCCAGCCGCTGGATACGTACCGGTTCGAAAGCCTGTCGCGACAGCGCCAGCTGCGTGAAGTCGGAAGGCGCGCCGATGCGCCACTTTTCGCTGAACAGGCGCACGTTGGCGCCCGCCAGACCCAACTCGCGCGCCCAGCGGTGCAGCCGGTTGAGCATTTCATGCAGGCTGTCGGCCGCCGCCATCCGCGCCTGAAGCGCTAAAAGCTGCTCGAACAGCCGATGGTTAGCGCTGGCCTGTTCCATCAGCAGCGTGATTTCCTCTTCCAGCTGCGCGATCTGATGCCGCTGGCGGCTTAGCTGCCACTCCACCAGAGAAACCGTGCCGCGTATCGGATGCGGCACCACCATCTGTTCGACCTGACGGGCGTTGCGGATAAAGAAATCCGGGTTTTGCAGCAGGTATTCGCTGACGGCTCGATCGTCCAGCAGGATGTCGCTGGCGGCCTCGCTGACATGTTTCATAGATGAATAAATCCGTCGTAAACGTGAGTGGCCGGCCCTGTCATATAGAGCGGATGACCCGGCCCTTTCCATGCAATATTCAGGCTGCCGCCCGGCAGATCGACGCGCACTTTTTCCGCCAGCAGCGTCTGCTGAATGCCGACCGCTACCGCCGCACAGGCGCCGCTGCCGCACGCCTGAGTTTCGCCCGCGCCGCGCTCGTAAACGCGCAGGCGAATATGCTCGCGGCTGACCACTTCCATAAAGCCGACGTTAACCCGCTCGGGGAAACGCTCGTGGCTTTCCAGTACCGGGCCTAAGGTTTCCACCAGCGCGGTTTTCACGCTGTCGACCTGCAGCACGCAGTGCGGGTTGCCCATCGATACCACGCCGCACATGACGGTCTGCTCCGCCGCGCGCATCAGATAGAGGTTTTCTGCCTTATTGGCGCGAAACGGCACCTGCTGCGGCTCGAAATTCGGCTCGCCCATATTGACGCAAACCAGCTCGTCCGGCGTGACGCTCAGCACCATCCTGCCGGTTTGCGTGCTGACGCGAATATCGTTTTTGTTGGTCAGCCCTTTCAGGCGTACAAAACGGGCAAAACAGCGCGCGCCGTTGCCGCACTGCGCCACTTCGCTGCCGTCGGCGTTGAAAATGCGATAGTGAAAATCGAGATCGGGATCGTAAGGCGGTTCCACGATCAACAGCTGATCGAAGCCGATCCCCAGATGCCGATCCGCCAGCCGACGGATCAGTTCGGGGGAGAAATAGACATTTTGCGTCACGGCGTCGACTACCATAAAGTCATTGCCCAGACCGTGCATTTTGGAGAACTGCATGTTTGGCTCCAGCGAGTGCGTCATGGGTTACTGAGCCGATTGCCGTTCCGCATCGGTGGTTTTTGACTGCTGCGGCGCGCCGTCGACGCTTTTCGGCTGTGCCGGCTTCACGCCTGTCTGCGGCTGTTCCTGCTTCGGAAAATAGAGAGGGCCTTTCAATCCGCATCCCGCCAGGCTGACTACGGCCAGCGCCAGCGCCATTCGGCAAATCATCTTCTTCATGCTTGTTCTGCTCATTAGTTGCTGCCTGTTGGTAGACTATCATCGCAGGTGAAGTGCTAAAAGCAACAGGAAAAAGGCGAAGCTGAGAGAAAGGAAAGCGGCGGTTCAGGTTAATGATGTTGGCTGGATTAAGCGGCCCATACGGATTGACAGGCTCCGTTTAGCCGAACGCTCGCTGGCCGGATGAACAGCGAGCGCTCGCCACGGACAGGCTACAAAAATTCCTCGCGCTGCGGAGTAAAGATATCCACCAGCACGCCACTTTCCAGGCAGACGCAGCCGTGTGGAATATGCGGCTTCTTATACAGGCTGTCGCCTGCTCTGACTTCGCGCTGCTCGCTGCCGATAGTAAAAATAAACGCGCCTGAACGCACGTAGGTAAGCTGTTCATGAGGATGAGTATGTACAGGGCCGATGGCGCCCTGCTCAAAAACAACCTCTACGCACATCATCTTGCCGCCGTGCGCCAGCACGCGACGCGTAACGCCTTCGCCGACTCTGTCCTGTCGTGAGTTTTTGTAAAAGAAAAACATAACCGCTTCCTTTGCAATAAACCAGATCGTTATTTTGATCATATACGGACGGTTTTCTATTCGGCAGAAAATTAATTTTGACAAAGATCATGCCGGTTGCAAAAAAAGCGCCTGTGAAAACGCCAGGCAGAAATAGCGCTGCTCCGTTGCGGGTTAAGCAGGTGCCTCTTTTATTGATGCGTATAAAGCCCAAACTTTATTGCCTGGCGCCGTCGGGCTACTACCGTAAAGAATTGCGCCGCTTGCAGCAAATAGCGAAGCCAAACCGGTGCCGCTGCGTCATTTCTGTATCTTTTTAAATAAACACAAGGATCCGGGCGGGACGGAATTTTTATTCTGTAGATAAGGAAGTCAGGGTTTGTCTCTCAATGCCAAAACCCGGCGGAAATGGCATCGATTGACCTGCGTCGTCAGTGCATCTGATAGCGCTGCGCATAATCGCTGGGATCGTTGCCCGGATCGGTCGCGCAGAGCTGCGCCAGCGTCTGGCTGCGGAATGGAATCACCTGGCAGCGATCGTCGACCTGCACAATCTGATAGAACTGCGGCAGATTGAAATTGATAAAGCTGGAGCCATAGGTAAAGCGGTCGTGCGAAGAGGAGTAAAAACGGCTGACGTCGCGCACCAGCTCTTCTTTGCTGCCTTCGCAATGGTGATAGATTTCGACCCGATTGGTTTCATCCAGAATGTAGATATTAAAGCCGCGATCGTCTTTGGTATCTTCAAAGAAGAACTGGATGATCCCTTCGCTGGCGTAGCCGTTGACCACCGTCGGCAGCCGCGTCTGATCCGTTTCCACCTTGATTGACAGGCCGTGCAGCTTGTTGTTTGAAATCGCGCCGTAAAACTCCACGGCGTTTTCCAGCTTCTGCACCGAGACGCTCAGTCGTTCAAAGAAGAGTCCCCAGGTCTGGCCGGCGACGCGGACGGCTTTAAAGCGCCCCGGCTCCTGACGCGTGCTGGAAAGACGCAGTTCAATACACTCCGACACCAGCTGCTGAACGCGAGTGCGGATAAGGCCGCGCAGATGCTGGCTGTAGCAGAAAACTTCGACGTTATCCGGCGGCGCGGCGTCCTGATGCATTTTGCCGAGAATGGTTTTCAGCGCCTCAATCATCGCCTGCTCGCCATTAAAATGCAGCGTGCGCACTTCGTTCCAGGAGTTGCGGTAGAGCAGATCGATACTGCCTATCAGGCACTGCTGCTGCTGGCCAAAGCTGAACACGTCCAGCTTGCGGAAGTCGAAATGCACCACCTGATTGCGAAAAGCCGCCGTAGGATCGTGTTCCAGGTTGACGATAATGGCCAGATGACGAATTTCACACGGGCTGTAGAGCGCTTTCGGCGTCGGCGCCGGCAGCCGCAGCGGGAAGTGGTGCGAAACGTCCGCCACCAGCTCCTGCAGTCTCGCCAGATCGCAAATCTCGTTGCCTTTGATATGCAGCCGGGTTTTGCTGGTCAGCAGGCCGTTAAACCAGGCCCAGGCCACCAGCTTGTTGAGATAGCGGTTATATTCCAGCGGCTGATGACTGATGATCGACTGCATGTCCGGCGACTGATTATAGAGATACCAGCCGGCGCGATTGGCGCGGCCGTGCGGCACATGAATAAAGGTCAGATGCGGCTCGGACAGATCGGGTGAAATCTGCGGGTTAACCAGCGTTACCTTGCCAGGCAGCGCTTCAAAAGCGGCGTAAAGCTTGCGCGTCAGCACGCCGATATCCTGCGGACTGGCGCTGACGCTTAAATTGTTGCGGCGAGCGAAACGGATCAGGTTGCGATAGCTCTGCATCATCGCGTCCAGCAGCTCGTTATGCGCCTCGCGCACGCGGCCGATTTTCCATTCGGCGCGGCTGTCCAGCATCGCCAGCCGCTGCCTGTCCCAGCCCCATTCGCTGACCAGCTGGCTGAGGATTTCCCTACGCCAGCCCGGCTCGCTGTCGATAGAGAGCTTCTCGCGCACTTTCAGATAGAAGCAGCGGCGCACCAGATCCAGACGCGCGTGATCCTCAATACTGGTGAGATAGTGCGTCACGCGCTCCAGCATCATGCAGTAAGGATCGAGGCCGTAAGAGACGATTTCGCCATCATGCAGGCGCTGTTTGATATCCATTGCCAGCAGCCTTGTGCCCGGATACTCCCAGGAATAGGCCTCCAGCAGCAGCGTTTTCAGCACCGCCTTATAGGGCGAATCGATACTTTTATAGAGCTGCCAGAGACTGGCGCCGAAGTACTCCTCGGCGGAAAGCGTGCCCAGGCCGCCCAGATCGAGCCACTCGTTCGGCGTCAGCACGCCTTTCTGATAGAGCGACAGCACATAGTCGTCGTAGTGCTCTTCTTCTTCGCCCGGCACCATGTTCCACAGGATGCGTTTGCCGGCCATGCGCACTGCGGTACGGTAGAACTCGTCCAGCAGCAGGATATGCTGCGTGGAGCCGCAGTCTTCGCCGCCCAGGCTGCCGCTTTCGTTATGACGGAAACGGTTCTCGTCGATTAAAAAGAAGCTGGCGTCGACGCCCATGCCGGCGCACCACTTCTGCAGCAGCACGCATTTTTTCTGCAGCGCCAGCCGCTCTTCGTTATCCAGCCAGGATTGATGACAAACCCAGATATCCAGATCGGAAGTGGCATTCTGGCCGACAGAGGAAGTGCTGCCCATTGAGTAGACGCCGGTGATCGGCATTTCGCCCTGCGGCGTCAGCGCGGCGGCGGCTCCGGATTCGCCTTCCAGAGCATCAAGGTAGCTTTTTTGGCTTTCATCAGGCGTGTAGAAGCTGATGCCATGTGGAACGTTACCCGCAAGGTAACCCGGCATCAGCGGATGATGATAATGTAGTAAAGTCGGCAGCAGACTGTAAACCTGTTGGAACGCAGGTCCCATCGCCGCCAGCGCGCGATCGACGCGCAGCTGGTTGATGGCATCCAGTCTCTGTTTCAGTGTCTCAATGTAGAGGTACAAGACTTCTCGCCTGATTATCCCAGTGCCTGCAAAGAACCCTGCTTCCGAAATTCGCCGCTTGATTTAGAAATAGTCGGGCGAATTATTGCTGGAAACGTGATCAATCTAACACCTGGTCGGTTGACGGTAAAGAAAGTTGCGCTAGCAAATAGTTTAGCACGTTTTACGCTCAACCAACCTGCAATGCCGGAATACCCGCCAGCGCCAGCCGTTTCAGGCGGCGGAAACTGACAGCCTTCCCGTATCAATGATAGGATAATCAGTGAACGATAAAAACGGTAACCCGCATGTCAGACAAAATTTTAAGAATAGCTACCCGCCAGAGCCCGCTTGCGCTGTGGCAGGCGCACTATGTTCAGCAGCGTCTGATGGCCTGTCATCCGGGCCTGAAGGTTGAGCTGGTGCCCATGGTCACCAAAGGCGACATCATTTTAGATACGCCGCTGGCTAAGGTCGGCGGCAAAGGCCTGTTCGTTAAGGAGCTGGAGCAGGCGTTGCTGGACGGCCGCGCCGATATCGCCGTCCACTCCATGAAGGACGTGCCGGTTCAGTTTCCGCAAGGTCTGGGTCTGGTGACGATTTGCGAGCGCGAAGATCCGCTGGACGCCTTTGTTTCGCACCGCTTTGATTCCGTAGACGCGCTGCCTCAGGGCGCTGTGGTCGGCACCAGCAGTTTACGCCGCCAGTGCCAGCTTAGCGCGCGCCGTCCGGATCTGGTGATCCGCTCGCTACGCGGCAACGTGGGCACACGCTTAAGCAAGCTGGATGCGGGCGAATACGACGCTATTATTCTGGCCGTGGCCGGGCTGAAGCGCCTCGGTTTAGGCGATCGCATTCGTCACGCCATGCCGGCAGAAGAGTCTTTGCCAGCCGTAGGCCAGGGCGCGGTCGGCATCGAGTGCCGCCTTGACGACGCGCAGACTATTACGCTGCTTGCCGCGCTGAACGACGAGGACACGGCAATACGCGTAAAAGCCGAGCGGGCGATGAATACCCGCCTGGAAGGCGGTTGCCAGGTGCCAATCGGCAGCTTCGCCGTGCTGGAAGGCGACGAACTGTGGCTGCGCGGCCTGGTCGGCTCGCCTGACGGCAGCGCCATGATCCGCGGTGAACGTCGCGGGCCGCGCGAAGATGCCGAGAAAATGGGCGTTTCG
Organism: Erwinia sp. CGal63; assembly: GCF_037026505.1. Classification (NCBI taxonomy): domain Bacteria; kingdom Pseudomonadati; phylum Pseudomonadota; class Gammaproteobacteria; order Enterobacterales; family Erwiniaceae; genus Erwinia; species Erwinia sp. CGal63. The sequence goes on from NZ_JAKUMN010000010.1 coordinate 48,064, forward strand.
CTGGCCGATGAGCTGTTGAACAACGGTGCGCGCGAAATTCTGGCGGAGGTATATCAGGGAAACCCGCCTGAATGACCATTCTGGTGACCCGTCCGGCTCCGGCGGCGGAAGAGCTGGTAAGCCGTTTGCGCACCGCTGGCCGGGTCGCCTGGGCGATGCCGCTGATCGAGTTTACGCCGGGTACGGAACTGGACGCGTTGCCGGCGCGGCTGGCGGCGTTAAACGAGGGCGACCTGGTCTTTATCCTTTCGCAGCACGCCATTCATTATGCCCAGCCCGCGCTGAGTCGCGCTGGCGCAGCGTGGCCCCCAAGACTGAACTACTATGCTATAGGCCGCACTACCGCGCTGGCGCTGCACACCGTCAGCGGCCTGAACGTTGTCTGGCCGCTTGAGCGAGAAACCAGTGAAGTCCTGATACAGCTTCCCGCTTTGCAGCAGGTGGCGGGCAAGCGCGCGCTGATCCTGCGCGGCAACGGTGGACGTGAATTACTGGCGGAAACCTTGCAACAGCGTGGCGCTGATGTACAGTTTGTTGAATGCTATCAACGCTGTGCAAAAATTTACCAGGGCGCTGTTGAAGGCCGCCGCTGGCGCGATCGTCAGATCGATACCATCGTGGTCACCAGCGGCGAAATGCTGCAGCAGCTTTATTCGCTGTTCCCGGAGATAGATCGCGAGGAATGGCTTCTGCACTGTCGACTGATTGTCGTCAGTGAACGTTTGGCTACCCTTGCCGCCGAACTGGGTTGGCGCGATATCAGGGTGGCCGAAGGTGCCGATAACGACGCCTTACTGCGCGCGTTACAATAAACTTAAATATGGGATGTGCCACAATGACGGAACACAAAGAGTCCTCTGCCATGGTTGAAGCGACCACCCCGGAGGAAGAGATTTCAACGGCGAAGCAAAAGCCTGACCGTAAGCCGCGCAGCGGCGCGACGGCACTGGCGGTGCTGGCGATCGCCATCGCGCTGGCCTCGGGCGCCGGCCTCTATTTCCACGCCCGAACCCAGGCTCAGCAGCAGGCAGCGGCGACTCAGGCGCTGGCCGGCCAGCTGGCCGAACTGCAGCAGGATGCCGCAGGCGAAAAGCAGAATCTGGTGCGGCAGCTGGCCGCGCAGAGCAGCGAGCTTGATAAGGCGCGCGCTCAGCAGGCGGCCATGAGCAAACAGCTGGACGAGCTGAAAGAGAAAGTGGCGTCAATTTCCGGCAATGACGCTAACACCTGGCTGCTGGCACAGGCGGATTATCTGGTCAAACTGGCCGGACGCAAGCTGTGGAGCGATCAGGATGTCACCACCGCTGCCGCGCTGCTGAAAAGCGCCGACGCCAGCCTGGCCGATATGAACGATCCCAGCCTGATCGACGCGCGACGTGCGCTGACTCAGGATATCAGTTCACTCTCCGCCATTAGCCAGGTGGACTACGACGGCATTATCCTCAAGCTGAATCAGCTCTCCAACGGCGTGGACAACCTGCGTCTGGCGGACAACGACAGCGACGACGCGCCGATGGACGCCGACAGCGGCGAACTCTCCTCTTCCCTGCGCGAGTGGCGGCAGAATCTGGTGAAAAGCTGGCATAACTTTATGGATGATTTCATCACCATCCGCCGTCGCGACACCACGGCCGAACCGCTGCTGGCGCCAAATCAGGATGTCTATCTGCGCGAGAATATTCGTTCTCGCCTGCTGATTGCCGCCCAGGCCGTGCCGCGCCATCAGGATCAGGTCTACAAGCAGTCTATCGATACGGTTTCCACCTGGGTGCGCGCCTGGTTCGACACCAACGATGCGGCGACCAAAGCCTTCCTCAGCCAGCTGGACGAGCTGAGCCAGCAGAGCGTTTCGATGGATGTGCCGGACGCGCTGCAGAGCCAGCCAATGCTGGACAAGCTGATGCAAACCCGCGTGCGTAACCTGCTGGCCCAGCCCGGTGCTCAACAGCAGCAGGGAGAATAAGCATGCTTAAGGTACTGATTATTTTTGTTTTGCTGATGGCTGGCATCGTGCTTGGCCCGATGCTGTCAGGCCATCAGGGCTATGTGCTGATCCAGACCGACGGCTGGAATATCGAAACCAGCGTGACCGGGCTGGCGATCATTTTAATCCTGGCGCTGCTGGTAATTCTGTTTGTGGAGTGGATCCTGCGTCGCCTGTTTCGTACCGGCGCCAGAACCCGTGGCTGGTTTAAAGGCCGCAAGCGCAGCCGGGCGCGCAAGCAGACCAACGCCGCACTGATCAAACTGGCGGAAGGCGACCATCGCGAAGCAGAGAAGCTGCTGTCACGCAACGCCGATCACGCCGAACAGCCCGTGGTTAACTATCTGCTGGCCGCTGAGGCCGCGCAGCAGCGCCATGATGAGGCTCGCGCTAACCAGCATCTGGAACGCGCCGCCGAACTGGCCGGCAACGACCAGCTGCCGGTCGAAATCACTCGCGTACGTTTGCAGCTGGCGCGTAATGAGGATCACGCCGCCCGTAACGGCATCGATCGCCTGTTGGAGGTCGCGCCTCGCCATCCGGAAGTGTTACGACTGGCCGAGCAGGCTTACGTGCGCACCGGCGCCTGGAGCGCGCTGCTGGATATTCTGCCCGCAATGGAGAAAGCGAAAGTCGCCGACAGCGCGCATCGGCTGGCACTACAGCAGCAGGCCTGGCTTGGCCTGATGAACCAGGCGATGGCGGATCGCGGCAGCGAAGGCCTGAAGCGCTGGTGGCAGGATCAAAGCCGCAAAACGCGTCATGAGACGGCGCTACAGGTGGCGATGGCGGATCATCTGATCGTCTGCGACGATCATGAAAGCGCGCAGGCTATCGTGCTGGACGGCCTGAAACGCGGCTATGACGAGCGGCTGGTGCTGCTGATGCCGCGGCTGAAAACCGGCAATCCTGAACAGCTTGAGAAAGCGCTGCGCCAGCAGATTAAACAGCATGGCGCTACGCCGCTGCTGCACAGTACGCTCGGTCAGCTGTTGATGAAGCATGGCGAGTGGGAGCAGGCGAGCGAAGCTTTCCGCGAAGCGCTGAAACAGCGGCCTGACGCTTTCGACTACGCCTGGCTGGCCGATACGCTGGATCGCCAGAACAAGCCGGAAGAAGCGGCGCAGATGCGCCGTGATGGTTTGCTGCTGACGCTGAAAAATAATCCCTGAACCACTGTGAACAAAAGAACCGGGCGCCCTGCCCGGTTTTCTTTCGCCTGCATTTAGATAAAAAAACACCCGCCAGGCGGCGGGTGTAAAAAACAGGCCGAAAAGACAATCGGCTGGTACCTGACTCAACGTAGTGTCCCGGACACCGTTAAGGTCTTACGACGATAGCGGCAGTTGGACAACAGGTACCTTAAGGGCTCTGCATCATTCCCGGGTTTATGAAGCTTACGCGAACATAAGAGGTGGAATGAGCATCTACGGGGTGATTATAGCAGGTAGCGTGCCAGGTCTTTAGATCCGCAGAACTTACTTTTTAAAATCCATCAATTCAGGGAGTTACCAGGCACGCCGCCGAATGATGCGCCTGCGCCGCTGTTGTAAAAAAGCGACAGCCCACCGCAGCAGCGTCGCCAGCCGACGACAGGTTATGTAGAGACAGGTAAAGATCTGTTATTACAAAGGGTTGTATGTCGTCTTTAAGCGACAAGGCATGAAGAGGATAGCGTACGTTACAGATGCAAAAAGGCCAGCTCATAAGCTGGCCTTTTCTTAAGATGGTCGGCGAGAGAGGATTATTCCCCTGCGGGCCGTTGCTACGCTGTCTCGCTGCGCCCGGCGCAAACCTCTTCGGAGGTTCTCATTCTCTGGAGCTACAGACGCAAAAAGGCCAGCTTGTAAGCTGGCCTTTTTTTAATATGGTCGGCGAGAGAGGATTCGAACCTCCGACCCACTGGTCCCAAACCAGTTGCGCTACCAAGCTGCGCTACTCGCCGGATACTGCCGGTACTGCTGCTTAAAAAGCGTGTTTTTAAGCGAAAACCCTGCCTCGGCAAGGTTTCAAAATATGGTCGGCGAGAGAGGATTCGAACCTCCGACCCACTGGTCCCAAACCAGTTGCGCTACCAAGCTGCGCTACTCGCCGAAAACTGCGTACTGCTAAAGATTTTGTGGTGCGAAGAGAGGGACTTGAACCCTCACGTCCGTAAGAACACTAACACCTGAAGCTAGCGCGTCTACCAATTCCGCCACCTTCGCATACAAAATCTGGGGTGGCTAATGGGACTCGAACCCACGACAACTGGAATCACAATCCAGGGCTCTACCAACTGAGCTATAGCCACCACACCTGTTACTCGTCCTGCTTTACTACTTAACGCGGTAATACTACCACCGCAGCTCTCGCGCACAAACTTAATGGCGCGCCCGACAGGATTCGAACCTGAGACCTCTGCCTCCGGAGGGCAGCGCTCTATCCAGCTGAGCTACGGGCGCGTAGCGCCGTTGCGGATGGGCATACTACGGATTAAGGCCGATCCTGTCCAGTGCTTTTTTCACAAAAAATTCCGTTTGCTTACGCTTTGTGCGTTCTGTCTAAACTACAGGCGTTTTAGCGGGTTAATGCTTCTCTTTTAAGCTATCAGGCCGTTTAAACAGCGTTGATTAAAGATCGCCGCGAAGATGGTAGCGCAGATATTTCAGCAGGCTTAGCTGCCTGCCGAGGCGCGAAGGCTGTACGATCAGCCGATAAAGCCATTCAAAGCCCATTTTCTGCCATATTTTCGGCGCCCGCTTCACGTTGCCGGTAAAAACATCGTAAGTGCCGCCTACGCCCATATAGAGCGCGTCAGGATAGATTGCCTTGCAGTCGCGCATCAACACTTCCTGACGCGGCGAGCCCATCGCTACGGTAACGATTTTCGCGCCGCTGGCGGCGATGCGGGCGAAGAGCGCTTCGCGATCGGCTGGCGCAAAATAGCCATCCTGCGAGCCGACGATATTGACGTTCCACTGGCGCTTCAGCTTCGCTTCGGCCTGCTCCAGGATCGCCGGTTTGCCGCCTACCAGAAATACCGGCGTGCCTTCGCGTCCGGCGCGTTCCATCAAGCCTTCCCAAAGATCCGCGCCGGCGATACGGGATACGCTGGCCTGCGGATACTTTTTGCGAATAGAGCGCACGATGCTGATACCGTCGGCGTACTTATATTCCGCCTCGTCGATCAGCTGATGAATGTCCGGCCGGCTTTCCGCCGTCAGCACTTTTTCGGCATTGATCGCTACCAGCGTGCCGCTTTTCAGCTTCTCTCCCAGCCAGAGGTAGTCGAGGAATTCAGCCATATCGCGAAAGCCCAACAGCGTAATGCCGCGAATCGGGTATTGCGGCGGCGTAAAAGCGGAATCCATGATAAATCCTTAAAGTTACTGACCCAGGGGTTTTGGCTGCCGTACCGGACGCGCGCGAATCACGCCCGCGCTGTCAAACAGCCAGTAGAGCAGCTTGGCCGCGACGACTGCCGCCGCAAAAATCAGGCAGAAGAAGACCACGCGGGAAGCGAACGCGTCCAACCCTTCTCTGGCGAGCACGATCATATTAAACACCGCGCCGAAGCAGAAGCTTTGCAGGATAGCGGCCTTATAACGGTTACTCTCCTGACGCCCTTTAGCATAAAGCCAGTCGAACCATTTGATAATCATGCCGACCGCTACGGCGCCCAGCGGAATAAACCAGACGCCGCCCATCACCACCAGCGACCCCAACAGCGTCGGCGAAATCGCCAGGCCGGAATGGTTGTTTAACACTTCCCAGGTGAAGTAGTTGGCGCTGTTCAGCACCAGCGAAGGTCTGTCAGGCCACAGCCAGCCCGGAATAAAGACATAGAAATCTCTGACAATGGGCGCGAGTCCCTGAAAGTCGATTTTGTCGTAATTCTGCAGCAGCAGCCCCAGATTCTCCCACGGCGAGAATGTGTCGCGCGTCAGATAGAGGAAGGTATAAAACGCCTCGCTGCCGCTGACGTCAAGGTTATAGCGACGCAGCGCAAGCCAGAACATGCCGACGATCCCCGCCACGCCGGCGGCGGCCAGCATCCACAGCGTAATCCAGCCGCGGATGATGCCGATAAACAGGAACAGCGCGAAAGCGATGATAATGTTGGCGCGCGTGCCGCCGACGATGGCGTAGGTCAGCAGCCCGAAGGCGACGGTAGCGAGCAGAAACAGCAGCCAGCTTTTCAGGCCGGGACGCAAAAAATAGACCACCAGCATCGCCGGGATAAAGAAGTAGAAAAAGCGCTTTAGCGCCACGCCCGAGACTTCTGCCGAGAAAATCTGGCTGTAGCTGTGCAGCTTAAACAGCAGAAAGCCGTTATGCAGAAAGAAAACTAGCACCGTGCCGAGCGCAATCAGCGCCAGAATGCCCCAGGTCAGATGCGCCTCGACGCGGTTAACAGTAAAAGCCTGACGAGCAGGTTTCTCTGTCGTCGGCCTGAGCCGCGTTTTATAGCTGACGTAGTAGATAGCGTAAAAACCCGTGGCGGCAAGCATCGCCTGCAACAGGTATTCCGCGGGCACCACGGCTACATTGAATTCGAACACCAGTATGCTGGTCAGCGGAAAGCCGAAGTAAAAGGTCAGCAAAAATAGCAGCGAGAAAAAGACGTTGAAGTTAAACCGCACGCGCCGGAATTCTCGCCAGGTCAGCGTAAGGATCAGCCCCAGCGACAGCAGCCAGACCGTCAGCAGGCCCGCGAACTGTGAAAACATCATGGCGTTGCTCCTTCCGCCAGCGCCAGCGCCTGCCGCCAGCCCGTGATATAGGCCGGTTCAAAAAAAGCGATGGCGGATTTATCCAGCTTCGTCATCTGCCGCTTTGTTTCGGCGATAAGCGCGGGCGTCAGCTCGTCACCCGCAAAAAGCACCGGCACCTGCTGCTCGGCCAGATCCTGCCAGAACGGGTTTTTCCGGTTGACGACAAAGGGAATATTGGCCTGAATCAGCAGGCACAGCGTGCCGATACCCTGCTGACGTTCAAAGATAAAGTAGCCCAGATCGCAGCGGGCCAGCAGCGCCAGATAGGCGGCGAAGTCGAGCTTTTCGCTCAGGATGGTCAGGTTGGCGGCAAACAGCGCCTCGCCCGCTTCCCGCACTCGCTGAATATAAGCCTGATTGTTTTCCGGATAGCCCATCGGCACAATCACCTGCACGCGGCTGCCGAACTGCCGGTGAATCTCCTGCAGCGCCTGGATATGGCGGTTGCTGGCGTCACCAGAGTTGCCGACCAGCACGGTCAGCGCTTCGTTTACGGGCGCTTCCGGCAGCGCGACCTGCGCCATACGGGTCGGGAAATAGAGCAGCGAAGCAGGCACGTTGGGATGGCGCTGGTGAAAAACCGTAATATCGCCGCGAGTGGCGAAAACCTGCCCGATACGCTTCTGCGCCAACCGACGCATCAGGTAGAACAGGCGAAACTTAACGCCGCCAGCCTCTTCATAGAGATCGGCTCCCCAGATATGCCAGTAAGCCTGTTGGGGACGGATTTTACGCAGCAGCAGCGCCAGCCACAGCGTGGGATTAAACTGGCCGTGGAAGAAAAAGCGCGTCTGCCGGGAAGCTTGAGCGCGCGCCGTAACCGCATCGGCGATGCTCTTTTTATTCGTAAACCAACGAATTTCCAGTGCGGGATAACTGGCGGCCTCGGGTTCGCCCACGACCCAAAACAGGTGCTTTTCGCCAGGCTCTGCCATAACGTCGTTAAAGAACCGCAGTACGGTCTGGTTGTGATGCTCAATGGGCGAGCCAAGAACGTGAATCAGTGTTGTCATACTTGTCTTTGATAAAGAAAAAATACGCCTGTGCAGAGCGCGAAATAGACGATATAGGTCGCCATATAGGCCTGTGCTGCGCCAATAGCGCCGTGCAGCGGGATCAGCCACCAGGCGAACAGCGTCAGCAGCAGAAACTGACTGATTTCCGTCAGCAGATAGAAACGCAGCGAGGCTTTGGCGATCACCAGATAGCCGAAAACATAGGCGCCGACCTTAAAAACATCGCCGGTCAGCTGCCAGACAAAGAGATCGCGCATACCGGTAAACTGGCTGGAGAACAGCAGCCAAATCGCCACGTCGCGCAGCAGCCAGACGGTCAGGCTGACGGCCATCACCGCAGGCAGCACGAAGCCCAGCGAGCGCCGGATCTCCCGCGCAATCTCTTTCTTATCGGTCAGCTTCGACAGCGTCGGCAGCAGATAAACGCTGAACGAAGCGGTGATAAACTGCAGATAAGCGTCCGAAATGCTGGTAACGCCCTGCCATAAGCCAACCTGCTCCCAGCCATTGTGCGCCGCCAGCAGGTTACGCATCATTACCCAGGCGACCGGCAGCGTCACCGCGGTCATCAGCGCCATTAGCGTAAACTTGCCGAGATGGCGAACAATATCGCCGTGCCACTGCGGCTTAAGGAAGCCGAGCGGCAGATGGTCGCGCTTTGCCAGAAACAGCGCGGCGGGCACCACGACCAGCGCCGGTACCAGCGCCATGCCCACCAGCGCGCCGCTATAGCCGCCAAGCCAGTAGCAAACGAACCACGCCGCCACGCCGATTACGCTACCCACAATCAGCGACAGCGCGTTGCTCATCGCATCGCGAAAACCTTTAATTACCGCCAGCGCCAGATTCGCCCAGGCGATGCCGATCTGTACAAAAGCCACTATACGTACAACGTTCCGATAGTGGTCGTGGCCGAACAGGCCAACGCTAATCGGCCCGGCGAAAAGTAAAAACACGATCGCCAGCAGCGTGGAAAAGCCCAACACCATCGCCGAAGCCGTGCCGGTTACGGCGCGCAGCCGATCGGGCTGCTGCTGGTACTCCGCCACGTATTTGGTGACGCCGTTGAAAATACCGGCGCCAGCCAGCACGCCCAGCACGGTAATCAGCTGACGGAAGTTGCCCGCCTGGCCGACGCCCGCAGGCCCAAAAGAGACCGCCAGCATCTTCACCACCAGCAATCCGGCAGCGATTTTCACCAGCGTGGACGCGGCCGTCCACACCGAAGCCTTAGCCAGCGACATCAGAACCAGCTCAGCAGCGAGTTGATAACCGTTTTCTGATTGTTATCAGAAAGGTTATAGAACAGCGGCAGGCGCAGCAGGCGCTCGCTTTCAGATTGCGTATAGCTGTCGACGCCGTGGAAGCGACCAAAGCGCTGTCCGGCCGGCGACGAATGCAGCGGGATATAGTGGAACACCGCCAATATTTCCGCCTCTTTCAGCCAGTTGATTAGCGCGCTGCGGTCGTCGTTGTCGCGCAGCTTGATGTAGAACATATGCGCGTTGTGCTGACAATCCTTTGGTATGGTCGGCAACTCAATACGTCCGCTGGCCGCGATGGGCTGCAACGCATCGTAATAGTTTTGCCACAGGCGCAGACGACGCTCGTTAATGCGTTTCGCTTCTTCCAACTGCGCCCAAAGATAAGCGGCTTGTAAATCCGCCATCAGGTAGCTGGAACCGATATCGCGCCAGGTATATTTGTCCACCTGACCACGGAAGAACTGGCTGCGGTTGGTGCCTTTTTCGCGGATGATTTCCGCACGCTCAACCAGCGCCGGGTCGTTGATCAGGGTCGCGCCGCCTTCGCCGCCCGCCGTGTAGTTTTTGGTTTCATGAAAGCTGAAACAGCCGATATGGCCAAGGGTGCCCAGCGCTTTGCCTTTGTAAGTGGACATTACGCCCTGCGCCGCATCCTCAATGACAAACAGCTTATGCTTTGCCGCCAGCGCCATAATAGTGTCCATTTCACAGGCGACGCCCGCGTAGTGCACAGGCACGATCGCGCGGGTTTTTTCAGTGATGGCCGCTTCTATCAGCTTTTCGTCGATGTTGAGCGTATCGGGACGAATATCGACGAAGACAATGGTCGCGCCGCGCAGCACAAAGGCGTTAGCGGTGGAGACAAAGGTGTAGCTCGGCATAATGACTTCGTCGCCGGGCTGGATATCGATCAGGATAGCGGCCATCTCCAGCGAGGCGGTGCAGGAAGGCGTTAACAGCACTTTGCGGCTGCCGAAACGGTTCTCCATCCACTGCTGACAGCGGCGGGTAAAGCCGCCGTCGCCGCAAAGTTTGCCGCTGCCCATCGCAGACTGCATATATTCAAGTTCGGTTCCCACCACGGGTGGAGCGTTAAACGGGATCATAGCGTTACCTGTAGAGCCACCAGGCGGTGCGTTCAATCACGCCGCCGCAGCGTTGATAAAGTCGGAGCGCGGGCAGGTTGCCGAGCTGGGTAGCCACATGCAGGCGCGTCAGTCGTCGCGCGCGGCACCAGTCGATGGCCGCCTCGATCATGCGCTGACCGACGCCCAGCCCCTGCGCTTCCGGCAGCGTCGCCAGCAGGCCGATTCTGCCGCTGCCGTCGGCCAGCTCACGCAGCGAGACGAATCCCTGCAGCTCGCCCTGCGCATTGACAGCGATCAGGCACTGATGGTCGAAAGCGCCGAGCACGGCGTTTTCCACCCACTGCGCGTAAAAGCGTCCGCTGTCTTCTTCTTTGTACCAGGGCGCGCGGAAGCGGCTAAAGGCGAAAGCGCCGCTGGCGGCCTCGCGCAGCGCCGGAATATGTTCTTTACGGGCGATGCGAATACCTTCCGGCCTGCCGCCCTTGTCGGTGCTCAACACAAAATCCGCTTCGCCTTCCACAAAGCGAAAACCCAGCGCGCTTAAGGCGTCTAGTTCCGCTGTCTGCTGCGACGGAATTTTTACCTGCACCAAATCGTAAGCCTGCAGCGACGCCATATCGAGCGGCGCCTCGTGCTGATCGAGGCTTAACAGACCGCTGTTAAGGGTGAAAAAGGCGTTTTCCCAGGTCAAGGGGTCGACGTGTCCGTGCAGCGCTGACGCTTTCATCGCCAGATGCCTTTGGTGTCTACCAGCCAGCGCGAATGCAGGGTTTCGGCGTCAACGGTTTTAAACTGCTGATGATCCACCAGCATCACTAACACGTCCGCCTCACGCAGTGCCTGCTCCTGGGTAACCAGCACGCTTCGATCCGGCATGTTTTGCGGCAGCTCGTGGATATTCGGCTCTACCAGCTGCGTCACGCCCTGATGCCAGTCGGCGATCATGCGCGCCACTTCCATCGCCGGACTTTCCCGCAGGTCGTCGATATTGGGTTTAAAGGCCAGGCCAAAGCAGGCGATGGTGAGCTCGCTGGCGCGTTTATCGCTGGCCACCAGGCATTCGGCCAGCTTTTTCTTCACCTGCTCCAGCACCCAGTGCGGCTTGCTGTCGTTGACCTCGCGCGCGGTGCGGATCAAACGAGCCTGTACCGGATTTTGCGCCACGATAAACCACGGATCGACGGCGATGCAGTGGCCGCCTACGCCTGGGCCAGGCTGCAGAATATTGACGCGCGGATGGCGGTTGGCCAGCGCGATCAGCTCCCAGACGCTGATGCCCTGATCGGCGCAGATCAGCGACAGCTCGTTGGCGAAGGCGATATTGACATCGCGGAAGCTATTTTCGGTCAGCTTGCACATTTCGGCGGTTCTGGAGTTAGTCACCACACACTCACCTTCCAGGAAGATGGTGTAAAGGTCGCACGCTTTCTGCGAGCAGAGCGGCGTCATGCCGCCGATCACGCGATCGTTTTTAATCAGTTCCACCATCACCTGGCCCGGCAGCACGCGCTCCGGACAGTAGGCGATATGCACGTCAGCCTCTTCGCCCGCGTGCTGCGGGAAAGTCAGATCGCCGCGCGCCATCGCCAGCCATTCGGCCATCTGTTCGGTCGCGCCGACTGGCGACGTTGACTCCAGAATCACCAGATCGCCTTTTTTCAGCACGGGCGCGATCGACTCGGCTGCCGCTTTGACCCAGGAAAGGTCGGGCTGGTGGTCGTCTTTAAACGGCGTCGGCACGGCGATCAGAAAAGCGTCCGCCGGTTCCGGCCGCGTGGTTGCCCGCAGCCAGCCCTGTTCGACGGCGGTTTTCACCACGCTGTCCAGATCCGGCTCGACGATGTGGATTTCGCCTCGGTTAATGGTTTCGACCGCCCGCGCGTTGATATCCACGCCGATGACTTTTTTCTGGCGTGAGGCGAAGGCCGCAGCGGTAGGCAGGCCAATATAGCCCAGCCCGATAACAGAGATGGTATTGAACATTATAAAGAAACCCGGTTGGTTTTAAGGGCCTGCACAATGCGTTTGCAGGCCAGGCCGTCGCCGTAAGGATTGTGGGCGCGGCTCATGGATTGATATGCCTCTTCGTCCGTCAGCAGGCGCGTCACCTCGCGGACGATTTTTTGTGTGTCGGTGCCTACTAACCTGACGGTGCCCGCATCCACCGCTTCCGGACGCTCGGTGGTGTCGCGCATCACCAGCACCGGCTTGCCCAGCGAAGGCGCCTCTTCCTGAATACCGCCGGAGTCGGTCAGAATGAGCCAGGCGCGATCCATTAGCCAGACAAACGGCAGGTACTCCTGCGGCTCGATCAGTACTACGTTATCGATATCGCTGAGAATGCGGTTGACCGGCTCGCTGACGTTAGGATTCAGGTGCACCGGATAGACGATCTGCGCTTCAGGATGCTGGCGAGCGATATCGGCCAGCGCGCTGCAGATGCGTTCGAAGCCGTCGCCAAAGCTTTCGCGGCGATGTCCCGTCACTAGGATCAGCTTTTTGTCGGCGGCCAGGAAGGGATAGCGCGTCGCCAGGCTGGTACGTAGCTGTTCGTCGCTCAGCACGCGGTCGCGCACCCAGAACAGCGCATCGATAACCGTGTTGCCGGTAACGAACATGCGCGAAGCGGGCAGATTCTCGCGCAGCAGGTTCTGCCGCGCCGTTTCCGTCGGCGTGAAGTGCCAGGTAGCGAGGTGGCCAGTCAGCGTGCGGTTAGCCTCTTCCGGCCACGGAGAATAGAGATCGCCCGTGCGCAGTCCGGCTTCGACGTGACCGACCGGAATCTGATGATAAAAAGCTGCCAGGCTGGCCGCGAAAGTGGTTGTAGTGTCACCATGCACCAGCACCACATCCGGCCTGAATTCAGCGAAAACCGCCTTCAGCCCTTCCAGAATGCGGCTGGTGATCTCGGTCAGGCCCTGGCCGGGACGCATGATGTTCAGATCGTAGTCAGGGACAATAGCAAACAGCTGCAGTACCTGATCCAGCATTTCACGATGCTGAGCAGTGACGCACAGGCGCGCTTCTATCTCGCCATCCTGGGCGAGCGCATGAACCAGCGGAGCCATTTTGATCGCTTCCGGGCGCGTGCCAAAAACAGTTAACACTTTCACTGTTGTTCTCTTTCCTTCGTCTGTGTAACCGAAAACCGGCGCTTATCCGCGACGTCGGCGAATCAAAGCGGTTCCCGCGCCAGCCAGCGCGCCCACGGCGCCCCACATGATCATCATAAACAGGCGGCGCGGGCTGTCGCGCTTCACCGGCTCTTCCGGCGTGCGCAGATAGCGCCAGGTCTGGAAAGCGCTGTCCGGCTTCGGCCCGGCGTTCAGCGTGTTCAGCATGGCTCTGTTTTGATCATAGTCGAGATCGTAAGTCGGCCCGCTGGCCTGCAGATTTTCCAGCCTGGCCTGCAGCATGGCGCGGCCCAGCAGGAAAAGTTCGGAGTCGGGCAGCTGTTCGGAAGGCGTGCTGGTCTTCGCTTGTTCAAAGCCCTGCTGCTGCGCGATTTTCAGCGCCTGCCGCACGCTGTTGAGCTGCCGATCGTAGATTGCTTTCGCCACCGCTTCCTGACGCTGCACCTGCGCTTTCAGCTGCTGCGCGCGCGCGACCCAGCCGCCCGCCAGCTCGGCGTTAAGATGCTGCGAGGCGCGCCGGCCGGCGAAGGCGACGTACTGACGCAGCAGGGTATTGGCTTCCGGCGCGGTTTCCGCTATCAGCTTCACGCTGTCGTTAAGGCTTTTCGCCGCGTCGCCGGGCTGATACTGGATATTGGCGATCAGCTCGTCCAGCAGCGCCGCGTCATCGCGAGCCTGGCCGCTGCTGCGCTGCCTGTAATAGTCGGTCTGCAGCCAGAATTCACGGCGGGTATCATAAGACGCCAGCTGCATGACGAACTCCTGATAGGCTTCATCCGCAATGGCGGGCGCCGCTACCGGCACGCTGCTGTTGCGGCTGTCCAGATTGTTCAGGAACAGCTGCTGCGAGTAGTAGTTGCCCAGCATATTGACGGTAGGACGATCGGTTACCGCCGTGGTGCTCCATTTCGGCGTCATCAGTAGCGAACAGAGCCACGCCAGCAGCGCAAACAGCAGCGCGCAGCCGATAATCCACAGTTTGCCTCGCCATAACGCGCAGCACAGCCCGCGGATATCCAGTTCGTTCTCTGCAACGTCAGGATGCGTCATACATGATATTCCTTTTCATCAGGGTAGAGAGGTTAGACACGGGCTAGCGGGCTTTGCGCAGCCTTCTTTTTACTCTTTTCAGCATTCGCGCCACGCGCCACGCGCGCTTGATGCAGTAGCCGTACAGCATAAAAGCCAACAGAAACAGCACCAGCATCAGCCAGTCCGGCACAAAGTTCAGCGATTCGCCCAGCACGCCGACGCCAGCCAGCAGCGCGGCCGCCAGCGTAATCAGAAAGCAGGCCTGACGCGAGGTGAAGCCCGCGCGCATAATAAGATGATGGATATGCTGCCGGTCGGCGGAAAAGGGGCTCATGCCCTTGCTGAGACGGCGATACATAATGGCGACCATGTCCATCAGCGGAATGGCGATCAGCCACAGCGCCGTTACCGGCGTAATCGGATGGCTCTGTCCCTGTGTCGCTTCCAGCAGGATCCAGATAATGGTAAAGCCAATCAGCGTACTGCCGGCATCGCCCATAAAAACCTTGTAGCGACGGCCAAACACGCCCAGATTGAGCAGGATATAGGGAATGATGGCGGCGATCATTGCAAAGCACCACATCGCAAGGCTTTGCTGGCCGTCGACCATCAGAATGACGCCCATCGCCAGGAAGGTCACGCAGGAAAGACCGCCCAGCAGCCCGTCGATACCATCCACCATATTAAACGCGTTGATCGCCGCCCAAACCGCAAACAGCGTCAGCACATAACCGAAAGGGCCGACGATAAGTTCCCAGGGACCAAAGATAAAGCCCAGACTAAGCAGATAAAGCTTGGCCATGCTCATCATCACCACCGCAATGCCCGCCTGCACGCAGGCGCGTATCTTTACGCTGATGTCAAAGCGATCGTCAAGCGCCCCGACCAGCACCAGCACGCCAGCGCAGCTCAGGTATAGCAGGCTATGGGGAATGTAGTAATCGGTAACGGCGAAAGCAAAACAGATGCCGGCGAAAACAGAGATGCCGCCGACCAGAGGAACGACTCCCTGGTGACGCTTGCGATAGTTGGGCTTATCCACAAGGCCCACTTTTTCAGCTGCTTTACGGGCGAAGAAGAGAAACACCAGCGAAAACAAAAATATTAAAGCAAGCTCAGTACTCATATTGAGTAAATTCACATTAACCAGCTCTCTGCTAAGAATCTCCGTGTTACAGCAATTTTTGTGCCATAAAACGCCGTTTGATTCTGGTTTCCATTGTGCCCCGCGACAAAATCGACAGAAAAGCCAGATTTTCCGCCGGTTGCACCTTTAATTTAATTCTCCAGTGGCAACATCGTATAGCCCATAAACGAAAAACGCCACGTCTGAGCGCGGCGTTCCCCGAGTTTTCTTGTTTTTTCCGGCTTGCGCCGTTGCGGCAAGCCACAGCGCAAGCCAAAAAAGAGAGGGTCGATCGCTCAACCCTCTCTTTCGGCAAACCAGCCGTGTTACGAACGCTTCATCATGTCGAAGAATTCATCGTTGGTTTTGGTCATCGCCAGCTTGTTGATGAGGAACTCCATCGCGTCGATCTCACCCATTGGATGGATGATTTTGCGCAGGATCCACATCTTCTGCAGCTCTTCGGAGCTGGTGAGCAGCTCTTCTTTACGCGTACCGGAACGGTTGTAGTCGATAGCAGGGAACACGCGCTTCTCAGCGATTTTACGCGCCAGATGCAGTTCCATGTTGCCCGTACCTTTAAACTCTTCGTAGATCACTTCATCCATTTTCGAGCCGGTATCAACCAGCGCGGTAGCGATGATG
This sequence comes from Erwinia sp. CGal63, assembly GCF_037026505.1. Classification (NCBI taxonomy): domain Bacteria; kingdom Pseudomonadati; phylum Pseudomonadota; class Gammaproteobacteria; order Enterobacterales; family Erwiniaceae; genus Erwinia; species Erwinia sp. CGal63. The sequence continues at coordinate 64,111 of NZ_JAKUMN010000010.1, forward strand.
GTCAGGCTGCCGCCCTCTTCCACGTTACGCGCGGCGCCGAAGAAGCGTTTTGGACGATGCAGGGCGTTAGCATCCACACCACCGGTCAGCACTTTACCGGAAGCCGGCACCACGGTGTTGTAAGCACGAGCCAGACGCGTAATGGAGTCCAGCAGGATGATGACGTCTTTTTTATGCTCAACCAGGCGCTTGGCTTTTTCGATAACCATTTCGGCAACCTGCACGTGGCGGGAAGCTGGCTCGTCGAAGGTAGAAGCGATCACTTCGCCTTTCACCAGACGCTGCATCTCGGTCACTTCTTCCGGACGCTCGTCAATCAGCAGCACCATCAGCACGCAGTCAGGATGGTTGTAGGCGATGCTCTGCGCGATGTTCTGCAGCAGCATGGTTTTACCCGCTTTCGGCGGCGCCACGATCAGGCCACGCTGGCCGCGACCGATTGGCGAAGCCAGATCCAGCACGCGTGCGGTTAAGTCTTCGGTAGAGCCGTTACCGCGCTCCATGCGCAGACGCGAATTCGCGTGCAGCGGCGTTAAGTTTTCAAACAGGATTTTGCTGCGGGCGTTTTCCGGTTTGTCATAGTTAACTTCGTTAACCTTCAGCAGGGCGAAATAGCGCTCACCTTCTTTCGGCGGACGGATCTTGCCGGAAATGGTGTCACCAGTGCGAAGGTTAAAGCGGCGGATTTGGCTGGGGGATACGTAGATGTCGTCGGGGCCGGCGAGGTAGGAACTGTCTCCAGAGCGGAGGAAACCAAATCCATCCTGCAATATCTCCAGCACGCCATCGCCGAAAATATCTTCGCCGCTTTTTGCATGTTGTTTAAGGATGGCGAAGATAATGTCCTGTTTACGCATGCGCGCCAGGTTTTCCAGCCCCATATTTTCGCCGAGAGTTATCAGGTCAGAAACCGGCGTATTTTTTAATTCGGTAAGATTCATAATGGTGGGTTCTTAAACTCGGGGTAAATCTCGAAATGTTTGTCGTCAATGGTATGGCGAAAAATCCATGCCTGTTAATGGCTTTCTTGTCGGACTCCCGACGATCGCGTGCAGGAATACGCGGATCCGATACGGGGAGACGGTAAGGACAAGGTGCCGGAAATTCTGGATACTAACCGTCAAGATTGCTGAATATCTGTAAAACTCAGACGAATACAGTGTTCAACAAGGAGTAAAGCTTAGATTCAAACTACAGGTAAGTGCGTAGTGCAGTAAAAGTAAGTTAGCACGCCCGGTAGCAAACGTCCAGCCATGAGCTAAAAATATGCCGGACAAAAATAAAGCGGCGGCCGAAACAGGAAGCGCGCCTGCGATAAGCGCTGCATACCCTGTTGCGAGCCGCCTGACGGGCCGTTTAGCCCAGGTTCGCGTTCAGGAACTCTTTCAGCTGGCCTTTAGACAGCGCGCCAACTTTGGTCGCCGCCACTTCGCCGTCTTTAAACAGCAGCAAAGTAGGAATGCCACGAATCCCATACTTAGGCGCGGTGCCCGGGTTTTCGTCGATATTCAGTTTGGCGATGGTCAGCTTGCCGTCGTATTCTTCGGCGACTTCGTCGAGGATCGGGGCGATCATTTTGCACGGACCGCACCACTCTGCCCAGAAGTCGACCAGCGTCAAGCCTTCTGCTTTCAGTACGTCGGTTTCAAAGCTGTCATCGGTCAGGTGGACAATTTTATCGCTGCTCATGTCTTACTCCAAAAGATTATGCCTGGCTGCGTGGCGTAAAATCTGCCAACTTAGGTTGACTTTATTTCACCGGATACGCTTTCGTAAAGCAATAGTAAGCTGATATTCTACCACACTATGAGCAAAACACACTTAACCGAACAGAAGTTTTCCGACTTCGCCCTGCACCCACAGGTCATTGAAGCCCTTGAAAATAAAGGCTTTCATAACTGCACGCCTATTCAGGCGCTGGCATTGCCATTCACCCTTAACGGGCGTGATGTAGCGGGACAGGCGCAAACCGGTACCGGGAAAACGATGGCGTTTCTGACGTCAACGTTCCATCATCTTCTTTCTCACCCCGCGCCGGAAGGCCGTCAGGTTAACCAGCCACGCGCGCTGATCCTGGCACCGACTCGCGAGCTGGCCGTGCAGATCCACGCCGACGCAGAGCCGCTGGCGCAGGTGACCGGTCTGAAGCTCGGCCTGGCCTACGGCGGCGACGGCTACGACAAGCAGCTGAAAGTGCTGGAAAGCGGCGTCGATATTCTGATCGGCACCACCGGCAGGCTGATTGACTATGCCAAACAGAATCACGTCAATCTGGGCGCGATCCAGGTCGTGGTGCTCGATGAAGCCGATCGGATGTTCGACCTCGGCTTTATTAAAGATATCCGCTGGCTGTTCCGCCGTATGCCGGCCGCGAACCAGCGTCTGAATATGCTCTTCTCCGCCACGCTCTCCTTCCGCGTGCGCGAACTGGCGTTTGAAAACATGAACAACGCCGAATATGTGGAAGTGGAACCAGAGCAAAAAACCGGCCACCGTATTAAAGAAGAGCTTTTTTACCCTTCCAACGAAGAAAAAATGCGTCTTCTGCAGACCCTGCTGGAAGAAGAGTGGCCGGATCGCGCCATCATCTTCGCCAACACCAAGCATCGCTGCGAAGATATCTGGGGCCATCTGGCTGCTGACGGTCATCGCGTCGGCCTGCTGACCGGCGACGTGGCGCAGAAAAAACGCCTGCGTATTCTGGACGACTTCACTAAAGGCGATCTGGATATTCTGGTCGCGACCGACGTGGCCGCTCGTGGTCTGCATATTCCTGCCGTGACGCATGTTTTCAACTACGATCTGCCTGATGATTGCGAAGACTATGTTCACCGCATCGGTCGTACCGGTCGCGCGGGCGCCAACGGCCACTCGATCAGCCTGGCCTGTGAAGAGTACGCGCTGAACCTGCCGGCAATCGAGGAGTATATCGGCCACAGCATCAGCGTAAGCCGCTATAACAGCGACGCGCTGATGACCGATCTGCCGCCGCCGAAGCGTCTGACGCGCAGTCGTCCCGGTAACGGGCCGCGTCGCAGTGGTGGCCCGAACAACCGCCGCAGCGCGCCGCGTAACAATAACCGTAAACGTTCAGGTTAACGCCATGCCGAGCGCCTCATCGCTTTATGCTGCAATAGATTTAGGATCTAACAGCTTTCATATGCTGGTGGTGCGCGAGGTGGCTGGCAGTATCCAGACCGTTGCGCGCATTAAACGCAAAGTGCGTCTGGCCGCCGGCCTGGACAGCGACAGCCGTCTTTCCCTTGAGGCGATGACGCGCGGCTGGCAGTGCCTGGAACTCTTTTCGGAGCAGCTACAGGATATTCCGGCGGAGCAGATCCGCGTGGTCGCTACCGCGACCCTGCGTCTGGCCGTCAATGCCGGTACCTTCCTCTATAAAGCGCAGGAGATCCTTGGCTGCGCCATTAATGTCATCAGCGGCGAGGAAGAAGCCTGCCTGATTTATCAGGGCGTGGCGCACACCACCGGCGGCTCCGATAAGCGTCTGGTGGTCGATATCGGCGGCGGCAGCACCGAGCTGGTTACCGGCCGCGGCGAACAGCCTGGCGCCCTCTTTAGCCTGCCGATGGGCTGCGTCACCTGGCTGGAGCGCTACTTCGGCGATCGCCATCTGGGCAAGCTTAACTTTGACGAGGCGGAGCAGGCGGCCAGCGCTATGATCCGCCCGGTAGCGGAAAAACTGCGCGAACAGGGTTGGGAGATTTGCGTCGGCGCTTCCGGCACCGTGCAGGCGCTGCAGGAGATCATGATGGCGCAGGGCATGGATGAGCGCATCACGCTCGCCAAGCTTCAGCAGCTGAAGCAGCGCGCCATCCAGTGCGGCAAACTGGAAGAGCTGGAAATCGAAGGGCTGACGCTGGAGCGCGCGCTGGTTTTCCCCAGCGGCCTCTCTATTCTTATCGCCATCTTCACCGAACTGAATATCAGCAGTATGACGCTGGCCGGCGGCGCGCTGCGCGAAGGCCTGGTGTACGGTATGCTGCAGCTACCGGTGAATCGCGATATTCGTAGCCGTACGCTGCACAATATACAGCGGCGCTTTGCTATTGATGCCGATCAGGCGGAGCGCGTGCGGACGCTGGCGGAAAGCTTTACCCGCCAGGTGAGCCACAGCTGGAAACTGGATGAACGCTGCCGCGAGCTGCTTAACAGCGCCTGTCTGATCCATGAGATCGGCCTTAGCGTCGATTTTAAGCAGGCGCCGCAACATGCCGCCTACCTGATTCGCCATCTTGATCTGCCGGGCTTTACGCCTGCGCAGAAAAAGCTGCTGGCGACGCTGCTGCAAAATCAGGTTAACGGCATCGATTTAGCCCTGCTCAGCCAGCAAAACGCGGTGCCGCCGCGCATGGCGGAAAGAATGTGTCGACTGCTGCGGCTGGCGATTATCTTTGCCAGCCGTCGCCGCGACGATACCTTGCCAGCGGTTCGTCTGCAGGCCGAGGACGACAATCTGCAGCTGACGCTGCCGGCTGGCTGGATGACGGCGCATCCGCTGCGCGCGGAGCTGCTGGAGCAGGAAAGCCGCTGGCAGAGCTACGTTCACTGGCAGTTAACCCTCAGCTGACTATGGCTCAGGCGCAGCGATTCGCGTTTCATCAGGCGCGAATCGCCGCATTTCACCTGGGCGTCGCAAAGGCGATAATTGCCGTCTAACCGGCGCTTTTCGCCTTATCCAGCATCGCCCGCAATCCCGCGACGCGGCTCTGCCCGGTCTGCATCCGCTGTTCCGGACTGACGACTTTGCGCTCGGTTTCCCACGCCAGATCGTCCTGAGGCAGTTCCAGCAGAAAACGGCTCGGTTCCGGACGAATCGTTTCGCCATACTGGCGGCGTTCGCGGCATAGCGTAAAGGTCAGCTCTTTCTGCGCGCGCGTGATACCGACGTAAGCCAGTCGCCGCTCCTCTTCCACATTGTTTTCATCGATGCTGCTTTGGTGCGGCAACAGCCCTTCCTCCATGCCGACAAGATAAACATAAGGGAACTCCAGGCCTTTTGAAGCGTGCAGCGTCATCAGCTGCACCTGATCTGCCTCTTCATCACTTTCGCCACGCTCCATCATATCGCGCAGCGTAAAGCGCGTGACCACCTGTGTCAGCGTCATCGGCTCGTCGATATCGCTGCCTTCCAGCATTTCGGTCATCCACTGAAAAAGCGTATTGACGTTTTTCATGCGCATTTCGGCGGCCTTCGGGCTGGCGGAGGTCTCAAACAGCCAGCTTTCGTAATCGATGCCGCGGATCAGATCGCGTACCGCGGCGACCGGCTCGCGCTCCGCCAGCTGCGCTATCTCCCGCAGCCAGAAAGTAAACCGCTGCAGCGATTCCAGCCCGCGCCCGGTCAGCGTCTGACTCAGTCCCATATCAAAGCTGGCGGTGAACAGGCTTTTATTGCGCTGCATCGCCCACTCGCCCAACTTGCGCAGCGTGGTTGGCCCGATTTCCCGTCTTGGCGTGTTGACGATACGCATAAAGGCGCTGTCGTCATCCGGATTGGTCAGTATCCGCAGGTAAGCGAGCAGATCTTTGATCTCCGGTCGCGAAAAGAAAGAGGTGCCGCCGGAGATTCGGTAAGGAATGCGGTTCTGCATCAGCATTTTTTCAAAAACGCGCGACTGGTGGTTGCCGCGATAAAGGATGGCGTAATCCTTGTACTGCGTTCTGTTGATAAAATGATGCGCTATCAGCTCGCCGGTAACGCGTTCGGCCTCGTGCTCTTCGTGGTTAGCCGTTACCACTTTCAGCTCTGCGCCATAGCCCAGCTCCGAGAACAGGCGCTTTTCGAATACGTGCGGATTGTTGGCGATCAGAATGTTGGCTGCTTTCAGAATACGTTCGGAAGAGCGATAGTTTTGCTCCAGCTTGATCACCTGCAGCGCCGGAAAATCCTCTTTCAGCAGCACCAGGTTCTGCGGCCTCGCGCCGCGCCAGGAGTAAATAGACTGATCGTCGTCACCTACCACCGTAAAACGCGCTCGCGCGCCTACCAGGAGTTTTACCAGCTCGTACTGGCTGGTGTTGGTATCCTGATACTCATCCACCAGCAGATAGCGGATGCGCTGCTGCCAGCGTTCGCGCGCTTCCTGATTGCGCTGGAAAAGCAGCGTCGGCAGCAGGATCAGATCGTCAAAGTCCAGCACGTTGCAGGCTTTCAGATGCTGATCGTAAAGGCTGTAGCAGTGAGCGAAAATCTTATCGCGTTCCGATTGCGCGGCGGCGGCGGCCCGCGAAGGATCCATCAGATCGTTCTTCCAGTTAGAAATCGTCGAAACCAGCTGCTGCAGCAGATTTTTATCATTTTCCAGCCACTGCTCGGTCAGCTCTTTTAACAGCGCCAGCTGATCCTGGTCGTCAAACAACGAGAAGTTGGATTTCATGTTTAACGCGGCGTATTCGCGCTTGATAATTTCCAGTCCCAGCGTATGGAAAGTGGAGATCATCAGGCCGCGCGCCTCTTTGCGGCCCAGCGTTTGCGCCACACGCTCTTTCATCTCGCGCGAGGCTTTATTGGTAAAGGTCACCGCAGCGATATGGCGGGCCTGATAGCCGCATTCGCGGATAAGATGGGCGATTTTATTGGTAATCACGCGCGTTTTGCCCGAGCCCGCACCGGCCAGCACCAGACACGGCCCGGTGACGAATTCGACGGCTTGTTGCTGACCAGGATTAAGACGCATAGGGATTTACTCGATGAAATGACAGAGGGAAAGAAATCACAGCGTGGTAGTATAGCCAGCAGCATCCATACGACTCAAGGTACGATCATGGCAAAAACCGCAGCAGCACTCCATATCCTTGTAAAGGAAGAGAAACTGGCGCAGGACCTTCTGGCACAGCTGGAACAGGGCGCTGATTTTGAAAAACTGGCGAAAAAGCATTCAATCTGCCCGTCAGGCAAAAAAGGCGGCCACTTAGGCGAGTTTAAACAGGGCGCGATGGTGCCGGCTTTCGATAAAGTGGTGTTCTCCTGCCCGCTTATCACGCCTTACGGGCCGCTGCATACCCAGTTTGGCTATCACATTATCAAGGTGCTGTACCGCAACTAAGCGCGTCGCCGCCAGCGACTTTCGGCTGCCGTTGCGTAGCCGGAAGTCGCCTGTTTTCCCCTGTTCCCTTGCCCAGCAGCGTCTCCGCGTCCTTCCCCTGAATAAATATTGTACAGAACCGGTAAAAAAAGGCTAAATTCGTACGGCTTGATAAAAAAGCTCACGGCAGGATCCGTGATTTAGTCACCTCAGGGAGAGAAAAATGCATCCAGTGCTACAGGCTTTAAAACAGCGGGCAGCCGCCTGGACTCAGTTCCGCCGCGACCTGCATCAGCATCCGGAAACGGGGTTTGAGGAAGAGCGCACCAGCCAGCGAGTGGCGGAAAAGCTGAAAGAGTTCGGCTACAGCGTACACCAGGGAATGGCGAAAACCGGCGTGATCGGCACGCTGAAAGTTGGCAACGGCGGAAAAGTACTGGGATTACGTGCCGATATGGACGCGTTGCCCATGACGGAAAACAGCGGTAAAGCCTGGAGCAGTCAGAACAGCGGAAAGTTTCACGGCTGCGGTCATGACGGCCATACCACCATTCTGCTTTGCGCCGCAGAGTATCTGGCACAGCATCGAAATTTCAACGGCACGCTTCATCTGATTTTTCAGCCAGCGGAAGAGTTGCTGTGCGGCGGGAAAGCGATGCTGGAAGATGGCCTGCTGCAGAAGTTTCCATGCGATGCGCTGTTCGGCCTGCATAATATGCCTGGCCTGCCGACCGGCCATTTTTACTTCAGAAAAGGGGCCATGATGGCCTCATCCGATCGGGTGCATATCACCGTTACCGGTGTCGGCGGCCACGGCGCCATGCCGGAAAACAGCGTTGACGCTACGCTGGTCGCCTGCCATATCGCCGTCGCCCTGCAAACTATCGTTTCCCGCAACGTTACGCCTTTCGCTCAGGCAGTGGTGACCATTGGCAGCATCCAGTCCGGCGAGGCGGCCAATATTATCAACGAGAAAGCGGTATTGAAGTTGAGCGTCAGAGCGCTCGATCCGCAGATTCGCCAGCTGTTGCTGAAGCGCATTGATGAAATCGCCCGACTGCAGGCACAAAGTTTTAATGCCGTCGCGGAAGTCGCGCATATTAATGGCTGCCCGGTGCTGGTTAACAATAGCGAAGCGACCGATTTTGCTATCGATGTAGCGCGCGAGCTGGTCGGCGAGGCTTCAGTTTGCGCCGAGGCGCCCGCGTTGATGGGCAGCGAGGATTTCGCTTTTATGCTGGAAGCGCAGCCAAAAGGCGTTTATCCGATCGTCGGCGCGGGCGAAGGCGCCACGGTGCATAATCCGGCTTACGATTTCAATGACGAACTCATCGCGCCGGCCGCCGCTTACTGGTGCCTGCTGACGCAGCGTTATTTGCGATAAACAAGACGAATGATGGCGCCGAAACAGCGGCAGTAAGCGTAAAAAAAAGCGCGGCAGTCGCCGCGCTCTTCCCTTCCCGATGCGGATTAGCCCGCAACCGCGATGCGTTTCATATCGGTCATGTAGCCACGCAGCTTGCTGCCTACGGATTCGATAGGATGATTGCGGATCGCTTCGTTCACGTCGCGCAGCTGCGCGTTATCTACCGTGGTCGACGCTGGCGCCGCTTTGCCCAGATCGCCCGCCTGCAGCGTGGTCATAAACTCTTTCAGCAGCGGTACGGCCGCGTAAGAGAACAGGTAGTTGCCGTATTCCGCCGTGTCGGAGATCACCACGTTCATTTCATACAGACGCTTACGCGCGATGGTGTTGGCGATCAGCGGAAGTTCGTGCAGCGATTCGTAGTAGGCGGACTCTTCGATGATGCCGGAAGCGACCATAGTTTCAAACGCCAGCTCGACGCCCGCTTTCACCATAGCGATCATCAGTACGCCCTGATCGAAGTAGTCCTGCTCGGCGATTTTGCCTTCAAACTGCGGCGCCGTCTCGAAGGCGGTTTTGCCGGTTTCTTCGCGCCAGCCCAGCAGTTTTTTATCGTCGTTGGCCCAGTCGGCCATCATGCCGGAAGAGAATTCACCGGAGATGATGTCATCCATATGCTTCTGGAACAGCGGCGCCATAATGGTTTTCAGCTGTTCGGAAAGCTCGAACGCGCGCAGTTTCGCCGGGTTTGACAGGCGATCCATCATCAGCGTGATACCGCCCTGCTTCAGCGCTTCGGTCACGGTTTCCCAGCCGAACTGGATCAGTTTTTCCGCATAGGCTGGATCGGTCCCTTCCGCCACCAGCTTGTCGAAGCAGAGCAGCGAGCCGGCCTGCAGCATACCGCACAGAATGGTCTGTTCGCCCATCAGGTCGGATTTCACTTCGGCCACGAAAGAGGACTCCAGCACGCCGGCACGATGGCCGCCGGTCGCCGCCGCCCAGGCTTTGGCGATCGCCATGCCTTCGCCTTTCGGATCGTTTTCCGGGTGAACGGCGATAAGCGTAGGTACCCCGAAGCCGCGCTTGTACTCTTCACGAACCTCAGTACCCGGACATTTCGGCGCCACCATCACTACCGTGATGTCTTTGCGGATCTGCTCGCCGACTTCCACGATATTGAAACCGTGCGAGTAGCCCAGCGCCGCGCCATCCTTCATCAGCGGCTGTACAGCCTGCACAACGGCGCTGTGCTGCTTATCCGGCGTCAGGTTAACCACCAGATCCGCCTGCGGGATCAGTTCTTCGTAGGTGCCAACCTTGAAACCGTTCTCGGTCGCTTTACGCCAGGAAGCACGCTTTTCCGCGATGGCTTCCGCACGCAGCGCATAGGCGATATCCAGGCCGGAATCGCGCATGTTGAGACCCTGGTTGAGCCCCTGAGCACCACAGCCAACAATGACGACTTTTTTGCCTTTCAGGTAGCTTGCTTCGTCCGCAAACTCGTCGCGCGCCATAAAGCGGCATTTACCTAATTGCGCTAACTGGTTGCGCAGGTTCAAAGTGTTGAAGTAGTTAGCCATGGAAACTCCTGAGGTTGTGTTCATCTTTTATTTGTTGGTGATACGGCATCACCCTCTTGATTCCCATCATATGACAGGAAATGTATTGCTTAAATTGATATATTAACAACGTCATATTGCAATTACTGCAACGCAAAAATGAGGCCGACAGCGCATGGATTTACGCGATCTGAAACTTTTTCTGCATCTGGCCGAGAGCCGCCACTTTGGCCGTAGCGCGCGAGCGATGCACGTCAGCCCTTCTACCCTTTCCCGCCAGATTCAGCGGCTGGAAGAAGACCTCGGCCAGACGCTGTTTCTGCGCGACAACCGTACCGTGACGCTGACCGACGCCGGCGAACAGCTGCGGCAGTTTGCCCAGCAAACGCTGTTACAGTATCAGCAGTTGCGCCACGCTATCGGCCAGCACGGGCCGTCGCTGAGCGGCGAGCTGCGCCTGTTCTGTTCGGTGACGGCGGCCTACAGTCATCTGCCGCCCATCCTGGATCGGTTTCGCGCTGAGCATCCGCTGGTGGAGATCAAGCTCACCACCGGCGATCCCGCTGACGCGGTGGAGAAAGTACAGAGCGCCGAGGCCGATATCGCTATCGCCGGACGGCCGGAGACGCTGCCGGCCAGCATCGGATTTACCGCGCTGGGCCCGATTCCGCTGGTGCTGATCGCGCCGGCGCTGCCCTGTCCGGTACGCAGCCAGGCCAGCCAGCCGGAACCCGACTGGCCGCAGATCCCGTTTATCCTGCCCGATCAGGGGCCGACCCGGCAGCGTATCGATCTCTGGTTTCGCCGCCGCCGCATCGCTAACCCGCTGATTTACGCAACCGTGGCCGGACATGAGGCTATTGTGTCGATGGTGGCGCTGGGCTGCGGCGTCGCGCTGATCCCTGACGTGGTGCTGGAGAACAGCCCGGAGCCGATCCGCAACCGTATCCTGGAACTGGAAAATATTGATATCGTCGCGCCGCTGGAGCTGGGCGTTTGCGTGCAGAAAAAGCGGCTCAACGAGCCGCTTATCGATGCTTTCTGGAGCCTGCTTTAGCCTGCCAGGAAGAAGCTGAAGGCCGGATTATCGGTTTCGTCGTGGCAGTCGTAGCCCAGAGCCGCCAGGTGTTCCTCGAACTGCGGTTCGTTCTCTCCCAGCTCAAAGCCCGCCAACACGCGGCCATAGTCGGTGCCGTGGCTGCGATAGTGGAACAGCGAAATGTTCCAGTGCGTGCCCAGCGTCTGCAGAAAACGCAGCAGCGCGCCGGGCGCTTCCGGAAACTCGAAGCTGTAGAGACGTTCGCGCAGCGGCTTCGACGGTCTTCCGCCGACCATATAGCGCACGTGCAGCTTCGCCATTTCGTCATCGGAAAGATCCACTACCTTGTAGCCGCCCTCATTCAGCAGCTGCAGTATTTCCTGACGTTCTTCCAGACCGCGCGTCAGCCTCACGCCAACAAAGATGCAGGCGTTGTCCGGATTGGCGAAGCGGTAGTTGAATTCGGTGACCGAACGGCCGCCCAGCAGCTGGCAGAATTTCAGGAAACTGCCTTTCTGCTCGGGAATGGTGACCGCCAGCAGCGCTTCGCGCTGTTCCCCCAGCTCGCAGCGTTCGGAAACGTAGCGCAGACCGTGGAAATTGACGTTGGCGCCGGAAAGAATATGCGCCAGCCGCTCGCCTTTGATCTGATGCTGCTGGATATACTTTTTCATACCCGCCAGCGCCAGCGCGCCGGAAGGCTCCGCTACGGCGCGCACGTCTTCAAACAGATCTTTCATCGCCGCGCAGATAGCGTCGCTGTCTACGGTGATGATGTCGTCCAGATATTCCTGACAAAGCCGGAAGGTTTCGCTGCCGATACGTTTTACCGCCACGCCTTCGGCAAAGAGCCCAACGCGTGGCAGATCGACCGGCTCGCCCGCTTCCAGTGCCGCTTTCAGACAGGCTGAATCTTCCGCCTCCACCGCGATCACCTTGATCTGCGGCATCAGCTGCTTGATCAGTACCGCCACGCCAGCGGCCAAACCGCCGCCGCCAACCGGCACGAAAACGCGATCGATATGCGCATCCTGCTGCAGCAGCTCCATCGCCAGCGTGCCCTGTCCGGCAATCACCATCGGATGATCGAACGGCGGCACGAAGGTATAACCCTGCTGCTGCGCCAGCTCGATCGCTTTGGCCTTCGCCTCGTCGAAATTGGCGCCAAACAGGTAAGTCTCACCGCCAAACGCCCGCACGGCATCGACTTTGATGTCTGCGGTCGCCACCGGCATCACGATCAGGGATTTTATCCCCAGCCGCGTCGCCGAGAGCGCGACGCCCTGTGCGTGGTTGCCCGCCGAAGCGGTGATCACGCCGCAGGCTTTCTGCTCTTCGCTCAGCGAAGCGATCATCGCGTAAGCGCCGCGCAGCTTGAAGCTGTGCACCGGCTGGCGATCTTCGCGTTTCACCAGCACCGTGTTGCCAAGACGGGAAGAGATTTTCTCCATCTTTTGCAGCGGCGTAACCTGCGCAACCTCGTACACCGGCGAGCGGAGCACCGCTCGCAGATACTCCGCGCCGCAAGGCTCGGCGGGTAGCGGTTGAGACTCTGCCATATTTTTTAGCCTCCCAGCTTGCTCTTGTCACGTACGGCGCCTTTGTCTGCGCTGGTCGCCAGTAAGGCGTAGGCGCGCAGAGCGAAGGAGACCTGACGTTCACGATCGTGCGGCGTATAAGCCGCATCGCCGCGCGCCAGCTCTTCCTCACGACGGGCGTGCAGTTCATTATCCGGCACATCCAGTTTGATGCCGCGATTTGGAATGTCGATATCGATCATATCGCCGTCTTTTACCAGCGCGATGGTGCCGCCGCTGGCTGCTTCCGGCGAGGCATGACCAATTGAAAGTCCGGACGTGCCGCCGGAGAAACGCCCGTCGGTGATCAGCGCGCAGCTTTTCCCCAACCCCATGGATTTCAGGTAGGTGGTTGGATAAAGCATCTCCTGCATACCCGGCCCGCCTTTCGGCCCTTCGTAGCGGATCACTACCACGTCGCCAGCCACCACTTTTCCGCCCAGGATAGCGGATACGGCATCGTCCTGGCTTTCATAAACTTTCGCCGGGCCGCGGAAAGTCAGGATCTCTTTCTCTACGCCTGCGGTTTTAACGATGCAGCCATCTTCCGCCAGGTTGCCATACAGCACGGCCAGGCCGCCGTCCTGGCTGTAAGCGTATTCGCGGGAACGGATGCAGCCTTCCTGACGGTCATCATCCAGCGTTTCCCAGCGAGTATCCTGCGAGAACGCCTGCGTAGTGCGGATACCGGCCGGGCCGGCGCGAAACATTTTCTTCACCGCTTCGTCTTTGGTCAGCACGATATCGTACTGATCCAGCGTCTCTTCCAGGCTCAAGCCCAGCACGTTTCTGACGTTGCTGTTCATCAGGCCCGCACGGTGCAGTTCACCCAAAATGCCCAGCACGCCGCCCGCGCGATGCACGTCTTCCATATGATATTTCGGGGTGCTTGGCGCAACCTTGCACAGATGCGGCACCAGGCGCGACAGCCGGTCGATATCAGACATGTTGAAGTCGATTTCGCCTTCCTGCGCCGCGGCCAGCAGATGCAGAACGGTATTGGTGGAGCCGCCCATCGCGATATCCAGCGTCATCGCGTTTTCAAACGCCGCCTTGCTGGCGATATTGCGCGGCAGTACGCTTTCGTCATCCTGCTCGTAATAGCGTTTCGCCAGACCGACGATGCGTTCGCCCGCTTTCAGGAACAGTTCTTTACGGTCGGCATGTGTCGCCAGCAGCGAGCCGTTGCCCGGCTGCGACAGGCCCAGCGCTTCCGTCAGGCAGTTCATGGAGTTGGCGGTAAACATACCGGAACAGGAGCCGCAGGTCGGACAGGCCGAGCGCTCGATTTTGTCGCTGTCCTCGTCGCTGACGTTCGGGTTGGCGCCCTGAATCATCGCGTCGACCAGATCCAGCTTGATGATTTTGTCGGAAAGTTTAGTTTTACCGGCTTCCATCGGGCCGCCGGAAACAAAAATCACCGGAATATTCAGGCGCAGGGAAGCCATCAGCATACCCGGCGTGATTTTGTCGCAGTTGGAGATACAGACCATCGCATCGGCGCAGTGAGCGTTGACCATATATTCGACCGAGTCGGCGATCAGCTCGCGCGAAGGCAGAGAGTAGAGCATGCCGCCGTGCCCCATCGCGATGCCATCATCAACGGCGATGGTGTTGAACTCTTTGGCGACGCCGCCGGAAGCTTCGATCTGCTCGGCAACCAGTTTGCCCAGATCGCGCAGGTGTACGTGGCCCGGTACAAACTGCGTAAAGGAGTTGACCACGGCGATGATTGGCTTGCCGAAATCGTCATCGGTCATACCCGTGGCGCGCCACAGCGCGCGGGCACCAGCCATATTACGGCCGTGAGTGGTGGTGGCGGAACGGTACTTAGGCATGCTCATACTCCAGAATCAGATAATACACGGGCGTCAAACGACGCCCGCAAATGTCATTGTTATGGGTTTACCGGATCCAGCCAGCCCCATTTGTCTTCGGTTTCGCCAGTGAACAGGCCAAAGAAAGCGGACTGAATGCGGGTAGTGATCGGGCCGCGTTTGCCTTCGCCGACCTGGATACCGTCCACGCTACGCACCGGCGTGATTTCCGCCGCGGTGCCGGACATAAAGATTTCGTCGGCCAGATAGAGCGATTCACGCGACAGCACCTGCTCGCGCACTTCGATGCCCATATCTTTCGCCAGCTTAATGATCGCATCGCGGGTGATGCCCGGCAGCGCGGAAGAGGTAAACGGCGGCGTAAACAGGATGCCATCTTTTACTTCGAACAGGTTTTCGCCAGCGCCTTCGGAGATATAGCCCTGAGTATCCAGCGCAATACCTTCCTGATAGCCGTGACGGCGCGCTTCGCTGCCCACCAGCAGAGAGGAAAGGTAGTTGCCGCCCGCTTTTGCCGCGGTCGGCAGCGTGTTCGGCGCGACGCGGTTCCAGGAGGAAACCATCGCATCAATGCCCTGCTCCAGCGCTTCCGCGCCCAGGTACGCGCCCCACGGGAAAGCGGCGATAATGACGTCGGTGCTGTAACCATCCGGCGGATTCACGCCCAGGCCCACGTCGCCGACAAACACCAGCGGACGAATATAGGCGCTGGTCAGTTTATTGACGCGCAGCACCTCGCGGCAGGCTTCCATCAGCTCATCAACGCTTTGGGTCACAGGAAAACGGTAGATTTTTGCAGAGTCGCGCAGACGCTGCATATGTTCACGATGGCGGAAGACTACCGGGCCTTTGTGCGAGTCGTAGCAGCGGACGCCTTCGAATACCGAGGTGCCGTAGTGCAGCGCGTGGGACATCACGCTAACCTTCGCGTCTTCCCACTTAACCATCTCGCCATTGAACCAGATAAAGTCAGCTTTCTTCGTCATTCTTCTTTTCCTTTCGCGCTCAGGCGCGGATTTGTTGTGTTGTCTGGTGCTGGATGTGAACGGTAGCAACATCCATCAGCTTGCTTAACTGTGTTGACAGTAAATCGACCGGGCGCTGGCTGGCAACGGTCATCGCAATATTTATGCTGTCGCTGTTTTCGCCTGAGGACATATTCATGGCGCAAACCTGGAAACCGCGATGGCGAACCACACGCAAAATGCGCTCCAGGATTTCAGGACGCAGGCGCGCCTCTATGGATAACTGATGCTGCATCATGAGCTTTTCTCCATCATATTTTCGTTGCTGGCGCCCGGCGGCACCAGCGGCCAGACGTTTTCAAGTTCGTCGATAGCGACGTGCAGCATGTAAGGCCCTTCGCTGTTCAGCAAAGCGTCCAGTGCTGCGGCGACCTGGTCTTTACGGGTGATGCGCTGGCCTGGAATATCGAAAGCGCGAGCCAGCATCAGGAAATCGGGATTATCAGACAAATTGGTTTCGCTGTAGCGCTCCGAGAAGAACAGCTGCTGCCACTGGCGCACCATGCCTAAACGCTGGTTATCCAGCAGGACAATTTTTACCGGCAGCTGCTTGCGCTTGATGGTGCCCAGCTCCTGCACATTCATCATAAAAGAGCCGTCACCGGAAACGCAGATAACGGTATCTTCCGGCCGGGCAACCTGCGCGCCTACCGCAGCGGGCAAACCGAAACCCATAGTGCCCAGGCCGCTGGAGGTGATGAAATCTTCCGGCTGGTTAAAACTTATATGCTGCGCTGACCACATCTGATGCTGGCCTACGTCCGTCGTCACTACGGCGCGCGCGGGTTTCCGCTCGGAAAGCTGCTTTAAGAACAGCGGCGCGTAAATTGCTTCGCCAGGATGGTCGTAGCGCCAGCCATGATCGGCTTTCAGCTGTTGTACGTGCTCGCGCCATGCGCCGATATCCATTGGATGGTACAGATCGGGCAGCAGCCTGTTGAGATCGCCCTGCAGACCGACGTGCGCCTGGCGCAGCTTGTTCAGCTCGGCGGGATCGATATCCATATGAATAACGCTGGCGTGCGGAGCGAAGGTGTCCAGCTTGCCGGTAACGCGGTCGTCGAAGCGGGCGCCGACGGCAATCAGCAAATCGCACTGCTGTACGGCGTAGTTGGCCGCTTTAGTGCCGTGCATACCTAACATGCCCAGATAGCAGGGATCCTGCGCGTCGGGCGCGCCCAACCCTTTCAGCGTGGCCACGGTTGGGATACCGGTTTCGCGAGCGAAGGCGCGCAAAGCCTCAACCGCGCCCGCCATTCCAACGCCGCCGCCTACATAGAGGATCGGTTTTTTTGCCTGAGAAAGCATAACGCGAGCCTGTTGCAGCGCCTGATGAGGATGTTCCGCCTCATCTTCAACCGCCGCCAGATGCGCGGTCAGTTCGCCGCTGGCCAGCTGAATATCTTTAGGTATGTCGATCAATACCGGGCCAGGTCGTCCGGATTGGGCAATGGCAAAAGCTTCAGCCATCACTTCCGGCAGCTCTTCCAGCGAACCAACCAAAAAACTATGTTTGGTGCAGGCCAGCGACAGCCCGAGCACGTCGATCTCCTGAAAAGCGTCTGTGCCAATCAGGCCGCCCGCGACCTGACCGGTGATAGCGACAACCGGAACAGAGTCCATCATCGCATCGGCAAGACCGGTGATCAGATTGGTCGCGCCAGGCCCGGAAGTAGCGATGCAGACCCCCACTTTTCCGGTAGAACGGGCGTAGCCGATAGCGGCCATAGCGGCGCCCTGCTCGTGCCGGCACAGTAGGTGTTCGACGCCGCCATCGTAGAGCGCGTCATAGACGGGCATAATCGCACCACCCGGATAGCCGAAAACGGTTTCGACTCCCTGCCCACGCAACGCCTGAACCACCCACTGAGCACCATTCATAGTTATTTCCCCGCCTCTCGCTGGGAACAACAGCATTTTATTCTACTGTTCATCTTCTGTTCCTCTGTCGTTGATCGCCTGTAAGCACTGTCCAAAAAAAAACCCCCGGACCTTTCGGTGCGGGGGTTCTTCTGAAATCAGGCTTGATTTTTAAGCCTTTCTTTCTCCGAGCGTAGCCCCGCACGGCGTGATAATAATCACGACGACGTTGATAATGACAAGGCTTAGGACTCGTAGAAGGGCTTTCATTTGTATTCGATAATTTCACTTGTTCGAAGTAATGCCTACAGAGTTATCACAGTTATCCGTCCGTGTTCAACTTTTTTCATCATTTAATTTTATGACGCAGTGCGCGATTAATAAGAAAACAATGAATAATCAAAGCGTAAGCCAAATACTGAAAATTTTTCATTACCCACGCACCGTAATCGCTTTCACCTGTGAGATCTGCGAGCGGCTCCGAAATTTCGCTAAACCATTTTTGTAAGCGAGTAAATTTTTTGCGAGCCGCCTCGGTAAGCCAAAGTTCGGCTATCGCCCCGGCGCCGGCAGCAAGAGACAATAACGGCCATAAGGAGTCACCATGTCGTTATCTGTTACCTATACACGCGCGGCTATCGGCGTAGAAGCGCCTTTGGTTACCATCGAAGTGCATTTGAGTAACGGCCTGCCTGCGCTGACGCTGGTCGGCCTGCCGGAAACCACAGTTAAAGAAGCCCGTGAACGAGTCAGAAGCGCGTTGATTAATTGCGGCTTCACTTTTCCTGCACGGCGTATCACCGTTAATCTGGCGCCTGCGGATCTACCTAAAGAGGGCGGCAGGTACGATCTGCCTATCGCTATAGCGATTCTGGCCGCCTCAGAGCAAATCAATGGAGAAAAACTCGGGGAATATGAGCTGTTGGGCGAGCTGGCGCTGACAGGCGCTGTAAGAGGCGTACAGGCCGCTATTCCTGCGGCAATGGCGGCGGCGGAATCAGGCAGAACGCTGATCCTGTCGAAAGACAATCGTCACGAGGCGGGCCTTGTCAGCCATGCGCAAAGTCGTCTGGCAGATAATCTGCTGGAGGTTTGCGCTTTTTTCAACGGACAGGCGGAACTGGAACAGGCCGATTATACGCCGTCTGAGTCGCCGCTGCCTTCAGAAGACTTAAGCGAGGTGATTGGCCAGCAGCAGGCCAAAAGAGCGCTGGAGATTACCGCTGCCGGCGGTCATAACCTGCTGCTGATAGGCCCGCCTGGCACAGGCAAAACCATGCTGGCTTCACGGCTGATTGGACTGCTGCCGCCATTAAGCGATCGTGAAGCGCTTGAGAGCGCCGCTATCGCCAGCGTGGCGAGTACGTCGCTGGCAAACCATCAGTGGCGTCAGCGTCCTTTCAGAACGCCTCACCACACTTCTTCCCGCTATGCGCTGGTTGGCGGCGGCGCCTTACCCAAACCCGGCGAAATTTCGCTGGCGCACAATGGCGTCCTTTTTCTTGACGAGCTGCCAGAGTTTGAACGCAGAACGCTGGACGCGCTGCGGGAACCGATTGAATCTGGCAGCGTTTGCCTTTCACGCGCTAAAGCAAAGGTAACCTATCCGGCCTGTTTTCAGCTGGTCGCCGCGATGAATCCCAGCCCTACCGGCCAGCATGGCGCGAGGCATAACCGCAGCACGCCGCAACAAACGCTGCGCTACCTCAATCGCCTTTCCGGCCCTTTTCTCGATCGGTTTGACCTCTCGCTGGAAGTGCCTTTGCTGCCGCCCGGCACGCTTAGTCAGGCAGCCGCTGGCGAATCCAGCGCCGCGGTACGTCAACGCGTGTTGGCTGCCAGAGCCATTCAGCAGGCTCGCGCGGAAACCATCAATGGGAAATTAACCTCTGGCGATATAAGGCAATATTGTGAAATCAGTAAAGAAGATGCCCGCTGGCTGGAGGAAGTATTAAATCAGTTAGGGCTTTCGGTTCGCGCCTGGCAACGCATTCTAAAAGTAGCCAGAACCATTGCTGATTTAGCCGGAAGCGAAAAGATTAACCGGGAACATTTACACGAAGCATTGAGCTATCGCGCAATAGACAGACTGTTGCTTCACTTACTTAACAGTCTGGAATGAGGTTTACCTTGCAAAAAAGCGTTTATCGCTGACAATAAAGGGGCCGAAGCCCCTTTATTGTTAATCATCACTGTCCGAGTAGTCTTCAACGCCTTCCATCTGCGGCTTGCCGCCGGAAAGCGTATGAAAACGTTTAGGACGTTTGATGCGCGTCATATATTTTGACCAAACCCGTTCTGCTTCGGTCTGGGGTTCGCGTACGCCGCGACATACTTCAATAAACAGACGCTCTTCTTCCGTTACTGGCTCACGCTTTGCCAAATCCAGCTCGTTAAAAGCGTAACCATAACGCTCAAGAAGTTGAGCTTCTTTGATGGTGAAATCACCGTGACGGGAGAACCCGCGCGGGTAATGTTTGTTATCAAAAAAACGATTCGTTGTTGCGAAGCTTTCCGCCATTTTACACGCTCCTAACTCTTTTATGGCCGTGCTATTTATGGCGCGGAGTATTAGATACGCTTGACAGAGTGTAAAACAAAACATTTAAATCATGACGACAAATGATTTTCAGGAGACGGATGTGGATACGGAATTATTAAAAACCTTTCTTGAAGTGAGCAGAACTCGCCACTTTGGACGTGCCGCTGAAGCGCTCTATCTCACCCAATCTGCCGTTAGTTTTCGTATCAGGCAGCTGGAAAATCAGCTCGGTGTTAACCTTTTCACCCGCCATCGCAACAATATTCGGCTGACGTCGGCGGGAGAACGACTCCTTCCCTACGCAGAGAGCTTGATGAGCACCTGGACGATGGCCAAGAAAGAGGTTGCTCATACCCAACAGCATCACGAGCTTTCAATCGGCGCCAGCGCTTCTTTATGGGAAGCCTACCTGACGCCCTGGCTACAGACGCTGTATGAAAACCGGGAAGATTTGCATCTGGAAGCAAGAGTGGCTCAGCGCCATCTGTTGGTAAAGCAGCTACATGAACGCCAGCTGGATCTGTTGATTACCACCGAATCGCCAAAAATGGATGAGCTGACCAGCCAGCAGATCGGTCATATTTCATTGACGCTCTATCGTTCACGGAAATCTGAGAAACGTGAAAAATATGACTATATTAAGCTGGAATGGGGCGCGGATTTCCATCAACACGAGAGCTATCTGGCAGGCGCTGACGACGTGCCCGTACTGACAACTACCTCGGCGCATTTAACGCGTCAGCTGCTTCATACTACAGGTGCATGCGCTTTCCTGCCGGATCTCTGGCACAGCGAATATGCCGACCTGATCGTTATTCCGGATACGCCTGTTGCTGTTCGCCCGCTATATGCCGTCTGGTTGCAAAACAGCGACCAGCAGGCGCACATCAGGCAGCTGCTGAAGTTTCCTGTGAATTTATCCTGATTAAACTACTCATTCGTCATGAAATAATGGTCAGCTCGCTGGCCATTTTTAATGGGTGATTATCACTGTTAAAGAAAGGAGATCGGAAAAGATGAGAGTTTTAAAAAGGAAGGTATAGCTGTAAAGCCAGATAAAGAAAGGAGAGATCGATGACTACGGTAACCCTGCTACGGCCGTTTTCAGCACAAAAAAAATCCTTTGCCGAAGCAAAGGATTATTTTCTGGCAGGGGCGGAGGGACTCGAACCCCCAACACCCGGTTTTGGAGACCGGTGCTCTACCAATTGAACTACGCCCCTAAATAGGGTGGCGGAACGGACGGGGCTCGAACCCGCGACCCCCTGCGTGACAGGCAGGTATTCTAACCAACTGAACTACCGCTC
>NZ_JAKUMN010000011.1:0-2461 GCF_037026505.1 Erwinia sp. CGal63
GCGATAGCGCACAAGGCGATGTCGCGGAAAACCGGGGCGCGCGGTCTGCGCTCAATCGTGGAAGGCGCGCTGCTGGATACGATGTACGATCTGCCGTCAATGGACGACGTGGAGAAAGTGGTGATCGACGAGTCGGTTATCGCAGGCGAATCGGAGCCGATGCTGATCTATGGCAAAGGCGACGCACAGCAGGCGTCCGGCGAATAGTTTTCATGACTATCCCAGAAAAAAGAGAGCCATCCGGCTCTCTTTTTTTATCTCTGACGCTTTAGCCAGCCCGTAAGCCAACGTTTCGCAGCTTCTGCCACGCTTCGCCTCTTTCGATAAGCCTGTAGAGGTGTTTCGAAAAATAGAGCGACAGCGCGACAAACAGCAGCAGGATCGCGCCTTTAAGCAGATCCGAAGTCATGTTGAAGCGGGCAAGCTGATTAAAGACAATCCATTTCGCCGAATAGAAATTAGCGTGGAAGAGATAAAGGGAATAGGAATACATGCCGATGGCATGCAGCCTGTCGAACACCAGGCCTTTTAAATCCGGCATGTTCGCCAGCAGAAAAACGAAAGCCCAGGAAGGCAGGCAGGAGCCCAGCAGATCGCGGATTTGCAGATTCGTCACGCCCTGTCTGGCCAGCAGCCACAGCAGCAGCATCGCGGTCGGGATCAGCAGAAACACCGCCAGGTTCTTTTTAATGTCATGGAAGCCAATTTGGCGCCCGCACATGCCGGCCACAAATGAAAGCAGCGCCAGGTTCCCCGCGACGGATTTATAGGTCACGCCGTGCCAGCCCAGATAACCGTTATTGCCCCAGGTGACGTTAGTGACGATAAGAATGGCGATCATGGTTATGGCAGTGAAAGGAAAAACAAACGCTTTTTTGTTGCGCAGCAGCTTGCCGACACAGAGCAGCAGATAGAAATAGAATTCATAGACCAGCGTCCAGGCGGCCGGATTCGCCATCGACTCAGACCAGTTGTAGGGCATCGCCTCTCTGTCCCACTCTGTCCAGGGAATAAGAAAAAGGTTATGCATAAGATAGACTAACGAACCGGTCTTATGCAGCGTATAAAAAATTAAGGGAAGCGAGAGGATCAGATAGGCAGGATAGATGCGCTTTATTCTGTTTTTGATGAACGCGCCAGCCGACTGATCCTCTCGGAAGGTATGCATCATGATATAGCCGCTTAAAAAGAAAAACATCGATACCCCAACCTGGCCCGCACTGAAAAAATGGGCAACGGCGCGCGGCGAGAGGTGCTCCAGCACCACGCATAAAGCCGCCAGCCCCCTGACAATCTGCAGGTTGTATATTTCTTTACGTATCATTTTCTTTTCCTTAACCATAAAGGGCAGGGAATATACAGATTCCTGAATTGGCAAGATATTCCGTACTGAAATAATCAGATAATGCTTACGAATGGCGGCGGGAAAAGAGAAGAAATAAAAAAGCCTCCGGTCAGGGAGGCTTTGGCAAAAGCGTGGAGGATTAGCCTTTCAGCTCGTCCCAGTGGGTAATCAGATGGCTGGCGATACCGTAATCGATCGCCTGCTGTGGACTCATCCAGTAGTTGCTGTCCGTGTCCTGTTCCACTTTTTCCAGCGGCTGGCCGGTTGCTTTGCTGATCAGACGGTTAATACGGTCGCGCGCGCGCAGCAGCTCGTTGGCTTCGATTTCAATATCGGAAACCTTGCCACGTACGCCGCCCAGCGGCTGGTGGATCATAAAGCGCGTGTTAGGCAGCGCATAGCGGTCTTCTTTCTCGGCCGCCAGGAAAATGGTGATGCCCGCGCTGGCTACCCAGCCGGTGCCGATAACCTGAACCTTCGGCTTCACGAACTTAATCATGTCGTGAATGGTATCGCCAGCTTCAACGTGGCCGCCCTGGCTGTTGATGAACAGCTTGATCGGCTCATCGCCCATTTCCTGCAGGATCAGCAGCTGCGCGGTCACTTTCTCCGCCAGCGCTTGATCGATTTCGCCAGAAATGATCACAGATCGGGCTTGCAGTAACTTGTTAAGCGCCAGAGAGGATTTCTCTTCCGGGCTCTCTTTCTTTGGCTCCTGAGACATTATTTAGACTCCGTCGGAAACGATCTGTATAAGTGACAAGAGTTTAGCATAATCCATTCCCCAGCTAAATCAACCGTGCCGCAGCCGAATTATTGCTTTTCAAAACAGCAGGTTAATTGATAAATCCCCTTGTAAAGCGAATGCGGCCGGCGTTTTTACGTCCAGGGCTGTCGGAAAAAGCGCCTGCGCTCAGGCGCAGCGCGGCCCGCTTTTGCTGCCAAAATGGCCCTGAAATGCGCTATATTAGGATCGGGTCCATTAATGAAACAGCCTGTAAGGGCCGCTGATAAGCCATGAGGTTAACTGATGACAGAGAAGCGCAAAGACGGTTCAGGAAAGCTGCTGTACTGCTCTTTTTGCGGCAAAAGCCAGCATGAAGTCCGCAAGCTGAT
>NZ_JAKUMN010000012.1:0-1286 GCF_037026505.1 Erwinia sp. CGal63
AAGGCTGAGGCGTGACGACGAGGCACTACGGTGCTGAAGCAACAGATGCCCTGCTTCCAGGAAAAGCCTCTAAGCTCCAGGTAACACGGAATCGTACCCCAAACCGACACAGGTGGTCAGGTAGAGAATACCAAGGCGCTTGAGAGAACTCGGGTGAAGGAACTAGGCAAAATGGTGCCGTAACTTCGGGAGAAGGCACGCTGGCGCGTAGGTGGAGGGACTTGCTCCCCGAGCCGAAGCCAGTCGAAGATACCAGCTGGCTGCAACTGTTTATTAAAAACACAGCACTGTGCAAACACGAAAGTGGACGTATACGGTGTGACGCCTGCCCGGTGCCGGAAGGTTAATTGATGGGGTTATCCGCAAGGAGAAGCTCTTGATCGAAGCCCCGGTAAACGGCGGCCGTAACTATAACGGTCCTAAGGTAGCGAAATTCCTTGTCGGGTAAGTTCCGACCTGCACGAATGGCGTAATGATGGCCAGGCTGTCTCCACCCGAGACTCAGTGAAATTGAACTCGCTGTGAAGATGCAGTGTACCCGCGGCAAGACGGAAAGACCCCGTGAACCTTTACTACAGCTTGACACTGAACACTGGTCCTTGATGTGCAGGATAGGTGGGAGGCTTTGAAGCGTGGACGCCAGTCCGCGTGGAGCCGTCCTTGAAATACCACCCTTTAATGGCTGGTGTTCTAACGTAGGCCCGTAATCCGGGCTGCGGACAGTGTCTGGTGGGTAGTTTGACTGGGGCGGTCTCCTCCCAAAGAGTAACGGAGGAGCACGAAGGTCAGCTAATCACGGTCGGACATCGTGAGGTTAGTGCAATGGCATAAGCTGGCTTGACTGCGAGAGTGACGGCTCGAGCAGGTGCGAAAGCAGGTCATAGTGATCCGGTGGTTCTGAATGGAAGGGCCATCGCTCAACGGATAAAAGGTACTCCGGGGATAACAGGCTGATACCGCCCAAGAGTTCATATCGACGGCGGTGTTTGGCACCTCGATGTCGGCTCATCACATCCTGGGGCTGAAGTAGGTCCCAAGGGTACGGCTGTTCGCCGTTTAAAGTGGTACGCGAGCTGGGTTTAGAACGTCGTGAGACAGTTCGGTCCCTATCTGCCGTGGGCGCTGGAGAATTGAGAGGGGTTGCTCCTAGTACGAGAGGACCGGAGTGAACGCACCGCTGGTGTTCGGGTTGTCATGCCAATGGCACTGCCCGGTAGCTAAGTGCGGAAAAGATAAGCGCTGAAAGCATCTAAGCGCGAAACTTGCCTCGAGATGAGTTCTCCCTG
>NZ_JAKUMN010000014.1:0-720 GCF_037026505.1 Erwinia sp. CGal63
TCACCTTACCGACGCTTATCGCAGATTAGCACGCCCTTCATCGCCTCTGACTGCCAGGGCATCCACCGTGTACGCTTGGTCACTTAACCTCACAACCCACAAGCGTCCCGAAAGACACATGCTGTTGCAGGCATTGAGAGACTCGAACACATCGCTCTGCTTATCCTTATTACGGAGGATAAACGCGACGTGTCGTTTCAATTTTCAGCTTGTTCCGGATTGTTAAAGAGCAATATCTTAAACATGACTCGCAAGTCATCTTTAAGATAATTTTACAGACTGCATGGTGGAGCTAAGCGGGATCGAACCGCTGACCTCCTGCGTGCAAGGCAGGCGCTCTCCCAGCTGAGCTATAGCCCCATACAGTTACTGCAGAGACCACTACTACCAGGAGTTACATTTCGTGTCGCCACGCAAATGTAATTCTTTTCTGGTCAAGGCGTGGCTTCGCGCCGCATAGCTCGCTATGCAAGTGAAGTCGCAACGCTGGACAGGAAAGAATTTGGTAGGCCTGAGTGGACTTGAACCACCGACCTCACCCTTATCAGGGGTGCGCTCTAACCACCTGAGCTACAAGCCTGTAGAGGTTTTTTCTGCTCGTTACTTTTCTATCAGACAATCTGTGTGAGCACTTCGCCGGAAGGTATCTTCAGGTAAGGAGGTGATCCAACCGCAGGTTCCCCTACGGTTACCTTGTTACGACTTCACCCCAGTCATGAA
>NZ_JAKUMN010000015.1:0-683 GCF_037026505.1 Erwinia sp. CGal63
GCGGTTTACAACCACTACAAGCGCCTGCGCAACGGCGACACCAGCAACGGCATCGAGCTGGGCAAAAGCAACATCCTGCTGATTGGCCCGACGGGCAGCGGTAAAACGCTGCTGGCGGAGACGCTGGCGCGGCTGCTGGACGTGCCGTTCACCATGGCGGACGCCACCACGCTGACGGAAGCGGGCTACGTGGGCGAGGATGTGGAAAACATCATTCAGAAACTGCTGCAGAAGTGCGACTACGACGTGCAGAAGGCGCAGCGGGGCATCGTCTACATTGATGAAATCGACAAGATTTCACGCAAGTCGGACAACCCTTCTATTACGCGAGACGTGTCGGGCGAAGGCGTGCAGCAGGCGCTGCTGAAGCTGATTGAAGGCACGGTGGCGGCGGTGCCGCCGCAGGGCGGACGCAAGCATCCGCAGCAGGAGTTCCTGCAGGTGGACACCTCGAAAATCCTGTTTATCTGCGGCGGCGCGTTTGCCGGTCTGGACAAGGTGATTTCACAGCGCGTGGATACCGGTTCGGGCATCGGCTTCGGCGCGACGGTGAAGGGCAAGGCGGAGAAGGCGACGGAAGGCGAGCTGCTGGCGCAGGTTGAGCCGGAAGACCTGATCAAGTTTGGCCTGATCCCGGAGTTTATCGGCCGTCTGCCGGTGGTGGCGACGCTGAATGAACTGAG
>NZ_JAKUMN010000016.1:0-599 GCF_037026505.1 Erwinia sp. CGal63
CGGTTAACCTTGCTACAGAATATAAGTCGCTGACCCATTATACAAAAGGTACGCAGTCACACCACAAGGGTGCTCCCACTGCTTGTACGTACACGGTTTCAGGTTCTGTTTCACTCCCCTCGCCGGGGTTCTTTTCGCCTTTCCCTCACGGTACTGGTTCACTATCGGTCAGTCAGGAGTATTTAGCCTTGGAGGATGGTCCCCCCATCTTCAGACAGGATATCACGTGTCCCGCCCTACTCGTCGAACCCACAGAATATGCATTTTTGTGTACGGGGGTATCACCCTGTATCCCGCGACTTTCCAGACGCTTCCACTAACGCACAAACTGATGATGGTTCCGGGCTGTTCCCCGTTCGCTCGCCGCTACTGGGGGAATCTCGGTTGATTTCTTTTCCTCTGGGTACTTAGATGTTTCAGTTCCCCAGGTTCGCCTTGCAGCACTATGTATTCATGCTGCAATAGTGTGCCGGAGCACACTGGGTTTCCCCATTCGGGTATCGTCGGCTGTAACGGTTCATATCACCTTACCGACGCTTATCGCAGATTAGCACGCCCTTCATCGCCTCTGACTGCCAGGGCATCCACCGTGTACGCTT
>NZ_JAKUMN010000017.1:0-521 GCF_037026505.1 Erwinia sp. CGal63
GGGCGTTAAGTTGCAGGGTATAGACCCGAAACCCGGTGATCTAGCCATGGGCAGGTTGAAGGTTGGGTAACACTAACTGGAGGACCGAACCGACTAATGTTGAAAAATTAGCGGATGACCTGTGGCTGGGGGTGAAAGGCCAATCAAACCGGGAGATAGCTGGTTCTCCCCGAAAGCTATTTAGGTAGCGCCTCGTGAACTCATCTCCGGGGGTAGAGCACTGTTTCGGCTAGGGGGCCATCCCGGCTTACCAACCCGATGCAAACTGCGAATACCGGAGAATGTTATCACGGGAGACACACGGCGGGTGCTAACGTCCGTCGTGAAGAGGGAAACAACCCAGACCGCCAGCTAAGGTCCCAAAGTCATGGTTAAGTGGGAAACGATGTGGGAAGGCACAGACAGCCAGGATGTTGGCTTAGAAGCAGCCATCATTTAAAGAAAGCGTAATAGCTCACTGGTCGAGTCGGCCTGCGCGGAAGATGTAACGGGGCTAAACCATGCACCGAAGCTGCGGCAGC
>NZ_JAKUMN010000018.1:0-494 GCF_037026505.1 Erwinia sp. CGal63
GCGTAATAGCTCACTGGTCGAGTCGGCCTGCGCGGAAGATGTAACGGGGCTAAACCATGCACCGAAGCTGCGGCAGCAACGCTTGCGTTGTTGGGTAGGGGAGCGTTCTGTAAGCCGTCGAAGGTGGCCTGTGAGGGCTGCTGGAGGTATCAGAAGTGCGAATGCTGACATAAGTAACGATAAAGCGGGTGAAAAGCCCGCTCGCCGGAAGACCAAGGGTTCCTGTCCAACGTTAATCGGGGCAGGGTGAGTCGACCCCTAAGGCGAGGCCGAAAGGCGTAGTCGATGGGAAACAGGTTAATATTCCTGTACTCGGTGTTACTGCGAAGGGGGGACGGAGAAGGCTATGTTGGCCGGGCGACGGTTGTCCCGGTTTAAGCGTGTAGGCTTGTGTTCCAGGCAAATCCGGAGCACTTTAAGGCTGAGGCGTGACGACGAGGCACTACGGTGCTGAAGCAACAGATGCCCTGCTTCCAGGAAAAGCCTCTAAGCTC
>NZ_JAKUMN010000019.1:0-489 GCF_037026505.1 Erwinia sp. CGal63
GGGGAACCTGCGGTTGGATCACCTCCTTACCTGAAGATACCTTCCCGCGAAGTGCTCACACAGATTGTCTGATAGAAGTAACGAGCAAGCAGTACAGAGTCCCCATCGTCTAGAGGCCCAGGACACTGCCCTTTCACGGCTGTAACAGGGGTTCGAATCCCCTTGGGGACGCCATACCTGATAATGAGTGAAAGACATTATCAACAGTATCTCAAAACTGATTCTGGCCTAAAGGTCGAGTCATGTTTGCGATATTTGCTCTTTAACAATCCGGAACAAGCTGAAAATTGAAACGACACGTCGTTTTCATTCTCCGTAAACAAGAATGAAATTAACGATGTGTTCGAGTCTCTCAATGCCTGCAACAGCATGTGTCTTTCGGGACGCTTGTGGGTTGTGAGGTTAAGTGACTAAGCGTACACGGTGGATGCCCTGGCAGTCAGAGGCGATGAAGGGCGTGCTAATCTGCGATAAGCGTCGGTAAGGTGA
>NZ_JAKUMN010000001.1:0-789403 GCF_037026505.1 Erwinia sp. CGal63
AGTGGTGGGTGATGACGGGCTCGAACCGCCGACCCCCTCCGTGTAAAGGAGATGCTCTACCAACTGAGCTAATCACCCCCGCTGTGTGGAGTCGCATTATAGGGAACGCGCGAAATGAGTCAACGCTTTTTAAAAGGAAAACGCGCGTTCGTCTTAAATTTAAACAAGATGTTGCGATTCCAGGCGAAAGCCTCTACGGGCCGTCCGCTTTTACGGCAAAGGCGGCGCGAAAGCGGGGGATTGCCGTTGAGGATTCGCCTTCTGGTGATAGAATGTTGCCCACTTTCTTCTGAATTTATCAGAGCTTCCCGACTCTGAAAGCGTAAAAAGGCAGCTGTTAATGAAAATTAAAACCCGTTTCGCACCCAGCCCGACGGGCTACCTGCACGTCGGCGGCGCTCGCACCGCGCTCTATTCCTGGCTGTTCGCCCGTAGTCACGGCGGCGAATTCGTGCTG
The DNA here is from genome assembly GCF_037026505.1 of Erwinia sp. CGal63. Lineage (NCBI taxonomy): Bacteria > Pseudomonadati > Pseudomonadota > Gammaproteobacteria > Enterobacterales > Erwiniaceae > Erwinia > Erwinia sp. CGal63. The sequence continues at coordinate 458 of NZ_JAKUMN010000001.1, forward strand.
CGTATCGAAGATACGGATCTGGAACGCTCCACTCAGCAGGCTATCGACGCGATTATGGACGGCATGAACTGGCTGAGCCTGGACTGGGATGAAGGCCCGTACTATCAGACCAAACGTTTCGATCGCTATAACGCGGTGATCGATCAGATGCTGGAAGCGGGCACGGCTTATAAATGCTACTGCTCCAAAGAGCGTCTGGAAGCGCTGCGCGAAACGCAGATGGCGAACAACGAAAAGCCGCGCTACGACGGCCGCTGCCGCGACAGCGACGAGCATCACGCCGATGATGAACCCTGCGTGGTGCGTTTCCGCAATCCACAGGAAGGCTCGGTCATTTTTGATGACCAGATCCGCGGCCCGATTGAATTCAGCAATCAGGAGCTGGACGATCTGATCATTCGCCGTACCGACGGTGCGCCGACCTACAACTTCTGCGTGGTGATTGACGACTGGGATATGGAGATCACTCACGTTATCCGTGGTGAAGACCATATCAACAACACGCCGCGCCAGATTAACATCCTGAAAGCGATTGGCGCGCAGGTGCCGGTTTACGCGCACGTTTCCATGATCCTGGGCGATGACGGCAAGAAGCTCTCCAAGCGTCACGGCGCGGTGGGCGTGATGCAGTACCGCGATGATGGCTATCTGCCGGAAGCGCTGCTCAACTACCTGGTGCGTCTGGGCTGGTCGCATGGCGATCAGGAAATTTTCAGTATTGAAGAGATGAAGCAGCTGTTCGATCTGGACGCGGTCAGCAAATCCGCCAGCGCCTTTAACACCGAAAAGCTGCAGTGGCTGAATCACCATTACATCACCACGCTGGCGCCGGAATATGTGGCGACGCATTTGCAGTGGCATATCGAGCAGGAGAATATCGATACCCGCACCGGCCCTGAGCTGGCTAAGCTGGTGCGCCTGCTTGGCGAGCGCTGCAAAACGCTGAAGGAAATGGCCGCTTCCTGCCGCTATTTCTATGAAGATTTCGCGGAGTTCGATGCGGACGCGGCGAAAAAGCATCTGCGTCCTGTCGCCCGCCAGCCGCTGGAAGTGGTGCGCGATAAGCTCGCGGCCATCAGCGTATGGAACGCGGAAAACGTTCACCAGGCCATTCAGTCTACTGCTGAAGAGCTGGAAGTCGGTATGGGTAAAGTCGGTATGCCGCTGCGTGTCGCTGTTACCGGCGCGGGGCAGTCGCCGGCGCTGGACGTCACGGTAGAAGCCATCGGTCAGTCCCGCAGCGTAGCGCGTATTGAAAAAGCGCTGGCCTGGATCGCGACCCGCGAAGCTCAGGCTTAATCTTCTCCGCAGACAGAAAAGAACCGGCCCAGGCCGGTTCTTTTTTTCAACTTATGATTTCCTCGCGAAGAGCGGAAAACTACTTCTCAGCCTGAGAAATATCCAGCCGTTGCAACATGCCCTGAATCCCTTCACGTAACAACAACGCGTAAAGCTTTTCCTGCTCCTCGCTATTCATTTGCTGAATGGAAGTCATCAGCAGAGCGGGCAGGGAATTTTGCGTGACGCGATAGGTGGCAGTCGGCTCGGCGACGTGGCGGGTAGATTTTAGGAAGTTTCTTACATTCTCATCGATATGGATCATACGGGCCTTGCCGCCCTGTACGCCGGGCTTGGGCACGGTCGTCCACTGCTCTTTCTTTACCCACTTGTTGATAGTCTGACGGCTGAAACCTGTTTCCTGAGCCAGTTCTTCCGGGGTTAACCATTCCTTTTTCATTATGCAATATCCTTTTTGCGTTGATATGTAACGGACATATATTACAGGAATTTATTGTTCGAACAACTAACAGGCAATACTAATCTGACCAGATAATAAGCGGCGGGGAAAAAGCGGATTTCCCTCTGCCGTTCGGCAGAGGGAGAAGAGATTACTGCGGAGTAACAGCAGACTGAGTTTGCGGGCGATAAGCGATGTAGTAAGCGAGGCCGACAAACACCGCGCCGCCGACCGTATTGCCCAGGAATACCGCGATAAAGTTCGGCAGGTAGTCAGCCCAGGTCAGCTGGCCAGCGAAGATTGCCGCAGGCACGATAAACATGTTCGCCACCACGTGCTGGAAGCCGATAGCCACGAACGCCATGACCGGGAACCACATACCAAAGATCTTGCCAACCATGTCCTTGCTGGCGAAAGCCATCCAGGTCGCCAGGCAGACCAGCCAGTTACAGCCGATGCCGGAGATAAAAGAGTGCAGGAAATCGGCGTGAACTTTCGCAGAGGCGATAGCGACGGTCTTTTTCAGGTAGTCGCCTTCGGTCATGCCGAGCACGTGACCAAAGAACCAGGCTACGGCGATACTGCCGATAAAGTTGGCGATTGTTACCCAGAACCAGTTACGCACTACGCTAAAACCGCTGACCTGACGAGCAAAGAACGCGATCGGCATGGTCATCATATTGCCGGTCAGCAGCTCGCCGCCGGCCAGCACGGTCAGGATAATCCCTACCGGGAACACGGCGGCGCCGAGCAGGCCGCCGAATGAACCCCAGTCGGCAGGCAGTTGGTTAATCACATGCAGATCCAGCAAAAAGCCGGTGGCGATAAAAGCGCCGGCGATAAAGCCGAGGATCAGCAGAGTAGGGACAGAAGAACGACTTTTGGCGATACCAGCCTGAATAGCGACCGCCGCGATTTCTTTAGGTGAGTACAAGGACATAGTGGCTCTGATTCTGGTGTAGTGAAAGAAAGAATGGCCGAATCCGTCGCGTTATACGCGCGCATCCAGCGCTGAGAAGGGTTCGGCATTCGAAAACGCGGGAAGTTTTGCACGAGAATTTAACAAAAACAAGCGCAATTAAGCGTGCAATTAACGCTCTGTTTACAGGATTAAACCGCCGTGGTTGTGATTGCAGCGGGAACGTTGCCGGATTGCGTTCAGGACGCCATTTCATCGTTGGCTTAACGGCGATTAAGGCGATTTATGCTGGGGAAAAAAGCACAGGCGGCCTGTTTTTCATTGCTTTGGCCGCTTTTTCAGCGATCGATCGCAGAATGCTATTTTGCCGTTGACACCATCGGCCCGGTTTCATATTATGCCCGCCGTCAAGACGACAAAGGTTTTTCGGCTCGGGGGTATAGCTCAGCTGGGAGAGCGCTTGCATGGCATGCAAGAGGTCAGCGGTTCGATCCCGCTTATCTCCACCAAATCTTCACCAGACGATTTGGCCGCGAAAAACCGGTTTTTTGTTGTGGGGGTATAGCTCAGCTGGGAGAGCGCTTGCATGGCATGCAAGAGGTCAGCGGTTCGATCCCGCTTATCTCCACCAACTCTTTTCCCGTTCCGCCTTTCTGTTTACTTATCTTGTTTGCACTGCATAATCTGTTCACTCACTTTCTTTGCACTACCTCATCCCGATCGCTTTTTGCCTGCGTTGCCGACAGCCAGCAGACCCTCGGCAACGGAGTAAACTTTACTCGTCGCTAACGTTAAATTCGCCGCTGGCGATTAAAAAATCGATCAGCGCGGTCAGTTTTTGCAGGTCGGCGAGAGTGATATTGTGGAACAGCGCGATGCGTAACTGATTGCGACCCAGCGCGCGATAGCCCTCAATGCCGTACGCCAGCTGCTGCTCGTCCAGATAGCGCGTCAGCTTATCCACGCTGATAGCTTCCGCGACGTCGATTGCGGCGACCGTGGTTGAGCGCGCCGCAGGATCGGCGACAAAAGCGGAAAGATAAGGTTTTTCCTGCGCCCACTGATAAAGCCACTTCGCCTTCTCTGCGGCCTGACGCTCTACTTCCGCAAAGCCGATGGCATTCATTCGTTCAGCCTGGCGCGCGAACAAAAACAGCGTGACTACCGCAGGCGTATTATAGGTCTGCTGCTGCTCGCTGTTGCTCAGCGCCAGTCGCCAGTCGGCGAACACCGGAATATAGCGATCCAGCGCGGCGATCTCGGCAACGCGCGCTTTCGCTTTTGGCGAGAGAATGGCGACAAACAGGCCGCCTTCGCTGGCGAACACCTTCTGCGGCGAGAAGAAAAAAACATCCACGCGCGACAGGTCGCAGGCGATTTGCCCGGCGCCGCTGGTGGCGTCCACCGCCAACAGACAGGTATCGTCCACTTCCGGCAGGTTAATGTTCATCACGCCGGTCGAAGTTTCATTCAGCGTGCAGGCGACCACGTCAAACCCTTCGGTTAAAAAGGTCTGATTGGCCTGGCCATACCCGACCGTAGTTTTTTCCGCCTCAATCCAGGGAATGCGATCGGAGGCCTTAAACCATTTGTCTGAGAACTCGCCGCAGACGTGGTGCGCGATGCGCTGCCTGACCATACCGAGCCCGATCATATCGAACAACATGGTTGCGCCGCCGTTACCGAGCACGATGCTGTAATCTTCCGGCACCGACAAATAGTCCCGCAGGTGCTGCTGGATCTGTCGGCAAAGCGCACGTACCGGCTCTTTACGATGGCTGGTGCCCAACAGATGCGGGCCCTTTTCCTGCAGGCGACTTAAATCCTCCAGCTGGATAAGGGAAGGGCCGCAGCCGAAACGCGGATCGGACGGAATCAAATCTTGCGGAAGGGAAAGAGACACGGATTGCTCCTGAAGGGCCGCAGCGGCGGCATTGCGTTGAAAAATTACTATAAACCCGTTGGTAAAAGCAGCGCTATTGATTTTGCGGGGGAAAAAGCAAGGTTAATCTGAAAGATGCGGATAAAAAGGCGAAGGTTTACGCTTCGCCAGTGGAAGATTAAAGCGAGGCGGCGAATTCCAGCATTAGCCCGGCCAGCTTTTGCGGCGTTTGCAGCGGCATCAAATGGCCAGCGCCCGCGATGACCTCAAGGCGACCGCGAGGCAGATGCGCAAGCGTCAGCCGCTGCTGATCCTGCGGCGAAGGCACCTGATCGTCAACAGAACCGGCGATCAGCAGCGCAGGCACGTCAACCTTGCCAATCCGCGCAGACCAGTCTTCCCGACTGCCTGCTTCGGGCCACGCGCGCCACGCGTCAAGATTTGCGCGTTGAGCGTCGCGGATAGCGATTTCACGTACCACATCGGGCAAACGCTCGCTGGCTGCCGTATCAACAAACTGCCCGGCTTCTTCCCGGCTGCCGATGTAGTTTATCTGGCTTTGACGAGCTTCATCGCTCATCGGCTGTGGGCCAGGCGGCGAGGGCGCCACCAGAATCAGCCCTCGCAGATAGTCCGGCTGGCGCGACGCCAGCGCCAGCGCAACTTTGCCGGTCATCGAGTGGCCGACCAGGATGCAGTTGCTCAGCCGTAAATCACGAATGCTCTGGTCAAAGCGGGTCGCCATCGCCTCCACATCGTAGCCGTCCACCTCGGCAGCCGCGCCAAAGCCCGGCGTATCCAGCGTCACGCAGCGATGCTGCTCATCCAGCCAGCTGATGGTCGGATACCAGGTATGGCCGGAGCCGCCAAGATAATGCAGCAGCACGAAAACCGGGGCGTCGTTCTCTTTACCGTGTTGGGAATAAGGCAGCATCATGACTCCTGACGTAATTGATCTTTCACGTCGCCGAGAAGAGCGATCGTCTGCTCATCGTAGCCGCGCTGACGCAGCGGATTATTCACTTCGGCTTCCAGATCGGGTACATAGCCCACGAGAATTTCTCCCGGCGAGTTAAAGGTGACCTTGCCGAGCGTTGCGGGCAGCAGCAGCGTTTCCGCTTTTCCCAGCGTCCAGCTTTCGCCAGCCGCTTCAATCTGCAGCGGTTCGCCCAGGTTAGAGATAATGCGCGCGCGCCCGAAGCTATAGTCATAAGTGTCAGTCAGGCGCCAGCGCTCCAGCGCGAAATAAGGCCCGGCGCAGCAGAAGAGTCGGTTAACCTGCGCGTTCTCTTCCAGCGTTAATCCCTGATGCGGCCGGGTGGTCAGCTCAGGGCGCAGCTCCGCCAGCAGCGCGTCAATGTTCTTTTCCCGCTCCTGAGGCGAAATCGCGCTGCCGTCTTCCATTCGCCACGGCATCGCGTGCTGTTGGATATTGGAGGTTTGCTCAATTTCATAAATCAGCGTGTCCGGCCCGAAAGAGTGCAGCATCCCGCCAGGAATATAAAAGGTATCGCCGGTGTTAACCGGATGGCGCACCATCACCTCGTCATAGTTTTCGGCAAGCAGCGCAGCGCGCACCTGCTGCTGGCTGACGCCGGGCTTGATGCCTGCCAGGCAGGTAGCGCCGGGCGCGGCCCACAGAATATGCCAGGCCTCGCTTTTGCCGTTGGGCTGCTGCTCCAGGCGCTGCGCGGCTTCATCATCGGCGTGCAGGTGCACTGGCAGCATACCGGAGCCATCGATAAATTTACTCAGCAGCGGAAAATGCGGGCCGCGCCAGCCGGGCGCTACCAGCTCGTCGGGAAAGCGTTCGGTCAGCTCGTGCAGGCTCATCCCGGCGTAGTCGCCGTTTTTAACCGTGGCGCGCATACCTTCCACATCGCTGACTTCCCAGGTTTCCGCAATGCGGCCGTCGGGCAGATCGGCTTTGCCCAACCGGGTTTTAATCAGGTCGCCGCCAAACACGTGCGTGGCGATCGGTAGCGTCAGCCGTAGGGGAGAAGCTTTCATTTTCGCTCCTTAAAACAGAATCATAGCCTGAACAGCAGGCGTGAAAAAAACGCCCGCGTAACAGGTCTAAAAGAACGGATAAGAAGGCTATGGAGCCGAAGCCCCATAGCGCTGGCGATCAGATGATGGCGACGCCGCCGGTAACGGCAATAGTGGCGCCGGAGATGTAGCTGGCTTCGTCGCTGGCCAGCATCACATAGGCCGCTGCCAGCTCGGCAGGCTGACCTGCACGCTGCATCGGCACTTCGCTGCCGAAGTTTTTAACCTGCTCGGTTGGCATGGTCGTTGGGATCAGAGGCGTCCAGATTGGGCCAGGTGCGACCACGTTGGAACGGATGCCTTTCTCCGCCAGCAGCGCCGACAGGCCGCCGGAGAAGTTAACGATCGCCGCTTTCGTGGCGGAATAGGCAAGCAGTTTCGGCTTGGGCTGATCCGCGTTGATCGAGGCGGTATTGATAATAGAGCCGCCCGCAGGCATATGCGGCACGGCCGCTTTGCAGATGCGGAACATAGCGTAAATATTGGTTTTCATCGTGCGGTCAAACTCGTCGTCGTCGATCTCGTCCAGCGACTCGCGGGTCATCTGGAAAGCGGCGTTATTGACCACGATATTGATTTCGCCAAAGGCTTCCACCGCTTTAGCGACGATAGCTTTACACTGTTCGGCTTCGGTCACGTCTCCGGCAACCAGCACCGCTTTACGGCCCGCTTCTTCGATCAGGCGCGCGGTTTCTTTCGCGTCTTCATGCTCGTCCAGATAGGAGATCAGCACGTCCGCGCCTTCACGGGCATAGGCGATAGCGACGGCGCGGCCAATGCCCGAGTCGCCGCCGGTGATAATGGCTTTTTTGCCCTGCAGGCGGCCTGAGCCCTGATAGCTGGCTTCGCCATGATCGGGGACGGGCTGCATTGCGTTAGTTGCGCCTGGCCATGTTTGCTGTTGTTCTGGCAGTGGAGGTTGGGGGCGATTTGTCGTCGACATAAGCTCTCCTCTTGATACCAGCAAAAATGCCGGTGGTTAATGGATTGCGCCGCGTCGGAAACAGAGTGTCTGGCGACAACGGCGTGAATAATAATGAGTTTTACAACGGATTCGGTGATTTTTAACCGTTAAGGAATAAGCATAGTTAAAAAAAACGAAAGTGCTAAACCGATTCGGCGAACGAGGGAACCGCGCGGAAAGAAGCGGGAACGGGCCGCGTTGAAGCGGCCTCAGGCGATCAGGATTGTGGCGTCAGAACGTTAAAACCGTGAGTGCCGTCGCGCTCAAGCTGGGCGATCAGACCATATTCCCAGTCCAGATAAGCCTGCATCACGGCGGCTGAATTGTCGGTGCCTTCATAAGGGCGACGATAGCGATCGTTGCGGGGCTGCAGCAGCCGCGTTTCGCCCTGTTCCACTGGCAGCCCGGCCGCTCGCCAGGCCGCGTTGCCGCCTTTCAGCACCGTGACCGGGCAGGGCGTCAGCGTGGAAAGCTCTTCGACAGCATAGCGGGCCAGCAGGCTGCTGCCGCAGGTCACCACGTAACGCTTCGCTGCCGGCAGCGAAGCGCTGCCCATCAGCGTCAGCAAAGAACGCTGCAGCCAGGCCGCGCCGGGAATATGGCTGGCGACATAATTAGCGCTGGTGGTGAAATCCAGCACCAGGGTATCGCCTGCTTCCAGCCAGGCGGCCAGCTGCTCAGGCGTGGTTTCCGGCAGAGCGGGAAGAGAGGGAACGACGGGTTTCCAGTCGCCGCGTTGGGTCAGATCCACCGCGTTAAGCTCGTCCAGTACCGCGACATCCCAGCCCATCTGCGCCAGCCAGGAAGCGCTCATATCGGCGCGAACGCTCTTCTCATCGGCCAGCACGATCAGCGCGCCGCGCACGCTGGCGTAATGATCGGTTTCCTGCACCAGCTGACCGCCCGGAACGTGGCGGGCGCCCGGCAAATGACCGGCGGCATACTCTTCGGCGTCGCGCACGTCGAACAGATAAATTGTGCGCCGATCCTGCGCTTGTAAAGCGGCCAGCCCGGCAAGCGTAAGGCGTTGCACGCCAGCGCGATCGGCAACCTCTCTGGCAGCACGCGCCGCCTGTAGCTGCGCGGTTTCGTTTGTCTCGCCGTAGCGACGGTTCTGCTGATGCGCCAGCGTCAGTCCGGCCAGCGTCCAGCCGATGGTGCCGTTCCTCAGCGCATAAACCGGGTTGCGGACGCCCGCGTTAACCAGCGACTGCGTGCCGATAATGCTGCGCGTGCGGCCCGCGCAGTTGACGATAATTTTTGTCTCCGGCGAGGGCGCCAGATCTCTGGCCCGCAGCACCAGCTCCGCTCCCGGCACGCTGATGCCGCCGGGAATACTCATGGTCTGATATTCATCAAAGCGGCGGCTGTCCAGCACCACGACCGGCTCGTCGCTCTGCAGCAGCGCATTGACCTCCTGCGCAGCGAGCGAAGGCGTATGGGCCAGGCTTTCCACCAGCTCGCCAAAGGCTTTGCCCGGAGAGTTAACGTCGATAAAAAGTTCGCCGCCCGCTTCGCGCCAACCCTGCAGGCCGCCGGCCAGCAGCGCCACGTTGCGGTAACCCAGCGCAATCAGGCGCTCGGCGGCGATCTGCGCCAGGCCTTCACCGTTGTCATAGAGCGTCACTGGCGTGGTCAGGCGGGGGACGCGGTTCAGGATTTCCAGCTCCAGCTTCGATAACGGCACATTGGCGGCAAAGAGTGGATGACCTTCGGCGTAATACGCCTCTTCCCGTACATCCAGCAGCGCGATCTCCTGGCGCTGCAGCAGAGCGTAACGAATATCGCTGTAGTGCCGTAAAGGCAGTGCGTTTTTAGCCATGTGAAAGATCCCAAATATTCGGTAAAAAAGCGTTGTTATAACCGGAGATAAACGGCTTTTCGCTGCCGTCTTCCGCATAAACGGCGCGTTTCACCGCGCCGATATTGCCGCCATAAACGTGAATGCTGATTGAGGTGCGATCGGTAAAAGCGTTGCTGACGCGATGAATGTCGCCAACCTCAGGCGAAACGGCTTCCACATCGCCGGGATCGAGACGAACCGGCTCGCCCGCGGCGAAAAGCGCGCCCCGTGCGTCCCGCTCAAAATTCTGCGAAACCTCCGCGCCGCGTAACATGCCGATCAATCCCCAGACCCGATGATCGTGCACCGGCGTCGACTGCCCTGGCCCCCAGACAAAGCTCACCACCGAAAAGCGCTGCTGCGCGTCGGCGTGCAGCAAATATTGCTGATAGCGCTGCGGGCTGGGCTGCGTAAAGGGCTCGGCAAGCCAGTCGTCATGGCGGATCAGCTCTTTTAGCAGCTCACCGCCCTGTTGCAGAATCTTCTGCTCTGAAGGATTCGCCTCCAGCAGCTCAGCCAGGCCAGCGACAAAGGCGCGCAGACGATGATGTTGCGGTTCACTCATGGACTGACTCCTGCTTAGCAACGGATAGCGAGCTGGCGCTCTGCTGCGCGGCTTCGGCTACCTGATTAGCCTGGTCTGCCAGCTGATAATCAAAAGCCTGGCGGACATCCACCGCTTTCGGCAGCACCCGATAGCGATAGAAAAAATCGGCAGACTGCTGCAGCGTCGCCGCCAGCGCAGGCGTAAAGCTCACCGGGCGGATCTGCGCGTCGGCGATCCAGCGTTGGGTAATGGTTTGCGGCATTCCCAGCGATTTGCTCAGCGCGGCGGCGAACTCAGCCGGATGCTGAGCGGCCCAGATCTGCGCTCTGGCCAGGCGAGCCTGCAGATCGGCGATAGCCTGACGCTTGGCGGGATCGTTCAACGCCTCTTCACGGGCAAGGGCGTAAGAGTAGCCGGAGAGAATACCTTTGCCGCCGCCCTGAGGCACCAGCACCGCTTTATCCACGACCAGAGCCGAAGAGACATAGGGTTCCCAGGTCGCCCAGGCGTCAACCGCATGGCTGGCCAGCGCGGCGCGACCGTCGACCGGGCCGAGAAAGCGCAGCGTGACGTCGTCAGGCTTCAGTCCGGCGCGCTCAAGCAGTCCCAGCACCAGATAGTGGCCCCAGCCGCCGCGATTGACGGCAATCTTTTTGCCTTTTAACGCTTTCAGGCTGTAGATATTGCTGTCTGCTCGCGTCAGCAGCGCGATGCTGTCGGGATTGTTCTGCCAGGCGCCGACGGCTTTCACCGGCGCGCCAGCGGCGTAAACAAACAAAAAGGGCAGATCGCCGGTAAAGCCAACGTCCAGCGCGCCGGCGTTCAGCGCTTCCTGCACCGGCGCGCCTGATTCAAACGAGGTGAGTTTTAAATCGTAAGGCAAATTCTTCAGCTCGCCGGACTCGCGCAGGGAGATAAAGCGATCTCCCTTAACGTCGCCCAGGCGTAGCGTCACTTTCTCTGCGGTGGCGGCGGTAGCCATAATCGACAGCAGGATGGCGGCGACCAGACGCATCAGGCGCTCCTTGCGATACGGCGCGCCGCGACTTTTTCGCGCGTCAGCGGGATCAGCTCTTTGCCATACTCCAGCGCGTCGTTCAGCGGATCGAACCCGCGGATCAGCACGCTTTCAATGCCCAGATTGTAGTAATCCAGCAGCGCGTCGGAAACCTGATCCGGCGTGCCGACCAGCGAGGTGGAGTTATAGCCGCCGCCAACCAGCTTCGCGATGCCGGTCCATAAATTTTTATCCAGCCGATCGCCTTCATTGGCGGCGGCGAACAGGCGTTCTGCACCGACGCTCTGCGGCTTGGGCAGGCCGAAATCGTGCCCGGAAGCGAGCAGCTTTTTGCGGGCCGTTTCGCGAATATATTCCGCTTTTTCCCAGGCCTCTTTCTCCGTCGCGGCGATAATAGGGCGGAAAGAGATATTAAAGCCGATCTCTCTGCCGTGGCGCGCGGCGGCGCTACGTACGGTGCGCACGGTTTCGGCCGCGCCGGCCAGCGGCTCGCCCCACAGCGCGAAAACATCGGCGTGCTTAGCCGCAACGCTAATCGCCTCTGACGAAGAGCCGCCAAAATAGATCGGCAGCTGCGGCTGCACCGGCTTCACGGCGGAAAAAGCCTGCTCCGCCTGGTAGATGTCGCCATGATGATCGAAAGGCTCCTCGGCGGTCAGGCTGTTTCTCAGCACCTGTAAAAACTCGTCGGTGCGCGCGTAGCGCTCGGCTTTGTTGAGAAAATCGCCGTCGCGGCGCTGCTCGGCATCGTTGCCGCCGCTGATGATATGCACCGCCAGGCGACCCTCCGTCAGTTGATCCAGCGTCGCCAGCTTGCGCGCGGCCAGCGTCGGCGAGACAAAGCCGGGACGGTGCGCCAGCAGAAACTTCACTTTTGAGGTATGCGCCGCCGCGTGAGCCGTCACCAGAAAGCCGTCGGGTTGATCGGACCAGTAGCCCACCAGAACCCGATCGAAACCCGCCTCTTCATGGGCGCGGGCGAAGTCGGCGATATACTGCTTGTTAAACAGCGGGCCGCTGGGCGGAATGATTTCCGAGGCCAGGCGATGGCCGATCATGCCAAGAAACTGAATGCTCATGCTGAGTTCTCCGAAGTAAGGGCCTGAACAGGGCGCAGGAGAAAACCCTACTTTCAGAGACGTAAGCTGTGAAATTCCTATATCTGCTGAGCAAAGCTGAAAAACAGCTATGGCGGAAAAGATGTCTGGCGTAAATAGCGCGCAGGCGCGGATTTCAGGCTGCTGGCGAGACGACAGGCATAAAAAAAGCGAACCCGAAGGTTCGCCTTTATTCTGCTGTGCGGAAGAGGGAGGTTAACCCAGCACCAGTCCCGCGATGGAAGCGGAGAGCACGCTGACCAGCGTTGAACCGTACAGCAGTTTCAGACCAAAGCGCGAAACCACGTTGCCCTGTTCTTCGTGCAGACCTTTGATAGCGCCCGCCACGATGCCGATAGAGGAGAAGTTGGCAAAGGAGACCAGGAATACCGAGAGAATGCCTTCGCCGCGCGGCGACAGCGTTCCGGCGATTTTCTGCAGGTCGATCATCGCGACGAACTCATTGGAAACCAGCTTGGTCGCCATGATACTGCCGACCTGCAGCGCTTCGCCGGACGGCACGCCCATCATCCAGGCAAACGGATAGAACACGTAGCCCAGCACGCTCTGGAAGCTGATACCGAAAACGGTGTTAAACAGCGCGTTCACGGCGGAGATCAGCGCGATAAAACCAATCAGCATCGCGGCGACAATTACCGCCACTTTGAAACCGGCAAGGATATATTCGCCCAGCATTTCAAAGAAGCTCTGCCCCTGGTGCAGATCGTTCAGCTTCAGCTCTTCTTCCTGTTCAACGCGGTAAGGGTTAAGCAGCGAGAGCACGATAAAGGTGCTGAACATATTCAGCACCAGCGCGGCCACCACGTATTTGGGCTGCAGCATGGTCATATAGGCGCCGACGATAGACATGGAAACGGTCGACATCGCGGTAGCGGCCATGGTGTACATGCGGCGCTGCGACATTTTGCCGAGGATATCTTTATAGGCGATAAAGTTTTCTGACTGTCCCAAAATCAGCGAGCTTACCGCGTTAAAAGACTCCAGCTTGCCCATGCCGTTGACTTTCGACAGCACGGTGCCGATCGCCCGGATCACCACCGGCAGAATGCGGAAGTGCTGCAGGATGCCGATCAGCGCGGAGATAAAGACGATAGGGCAGAGCACGTTCAGCCAGAAAAACGCCAGGCCTTTATCGTTCATGCCGCCAAAGACAAAGCTGGTGCCCTGAGCGGCAAAGCCCAACAGCGTGTCGAAGAAACCGGCGAAGCCCTTAACGAAGCCCAGGCCGATCTCGGAGTTCAGGAAGAACCAGGCCAGCAGAACTTCAATCACCAGAAGCTGGACTATAAAACGGACGCGGATGTTTTTCCGATCGCTGCTGACCAGTAAGGCCAGTAGGGTTACCACCACCAACACCAAAGCAAAATGCAGAATGCGGGACATGAGTGCTCCAAATTTGAAGGCTGTTATAATTCGCTGCACATTCTATGTAACAAGTTGCAGAAAAACGAGACTAAAGCCTCAATATAATAAATTCATATCGCGTTAAATTGGCAATCTGCTTTCCTGTCACATCCTGATACTGTTTAAAAAACCACCCGGCAACTTGTAGGGGAATAATTTTTAACCTAGAGTAGAGATGTCGCTTACAAAACGATCACAAAAAGCCGTTTGTAGATATAGCAAAGGCTATACTTTTTAGCGTAGGCTATTACAGCGATAACTTTAACCACTTCAGGTGATGTTGATAATCATTATCATTTGAAAGAGAATACGCTCCTCGGGTGTATTAAGGGGTATGACGATGTTTGAAGGCCGCACCGCGGAGCAAACGGTCCGTAGTTCCCGTAAAATCAAATTTGCGCTGATGGGGCCAGCCTTTATTGCGGCGATCGGCTATATCGATCCCGGCAACTTTGCGACCAATATTCAGGCCGGCGCTTCCTACGGCTACAAGCTGCTGTGGGTAGCGGTCTGGGCCAATATCATGGCGATGGTCATTCAGCTGATGTCGGCCAAGCTCGGCATCGCGACCGGCAAAAACCTGGCCGAACATATCCGCGATCGCTTTCCACGTCCCGCCGTCTGGTTCTACTGGGTTCAGGCGGAGATTATCGCCATGGCTACCGACCTGGCGGAGTTTATCGGCGCGGCTATCGGTTTTAAGCTGCTGTTTGGCGTCAGCCTGCTGCAGGGCGCGGTGCTGACCGGCGTGGTGACCTTTCTGATCCTGATGCTGCAAAGCCGCGGGCAGAAACCGCTGGAACTGGTCATAGGCGGGCTGCTGCTGTTTGTGGCGGCTGCCTACGTGATCGAACTCTTTTTCTCACAGCCGAAAGTCGTGGATCTGCTGCAGGGAATGGCGCTGCCGACGCTGCCGACCGCAGACGCGGTGCTGCTGGCGGCGGGCGTGCTGGGTGCGACGATCATGCCGCATGTGATCTATCTGCACTCCTCTTTAACCCAGGGCTCCAATGGCAGTAGCCGTGCCGAGCGTTACTCCTCTACCAGGCTGGACGTAGCCATCGCGATGACCATCGCGGGATTCGTAAACCTGGCGATGATGGCGACCGCAGCAGCGGCTTTTCACTTTAGCGGCCATACCGGCATCGCCGAACTGGATCAGGCTTATCTGACACTCGATCCACTGCTGGGACGTGCGGCGGCGGTAGTTTTCGGCCTGAGCCTGCTGGCGGCCGGTCTTTCTTCTACCGTAGTGGGCACGATGGCGGGACAGGTAGTGATGCAGGGGTTTATCCACGTGCGCATTCCGCTGCTGGTGCGGCGCGTGATCACTATGCTGCCGTCGTTTATCGTTATCCTGGCGGGCTGGGAGCCGACGCGTATCCTGGTCATGAGCCAGGTGCTGCTTAGCTTCGGCATCGCGCTGGCGCTGATTCCGCTGCTCTCTTTTACCGGCAATCGCGAGCTGATGGGCGAGCTGGTGAACTCTCGCCTGATGCAGACGGCTGGCAAAATTATCGTCGTGATTGTGGTGGCGCTGAACGGCTATCTGCTGATATCAATGGCGAGAGGGCTGTAGGGCCGGAAAAAAGGGTGCTCATATGAGCACCCTTTTTTTATCTTACCAGCGGCCGTCGTGATGACGATCGCGCTCGTGACGCCATTCGCGCTGCCGTTCATGATCGCGCCAGCGCTGCTCACGCCGCCATTCGTGGCGATTACGCATCTCCTGATGGCGCCGCCACTGCTCGTGACGCCACCAGCGGCCCTCGTTGTAGCGGTAGTTGTTGTGCCACCAGCGTCCGTCGCGCCAGTGGCCGCCATCCCAGTAGCGTCCGTGGCGATCGCGGTCGCCGAAATGTAGCGAGACGCCCGGCGCTAACATAATGCGGGCGCTGTCGGCCTGAGCTGTGTGTATAGCCAACGGCGATAAATTTGCCAGCAAAGCGGCAATAAGCAATAAACGTTTCATTTTCTCTCCTTATCGGCGGCACGACTGCTCCGCCCTGATGCCAGTATTATAAAGAGAGCGCCGGGGTTTCGCCTGGCGAATTCCTAAAAACGTCATAAAAGTGTTAAAAGAAATGTCGGGGCGTAATGCCGCCGCAAAGCGCGGCGGCAAGGGGATCATGCGAGGATAGCTTCGATTTTATCCAGCTCCTGCTGGCTGAATTCACGCTGTTTTAACATATCTACGGCATCATCAATCTGGCTGGTCTTACTGGCGCCGATCAGCACAGAGGTCACGCGGCCGCCGCGCAGCACCCACGCCAGCGCCATTTGCGACAGCTTCTGCCCGCGCTGCTGCGCCAGCTCGTTAAGCTGCCGAACTTTCTCCATCTTTTCCGGCGTCAGCTGCTCGCTACTAAGGAATTTGCTGCCGCTGGCGGCACGCGAATCCTGCGGAATCCCCTGCAGATAACGATCGGTCAGTACGCCGCCGGCCAGCGGCGAAAAGGCGATGCAGCCGACGCCCTGCTGCTGCAGCACATCCAGCAGACCTTCTTCCGGCGCGCGTTCAAACATAGAGTACTTCGGCTGGTGGATCAGGCAGGGCGTGCCGAGCTGCCGGAGAATAGCGCACGCTTCCGCCGCCAGCCGCGCAGGATAGTTGGAAAGCGCGATATAGAGCGCCTTGCCCTGACGCACCAGATGATCCAGCGCGGTCATGGTTTCCTCCAGCGGCGTCTCCGGATCGGGGCGATGATGGTAAAAAATATCGACATACTCCAGCCCCATGCGTTTCAGGCTCTGGTCGAGGCTGGCGATAAGATATTTGCGCGAGCCCCAGTCGCCGTAAGGCCCGTCCCACATCGTATAGCCCGCTTTCGAAGAGATAATCAGCTCATCGCGCAGCGACGCGAAATCCTGGCGCAGAATGCGGCCAAAATTCTCTTCCGCCGAGCCGGGCGGCGGCCCGTAGTTATTGGCAAGATCGAAATGGGTGATCCCCTGATCGAAGGCGTGGCGCAGCAGCGCGCGGCTGTTTTCCACCAGGGTGCTGTCGCCGAAATTGTGCCACAGGCCGAGCGAGACGGCGGGCAGCTTTAGCCCGCTACGGCCGCAGCGGTGATAAGTCATTGTCTGATAACGTTTTGCATCGGGTTGATAAACCATACAAGTTCCTGTGCTCAGAGTAGAGGGCGAAACGAGCATAGCAGTGTATACGGTTACACCGAAACGGTACGCGCGGTGGATCGCATCTTGCGGCAAAGGCGTCAGCTTTGCTTGCCAGCGCACGAAGCGGCGGATTTGTTACGCTGCGCAAAGATTCAGCAATACTCATTACAACGCGTATAAAGGAGAAAACCATGCAAAGCGTTGGAGAGTATCTGTTGCTGCGCCTGCAGCAAATCGGCATCGGTCATCTGTTTGGCGTCCCGGGCGACTACAACCTGCAGTTTTTGGATCACGTTATCGCCAGCGAAAACATCGGCTGGACAGGCAGCAGTAACGAACTGAATGCGGCTTATGCCGCCGACGGCTATGCGCGCTGTCGCGGCGCAGCGGCGCTGTTAACCACCTTCGGCGTGGGCGAACTCAGCGCCCTGAACGGCATCGCCGGCAGCTATGCCGAATATCTGCCGGTCATTCATATCGTCGGCGCGCCTTCCAGCGCGGCGCAGGAGGAAAAACTGCTGCTGCACCATACGCTGGGCGACGGCGACTATGGCCATTTTCTGCGGATTGCGCGTGAGGTGACGGTAGCGCAGGCCGTGCTGACGAGGGAAAACGCCGCGGCGGAGATCGACAGGCTGCTGATAACCGCGCTGCGCGAGCATCGCCCCGTTTATCTGGTTATGCCGGTGGACGTGGCGGAGGCGATCGTTCCGTCGCCCGCTGGCACGCTAACTTTTCGGTCGGCATCGTCGCCAGCCAGCCTGGCAGATTTTAGCGCTGCGGCGGAAGCGATGCTGGCAGCGGCAACCAGCGTGTCGCTGCTGGCTGATTTCCTGGCCGATCGCGCCGGAGCGCGCGACGCGCTACGTGAGCTGGTGACGGAAACGCCTTTGCCTTTCGCTACGCTACTGATGGGCAAAAGCGTGCTGCCGGAGCAGCGGCCAGGATTTGTCGGTACTTATTCCGGCGCGGCCAGCGCGGGCGAAACGCAACAGCATATAGAGCATCGCGATGTCATCATTACTGCGGGTACGCTGTGGACGGATACCATTACCGCCGGCTTTACCCAGCAAATCGATCCGCTACGCAATATTGATATCGGCTTGTATCGCTGTCGGGTAGGGGGAAAAAAATTCAGCCAGATTGCCATGAAAGACGCTATCGCCGTGCTGCGGCAGCTGGCGACGCGCTATGGCGAGCGCTGGCGCGATAAACAAGCGCTGCCGCCGGCGCTATCGGAGAGCGACGCGGGCGCGCTGACCCAAAACGCCTTCTGGCGCATCATGCAGGATTTTTTACGTCCCGGTGATATCATCCTGGCCGATCAGGGCACGGCCGCGTTTGGCGCGGCGGCGCTACGTTTGCCCGACAACGTGACCTTTATCTGTCAGCCGCTCTGGGGATCGATCGGTTTTACGCTGCCCGCCGCGTGGGGCGCGCAGATCGCCTGTCCGCAGCGACGCGTGATCCTGCTTAGCGGCGACGGTTCGGCCCAGTTGACCATTCAGGAGTTGGGTTCCATGCTGCGTGACGGTCTTAAGCCGGTTATCTTTGTGCTTAATAATGACGGCTATACTGTTGAGCGAGCCATTCATGGCGAAGGGCAGCGCTACAACGATATCGCGCAGTGGAACTGGACGCAGTTGCCGCAGGCGCTGAGCATGAATAGCGAAGCGCAAAGCTGGCGTGTTGAAGAGACGGCTCAATTGCAGGAAGTGGTAAAAGTGATTGAACAAACCTCGCGTCTCTCGCTGGTGGAGGTTATGCTGCCGCAGCTGGACATGCCGCCGTTGCTGAAGGCGGTGACGGCGGCGCTGCACAAGCGCAACGCGTCCTGATGAATTCAGGACAGATTCAGATTGATGCCCGTGGGAAACTGCGGCCAGTGCAGGTAAGGTAGGCGGTCGCAGCGCGATTTCACGCTCGGCCGGCAGGGTCGGGCGTTGTTGTTTGAGTGGGGGAAATTTATAGTGTGTACAAATGACGTAAGCGGAGCAAAAAAATAATGACTAAGTATGCTTTGGTAGGTGATGTAGGCGGCACCAATGCACGCCTGGCGCTGTGTGAAGTTGAGAACGGCGCTATCTCACAGGCCAAAACGTTCTCCACAGCAGACTACGAGAGCCTTGAGGCGGTCATCCGTTTTTATCTTGCCGAGCAGCAGCAGGATGTCACGGATGGCTGCATCGCCATCGCCTGCCCGATCACCGATGACTGGGTCGATATGACCAATCACGACTGGGCCTTCTCCACCAGCAAAATGAAAGCGAATCTGGGCTTCGATCACCTGGAGATCATCAACGACTTCACCGCCGTGTCGATGGCTATTCCGATGCTGACCGAACAGGATGTTATGCAGTTCGGCGGCGGCGCGCCGGTAAAAGATAAACCGGTCGCGGTTTACGGTGCAGGAACCGGCCTGGGCGTGGCGCATCTGGTACACGTCGATAAGCGCTGGGTCAGCCTGCCGGGCGAGGGCGGTCACGTGGATTTCGCCGCTAACAGCGAAGAGGAAGATCTGATTCTGGAAGTGCTGCGCGCCGAGCTGGGCCACGTTTCCGCCGAGCGCGTGCTCTCCGGCGCCGGTCTGGTCAATCTTTATCGCGCTATTGTCAAAGCCGATAATCGCGTGCCGGAAGACCTGAAGCCGAAAGATGTTTCCCAGCGTGCGTTGGATGACAGCTGTACCGACTGCCGTCGTGCGCTGGCGATGTTCTGCGTGATCATGGGACGCTTCGGCGGCAACCTGGCGCTGACGATGGGCACCTTCGGCGGCGTTTATATCGCCGGTGGTATCGTGCCGCGCTTCCTGGAATTCTTTAAGGCTTCCGGTTTCCGCGCCGCCTTTGAAGACAAAGGGCGCTTTAAGGACTATGTGCAGAATATCCCGGTTTATCTGATCACCCATGATAAACCTGGCCTGCTGGGCGCGGGCGCGCATCTGCGCCAGACGCTGGGCAGCGTACTGTAATAACAAGGGCCGGTTTTCCGGCTCTGTTTTTTTATAGCCGCATTAGCTGGCGAAACTCTTTTACCTTGCTGCGGCTGACCGGCACCTGGAATTCCAGATCTCGCAGCTTCAGCATATAGGTATTATTAAACCATGGTTCGATCTCGCGGATTTTACTCAGGTTGACGCAATAAGACCGGTGGCAGCGAAAAAAAGCTTCTTCGGGCAGTCGGCTGCAAAACTCGGTAATATTCATCGACATCACGTACTCTTCCCGCCGCGTATAAACAAAGGTCATCTTTTCGTGCGCTTCGGCATAGTAAATATCGTTGATATCCGTCACGATAATCCGTTCGTCTTTGACCAGATTAATAGTATGTACCTGGCCGCGCGGGCTTTCCGTGCCGCCCGGCGCGCTCTGCTGCAGCGTGTTTTCCAGCTTGCGCAGCATGGTAATGATGCGCATCTCGTGATAGGGCTTCAAAATGTAGTCGAAAGCTTCCAGCTCGAAGGCTTCCACCGCGTGCTCTTTATAGGCGGTAATAAAAACTATCAGCGGCCGATGCGCGAACTTGCTGATATTCTGCGCCAGCAGCACGCCGTCCAGCGAGGGAATATTGATATCCAGAAAAATCACGTCCGGCTGGTGGTTCTGCAAATATTTCAGCACGTCCAGCCCATCGTCAAAGGTCGCCTCGATCTGCAGCTGGCTGTGCTGACGGATCAGCCAGCTCAGCTCCTGCTGCGCCAGAAACTCATCTTCCACAATAATCGCTTTCACATCGCTTCCCCGGTTAATGCGGCCCTAAGCCGTCAATGAAACACGTTCGGGCAGGTTCGCCCCTTTTTTAATATAAAAAGCGATCTCGGTGCCCGGATTGCGTCGGTGAATATGCAGCCCTTCGCCATAAAGCAGCCTGACGCGATGATGCACGTTCAGCAGGCCGATTTTATTGCCGGGCATCTCGTTGCGCTCCACGCGTTCCATCACCTCTTCGCTGATGCCGTTGCCCGTATCTCGTACCGCAATACGTATCCGCTCGCCCACATCCTGCACGCTGATAGTGACCACGCCTTTGCCGCGGCAGGGATGAATACCGTGGACAATGGCGTTTTCCACCAGCGGCTGGATCAGCAGGCTGGGCAGCGAGCAGCTAATCTCCTCGTCAATCTCATAAATCACCGTCAGCTTGTCGCCGAAGCGCGCCTGTTCGATGGCGATATAATCTTTGATTTGATAAAGCTCCTTGCGGATATCGATAATCTCGTCGTCGTTCAGCTCCAGGTTATAGCGCAGATAGCGCGAGAGATTGCTGATCAGCTGCCGTGCGGTATCGGGATTGATACGGATTGACGAAGAGATGGCGTTCAGCGCGTTAAACAGAAAATGCGGGTTGATTTTGCTCTGCAGCGCGCGCAGTTCAGCCCTGTTGGCCATTTCTCGCAGCTGTTCGGCGCGGGAAACCTCCAGCTGGGTAGAGATAATCTGCGACAGGCCGACAGCCATTTCGCGCAGCGACCAGGTAATGCGATGCGCGTGGCGGTAATAGATTTTCAGCGTGCCGGTGACTTCGCCCAGTTCGCGCAGCGGGATCACTATCATCGAGTGAATTTCCGGCGTGCGGTGCGCCTCATCATTATTACGAATAATGATCTCGCCCTTAGCGATAGCTCTGGCGGTGGTCGGGCTGATGCCGTCGTCGCCTTCGCGGTAGTTCTGCTCGCCGACGCCGACGTAGGCCAGAATCTGATTCTTGTTAGTGATAGCTACGGCGTCCGCGTTGATATCTTCCCGGATAATCTCGCAGACCTTGCGCAGCGAACGGCTGTTGACCTGACGAAACAGCGGCAGCGTTTTATTGGCGATATCCAGCGCCAGCTTGGCCTGGCGGGCGGCGATAGCCTCTTTTTCGCCTTCGACGCTCTGGATCAGCAGCACGATCAGGCCGATGCTGACCGCGCCCAGAATCATCGGCACGGCGATCTCTTCCACAATCGCCAGCCCCAGCGCCGCAGGTTTGGCCCACGCCAGGATCAGGATCATGGTCAGCGACTCACAGAGCATGCCGCCGATAATGCCGACGCTCCAGCGCCGCTCTTTGGCGACCCTGAGATTGATCCAGCCTGAAGCTATCCCGGCGATAATGCTGGTGATCAGACAGGGTACCGAGGTCACGCCGTGTATATCGATCAAAAAGCGGTGCAGGCCCGCCACGACGCCGGTGACGATGCCAACCCAGGGGCCAAACAGAATGCCGCCGGCCATAATGGCGATGGTGCGCACGTTCACCAGTGAGCCGTCAACGTTGATGCCGCTCCAGGTGCCGAAAAGCGCGAACAGTGAAAAAATAGCCGTTACCGCCACCAGCTCCTGACGCGAGTGCTCGTCTTTCTGCAGCAGCTGGCGAAAATGGCGGGTACGAGTCATAAAAAACAGGCAGATAAGCATCAGGGCAGCGCGATCTAAAACCGCAAGCAACATTTCGAACATCGAATGCATGGGCGCCTCGGCTGGCGGAGTAAAGTAGCGATATGATAAGGAAAGCGCACAGGATGCGCCAGGCGGGCACGCCTCACCGGATCAATTTTGTGGTAAATAATGCTGAAATGTAACGACAATAGCTAATCAAAAGCGCCGTTGGGAAAAAAGAGGAAACCCTGGTGGATAAAAGGGGATGTGGTTTTCCCGTCCCTGCGACGCTTTACTTCACCGGCTTACTGCCGGATATTTGGCCTGTCGTCGCGCGACGGCGATTGCACAGTCAGGATTCCTGTTTCGAGGCGTATATGCAACTAATCACCGAAAGACTGCTGCTGGCAAAGCTCCAGCCGGAGGACTGGTCGCTGTTTCATCAGGTTCATACCGATGCCGTCAGTATGCGCTTTATCAGCGCCGTACCGCAGCTGGCGGATATCCGCCAGCGCTTTCAGACGCGGCTGCAGCCCTGGCAAATCACCAGTCTGCATATGCTCTGTCTGACCGTGCGGCTGCGGGAAAGCGGCGAAGCGGTAGGACTGATCGGCGCCAACGCGGAGTGGTCGCCCTGGCGCCAGGCGGAGGTCGGCTACTCGCTGCTGAGCCAGCAAACCGGCAAAGGCTACGGCGGCGAAGCGCTTGGCGCGCTGGCGGATTACCTGTTTAAAGAGTGCCGCTTTCACAAGCTGAAAGCGCAGGTGGTGGAAGGCAACTGGCCGTCGCGGCGCATCCTTGAGAAAAACGGCTTCCGGCTGGAAGGCACGCTGCGGGAAAATTATCTGCTGCGTGGCGAATGGGTCAACGACTGGCTGTTTGGCAAGCTGGAATCAGATTAATTCGACTCGACAGCCTGGCAGACTCTGCGCTATGTTCATTCTTCGACCAGCTTCTGGTCAGCGTCGCTCGGACGGTTCCGGGCGCTAACGTATACAGAGGTTTCTATGGCTGATCTCAGCTCTGCCCGTCGTTT
Organism: Erwinia sp. CGal63; assembly: GCF_037026505.1. Taxonomy (NCBI): domain Bacteria; kingdom Pseudomonadati; phylum Pseudomonadota; class Gammaproteobacteria; order Enterobacterales; family Erwiniaceae; genus Erwinia; species Erwinia sp. CGal63. The sequence goes on from NZ_JAKUMN010000001.1 coordinate 23,456, forward strand.
TTCCCGTATCGAACGTCTTCCGCCCTACGTTTTTAATATCACCGCCGAACTGAAGATGGCGGCGCGCCGTCGCGGTGAAGATATTATCGATCTCAGCATGGGCAACCCGGATGGGCCTACGCCGCCTCATATTGTCGAAAAGCTCTGCGCGGTGGCGCAAAGAGAAGATACGCACGGCTATTCGACCTCGCGCGGCATTCCGCGGCTGCGCCGCGCGATCTCTCGCTGGTATGCGGATCGCTATCAGGTAGAGATCGATCCAGAGTCGGAGGCGATCGTCACCATAGGCTCGAAAGAGGGGCTGGCGCACCTGATGCTGGCGACGCTCGATCATGGCGACACCGTGCTGGTGCCGAATCCCAGCTATCCGATCCACATCTACGGCGCGGTTATCGCCGGTGCGCAGGTGCGCTCCGTGCCGCTGGTGGAAGGCGTGGATTTCTTCAACGAACTGGAGCGCGCCATTCGGGAAAGCTATCCCAAACCTAAAATGATGATCCTCGGCTTTCCGTCTAATCCGACAGCGCAGTGCGTCGAGCTGGATTTCTTTGAGCGCGTGATCGCGCTGGCGAAGCAGTACAACGTGCTGGTTATTCACGATCTGGCCTATGCCGATATCGTTTACGACGGCTGGAAAGCGCCTTCGATCATGGAAGTGCCGGGCGCGCGCGACGTGGCGGTGGAGTTCTTCACGCTCTCCAAAAGCTACAACATGGCGGGCTGGCGCATCGGTTTTATGGTCGGCAACAAAGAGCTGGTGGCGGCGCTGGCGAGGATCAAAAGCTATCACGACTATGGCACCTTTACGCCGCTGCAGGTCGCTGCAATCGCCGCGCTGGAAGGCGATCAGCAGTGCGTGCGGGATATCGCGCAGCAGTATAAACGCCGTCGCGACGTGCTGGTGAAAGGGCTGCATGAGGCGGGCTGGATGGTCGAGATACCGAAGGCTTCGATGTACGTCTGGGCGAAAATTCCCGATCGCTACGCGCAGATGGGCTCGCTGGAGTTCGCCAAACATCTGCTGCAGGAGGCCAAAGTTTGCGTCTCGCCGGGCATTGGCTTCGGCGATTACGGCGACACTCACGTGCGCTTCGCGCTGATTGAAAACAGCGATCGTATTCGTCAGGCGGTCAGAGGCATCAAGGCAATGTTCCGTGCCGATGGTATTCTGCCGGCGACAACGAAAAGCGAGGAAGCCGCCGACCAGGCATAACGCTTCCTCTCTGTAACGCCTCAGCCCCTGACGCCGCGCCGTCCGGGGCTTTTTACTCTCCGCTATTCCCACGGCCCGCCAAAATTCTCTTGCCTTACAGAGTATTTTACGTTTATCTATTTAGGAAGCGATCGCTCAATAAATGGGGTAACAGATGACGGCAGGTGCACAACTTCGCGGGCGACCACGGCTTTTTGATGAGGAAAAGGTGCTGGATAAAGCCATCGAACTGTTCAGTTCGTCCGGTTATTCGGCGGTTGGCGTCAATGACCTGACGCGCGCAACCGGGCTTAAGGTCGGCAGCATTTATAAAGCTTACGAAAACAAAGAGAATTTTTTTGCCAAAGCGCTACAGCGTTATATCAGGCTGCGCGAAACGCAGATCGCCAGCTCTCTGGCGCAGCTCAGCCGCGGACGCGACCGCATCGCCCAACTTTTACATCTGTACGTGGCGCTGAGTCAGGGCAGGGAAGGGATTGCGGGCTGCCTGATGGTGGCCGGTATTACCGAGATGCAAAATTTTACCTTCGTGAATGACATCCTGCGTCAGCAGATAGCTGAACGCCGTCAGGTTATCGGCGATTTGGTCGCGTTAGGGCAGCGCGACGGCTCTGTAGGCAACGACGCGCCGCCTGCGCTAATCGCGGATATCTTAATCACGCTGCTGTACGGGATGCGAGTGCTGGGAAAAGCTCAATCTTTTATCAGCGAAGCAGACGCGGAAGCCTGGGTTTCGTCGGCGCTTAAAATTCTGGATTAATAGTCAGCCAATCCCACACACCATTTTGAGGACGTCCTTATGGAAAAAGCCGCTATGCCACCAGCACCGGCAGGATTTGAGCATCACTTTGCGCGCGTCAACGATTTAAGGCTTCACTATGTGGTTGGCGGCGCCGACGCGGCGGAAACTATTGTGCTTCTCGCCGGTTTTCCGGAATCCTGGTATGCGTGGCGCAACGTGATGCCAGCGCTCGGCGAACGCTATCGGGTGATGGCGATAGATCTGCCGGGGCAGGGCGACAGCGATAAACCGCTGGATGGCTATGATACGCAGACCGTGGCGGATCGGCTGCACGCTTTTCTCGCCGCTCTCGGCGTCGCGCGTTATCACCTTGTCGCGCACGATGTTGGCGCCTGGGTCGCGTTTCCTTACGCTCTGCTTTTTGGCAATGAAGTCAGCTCGCTGACATTGCTGGACGCGGGTATACCGGGCGTTACGCTGCCTGAGTTTCTTCCCACCTGTTCGGAAAATAGCTGGAAGACCTGGCACTTTGCCTTCAATGCGCTGCCGGATCTGCCGGAAGTCCTTTTACAGGGCCGCGAGCGTGACTATCTGGCCTGGTTTTTCCGGGAAAAAAGCGCCAGTCCTTACTGTTATTCGGAACAAACCCTTGATATCTATCTGCGTTATTTCACCGCGCCCGGCGGATTAAGAGCGGGACTGAGTTTTTATCGCGCGGCCGCACAATCCGCTCGCCAGAACAAGGCCTTGCTGGCGACCAACAAGCTGACCATGCCGGTATTGGGATTAAGCGCGGATAAGGGATCGATCGCCGATATGGCCGCTGCGATAAAGCCCTGGGCGACAGCGGTCAGCGGAGAGACGATTAAAAACTGCGGGCATTTTCAGCCGGAAGAGCAGCCGCAGGCGGTAGCGGGTGCGGTGCTTAAATTTATTGGTAAAGTCAAAGGCTTCTAGTTTGCACGCTGTCGTCAGTGCCCGAATCCGTTTTTATATTGCGTGCTGTTAGCCTGTATAAAGCGATAAGTTGCATCTCAGGACAGGGAATATCCGTTTTTTTTCCTGAAACCGATATCATGATAAAAAGGGATTTTTATTGTTTCCATTAAAGGGCTAATAGCGTTGATTGACTGCGACTGCAACAGTATCCGGTTCAGAAAAGAGGCTGACCGTTATCGTTTCTTTCGGGTCTTTTCCTTGCCAGCATACGGCTTCAATATGGCAATTTTCTTTTTTTCGATACCCTGTTGAACTCAGATAATTATCTATTTTCTCTGTGTTTTTTATGTTGTAAAACTTAATTGCGTAGACTTGAAACGCCTGACCTGAAATATTGGCATAATCGAAATCATAGCGACTGGATATTCTTGGCATGTTCTTAAGAATGTTAGGTGTATAATAACGGTACTCTCGCTGGTCCTGCTCTGTATAGCTGGCACTTTCCGCAAAGCCCATGACAATATATGGCCAGGCGTATACCAGGAGAGCTCCTGGTACGATGGCAATATAACCAAATAGTTTAAGAAACTTACGCATAGGGCAACGTACCTCCTTCTCCTTTATCCATATAAGAACCGTCAGCAGTGGCTATACAAACTTTTCCCGATCTGAAATCGCTCCATGGTCTGACGGTCTGCATGAAATCGGGTAATGGCCCTTTACGTGGCCTGGCATTGGGAAACCTCTTAGGGTCGGAAAAAAGGTTGGTGTAAAAACCAGAACTTAAAAGGCAGGAATTAGACCTGCCTTTTTCATGATTCATGCAGGCTACAGCATCAGATAAAAGGTGCCCAGCCAGGCCAGAAACAGAAATGAAATGCCCATCAATGCATATTTCACTGCAAACTCCTTTACGCGGTAGCAGACGAAGCCGTCGCGCTTTTCTAATCCGGACTGCCGCACTCTGTGGCAGATTCGCCCGCTAATTTACCCGCTACGCCTGACAAAATAAAGCCGACACGCCCAGGAATTATCTTTTTTTCAGCGACTTGCCTGGCGTATCGGCGCCTTTAGCGGGAAAGCTCCGGCACCACCGACATGCCTACCTTCAGACGAGCCAGCGCGGGCTGGCCCGGTTCCAGCAGAATTTTCACCGGCAGACGCTGCGCCACTTTGGTGAAGTTACCGGTAGCGTTATCGGCGGTGATAGCGGCGAAGGTAGAGCCGGTCGCCGGCGCTACGCTATCGATATGGCCGCGCAGCGTTACGCCGGGCAGCGCGTCGACGGTCATGGTCACCGCTTCGCCTGTCTGCACGTCAGCCAGCTGCGTTTCAAGGAAGTTTGCTACCACATAAGTTTGCTGTAGCGGCACCACGGCCATCAGGCGCGTGCCGGCGGAAACCCAGGCGCCCTGACGCGCGGCGCGTTGGCCAACGGCGCCGTCGATTGGCGCTTTGATCACGGTATAGGAGAGATTCAGGCGCGCCTGATCCACATTGGCTTTTGATGCGGCGATATCCGCCTGGGCCTGGCGCAGGCTGGCCTGCAGCACGCCAACTTCTTTGCGGGCAGCCAGCGCAGCGGCCTGACTCTGGCGCAGCTGCGCTGAAGCTTCCTGCATTGAGGCGCTGGTTTTCTGCTGCTCGTCCGCCGTCGCGGTGCCGCTTTTCAGCAGGCGGCGATAGCGATCGGCATTCTGTCCGGCATAGTTCAGCGTTGCCTGGCTGGCGGCAACGGCGGCGTCGCTTTGCGCGATAGTCGCCTGCTGCTGCTCCAGCTGTGCTTCGACGCTGGCCAGCTTCGCCTGGCTCACCGCCAGATTGGCCTCCGCCGTTTCCACCGCCACACGATAGTCGCGATCGTCGATGGTCGCCAGCGTCTCGCCCGCTTTAACCTGCTGGTTATCGCCGACGTTGACGGTACGAATATAACCGGAAACTTTCGGGGCGATAGCGGTGTAGTCGGCGGTCACGACAGCATCGTCGGTACGCGCCTGGTGGCGGCTCATCGCCGACCAGACGAAAAAGGCGATCGCCAGCAGTATCACCAGCAGCGTGGCCAGCGTCAGGGTTCTTTTTGCAGGTGTGAAGCTCATAGTTATCTCACGGCTTTAGTTATAAGGGTTTGCGGCGGCCAGACGCGTTTGGGTAGCCAGGCGGTCAGCAGCACCAGCAGCAGCGCGAAGCCAATCAGCAGCAGATAGGCGTCGCTGATGCTCAGAATCACCGCCTGGTGCTTTAACAGCGTGGCGAAATGACCGAGATTTTCCGCCGAGCTGGCCGAGCCGTCGGGCAACAGCGGCCTCATGGTTGAGGCAGCGGCGCTGTTCTCCGCGGTCATCAACCACGGACGATTGCCCAGCTGGTCGACCAGGCTGTGCGAATGAAATTTTTCCCGATGCGTCAGAAAATTCTCTACCAGACTACCGGCCGCCACGCTGGAAAAACCGCGTACGGTATTGAACATGGCGGAAGCGTAAGGCCCTTCTGGCGGCTGCACCACGCTGGTGGCGCTCATCAGCACCGGCAGGATCAGCATCGGCTGGCCAAACGCCTGCAGAATTTGAATCAGCCAGAAGTTCTGTCGCGCCCAGTCGTCAGTGAGCTGCATGCCCAGCACGCAGGAGAGACTCATCAACACCGCACCACAGGTCAGCATCCAGCGGCAATCGATCCAGCGAATATTCAGCAGGAAAGCCATTAAAGGAGCGATCAGCAGCTGCGGCAGGCCGATGGTCAGCGCCAGCGGCGCAAACTGCACCGTGCGGAACCCTTCGACCTGGCCAAAATAGGCGGATGGCAGCGCGGAGCCGGATAGCGCTACCAGCAGCACGCCGGCCAGCACCAGCAGACCGTGCGTCAGGTTTCGCCGCGCCAGCATCTGCAGCTTAAACAGCGGCAGCGGATGCGACCATTCATTAATAAAAAAGACCACCAGCAGCGCGACGGAGGCCAGCAACATGCCCGTAATCAGCGGTGAGTTCAGCCAGTCGAGCCGTTCTCCTTGCGACAGCGTCAGCACCATCAGCGCGATGCCGCTGCAGCCGGTCAACATGCCGAAAAGATCGATCTGCTTAAAGCGCTCCAGGCGCTGCGGATCCTGAGGCAGTCCCCAGGCGATCAGCAGGCTGGCGAGCAGGATCGGTGGCACAATCTGCCAGAACACGAACTGCCAGCCGACGGCGTCGGTCCAGAAAGCCGCCAGCGAAGCGGCGACGTTGGGGCCGAAAGTCGCGGTCAGCGCATAGGCGGAAAGGCCGTACAGCTTGATGCCGGGCGGCAGAAAACGCAGCGCCGCCGTCATCAGCAGCGGCGGCAGCGCACCGCCGAACAGGCCCTGAATAACGCGCAGGCCGATAAACAATGCGGGCGTCGTGGCAAAAGGCTGCAGCACGCCGGTCAACGCGAAGCCAAAGGCCACGGCCAGCGCGAAGCGGCGCAGTGAAAAAGTCACGGCGAACCAGGGCGCGATCATCATCGCCGCCACTTCGGCGGCCTGATAGGCCGAGGTAATCCAGGTTGCCCGATCGTAGCTGAAGCCGATAGCGGCGCGGACGTCAGCCAGCGCCAGATCGGTAACGCGATCGTTTAACCCCGATGTCAGCGCAGCGATCAGCACGCCCACCAGCCCCAGCGTCAGACGCAGGGTAAAAGGATGGGTTGCCGGCGCTGCGGGTTGGGCATTCATAGCAGGTGCTCCGCAGAGAAAATTGAATGATGCACTGTATTGCATGGTGATACAGGGGCGCTGATATTAACCTGTGATTAGCTGTATTGCAATGTGATACAGCCACAGAAAAGAGTGCTAAAGTATCGTCATCAACAAGGAAGGAGCCTTCATGTCTGAACCCACAGTTTTGCGCGACGAGGAGCGTACCGGCGGTATTCAGGTTATCTCGCGCGCGGCTAAAATTCTGAATGCGCTGGGCGACAGCCCCAACGGCATGAGCCTGGGCGAAATCGCGCAGGCCGTCGATCTGCCTCGCTCAACCGTACAGCGAATTGTTGGCGCGCTGGATTCAGTACAGCTGGTACGCAGTCAGGGCGCGCGCGGCGTACGCCTCGGCCCGGCGCTGCTGCGCCTGATCGCCAACGTGCATACCGACGTGGTGGCGATTGCGCAGCCCTGGCTACAGGCGCTGAGCGACGCCACGGGCGAAACGGTTTCGCTGGCCCGCGCCAGCGGCCTGCAGCTGGCTATCGTGCACTACGTGGTCGCCGACCGCGAGCTGCGCGTGGTGCCGCGCATCGGGCTGAATCTGCCGCTTTACAGCACTTCCGGCGGCAGGGCGCTGCTGGCGTTGGACAGCGACGAAGAGGCCAGAGCGCTGGTCGGTGACGCCTATGAGGCGATAACCGAGCTCACCGTCAAAGCTTTTCCCGATCTGACGGCCAGGCTGCAGGAGATACGCCGCACCGGTCTTTCTTACGATCGCGGCGAGACGCTGGAAGGGATCTCCACGATGGCGGTAGCGATAGATACCATACTGGGACGCTTTTCCATCAGCTTACTGGTTCCCTCAGCTCGTTTTCAGCAGCACGAATCGCTCTTCCGCGAAGAGATCCTGAAGTGCAAAGAGGCGCTGGTGGATGAGATTGGCAAAGCGGCCTTACGTGACTGACAGGAGCGGCAAATGAAAAAGCTTTTAGTAGCGGTAGATAACTCGGCGCTGGCGCGCAAAGTGGTTTCTCTGGCGACGGAGCAGGCGCGCGCGCTTGATGCGGATGTAGTGGTGCTTTGCTGTGTGGATGCCAGCTACGCCAGTACGACCGCAGATTACGTTATAGAAGCGGGCGAAGATCCCGGCGATTTCGGCAGCGCGCTGGATGAGCAAAATACCGCAGAGGCTGCTGTTCGCTACGCGCTGGCACAGCTGCAAAGCAATGGCGTACGCGCCACCGGGCGCGTGCTGGCGGGTGAATCCGCAGAAACCATAGTGGCGCATGCTAACGATATCGGCGCGGCGATGATTATCATGGGCCGTCGCCATCTCTCTTCCTTTAACCGCCTGCTTAAAGGGTCGGTCAGCGCTGCCGTGATAGAACGCGCCAGCTGCCCGGTACTGGTTGACGTCCGCTCAGACGCCGCTTAATAACGGCACTTCAGGTTAATTTCTCGCCGGGCGCGAGGGTTATAATAGCGCCCGCTTCTTAATCCAGTGCAAAAAAAAGCCCGCTCGCCGCGGGCATAACTACTTGTAATTATAAATAAAATTCCTGGTGTTACGCAGACATGTCGCTGTGTCTGGAATCATATTGGCATTCATTTTCGGCCCGCGCTACACGGTAGCCTGAATCGATTCAATCGGTAAAATATTGCAAAGCACGGTAAAAAAAGTGCAAAAGCGGGTTTATCCGATAGCGTCGCTCTATCGCTTCAGTAACATGCGGCGGCAAAGAAAGGAGTTAACATGAAAAAAATAATGACGGGCGTACTGACGCTTGCGGTATTACTGTCGACAGGCTGCACTTCTGGCAAGCCGGGCGCGTTTGAAAAAGTCGGTGAAGACCCTGCGGTAAATAGTGTGCTCTATCGCTTTGATCCTGAAACCGTAAACAAAACAGCGATGGAACAGGACGTAGAACATTATTGTGCGGAGCGCGGTTTTGATAAAGTGGAACCGATTAAACCGCAGGAGAGTCGACTGCCGGGATTAATGAAGGCCTGGTATCAATGTAATTACAGCATTAAAAGTTAAAAAAAGGGCGGATAACTATCCGCCCTGAAAACTGCATCTTATTTTTATATTGCTGTGTGCAGGCTCTGCCCGCTTCAGGATGAAATCACTTCACCCATTTATAATTTTTTTACCAGCCCCGGTGATGGCCATGATGATAGCCATGCCCGCCGTGGTGGCCGCCGCGATAGCCGTCATGAATAATACAGCCGCTCAGCATAGTTATTACGCCCAGAATAACAACGGATTTAATTAGTCTCATTATGTTCACTCCCTTCCTTTCCAATAGCTAACACTCTACAAAACAAAAGTGGAGGAATAATGCCGCTTTTGTAGAGTTATTAGAGTAAATATTTCTAAATAATTCATGCCTGCCATACTGCTTTTTATTTTTAAAGAAGGAAATAAGAGAAGGCTTAAAACAAACGCTTTTAACACAGAATGTTCTTAAATTAAATGAATTCTCCCGTCTGCGCTGAATTTGACTTAATAAAGGCAAAAAAGCATTTATACGATAGACTTAACACAGCTTTTCATTACAAGGACATGCTATGCGTTATCAGGTTAAAAATGTGCTGGCGGCACAGGCGGAGCTGGGCGAATGCCCGGTCTGGTCAGTTCGCGAACAAACGCTTTACTTTGTTGATATTCTGGCGCCGGCGCTGCACCGCTTCGATCCGCGAAGCGGCGAGCATAAAGTCATGCCGGTGCCCGAGCACATCGGCTGCTTCGGTCTGAACGAGCAGGGCGGCTTCGTGGCGGCGCTGCGCAGCGGCGTTTGCCTGCTGGATGAGGAAGGTAAAATCGTTCGCCGCGTGGCGGAAAACCCTGGCGAAGCGGCCTTAAGCCGTTTTAACGACGGACGCGTGGATCGACACGGACGCTTCTGGTGCGGCAGCCTGTGGGAGCCGCAGGATCGCAACGGCGGCAAGCTGTGTCGGCTGGATGAGCATCTGCGCCTGACCGTCGAGGCGGAAGATATCAAAATCTCCAACGGGCTGGCTTTTTCGCCCGACAATAAGTGGATGTACCACACCGACACGCCAAACGGCGTGCTCTATCGCTATCCGGTCGATGAGAAAGGCGATATCGGCCCGCGTGAAGTGCTGAAGCGTTTTGTGCAGGAAGAGGGCGGTTTGCCGGATGGCGCAGCGGTGGACAGCGAAGGCTTCTACTGGTCGGCGATGTTTGACGGTTCCCGCGTTATTCGGCTGAATCCGGCGACCGGCGAGATCGTCGACGAGATCCCGCTGCCGGTTCGCTGGCCGACCATGATCGCTTTCGGCGGCCCGGATCTCAAAACGCTCTACATCACCAGCTCGCGTGAGGATCGCAGCGCAGAGGAGCTGGCGGCTTATCCGCAGTCCGGTGACGTTTTCGCCGTAGAAGTGGACGTGGCTGGTCTGCCAGAGCCGCTTTATCGTATGACGTAACGGCAAAGGCCGGGCTTGCGGCCCGGCCTTTTACTGCTAAGGCTACCTGTTCACACGGAATGAGTTTGTCATCAACTCCGATCTTGTCTTCCTGCAAAGAACGACAAACTACAGCGTCTGCGCCTGCTGCATTGTTTCCTGCTCCTGCGCGTTCGGCAGGCGGATGGTCAGCGACATAATCAGCGACAGAACCAGCAGCGTCATAATCAGGCTGAAGGTCACCACAAAGCCGCCAAACAGCGAAGCGATCAAAGAGCCGAGCACGCTACCGATGCCGAAGCCCAGATAAATCAGGCCATAGTTTTTGGTCAGGTTGTTCAGGCCAAAAAAGTCGCTAACCAGTGAAGGATAAACGGTGATGGTGCCGCCGAAGCTGAAGGCGACGCAGGCCACGGAAATAAAGAACGTGCTTTCGCTCATATGGGTAAAGAGCAGAATGCTCATTCCTGTTAGCGACACCAGCTGCGCCAGGGTAATTACCCGAATACGCGCTACCCGGTCAGAAAGCACGCCCAGCACCAGACGACCGCTCAGGTTGGCGATGGCGATAACCGTCACGGCGCTGGCGGCGGTTTGCGTGGAAAGATGCACCAGGCCTTCGCCGATATCTTTAGCCACGCCTATCACATAGAGCCCGCTCATACAGGCGGTCAGAAACATGACCGCCAGCATCCAGTACTGCGGCTGGCGCACCGCCTGCGCCAGCGAAAAATCGCGGGCATTGTTGACGCTGCCGCTTGCGGCCTGCTGTTTCGGCGCATCCTTCATCAGCAGCGCGCCAGCGATAATCATCGTCATCGCGATGCCGCCCCAAATCAGGAAGGTGTTTTCAAGGCTGTTGACGCTCAGCAGATAGCTGCAGATAAACTTAAAGCCCAGGCTACCCAGCCCGTAAGCGCCGATAGCGCAGGCTGAAATCACGCCTTTGCGTTCGGGAAACCACTTCACGCAGTTGGAGAGGGTCATCAGATAGCCCGCGCCGTCGGCCAGCCCGACCAGCACGCCCGCGCTCAGATAGAGCATAAACAGGTTATCGGCGTGCGAGGTCAGGAAAAAGCCAAAGGCTAACAGCAGGCCCGCGCCAATAGTGACGTTACGCACGCCGAAACGTTCCTGAAGTTTGCCGGCCAGCGACGAAGCCACGGCCAGCCCGAGGCTCAGCAGGCCGAATGAGAAGGCGACCTGGCTGACCGAGGCTTCCAGCTTTTGGGAGAGCTGGCCGTTGAACAGGCTCCAGGTATAGACCGAGCCAAGCGCGAACTGCGTAATAATGGTGCCGGCCAGCGTGAGCCAGCGAACGCGGGAAGTAACGGGTTGTGTGCTCATGGGATGCTCCCGGAAAGATTAAGAAATTAAGCACAGAATAATGCGGGTTTTTCCGGCGCGGTTGCAGAAGGGCATGAACTGCCGTCATTCGGGAATGAAATGCCGCTAAGGCGGAATAAACGGCAGAGCGAAATGAGCTGCGGCAGCATCCAGCGCTCAAAAAGTCAGAGAGGAGAAGAGGCGGACGCGCGCAAGCGCCCGCCGAAAGGCTTAGTCCGTCGACTGAATACGCAGATTGCGCAGATCGTTGCCGGTCGGCGTCTGATGAACGCGCAGGCCGAACTCCGGCAGCACGGCGAAGATATGGTCAAAGATATCGGACTGGATCCTTTCATACTCCAGCCAGACCGTGGTGTTGGTGAACACGTAAATCTCCAGCGGCAGGCCGTCCGCGCCCGGTGCCAGCTGGCGTACCATCAGCGTCATGCCTTTGTGCGTCTGCGGATGCGCCTTCAGCCAGGCTTCCAGCCAGGCGCGAAAGGTGCCGATATTGGTCATGCGGCGGCCGTTCAGCGGCGTGCTGGTATCCAGACCGGCGTTATGCGCCGAGACTTCCTGCATTTTGCTTTCCAGATAGGGCGTCAGCAGCTGCGCGCGCTTCAGCTTCGCCATCTCCTCTTCGCTGAGAAAATGAATGCTGGTGGTATCGATATTAATGCTGCGTTTGATGCGGCGACCGCCCGATTCCGACATCGCGCGCCAGTTTTTAAACGAGTCGGAAATCAGCGCGTAGGTAGGAATAGTGGTGATGGTGTTATCCCAGTTGCGCACTTTCACCGTGGTCAGCGCGATATCGACCACGGAGCCGTCCGCGCCATATTTCGGCATATCCAGCCAGTCGCCCAGCTTGAGCATATTGTTGGCGGAGAGCTGTATACCGGCCACCAGCCCGAGAATAGGATCTTTAAACACCAGCATCAGCACCGCGGTCATTGCGCCGAGGCCGGTCAGCAGCACCAGCGGCGATTTGCCGATCAGCACGGAAATAATCATCAGCGCCACCAGCAGCGCGGCGATCAGCTTCAGGCTCTGAAAAATGCCGCGTAGCGGCATCTGCCGGGCGATAACGCTCTCTTCGGAGAGCTCCAGAAAAATATCCAGCAGCGAAAAGAACATCAGTAGGCCAAAGGTCATCACCCAGACTTCGCTGAGGATCATCAGCACGCTGTAGATCGGCTCATGACCGGCGAGAAAAAGCTCCAGCTGGATCTGTAAAAAAATACCCTGCATCAGCAGCGCAAAACGGCTGAAGAGCTTGTTGTCAATCAGCGACTTCGGCCACTGACGAGTCGAGTTATCCGCCATACGCCGCAGCAAAGGCAGCAGCACGCGATGCAGCACGCCGTGGGCGATAAGCGAGATCAGTAGAATGATGACTAACACAGCGAACAGCGCGATCGGCGGCGCGTAGGGCACCTTGAAGGCGTTGAGCTGCGCGAGAATAAAGTGGTGCATAGCGTTGAGTTCCCTTTAGTAAGGCTGGTCCGGAGTGGCGCAAAACGCAAAAATCGTGCGTTACGCTCGAAAAACAGGCGCTTTGCGCGGCGTCAGGGTAGCCTGGCCGCCGCGGCAAAATCAAATCGGATTTTCCTCAGAACTTTATGCTGCCGAAGACGCCGCTGGCAGCAGCGGCTCTGCTCAGGTTTTAGCCAGTCGTGCCGATAACCGCAGGAAGCGACGATATCAGTCGCTGATACCTATATCTGCTCGGTTCTGCCGCTGCTTTGACGTAAGGAATTTATTATGCCGGGGATACCAGTTCGTCTGTCAGGGAAATTGATCTTTGGCGGCATTTCGATGCTGCTGTTAACCATGCTATTGGTTTGGTTTGCCATTACCCTGCGCGGACAGCCGCGCGTTGTGGCCGCCAGCGACAGCATGATCCAGCAAACCGGCGAAAATATCGTAGGTCAGCTTAACCAGCAGCTGCTGCGCATAGAGGGCGAAGTGGTGAGCATGGCGCGCCTGGCGGAAGTGCTGCCGCATCAGGAAGCGCTGTTTAAAAGCGTGCTGCCGCAAATTATCGACAGCAAAGGCGATAAAAGCATTGCGGGCGGCGGCATCTGGCCTGAACCCAACGCCTTTAGCGAAGGCGTCGCCCGCCGCAGCTTTTTCTGGTCGCGCGGCGCGGATGGCGCGCTGGCTTACTCTGACGGCTACAACGAAGGCGGCGCTGGCTACCATAACGAAAGCTGGTACACCTCGGCCCGCGAAGCGCCGCGCAATAAATGCGACTGGTCGGAAGTATACCAGGACCCGGTTTCCCAGGTGAACATGGTGACCTGTAGCGTGCCTTATACTCAGGGCGACCGCTTCGCCGGCGTGGCGACTTTTGACGTCCTGCTGGATAACCTTTCCGGCTTTATGCAGAGCCACGGCAATCTTACCGGCGGCTACGCTTTCGCGCTGGACAGCGCGGGCAATGTACTCTTTTTCCCCGGCAGCAAAGATAAGGCGCTGAAAAAATTCAGCGCGCTGGCGGCCGAAAAACCCTGGCTGGCGCCGGTGCTAAAAGGCGTCGCGGAAAACAAAACCACCACCACGCTGAACCACATTCAGGACGGCGTGCTGAACCAGGACGCGCAGGTCACGCTGTTTAAAATGGCGGAGACCGGCTGGGTTATTGGTTTGGTGACGCCAGAGGCCAGAGTGACCGCGCTGGCGGATAATATCCTGCAGGATATCTTTATCGTGCTGATCCCGGCGCTGCTGATCCTGCTGCTGCTGGTCTGGCTGTTCGCCCGTCGTCTGGCGGCAAGGCTGGAGTCTACCCGCGCGGCGCTGGACGAAATCGCCAACGGCGACGGTGATTTAACCCGGCGGCTGGCGACGACCGGCAAAGATGAGCTGGCGGAAATTGCCGTGTCGTTTAACCAGTTTGTCGATAAAATTGCAGGCGTCATCACCAGCGTGCAGGCCAGCGGCGTTAACGTAGCCGCCAACGCCAGCTCGCTGGCGGAAAGCAACCAGGCGTTCTCCGCCAAAATTAGCGACCAGGCTGCGGCGCTGGAGCAGAGCGCGGCGGCAATGGAGCAGCTGAACGCCACGGTGCAGCTGAACGCGGAAAACACGCGACTGGCGGATTCCTTTACTGAACAGACGGCGCAGATTGCCCGCAGCAGCAGCGAAGTCATGAGCCAGGTTATCGCCACCATGTCCTCGATCAAGGCTTCTTCAGGTCGGGTAGGCGAAATCCTTAGCGTAATTGACGGCATCGCCTTTCAGACCAACATCCTCGCGCTGAACGCGGCGGTGGAGGCGGCGAGGGCTGGCGAGCAGGGGCGTGGTTTTGCCGTGGTCGCGTCGGAAGTGCGCGCGCTGGCGCAGCGCAGCGCCTCTGCGGCGCAGGAGATTAAAGCGCTGATCAGCGAATCCGATACCACGGTGCTGGCCGGCAGTCGGCTGGTGGAAGGCGCGGGCGAGCGGCTGGCGGGTCTGGTCAACGACGTGCTGAAAGTCAAAGAGGTCGTGGGCGAAATCCGCGTGGCGGGCGACGAGCAGAGTAAAGGCATTAGCGAGGTGACGCTGGCGGTATCGCAGATGGAGCGCAGCATTCAGCAGAACTTACTGCTGATCACGCAGACGGCAGAGAACACCGAGGCGCTGCGTACGGAAGCTTCGCAGCTGGCGCAGGATATATCCTCTTTCAGAGTCGCTTAAGCAGCCTGTAACAAACCCGGCGCAACGCCGGGTTTTCAGGGCTAAGCGCTTGAAACATAGCGCGGCTGATAAAGCAGCGACTGCATCCAGCCGTCAATGTCTTCCGGCTTCTTCACGCCCGCCAGATCGTGCTTAAACAAATAGCGCACCAGACCCGTAGCGATAGCCAGCTCCGTATTAACGATATCGGCCTGGGAAGGATAGAGCTTGCCTTTCTCCCGATCCGCCTTGCTGACCTGTTTTGCGCACAGGCGCGCCGCCTCGATAAACAGCCTGTCATCCACTCGCGTTGGCCTGGCCGCATAAATAGCCAGACTTACCGCCGGGAAAATATAGAAGTTATTCGCCTGGCCGGGATAGCGCGTTTCATTGCCGATCTTCTCTTCGCCAAACTGTACGCCTGCGGCAAACAGCGCTTTGCCATCGCTCCACTCGTAGGCCTGTTTAGCCGTACACTCCGCATTTTCCGTAGGATTAGAAAGCGCAAAAATAACGGGCCGCTCGTTGAGCTCACTCATCGCTTTCACTACGCCTTCGCTGAAAAGGCCGCCCTGAGTGCTGACGCCAATCAGCATGGTCGGTTTTACCTGTTCCACGACTTTTTGCAGATCCTTTTCCGACGACATCTTACGGGCATAAACCTGCTGTGACGGATTCAGGTCGTCGCGGTCGGCGGTAAGTAATCCCTCTTTATCAAACAGAGTAATAGCTTTCCGCGCCTCATCGCGATCGGCGCCTTCCTGCGTCATTGCCTCCTCCAACATATTAGCGATACCGGTGCCCGCCGAGCCCGCGCCGGCAAACAGTACGCGCTGATCGGCAAGCTCACCGCCGGTGGTTTCCAGCGCGGTCAGCAAACCCGCCAGCACGACGCTGGCGGTGCCCTGAATATCATCGTTATAAACCAGCGCCCGCTGCTGATAGCGCTGCAGATAGCGAATAGCATCGTTACCTTCCCAGTCTTCGAAATGAATACAGCAACCCGGGAAAACGTCTTCTACGGCGGCGACAAACTCATCGAGCAGCTCGTCCAGCTGCTGTTGCCCCAGCTTGGTTTCCCGCAGTCCGGTATAGAGCGGATCCTCCCTGAGCTTGTCATTGCCGGTGCCGATATCCAGATGAATTGGCAAAAGCCCCTGCGGCGGCACGGCGGCGCAGGCGGTATAGAGCTGGAGTTTGCCAACCGGAATGGGCGCGCCGTTGGCGCCGATATCGCCCAGGCCAAGAATACGTCCGCCAGATGAAACACAAATAAATCGCACCTCTTTTTGCGGCCAGTTACGTAAAACTTCCTTCAGGCGGCCCTTCATCTGCCGGGTCAGATACATGCCTTTCGGGCGGCGATAGAGGTGGCCATATTTCCGGCAGGCTTCGGCGATAGTGGGATCGTAAACCAGCGGAATAAAGGTAACGGGATCGGACATCAGCGTGGCGAAAAACAGCGTTTCGTTGCGGTCGGCCAGCTCCTGCAGATAGATATATTTTTCGATATCGTCAGGTTTATTGTCCAGATGCTCCAGCACGCGCTGCATCTGCGTTTCCAGCGAATCAACCGTCGGCGGCAGCAGTCCCTCCAGCCGCGCATCCGCTCTTTCCTGCTGGCTGAAAGCCGTATCTTTGTTTTGGGCGGCGGTGTTTAGCAGGCAATAGTTATTGGTCATCACATTTCTTTCCTGGTCAAAAAGCAAGTCGCATGACCCTAAGCCTGGTTGAAAGCGGACAAGGCTGCAGGAATGGAAATGTAACAAAATCAAAGGAAAGCAACGGCAAAACCTCGCCAGAGCGAGGTTTGAGGAAGCGGACAAATTTAACGTGGGCGCAAAGTGAGGCGAGAGAGCAACTGGCTTATTTGATATAGCTGCGAATCGCTTCCGCGATAGCTTTGTTCGGCCCGCGATGATCTTCGCGCTGTTCCGTATCGTCGGCTACTTTTTGCAGGTATTTATTCAGCTTGCCGCCGGTCGGCACATTGCCATAGGCAATCAGCATCTGCACGATTTGCCTGAGCGCGAGCAGCTCGACGGTAAGACGTTCTACAACAGGATCTTTCTCTGACATGCGGGGACTCCGGTACGGTTTTTCCAGTAAACTTTGCGCCCAGTTTACGCCGGGCGCGCAAAAACCAATCAGCGGAATACCGCAGCAGAAGGGCGTTAAATCCAGGCTGTATCGGCCTCAGGAGAGGTAAAGTACTGCGCCAGGCGCCAGCAGCAGGCTATAAATTTCCGTGGAGGAAGCGCCGTCGAGATCCAGCTGGCGCTGCTGCAGCGAACTGTAGCGCATAACGCGGATCCGCTGTAGCTGATGCCAGACCAGAATGGCGGAAACCGTCAGCGAGCAGGTGTTATCACTTTGTACGCAGAGCAGCGTGTAGTGCCACTCTTCGTCCAGCTCGTTAGAGAAAAACTGCACGCTTTCCGGCGGCAGCAGCGCTCGTAGATCCGGCAGCAGAAACTGGCTGACGTTACGGGTAAGACGTAAAGTAAATGTAGCTGGTCGCATAGAGCATTCCTTGTCGTTAGCCGAACGGTGGCAGGCACAGCGGTGAGAATGAGATCCAATCCTTTGGCGCCGATCGCTATCTTAGAGAATCGCCATTGAAGTTCAACGCTTTAAGCTAAGACATTGCCCTTAATTCATTGTTCTTTACCTGATACCAGGATGCAATCGGAGCCATCCGAACGGGAGTGATATGAGAAAGAGTATGCTGTTTATAGGCGTGTTACTGGCAACGGGATGCGCGCAAAATGCCGGTAAACCGGCGTCGCTGACCATGAAAAACCCGGCGACGGCGTACTGCGTGGCGCAGGGCGGTAAGACTGAAATAGTGACAACATCCAAAGGGCAGGCAGGTTACTGCACGCTGCCTTCTGGCGAGCGTATTGATGAGTGGACGCTCTACCGGCGCGATCACAAAAAATCCTGAGGCTGCCGCAGCGTCATTTACATTCTCAGCCTGGAGTGATGACGCTGATTATCGCAGTGCCGCGCGGTTTTATTGCCCTGCAATATTCCCGGGATGACCTGCTTTAGCCGTGAAAATAAAGCGCACCATTCCCATAAGGGAAAAGCTGTACACCCACAGGACTTTTCAGCAGGCCTGGTGGCATCAATTTTCTTCACTGTGCGCGTGTGGGCATAAATCCTGAGCGATTTGAGGATATGCCCATAACAGGGCGATGTAATCAATCAATGCCGGGTAATGTTGGATAACACCATTTTGCGTAGAGGCCGCGCGATTGCTGGCTTTTGGTAACGTGGGGTAATTCGGGGAAGAGTAAAAATGGTGTCCCCTGCAGGAATCGAACCTGCAACTAGCCCTTAGGAGGGGCTCGTTATATCCATTTAACTAAGGAGACAGCACCAGGATAAACGCTGGCCGTTTATCGTGCTGCGTATGTTACCGTAAGTGGGGCTGTGCCTCAAGGTCTTCATTTCTGAACGGGTTTTTTATTCATCAATGGTTTTTGATTCCCATTCGGTACTGGCTAAATAGTGTCCTTTCCATTAGCAGAAAGAGGGGAGCGGTTGTCTGAGAGCATGTAGGCGATTTCACTACTGTTTAAAAACCGGCCAGAACTGGCCGGCCCAGGCACAGGCTTCACATACAAGGTTCGCCGACGTCGGCGGAAGAGAGCATAGCCAATGATTCCTGAATGACTTTATCTGTCTCAAATGGCAGAGTCGTGCGGTTCACAATAATTTGTTTAACATCTTTCCCTATGGGTTTGAAAATAGTATTGCTTTGCAACGCATCATTGTAATTAATATTGGTTGAATAAAAAATGCTGACCAATTTTTTATTCAACGCGCAGGCAACGTGAACGATAGCCGTTTCCACCGAAATCACCAAATCGGCGTTATTGACCAGGGCGATGGTATGCCATAGTGAGTCGAAATCGCATATAAATACGTTATCTGTATCGCTTACCAGGCTGGCAAGCTTGTGTTTTTCACCGGTAATAAACAGATTAACCCCATCCTGCTGCCGTAATTTAGCAATAAGCTCTTCAAGCTGCGGCAGCGTCATAGATCTTTCCCCGACGCTGGCGAAAGGACTTATTACCACTCTCTTTCTTTCGCCGCTTTTATGTAAGTACTTCGCGATAAATTCGTTGCTGGCCGCCGGTGGTTTTAACCGGTAATGTAGATCGGAAACGGGATGCCCCAGCTTTGTTAACAGCAGCTTCTGCGGAACGGTAATATGAAAATTATCAGGCAGATCCAGCGTCATATGGTAAGGCTTTTTTAGCCATCCGCCGATGTTGATAGCATAGCTATAGTCGATTCTGGATAATAATTCGGTTTCCAGCAGCTCTTTACGCTGCATCCAGGAGTACAGACTGACCACAATATCCGTTTTAATTCTCTCAAGACGGTCGATATTATCGATGTCGACGATAAAAATCTCGTCGATAAAATCCAGACCTCTGAAGAAAACCTCGCTTCGACTCTCTGAGATAATTTGTACGCTATATCCCACCTCTTTTAATTTCCGCCAGAGACCGGTATGGCAAACGGCGTCGCCTATTCCCAGATTAACGAAAGGAAAAAGAATTTTTCGCATCCCTTCAGGAAATCTTTCACTCTTTTGCGCGGTAGGGAGAGGCCTGGCAAGGTATACCAGCCTGGCCCTTCTTTTCAGTTCGTGAAAGTACCGATTACGTTTTCTGTTAAGTTTTTTTAATCTATAAAGCAAACCAGGTGAAGATGACTTCATTCGTACGGACACTCTTGGTAATTGTCAGGCTTATCTTCTTCGGTAAAATACCTGATTATAATAAATCCAATAGCAAGCCAGGTTAAAATAAAATAAGTGGCATACATCTGTTTTACATCCTTACTGATAATTTTTTGCAGATTGCTATGGTAGCAGGTAATAATATCGCCACAAGAATCAAGGCCTGTATTAAGAGAAGGAATAGATGTGCTGTATTGGTGCGGTTTATGTTTGTTCTTTTTGTTGGAATGGAATAATAAAAAGTTGTGAGTAATATTTTTATTATTGATATTTGTTGAGGTTGTTCTTTATAAATTTATTTTTATAGGTTAACAATAAGATGCATGTAAAATTCTAATTGGGGTTAACAAATATAAAACCTGCTAACCCAACCATAAGCAGGCGGGAACCACGTTACCGATCAAAATTCATCCTGTGCGTGAAATCAGAGATAGTTGCGCTGGATCAATAACGGCGTTTTTGGACAGGCGTAATGTAGCGCAGATGCAAGTAAAGTTGCTTTTTTGTTTATGGCTATCAACGAGGTCGCTATGTCTCTGAAACTCTCCCTGACGCTTATCCTGCTGGTGTGGCTGGGCTATGTGGCTTTTGCCAGTAACTTCTATATGCAGACTTTCGCGCTTTTTAATTAAGGGTCTGCGCCAGTAACGGCAGCCTCCGCCAACAGGCTGCCGTTTAGTGTTAAGAGCAAATCTGCCTACTCTTCCGCCGCCGCTTTCTCCTTGTTTTTGCGCTTTTTCTTCGCTTCCGCTTCTGCTTTAGCGCGCGTAGTCATATCGTTGCGGATTTGCGCATGGCTTATCAGCGCGAAGATAAAGGTACCACCGATAATATTGCCCGCCAGCGTCGGCAGCGCGAAGGGCCAGAGAAATTCCTGCCAGCCGATCAGGCCGTTAAAAACCAGATAGAGCACCTCTACCGATCCCACCACGATATGCGCTAAATCGCCCAGCGCTACCAGCCAGGTCATCAGGATAATCACCCAGATCTTCGCGTTGCCTGCCGAGGGAAACATCCAGACCATCGTGGCGATAATCCAGCCGGAGATAACCGCGTTGGCGAACATTTCGCCCGGCGTGTTCTCCATCACTTTCTGGCTGATAGCCACAAAGGCGCTCCGCGTCGCATCGTCGAAAATCGGCATATGGGTAAAGGCCAGCGAGGCCAGCGCCGTGCCGATCAGATTGCCGAGCAGCACTACCGCCCAAAGCCTCAGCAGCAGAACCAGATTGCTGCCGGTCGGTTTGTGCATCACCGGCAGTACGGCGGTGACGGTGTTTTCCGTAAACAGCTGCTGGCGCGCCATAATGACAATAATAAAGCCAAAGGTGTAACCAAGATTCTCCAGCAGAAAAGCGCCGGGCACGCCCTCCAGATGCGCCTGAAAAATCCCTTTCGCCATCAGCGAGGCGCCCATCGACAGCCCGGCGGCAATGGCGGAAAACAGCAGCGCCAGGCCGTCGCGTTCCAGCTCTTTCTCGCCGTCCTGTCGGATCTCTTCATGGATGGCCGCCGCGCGTGATGGCAGCGCTTCTTCATCCACTTCTATCTCTTCTCCCTCTTTTTCTTCACTCTCAACTTCTATCTCTTCTTTTTCTTCACGCCTGACTTCTGGCTCCTCTTCCTTTCCTTTACTCTCGACTTCCCCGTTATCTTTTCTCATTTTTCCTGCTCCCGTTATCAGCACCCAGCCTAAGCGTAGCGGGTTTTAACGTTGCTGAAATGTAACTGTATTTCCGCATAAGAGTAACAAGGGTTTAACGAAGCGGCTTTTTTTCGCGGCAGACGGTGGGAACAGGGCATAATATCGTCGACTTAAGCACAGAGTATTATGCGGCAGGCTGCGATACCATTATCAGCTGTGGTACTATTTCACGCATTATTAACAAGCACGATGTCACCAGATGCTCCAGGCCCACAATCTGACCTGCGTTCGCGATGAACGTACGCTGTTCAGCGAACTCAATTTTACCGTTTCCCCGGGCGATATCGTTCAGATCGAAGGCGCCAATGGCGCGGGAAAAACCTCGCTGTTGCGCATTCTGGCGGGCTTAAGCCGCGCGGAACAGGGCGACGTGCTGTGGCAACAGCGGCCCATTCGCAAACAGCGTGAGGCCTGGCACAGCGCGCTTCTCTATCTGGGACACCAGCCGGGCGTTAAAGCGGTATTGAGCGCGAGGGAAAATCTGCGCTTTTTTCACCCTTCCGAGCCGGAAGAAAGGCTGTGGCAGGCGCTGGAAGAGGTCGATCTGACGGGCTATGAAGAAGTGCCGGTGGCGCAGCTTTCTGCCGGACAGCAGCGGCGGGTCGCGCTGGCCAGACTCTGGCTAAGCCGTGCTCCGCTTTGGATCCTTGATGAACCGCTGACCGCCATTGATAAATCGGGCGTGATCAAGCTGATGGCGCTGTTCGGCCGTCATGCCGATAATGGCGGCTCGGTCATTCTGACCACTCATCAGGATCTGCCTGATTCCGTGCGCCAGCTGCGAAAAATTCGGCTGGTGGAGGCGGAGCAATGATCGGACGCATTATTCAGCGCGAGCTGCGCGTGGCTTTTCGCAGCGGCGCAGAAATCGTTAATCCGCTGTGGTTTTTTCTGATTGTGATTACGCTGTTTCCGCTGGGTATCGGGCCAGAGCCGCAGCTGCTGGCGCGCATCGCGCCGGGCATCGTCTGGGTCGCCGCGTTACTCTCTTCGCTGCTGGCGCTGGAGAGGCTGTTTCGCGACGACTTTATCGACGGATCGCTGGAACAACTGCTGCTGCTGCCGACGCCGCTGCCGATAACGGTACTGGGCAAGGTTATCGCGCACTGGCTGGTAACGGGTCTGCCGCTGCTGCTGCTTTCGCCGCTGGCGGCGCTGCTGCTGTCGCTGGATTTCGTCACCTGGCGCGCTATGGCGCTTTCGCTGCTGCTGGGCACGCCGACGCTGAGTTTTCTGGGCGCCATCGGCGTAGGACTGACCGTTGGGCTGCGTCGCGGCGGCGTGCTGCTGAGCCTGCTGGTGCTGCCGCTGGCGGTACCGGTGCTGATTTTCGCCTCGGCGGCCATCGACGCAGCCGGCATGGGGCTGGCGATAAATGGCCAGCTTGCTATCCTCGGCGCGCTGCTGGTAGCCAGCGCTACCCTTGCGCCTTTCGCTACGGCAGCGGCATTGCGGGTTAGCGTACACTAACAATAACAGAACAAACGCTTTTCTTTTTTATATGAGCACTTGAACTATGTGGAAATGGTTACACCAGTTAGCGAAGCCGGACCGGCTTTATCGACTCTGCGGTCGGCTACTGCCCTGGTTTGCAACGGCGGCCGCTGTCGCGCTCGCCACCGGATGGATTTGGGGATTTGGCTTCGCGCCGGCGGACTATCAGCAGGGCGACAGCTATCGCATTATCTATATTCACGTTCCCGCCGCGATGTGGTCGATGGGCATCTATGCCGCTATGGCGGTCGCCGCTTTTACCGGTCTGGTCTGGCAGTGGAAAACAGCCGATCTCGCCGCTGCCGCGATGGCGCCGGTCGGCGCGGTTTTTGCCTTTATCGCGCTGGTAACCGGCTCTGCCTGGGGCAAGCCGATGTGGGGAACCTGGTGGATTTGGGACGCGCGTCTGACGTCGGAACTGGTGCTGCTGTTTCTCTACATGGGCGTCATCGCGCTCTATAACGCCTTTGACGATCGCCGCATGGCGGGCCGCGCGGCCGGGATTTTAATCCTGGTTGGCGTGGTTAATCTGCCAATCATTCACTATTCGGTACAGTGGTGGAACACGCTGCATCAGGGATCGTCCGGTATGCTGCAACAGGCTATCGCGCCTTCGATGCGCACGCCGCTGCGCTGGGCGATAGCGGGCTTCTGGCTGCTGTTTATCTCGCTGACGCTAATGCGCCTGCGTAACCTGCTGCTGTTCAGCGAGCGTCATCGTCCCTGGGTAAAAGAAGTGGCGGAAAAAGGAGCGCGCTCATGACGGCTTTCTCATCCTGGCAGGCCTTTTGGGCAATGGGCGGCTACGCCTTCTACGTCTGGCTTGCCGTCGGCTGCACGCTGATCGCGCTGGGCGCGCTGATTGGGCATACGATCGTCACCCGTTATCGGCTGCTGGCCGATATCCGTCAGCGCGAGTCGCGGGAACGCCGCATTACCGCGGCCAAATTGAAAAAACAGGGAGCTGTTAAGTGAATACCCGTCGCAGAAATCGTCTGCTTGTGGCGATTACGATTCTGGCCGGCCTGGGGCTGGCGACCGCGCTGGTAATGTACGCGCTGCGTTCCAACATCGATCTGTTTTATACCCCCAGCGAAATCCTGAACGGCAAAGGCGAAACTCTGGAAAAACCGACGCCGGGCCAGCGTCTGCGCGTTGGCGGCATGGTGATGCCCGGCAGCGTCAAACGCGATCCCAATACGTTACAGGTTTCCTTTAAGCTCTACGACGCCAACGGCGTAGTGAGCGTCAGCTATCTCGGCATCCTGCCGGATCTGTTCCGGGAAGGGCAGGGCGTGGTGGCGCAGGGCGTGCTGCAGCCGGGCAACCTGATAGAAGCTAAAGAAGTCCTGGCAAAGCATGACGAAAAATATACGCCGCCAGAAATTGAGGATGCGATGAAGAAGAATCATAAAATGGCGGTAAACCAGCCATGATGCCGGAAATTGGCAGTTTTCTGCTTGCTCTGGGCGTGGCGCTGGCGCTGCTGCTGAGCATCTATCCGCTATGGGGCGCGGCGCGTCAGGACACGCGGCTGATGGGGCTGGCCAGACCGCTGAGCTATGCGCTGTTTGCCTGCGTGCTGGCCGCTTTCGCCGTGTTGGTTCACGCTTTTGTCGTTAACGACTTCAGCGTCGCTTATGTGGCAACCAACTCCAACACCTTGCTGCCGGTCTACTACCGCATTGCGGCAACCTGGGGCGCGCATGAAGGATCGCTGCTGCTGTGGCTGCTGCTGCTCAGCACCTGGACGCTGGCAGTGGCGCTGTTCAGCCGCGCGATGCCGCTGGATTCCGTGGCCCGCGTGCTGGCGGTAATGGGTATGATTAACCTGGGCTTCCTGCTGTTTATCACTCTGACCTCGAACCCCTTTACGCGCACGCTGCCCGATTTCCCCATCGACGGCAGCGATCTCAACCCGATGCTGCAGGATATCGGCCTGATTTTCCATCCGCCGCTGCTCTACATGGGCTATGTCGGCTTCTCCGTGGCCTTCGCCTTTGCCATCGCCTCGCTGATGACCGGTCGGCTGGACACCGCCTGGGCGCGCTGGTCGCGTCCCTGGACCACGGCGGCCTGGGTATTTCTGACCATCGGCATCGTGCTGGGCTCGGCCTGGGCCTACTATGAGCTTGGCTGGGGCGGCTGGTGGTTCTGGGATCCGGTGGAAAACGCCTCCTTTATGCCGTGGCTGGCGGGCACGGCGCTGATCCACTCACTGGCGGTGACGGAAAAGCGCGGCACCTTTAAAGCCTGGACGGTGCTGCTGGCGATAACCGCGTTTTCACTCAGCCTGCTCGGCACTTTCCTGGTGCGTTCGGGCGTGTTGATTTCGGTGCACTCTTTCGCCTCCGATCCGGCGCGCGGCATGTTTATCCTGGCCTTCCTGGTGATCGTTATCGGCAGCTCGCTGCTGCTTTACGCCATCAAAGGCAGCAAGGTGCGTGGCCGCGTACAGAACGAACTCTGGTCGCGCGAATCCTTTCTGCTCGGCAATAACATTCTATTGATTGCCGCCATGCTGGTGGTGCTGCTGGGCACGCTGCTGCCGCTGGTGCATAAGCAGCTTGGCCTGGGCAGCATCTCTATCGGCGAGCCTTTCTTCAACACGCTGTTCACCTGGCTGATGGCGCCGATGGCGCTGCTGCTGGGTATCGGCCCGCTGGTACGCTGGCGCCGCGACGAGCCGCAAAAGCTCTGGAAGCGTCTGGGCGTGGCGCTGATCGTCACGCTGGCGCTCTCTGTTCTGCTGCCGTGGCTGATGCAGGATCGCATCGAAGCGATGACGGTGGTCGGCTTGCTGATGTCGCTGTGGGTAATCTTCCTGACGCTGATGGAGCTGCACGAGCGCGCCACCCATCGCCATCGCTTTTTCGCCGGTCTGCGCCATCTCTCGCGCAGCCACTGGGGCATGGTGCTGGGCCATCTTGGCGTCGCCGTCACCGTGATCGGCATCGCCTTTAGCCAGAATTACAGCGTGGAGCGCGACGTGCGTATGCGCGCGGGCGACACGGTCGATATCCATAACTATCACTTTATTTTCCGCGACGTGCGCAACCTTGAGGGCGCCAACTACTCGGGCGGCGTCGGCATTATTGACGTAACGCGTAACGGCAAACATGAAGCGACGCTGCGCGCCGAAAAGCGCTACTACAGCGTGGCGCACACCATGATGACCGAAGCGGCGATCGACGGCGGCTTCACGCGCGACCTTTACGCGGCGCTGGGCGAACAGCTGGACAACGACTCCTGGGCCGTGCGCATCTACTACAAACCTTTTGTCCGCTGGATCTGGTTCGGCGGCGTCTTTATGGCGGTTGGCGGCATTTTGTGCCTGCTCGACCCGCGCTATCGTTCGCGTAAAAAAGCGCAGAAGGAGCCCGCATGAAAAAAACGCTCTATCTTCCGCTGGCGCTGTTTCTGCTGCTGGCCGCCGCGCTGATGTGGCAGCTGACCCGCAACGCTAACGGCGACGATCCCACAAAGCTGGAGTCGGCGCTGGTCGGCAAACCGGTGCCGGTGTTTAGGCTGGAATCGCTGGAAAGGCCCGGCAAAATCTACGACCAGTCGGTACTGCGCGACGGTAAACCGATCCTGCTGAACGTCTGGGCGACCTGGTGTCCGACCTGCCGTGCCGAGCATCAGTATCTCAACTCACTGGCGGTACAGGGCATTCGCGTCGTGGGGCTGAACTATAAAGATGATCGCGCCAAAGCCGTCAACTGGCTCAATTCGCTGGGCAATCCTTACGCGTTGAGTCTCTATGATGGCGACGGTATGCTGGGGCTGGATTTGGGCGTCTATGGCGCACCGGAAACTTTTTTAATCGATGGCAAAGGGATTATTCGCTATCGCCACGCCGGGGATATGAACGACCGGGTATGGAACAGCGAAGTGAAGCCATTATGGGATAAATACAGCAAGGAGGCAGGCACATGAAATGGATTTTATTACTCGCCACGATGATCTTCTCTTTCGGCGCGCTGGCGGACAACATCGACACTTATAAATTCTCTTCGGTGGCGCAGGAGCAGCAGTATCGCCACCTGACGGAATCGCTGCGCTGTCCCAAGTGTCAGAACAACAGTATCGCCGACTCCAACGCGATGATCGCTGCCGATATGCGCCTGAAGGTTTATGAGCTGCTGCAGAGCGGCCAGACGCCGCAGCAGATCAAAGCCTGGATGGTGGCGCGCTACGGCAATTTTGTCACCTATGAACCGCCGGTCATGGCCTCCACGCTGATTTTATGGGCTGGCCCGGTGCTGTTCGTGGTGGCAGGCGCGCTGGTGATTATCCTGCGCAGCAGAAAACGCACCGGCGCCACGCTGGATGCGGAGCAGCAGGCGCGGCTTGACGCGCTGTTAAACAACAGGAAGCAACCATGAGTGAATTCTGGCTCACCGTTCTGGCGCTGCTGGTTGCCGCCAGCGCGCTGCTGCTGATAGCGGGAGGCCGCGGCCGTGCTTTGCCAGCGGCGGATCGCGATACGCTGAACAAAACGTTTTACCAGCAGCGGCTGGAGGAACTGCAGCAGGATGAAGAGCAGGGCGTAGTGGCGGAGCGAGCGGAAATGATCCGCGAACTGCAGCAGACGCTGCTGCTGGATATTCCGCCGCAGGAGCCGAGCCGCGAACGCGCCGTCAGCCGCTGGGTGCTGTTGCCCGGCGTGCTGGCGCTGATTCTGGTCAGTCTGGGGCTCTATTTTAAAACCGGCGGTTTTGCGCAGGTGCTCGCCTGGCAGCAGGTAAATAATGAACTGCCGGCGCTGCGCGCGCAGCTGATGGACCCGCAGGCGAAGCCGCTGACCATCGAGCAGCTTGCCCGGCTTGGGCTGGGCGTTCGCACCTCGCTGCAAAGCGATCCGCGTAACGTGAGCGACTGGCTGATGCTGGGACGCATCGGTATGGTGCTGAACAACGGCGCCACCGCGACCCAGGCTTTCCGCCGCGCCATGCAGCTTTCCCCGCAGGATCCGGAAGTAAAGCTAAGCTATGCTGATGCCCTGACGCGATCGCAGGATCCGCAGGACAATCGCCAGGCCACGGCGATGCT
This sequence comes from Erwinia sp. CGal63, assembly GCF_037026505.1. NCBI lineage: Bacteria > Pseudomonadati > Pseudomonadota > Gammaproteobacteria > Enterobacterales > Erwiniaceae > Erwinia > Erwinia sp. CGal63. The sequence goes on from NZ_JAKUMN010000001.1 coordinate 51,442, forward strand.
TAATGAAATGATCAAAAACGATGGCGATAATATCCGCATCCTTAGCCTGTTGGCATTTAATGCTTTTAGCCAGCAGCGCTATGCGGAGGCCACAGCGACCTGGCAAAAGATGTTACAATTGTTACCAGCCGACGATAAGCGGGTGGAGATGATCCGCCGCAGCATCGAGCAGGCTAAAACCGAGTCGGGCGGGCAAACCAGCCGTCTGGCGCTGACGGTAACGCTGGCGCAAAGTGCGGAGAAACAGCTCTCCGCAGGCGGCGTGCTCTATATTTCCGTTTCCGACGGCGTCTCTAAGGTGCCGGTAGCGGTGAAAAGAGTGCCGCTGAGCCATTTTCCGCTTTCGCTGACGCTGGATGACAGCAACGCTATGATGCCGGAACGTCTGCTTTCCGCGCAGCATCAGCTGCAGGTGCGCGTGCGCATCTCCCGCGACGGCAGCGCTAACCCGCAGAGCGGCGACTGGTTCGGCGTCAGCCCGGTCACGCCTTTTAATGGTCAACAGCAGCTGGCCGTTGAGATTAACCAACAGCAGCCGTAGTCGGCTTTATTTAACAGGGAGAGAGAGATGAACTACCGCATAACGGGCGTGGCGCTGGCCAGCGTTCTGCTGATTGGCTGCGCCAGTTCACCGACGGCGGATGAACCTCAGGGGCGCTCCGATCCGCTGGAAGGCTTCAACCGCACCATGTTCGATTTTAATTACAACGTGCTGGATCCTTATGTCATTCGCCCTGTGGCCGTCGCCTGGCGCGACTATGTGCCGGTGCCCGCGCGCAGCGGTCTGAGCAACTTCCTCGGCAACCTGAGCGAGCCTTCGACGATGGTGAACTATTTCATCGAGGGCAAGCCTTATAAAGCGATGATCCACTTTAACCGCTTCTTCCTGAACACCATTCTGGGGCTGGGCGGCTTTATCGACGTGGCCGGCATGGCGAATCCAACGCTGGCAAAGGAAGAGCCGCGCCGCTTCGGCAGCACGCTCGGCAACTATGGCGTTGGCTACGGCACCTACGTGCAGCTACCGGGCTACGGCAGCTTTACGCCGCGTGAAGATGTGGGCGGCATGGTCGACAACCTTTATGCGCCGCTGAGCTGGCTGACCTGGTGGATGACCGCCGGCAAATGGGCGCTGGAAGGCGTGGAAACTCGCGCGCAGCTGCTGGATTCCGACGCTATTCTGCGCAACTCCAAAGATCCTTACGCCTTTATGCGTGCGGCCTATTTCCAGCGCCACGATTTTCTTGCCAGCGACGGCAAGTTAATTCCGCAGGAAAACCCGAACGCCGCCGCTATTCAGGGCGACCTGGACGACATCGACGCGGAGTAATTTCCGACAGCGCCGTCGACAAGACGTAAAAAAAGGCCCGAAACGGGCCTTTTTGCTTTTTGGCGTTAAATCAGAACTTATAGTTAAAGTTCGCGCCGTAAAGCCAGGCTTTGCCGGTGGAGCGGAAAGTATAAGGGCCTTCTTCAATGGTCACGTGCTGGCCATGCATATAAGAAAGTCCGAGGTCTACCGAAGCATCCTGATTAAAGGCGTAAGTTGCGCCGGTGCTCAGCCACAGACGATCCTGATCGGGGATCGAAATCGAGCGCTTGTCGGCCGGAACCGGGCTGTCGTCAAACGCGATACCGGCGCGGAAAGTCCAGCTGTCGTCATAGAAGTAAGAGGTGCCGAGCGCGATACGGTACGCGTCTTTATAGCTCTCGTCCTTATAGAACAGCGTCTGGCCATTGCTGCCGGTCGCTTTCAGCTCCTGGAACTGGCTCCAGCTGGTGTAGGTCATGCTGTAGTGCACGGCCCACTGCGGCGCGACCTTATGATAACCAGAAATTTCCCACATCTCCGGCAGATTCAGCGTCAGCGCGCCCGGAATGGTTGACCCGCTGGTGCCGTAAGGCAGGCCGAGGTTACGAGCCTGATTAATCGGGTTGATATAGCCCGGAACGCTGCTCTTATAGTCGCCGTCAAAATCGACTTTCACTTCCGAACGATAGGTAAAGCCGAAGCGGTTGTTCTGATCCACTTCATACAGAATGCCGGCGTTCCAGCCATAGCCCCATTCATCGCCTTTCAGATGGGCAATTTGCGTGTCGGCCGGAAAGCCGAGCGCGCTGCCCGCTTCGCCAGCGTAGCGTTCAATTTTCGCCCGCGCGTAAACGGCATCGAAACCAAGGCCGAAGCTAAAGTGCTGGTTCAGACGATAAGCCGTACTCAGGTTGAAATTCGCGGTTTGCAGATCGGTTTTACCGGCATAAGGGCCGGCAACATAATTATTATTAAATTCCGTCGCCAGTCCGTAATTAGAGGTGGCGGAAGCGCCGAGCCACCATTGATCGTTCAGCGGCTGCACATAATGAATATTGGGAACCCACTGCGTAGGCGCAATATTATCGGCATTCAGGCTGCGGCCACTGAGGCTGCTGGTGCCGTCGATGCTCACGCCAGGATCGATAAACACCGCGCCGACAGAGAACATCGGGCGATCCATCAGCGCCATCGTCGCCGGGTTGCGGCTGGCGGAGGCGGCGGTATCACCCATTGCGCCCTCGCCGGAGTAGGCGCGGCCCAGACCGGCGGCGGAAAACTCATTCAGTTGAAAGCCAGCTGCGAAAGCATGGGAAGAAACAATGGCCACTGCGCCTGCGAGAGCAGACTTTGCCAACAGGTTTTTATGGTTCATGACCATAACCTCTTTATCTGATTTTTATCAAAACCGCTACTCAGGTAACGGCCGGACGCTACAGAGGGGCTGAAAGAGAGCTAACTAATCAGACCAGTGGCCCCAGTATAGGTCCGCATTCTGTTTTTGTTGCAATATTGTTTTACTGATATTTCTAAATTGATCAATAAAAAGCGATCTGCTTAACAAAATCCTGTGTATAGCGTTAGATCGCACTGAGTCTAGCCTGTTTTAGATCAAATTTACCGTAGATTTTCGCTGCCTGACGGCGCTTATTCACTGAATTGTCGGACAGGAAAACAGGGCAGGCGTAAAATAAAAATGTCACCTTGAGCCCGTGCCCTTAGCGGCCGTTAACCGGAGGATCTTATGACTCATGCCATTAATAAATGCAGCGCCAGCGAAACCGCAGCCTGCTGCTGTGTGGATGTCGGCACCATCATGGACAATACCGATTGCACCGCCACCTGGCGTCATCTGTATGAAAATCGCCAGCAGGCAGAGGCCGCGCTGCAGCAGCTGATCGAAAAAGCCCGTCAGGTGGAATCGGAGCCGTGCGATATCATCGGCCGTTTCGAAGAGAAGCCGGACGGCGTGCAGCTGGACGCGGACTTCACCTTTAGCTGCCAGGCGGAAACCCTGATTTTCCAGCTGGGGCTGCGCTAATCGCCCACCAGCCACGCCGGGTTTTGCTAAAAATGAGTGGGCCAGGCCCGCTCATGGTTCCCGGAATCGTGGCTCTCCTCGCAAATTTCTTTTCCGCATTATGCAAAATGTAAAAATCTGGTTAACAATAAACAGGTCAGACCTCTTTTGGCAATGAAGCCGCCGATTTTTACAGGTGAATAATGAAACCCCTACTGACGCCTCAGGGTCAACGCATAGCGATAACGCACGGCTTACGTACGCCTTTCGCCCGCCAGGCCACGGCGCTACAGGAGATCCCGGCGCTTGAGCTGGGCCGGATGCTGGTCAGCGAGCTGCTGATACGCAGCGATATTCCACCGGAAAGCATCGAACAGCTGGTGTTTGGTCAGGTTATCCAGATGCCCGAAGCGCCTAATATTGCGCGCGAAATCGTACTGGGCACCGCCCTGAGCGTGCGCACCGACGCCTACAGCGTCAGCCGCGCCTGCGCCACCAGCTTTCAGGCGGTCGCCAACGTGGCCGAAAGCCTGCTGGCCGGCACCATTCAGGCCGGGATCGCAGGCGGTGCCGATTCCGCCTCCGTACTGCCTATCGGCGTCAGCAAAAAGCTGGGCCGCGTGCTGGTCGATCTCAGCAAAGCCCGCTCCCTGCCGCAAAAACTCCGGCTGCTCAGCCAGCTTCGCCCGCGCGATCTACTGCCTGTACCGCCAGCCGTGGCGGAATATTCCACCGGGCTGCGCATGGGCGACACCGCCGAACAGATGGCGAAAAGCTACGGTATCACGCGCGAACAGCAGGACGCGCTGGCGCATCGCTCGCACCAGCGCGCCGCGAAAGCCTGGCAAGAGGGCAGTCTGGCGCAGGAAGTGATGACAACCTGGGCGCCGCCGTGGCGCGCGCCATTACAGCAGGACAATAATGTGCGGCTGCACTCCAGCCTGAAAGACTACGCCAGGCTACGACCCGCTTTTGACCGTAAACACGGTACCGTCACCGCGGCCAACAGCACGCCGCTGACCGACGGCGCCGCCGCTGTGGTGATGATGACGGAGAACAAAGCCAGAGAGCTTGGCATTGAGCCGCTCGGCTATCTGCGTAGCTACGCTTTCACCGCGATCGGCGTGCAGGAGGATATGCTGCTCGGCCCGGCCTGGGCTTCGCCGCTGGCGCTCGACAGGGCAGGCATCAACTTACAGGATTTGACGCTAATCGATATGCATGAGGCTTTTGCGGCGCAGACGCTGGCTAACCTTAAAATGTTCGCTGATGAGAGATTCGCGCGCGAAGTCCTTAATCGGCCGCGCGCGCTGGGCGAAGTGGACGAAGAAAAATTCAACGTGCTGGGCGGCTCTATCGCTTACGGCCATCCTTTTGCCGCGACCGGCGCGCGGATGATCACCCAGACATTATATGAGCTGCGTCGTCGCGGCGGCGGTCTGGGACTGGTTACCGCCTGCGCCGCGGGCGGTCTGGGCGCGGCCATGGTTCTGGAGGCGGAATAATGACGAAATCCGCATTTACCTTCGAGCTGCGCGCGGACAATGTCGGCGTAGTCACTTTCGATGTGCCAGGTGAAAAACTGAATACGCTGAAAGCGGAATTCGTCGGGCAGATTCGGGAGGTTATCGCCCAGGCTCGCCGCCAGCCGCAGCTGGTCGGGCTGGTGTTGATTTCCGGTAAGCCGGACTCTTTTATCGCCGGCGCGGACATCACTATGATCGCCGGCTGCCGCTCGGCGGAAGAGGCGGCGGCGCTGGCGCGGCAGGGACAAAAAGTCATGGCGGAGATCGCGGCTCTGCCTTTTCCGGTAGTGGCGGCTATCCACGGCGCCTGTCTTGGCGGCGGGCTTGAGCTGGCGCTCGCCTGTCATCAGCGCGTCTGCACGCTGGATGAAAAAACGCAGCTTGGACTGCCGGAGGTGCAGCTGGGCCTGCTGCCCGGCTCTGGCGGTACGCAGCGGCTGCCGCGGCTGATTGGCGCCTCGCGCGCGCTGGAGCTGATACTGACCGGTAAAACGCTGCGCGCTAAGCAGGCCTTAAAACTGGGACTGGTGGAGGAGGCCGTACCGCAGACCATCCTGTTGGAAACGGCGGCGGAAATGGTGCGCAAAGGACGGCAGCCGCGCAAAAGCCTGCCGCTGCGCGAGCGCCTGCTCAATGCGCCTTTAGGTCGCGCTCTGCTTTTTAAACAGGCGGCTAAAAGCGCGGAGGCGAAAACCCGCGGCAACTATCCCGCCACGCGCAAAATTCTTTCGGTGGTACGTACCGGGCTACAGCATGGTCGCAGCGCGGGCTACGCCGCCGAAGCGAAAGCCTTCGGCGAGCTGGCGATGTCGCCGGAATCCGTTGCGCTGCGCGGCCTCTTTTTTGCGACCACGCAAATTAAGAGCGATCGCGGCGCCGAAGCCGCGCCGGTCGAGTTGAAAACGATCGGCGTGCTGGGCGGCGGACTAATGGGCGGCGGCATCGCTTACGTCACCGCCTGTCGCGGCAACCTGCCGGTGCGCATCAAAGATATTCGGCCGGAGGGCATTAATCACGCGCTGAAATATAGTTGGGATCTACTAAGCAAAAAGGTCGAACGCCGCCACCTGACGGCAGGGCAGCGCCAGCGGCAGATGGCCCTGATAAGCGGCGCTCTGGATTACCAGGGGTTTCGCCATCGCGATCTGGTGATCGAAGCGGTGTTTGAAGATCTCTTTCTCAAGCAGAAGATGGTAGCGGAAGTCGAAGCCAACGCCTCGCCGACCACGATTTTCGCCTCCAATACCTCTTCGCTGCCGATTAGCGATATCGCCGCCCATGCCCGCCGGCCCGAAAACATTATCGGCCTGCACTATTTCAGCCCGGTTGACAAAATGCCGCTGGTTGAGGTGATCCCTCACGCGCAAACCAGCGCGCAAACCGTCGCCACCACGGTAAAGCTGGCGAAGCTGCAGGGAAAAACGCCGATAGTAGTGGCGGATCGCGCCGGATTTTATGTGAACCGGATCCTTACGCCCTGCATCAACGAGGCGCTGCTCTGCCTGTTAGAAGGCGAACCGATAGAAAATATCGACGAGGCGCTGATGGACTTCGGCTTTCCTGTAGGGCCGATCCAGCTGCTGGACGAGGTCGGTATTGATACGGGCGCGCATATTTCGCCAGTGCTGGAAAAAGCCTGGGGCGAGCGTTTTCAGGCGCCGCCCGCGCTGGACGCTATCCTTAACGATAACCGGAAAGGGAAAAAAAACGGTCGGGGATTTTATCGTTACGACAGGCCCGGTGGTAAAAAACAGCCGGACGCGTCAGTTTACCGCTTGCTGAACCTGCAGCCGAAGGCGCGGCTGGGCAAGGAGATCATCGCCCGACGCTGTGTCATGATGCTGCTGAACGAGGCGGCCAGGGCTTTTGACGAAGAGGTCATTCGCAGCGCGCGCGACGGCGATATTGGCGCGGTGTTCGGCATCGGTTTTCCGCCGTTTTTAGGCGGCCCGTTCCATTATATGGACAGGCTGGGCGCGGAGCGGATAGTGGCGCAGCTGGAGCAGCTTTCGCAAAGTTTGGGGGCGCGCTTTACGCCCTGCGAGCGGCTGCGAAAAATGGCGCAAACGGGAGAAACCTTTTACAAAACGTTAAGTAAGGCGAATACCCAGCCTGTTTCAACGGGTTAAATCAGGCGCTGTGAAAACCGGCTGGCAACCGCTGGTTAACGGGCGGTTATTTAGTAAACAATCGGTTGACTTGCCTTCGGGCATTAGGGTACAACACAGCGTTCATTCACAGAGTGAAGAGTCGGGCAACGCGTTTTACCCGGCGTTTATGTTTAATAACAGCGGTGCGATATGCAAGTTTTCATTATGCGTCACGGCGATGCGGCACTGGATGCAGCCAGTGATGCGGTAAGACCTTTGACTCTTTGCGGCTGCGACGAGTCAAGACAGATGGCGGGCTGGCTTAACGGACAGAAACCCGATATCGATCGGGTGCTGGTGAGTCCTTACCTTCGGGCCGGGCAGACGCTTTCCACAGTGCGTGAAGCGCTGATCCTGCCTGCGGAACCGGAAGTGCTGGCCGAGCTGACGCCCGGCGGCGATCCAGGCCTGGTGGCTTGCTACCTGCAGGCGCTGGCGAAAGAGGGCGTGAAAGCGGTGCTGGTGATCTCTCATCTGCCGCTGGTGGGCTATCTGGTTTCCGAACTCTGCCCGCAGGAAGCGCCGCCGATGTTCGCTACTTCCGCTATCGCCAGCGTCACGCTGGACGCCGAGAGCGGCTGCGGCAAGCTCGAGTGGCAGGTCAGCCCGAGGCGGCTGGCAAAAGCGATGTAGTTTGCCGAGGATACCGATCTCGTTGCGGGCAGCTGTAGCGGCTGCCGCTTCTCAACGCGGGTCGGATAGCCTGACTCCTCTCTAAGGCAGTTCCGGCGGCTGCCACTCTTCCACTTCAATCAGCACCAGCAGCGCGGCGTCGCCGCCGAACAGCTTCGGCGCCTGATGAAAAGCCATCACCATCGGATGCTGCGCCAGCCACAGCGGCGTCTGCTGCTTGAGCACATGCTTGCCGTGACCGTGCATCACGCTGGCGCAAAAAATATGCTCGCGACGGCAGGCCGCAATCAGCGCGCCCAGCTCCTCTTTGGCCTGCTTCTGCGTCAGGCCGTGCAAATCCAGAAAGATTTCCGGCGTGTAGTCGCCGCGCCGCAGCTTCTTCAGCTCATAGTGGCTGACATCGCTTCTGACATAGCGCACCGGGCCTTCCGCCGAGAGCAGAGGTTGAAACTCATCGGAAAAATAGTGGCTGTTGTCCATCTGCTCTGAAAGCAGGCGTTTTTGCGGCACCTGCGAAAATTTTTTGCGCGCCGGCTTATGGACAATAGTGTCCTGAGCCAGCCTGCGGGTGCCGGTCATCAATCCACGAAACAGCGCTTCATCTTCGGCGCTCAGGGGCTGTTTTTTACTCATTTTTTCCTCGGGCGGCGCGCGGCGGCGGGATTTTTAGCAATATATTTGCAAGTTTACCCTGTCTGCTCCCCGCAAATAAACAAATGTCAGTTTTTTCACGCCTGCGCGCTGGATTCTCGTCAGCTTCATGGCAAACTAGCTGCCGAGTTGAGTTTGGCCTGTGGAGGGCATTTTGGACAAAATTTTCGTTGATGAGGCAGTCAGTGAGCTGCATACCATCCAGGATATGCTGCGCTGGACGGTTAGCCGGTTTGCGGCCGCGGATATCTGGTACGGCCACGGCACCGACAATCCCTGGGACGAAGCCGTACAGCTGGTGCTGCCGACGCTCTGGCTGCCGCTGGACATCCCGGAAGATATGCGCGCCGCGCGGCTGACTTCCAGCGAGCGCCACCGCATTGTCGAACGGGTTATTCGTCGCATCAACGAGCGCCTTCCTGTCGCCTACCTGACCAATAAAGCCTGGTTCTGTGGTCACGAGTTCTATGTGGACGAGCGCGTGCTGGTGCCGCGTTCGCCTGTCGGCGAGCTGATCAACGATCGCTTCGCGGGGCTGATTTCGCATGAGCCGAAACATATTCTGGATATGTGTACCGGCAGCGGCTGTATCGCTATTGCCTGTGCCTACGCCTTCCCGGAAGCGGAAGTGGACGCCGTGGATATCTCAGCGGACGCGCTGGCCGTCACCGAACAAAACATCGCCGCCCACGGTATGGATCACCAGGTTACGCCGATTCGCGCCGATCTGTTCCGCGAGCTGCCGAAAACCCCTTACGATCTGATCGTCACTAATCCGCCTTATGTGGATGAAGAAGATATGGACGACCTGCCGGATGAGTATCGTCACGAGCCGGAGCTGGGACTGGCGGCGGGCCGCGACGGGCTGAAGCTGGCGCGTCGCATTCTGGCCTGCGCGCCGGACTACCTGAGCGAAGAGGGCGTGCTGATCTGCGAAGTGGGCAACAGCATGGTGCATATGATCGAACAGTATCCCGATGTGCCTTTCACCTGGCTGGAATTCGCCAACGGCGGCGACGGCGTCTTTATGCTGACCCGTCAGCAGCTGATCGACGCGCAGCACCACTTCTCCATTTATAAAGATTAAGCTAAGAGGTCTTAATGGCAGGCAATACGATTGGACAGTTATTCCGCGTCACCACTTTTGGCGAATCTCATGGACTGGCGTTGGGCTGTATCGTCGACGGCGTGCCGCCCGGCATTCCCCTGACGGAAGCCGATCTGCAGCACGATCTTGATCGCCGTCGTCCCGGCACTTCGCGCTACACCACTCAGCGTCGCGAGCCGGATCAGGTAAAAATCCTCTCCGGCGTGTTTGAAGGCGTTACTACCGGCACCAGCATCGGCCTGCTGATTGAAAACACCGATCAGCGTTCGCAGGACTACGGCGCAATCAAAGATCTGTTTCGTCCTGGCCATGCCGACTATACCTATGAGCAAAAATATGGCCTGCGCGACTACCGCGGCGGTGGACGCTCGTCGGCGCGCGAAACCGCGATGCGCGTAGCGGCCGGCGCTATCGCCAAAAAATATCTGGCGCTAAAGCACGGCGTGAAAGTGCGCGGCTACCTGGCGCAGATCGGCGACGTAGCCTGCGAGCTGAAAGACTGGGAGCAGGTTGAGCAGAACCCATTTTTCTGCCCCGATCCTTCTAAAATCGAGGCGCTGGACGAGCTGATGCGCGCGCTGAAAAAAGAGGGCGATTCAATCGGCGCAAAAGTTTCCGTGATGGCGGAAAACGTGCCGGTCGGCCTGGGCGAACCGGTATTCGACCGACTGGACGCCGATCTGGCCCACGCGCTGATGAGCATTAACGCGGTGAAAGGCGTGGAGATTGGCGACGGTTTTGCCGTGGTCACCCAGCGCGGCAGCGAACATCGCGACGAAATCCGCGCGGGCGGCTTTAGCAGCAACCATGCGGGCGGCATCCTCGGCGGCATCAGCAGCGGCCAGCCGATTCTGGCGACGCTGGCGATGAAACCGACCTCCAGTATCACCGTGCCGGGCAACACCATTACCCGTCAGGGCGAAGAAACCGAGATGATCACCAAAGGCCGCCACGATCCCTGCGTAGGGATCCGCGCCGTGCCGATCGCCGAAGCGATGATGGCGATTGTGCTGATGGATCATTTACTGCGTCACCGCGGGCAGAACGCAGACGTACAGACCACTATTCCACGCTGGTAAAAACATGAACAAGACGCTGTTCGCGCTTTGCGGCCTGCTGCTCAGCGCTTCCGCTCTGGCGGCGACGCCCTGGCAATCTATCCGGCAGCCAATAAGCGGCACGCCGCAGGCGATCGGCTCCTTCGCCAACGGCTGTATCGTCGGCGCGCAGGAACTGCCGCTGAACGATCCGACTTACCAGGTGATGCGCCAGGATCAGCGTCGTTTTTATGGCCATCCCGATCTGATCCTCTTTATTCAGCGGCTCAGCGCGCAGGTGCACAATCTGCAGCTGGGCGAAGTGCTGATCGGGGATATGGGTATGGCGGCAGGCGGGCGCTTCAGCAGCGGTCACGCCAGCCACCAGACCGGGCTGGACGTCGATATCTGGCTGCAATTGCCGAAAACGCGCTGGAGCCCGCAGCAGCTGCTTAAGCCGCAGCCGCTGGATTTGGTGACGGCAGACGGCAAAAATGTGGTGGCGCGCCACTGGCAGCCGCAGATCGACAGTTTGATTAAACTGGCGGCGAAAGATGACGATGTAACGCGCATCTTCGTTAATCCGGCGATTAAAAAGCAGCTTTGCGCTGATGCGGGCAGCGATCGCGACTGGCTGCGCAAGGTGCGGCCGTGGTTTGGTCATCGCGCGCATATGCACGTGCGTCTGCGCTGTCCGGTGGGCAGCATGGAGTGTGAGGATCAGCCAGCGCCGCCGCCGGGCGACGGCTGCGGCGCGGAGCTGGAAAGCTGGTTCGCGCCGCCAAAACCGTCCGGCGCGCCGGTGAAGCGCGAGCCGCCGCCGCTGCCGCCTTCTTGTCAGGCGTTGCTGGATAATCATCAGCTTCAGGAATAAAAAATGGAATGGTTTGCCGTTAGTCCGCTGCTGCTTGGCGTGCTGTTTTTTATCGCCGTACTGGCCGCGTTTATCGATTCCATCGCGGGCGGCGGCGGCCTGTTAACGGTGCCGGCGCTGCTGGCGGCCGGACTCTCTCCGGCCCAGGCGCTGGCCACCAACAAGCTGCAGTCGGTAGGCGGCTCGTTCTCCGCCAGCCTCTATTTTATCCGCCGTAAAGCGGTGGATCTCAGCGCGCAGCGGCTGAATATTCTGATGGCCTTTATCGGTTCGATTATCGGCGCGGTGCTAATCCAGCATATCCAGCCGGGCCTGCTGCGCCAGGTACTGCCGCTGCTGATTATCTCAATTGGCCTCTATTTTCTGTTGATGCCTAAAATCGGCGAAGAAGATCGCCAGCGGCGCCTGCATGGTCTGCCGTTCGCGCTGGTGGCGGGCGGCTGCGTCGGTTTTTACGACGGCTTTTTCGGGCCGGGCGCCGGCTCCTTCTACGCGCTGGCCTTCGTCACGCTGTGCGGCTTTAACCTGGCGAAGTCCACGGCACATGCCAAAGTACTTAATTTCACCTCTAACCTCGGCGGCCTGCTGTTTTTTATCTTCGGCGGCAAAGTGGTGTGGGGCACCGGCCTGATTATGCTGATCGGCGCCATCTGTGGCGCGCGGCTCGGCGCGAGACTGGTGCTGAGCCGAGGACAAAAGCTGATCCGTCCGATGGTAGTCACCGTTTCCGTGGTGATGAGCGCTAAGCTGCTCTACGACAGCCACGGCGCGGCGATTTCCGCCTGGCTGCACCAGCTGTCGGGCTGAATTTTTGACTCTCAGCGTCGCAAGACATGAATTTTTGCAGAAGAGAACCATGCTGACTCACGACTATCCGCAGCTGATTGAGATTTTCGACCGCTGCTTTTTCGCCGATTATCAGACTCGTCTGGTAAAGGGCGACGACGAACCCATCTATCTGCCCGCCGATGACGAAACGCCTTATCACCGTATCGTATTCGCTCACGGCTACTACGCCAGCGCGCTGCATGAGATTTCGCACTGGTGCATCGCCGGCGCGGAGCGGCGTAAGCAGGTGGATTTCGGCTACTGGTACTGTCCCGATGGCCGCGACGCCATGACGCAGGGCCAGTTTGAGGCGGTGGAAGTGAAGCCGCAGGCGCTGGAGTGGATGTTTTGTGTCGCGGCGGGCTTTCCCTTCAACGTAAGTTGTGACAATCTCAATGGCGATTTCGAGCCGGACCGCATCGCGTTCCAGCGCAAGGTACATGCGCAGGTAATGGCTCACCTGGAAAAGGGAATTCCGTCACGGCCAGCCCGCTTTATCGCCGAACTGGGTCGCTACTACTCAACGCCGCCGCTGACCGCAGCGCAGTTTTCCTGGCCGGAAGATCTCTGAGCCAGCAGGGTAAATAAGGAATTGTATGATTGATGAATTTGAAGCGCGTATTCTGGCTCTGATCGACAACATGGTAGAGAGCGCCAGCGACGACGAACTCTTCGCCAGCGGCTATCTGCGCGGCCATCTGACGCTGGCGGTAGCCGAGATTGAGCAGTCTGGCGAGCATACGCCGGAAGCGCTGCAGATCCAGGTGCTGAACAGCCTGGAAAACGCCATCCATGCCGGTGAGCTTTCGCCGCGCGACCAGGCACTGGTTCTGGGCATGTGGGATAATCTGTTCCTGCAGGCGCGCCATCCTTCTTGATCCGCAGGCGGCCGTAGCGCCGCCTCAACTCGCTAGCCCGTCGCCTTCACCGCTTTGCCTTTCAGCAGCTTTCTGACCCAGTAGCGGTTAGGATGCGTGGCCGCCAGCGTCTGGCGATCCAGCGGAATCGGCTCGCCGCACAGCTCCGCCGCCAGCGCTTCCGCCGCTAGCGGGGCGCTGCATAAGCCTCGCGAGCCCAGCGCGCCCAGCACGAACAGACCGCGATAAACCGGCGCGGGTTGAGCATCGACCAGATTTTTCGCCAGATCCGCATACTGCTCCAGCGTTTGCTGATAGTCGGGCAGCGGCCCGATCATCGGCAGGTGATCGCGGGTGGCGCAGCGCACGCCGTTACGCGCACTGCCCGCGCTGACGTCCACTTCCTGCGGCCAGTCGGCCTCCGGCAGGCAGCGGATCAGCCGTTCCCGGTTCTCCTGCTGATCGGCTTCCCGATAGTGCGTAGAGCTGTCGGCGCGATGATAGCTCGCGCCGATGCAGTGATGCTGATTGCGCGGATTCACCGGCGTCAGATAGCCGTCGTAGCATAATACCTGCTTAAGCTGGCCCAGCTTTGGCGCGGTTGGAATATGGCTAACCTGACCGCTAACGGCATAGGCGGGAAGCTTTTCGCTCTGCGCAAACGCGGTTAGCTGATGGCCGGTCGCCAGCACCACGTTGCGATGTGTCCGCGCGGGCCTGTCGACGAACTCAAGGCGCCAGCCCTCAGCGGTATCGGTAAGCGTTGTCAGCGCGTGATGCCAGTGGACAATCAGTCCCTGCTGCTGTGCCAGCCCGAACAGCGCGGGCGTCAGCTGCCCTGGCGAAAGCCAGCCACCGGCCGGATAGGTGATGCCGCCGCAGCCGGTTTCCACGCCGCACAGCGCTTCCGCCTGCTGGCGATCTACTCCGCAGGCAATCTCTTCCGGCAGCCGCATCGTCAGCATTTTAGCGATCTTCTCCGCGCTTTTTTCATCCCAGCCAAGCTGCGTCACGCCGCACCAGTCGTGATCGAAGGCGACCGGCAGCCGATCGTACAAGCGACGGGCAAAGGTAAAAGCCGCCGGAAAAAAGCGAGCCAGCGCCGGATCGTGATGGTTCAGCAGCGGATAAAGCGCGCCCTGACGATTGCCGGAAGCGCCCTGAGCCGGTTCGCCGTCGCTGCTGTAAAGCGTGACTTTTTTGCCGCGCCGCAGCAGCGCCAGCGCCAGCAGCACGCTGGCGATACCGCCGCCGACCAGCGCGATATCCTCACCTTCCGCCGCCGGACGGCAGTACCACGGCGCAACGGCCTGCGCATCGACACCGTTTTCCAGCACGCCGCAAAGCATATGACGTTTGGGGCCGAACCCTTTACGCTTAGTCAGCGTGAAGCCCGCCTCCTGTAAACCGCGCCGTACAAAGCCAGCAGAGGTAAAGGTCGCCAGCGTGCCGCCTGGACGCGCCATTTTCGCCATGCAGGCAAACAGCTCGGGCGTCCACATATCGGGGTTTTTCGACGGCGCGAAACCATCTAAAAACCAGGCGTCGACCTGCTGACGCAGGCTGTCGTCAAAAGCGGTAATCAGCTGATTGATATCGCCAAACCAGAGATCCAGCGTGACGCGCCCGCCATCCAGCAGCAGACGATGACAGCCGGGCAGGGCGACGGGCCACTGTTCGCGTAGCGCCTGCGCGTACTCCGCCAATTCCGGCCAGCGCTGATGCGCGCTGGCCAGATCTTCGGTGCTGAACGGGTATTTTTCACAGCTGATAAAGTGCAGGCGCCGCAGCTGCGCCTGCGGCTTTTCGGCGCGGAAGCGGTCGAACGCCTGCCACAGCGTCAAAAAGTTCAGGCCGGTGCCGAAACCGGTTTCGGCAGCGATAAACAGCTCGCGTGAGTGCTGCGTGAAACGGTCGGGCAACCCGTTGCCGCCGAGAAACACGTAGCGCGTCTCTTCCAGTCCGTTTTCGTTGGAAAAATAGACGTCGCCAAAGGTTCGGGATACAGGTGTACCCTGTTCATTCCAGCTTAGTTCGGCCTGCTCAATCGGGGCGCTGTTCACGGCAAAAGCTCAGTTATCTTGTGGTGTTGCGATTGTAATCCCGAGGGCGCGCCCACGCAAATTTACAAAAGTTAACCGCTGGTTGGACTTGTTCGGCTTACAACTGTAAGCTAAAGTGCGTGTCGAATCCTAATATAAGTAGTTAACGAGGTATTGAATGAAACGTGCAGTGATTACTGGCCTGGGTATCGTTTCCAGCATTGGTAATAACCAACAGGAAGTTCTTGCATCTCTGCGTGAAGGTCGTTCCGGCATTACCTTCTCCCAGGAGCTGAAAGACTCCGGCATGCGTAGTCACGTCTGGGGCAACGTCAAACTTTCTAAAGACGAAATCTCCAGCCTCATCGATCGCAAAACCCTGCGTTTTATGAGCGACGCTTCCATTTATGCCTATATCTCTATGCTGGAAGCGGTAAAAGATTCCGGTTTAACCGTTGAACAGTACCAGAACAACCCGCGCGTTGGCCTGGTGGCCGGTTCCGGCGGCGGCTCGCCGATCAACCAGGTAGCCAGCGTTGACGGTATGCGCGCCAAAGGCCTGCGCGGCGTCGGCCCTTACATGGTGACCAAAGCGATGGCTTCCGGCGTTTCCGCCTGCCTGGCGACGCCGTTTAAAATTCACGGCGTTAACTACTCTATCAGCTCCGCCTGCGCCACTTCCGCGCACTGCATCGGCAACGCCGTAGAGCAGATTCAGCTGGGCAAACAGGACGTAGTCTTTGCCGGCGGCGGCGAAGAGCTGTGCTGGGAAATGTCCTGCGAGTTCGACGCTATGGGCGCGCTCTCCACCAAATATAACGAGACGCCGGAAAAAGCGTCACGCACCTACGACAACAACCGTGACGGCTTTGTTATCGCCGGCGGCGGCGGCATGGTAGTTGTGGAAGAGCTGGAGCACGCACTGGCTCGCGGCGCGCACATCTACGCGGAAGTGGTCGGCTACGGCGCCACCTCCGACGGCGCGGACATGGTAGCGCCATCGGGCGAAGGCGCAATGCGCTGTATGCATCTGGCGATGGAAGGCCTCGATACGCCAATCGACTACCTGAACACGCACGGTACTTCCACGCCGGTCGGCGACGTAAAAGAGCTGGGCGCAATCCGCGCAGTCTTTGGCGACAAGACGCCAGCCATGTCGGCTACCAAAGCGATGACCGGTCACTCTCTGGGCGCGGCCGGCGTTCAGGAAGCGATCTACTCGCTGCTGATGCTGGAGCACGGCTTTATCGCGCCGAGCATCAACATTGAAGAGCTGGATCCGGCAGCGGAAGGTCTGAACATCGTGACCAAACCAACCGAACAGCAGCTGACCACCGTTATGTCCAACAGCTTCGGCTTCGGCGGCACTAACGCTACGCTGGTAATGCGCAAGCTGTAATCGTCTGTCTTAAAAGGATGCTCCACAGGGGCATCCTTTACTCCCTTCGTTGTTTACCCCGCTAAACGCTCTGTTTACCACCTTAAACAATGTCTTGCCGTTAGCCAGTTATACTTCTGTTTTTAACTCCTTTAAGCGTGATTGTATCGGGAAGCGTTGCCGCCTCGGAGCTGCTGTTCCGACACCGACGGCTTAAGGATTTCCGTTCGTTATCTTCAGAAAACAGGCGATCCATGCTCTCCCTTATGCATAAAAACGTCTCTGTGAGGCTGGCCTCAATCTCTTTCGCCGTCTTTCTGACTTATCTGACCGCCGGCCTGGCGCTGCCGGCAATCCCGCTGTTTGTCTATCAGGAGCTGGAGCTGAATAACGTGATGGTCGGCGTAGCAGTTGGCATTCAGTTCTTCGCTACGCTGCTGACGCGCGGCTATGCCGGAAAGCTGGCCGACCAGCGCGGCGCGAAGCGCTCGGTGCTGCAGGGAATGATCGCCTGTGCACTGGCAGGCGTCGCCTGCATGCTGGCGGCCACGCTACCCGTGCCGGTGATGGCGAAATTTACGCTGCTGGCGGCAGGAAGGCTGCTGCTGGGCTTTGGCGAAAGCCAGCTGCTGACCGGCAATCTCACCTGGGGAATGGGGCTGGCGGGAGCAACGCGCGCCGGTCAGGTCATCTCCTGGAACGGCATGGCTATTTACGGCGCGCTGGCCGCTGGCGCGCCGTTGGGACTGATGCTGTACCAGCGTTGGGGATTCGCCGGGATCGGCGTTGCCGCTCTGTTGCTGCCCGTTGTCGCGCTACTGTTTAACTTTTGGGTAAAGCCAGTGCCGATACATGGCGGCGAGCGGCCTTCGCTGTGGAAAGTAGTGGGGCAGATCCGCTCTCCCGGTATTGCGCTTGCCCTACAGGGAACGGGCTTCGCCGTTATCGGGACTTTTACCACGCTTTGGTTCACCAGCCAGCACTGGAGCAATGCCGGCTTCGCGCTGACCGCTTTTGGCCTCGCCTTTGTGCTGGTGCGCATCCTGTTCGGCTGGATGCCGGATCGCCTCGGCGGCGTGCGGGTGGCGTTGTTTTCGCTGGCGGTGGAAGCGGTCGGGCTGCTGCTGCTGGGGATGGCGACCAACGGCTGGCTGGCGCTGGCGGGCGCGGCGCTGACCGGCTGCGGCTGCTCGCTGGTATTCCCGGCGCTGGGCGTGGAAGTCGTTAAACGGGTTGCGCCGCAGGTTCGCGGCACGGCGCTGGGCGGCTTCTCGGCCTTTCAGGATATCGCCTACGGCGTCAGCGGCCCGCTTACCGGCATCCTCGCCACCTCGCTGGGCTACGGCTCCGTTTATCTTGCCGGCGCGGCCTGTGCGGCGTTGGGTATCGGCGTCACGCTTGGCTTTGCACGAAAGGGGTAAAAGGTCGCGAGCGATACAGGGCTGATTGTTATCGCCAAATACGTTAATCTTGCCGTTTCGTAGACCGCAGATAACACTCATGATGAAAAACCGGCTGACAATCAAGGATATCGCCCGACTGAGCGGCGTAGGGAAATCCACCGTTTCGCGCGTGCTGAACGGTGAGCAGGGTGTCAGCCAGAAAACGCGAGAAAAAGTAGAAGCGGTTATCCACCAGCAGGATTTTACGCCTTCCAGATCGGCCCGCGCCATGCGTGAACAAAGCGACAGGGTCGTTGGCATTATCGTCTCGCGACTCGACTCGCCGGCGGAAAACCAGGCGCTCAGGGCTATGCTGCCGCTGTTTTATCAGCAGGGCTTCGACCCGGTGATAATGGAAAGCCAGTTCGACCCGGAGCAGGTGCAGGGACAGCTGCATATGCTGGCGCGACGCCACGTGGACGGCGTTATCCTGTTCGGCTTCAGCGGCCTGAGCGAAGGGATGCTCGACGGCTGGCAGCAGAAAATGGTGGTGATGGTGCGCAGCTACGCCGGTTTCTCATCGGTCTGCTATGACGACGCGGGCGCGGTCAATCTGCTGATGGATAAGCTTTATCAGCAGGGGCATCGCCATATCAGCTACCTGGGCGTACAGCAAAGCGACGCCACCACGGGAGCCTGTCGCTGGCAGGCCTATCTGGCGGCCTGTCGGCGGCTGGAGCTCAATGCGCTTGGCGAACTGGGCGAGTTAAGCTGGCAGCATGGTTTTGAGCGCGCGCGCGACGTGCTGACGCCGCAAACCACGGCGCTAATCTGCGCCTCGGACAGCATCGCGCTTGGCGCCAATAAATATCTGCAGCAGCAGCCTGGCCGCATCCAGGTTTGCGCCATCGGCAATACGCAGCTGGCGAGCTTCTTGTTCCCGGAAACGCTGGCCGTCGAATTTGGCTACGGCGAAGCGGGCACGCAGGCGGCCAGGCAATTGCTTGCCCAGCTAAACGGCGAAGCTGACATCACTCATTTTATCGTTCCGTGTCGCCTTTCCGGCGTTGAATAAGCATTATTCCCTCCGCTTTTGTGATCTTCTTTTAAAAATGGGAACGTTCCCTTTTTCTGCGGAAATATTTCCCGTTACACTCGGATAAATCAATAAGGCGCTGTGCCTGCAGTCAGTTTGAATAAAGGAAGCCAGAGTGTTATCAACAGGTTAATTATCTCTTCTTCAGCTTTCAGAATTAACGGCAAATAGTCTCTGATAAGAGTGCCGGGTTAAATATATTTTATTTTTTAATAAAAGGATTTCCCGTGGATAAAATAAAAGAAAACAGCGATCGGCTGATTGAGCTGGTCGGCGGCAAAAACAATATTGCCGCCCTTAGTCATTGTATTACCCGATTACGTTTTGTTCTTCACGATGCCAGCCTGGCGCAGCCCAAACTTATCGAAGCGCTGCCGATGGTGAAGGGCTGCTTTACCAATGCCGGCCAGTTCCAGGTGGTGATCGGAACTGAAGTCGGCGTCTGGTATCAGGCGCTACGGGCCGCCACAGGCGTTGGCGAAGCCAATAAAGAACAGGTCAAAGTCGCGGCGCGGCAAAATATGAAATGGTCCGAACGAGCGATATCCCATCTGGCTGAAATATTCTTCCCGCTGCTGCCGGCGTTAATATGCGGTGGTTTGCTGCTGGGCTTCCGCAATATTATCGGTGACGTGCCTTTTTCCAATGGGCAAACGCTGGCGCAGCAATCTCCGGCCTGGCAAACGCTCTATGATTTTTTATGGCTGCCGGGCGAAGCGATATTTATGTTTTTACCTGTAGCCGTTTGCTGGTCGACGGTGAAAAAAATGGGCGGCACGCCGGTATTGGGTATCGTGCTGGGCGTAACCCTGGTTTCTCCGCAGCTGATGAACTCTTATTTGCTGGGCCAGCAAATACCGGAAGCCTGGGATTTCGGCTGGTTCGTCATTGAAAAAGTCGGCTATCAGGCGCAGGTGATTCCGTCGGTGCTGGCCGGAATGGCATTGGCCTGGATAGAACTTCGCCTGAAAAAATGGGTACCGGACTATCTCTGGCTGGTAGTCGTGCCGGTCACCACTATCCTGCTGGGCGTCTTCCTCGCGCACGCGTTGATTGGGCCTTTTGGCCGCCTGATTGGCGATGGCGTCGCCTGGGGCGTGAAAGCCCTGATGACCGGCAGCTTCGCCCCCATCGGCGCCACGCTGTTCGGCTTCCTCTATGCGCCGCTGGTGATCACCGGCATTCATCAAACCACGCTGGCGATCGATCTACAGATGATCAACAGCATGGGCAGCACGCCGCTCTGGCCACTGATCGCGCTTTCCAACATCGCTCAGGCTTCCGCCGTGGTCGCGGTGATTATTATCAGCCGCAAAGCCAACGAGCGTGAAATCTCGGTGCCTGCGGCGATCTCCGCCTATCTGGGCGTCACTGAACCCGCCATGTACGGCATCAACCTGAAATACCGCTTCCCGATGCTCTGCGCCATGATCGGCTCCGCGCTGGCGGGCCTGCTCTGCGGCCTGACCGGCGTGCTGGCCAACAGTATCGGCGTCGGCGGCCTGCCGGGCATCTTATCCATACAGCCGCAGTTCTGGCTGACTTTTCTGGCAGCAATGCTGATAGCGATTGCGGTGCCGCTGCTGTTGACGCTGCTGGTGTGGCGTCATAAGGCCAAACGCGGCGAACTGCCCGCTTAACGCTTCAGGAACTACCGCAATGAATAAAGAACTTGCCTGGTGGCAAAACGGCGTTATCTACCAGATCTATCCAAAAAGTTTTCAGGACAGCAGCGGCGACGGACACGGCGATCTGAACGGCATTATCGTCCGGCTGGACTATCTGCGGCAGCTCGGCGTGGACGCGATCTGGCTGACGCCGGTTTATCTCTCGCCGCAAATTGATAACGGTTACGACGTGGCCGACTACTACGCCATCGATCCCGCCTACGGCACGATGGCCGACTTCGACAGGCTGGTGGCCGAAGCGCGTCGGCGCGGCATCCGTATCGTGATGGATATGGTGTTTAACCATACCTCGACCGCTCATCCCTGGTTTGTGGCTGCGCAGCATCCCGACAATCCTTACCGACAATTTTATATCTGGCGCGACGGCAGGGAAGGCGCGCCGCCGAACAACTGGCGCTCTAAGTTTGGCGGTTCAGCCTGGCAGTGGCACGAGGCGAGCGGGCAATATTATCTGCATCTGTTCGCCGCAGAGCAGGCCGATCTTAACTGGGCGCATCCGCCGGTGCGCGAAGAGTTGAAAAAGGTCTGTCGCTTCTGGGCGGCGAAGGGCGTCGACGGCCTGCGGCTGGACGTCACTAATCTTGTCTCCAAACATCCGCATCTGCCGGACGATGAAGAAGGCGACGGACGGCGTTTCTATACCGATGGCCCGGCGATCCACGACTACCTGCAGGAGATGAGCAGAGAGGTGTTTCAGCCGCTGGGCCTGATGACCGTAGGCGAAATGTCCTCCACCACGCTGGAAAATTGTCAGCGCTACGCCGCCAGCGACGGCAGCGAACTCTCAATGACGTTCAACTTTCATCACCTGAAAGTGGACTATCCCGGCGGCGACAAGTGGACGCTGGCCGCGCCCGATTTCGTCGAGCTGAAGCGCATTTTCAGCCACTGGCAGCGCGGGATGCACGGTCGCGCCTGGAACGCGCTGTTCTGGTGTAACCACGATCAGCCGCGCATTGTTTCGCGCTTTGGCGACGAAGGTGCGCTGCGCATCCCTTCGGCGAAGATGCTGGCGATGGTGCTGCACGGCATGCAGGGCACGCCCTATATCTATCAGGGTGAAGAGATCGGCATGACCAATCCGGGCTTTACCCGGATCGATCAATACCGCGATGTGGAAAGCCTGAATATCTATGCCGAACGGCGCGCCAGCGGCGCCAGCGAAGCGGAACTGCTTGCCGTGCTCGCCAGCAAATCGCGCGACAACGGCCGTACGCCGATGCAGTGGAGCGCGGAGGCAAACGCGGGCTTTACAACAGGTCAACCCTGGCTGAGCTGCGCAGCGAACTATCCGTCGGTAAACGCGCAGCAGGCCGTGGCCGATCCCGACTCTGTCTTTAATACCTATCGCCAGCTTATCGCCTTGCGCAAGCACTATCCGCTGCTGACCTTTGGCGACTACGAGGATCTCGATCCGTCGCACCCGCAGTTATGGAGCTATCTGCGGCGCTGGAACGGGCAGCAGCTTCTGGTTGTGGCCAATCTGAGCCGCGATCCGCTTCGCTGGCATCCCGCCGACATGCCGGCCAAAAGAAGCTGGCGCAGGTTGCTCAGCAACTACGGCGATGCGCCGCAGCAGCCTCAGAGCGTCATGCTGCGTCCTTTTGAGGCAATCTGGTGGCTAATGGAATAACCTTTCCGGTTTTTTTTTACTAAGGGAATAACTAAATGAAAAATAAGAACATACCTCTGGGCAAAACCTTACTCGCCGCCACGGTGGCCGTAGCCTTTTCCACGCCGGCGCTGGCGGTGGATTTTCACGGCTATGCGCGATCGGGCATCGGCTGGACAGGCAGCGGCGGCGAGCAGCAGTGCTTCCAGGCTACCGGCGCGGGCAGCAAATATCGTCTGGGCAACGAGTGCGAAACCTACGCGGAATTAAAGCTGGGTCATGAGGCGTGGAAAGAGGGCGACAAAAGCTTCTATTTCGATACCACGCTGGCCTACGCCGTCTCCCAGCGGTCCGATTTCGAAGCCGTTTCGCCAGGCTTCCGCGAGGTAAATATCACCGGCGTTAACCTGATCGACGCGCTGCCCGGCTCGACGCTGTGGGCGGGTAAACGTTTTTACCAGCGCCACGACGTCTTTATGACCGACTTCTTCTACTGGGATATTTCCGGGCCGGGCGCCGGACTGGAAAATGTCGATCTGGGCTTCGGCAAGCTGTCGTTCGCGGTTACCCGCAACAGCGAAGCGGGCGGCACTCAGGGCTATATCGATACGCAGCAGGATGAGCGGCCGACGGTTAACGATGTTTTTGACCTGCGCCTGGCCGGACTGCAGACCAATCCCGGCGGCAGTCTGGAGCTGGGCGTCGATTACGGTCGCGCCAACGTGCAGGATGGCTATCGACTGGCGGAGAACGCCAGCAAATCCGGCTGGATGCTGACCGCTATCCATACGCAAAACGTGACGGGCGGCAATAACAAGTTCGTGGTGCAGTACGCTACGGATTCCATGACTTCGCTGGGCAATGGCCGCAATGAAGGCGCGTCAGTGGACAACAACGGCTATATGCTTCGCGTGCTCGACCACGGCTTTGTGGATCTCAACGAGCGCTGGGGAATGATGTATATCGCGATGTACCAAAATAGCAATCGCGACAATAACAACGGCGCCGAATGGTATACGGCAGGCGTCAGCCCGATGTACAAGTGGACGCCGATAATGAGCACCGTGCTGGAAGCGGGCTATGACAATATCAAATCGCAGCGTACCGGCGAGCGCAACAGTCAGTATAAGGTGACGATCGCCCAGCAGTGGCAGGCTGGCGACAGCGTCTGGTCGCGTCCGGCGCTGCGCCTGTTCGCCACCTGGGCCAAATGGCAGGAAAAATGGGGTTATGCGGGCGCGAGCGATAGCGGTTACGATGCCGGACTGGCTTACAGCGACACCAGCCTGCGTACCTTCAGCCGCGGCAACAATGATGAGGTGACCGTCGGCGCGCAGATGGAAATCATGTGGTAAACCCGCCTGGTTAATCCGGCGCGGCGAAAAGCGCTGCCAGCTTCTCTACCGCGCCGACGATCTCCGCTGGCTGCAGGGCGGAAAACCCCAGCAGCCAGCCTTCCTGACGCGCCGCGCCGCGATACAAAGGCGACAGCCGCGGCAGCAGCAAACCCGCCCGCAAACCCTGTCGCGTTAATCTCTCTTCGCCGCCCTCCGGCAGCGTTACCGTCAACTGCAGGCCGTGCTGCTGGCTCAGCGGCCGCACTCTGTCGCCAATTTTAGCGGCAAGCGCCGACAGCAAAATGTCGCGTCGGCTGGCGTAAAGCCGGCGCATCAGCCTTAAATGCGCCTGAAAATGGCCGTTATCGATAAAATCCGCCGTGACCGCCTGCATCAGCTGCGCGCTGTGGCCATCCATTACGCTGCGCATTCGCTGGAAAGCTTCGGCCAGCACGGGCGGCACGACCAGATAAGCCAGCCGCAGGGAAGGAAACAGCGTTTTGGAAAAGGTGCCGAGATAGAGCACGCGTCCGGCTTTATCCAGCCCTTGCAGGGCGGGCGCGGGCTGCGCGCCGTAGTAAAATTCGCTGTCGTAATCATCCTCAATTATCCAGCTGCCTTGCGCGCGGGCAAACGCCAGCCACTGCAGGCGACGAGACAGGCTCATGGTGACGCCGGTAGGATACTGGTGCGAAGGCGTCAGGTAGATTAGCTTTGGCGCTGGCCGGTCAGCTATTTTCGCGCCCTGGTCGTCCAGCTCAAGCGTGCCGAGGGTCGCGCTCGCGCTGACAAAAGCGTGGTAAGCGCCGCTATAGCCCGGCTCTTCCAGCCAGATATCATCGCCCGGATCGCACAGCAGCATCGCCAGCATCTGCAAAGCCTGCTGCGAGCTGGTAAGAATAATGACCTGTCCGGCATCGCAGCGTACGCCGCGCGACTGCCCCAGATAGCGCGCGACCGCCTCGCGCAGTTCGGGCAGGCCCTGCGGCGCGCCGTAACCCATGAGCTTTTCCGGCGCGTGACGCAGGCGCTGCGTCGTCAGCCTGCGCCAGATATCGTGGGGAAAAGCGCGCAAATCGGGCGATCCTGCGGCGAAGGCCTGTGGAAAAAGCGGGTCGTCGCAGCCGCCGCTCGCGGCTATCTTGCCGCCGCGCAGGGAAAGCGTCGGCGCCGCAGCGGGCAACGCCTTCTTTACCGGCTGCGCCGTAGAGAGTCCGGTGGTCACAAAAGTGCCTCTGCCGCTTTGCCGCAGCAGGCAGCCTTCGCTTTCCAGCTGCGTATAGGCAGCTTCCACCGTCACTCTGGAGAGCGAAAGATCGGCGGCGAGCAGCCGCGAAGAGGGCAGCCGCTCGCCCTGGCGTAGCGTACCGTCGGTAATAAGCTGCCGTAAAGCCGCGCACAGTTTATCCCGCCGCGAACGGGCCTGCTGCGAGGCGAAAATCTGAATCAGGGGAACGCTGTTGAGCGGCATAGTGGTCTTATCGTCTGGCCGGAATGGGTATTATTTTTAAGGCCGTTTTACCCTATCATCAGGCCAACATTAAGCAAAGGAGTTCACGCTATGACTATTTCCGCCGTTTTACAGTTTCCGCCGCCCAATGCCATGCAAAGCGAGGCCTGGCTGAGCGCAAAGCTGGCTTACTATAGCGACGCCTGGGATCTGGCGCAGGATCTCGCCAACGGTGTCACCGATATTGCGGTGATCGATACCCGTTCGGCAGAGCAGTACCAGGCCGGGCATATTCCCGGCGCGATAAGCTTTCCTCATCGCACCATGAACGCTAAAACGCTGGCGCTGCTGGATAGCAGCAAGGTATATGTGACCTACTGCGACGGCATCGGCTGTAACGGCTCCACCAAAGGCGCATGGAAGCTGGCCGCAGCAGGCCTGCGGGTAAAAGAGCTGATTGGCGGACTGGATTTTTGGCTGCGCGACCGCCATCCGATCGCGCAGGGAGAAGAAGCGGGCGTCTGGCCGCTACAGGATTTGCAGGAATGCGGCTGCTGAACTCAGAGAAAAACCCACACCAGGAAAATAAACAGCAGCAGGGCGGCGAATGCGGTTACTGCCGGACGGGTCGCCAGCGGCCTTAGCGCCGGCGGCACATAGCCGGAAACAATCGGCTGCGGGTGGATTTCGCTGTCGGCCAGCGGCATCTCTTTCAGACGTTCGGCGCGGCGGGCGAAAAGCAGGTTGATCAAATCCTGCGCCTGCGCGGCGGTCAGGATCGCCTGCGGCGGCAGCTGAAAACGCTGCTGGCTGGCTTCCTCCAGCATACGCTGCTCGGCGTGATCGGAAGGCACTTTCAGCGAGGCGAGCAGCGAGTGCAGCGTCGGCGCAGGCTGTTGACTGAGCATCTGGCTAACCTGCAGATATTGCGTCAGCAGCGGGAACAGACGCGAAGGAATAGGGTCGCCGCTGTGCAGGTTGACCACTTTCAGTACGGAAGTCCACAGCTTAACCGGCTGCTCGCCGGTGACGGCGGCCAGTCGGGCGACCTGCTGATTAAGCGCGTGATGCTCGGCCGGCAGCAGCGAGCGATCGGTCACGCGATTCTGCTGCGGTTGCGGGATCGCCATCTCGCCGTTTTGCAGCATGGTCAGCACCTGACGCAGCTGATCGGGATTCAGGGAACTGAGCACGGTATGGCCAAACTGCTGGCGGATAAAGTCGCTGACCGCCTGACGGTTGTTGCCTGCGGGCAGCAGATCGCTCAGCTGCTGAAAAAGCTGGCGGGTCGCGTGAGTATTCTGCACCTGCGCCAGACGCGTATTCAGAAACTGTTCCGCCGCCGGGAAATGGCGAGCCAGCAGGCCAGCATCGTTTCTGACGCCCACTTCGTGGCGCAAACCGGCCCATAATTCCGGCGCTTTTAGTGAACTGAGCGACATGATTTTGACAATCAGCCTTTCCAGCGTGGTGCGCTGAGCGGGCGTAAGCGGCTGATCGCCCAGGCCGCTGCGGCTGGTATCAGCGGCACTCGCTCGTTCGCCGGGTAATGGCGTGCCGGGGCCATTAAGAGGTTGCATGGCAAAATCCTTAACTCAACACTGTCCGGAAAACGCCGGAAAAACGGGGATTGGCTATGATAACAATCCCGTTACGCGATAGGTAGTAGTGCCGGGCCGTCCGGCGGATTATTTTTCAGGAATCGGCCGCGGCGCGCGCGGTTTTGTCAGGCCGCAGCGGCGTGCGCAGCCGCTGCGCCAGGATAACGCCGCCTAAGGTGACGCCGCCGCCGATAAAGTGATAGCTGTGCAGCTGCTCATGCAGAAAAAGCACGGCGATCGCGGCGGTAAAAACAGGCGTAAGATTCATAAAAATCGAGGCGGTACTGGCGCCCATTCGCATTACGCCCTGAATCCATAAAAAAGGCGCAATCACCGAAGCCGGGATCGCGGCAAACAGCACCAGCGGCAAATTTTGCGCGTTCAGCGACACATCCTTCGCCAGTAAAAATCCCGGCAGCAGCAGCGCGACGCCGAAAACGATCTGCACATAAAGGCTTTGCCAGTTGGGTAGCGGGATCGCCCAGCGGCGAGTCAGCACGCCATAGAGCGCGTAGGAGGTGGAAGCGGCAAACATCATCAGCTCGCCCGCGCCCATGCCCTGGGTCAGCAGCCGCTCAGGATTGCCCTGGCTAATCAGCCACACCAGCCCGCTAAACGACAGCACGCTGCCGATAAGAATGCCCAGCGTCGGCGCCGCTTTCAGCACCGGAATGCTGATCAGCACCGTCAGCAGCGGAATAAGCGAAACCAGTATCCCCATCGAAAGCGCGCTGACGCTGTGCGCCGCGTAGTAGGCCAGGCTCTGATAAAGCACCATGCCGAGCAGACCGAGCGTCAGCAGTTTCCACCACAGCTGCCTGACCAGCGCGCGGTTGCGCCAGACCGCAGGCAGTACAAAAGGCGTCAATGCCATCAGCGCTATCAGCCAGCGATAGAAAGAGATCGCTGCGGGATCGATGGCGTTAGCCGAAACTTTGCTGACTATCGCGTTAAACGACCAGATCAGCACCGCCGTCAGCGGATAGAGAAAATTCATTTTTAGGCCTGTAGCAATCATAGAACGGCAGAAGTGTACCTCGCTTAGCGCAAATAAATAACTTTTCCTTCCTCGTGATCCCGGTTCAAAAAGCGACAAATCATTCCCGATCTTATGTATATTTTTTGTTATAAATACATAGTTAATGTTACATGAGTTATTAATGACATTGAATATCAACGAGATAAGAAAATCCTATGGCAAACCCAGGCTAAGGCTTTTACACGATTTTCATCAAAAGTCAGAATGAATTCAGGAAATGACAGTTTCATGACAGCGAAGCTGTGAAAGGGAATTCGTACAGGAGAAAGCGCTAAACATCCTCACCTCTTATGCGGGAATATCTATGAGTCACACACCAAACATGCAGTCTGCGCTCGGCAACGGGCTGACCAGCCGTCAGGTCACGATGATTTCCATTGCCGGTATTATCGGCGCAGGATTGTTTATCGGTTCCGCCAGTGCCATTGCTACTACCGGCCCGGCGATATTAATTTCTTATGCTCTTGCGGGCGTTCTGGTACTGCTTGTTATGCGGATGCTGGGCGAAATGGCGGTCGCGCAGCCCGATTCCGGCTCCTTTTCCACCTATGCTTCGCGGGCGCTTGGTCCCTGGGCGGGCTTTACCATCGGCTGGCTCTACTGGTGGTTCTGGGTGCTGGTAATCCCGGTTGAAGCGATCGCCGGCGCTAATATCCTCCACGCCGCTCTGCCTGCCGTCCCCGCCTGGCTTTACACGCTTGCCATTATGTTCCTGCTGACCGGCACCAATCTCTTTAACGTAAAAAATTTTGGCGAGTTTGAATTCTGGTTCTCTCTTATCAAGGTTGTCGCCATTATCGCTTTTATCGCCATCGGCGTGATGGCGGTCACGGGCTACTGGCCGCTGGCACGGCTTAGCGGCGTGTCGCGTCTCTGGGATCACGGCGGCTTTATGCCACACGGTGGCGGTGCGGTGCTTTCCGGCGTGCTGATCACTATCTTTTCTTTCTTTGGCGCGGAGATCATTACTATCGCTGCCGCCGAGTCGAAAGATCCGGGCCAGCAGATCCGTCGCTCAACCAATCTGGTGGTTTACCGTATTGCCTTGTTCTATCTGCTGTCGATTTTCCTGGTCGTCTCGCTGGTCGGCTGGAACGATCCACAACTGAAAGAACAGGGAACTTTTCAATACGTATTGAAAACGCTTAATCTGCCGGGCGCCGAAATTCTGGTCAGCGCGGTGGTGTTTATCGCCGTTTGTAGCTGCATGAACTCCGGGCTTTATACCGCTTCCCGCATGTTTTATTCGCTGGCGCAGCGCGGCGACGCGCCACAAGCCGGCACGCGCGTATCCGCTGGCGGCGTGCCGCGCGTCGCCGTGCTCTGTTCGACGCTGGCCGGTTTTGCCGGCTGTGTCGCCAACTATGCTTTCCCCGGCAAAGTGCTGGATTTTCTGCTGTCGTCCACCGGCGCCATCGCGCTGCTGGTCTATCTGACCATCGCCGTCTCTCAGCTGGTGATGCGCCACAGGCTGGAGCGCAGCGGTCAGCCGCCGGAATTTAAAATGTGGCTGTTTCCGTGGCTGACGCTCTTTACCATCGGCATTATCCTGCTGGTGCTGGGCTATATGTTTTTCTCACCGGCCTTTCGTTATGAAGCGCTGATGACCGGCGCGGTGACGGTTATCATCCTGATGTTAAGCTTCTTTGTAACCCGCAGACGCACGACGCAAAGCCGTGGTGCCTTGCGTCCTCAGCCGCGTGCCGTACAGACGATGCGATAAATCGGAGATCGGCTTTGTCGGCGACGGCGTCTCTTCCTGATTAACCAATCCAGTGCGCGCCTGCAGAAAAGCGGCGCGCATTTTGACTCGGCGTATTACTTAAGCCTAAAGTTAGCGGGATCAAACGCGGGCAGCTTCTCTGCCCGTACGGCCGTCATTCAAGGAGATTATGATGAAAACAAGGCTGGTTATTCTGCTTCTGACCCTGTTTCTCGGCGTGGGCAACACTTTTGCCGCCACGGTGCAGGAGGTTGATCAACGGCTCGATTCCCTGTTTGGCTCGCACCAGCCGTACCGCGACTTTTTTATGGATCTGCAGAAAGCGGTGGCGGCGAAGGATAAAGATAGAGTCGTTACGCTGGTCGCTTATCCGCTGAAAGTCGGCGTAAAAGGCAAAGAACATATTTTCCGGACGCCGGCAATGCTAAAAAAACGCTACGACAGCGTTTTCACTCCTGAATTAAGTCAAATCATCGTCAGTCAGAAATATGAAGAGCTTTTCGCCAGGGATCAGGGCGTGATGATGGGCGACGGCCAGCTCTGGTTTAGCGGCGTCTGCGCGGACAAAGCCTGTAAAAAGAGCCGCGTGCTGATAACCCGTATTAATCAATAAAGAATGTGATGCTTAAAGGCCTGAATTATTAGCGGCTCGCAGCCTGCCAACAAAATCCTTATCGCAATATGATCTACAAGCCGCCTGTCGGGCCAATCGGCCCGCCGCACCGCAGGCTTATCCCTTACGCCGCTTTATGGCAGAATAGCGCCCCTCACTGTTACCAGCAGGAACCCGATTGTGAAAATTCTCGTTGATGAAAATATGCCCTACGCATGCGAACTCTTCAGCCGTACCGGCGATGTAGTAGCCGTGCCGGGCCGTCCGGTACCGCAGGCCGAGCTGAATGACGCCGACGGGCTGATGGTACGTTCCGTCACTAAGGTTAATGCCGA
This sequence comes from Erwinia sp. CGal63, assembly GCF_037026505.1. NCBI lineage: Bacteria > Pseudomonadati > Pseudomonadota > Gammaproteobacteria > Enterobacterales > Erwiniaceae > Erwinia > Erwinia sp. CGal63. The sequence continues at coordinate 81,734 of NZ_JAKUMN010000001.1, forward strand.
ACTGCTGAGCGGCAAACCGGTGAAGTTCGTCGGCACGGCCACCGCAGGCACCGATCATATTGATGAGGCTTTTCTGCGCGAGCAGGGCATTGCTTTCTCGGCCGCGCCCGGCTGCAACGCGATTGCCGTGGTTGAGTACGTTTTCTCCGCGCTGCTGATGCTGGCGGAGCGCGACGGTTTTGAGCTGAAGGATCGCACCGTTGGCATTGTCGGCGTTGGCAACGTCGGCGGCCGCTTGCAGGCTCGCCTCGAAGCGCTGGGTATCCGCACGCTGCTTTGCGATCCGCCGCGTGCCGATCGTGGCGACGAGGGCGATTTCCTGCCGCTTTCACAGCTGGTGGCCGAAGCCGATATCCTGACTTTTCATACGCCGCTGTTTAAACAGGGCGACTACAGAACGCTGCACCTGGCCGACGAGGCGCTGCTGCTGGCGCTTAAGCCTGACGCCATCCTGATCAACGCCTGCCGCGGGCCGGTAGTGGATAACCAGGCGCTGCTGAAGGTGCTGGAAACGCGCCACGATCTCAGCGTGGTGCTGGATGTCTGGGAGCCGGAGCCGGAACTCTCTCTGCCGCTGCTGGATAAAGTGGATATCGCCACCGCGCATATCGCTGGCTATACGCTGGAAGGGAAAGCGCGCGGCACCACGCAGGTATTTGAAGCCTGGACGCAGTTTTTAGGCAACCCGCAGCAGGTGGCGCTGGAAACGCTGCTACCCGCGCCGGAATTCGGCCTGGTAACGCTGCGCGGCGAGCTGGATCAGCCGACGCTGAAAAGGCTGGTGCATCTGGTGTATGATGTGCGCCGCGACGACGCGCCGCTGCGCAAAGTGGCCGCCGTACCGGGCGAGTTCGATCGCCTGCGCAAAAATTATCTGGAACGTCGCGAATGGTCTTCGCTGCGCGTGCAGTGCGATACCGAAAGCACCGCGAAGCTGCTGGCGAAGCTGGGCTTCAACGCGTTCTGGCAGGCAGGCTGCTGACAGATTCCTGCGCGAAGCGGGCTGCGAAAAATTCTGAATCGTCGGGCGGTGGCGTCACCGCCCTCTGTTTTTTATGTACATTATCTGGAGTAAACCAACATGTCTGACGGCTGGAATATTGCGCTACTGGGCGCGACAGGCGCAGTAGGGGGAGCAGTACTGGAACTACTGGCCGAGCGCCAGTTCCCGGTTGGTGAGCTGTATCTGCTGGCGAGCGAACGCAGCGCGGGCGAAAACCTGCGTTTTGAAGGCAGAACGCTGCTGGTCGGCAACGCCGGCGAATTTGACTGGTCGCAGGCGCAGCTGGCTATTTTCGCCGCCGGGCGCGAAGCTTCAACGTGCTATGCCGAAGAAGCCGCCAGCGCCGGCTGCCTGGTGATCGACACCAGCGATCTCTTCGCGCTGGAGCCGGACGTGCCGCTGGTGGTGCCGGACGTTAACCCGCAGGTGCTGGCCGATTACCGCAACCGCAACATCGTCAGCGTGGCCGACAGCGTCACCAGCCAGCTGCTGTGCGCGATCAAACCGCTGGTGGATCAGGCGGGACTGGGCCGTTTACAGGTCACCAGCCTGATTGCCGCTTCGGCGCACGGCAAAGCGGCCGTGGACTCGCTGGCGGGCGAAAGCGCGCGGCTGCTCAACGGCATGCCGGCGGAAGAGAACTTCTTCGGTCGCCAGCTGGCTTTCAATATGCTGCCGCTGCTGCCGGACGCTGAAGGCAGCGTGCTGCAGGAGCGCCGCCTGATCGACCAGGTGCGCAAAGTATTGCAGGACGAAGGTTTGCCGATCGCGGTTTCCACCGTACAGGCGCCGGTTTTCTACGGCAATGCGCAGATCGTGCATATCGAAAACCTGCGCCCGATGTCGGCGGAAGAGGCGCGAGAAGCGCTGATGCAGGCGGAAGATATCGCGCTCTCTGAGGAAAACGATTATCCGACGCAGGTCGGCGATGCTTCCGGCAATGCGCAGCTCAGCCTGGGCTGCGTGCGTAACGACTACGGCATTCCGGAGCTGCTGCAGTTCTGGTCGGTAGCGGACAACGTGCGCTTCGGCGGCGCGCTGATGGCGGTGAAGACTGCCGAGAAGCTGGTGCAGGAGTACTTCTGGTAATGTCAGCGGCAGAGACCTATAAGCTGGCGCTGGGCGTTGAATATGACGGTAGCCGCTACTATGGCTGGCAGCGGCAGCAGGAAGTCAGAAGCGTGCAGGAGAAGCTGGAAAAGGCGCTCTCTAAAGTAGCCAATCATCCGGTCGTGGTTTTCTGCGCCGGACGTACCGATGCGGGCGTCCACGGCACGGGGCAGGTGGTGCATTTCGAAACCACGTCGCTGCGTAAAGATGCTGCCTGGACGCTGGGCGTCAACGCCAACCTGCCGGACGATATCGCTGTGCGCTGGGTAAAGCCTGTGGCGGAGGATTTTCATGCCCGCTTCAGCGCGACCGCGCGGCGCTATCGCTACGTTATCTACAATCGTCGCCTGCGTCCGGCCATTTTGCATGGCGGCGTCACGCACTTTTACCATCCACTGGATGCGGAAAAAATGCATCGCGCGGGGCAGGCGCTGCTGGGCGAAAACGACTTTACCTCTTTTCGCGCGGTGCAGTGTCAGTCGCGCACGCCCTGGCGTAATGTGATGCACCTTAATGTCAGCCGTCACGGCGCTTATGTGGTGGTGGATATCAAAGCCAATGCTTTTGTGCACCATATGGTACGCAACATTGTCGGTAGCCTGATGGAAATAGGCTGTGGAAATCAGCAGGAAAGCTGGATGGCCGAGCTGCTGGCGGCAAAAGATCGCACGCTGGCGGCGGCGACGGCAAGAGCCGAAGGGCTTTATCTGGTCGCGGTCGATTACCCTGAACATTATGATTTACCACGTCCACCGATGGGACCGCTGTTCCTCGAGGATTAACGCATTAAGGAACCCAATATGGAAGTGATTCACACCGTCATCGACTTTATTCTGCACATTGATGTGCACCTGCAGGCGATGGTTGCGCAATACGGCGTCTGGATCTACGCCATTCTGTTTCTGATCCTGTTTTGCGAAACGGGTCTGGTGGTCACGCCTTTCCTGCCCGGCGATTCGCTGCTGTTCGTGGCCGGCGCGCTGGCGGCGATCCCGGACAGTGCGCTGAATGTGCATCTGATGGCGCTGCTGCTTTGCGTCGCGGCGATTGTTGGCGACGCGGTGAATTACACCATCGGCAGGCTGTTCGGCGACAAACTCTTCAGCAATCCGAACTCGAAGATTTTCCGCCGCAGCTACCTGGATAAAACCCACCAGTTTTACGAGCGTCACGGCGGCAAAACGATCATCCTGGCGCGTTTCGTGCCGATCGTACGCACCTTTGCGCCGTTCGTTGCCGGTATGGGGAAAATGTCCTATCGCCACTTCGCGCTGTTCAACGTAGTGGGCGGCATTCTTTGGGTCGTGCTGTTCTCCTATGCCGGTTATTTCTTCGGCAACTTGCCGGCGATTCAGCAAAACCTGCACTACCTGATTATCGCTATTATCCTGGTGTCCGTGCTGCCGGGTGTGGTGGAGGTGCTGCGCCATCGTCGCGCGGCGCGTCAGCAGAAGCCGCAATAACCGTTTTATCGCCCGCACGCCGGTAGCGGCGGCGGGCGCCTCCTCTTTCACCCATTTTTTCCGCCTTTTCCGTTTTTTTTATCTGTTTTCCTCCACGCTTTCACGCATTTCCTACATTTTGCCGTTAGGGTCGCAGATCGCCTCGCGAACGAGAAATAAACAGCCTGAAGTCCCGGCGTGCCGCGGCGTTAAAGAGAAAATCGCTCCCTTGACGAATAGGTAGCGCACCAGGCTGTTTTATGGTGTAATACCGCCTAATTCTCAGGCGATAATCTGTGTTAAGTATCTGATTTAGCACAACAAACAACATAACAGGTCATCAATGAGCTGGATTGAAAAAATTCTCAACAAGAGCACAATTACTCCATCGCGCAAAGCCAGCATTCCGGAAGGCGTGTGGACTAAATGCGACAGCTGCGGTCAGGTTCTCTACCGCGCCGAGCTGGAGCGTAATCTGGAAGTCTGCCCGAAGTGCGATCACCATATGCGTATGCATGGCCGCGATCGTCTGCACAGCCTGCTGGATGAAGGTTCGATGACCGAACTGGGCAGCGAGCTGGAGCCGAAAGATGTGCTCAAGTTCCGCGATTCCAAAAAGTATAAGGATCGTCTGGTCGCGGCGCAGAAAGACACCGGCGAAAAAGACGCGCTGATCGTAATGAAAGGCACGCTGCACGGTATGCCGGTTGTGGCGGCGGCTTTTGAGTTCGCCTTTATGGGCGGCTCTATGGGCTCCGTGGTTGGCGCGCGCTTTGTTCGCGCCGTTGAGCAGGCGCTGGAAGACAACTGCCCGCTGATCTGTTTCTCCGCTTCCGGCGGCGCGCGTATGCAGGAAGCGCTGATGTCGCTGATGCAGATGGCGAAAACCAGCGCCGCGCTGGCGAAAATGCAGGAGCGTGGACTGCCTTATATCTCCGTGCTGACCGACCCGACGATGGGCGGCGTTTCCGCCAGCTTCGCGATGCTGGGCGATCTGAATATCGCCGAGCCGAAAGCGCTGATCGGCTTCGCCGGCCCGCGCGTTATCGAGCAGACCGTGCGTGAAAAACTGCCGCCGGGCTTCCAGCGCAGCGAGTTCCTGATCGAGAAGGGCGCTATCGATATGATCGTGCGCCGTCCGGTGATGCGCTTCAAGCTGGCCAGCATTCTGGCGAAGATGATGAATCTGCCGGAACCGCAGGTAGAGCGCGTACAGGAAGTGGAAGAGGCGCCGCAAACCCCGGAAGCCTGACCGATGACCGAAAGGGCGCGCGTCGCCCTTTCACCAATGAACCGTAACTTGTGAACGGGATACATGGATAATCTTCCTCAAGCCACGTCGCCTCTGGTCACGTGGCTTCATTATCTTGAGAATCTGCATTCTCAGGCTATCGAACTGGGGCTGGCGCGCGTGCAGCGCGTCGCCGCGCATCTTGACCTGTTAAAACCCGCTCCGGTCGTCTTTACCGTCGCCGGCACCAACGGCAAAGGCACTACCTGCCGCACGCTGGAAACGCTGCTGATCGCCGCAGGCTATCGCGTTGGCGTCTACAGCTCGCCACATCTGGTGCGCTATACCGAACGCGTGCGCATTCAGGGCGAGGAACTGCCTGAATCCGACCATACCGCCTCTTTTGCCGATATCGAGCAGGGACGAGGCGACACTTCGCTGACCTATTTTGAATACGGCACGCTTTCCGCGCTCTGGCTGTTTAAGCGTGCGCAGTTAGACGTGGCGATCCTGGAAGTCGGCCTGGGCGGTCGTCTGGACGCGACCAATATCGTCGATGCCGACGTAGCGGTGATCACCAGCATCGCGCTCGATCACACCGACTGGCTTGGCCCGGATCGCGAGAGCATCGGCCGGGAAAAAGCGGGGGTGTTCCGTAGCGGCAAGCCCGCCGTGGTCGGCGAGCCCGATATGCCGCATACCATTGGCGAAGTGGCCGAGGCGTCAGGCGCGCGGCTGCTGAGGCGCGGCCATGACTGGTCTTACTGCGTCGGCGAAAACGACTGGAGCTTTACCGACGCGAAGGGGACGCTGAACGGTCTGCCTCTGCCGCAGGTGCCTTTACCCAACGCGGCTACCGCATTGGCCGCGCTGCGCGCTGCGCCGCTTAACGTGGCCGATGAAACGCTTTACGAGCTGGATAAGGCCGTTTTACCCGGTCGTTTCCAGACCGTTGCAGAGTCGCCGCGCATTATTCTGGACGTCGCGCATAACCCTCACGCGGCAGGTTATCTGGCCGGACGCCTGAGCGAGCTGCCGAAAAGCGGCAAGGTTCACGCGGTGGTCGGTATGCTGCATGACAAAGATATTGCCGGTACCCTGGCCTGCCTCGCGCCGCAGGTGGATTACTGGTACTGCGCGCCGCTGGCAGGGCCAAGAGGCGCGACGGCAGAACAGCTGCTGGCCCATCTGCCGGATGGCCAGGCTTGCTCCAGCGTCGCCGCGGCGTTTCACCAGGCGCGGCAACAGGCCGAAACGCAGGATATCGTGCTGGTGTGCGGCTCTTTCCACACCGTAGCGCAGGTAATGGAAACGATGGAAACGGAGAGTGGCAGTGGCAAGTAAGTTTCAGAATCGTTTAGTGGGAACGGTGATTATAGTGGCGCTGGGCGTGATTGTGCTGCCGGGCCTGCTGGACGGTAAGAAAAAGCATTACAAAGAGGAGTTCGCCGCCATTCCGCTGGTGCCCAGGCCTGGCGATCAGCAGGAGACGGAAATGGTGCCGCCGGTAACGCAGTCGCTACCGGCGCAGCCGCCGGAAGGCGCCGGCTCGGCGGTCGCGGGTGAAAACACCTCGCAGGCGGAAAGCGGCTCGACCGCGCCGCAGGCTGACAATCAGCCAACCGTGGTGTCGCCGCCGCCGGTAAGTCACGTAGAGACAAAGCCTGCGGAAAAACCCGTTGAGAAACCCAAACCGCAGCCGAAACCGGTAGAAAAGCCGAAGCAGGAACCGAAGCCGGTAGTGAAAACGGAACCTAAACCGGAAGCTAAGCCGGAAACCCGGCAGGAGAGCGCGCCGGCAGGGCAAGCCTGGGTCGTGCAGCTGGGCGCGTTGAAAAACGCAGCCAAGGTCAACGAGATTGTCGCCTCGCTGCGCCTTTCCGGCTATCGCGCCTATACGGTGCCGTCGACGCCGGTGCAGGGTGAAATCACCCGTATTTACGTCGGGCCGGACGCCTCGAAAGCGAAAATGCAGAGCGCGGTCGGCGAGCTGAAAGGCATTTCCGGTCTGAGCGGCGTGGTTAAGCCTTACAGCGCGCGTTAGGCGTTCGCTATCGTTGAAAAAGGCAGCGCCTTTCAGGCGCTGTCAGGCCGCCGCTTCAGCCGAAGCGGTGGCGTGTAAAATAAGTTAAAACAAACAGTTGCCGAGGCATTACGGCCAGCCTGTTTCACGCTTTTTCCCGCAGGCTCCGCGCCGTTTTTTTTCATGCCCGGTTTTCATCAGAACGGTTAAGGAAAAGGTACGCAAACGTTTTCTTTTTCTGTTAGAATTCGCCCCGAACTCAGGCTGCGTTCTGTGTTGCCCCGTGCCGCCGCGGTACGCGGCAGAAAAATGCAGCCTGATCAGAGGCACAGTCGCTGGAAGAGTTCATGGTCTGGATAGATTACGTCATTATTGCGGTTATTGGTTTTTCGGCTCTTGTCAGCCTGATCCGCGGGTTCGTTCGGGAAGCATTATCGCTCGTCACCTGGGGTTGCGCATTTTTTGTCGCCAGTCATTACTACTCCTTCCTTGCTGTCTGGTTCACAGGTTTTGAAGACGAACTGGTTCGAAATGGAATCGCCATCGCAGCCTTGTTTATCGCCACGCTAATTGTGGGCGCGATAGTCAACTATGTGATTGGTTCGCTGGTTGAAAAAACCGGCCTGTCGGGAACCGACAGGGTGTTGGGAGTCTGTTTCGGGGCATTACGCGGCGTACTGATTGTGTCGGCCATGCTGTTTTTCCTGGATACCTTCACCGGCTTTTCCAAAAGTCAGGACTGGCAACAGTCTCAGCTGATTCCCCAGTTTAGCTATATTATCAGGTGGTTTTTCGACTACCTGAAAAGCACGTCGAGTTTTTTACCCCGGTAATCGAGCCGGGGTTGCGGCTTATGAGGAAATGACCACATGTGCGGTATTGTCGGGATCGCCGGTTTTATGCCGGTCAACCAGTCGATTTATGATGCGTTAACGGTGCTGCAGCACCGTGGCCAGGATGCTGCGGGCATCGTGACTATCGATGCTTTAAACTGCTTCCGCCTGCGCAAGGCGAACGGCCTGGTGAGCGATGTGTTTGAAGCTCGCCACATGCAGCGCCTGCAGGGCAATATGGGCATCGGCCACGTACGTTACCCGACTGCTGGAAGCTCCAGCGCTTCCGAAGCGCAGCCTTTTTACGTCAACTCGCCTTACGGCATCACGCTGGCGCATAACGGCAACCTGACCAACGCCCACGAGCTGCGCAAGCAGCTGTTTGAAAGCGGCCGCCGTCACATCAACACCACTTCCGATTCGGAAATTCTGCTCAATATTTTTGCGGCAGAACTGGATCGCGTTCAGCACTACCCGCTGGAAGCCGAAAACATTTTTACGGCAGTGGCGTCGGTACATCAGCAGGTGCGCGGCGCCTACGCCTGCGTGGCGATGATTATCGGCCACGGCCTGGTCGCTTTCCGCGATCCTAACGGCATTCGTCCGTTAGTGATCGGCAAGCGCGCGCTACCGGATGGCCGCAATGAGTATATGGTGGCTTCTGAAAGCGTGGCGCTGGATACCCTGGGCTTTGAGTTCCTGCGCGACGTCGCGCCGGGCGAGGCGATCTACGTCACCGAAAAAGGGCAGCTTTTCACCCGCCAGTGCGCGGAGAACCCGAAATTCAATCCGTGCCTGTTCGAGTACGTCTATTTTGCCCGCCCGGACTCGTTCCTGGACAAAATTTCCGTCTACAGCGCGCGCGTGCGTATGGGCACAAGGCTCGGCGAAAAAATCGCCCGCGAATGGGAGGATCTGGATATCGACGTGGTTATTCCGATTCCGGAAACCTCCTGCGATATCGCGCTCGAAATGGCCCGTATTCTGGACAAGCCATACCGCCAGGGCTTTGTGAAAAACCGCTATGTGGGCCGTACCTTTATCATGCCGGGCCAGCATCAGCGCCGCAGCGCGGTACGTCGCAAGCTGAACGCCAACCGCGCCGAGTTCCGCGGCAAGAACGTGCTGCTGGTGGATGACTCCATCGTGCGCGGCACTACCTCGGAGCAGATTATTGAGATGGCGCGCGAAGCGGGCGCGAAAAAAGTCTATCTGGCCTCGGCCGCGCCGGAAATCCGTTTCCCGAACGTTTACGGTATCGATATGCCAAGCGCGACCGAACTGATTGCGCACGGTCGTGAAGTTGATGAGATCTGTAAGCTAATTAAAGCCGATGCGCTGATTTTCCAGGATCTGGACGATCTGATCGAAGCTGTACGCGAAGAAAATCCGGATATCGCCCAGTTTGAGTGCTCGGTGTTCAACGGCGTCTACGTTACCAAAGACGTTGACCAGCGTTATCTGGAGCATATCCAGTCGCTGCGCAATGACGACGCCAAAGCGGTAGCGCGGCAGAACGAAGTGGAAAACCTGGAAATGCACAACGAAGGCTGATGCGTTCGCAGGTTTCCTGGTATCATGGGTCGGAAGCAATTCCGGCCCATTTTTTTTGCGGCGCGGACACAGACGGCTAAGGACTATTATGAAACGACTGATCATCGGCATTTCGGGCGCCAGCGGCGTGATTTACGGCGTGCGCACGCTGCAGATCCTGCAGCAGGTTGCAGGCGTGGAAACGCATCTGGTCATGAGCCAGGCTGCGCGGCAGACGCTGGCGCTGGAAAGCGACTATTCGGTGCGCGACGTGCAGGCGATGGCGGATGTGGTGCATGACGCGCGCGATATCGCCGCCAGCATCTCCTCCGGCTCTTTTAAAACCGATGGCATGGCGATCCTGCCTTGTTCGATGAAAACGCTCTCCGGCATCGTCCACAGCTACAGCGACGGTTTGCTCACGCGCGCGGCCGACGTGATCCTGAAAGAGCGGCGTCGGCTGGTGCTCTGCGTGCGCGAAACGCCGCTGCATCTCGGTCACCTGCGCATGATGACTACCGCGGCGGAGCTGGGCGCGATTATTATGCCGCCCGTGCCCGCTTTCTATCATCGTCCGGAAAAAGTGATGGATATCGTCGATCAGACGGTTAACCGCGTGCTGGATCAGTTCGAGATCGAACTGGCGGAAGATCTTTTCACGCGCTGGCAGGGTGCATAGACGCCTGTCTCGCGCTCCTTTTTGGTGCATTTTTCCGCATAAAAACGCTTTGCGTGCAAAAAATGCACCAAAGCGATGCATTTTTCTTCGCTATCCTCGCCATCGGGTCGCGTTTTTTTAACGTTTCCCTGACCCGGTGCGCCCAATCGCTTTGCCTGAAAGCTGGCATGAAACCTGCAAGTGTTTGCGCTGGCCCCTCCATAATAAAACTCTGAGGATAATCTATGAAGAAGCAGGTTATGGCTCTTTCCCTGCTGCTGGCGCTCTCTGCCGGCAGCGCTTTTGCCGCCGCGCCGAAAACGCTGCGTATCGGCACCGATCCAACCTACGCGCCATTCGAATCGAAAAACGCTCAGGGCGAGCTGGTGGGCTTTGATATCGATTTGGCCAATGAACTCTGCAAGCGTATGGAGGCTAAGTGTACCTTTGTGGAAAGCGACTTCGACGCGCTGATCCCGTCACTGAAGGCGAAAAAAATCGACGCGATTATTTCTTCGCTCTCTATTACGGAAAAGCGCCAGCAGGAGATCGCCTTTTCTGAAAAACTCTACGCGGCCAATGCCCGTCTGATTGCGCCGAAAGGCTCTAAGATCGAACCGACAATAGCGTCGCTGAAAGGCAAAACCATTGGTTTGCTGCAGGGCACTACTCAGGAAACCTATGCTAACCAGTACTGGCGCACTAAAGGCGTCACCGTTACGCCTTACGCCAATCAGGATCTGGTCTATCAGGATCTCACCGCTGGCCGTATCGACGCTGCCTTCCAGGATGAAGTCGCCGCCAGCGAAGGTTTCCTCAAGCAGCCTGTAGGCAAAGATTACGCTTTTGCTGGCCCGGCAGTGAAAGATGAGAAAATCTTCGGCGTCGGCACCGGCATCGGTTTGCCGAAAGAGAGCACCGAGCTGAAAGCCGCTATCGATAAAGCTTTCGACGACATGCGCAAAGACGGTACCTACGACAAGCTGGCAAAAAAATATTTCAATTTTGACGTGTACGGCGGTTAAGAAAACCTGTCACGGGGAGGGCGCTGGCTCTCCCCGATTTGCCCTGCGCGCGGCGGGTCAAACGTTCAGAATCAGACAGGAAACTGCTTATGCTGTATGGCTACTCTGCACTTATTTTTAAAGGCGCGATGGTAACGCTGGAGCTGGCGCTCAGCTCGGTGCTGCTTTCAGTGGCGCTGGGCCTGATCGGCGCCGCCGCCAAGCTCTCCCGACGTCGCGCGCTGGTGATGCTTTTTGAAGGCTACACTACGCTGATCCGCGGCGTGCCCGATCTGGTGCTGATGCTGCTGATTTTCTACGGCCTGCAAATCGCGCTTAACCAGCTTACCGATCTGCTGGGTTTCAGCCAGTTTAATATCAATCCTCTGGCGGCGGGCATTATCACGCTGGGATTTATCTACGGCGCCTACTTCACTGAAACCTTTCGCGGCGCCTTTATGGCCGTGCCGAAAGGGCAAATCGAAGCGGCGACAGCCTTCGGTTTTAGCGCTTCTCAGACCTTCCGCCGCATTCTTTTTCCGGCGATGATGCGCTACGCGCTACCCGGAATCGGCAACAACTGGCAGGTTATCCTCAAAGCTACCGCGCTGGTATCGCTGCTGGGGCTGGAAGATGTGGTGAAAGCGACGCAGCTGGCGGGTAAAAGTACCTGGCAGCCATTTTATTTCGCCATCGTGGCCGGCGTGATTTACCTGATTTTCACCACGCTCTCCAACGGCGTGCTGTGGTGGCTGAATCGTCGCTACTCGGTGGGCGTCAAGAGGGCTGACTTATGATCGATATCCTGCAGGAGTACGGGAAAGCTCTGCTGTGGTCGGACGGCTACCGCTTTTCCGGCGTGGCGATTACGCTCTGGCTGCTGATTATCTCCGTGGCGCTTGGCGGCTGCCTGGCGGTGCTGCTGGCGATAGCGCGCGTCTCCAGCCTGAAAGTCGTGCGCTTGCCGGTCTGGCTGTTTACTTATGTTTTTCGCGGCACGCCGCTCTATGTGCAGCTGCTGGTGTTCTACTCCGGGATGTACACGCTGGAAGTGGTCAAGGGCAGCGAGTTGCTGAACGCCTTTTTCCGTAGCGGCCTGAACTGCACGCTGCTGGCGTTGACGCTCAATACCTGCGCCTATACCACGGAAATTTTCGCCGGCGCCATCCGCGCCGTGCCGCATGGTGAAATCGAGGCGGCGCGCGCCTACGGTTTTTCCACCTTTAAGCTCTGGCGTTGCATTATCCTGCCTTCGGCGCTGCGTATCGCGCTGCCGGCCTACAGCAACGAAGTCATCCTGATGCTGCACTCTACGGCGCTGGCGTTTACCGCTACCGTGCCGGATTTGCTGAAGGTGGCGCGTGATATCAACTCCGCCACCTATCAGCCTTTTACCGCCTTCGGTATCGCCGCGGCGCTTTACCTGATTATCTCTTATGTGCTGATTAGCCTGTTCCGTAAGGCGGAAAAACGCTGGCTGGCACATATAAAATCTTCTTCGACCCACTGAGCAGAGCTATGGCCAATAAACTAAACGTCACCGAGCTGCATAAGCGTTACGGCGATCATGAAGTGTTGAAAGGCGTCTCGCTGCAGGCGAACGCGGGCGACGTCATTACCATCATCGGCTCTTCCGGCTCGGGAAAGAGTACATTTCTGCGCTGTATTAATTTCCTAGAAAAGCCCAGCGAAGGATCTATCTCCGTTAATAATCAGCCGATTAATCTGGTGCGCGACAGCGACGGTCAGCTAAAGGTTGCTGACAAAGAGCAACTTCGGGCGCTGCGCACCAGCCTGACCATGGTATTCCAGCACTTTAATCTCTGGAGCCATATGACGGTGCTGCAAAACGTGATGGAAGCGCCGATCCAGGTATTGGGACTGAGCAAGGCGGAAGCGCAGTCGCGCGCTATCCACTATCTGGAAAAAGTGGGCATTGACGAGCGTGCCCGGGCGAAATATCCGGTGAATCTTTCCGGCGGTCAGCAGCAGCGCGTATCCATCGCTCGCGCGCTGGCGATGGAGCCGGAAGTGCTGCTGTTTGATGAGCCAACGTCAGCGCTCGATCCGGAGCTGGTAGGCGAAGTGCTGCGCATCATGCAGAAGCTGGCGGAAGAGGGCAAAACCATGGTGGTGGTGACGCACGAAATGGAGTTCGCCCGTCACGTTTCCAGCCAGGTTATCTTTCTGCATCAGGGCAGAATAGAAGAGCAGGGGCCGCCGGAAGCGCTGTTTAATAATCCGCAGAGCCCACGGCTGCAGCAGTTTTTATCGGGCGCGCTGAAGTAGAGCGCGTGGCTGAGCTACACCACGTCCGCCAGCGCCTCGTCCAGCTGATACCAGCGGAAGCTGAAGCCGGAATCCTCCAGCCGCTTTGGCAGCACGTGCTGACCGCCCAGCACCAGCACCGCGGATTCGCCCATCATCAGCTTAATCGCGCTGGCGGGCGTGCGCATAAAGGCCGGACGATGCATCGCGTGTCCCAGCATAGCGGCGAACTGTTCGTTGCGCACCGCATAGGGCGAAACCATGTTAAACGGGCCGCGCAGCTGCGGATTGTCGAGCAGCCACAGAATGGCGTTCAGCATATCGTCGATATGTATCCACGGCATATACTGCTGGCCGCTGCCGAGCGGGCCGCCGATGCCCAGCTTAAAGGGCAGTTTCATTTTGCCCAACGCGCCGCCCTGTTTCGCCAGCACCACGCCGGTGCGCAGCAGGCAAACCCGCGTTCTGTCGCTGTCGGCCGCCATTGCCAGCGATTCCCAATGGGCGCACAGCTTGTGGGTAAACTCCTGCTGGCCGGGATCGTCCTCGGTGAGCACCAGATCGCCGGTGTCGCCGTAAAAGCCCGTCGCCGAGCCGGAGATAAACACCCCGGGCGGCGTGGCGCTGGCGTTGATCAGCGTCGCCAGCCGTTCGGTAATCTGCCAGCGGCTTTCGCATAGCTGCTGTTTATGCTGTTCGGTCCAGCGTTTGTCGGCGATAGGCTCGCCGGCCAGGTTGATAATGGCATCCACGCCGTCAAGATTACGCTGTTGATCCAGGCCGGACCACAGGCTCACTTTTTCACCCAGCTTCTGGCGCGCGCTGACCACGTCGCGGGTAACCACGCTCACGCTTTCGCCGCGGGATAACAGACGAGGAATCAGGTGGCTACCGATCAGGCCGGTACCGCCCGTGAGTAAAATGTGCATGCTGAAACTCTCCCCAAATAGTATCGTTAAGCATGCCATAAGCTTAGGCGAAGTTAGCGGAAAAGAGCGTCCCGCGACCGTCGCCAACCTCAGCGTCTCGCGTGCCGATTGCCTTTCGTCAGAAAAATGGGTAAACAGAGTGCAGACGCCGCGCTTTAAGGAACCCGGAATGAACTCTCCTAACGTTGTTTTGTGGTCTGACGCCTGTTTTTTTAGTCCGTATGTGATGTCCGTCTTTGTCGCGCTGAGTGAAAAGGGCGTGCCGTTTTCGGTAAAGCGCCTCGATCTCGCAAGCCGGGAGCATCTTCAGCAAGCCTACGGCGAGCTCTCACTGACGCGGCGCGTGCCGACGCTGCAGCTTGACGGTTTTCTGCTCTCTGAGTCTTCCGCCATCACGGAATATCTGGAAGAGCGCTTTCCCGCGCCGGACTATGAGCGGCTCTATCCGCGCGAGCGTGAAAAGCGCGCCAGGGCCAGAGAGATTCAGGCCTGGCTGCGCAGCGATTTTTTGCCGCTGCGTCAGGAGAGGCCAACAGAAGCGATCTTTGCCGGCGAAACCTTTCCGCCGCTCTCCGCAGCCGCGCTCCGTTCCGCTGAGAAGCTTATTTCCGCCGTCGAACGCCTGCTGCCGTCCGGCCAGCAGAATCTTTTCGGCGAATGGTCGATAGCGGACACGGATCTGGCGATAATGATTAACAGGCTGGCGCTGCATGGCGACAGCGTGCCGCAACCTCTGGCCGATTACGCCCATTTTCAGTGGCAGCGCGCTTCGGTACAGCTCTGGCTGACAGAATCTTTTAAAGATGCCGCGCAATGACACAGCGGGATCAATATTTTAAGACAGCCCGTGGCAGACTGCGCGGGCAGGCATCAACGAGCGCAAAAGCGCCAGACAAGTAAGGGTTAGGGATGGTGGAGCAAGACAGCAACACGGAGTGGGTGGATATCGTTAACGAGGATAACGAAGTGATCGCGCAGTCCAGCCGCGCGCATATGCGTGCGCAGTGTTTACGTCATCGCGCGACCTATATTGTGGTGCACAACGGCGCAGGAAAGATTCTGGTGCAGCGTCGGACGCAGAATAAAGACTTTATGCCCGGGATGCTGGATGCGACGGCGGGCGGCGTGGTGCAGAGCGGCGAAGAGATGCTGGAATCGGCGCGCCGCGAGGCGGAGGAAGAATTGGGCATCGCTGCCGTGCCTTTCGCTGAACACGGTCTGTTTTACTATGAAGACGACTATTGCCGCGTTTGGGGCGGGCTGTTTAGCTGCGTTTCTCATGGCCCTTTCGCGATGCAGGAAGAAGAAGTGGAAGAGATATTCTGGATGACGCCGGAAGAGATCACCGCCCGCTGCGACGAATTCACTGCGGATTCGCTGAAGGCGCTGTCGCTGTGGCTAAGCCGTAACGGCGAGCAACACCGTTAAAAAAGGCCGCTATAGCGGCCTGAAGAGCGTTGAAGAACCCCATGCTTTCATGGGGTTCTGCTTTTTTAACGACGCTGCTTAACGGGTTTCGCGTACGGCCAGACGAGGCTGCGTTTTGCGGCCCAGCATACCTAACCAGCCGGCGATAGCAGCTTCGACCAGCAGGACAATCAGCGTAATCCAGCTGGCTTTCGCCGTGGCCGCGGCGGCTTTATCGCCTGCTTCACGGGCTTTCTGCTCAGCCTGTTTTTTCAGCTCCTGATATTTCTGATAAGCCTGCTCATAGCTCTGCTGAGTCTGGGCGACGATCTGATCGACTTCCTGATCGCTTTTGCCGGTGCGGGCTTTAATGATGTTTTTCAGCGCGTCCACGTCAGCAGCCTGCAGCGTAGCCTGATTGCGCTGCACTACGCCAGAAAACCAGTTAGCCAGATCGGTATCGGCGTTCTGCTGGTTTTGCGCGGTATTCTCTGCCTGATTCTGCGCGGTGTTGGCTTCCTTGTTGGCGTCCTGCTGCAGTTTTTCCGGCTGCAGTTCCGGCTTACCGGTCTGACGCAGCGTGGTTTCCAGCTCGTTCTGCAGATTATTCAGGTCGATATTGTTTTCCTGCAGCTTCTGCTTGATGTTCTGACCGACGGAAGGCGCGATAGCGGAGATGCCATTGCCCAGCATACTGAAGCCGGAACCGACCACGCTGGCAGTACCGCTCACCGCGCTGCTGAGCACGGCAACGACCAGCCAGACGCAGACCAGCGTATTAACCGCCCACATCAGCAGTCCGTGCAGCGCACCTTCGCGCTGTGCCAGACGGCCGCTAATATAAGCGCCCGCGCCGACAGAGATCAGCATACTTAATCCTGTCCAGATGGTGGCGCCGGTGCCCAGGCCATCAAGCGGATTCTGCTCTTTTAAAGGATCGATGGTGGTGGCACCTATCGCCGTGCCTAAAACGGTCAGCAGCAAATAAATAACCATAGAAAGGATCACGCCCGCAAAAATAGCGCTCCATGAAATACGTTTTAGCGGAAGACCGCTATTTACTTCATTATAAACCGGATGAATTTGATGATCGCTCATGAGAGAACTCCCTTGCCTGATATCGGTTGGTTCCTGATGACATTATTATCGATAAGACTCAGTCTCTTGCCATGATAAGCCTGGCACCGGAAGCTGAATTCTACCAGGAATAATTTCACCTCGATTTTTTGTCTTATAATTCAACAGGAAAGGGGGTGTTTTGCTTACAAAAAACGCCAGAAGGGAAGCACGAGACGCCTGATTGAAATAGCGGTTTTCGACTTATTTCCGCTTGAAAGATTCTTTTATTATAAACAAAGAAAGGCGGATCTTTCGATCCGCCTTAATTTAAAGCGCGCTTAGCCTTCGGCCTGTTTTGCCTGAATGGCGGTCAGCGCGATGGTATAAACAATATCGTCCACCAGCGCGCCGCGTGACAGGTCGTTAACCGGCTTGCGCATGCCCTGCAGCATCGGCCCGATAGAGATCAGATCCGCTGAACGCTGCACGGCTTTATAAGTGGTGTTGCCCGTGTTCAGGTCAGGGAAAATAAACACGGTGGCGCGACCGGCGACCGGCGAATTCGGCGCTTTGGATTTAGCCACGTCCGCCATAATAGCCGCGTCGTACTGCAGCGGGCCGTCGATAACCAGATCGGGACGTTTTTCCTGCGCGATACGCGTTGCTTCACGAACTTTCTCTACGTCGCTGCCCGCGCCGGAGTTGCCGGTGGAGTAGGAGATCATCGCCACACGCGGCTCGATACCGAAAGCGGTCGCGGAATCGGCAGACTGAATGGCGATCTCAGCCAGCTGCTCCGGGTTAGGATCCGGGTTGATGGCGCAGTCGCCGTAGACCAGCACCTGCTCCGGCAGCAGCATAAAGAACACCGAGGAAACCAGCGAGCTGCCCGGCGCGGTTTTAATCAGCTGCAGCGGCGGACGAATGGTGTTGGCCGTGGTGTGCACCGCGCCGGAAACCAGACCGTCCACTTCGCTGCGCTCCAGCATCATGGTGCCGAGCATCACGTTGTCTTCCAGCTGCTCCTGCGCCACCACTTCGGTCATGCCTTTGTTTTTACGCAGCTCCACCAGGCGAGGAACGTAGTTCTCACGCACGACTTCCGGGTCGACAATCTCAATGCCTTTGCCCAGCTCGACGCCCTGAGCGGCGGCCACGCGCTGGATCTCTTCCGGATTGCCCAGCAGCACGCAGGTAGCGATACCGCGCTCGGCGCAGATGGCGGCGGCTTTAACCGTGCGCGGCTCGTCGCCTTCCGGCAGCACGATGCGTTTGCGCGCCTGGCGGGCCAGCTCGGTCAGCTGGTAGCGGAAGGCAGGCGGCGACAAACGACGGCTGCGTTCGGAAGCGGCGGTCAGCGATTCGATCCAGTCAGAGCTGATATGGCTCGCGACATACTCCTGCACGCGCTCGATACGCTGGGTATCATCGCTTGGCACTTCCAGGTTGAAGCTTTGCAGGCTCAGCGAGGTTTGCCAGGTGTTGGTTTTCACCATAAAGACCGGCAGGCCGGTAGCGAAAGCGCGTTCGCAAAGGCGCTGGATAGGCTCGTCGATTTGATAGCCGCCGGTCAGCAGGATCGCGCCGATCTCCACGCCGTTCATCGCCGCCAGGCAGGCAGCGACCAGCACGTCGGGACGGTCGGCAGAAGTCACCAGCAGCGAACCGGGACGGAAGTGCTCCAGCATATGCGGCAGGCTGCGGGCGCAGAAAGTCACCGACTTGACGCGGCGCGTGGCGATATCGCCTTCGTTGATAACGGTGGCGTTCAGATGACGGCACATATCAATGGCGCGGGTAGCGATCAGATCGAAGCTCCACGGCACGCAGCCCAGCACCGGCAGCGGACTGTTAACGGCGAGCTGCTGCGGATCGATATTGGCCACGCTGGCTTTGGTGGAGTCGTCGAAAATCTCGGACAGATCGGGACGTGTACGCCCCTGTTCATCGACCGGCGCGTTCAGCTTGTTGACGATAACGCCGGTAATGTTTTTATTTTTGCTGCCGCCAAAGCTGCTGCGTACCAGCTTGATGCGCTCCTGCAGCTGGGCTGGCGAATCGTTGCCCGGCGACATCACGAACACGATTTCCGCGTTCAGCGTTTTGGCGATCTCATAGTTCAGCGCGGAAGCGAACTGATGCTTACGCGTCGGCACCAGGCCTTCCACCAGCACGACTTCCGCGTCCTGGGTGTTTTCATGATAGCGCGCGATGATCTCTTCCATCAGCACGTCCTGCTGATTGGCGCCCAGCAGCGACTCAACATGGCTCATCTGCAGCGGTTCGGCGGCCGGAATGGCGGAGTTGGCGCGGATAATCAGCGTGGTCTGATCGAGCGAGTCGCCGCCCGAACGAGGCTGGGCGATAGGTTTGAACACGCTCAGGCGAACGCCTTTGCGCTCCATCGCGCGAATAACGCCAAGACTGACGCTGGTTAGACCGACGCTGGTGCCGGTCGGGATTAGCATTATGGTACGAGACAAAGTAGACCTCTCAAAATTAGACCCGCGATGCCGTGGTTCGGACTGTCACTGCCGAAAAACGGCGCCGGTGGATTTCCTGATGCCTGAAACAACACCGTCAGCCTCGGCTGACGGTGTTCACTTAAGCGGTTAAACGGCTGGCGTCCTGCGCAATCACCAGCTCTTCGTTAGTTGGGATAACGATAGCGGGCCGCGTGCCCTCTTTATTAATAAAGCCGCCTTTACCGAAGCGGGCCGCCAGGTTGCGTTCGTGATCGACCTCGAAGCCGAGCAGCGCCAGTTTATTCAGCGTCAGCTCGCGCACCATCGCGGCGTTTTCGCCGATGCCGCCGGTAAAGATCACCGCGTCCAGACGACCTTCCATCAGCGCCGTATAGGCGCCGATATACTTGGCGAGACGGTGGCAGAACACATCCATCGCGCGCTTCGCATCCTCTTTTGTGGCGTAGTTATCCTCCACGTAGCGGCAGTCGCTGGTCACGCCGGTCAGGCCAAGCAGGCCGGACTCTTTGGTCAGCAGCTTGTTGATAGCGTCCACGCTCATGCCCAGCGTGTCGTGCAGGAAGAAGATGATGGCCGGATCGATATCGCCGGAGCGGGTACCCATCACCAGGCCTTCCAGCGGCGTCAGGCCCATAGAGGTATCCACGCACTCGCCGTTGCGAATGGCGCTGATGGAGCCGCCGTTGCCCAGATGACAGGTAATGATGTTCAGTTCGCTCAGCGGCTTGTTAAGCACCTTAGCCGCCTCGTGCGTCACATAGTAGTGGCTGGTGCCGTGCGCGCCATAGCGGCGCACGCCATGCTCTTCATATAAATAGTAAGGCAGGGCGTAAAGATAGGACTCTTCCGGCATGGTCTGATGAAACGCGGTATCGAATACCGCCACGTTTTTATCGGAGAGGTGCGGAAAGTTTTTCATCGCTTCATCGATGCCGATCAGATGTGCCGGATTATGCAGCGGCGCGAAAGAGGAAGCGTCCTTGATACCCTGGATAACGTCCTGGTCAATTACCACGGACTGGGTCAGTTTCTCGCCGCCATGCACGATACGGTGGCCTATTGCAGTAATTTGTGCAGACAGCGCTGGTTTTTGTGCCAGAATAGTTTTAACGATAAAGTTAAGAGCCTCACTGTGAGCTGCGCCAGCGCCTAGTGCCGCTTCCTGTTTGTCGCCCTCCATTTTCCACTTGATGCGCGCTTCAGGCAGATGGAAACATTCGGCTAAACCGGAAAGGTATTCGTCGCCGTTTGCGGGGTTGAGAATAGCGAACTTTAACGATGAGCTACCGCAGTTCAAAACCAGAACTAACTTACTCGACATGGTAGGTCCTATTGGTTGAGGGTGGCGAAAAAAAACTCAATCAACTATCAGCGTAGCGCATGAAAGCTGGTACATTAATGATGAACATCATGCTGACGGCAATATTTGTCCGAAAGCAAAAAAATTTCATAAAAATCACAAGATTTTTTGAATTTGTGCGCGCTGGTGGACTCTGAACCAGCAGAATCGCAGCAAGCATGTAACAGCCATTCAACAATCGCGCACAGGATAACCGAGTGCCTTGCAAAGACAAAATTTTTTGAAAGATGTCAGGTAAAGTTGTTGAGCTATATTTTTTGTTTAATTTTTATCCCTGAAGTTGAGGTCAACCATGGCAAATGAATCCGGCACCGTCGGTTGGTTTAAACTGTTCCAGAACGGGCAGCACTACATGAAAACATGGCCAGCCGACAAGCGTCTCGCGCCTTTGTTTCCGGAAAACAGAGTGACGACAGCGACGCGCTTCGGCATTCGTTTTATGCCGCCGTTGGCTATCTTCGCCATGACCTGGCAAATCGCCTTAGGCGGCCAGCTCGGGCCAGCCGTCGCTACCGCGCTGTTTGCCTGCAGCCTGCCGATGCAGGGTCTGTGGTGGCTGGGCAAGCGCTCCGTTACGCCGCTGCCGCCCGCGTTGCTGAGCTGGTTCCATGAAGTGCGCGAAAAGCTGCAGGCGGCCGGACAGGCGCTGGCGCCCGTGGAAGGCAAGCCTACCTATCAGTCTCTGGCCGACGTGCTGAAGCGCGCTTTTCGCCAGCTGGATAAAACCTTTCTCGACGATCTCTGAGTTTTGCCGTTTTTCGCTGCGGCGGCGGCGAAAAACTGGCCTGCGTCAAAGAAGTGGCGGTTTGCTGTGCCTTGCCGCAGCGCGTTGTGCAATCCTTGCGCCATCCTAATTTCACCTGTCCTACGGACACCAGGAGTTGATGATGGAAATGAGCCATGCGCAGCGTTTAATCCTTTCTAACCAGTACCGGCTGATGAGCCTGCTGGATCCCGACAACCTCGAGCGCTATCGCCGCCTGCAGACTATCGTCGAGCGCGGTTACGGATTGCAGATGCGTGAGCTGGACCGCGAGTTCGGCGAACTGCCCGAAACGGTGTGCCGCACCCTTATCGATATTATGGAGATGCACCACGCGCTGCACGTGTCCTGGACAAATCTGAAAGATCCCAACGAAATCGAAGAGCGGCGCCTGCAATTTTTGGGCTTCGACGCCGCTACCGAGGCGCGATATCTCGGCTACGTGCGGTTTATGGTGCAGACTGAAGGCCGCTATACCCATTTTGACGCCGGCAGCCACGGCTTTAACGCGCAGACGCCGATGTGGGAAAAGTATCAACGTATGCTCGCCGTATGGCACACTTGTCCAAGGCAGTATCATCTGAGCGCGAACGAGATCGCGCAAATCATCAACGCCTGAGAAGGAATATGCAGTGAAGTGTAAAGGTTTTCTGTTTGATTTGGACGGCACGCTGGTGGATTCCCTACCGGTGGTCGAACGCGCCTGGGTAAACTGGGCCTCGCGGCACGACATCGCAGCGGATGACGTGCTGAATTTTATCCACGGCAAGCAGGCTATCACCTCACTGCGTCATTTTATGGCCGGCGCTTCGGAAGAGGCGATCCAGCAGGAGTTCCTGGCGCTGGAAAAAACCGAAGCGGAAGACACTGACGGCATCGTGGCTCTGCCGGGTGCGGTGCAGCTGCTCGCCACGCTGAACGAGCTCCGCGTACCCTGGGCTATCGTCACCTCCGGCTCGGTGCCGGTCGCCTCAGCCCGACGCAAAGCGGCTGGCCTGCCGGAGCCGGAGATTTTTATCACCGCAGAGCGAGTGCAAAACGGCAAGCCAGCGCCTGACGCCTATCTGCTGGGCGCACAGCTGCTGGAGCTGGAGCCGGAAGAGTGCGTGGTGGTGGAAGATGCCGCTGCGGGCATCCTTTCCGGACTCGCTGCCGGCAGTCACGTTATCGCCGTCAACGCGCCCGCCGGATCGCCGAGGCTGGAGGATGTCGATATGCAGCTCAGCTCGTTGGAGGAGCTGATTATCAGCAAAAATGCTGACGGCACGCTCGATGTGCACCGAAAGCACTAAGATATGATTTAGCCCCGCATCAGCGGGGTTTTTTTATGGCATCCTCCCGAAAGTTTTTCTCACGGGCGGGAAGCGGAAGTGAATAAAGAGCTTATCTGGGTGTTGAGCCTGCTGGCGATAGCGATAGCGCTGTTCGTCAGCGGCAAAATGCGTATGGATGTCGTGGCGCTGCTGGTGATTATCGCTTTTGTGCTGAGCGGCACATTAACCTTGCAGGAAGCGATGATGGGCTTCAGCGACGCCAACGTTATTCTGATCGCGGCGCTGTTTGTGATTGGCGAAGGACTGGTGCGCACCGGCGTGGCGCTGCGTATGGGCGAATGGCTGATGAAAGCGGCCGGCAGCAGCGAGGCGAAAATGCTGGCGCTGCTGATGCTGACCGTGGCTGGCCTGGGCGCCTTTATGAGTTCGACCGGCGTGGTGGCTATTTTTATTCCGGTGGTGCTGAGCGTATCGGCGAAAATGAACCGTTCGCCAGGCAGGCTGATGATGCCCCTGAGCTTTGCGGGTCTGATCAGCGGCATGATGACGCTGGTCGCCACAGCGCCTAACCTGGTGATCAACAGCGAGCTGGTGCGCGAAGGGCTGGCGGGCTTCGGCTTTTTTGACGTGACGCCAATCGGGCTGGTGGCGCTGGTGCTGGGTATCGGCTATATGCTTCTTGCCCGCTTCTGGCTGGGCGCGGCGGAAAACAAACAGGCGAAAAAAGGGCAGGAGCGCACCTTCCGCGATCTGATTCGCGACTACAAGCTTAGTGGCCGCGCGCGTCGCCTCGCGGTGCATCCTGGATCTTCGCTGATTGGGCAGCCGCTGGACGATTTACAGCTGCGCGAGCGCTACGGCATCAACGTGGTCGGGCTGGAGCGCTGGCGTAAATTCCGGCGAGTAATGGTGCCGGTGACCGGCGTTACGCAGTTTCGCGTCCGCGACGTGCTGCTGATCGATATGTCCGCCGCCGATATCGATATCCGCGAATTTTGCAGCGAGCATCGCCTGGAACCACTGATCCTGCGCGGCGAATATTTTTCCGATCGCGCGCAGGATGTCGGTATGGCGGAAGCGCTGATTTATCCCGATTCCGAGCTGCAGGGGAAAACGCTGCGGGAAAGTTCGTTCCGCACCCGCTACGGCGTCAGCGTTATCGGCATTCGCCGCCGCGGCGAAGTGCTGCAGGGTATACTAAGCGATCTGCCGCTGGAGCTGGGCGACTGCCTGTTGGTGATTGGCGACTGGAAGAAGATCCGTCAGCTCCAGCTGCAAAAGCGGGACGTGCTGCTGTTGAGCCTGCCTGCGGAAGTCAAAGAGGTGGCGCCCGCCAGCAGCCAGGCGCCGCACGCTATCTTTTGCCTGGCGCTGATGGTGGCGATGATGCTGACCAACGAGATCCCGAATCCGGTGGCGGCGCTGATCGCCTGTTTGCTGATGGGCAAATTCCGCTGTATCGATATGGAGAGCGCCTACCGGGCGATCCACTGGCCGAGTATTATTTTGATTGTGGGCATGATGCCGTTTGCGCTGGCGCTGCAGAAAACCGGCGGCATTACGCTGATTGTTGATGGGCTGATGGATTTGGCCGGCGGCTACACGCCCTATGTGATGCTGACCTGTCTGTTCGCGCTGTGCGCCACTATCGGGCTGTTTATCTCGAATACCGCCACCGCCGTCCTGATGGCGCCGGTGGGCGTCGCGGCAGCGCACCAGATGGGGTTGTCGCCTTATCCTTTCGCGATGATCGTAGCGGTGGCGGCCTCCAGCGCTTTTATGACGCCGGTTTCCAGTCCGGTCAATACGCTGGTGCTGGGGCCTGGCGGCTATCGTTTTGGCGACTTTGTGAAAACGGGCGTGCCTTTTACCCTGCTGATCATGGCGGTCAGCGTGGTACTGGTGCCGCTGCTATTCCCGTTCTGATGTTTACAGCGACTCCTGGCTGATTTCATCCAGCGACAGGCTGAAGCTCGGCACAAACACCTCGACAAAATAGTCCATTTCCGGGCTTTTCCGCTGGGTGAGCGTTTTTTCAAGCCGGGCTTTCGCCAGCTGAAACTCATGGTTGCCGGCGGAAAGCTCCTCCAGACATTTCAGATAGGCGCAGAGCGCGTCCGCCTGCTTGACGATAGCCTCTTCATCCTCGCTGCGCTGCCGCTCGTCCAGCAGCGGCAGCCAGGCATCCTGCAGCTCTTCGGGCAGCATCTCGACCAGTTTCTGCTGCGCTATCTTCTCTATCTTTTTATATTCGTTGGCGATCTGCGCATTGTAATACTTCACTGGCGTCGGCAGGTCGCCGGTCAGCACTTCGCTGGCGTCATGATACATCGCCGTAAGCGCGATCCGCTCAGCGTTAAGGTTGCCGTTGAACTTTTTGTTTTTAATCACTGCCAGCGCGTGAGCGACCATCGCCACCTGCAGACTGTGTTCGGAAACGTTTTCCGTACGCACGTTGCGCATCAGCGGCCAGCGGTTAATCAACTTGAGACGGGAAAGATGGGCAAAAAAATGGCTCTGATTCATTAAACGTTTTCCTGTGCCAGAAGACCAGAGCGGGGCGACTCCCGCTCTGGCGACACAGTATAGCCGCTTCAGTTTACAGAATGCAGCGATATCCGTGGCGGGCTACTGGCGATAACCTTCCAGAAAACGGCCAAACTTGCCAATAGCCATTTCCAGATCGTTAACGTGCGGCAGGGTGACGATACGCACGTGATCCGGCCATGGCCAGTTGAAAGCGCTGCCCTGAACCAGCAGTACTTTCTCCTGCAGCAGGAAATCCAGCACCATTTTCTGATCGTCGTGCAGGTTGAATTTTTTGGCGTCGATTTTCGGGAACATATAGAGCGCGCCGTCCGGCTTCACGCAGCTGACGCCCGGAATGTCGTTGATCAGCTCCCAGGCGCGCTGGCGCTGTTCATAAAGTCTGCCGCCCGGCACGATAAATTCGCTGATGCTCTGATAGCCGCCCAGCGCGGTTTGAATGGCGTGCTGAGCCGGCACGTTGGCGCAAAGACGCATTGAAGCCAGCATTTCCAGACCTTCGATATAGCCCTTGGCGTGCTTCTTCGGCCCGTTAAGCACCATCCAGCCCTGGCGGAAACCCGCCACGCGGTAAGTTTTTGACAGGCCGTTAAAGGTGATGGTCAGCAGATCCGGCGCCAGCGCGGCAATCGAATGGTGCTGCGCCGCGTCGTAAAGAATTTTGTCGTAAATTTCATCGGCGAAAATGATCAAATTATGCTGTCTTGCCAGCTCGACGACTTCCAGCAGCAGCTCCTTGCTGTACACTGCGCCGGTTGGATTATTTGGGTTAATAATCACGATGCCGCGGGTACGCGGAGTGATTTTGCTGCGAATATCGTCCAGATCCGGGAACCAGCCGGCGGACTCGTCGCAGAGATAGTGCACCGCTTTACCGCTGGAAAGCGAAACGGCAGCCGTCCATAAAGGATAGTCGGGCGCCGGTACCAGCATCTCGTCGCCGCTGTTGAGCAACGCCTGCATCGACTGCACGATCAGCTCGGAAACGCCGTTGCCGATATAAACGTCTTCGACCGTGATTTCACGCAGGCCGCGAGCCTGATAGTGCTGCACGATAGCCTTGCGTGCCGAATAGAGGCCTTTAGAGTCGCAGTAGCCCTGAGCGCTTGGCAGGTTGCGGATAACGTCGACCAGAATCTCGTCCGGAGCTTCAAAACCAAAAGGCGCGGGGTTGCCGATATTGAGTTTGAGGACTTTATTGCCTTCTTCCTCAAGGCGTTTGGCCTCTTTTAATACCGGGCCGCGGATATCGTAACAGACATTGTCTAGCTTGCTGGATTTATCAATAGGGGTCATTTCATTCGCCTTTGGCTGAGCCGCATTCCTGCCGTGGAAAAGTAAACCCGCACAATGTACTCCTCTCGCTAGCGCTTTTGAAGTCCATGCTCGCGCCGATGACGTGAGGCCGTGGAAAAGCGCGACCGGACAGCAGCGCTTCGACAGGGGAAGGATTAATAAAATTTACGCCTGGATGAAGCGTATCGTTATGTAAATATGCTGAACTTTTTACCCGCGATGAGGACTTTTTTGTAATGATTAGGTAAAATAAGGTGCATTGATACAGAGGTAAACTATTAAATAAAGCTTAACATGGCGACGAGCGTGCGTTGCGAGATAGCAATAACGGGCGCTTCCGGCCGTAAGCCCGGTTGGGTGACGAAGAGCGGCCTCAATGCTGAAATATTGTTACCAATTGATAAATTTTTGTGGTGACAGACGGGTGTGAGACGACATTCTCAATAAAAACTTATTTTACTGATAAGAATAATCGGATTTGGGCTTAAAAAGTAAACGCCAGTATGTCAGGATAACAGTCAGAAAGCGGCTTGTGGGGTATTGCGCTTTCCTGGAGGGTAAACGGCAGAGGTTACCCGGTATAAAGTTAAGTTTTTTTTATTATTCTTTCACTGTGACTACAGTTTTCTGGCAAGTTGATTTTCTATAAGTGTTTTACACTTACAGCATTAGCTGAATTCAGCGCATTTTTACCGTAAAACGTCGACGCTGCGTATTTAGCCGCAGCACGGCGCGCACCGGTGATGTATCAAACGCACAAATCTGTCAGCGGCTCTGCGGCGACCTAAGTCGGGCATATTGGGCCGCTGGGGTAGCGCGTTTGCGAAGCAAGGTAGTGACGACCACATTGGCCGCATTACACCATTGTTGTCTTTTATCTTATTGATAGTAAGGCAATAACACCAGGGTAGTAGTATCTTAAAAATCTTATAAAGTGAAGAAAACATGACCAGCGCAAATCGTCCAATTCTAAATCTCGACCTCGATCTGCTCAGAACTTTTGTGGCTGTTGCCGATCTGAATACTTTCGCCGCTGCCGCAGCAGCCGTATGCCGTACGCAATCCGCTGTCAGCCAGCAGATGCAGCGTCTGGAGCAGCTGGTAGGCAAAGAGCTGTTCGCCAGACACGGCCGTAATAAACTATTAACCGAGCATGGCATCCAGCTGCTGGGCTATGCGCGAAAAATCCTGCGTTTTAACGATGAAGCCTGCACCTCGCTGATGTACAGCAACATTCAGGGCGTGCTGACCATCGGCGCTTCCGACGATACTTCGGATACGATCCTGCCTTTCCTGCTGAATCGGGTGACCTCTGTCTATCCAAAGCTGGCTATCGATGTTCGCGTTAAGCGCAATCCATTTATGATGGAGATGCTGAACCAGGGCGAAGTGGATCTGGTAGTGACAACTTCCAGCCCAATGAACTTCACCTGGCAGGTACTGCGTACTTCGCCAACGCTCTGGTATTGCGCGGCGGACTATGTGTTTCAGCGTGGAGAAGCGATTCCGCTGGTGCTGCTGGATGAGCCAAGCCCGTATCGCGACATGGCTATCGACCACCTGAACGAAGCGGGCATTCCGTGGCGTATCTCCTACGTCGCTTCTACGCTGGCCGCCGTACGCGCCGCGGTAAAAGCGGGTCTGGGCGTTACCGCTCGTCCGGTAGAAATGATGAGTCCGGAACTGCGCGTAATGGGCGCAGCGGAAGGTCTGCCGGTGCTGCCAGATACGGAGTATCTGCTGTGCCGCAACCCGGAAAGCGACAACGAGCTGGCGCTGGCAATTTTCAACGCCATGGAATCCAGCAATGACCCTTATAATCTGACGGCAAGCGGCCAGGATCGTTCCGCTTTCGCTGATGAAGATGAATAAAGTTTTATTTATTTTAATTAATTAATTTTAAAGAAAAAATAGATAAAAAATTGTCATTAAAAAGCCTTCTGGAGATATATTCCTTCCGGAAGGCTTTTTTGTTGTCTTTTCCAGGCATTTTCAACCCCGCCTGCGCTGAGTTTACTTCTCTGTTGCGCTAAAAAGCAGCGAAACCCGCTTTTCTCCTTTTCCCGGCCTGCTTAACAAACCCAACTTCAGGTCGAATTGATTTTACTCACTTCAGGCTGTCTGTTTTTCTTTCAAAAAAGCTTAAACCGTGTTCTGGATCAAAAAAATAACCCTTGTAAGGGGAAGGAAATGCAGCCATTTCCTGCCAGAATAGCCGTTGTTAAAACCGTGATCCATGCAAGGAAATACCCGCTACACTTAAGTACAGGGCGTTTCACTGACACGATTTAGCGCAATTTTTGCGCATCAAATGTTAAATAAATGCTACTTGTGTAAAATAACCTGTGGATACTTTTATCAAAGTTGACAAAAGGTTATATAAAGGAGTAAAAAACCCCATAAAATTGCTGCTTAATCGACAAAGACAGCATGGTTTTCGGTTTTTTATTTTTCCCTTGAATCGAGGCGTCAGCCAACTGCCAGCTATCAGAGCAGCCCCCTGAAGCCCCTTTATTGAGTTAAGCAGAGTGTATGTCAACTACCAATGAAGTCGTCGCTCATCACTGGGCGTTTGCCGTATTTCTGATCGTCGCCATAGGTCTGTGCTGCGCAATGTTGGCCGGAGCATGGTTTTTGGGCGGAAAAGCCCGCGGAAGATATACAAATACCCCTTTTGAGTCCGGCGCGGCGCCGGTCGGCACCGCCAAACTGCGCATGTCCGCTAAGTTCTATCTGGTCGCTATGTTCTTCGTCATCTTCGACGTGGAAGCGCTCTATCTTTATGCATGGTCGACCGCCATTCGCGAAAGCGGCTGGATCGGCTTTATCGAAGCCACCATCTTTATTTTGGTACTGCTTGCCGGACTGGTTTATCTGGTACGGATCCGCGCGCTGGACTGGGCTCCGCCCGCTCGCCGTGTGGTCGCCAAATCAGTTCCTGTTTCGCATTCCCACCGTCACACGCAGTAAAAGCGAGGCATAACAATGGATTATACGCTAACCCGCGCAGACCCAGACGGCGAAAACGATCGCTACCCGCTGCAAAAGCAGGAGATTGTCACCGACCCGCTGGAAAAGCACGTTCATCAAAGCGTTTATATGGGCAAGCTCGAACACGCCCTGCATGACATGGTGAACTGGGGACGTAAAAACTCTCTGTGGCCGTTCAACTTCGGCCTTTCCTGTTGTTACGTAGAGATGACAACTTCCTTTACCTCGGTGCACGACGTGGCGCGCTTTGGTTCAGAAGTTATCCGCGCCTCGCCTCGTCAGGCCGACTTTATGGTGGTGGCCGGTACGCCTTTCACCAAAATGGCGCCGGTGATCCAGCGGCTCTACGACCAGATGCTGGAGCCTAAATGGGTTATCTCAATGGGCGCCTGCGCTAACTCCGGCGGCATGTACGATATTTATTCCGTGGTGCAGGGCGTGGATAAGTTCCTGCCTGTAGACGTCTATATTCCCGGCTGCCCGCCGCGTCCTGAAGCCTATATGCAGGCGTTGCTGCTGCTGCAGGAGTCGATCGGCAAAGAGCGTCGTCCGCTCTCCTGGGTTGTCGGCGATCAGGGCGTTTATCGCGCCAACATGCAGTCCGAGCGCGAAAGAAAGCAGGGCGAACGCATCGCGGTCACCAATCTGCGTACGCCGGACGAAATTTAAGAGTTAATGAACAAGGCCCGAGCAGCACGCCGACAACAACAATACGCGCGCGGCCTGTTCTGACGCCAATACTGAGTGCCTGTCGACAGGCCCACATGGTGAACGACCTATGACAGATTTAACCACGCAAGATCTCGCCCAGCCAGAGTGGCAAACCCGGGATCACCTGGATGACCCGGTGATCGGCGAGTTGCGTAACCGTTTTGGGCCAGATGCCTTTACCGTTCAGCCAACCCGTACCGGCATTCCGGTGGTTTGGGTCAGGCGCGAACAATTACTGGAAATCGTCGAGTTTCTGCGCAAGCTGCCGAAACCTTACGTCATGCTGTATGACCTGCACGGTATGGACGAACGCCTGCGTACGCATCGCGAAGGCCTGCCTGCGGCAGATTTTTCCGTGTTCTATCACTTCCTCTCTATTGAGCGTAATCGCGACATTATGCTCAAGGTGGCGCTGTCTGAAAAAGATCTGCATTTGCCGACCATCACCAAAATTTTCGCCAACGCCAACTGGTACGAGCGCGAAACCTGGGAGATGTTTGGCGTGACTTTCGATGGCCATCCGCACCTGACGCGCATCATGATGCCGCAGGACTGGGAAGGCCATCCGCTGCGCAAAGATTATCCGGCGCGCGCCACCGAATTCGATCCCTTCCAGCTGACTAAGCAGACGGAAGATCTGGCGATGGAGCAAATGACCTTCAAGCCGGAAGAGTGGGGCATGAAGCGCGGCACCGCCAACGAGGACTTTATGTTCCTCAACCTCGGCCCTAACCATCCATCCGCGCACGGTGCCTTCCGTATTATTCTGCAGCTGGACGGCGAAGAGATCGTCGACTGCGTGCCGGATATCGGCTATCACCATCGCGGCGCGGAAAAAATGGGCGAGCGCCAGTCATGGCACAGCTATATTCCCTATACCGACCGTATTGAATATCTCGGCGGCTGCGTCAACGAAATGCCGTACGTGCTGGCGGTTGAAAAGCTGGCGGGTATCAAGGTGCCGGAGCGCGTCGACGTTATCCGCGTCATGCTGTCAGAGCTGTTCCGCATCAACAGCCATCTTCTCTATATTTCGACTTTTATTCAGGACGTCGGCGCTATGTCTCCGGTGTTCTTTGCCTTTACCGACCGCCAGAAAATTTATGACGTGGTGGAAGCCATCACCGGTTTCCGTATGCATCCGGCCTGGTTCCGCATCGGCGGCGTGGCGCACGATCTGCCGAAAGGCTGGGATCGCCTGCTGCGCGAATTCCTTGACTGGATGCCGAAGCGCCTGAAAGCCTATGAGCAGACCGCGCTGAAAAACTCCGTGCTGATTGGCCGCGCCAAAGGCGTCTCCGCTTATAACCTGGACGAAGCGCTGGCCTGGGGCACTACCGGTGCGGGTCTGCGCGCGACCGGTCTGGATTTCGACGTGCGCAAATGGCGGCCTTATTCCGGCTATGAGAACTTCGATTTTGAAGTGCCGATCGGCGACGGCATCAGCTGCGCCTATACCCGCGTTATGCTGAAAATGGAAGAGATGCGCCAGAGCATGCGCATTCTGGAACAGTGCCTGAAAAACATGCCGGAAGGGCCGTTTAAAGCCGATCATCCGCTGACCACGCCGCCGCCGAAAGAGCGCACGCTGCAGCATATTGAAACGCTGATCACCCACTTCCTGCAGGTTTCCTGGGGACCGGTGATGCCGGCCAACGAATCCTTCCAGATGATTGAAGCCACTAAAGGGATCAACAGCTACTACCTGACCAGCGACGGCAGCACCATGAGCTACCGCACCCGCGTGCGTACGCCAAGCTTCCCGCATCTGCAGCAGATCCCTTCCGTTATCAACGGCAGCCTGGTATCCGATTTGATCGTGTACCTCGGCAGTATCGATTTTGTTATGTCAGACGTGGACCGCTAATTATGCACGATCAAAGAATTGCGATCGAAACGATCGAGCCTTCCGAAGCTTTCGTCCTGAGCGCGGCAGAGCGTGACGCCATTGAGCATGAAAAACATCACTACGAAGATGCGCGCGCGGCGTCGATTGAGGCGCTGAAAATCGTGCAGAAGCAGCGCGGCTGGGTGCCGGACGGCGCCATCAACGCCATCGCCGACGTGCTGGGGATTCCGGCCAGCGACGTGGAAGGCGTGGCTACGTTTTACAGCCAGATTTTCCGTCAGCCGGTTGGCCGCCACGTCATCCGCTATTGCGACAGCGTTGTCTGCCATATTACCGGCTATCAGGGTATTCAGGCGGCGCTGGAAGAGAACCTGAAAATCAAACCGGGACAGACTACGGCGGATGGCCGCTTCACGCTGCTGCCGACCTGCTGCCTGGGCAACTGCGACAAAGGCCCGACGATGATGGTGGATGAGGATACCCATGTGCATCTCACCCCGGAAAACATCGTCACTTTACTGGAGCAGTATCAATGACTATCAAAGAGATCGTCCGTACTGCGGAGACGCATCCGCTGACCTGGCGTATGCGCGACGACAAGCAGCCGGTGTTTCTTGACGAATACCGCAGCAAAGATGGCTACGCCGGCGCGGAAAAAGCGTTGAAAGGCATGGCGCCGGATGAAATCGTGGCGCTGGTAAAAGATTCCGGCCTGAAAGGGCGCGGCGGCGCGGGCTTCTCCACGGGACTCAAGTGGAGCCTGATGCCGAAAGACGAATCGATGAACATTCGTTATCTGCTGTGCAACGCCGATGAGATGGAGCCGGGCACCTATAAAGACCGCCTGCTGATGGAGCAGATGCCGCACCAGCTGGTGGAAGGCATGCTGATCAGCGCCTTCGCCTTAAAAGCCTATCGTGGCTATATCTTCCTGCGTGGCGAATATATCGAGGCGGCCGTTAACCTGCGTCGCGCCATTGCGGAAGCGACCGAGGCGGGCTACCTGGGCAAAAACATTATGGGCACCGGCTTTGACTTCGAGCTGATGGTGCACACCGGCGCGGGTCGCTATATCTGCGGCGAGGAAACGGCGTTGATTAACTCGCTGGAAGGCCGTCGCGCCAACCCGCGTTCCAAGCCGCCGTTCCCGGCATCGGCGGGCGCGTGGGGCAAACCGACCTGCGTTAACAACGTTGAAACGCTCTCCAACGTGCCGGCGATCCTGGCTAACGGCGTCGACTGGTACAAAGGCATCTCTAAAAGCGAAGATACCGGCACCAAAATGATGGGCTTCTCCGGCCGGGTGAAAAACCCTGGCGTCTGGGAGCTGCCTTTCGGCACCACCGCGCGCGAAATCCTCGAAGATTACGCTGGCGGTATGCGCGACGGCCTGAAGTTCAAAGCCTGGCAGCCGGGCGGCGCAGGCACCGATTTCCTGACCGAAGCCCATCTGGATCTGCCGATGGAGTTCGCCAGCATCGGCAAAGCGGGCAGCCGTCTGGGCACCGCGCTGGCGATGGCGGTGGATCACGAAATCAATATGGTGTCGCTGGTGCGTAACCTGGAAGAGTTCTTCGCTCGCGAATCCTGCGGCTGGTGTACGCCATGCCGCGACGGCCTGCCGTGGAGCGTAAAAATTCTGCGCGCGCTGGAGCGTAAAGAGGGTCAGCCGGGCGATATCGAAACCCTGCTGCAGCTTTGCCGCCAGCTTGGCCCAGGAAAAACTTTCTGCGCGCACGCGCCAGGCGCGGTCGAACCCTTGCAGAGCGCCATTAAATATTTCCGTGAAGAGTTTGAAGCGGGCATGGCGCCGCAGGTTTACAGCAACGCGCACGCTATCGCCGGTATCCAGGCCAACCTGTTAAAGGCTCGCTGGTAAAAAAATACTGCGCAAACGCGCGAAATAACCCAATTAATGGGCGTTGTAGCAGGGCAGAGAACGCCTCCCCGGGAGCTTTTAATCCGTGACCGGGGTAAGAGAACACCGCTACAACGCCAGGTAAGCAGGTTATTTGAAGAATTGTGTTTAACGCTCGTTCCGAGCCTTACTTGAGCAATTTCACTATGGCTACAATTCATGTAGACGGTAAAGAATACGACGTCAATGGGGCGGACAACCTGCTGCAGGCTTGCCTCTCGCTCGGCCTCGATATTCCTTATTTTTGCTGGCATCCGGCGCTCGGTAGCGTCGGCGCCTGCCGCCAGTGCGCGGTAAAGCAATTCCAGAATGCCGAAGATACCCGTGGTCGCCTGGTGATGTCCTGTATGACGCCAGCTGCCGACGGCACATTTATCTCGATTGACGACGGCGAAGCGAAAGAGTTTCGCGAAAGCGTGGTGGAGTGGCTGATGACCAACCACCCGCACGACTGTCCGGTCTGTGAAGAGGGCGGCAACTGTCACCTGCAGGATATGACGGTGATGACCGGCCATAGCTTCCGCCGCTACCGTTTTACCAAACGTACCCACCGCAATCAGGATCTCGGGCCGTTCATCTCACACGAAATGAACCGCTGCATCGCCTGCTATCGCTGCGTGCGCTACTACAAAGATTATGCAGACGGCAAAGATCTGGGCGTCTATGGCGCACACGACAACGTCTATTTCGGTCGTCCGGAAGACGGCGTGCTGGAGAGCGAATTCTCCGGCAACCTGGTGGAAATTTGCCCGACCGGCGTCTTCACCGATAAAACGCACTCGGCGCGCTATAACCGTAAATGGGATATGCAGTATGCGCCAAGCATCTGCCAGCAGTGCAGCGTCGGCTGCAATATCAGCCCGGGCGAGCGCTATGGCGAGCTGCGTCGTATCGAAAACCGCTATAACGGCACCGTGAACCAGTACTTCCTGTGCGACCGCGGTCGCTTCGGCTACGGCTATGTGAATTTGAAAGATCGTCCGCGTCAGCCGATGCAGCGTCGCGGCGACGACTGGATCGCGCTTAACGCCGAACAGGCGATGCAGGGCGCGGCGGACGTGCTGCGTCAGGCGAAAAAAGTCATCGGCATCGGTTCACCGCGCGCCAGCGTGGAAAGCAATTTCGCGCTGCGCGAGCTGGTTGGCGCGGAAAACTTCTCTACCGGCATCCCGGCTGGCGAGCAGGCGCGGCTGGAGCTGATGCTGAAAGTGCTGCGCGAAGGCGGGGTTTATACGCCATCGCTGCGCGAAATTGAAAGCTACGACGCGGTGCTGGTGCTGGGCGAGGATCTGACTCAGGTTGGCGCGCGCGTCGCGCTCTCCGTACGTCAGGCCGTCAAGGGCAAAGCACGCGAGCTGGCGGCGGCGCAAAAAGTGGCCGACTGGCAGATTGCCGCGATTATGAATATCGGCCAGCACGCTAAGCATCCGCTGTTCGTCACCAACGTCGATGAAACCCGTCTGGACGATATCGCCGCCTGGAGCTATCGCGCGCCGGTGGAGGATCAGGCTCGCGTGGGCTTCGCCATCGCCAACGCGCTGGATGAAAGCTCGCCTGCGGTTGAAGGCATCGACCGCGATCTGAGCGGCAAAATCGATGTGGTGGTGCAGGCGCTGGCCGGTGCGAAAAAGCCGCTGATTATTTCCGGCGTTCATGCCGGTAGCGAGGCGACGATTCAGGCTGCGGCCAACATCGCTAAAGCGCTGAAGGGACGCGGCGCGGATGTCGGCATCACGCTGCTGGCGGGCGCGGCTAACAGCGTCGGCCTGGGCATGATCGGCGGTAAACCGCTGGACGCGGCGCTGAGCGAGCTTTCGAGCGGTGCTGCCGACGCGGTGATCATCATGGAAAACGATCTCTATCGCCACGCGCCAAAAGCACAGGTCGACGCGGCGCTGAGCAATACGCCGAACGTGATTGTGGTCGATCATCAGCGTACCGCTACCGCTGAAAAAGCGGGGCTGATCCTGTCGACCGCCAGCTTTGCGGAAAGCGACGGCACCGTGGTCAACCAGGAAGGCCGCGCGCAGCGTTTCTTCCAGGTCTACGATCCGGCGTATTACGACGACAAGATCCAGATGCTGGAGAGCTGGCGCTGGCTGCATGCTTTGCAAAGCACCATTGCCAGTCGTGAACCGGACTGGACGCAGCTCGACCACGTGATCGACGCCTGTGTGCAGTCGCTACCGCAGCTGGCCGGTATTAAAGACGCCGCGCCGGACGCCAGCTTCCGCATTCGCGGCCAGAAGCTGTCTCGTTCGCCAATTCGCGCCAGCGGCCGTACCGCTGCCCGCGCCAATATCAGCGTACACGAGCCGCGTCAGCCGCAGGATAAAGACACCATGTTCGCCTTCTCGATGGAAGGGAACAACCAGCCGTCCGCGCCGCGTTCGCAGATCCCGTTTGCCTGGGCGCCAGGCTGGAACTCACCGCAGGCGTGGAACAAGTTCCAGGACGAAGTGGGCGGCAAGCTGCGCTTTGGCGATCCGGGCGTGCGCCTGTTCGAAGCGGGTGAAGGCCAGCTTGCATGGTTCACCGTAGTGCCGGAAGCGTTTAGCGGCAAAGAGAACGGCTGGCGCGTCGCGCCTTACTTCCACCTGTTCGGCAGCGAGGAGATGAGCCAGCGTTCGCCGGTATTCCAGCAGCGTATGCCGCTGCCTTACCTGGTGGTTAACGCCGACGACGCCGCGAAACTGGGCGTGAACGCAGGCGCCACCGTAGCCTTCAGCTGCGCGGGCGAAACGCTGCGGCTGCCGGTACGCTTCTCGACGACGTTGCAGGCAGGGCAG
This sequence comes from Erwinia sp. CGal63, assembly GCF_037026505.1. Lineage (NCBI taxonomy): Bacteria > Pseudomonadati > Pseudomonadota > Gammaproteobacteria > Enterobacterales > Erwiniaceae > Erwinia > Erwinia sp. CGal63. Next base: position 118,218 of record NZ_JAKUMN010000001.1, read on the forward strand.
GTTGGCTTGCCGCTGGGCTTGCCTGGCGTACCGCCGTTCCTGCTGGGCGCGAGTATTGAAAATCTGCAGGAGGCTTCGCAATGAGCTGGCTGACACCGGAAGTTATCGACGTCCTGATCGCCATCGGCAAAGCGCTGGTGATCCTGTTTGTCGTCGTGGGCTGCGGCGCCTTTATGAGCTTTGGCGAGCGCCGTCTGCTGGGCCTGTTCCAGAACCGCTACGGGCCAAACCGCGTGGGCTGGGGCGGTTCGCTCCAGCTGGTGGCGGACATGATCAAAATGTTCTTTAAAGAGGACTGGACGCCGCCGTTTACCGATCGGGTCATCTTTACCCTGGCGCCGATGATCGCCTTCACCTCGCTTCTGCTGGCGATGGCGATTGTGCCCGTGACCTCAACCTGGATGGGCGCCGACCTGAATATCGGTCTGCTGTTCTTCCTGATGATGGCGGGGCTGGCGGTCTATGCGGTGCTGTTCGCCGGCTGGTCGAGTAACAACAAATACTCGCTGCTGGGCGCGATGCGCGCCTCGGCGCAGACGCTGAGCTACGAAGTCTTCCTCGGCCTGTCGCTGATGGGCGTGGTGGCGCAGGCCGGCTCGTTCAACATGGTCGATATCGTCAACAGCCAGCAGCATCTGTGGAATATCATTCCGCAGTTCTTCGGCTTCCTGACCTTCGCTATCGCGGGCGTCGCGGTTTGTCACCGTCACCCCTTCGACCAGCCGGAAGCGGAGCAGGAGCTGGCCGACGGCTACCATATCGAATACGCCGGTATGAAGTTCGGTCTGTTCTTTGTCGGCGAATATGTCGGCATCGTGACCGTTTCTTCGCTGATCGTCACGCTGTTCTTCGGCGGCTGGAATGGCCCGTGGCTGCCGCCGGTGTTCTGGTTCGCGATTAAAACGGCTTTCTTTATGATGATGTTTATTCTGATCCGTGCCGCGCTGCCGCGTCCGCGCTACGACCAGGTGATGTCGTTCGGCTGGAAAGTTTGTCTGCCGTTGACGCTGTTGAACCTGCTGGCTACCGCCGCAGTGATTCTGTACAACGCGCAGTAAGAGGTTATTACCATGAAAATAAAAGACATTCTGGTAGGGTTCGGCACCACGGTACGCAGTATCGCGCTGATTGGCTCGAACGCTTTCGCGAAGCGTGAAACCCAAATGTACCCGGAAGAGCCGGTTTACCTGCCGCCGCGCTATCGTGGTCGTATCGTACTGACGCGCGATCCCGACGGTCAGGAGCGCTGCGTCGCCTGTAACCTTTGCGCGGTAGCCTGTCCCGTAGGCTGCATCTCGCTGCAGAAAGCGGAGACGCTGGATGGCCGCTGGTATCCGGAGTTTTTCCGCATCAACTTTTCACGCTGCATTTTCTGTGGCCTGTGCGAAGAAGCCTGCCCGACGACGGCGATTCAGCTTACGCCCGATTTCGAGCTCGGCGAGTTCAAGCGTCAGGATCTGGTGTATGAGAAAGAGAACCTGCTGATCTCGGGGCCTGGCAAATATCCGGAATACAATTTCTACCGGATGGCGGGCATGGCGATCGAAGGCAAAGACAAGGGCGAAGCGGAAAGCGAAGCCAAACCCATCGACGTCAAGGGTTTGTTACCTTAAGGAGCCAGGCATGGAATTAGCTTTTTATCTTTGCGGACTGGTAGCGGTATTGACGACGCTGCGCGTTATCACCCATACCAATCCGGTTCACGCGCTGCTGTATCTGATCATCTCGCTGCTTTCGGTGGCCGGCGTCTTCTTTTCGCTGGGCGCTTACTTCGCGGGCGCGCTGGAGATCATCGTTTACGCGGGCGCCATTATGGTGCTGTTCGTCTTCGTAGTGATGATGCTTAACCTCGGCGACAGCGTGCAGGCGCAGGAGCGCGAGTGGCTGAAGCCTGGCGTCTGGTTCGGGCCTGGTCTGCTGTCGCTGCTGCTGCTGGTAGTGATCGTCTACGCCATTCTGACCGCTAACGATCGCGGTATCGACGGCGCGATGATTGATGCGAAAGCGGTCGGCATTAGCCTCTTCGGCCCTTATGTGCTGGCGGTGGAGCTGGCCTCCATGCTGCTGCTGGCTGGTCTGGTGGTGGCTTACCATATCGGTCGCGAACAGCGTCCGGGCGAAGTACTGAGCAATCGTCCGGCGGATGCAGCGAAGAAGGAGGAACACGCATGATCCCTTTACAACACGGTCTGATTCTGGCGGCCATTCTGTTTGTGCTTGGCCTGACCGGCGTGGTGATTCGCCGCAACCTGCTGTTTATGCTGATTAGCCTGGAAATTATGATCAACGCAGCGGCGCTGGCTTTTGTGGTCGCGGGAAGCTATTGGGGACAGGCGGACGGTCAGGTGATGTATATCCTGGCGATCAGCCTGGCCGCCGCCGAGGCGAGTATCGGCCTGGCGCTGCTGCTGCAGCTGCATCGCCGCAGCCAAAACCTCAATATTGATAAAGTGAGCGAGATGCGCGGATGAATCTTCTCTATTTAACTATCTTATTTCCGCTGATCGGCTTTTTGCTGCTGGCATTCTCTCGCGGTCGCTGGTCGGAAAACCTGGCCGCGACGGTAGGTATGGGTTCCGTAGGGCTGGCGGCGCTGGTCACGCTCTATGCGGGGCTGGACTTCTTCGCGCAGGGCCAGCCGGTCTTTAACCAGGCGCTGTGGACATGGATGCAGGTCGGCAACTTCAATATCAAGGTGAACCTGACGCTGGACGGCCTGTCGTTGACCATGCTGTCGGTGGTCACCGGCGTCGGCTTCTTTATCCATATGTTCGCCTCCTGGTATATGCGTGGGGAAGAGGGCTACTCGCGCTTCTTCGCCTATACCAACCTGTTTATCGCCAGCATGGTCGTGCTGGTGCTGGCCGATAACCTGATGCTGATGTATCTGGGTTGGGAAGGCGTGGGGCTTTGCTCCTATTTGCTGATCGGTTTCTACTACACCAACCCGAACAATGGCGCGGCGGCGATGAAGGCGTTTATCATCACTCGTGTCGGCGACGTCTTCCTGGCGTTTGCGCTGTTTATTCTTTACAACGAACTGGGCACGCTGAACTTCCGCGAGATGGTTGAGCTGGCGCCTGCGCACTTTGCGGCAGATAACCATATGCTGCAGTGGGCGACGCTGATGCTGCTGGGCGGCGCGGTCGGTAAATCGGCTCAGCTGCCGTTGCAAACCTGGCTGGCGGACGCGATGGCGGGCCCGACGCCGGTATCCGCGCTGATCCATGCCGCGACCATGGTAACGGCGGGCGTTTATCTGATCGCCCGTAGCCACGGCCTGTTCCTGATGACGCCGGAAGTGCTGCATCTGGTCGGCATCGTTGGCGCGATTACGCTGGTGCTGGCTGGCTTCGCCGCGCTGGTGCAGACTGATATCAAGCGCGTGCTCGCTTACTCCACCATGAGCCAGATTGGCTATATGTTCCTGGCGCTGGGCGTGCAGGCGTGGGACGCAGCCATTTTCCATTTGATGACGCACGCGTTCTTTAAAGCGCTGCTGTTCCTCTCGTCCGGTTCGGTGATTCTGGCCTGCCACCACGAGCAGAACATCTTCAAAATGGGTGGCCTGCGCAAGAGCATTCCGCTGGTCTATGCCTGCTTCCTGGTGGGCGGCGCGGCGCTGTCGGCGCTGCCGCTGATTACCGCAGGCTTCTTCAGTAAGGATGAAATCCTGGCGGGCGCGCTGGCGAATGGCCATATCAACCTGATGGTTGCCGGTCTGGTCGGCGCCTTTATGACCTCGCTCTATACTTTCCGCATGATTTTCATTACTTTCCACGGCGAAGAGAAGATCCACGCGCACGCGGGCAAAGGCATTACGCATCATCTGCCGCTGATTGTGCTGCTGATCCTCTCCACCTTTATCGGCGCGCTGATTGTACCGCCGCTGCGTGGCGTGCTGCCGGAAACGGCGGAGCTGGCGCACGGCAGCGTGCTGACCCTGGAAATCACGTCGGGTGTGGTAGCGATTGTCGGCATCCTGCTGGCGGCTTTCCTGTGGCTGGGCAAACGCTCGCTGGTCAACAGCATCGCCAACAGTGCGCCAGGCCGCTTCTTCTCTACATGGTGGTTTGCCGCCTGGGGCTTCGACTGGCTGTATGACAAGATCTTCGTTAAGCCTTATCTGCTCGTAGCTCGTCTGCTGTCGCGCGACCCATTGAACGCCATTATGAACGTTCCGGCGCTGTTCTCACGCCTGGCGAACAAAGGGCTGGTGGTCAGTGAAAACGGCTATCTGCGCTGGTATGTCGCTTCAATGAGCATCGGCGCTGTCGTCGTCCTCGCGCTGTTGATGGTTGTATAAAGTTGAATTGGCGGGATGGTGTTAGTACGCCGTCTCACGGTCAAAAGATGTCGAAAATTACCTGAAGGTTGGGCGTCATCGGCGCAGTCAGTTTGGTCACCGCCAGCGCGCAGCAACCGCAGCATACTTTAGTATGTGAGGATTGCGAGCACTGCCGGGGGCCAAAATGGCAAGCAAGATAGCCCATGCAGGTTCAAAAAAGGGAATCAAACTGCCATGTTATTACCCTGGCTTATACTCATCCCGTTCATTGGCGGCCTGCTTTGCTGGCAGCTTGAACGCTTCGGGAGCAAGGTGCCGCGCTGGATCGCACTGATTGCAATGGGGCTGACGCTGGCGCTGTCGCTACAGCTCTGGCTGCAGGGCGGTTACTCGCTGACTCAGGCCGCCGGGCTGCCGCAGTGGCAATCCGAATTTCTGGTTTCCTGGATCCCGCGTTTCGGCATTAACGTGCATCTGGCGCTGGATGGCCTGTCGCTGCTGATGGTGGTGCTGACCGGCCTGCTGGGCGTGATGGCGATTCTCTGCTCCTGGAATGAAATCGAAAAATGGCAGGGCTTCTTCCACCTTAACCTGCTGTTTATCCTGGGCGGCGTTATCGGCGTCTTCCTGGCTATCGACCTGTTCCTGTTCTTCTTCTTCTGGGAGATGATGCTGGTACCGATGTACTTCCTGATCGCGCTGTGGGGACACAAGGCGTCGGACGGGAAAACGCGTATCACCGCGGCCACCAAGTTCTTTATCTACACTCAGGCCAGCGGTCTGGTGATGCTGATCTCGATCCTGGCGCTGGTATTCGTTAACTACAACGCGACCGGCGTCTGGACTTTCAACTACGAAGATCTGCTGAAAACACCAATGAGCAACAGCGTCGAGTACCTGCTGATGCTGGGCTTCTTTATCGCCTTCGCGGTGAAAATGCCGGTGGTGCCGCTGCACGGCTGGCTGCCGGATGCGCACAGCCAGGCGCCGACGGCGGGTTCCGTGGATCTGGCGGGTATTTTGCTGAAAACGGCGGCTTACGGCCTGCTGCGTTTCGCGCTGCCGCTGTTCCCGAACGCTTCCGCCGAGTTCGCGCCGATCGCCATGTGGTTAGGGATTATCGGGATTTTCTACGGCGCCTGGATGGCTTTCTCGCAGTACGACATCAAACGTCTTATCGCCTACACCTCGATTTCGCATATGGGCTTCGTGCTGATCGCCATCTACACCGGCAGCCAGCTCGCTTTCCAGGGCGCGGTGGTGCAGATGATCGCTCACGGTCTTTCCGCTGCGGCGCTGTTTATCCTGTGCGGCCAGCTCTATGAGCGCCTGCATACGCGCGATATGCGCCAGATGGGCGGGCTGTGGTCGCGTATTAAATGGCTGCCGGGTCTGTCGCTGTTCTTTGCGGTCGCTAACCTGGGTATGCCGGGCACGGGTAACTTTGTCGGTGAATTTATGATCCTGACCGGCAGCTTCCAGTCGGTGCCGGTGATTATCGTCATCGCTACCTTTGGTCTGGTGTTCGCGTCGGTCTACTCGCTGGTGATGATGCAACGAGCTTATTACGGTGCGCCGAAATCGGAAACGCCGCTGCGGGGCATGTCGCCGCGCGAGTTCCTGATGATTATGGTGCTGGTGGTTCTGCTGCTGCTGCTGGGCGTTTATCCGCAGCCGATTCTGGACACCTCACATGCTGCGATGAGTAATATTCAGCAGTGGTTTACCGCTTCAATTTCAACTACAAGGCCGTAATTCGCCATGACAATAACTCCTCAACATTTGATCGCGCTGCTGCCTATGCTGATCGTCGGATTGACGGTGGTGGTGGTGATGCTCTCCATTGCGTGGCGGCGCAACCACTTCGTCAATGCCACGCTGGCAGTGGTCGGGCTGAACCTGGCGCTGCTGTCGCTGTGGTTTGTGGGACAGGCGGGCGCGATGGACGTCACGCCGCTGCTGCGCGTCGATGGCTATTCGATGCTCTACACGGGACTGGTGATTTTAGCCAGCCTTGCCACCTGTACGTTCGCCTATCCCTGGCTGCAGAACTATCCGGACAATCAGGAAGAGTTCTATCTGCTGGTGCTGATTGCGGCGCTGGGCGGCGTGGTACTGGCGAGCGCCAACCATCTGGCCTCGCTGTTTATCGGTATTGAGCTGATTTCTCTGCCGCTGTTCGGCCTGGTCGGCTACGCCTTCCAGCTGAAACGCTCGCTGGAAGCCAGCATCAAATACACCATCATGTCCGCCGTAGCCTCCTCTTTCCTGCTGTTCGGTATGGCGCTGCTTTACGCCAACTCCGGCAACCTGGGCTTTGTGGCGCTGGGTCATAGCCTGAACGACACTATGCTGCATCAGCCGCTGCTGCTGGCTGGCCTGGGCATGATGATTGTGGGCCTGGGCTTTAAGCTTTCGCTGGTGCCTTTCCACCTGTGGACGCCGGATGTTTACCAGGGCGCGCCCGCGCCGGTTTCCACTTTCCTGGCCACTGCCAGCAAGATCGCCATCTTCGGCGTGGTGATGCGTCTGTTCCTTTACGCGCCGGCCGCCGACAGCGAAGCCGTGCGCCTGGTGCTGGCGATTATCGCTTTCGCCTCGATTCTGTTCGGCAACCTGATGGCTATCTCGCAGAGCAATATCAAGCGCCTGCTGGGTTACTCCTCCATCGCACACCTGGGCTATCTGCTGGTAGCGCTGATTGCCATCCAGACGCACCAGCTGTCGCTGGAAACCGTCGGCGTTTATCTGGCGGGCTACCTGTTCAGCAGCCTGGGCGCCTTCGGCGTGGTCAGCCTGATGTCCAGCCCGTACCGCGGCCCGGATGCGGATTCGCTCTACTCCTATCGCGGCCTGTTCTGGCATCGTCCGATCCTGTCGGCAGTAATGACGGTGATGATGCTGTCGCTGGCGGGTATCCCGATGACGCTGGGCTTTATCGGCAAATTCTACGTGATTGCCGTCGGCGTTGGCGCGCACCTGTGGTGGCTGACCGGCGCGGTTGTGGTCGGCAGCGCAATTGGCCTCTACTACTATCTGCGCGTGACAGTCAGCCTTTATCTGAATCCGCCGGAGCTGTTGCAGCGTGATACGCCAGCCAACTGGGCCTTTACCGCTGGCGGCGTGGTAGTGCTTATCTCTGCGGTACTGGTACTGCTGCTAGGCGTTTATCCGCAGCCGCTGATCTCGCTGGTGCAGATGGCGCAGCCGCTGATGTAGCGCTATAGCCTGCCGCTTGTTGATGAAAAATCCCGGCATCTGCCGGGATTTTTTTATGCGATGGCAACCGGAATTAAGCGGTGACGCTCAGTCAACCAGCTCAATGCCCAGGCTTTCCAGCAGGCTGAGCGCTTCCAGGCGAGAAAACTTTGCGCTGGTCACGATATTGTTCAGCACATCAATCGCAAAGTTCCACGAATCGGTAAAGTCCGCCGACTGCAGCTTCGTGTGGCTAAATAAGCTTCCGGTCAGGTCGCAACGGACAATCTCTGCGCCCGTAAGATCGCACTCCCTGAAATCAACGTCATGAAGTTTGCATCCGTCCATTTTTAGCCCTTGCAGCGTCAGGCCGAAAAAAGAGGCGCTGCTCAGAATACACTGCTTGAAAGAGAGTTCGGGATCGGGATGAAAATCCGGCCAGTAAGCGCGCGTCCAGTCGGTGCCGCTTAGCTTGCATTCGGTAAAACTGACCTCGTTGAAGCGCGAGCCGGTAATATCGATGACGCTGAGGTTACAGTGATTAAAGGTACAATTAATAAACTTACAGTATGCCAGCCGGGCGGCGGTAAAGTTACAGCGGGTAAATTCGCACGCTTCAAACTCGGCACGTTCTAAGCAAGCGGAAGAGAAATCCTGCTTATTGAAAGTTTCATCATAATAGTCTTTATTGTGAGCTAGTTGCGTCATGAACACCTCGTTCATCCTGAGAAGGTATCAGCGATGATAACGTAAATGCTAACGGGCAGCCTGAACAACCGCCTGGCTTAATCAGGAAAACTCATGGATATCGTCTGGCAGGATCTTCACCACAGCGAACTTAGCGCGCCGCAGCTCTATCAGATACTGGCGCTGCGCAACGCGGTATTTATTGTTGAGCAGAACTGTCCTTACCAGGATGTGGATGGCGCGGATCTGGTCGGGGAGAACCGTCATTTGCTGGGAATAGCCGATAACAAACTGCTGGCCTACGCCAGACTGCTTGCGCCGGAAAGCGCCAGCGAGCCGGTAAAAATAGGACGAGTTATCGTCTCAGGCGAGGCGCGAGGGCTGAAGTTAGGCAACCGGCTGATGGAGCAGGCCATTGCCAGCTGCGAGCGGCACTGGCCGCAGCAGCAAATCAAGCTTTCCGCCCAGGCGCATCTGCAGGCTTTTTATGGTCAGTTTGGTTTGACTGCGATCGGTGACCCTTATCTGGAGGATGGTATCCCGCATATAGATATGATCACTCAAAAGGTTCATTTTTGACCCTTTAAGGGGAGTCAGGCGTAATAGCAAGCAGGTAAAGGTGGAAATTCAACCAAAAGTGTCAAATTTGAACCTGAGGTGTAGTCGATAATCGATTACACGATAGCGCTAAGCCCGGACAGAAATCCCAGCGTGGCTATAGAGAAAAGGGCGAGTTGCCTCGCCCTTTTACCGTCAACCCGCCGTCATCTGGCGGTCGTCAACGTATTTACGCTTGTCCGGCGCTGGCGGGAAGTACTGATAGAGCCAGGTTTCGGTCAGCGTCTCGTCCTTAGTCCGCAGGAACAGGCGCAGGTTAACCGGCTCGACGGAATCGCTGTTGGGATACCAGTCAAACAGGATACGGTAGCCGTCGATTGGCTCGACATAGAGAATTTCAACCTGTTTAACGGTGCCCGAGGTCACGGTAATCACCGGTTCAATGCCTTTCGGCGCGGCCGCTTTCAGGTCGCCGCCGACAAAATCTATCGCAAAACGGCGCGCCCAGACTTCAGGATAATGCTCGCCCGGCGCCCAGCCTTCAGGGAAGCCGCCCATACCGGTACGCGTCGCCTTCACGCGGGAAAGATTGCTCTGAACCGGCGGCAGGCCGCTCCAGTAAAGCTTGTAGCTGAAGCTGTGCTCGCTGCCCGCTTTAATGCTCTCCGTCGGACGCCAGAAGCAGACGATATTATCCAGCGTTTCGCCCGTGGTCGGGATCTCCATCAGATTAATCGCGCCTTTACCCCATTTGCCAACCGGCTCCACCCACAGACTCGGGCGCTTGTTGTACCAGCCGATGACGTCCTGATAATCCTGGAAATCGTGATCCAGCTGCAGCATTCCGAAGCCGCGCGGATTCTCATCCTGATAGGCGTTAAAAGTCAGACGCTGCGGATTGTTCAGCGGTCGGCAGATCCACTCGCCGCTGCCGGTCCACATTGCCAGACGATCGGAGTCGTGGATCTGCGGATGAATAGTGTCGCACATGCGGCGTTCGTTGGTGCCGCAGCTAAACATGGTGGTCATCGGCGCGATGCCCAGCTGCTCAATATCTTTACGGGCATAGAGGTGATTTTCCACCTCCATCACCACGCGCTTCTCTTCGCAGTGGATCACGAATTTAAAGGCGCCGGTGCAGCTCTCGCCGTCCAGCAGCGTATAGACGGTAAAGGTGGTATCGTCCGCTTTCGGCGTTTCAAACCAGAAGGCGGTAAAGTCCGGAAACTCCTCCTTGCTGCCGAAGGTGTTGATAGCGACGCCGCGGGCCGAAAGGCCATATTGGTAAGTATCGTCAACCGCGCGGAAGTAGCTGGCGCCGAGGAAAGAAACGATATCTCGGCGTCCCAGTTCCGGTTTTTTAAACGCGCGGAAACCGGCGAAGCCCAAATCGGTTTTGCCTTCCAGCTGTTTAGTATCGACTTTGGCGTCATTGTAGTTAAACAGCTCGGGGCGGAAGTGGATCTCGCGCGCCTGACGATCGGCATCCACGGCGAACATGCGCAGACGGCGTTTAAAGCCCATACCGACGTGGAAAAACTGCACGTCCAGCTCGCGGTCGCCATTGTTGTTCCACAGCGAATGGTTCGCATCATACTGAATTTCGTTGTAGGCCTGCGGCGTTAGCGTCGCCAGCGTCTCTGGCAGAGGCGCTGGCGCACCGCCATAGGGTTTCTGGGCCAGTGAAGCGGCCATCTTTTTCAGCACGTCAAAATCAAACTGCTTCGCCGCGCCGTCGGCGATATCGGTATCGGCCCAGGCGGCCTGAGCAAATAACGTCGACAGGCCGGACATCCCGCTTACCGTAGCGAAAGCCATTGACGCCTTCATAAACATTCTTCGATTCATGCCAGAGTCATATCCTTTGCTGAACGGAATTGTTAAAACTGCGCTATATCTGTGGCTATTAAAGCCTTCTTGTAGCTGAATTGTGAGCGGGTCACAGGGAGTTACGACAGCTTGTGGCGTCAGAAATTCAGTCAGGCAAAATTTAGCAGATAAATCTGACAAAAGCAGGCAGTTACCGGCAGGCAATATCAGTGCATTCCTGGCCGCGTAAACCAGCAGAGCGGCAAAAAGTGTCTATAGTTACTGATATTAATCGCACAAGGAGATGTTATGGCTAATACAATTGACCCACAAGAAACTAATCTCGATGATGATTTGGCGCTGCTGTCCGAAACGCTGGAAGAGGTGCTGAAGTCCTCTGGCGATCCGGCCGATCAGAAATATGTCGAGCTGAAAGCCAAAGCGGAAAAATCGCTGAATGAAGTTAAAGCTCGCGTCAGCAACGCTTCCGATACCTATTACCATCGCGCTAAGCAGGTTGCCAACCGCGCCGACGAATATGTTCACGAAAAACCGTGGCAGGGCATCGGCGTCGGCGCCACGCTGGGCCTGGTTGTTGGTCTGCTGCTGGCTCGCCGCTAAGCAAAACCGATTAGTCACTAACGGGCATCCTGCGGGATGCCCGTTTTGTTTCAGGAAACCGCGTTACAAAACTGAAAATAACACGTTAACCCTGGTCTAAATCAAAATCGCGCCTTTTGGGCGCTCTTATACTGCGCGCTGCTTGTTTGATCTGGAGTGCGCGATGTCACACAGTATCTTCAACCGCCGCTGGGCTGCGGTGATCCTGGAAGCTCTGAGCCGACACGGCGTACAGCATCTCTGTATTGCGCCCGGCTCCCGATCCGCGCCGCTCACCCTGGAAGCCGCTGCGGGCAACTTCATCTGCCATACCCATTTTGACGAGCGCGGCCTGGGCTATCTGGCGCTGGGCCTGGCGAAGGCCACGCGACAGCCGGTAGCGATGATTGTCACTTCCGGCACCGCCGTTGCCAACCTTCTGCCAGCCGTTATTGAGGCCAGCCTGACCGGCGAGCGGCTGATCGTGCTCAGCGCCGACAGGCCGCCGGAGCTGATCGACTGCGGCGCCAATCAGGCTATCGCGCAGCCGGGCATTTTCGCCGGACACGTCGGCGGCGCGCTCAATCTTCCTCGTCCTTCTGCGGATATTCCGGCGCGCTGGCTGGTATCGGCTATCGACGCGCTGCTGCAGCAGCATCCCGCTGGCGCCGTGCATATCAATACGCCTTTTGCCGAACCGCTGTATGGGGAAGCGTCGCTGGCGTTTAAAGCCTGGCATGACGAGCTGGGCGACTGGTGGCACGAAGAGAAGCCGTGGCTGAATATCAACGCCGATTGGGCCACGCCTTTTTGCAGCGACTGGTCGCGCTGGCGGCAAAAGCGCGGGCTGGTGGTCGCCGGTAAAATCACTGCGGAAGAGGGCGTCGCGCTGGCGAAATGGGCGGAAACATTGGGTTGGCCGCTGCTTGCGGATATTCAGTCGCATACCGGCGCGCCCTGGCCCTGTAGCGAGCTATGGCTGCAGGAAACGCATGCCAGACAGGCGCTGGCCGAGGCGGAAATTGTTGTTCAGTTCGGCGCGCGGCTGACAGGAAAAACACTGACGGGCTGGCTCGCGGAAATTCACCCGGCCGCCTGGTGGCTGATCGATCCGCTGCCGGGTCATCTGGATCCTGCTCATCATCGCAGTCAGCGCATTGTGGCGAATATTACCGCGTGGCTCGCCGCGCATCCGGCCGTCTCACAGCCTGCGTGGCTGCCTTCTCTGCAAACTCTCGCTCAGGAAACTTATACGGCGCTGACGCGCAGGCTGCAGGAGTTCGGAGAAGCGCAGCTGGCGCTGCGGCTGCCGGAGCTGCTGCCGCAGGAAGGCGCGCTGTTTCTTGGCAACAGCCTTACCATCAGGCTGGCCGACGCCTTCGCCCGGCTGCCCGCGGGTTATCCTGTCTACGCCAGCCGCGGCGCCAGCGGCATCGATGGGCTTATCGCCACGGCCGTCGGCGTACAGCGCGGCAGCGGCAAACCCCTGCTGGCGATAGTGGGCGATCTCTCTGCGCTTTACGATCTCAACAGTCTGGCGCTGCTCGACGGGCCGCTGGTGCTGATCGTTGTAAACAACGGCGGCGGCCAGATATTTTCCCTGCTGCCGACGCCCGTCAAAGAGCGCGAGCGCTTTTTTACCCTGCCGCAGCGGGCGGATTTCGCCAGCGCCGCCAATATGTTCGGGCTGGCTTACCGGCAGCCGCAGGACTGGCCTTCGCTGCTTGACGCCGTGGCGGCGGGCTGGCGGAGCGACAAAGCCATGCTGATTGAGCTGAAGGCGGTGGCGGATCGCGGCGCGCAGTGGCTGGCGGGAGCCTGGCAGCAATGATACTGCACGCTCGCTGGCAGGGCGCTCACTGCGACAACAGGCCGACGCTGGTCTGGCTGCACGGTTTTCTGGGTAGCGGTCAGGAGTGGCAGCCGATACAGGATTTATTTAGCGGCTGGCCGCAGCTGAGCGTGGATTTGCCCGGCCACGGCGGTTCGCGCGCGCAGCGGGTTGAAGGTTTTGCCGAGCTTTCAGCAAGGCTGGGCGCGACCCTGCAAAGCCATCGCGTCAAACGCTACTGGCTGATCGGTTACTCGCTGGGCGGCCGCGTCGCGCTTTATCACGCCTGTCGTAGCGCGGACGCCTCTCTCACAGGCGTCATCACAGAAGGCGCTCACTTTGGCCTGGCGACAGCCGCAGAGCGAGCGCAAAGGCTCGCCAGCGATCGGCATTGGGCCGCGCGTTTTCGGCAGCAGCCGCTGGTCGAAACGCTTGAGCAGTGGTATCGCCAGCCGGTTTTCGCCGACCTGAACCAGGCGCAGCGCGCAGCGCTGATAGCGTTACGCGCCGACAACGATCCCCAGGCGCTGGCCGCTATGCTGCTGAGTACCTCGCTCGCCCGGCAGCCTTATCTGCTGCCGGAAAGCCAGCGTTTGGCAAGGCTTCACTCTCTCTGCGGCGAATACGACCTTAAATTCCAACGCCTGGCGGCCCGCTCGGGCGCGCCGCTCACCCTTATTCCGGCAGCGGGCCATAACGCCCATCGCGCCAGCCCGCAGGCTTTCGCCGCCGCCCTGATGCAAAAGATCACAGCCTAAGGAGCAACCATGATCTATCCCGACGAAGCTATGCTGTATGCGCCGACAGAGTGGCAGGCGTACGGCGACTACAGCGATATCCTTTATCACAAGACGCCGGACGGCATCGCCAGAATCGCCATTAATCGTCCGGAAGTGCGCAACGCTTTCCGCCCGCAAACGGTTAAAGAGATGCTGCACGCCTTAAGCGACGCGCGGCATGATGAGCAGATCGGCGTCATTATTCTCACCGGCGTCGGTGACCAGGCTTTTTGCGCCGGCGGCGATCAAAAAATTCGCGGCGACTACGGCGGCTACCGTGACGAAGCGGGCGTGCATCATCTTAACGTGCTCGACTTTCAGCGTCAGATCCGCACCTGTCCCAAACCGGTGGTAGCAATGGTGGCGGGCTACGCCGTTGGCGGCGGCCACGTGCTGCATATGCTGTGCGATTTAACCATCGCGGCGGATAACGCGCGGTTCGGCCAGACCGGCCCTAAAGTCGGCTCTTTCGACGGCGGCTGGGGCGCTTCCTATATGGCGCGCATCGTCGGCCAGAAAAAGGCGCGCGAAATCTGGTTCCTGTGCCGTATGTACGACGCGCAGCAGGCGCTGGAGATGGGGCTGGTCAATACGGTGGTGCCGCTGGCCGAGCTTGAAAGGGAAACGGTGCGCTGGTGCCGCGAGATGCTGCAGAACAGCCCGATGGCGCTGCGCTGTCTGAAGGCGGCGCTTAACGCCGACTGCGACGGTCAGGCAGGGCTGCAGGAGCTGGCGGGCAACGCCACCATGCTTTTCTACATGACGGAAGAGGGTCAGGAAGGGCGCAACGCCTTTAACCAGAAGCGCCAGCCGGACTTCAGCCGCTTTAAGCGGAATCCCTGATGCGCCGGACAACGCTTTTTAATTACAACATACCATTGGCGCCGGGCGTGGCGCTGCGCGATCGGCGGGTGACATCGCGCCTCGGGCTGCTGGTCAGGCTGGAAGAGGCGGGACGAGAAGGCTGGGGCGAGATTGCGCCGCTGCCCGGATTCAGTGCCGAAACGCTGCCGCAGGCGCAGGAAGCCGCCGTTCGCTGGCTGCGAAGCTGGCGTGCGGGCGCGGTGCTTGCTTCGCCGCCGTCAGCGCCGGACAGCGCACTGTCCTGTGCGGCGCTTGATGGTTTGCCGCCTTCGGTGGCTTTCGGCCTCAGCTGCGCGCTGGCGGAACTGGCCGATGCTCTGCCGTCGACGGGCAACTATCGTAGCGCACTGCTCTGCACCGGCGATCCGGATGAGCTGATCGGCCAGCTAAGCGAGCGGCCGCAGCCGGTAGCCAAAATGAAAGTCGGCCTGTATGAAGCGGCACGCGACGGTATGATCGCTTCGCTGCTGCTGGAAGCCGTACCGGATCTGACGCTGCGCCTGGACGCTAACCGACAGTGGAGCCTGGACAAGGCCAGGCAGTTTGCCCGCTTTGTGCCGCCGGCCCTGCGTTCGCGCATCGCTTTTATTGAAGAGCCTTGCCGCTCGCAGGAGGAATCCAGAGCTTTTGCGCGGGAAACGGGTATTGCGCTTGCCTGGGATGAAAGCACGCGCGAACCGGGGTTTATAGCGGCCGCGGAACCCTGTTTGCGCGCGCTTGTGATCAAGCCGACGCTAATCGGCAGTCTGGCGAAGGTGGGCGATATCATCGCGCGAGCCAATGAAGCGGGTTTAACCGTGGTAATTAGCTCAGCGGTAGAGTCAAGCCTGGCGCTAACCCAGCTGGCGCGCATTGCCGACTGGCTGACGCCCGGCGTCGCGCCAGGTCTGGACACGCTGTCGCTGATGCAGCAGCAGTTAGTGCGCACATGGCCGGGTTCGCCTTTGCCGCTGGCGTCGTCCACAGATCTGGAGGTGCTATGCTGACGCCGGATGAGTGGCCGTGGCAGAGCTGGGCGCGATGCGCACCGGATCGCACCGCGCTGACGGTTGACAATCGGGCTTACAGCTGGACAACGCTGGCGGAAAAGGTGGAAGCGCTGGCGACAGGATTTCACCGTCAGGGCGTGCGCGCAGGCAGCGGCGTTATGCTGCTGTCCGGCAACAGCGAGCCGGCCGTGCTGGCGTATCTGGCGCTATTACGCTGCGGCGCGCGGCTGCTGCCGGTCAATCCGCGTCTGCCTGCCTGTCAAATCGCGACGCTGCTGCCTTTGTTAAATATTGACTACGCGCTGACGCTGGATGGGCAGGCGCCCGCTAATTTACCGGCGTTGAAAATCCTCAGCCAGCCCGGTGCCGTCGCCCATCGCTGGCAGCGCGATGCCATCGCCACCTTAACGCTGACTTCCGGCTCCACGGGGCTGCCGAAAGCCGCGGCTCACGCCTTTGATGCGCATCTCGCCAGCGCGCATGGCGTCACCACAACGCTTGGCTTTACCGCCGATGACAGCTGGCTGCTCTCGCTGCCGCTCTATCACGTTTCCGGCCAGGGGATCCTCTGGCGCTGGCTTTATCGCGGCGGCAAACTGATGCTGGCGGAAAACAGCAGCGAAGCGACATTTGCCTCGCTGGTACCGACGCAGCTCTGGCGTCTGCTACGGCAGCCATCATTGGAGCTGCGTACCGTGCTGCTTGGCGGCGCGGCGATTCCGGTAGAGCTGACCGCGCAGGCCGAAGCGCGTGGCGTTGCCTGCTGGTGCGGCTACGGCATGACGGAAACGGCCTCAACCGTGGCGGCGAAAAGAGCCGATGGCAAACCAGGCGTCGGTCAGCCGCTGCCGGGCCATCGCGTTCGGCTGGTCAAAGGCGAAATCGCGATTCAGTCGCAGGCGCTGGCTCGCGGCTACTGGCGCGAGGGAAAATTACTGCCGCTGACCGAAAGTGACGGCTGGTTTTACACCCGCGACAGCGGATTGCAGGTTGATAACGATCTGGTGATTGCTGGTCGTCTGGACAACCTGTTTTTCTCGGCGGGCGAAGGTATCCAGCCTGAGCAGGTTGAAGGCGTACTGGCGCAGCATCCGGCGGTAGAGCAGGTGTTTATCGTGCCGCTGCCAGATGAGGAGTATGGGCATAGGCCGGTAGCGCTGGCGAGGTTAAAAGAGACAGGTTCTTTCCCGCAGCTGCAACGCTGGGCAGCAAATCGACTGGCTGGCTTTCAGCGTCCCGTTCGCTGGTACGCGCTGCCGGAGCTGGAGAGCGGCGCGGTGAAATACTCCCGCAGGAAGCTGGCGGATTGGGTGTGGCAACAGCGCCAGCGATAATTCCTTAAGCTAAAAAAAGGCACAGACTCGCGGAGCCTGCGCCTTGTCATTCACCTTAAAGCAGAAGCGTTATTCGGCTTCTTTCAGCGCTTTTTCCACACCGGCGCCATAGGCAGGATGCACCTGATAGAACAGCGCGATCTGACGCTGCTGGATAAATTCCGGGATCTGGCGCAGCTCGCCAGCGATACGACGGAACATCCGTTGATGCTCTTCTTCGCTCAGCAGGTTGAACAGCGCGCGTGGCTGGGTGAAATAATCCTCGTCTTCGCGATGGTTCCAGTGGTCGGCCGCGCCTTCCAGCGACAGCGGTGGCTCGCTGAAATCCGGCTGCTCCTGGAAAACGTTGAAGCTGTTTGGCTCATAGGTCGCGCCGTTGCCGCTGTTGCCGTCCACGCGCATTGCGCCGTCGCGGTGATAGTTGTGGAAAGGACACTTCGGCGCGTTCACCGGGATCTGATGGTGGTTGACGCCCAGGCGATAGCGGTGCGCGTCGCCATAAGAGAAGAGGCGGCCCTGCAGCATCCGGTCTGGCGAGAAGCCGATACCCGGCACCACGTTAGCCGGGCTCATCGCCACCTGCTCAACCTCAGCGAAATAGTTGTCCGGGTTACGGTTTAGCTCAAACTCACCCACTTCAATCAGCGGATAGTCGGCGTGCGGCCAGACTTTGGTTAAATCGAAAGGATTATAAGGCGTGGAGGAAGCTTCCGCTTCCGGCATAATCTGCACGAAAAATTTCCAGCGCGGGAAATTGCCTTGCTCGATCGAATCGAAAAGATCGCGCTGAGAACTTTCGCGATCGCGTCCGATCAGCTGCGCGGCTTCGTCATCCATCAGGTTCTGAATGCCCTGCTCGCTGCGCATATGGAATTTAACCCAGAAGCGCTCCTGATTGTCGTTGATAAAGCTGTAGGTATGGCTGCCGAAGCCGTGAATATGCCGGTAGGAGAGCGGCAGGCCGCGGTCGCTGAAGTCGATGGTCAACTGGTGCAGGGATTCCGGCAGCTGGGAGAAGAAATCCCATTTATAGGTCGGATTGCGCAGGTTGGTGCGCGGGTCGCGTTTTACGACGTGGTTAAGATCGGGAAACTTCAGCGGATCGCGCAGATAAAATACCGGCGTATTGTTGCCGACCAGATCCCAGTTGCCTTCTTCAGTATAAAATTTCAGCGAAAAGCCGCGAATATCTCGTTCGGCATCGGCGCCGCCGCGCTCGCCTGCCACGGTAGAAAAGCGCATAAACAGGTCGGTTTTCTTGCCGATTTCAGAGAAGATCTTCGCACGGCTGAAACGAGTGATATCCTGGGTGACGGTAAAGGTGCCGTAGGCGCCGGATCCTTTGGCGTGCATACGACGCTCAGGGATCACTTCGCGGTCGAAATGGGCCAGTTTTTCCAGAAACCAGACATCCTGCAGCAGCATAGGGCCGCGACGTCCGGCGGTCATTACATTATTATTATGGGCAACAGGCGCGCCTGCGGCGGTGGTGAGACCTTTTTTCGTCATCTGATCACGCATCCTTATTAACTGAAGGTTTACCTTTCAAAAATATATTTTTAATCGGCTCTGGCTATTGTATGGGCTATTTTGCGCCTGTGGCGTGATCCACGGCAATCTGGCCTTAGCTATTGCTGTCATTCGCTATTCTGATAAGAAATCACGTTGTAATTTCTGCTGAAGCTTCATACAGTTAAATAATACTGAACGATTCGGAGAATCTCATGATCAGAGTGGAAATGCTGTCCACGGGCGACGAAGTACTGCACGGACAAATTGTGGATACCAATGCGGCATGGCTGGCGGAGCTGCTGTTTGAGCAGGGATTGCCGATGACCAGCCGCCAGACCGTGGGCGATAGTATGGAAGAGCTGGTCAGCGTACTGACCGAACGCAGTAAAGTGGCGGACGTGCTGATCGTCAACGGCGGCCTTGGGCCGACCAGCGACGATTTAAGCGCGGCGGCGGCGGCGAAAGCGGCGGGCGTCGGTTTGGTGATGCAGGAAGCCTGGCTGGAGAAAATGACAGCCTTTTTCGCCAGCCGCGGCCGCAAAATGGCCGACAGCAACCGCAAGCAGGCGGAAATCCCGGCGGGCGCGGAGATGATCGACAATCCCATTGGCACAGCCTGTGGCTTTGCGATGGAGCTTAACCGCTGCTGGATTTTTTTTACGCCCGGCGTGCCGTCGGAATACAAAATGATGGTCGAGCAGCAGATTCTTCCGCGCCTGAAAGCGCGCTTCCCGATAGCCGATTCGCCAGTGTGCCTGCGTCTGACTACCTTTGGTCGCGGCGAAAGCGATCTGGCTTCGGCGATCGAACCGCTACCGTTGCCGGAAGGCGTGGTGATGGGCTATCGCGCTTCAATGCCCATTATTGAACTCAAGCTCAACGGCCCGAAATCAAAGCTGCCTGAAATGGAGCAGTTCTGGCAGCAGGTGCGCGCTATCGCGGGTGAAAGCATTATTTTCGAAGGCAGGGAAGGACTGCCCGCGCAGCTGTCGCGCCGCCTTAAAGAGCAGAATTATCGGCTTGCCGTGAGCGAGCAGTTTACCTCAGGACTGGTGCAGTACCAGCTCGCTTCCGTAGAGGCGCCGCTGGCGGCGGGCAACGTGCTGCCCGCGCAGGAAGAGAGCCTGGATGAGCTGATGCAGCGCGCGCGGCAGCTGGCGGCAGGCGACGCCGATCTGGCGCTGGCGATCGGCGGCGAAAAAGAGAATCACTTAAGCTTTGCTCTGCATACGCCGCAAGGCAGCCTGGCGCAGCGGGTGAAATTCAGCAACAGCCGTCACGGCCTGAAGGCGCGGCAGGATGTAGTAGCGATGATGGCGCTGAATATGCTGCGCCGCTGGATGGATGGCCTGGAAGTTGCGGGCGGCCACGGCTGGATAGATGTAGTGGAAACGCGTTCTTATTAACTATCAGTAATTTAAAAATTTTTTCATAGCCTGCTGGCGTATTAGCGACAGCAGGCAAGGATAAATAACAGACAAAAACGTCTTGCCGATCCGGCTGGGTTTGTATAAAATTTTGTACAAATCAGCAAAGGGAGCATGCCGATGGAAAAAGAAAAGGATATCGATTGGCGTGGATCTTCTTACGAAGATCTTCTCACTTTTCCGGATGCAGCAAAAAAAACGGCAGGTTTCGAGCTACACAGATTACAAAATGGCGAATTACCAACCAATTATAAATGGATAAACAGATGGGGTGCAGGGATTATCGAAATCCGCCTCGAAGAAAAGACGAATGCGTTTCGCGTAGTCTGCATTGTTAAGTTTGACGAGGCTGTTTACGTGCTGCACAGCTTTCAAAAGAAATCGCAAAAGACCAGTAAGGAAGATAAAGGCATTATCGAAGCCCGCTATAAAGGCGTGATTGCGGAAAGGAGTAAAAAAAGATGAGCGATAAAATTGATACTAAGTCCCGTCATCTCACTAAAGCCGACGGCAACGTTTTCGCCGATCTCGGCTTTGCGCCTGAAGAGGCCGCTTCGCTGCTGGCGCAGTCGCAAGCTGACATTGCGCGCACCAAAGAGATGAAGCAGCAAATGATGACGGAGATAGCACGCTGGATCGCCGAGCACGATTACAAACAGGAAATTGCGGCAAAGATGCTACAGGTATCGCGCCCGCGCGTGTCGGATGTGGTTAATAAAAAAACGCATCTTTTCACGCTCGATGCGCTGGTCAGTATGTTGAGCAATATCGGCAAAAAAGTTCGGCTGGTCATCGAATAAAAAAAATCCGTATCCCTTATGGGTACGGATTTACTGTTTTCGCTAAATATGCAGGAATTCGATCTCAATATCGCCCTTAGCCTTGCAGCAGCAGGGCAAGATCTCGCCCGGCTGCACAAAGGCCAGCGGTTTCTCCGCGTAGCTGACTTCACCTTTTACCAGCCGTATACGGCAGGAGCCGCAGTAGCCTTCGCGACACTGAAACTCCACCTGATGGTTATGGGCTTCCAGCGTGGTCAGCAGGTTAGGGTGATCCTCAGCGCACTCCAGGCGCGTGCCGCAGGCGCTGAGGGTAATAAAGGTTCGCATACTACAGCTGGAAGTCGTCGAAATCGTTTTCGCCCACTTCGGAGTCGATCTGGCCAACCAGATAGGAGCTCACTTCCACTTCCTGCGGCGCCACCTGCACGTTATCGGAGACCAGCCAGGAGTTGATCCACGGAATCGGGTTCGAGCGGGTTTTAAACGGCAGCTCCAGGCCCACCGCGTTCATGCGGATATTGGTGATGTACTCGATATACTGGCAGAGAATATCTTTGTTCAGGCCAATCATCGAGCCGTCGCGGAACAGATATTCCGCCCACTCTTTCTCCTGCTGCGCCGCCAGCACGAACAGGTCATAGCACTCCTGCTGGCACTCTTTGGCGATTTCCGCCATCTCCGGATCGTCTTCGCCGCTTCTGAGCAGGTTCAGCATATGCTGAGTGCCGGTCAGGTGCAGCGCTTCGTCGCGGGCGATCAGGCGGATGATTTTGGCGTTGCCTTCCATCAGCTCGCGCTCGGCGAAAGCAAAAGAGCAGGCGAAGCTGACGTAGAAACGGATCGCTTCCAGCGCGTTAACGCTCATCAGGCAGATATAAAGTTGCTTTTTCAGCTCGCGGAGATTAACGGTGACGGTTTTGCCGTTGACCTGGTGCGTGCCTTCGCCCAGCAGATGCCAGTAGTTGGTCATCTCGATCAGATCGTCGTAGTAGCCGGAGATATCTTTGGCGCGCGACAGGATCTGCTCGTTGGTAACGATATCGTCGAACACCAGCGCCGGATCGTTAACGATATTGCGGATGATATGGGTATAGGAGCGCGAGTGGATGGTTTCAGAAAACGCCCAGGTTTCGACCCAAGTTTCCAGCTCGGGGATCGAAATCAGCGGCAGCAGTGCCACGTTCGGGCTGCGGCCCTGAATAGAGTCCAGCAGCGTCTGATACTTCAGGTTGCTGATAAAAATATGCTTTTCGTGATCCGGCAGACCCTGATAGTCGATGCGGTCGCGCGATACGTCCACTTCTTCCGGACGCCAGAAAAAGGAGAGCTGCTTTTCGATTAGCTTTTCAAAAATCGCGTATTTCTG
Source organism: Erwinia sp. CGal63 (assembly GCF_037026505.1). Taxonomy (NCBI): domain Bacteria; kingdom Pseudomonadati; phylum Pseudomonadota; class Gammaproteobacteria; order Enterobacterales; family Erwiniaceae; genus Erwinia; species Erwinia sp. CGal63. The sequence goes on from NZ_JAKUMN010000001.1 coordinate 140,242, forward strand.
CTGGTCGTAGCGGGCGACGTTAACCGGCTGGCCGAAAAACATCGGTTCGTTCAGCTGGTCGTTTTTATTTTGCGAGAACGTGGTGTAAGCCATGACATTATCCAGTGAAGAGGGTCGGCGAAACCGACCCGACACATAATCAGGGGGCGAAGCTCGCCCCGCTTGCGTTAAATCTTGCAGGCGCCGCTTTCGCAGCCGTCATCCTGAATGGATGGCGCCAGGTCGTCCTGGGCATCTTCCGCGCCGTCGCGGGTGTTCTGGTAGTAAAGCGTTTTCACGCCGAACTTATAGGCGGTCAGCAGATCTTTCAGCAGCTGCTTCATCGGCACGCGACCGTTGGCGAAGCGCGTCGGATCGTAGTTGGTGTTCGACGAAATCGCCTGATCGATAAACTTCTGCATCAGGCCGACCAGCTGCAGATAGCCGTCGTTGTTCGGCATATCCCACAGCAGCTCATACTGATCTTTCAGGCGCTCATACTCCGGCACCACCTGACGCAGAATGCCGTCTTTGGAAGCCTTGATGCTGATATGACCACGTGGCGGCTCGATACCGTTGGTGGCGTTGGAGATCTGCGAAGAAGTCTCTGACGGCATCAGCGCGGAGAGCGTAGAGTTGCGCAGGCCGTGCGTTTTGATCGCCTCGCGCAGCGCTTCCCAGTTCAGGTGCAGCGGCTCGTCGCTGATCGCGTCCAGATCTTTCTTGTAGGTATCGATCGGCAGAATGCCCTGCGCATAGGTGGTTTCATTGAACCACGGGCAGGCGCCTTGCTCCTGCGCCAGCTCGTTAGAGGCTTTCAGCAGGTAATACTGAATTGCTTCGAAAGTCTTGTGCGTCAGGTTGTTGGCGCTGCCGTCGGAGTAGCGCACGCCGTGCTTCGCCAGATAGTAGGCGAAGTTGATTACGCCGATACCCAGCGTACGACGGCCCATCGCGCCGCGTTTGGCGGCCGGGATTGGGTAATCCTGATAGTCCAGCAGCGCATCCAGCGCGCGTACCGCCAGCGTCGCCAGCTCCTGCAGATCGTCCAGGCTCTCGATGGCGCCCAGGTTAAAGGCGGACAGCGTACAGAGCGCGATTTCGCCGTTCTCGTCGTTGACGTCCATCAGCGGTTTGGTCGGTAGCGCGATCTCCAGGCAGAGGTTTGACTGGCGAACAGGCGCGATAGCCGGATCGAACGGGCTGTGGGTGTTGCAGTGGTCGACGTTCTGAATATAGATACGACCGGTGGAAGCGCGTTCCTGCATCATCAGGGAGAAGAGGTCTACGGCCTTCACGCGCTGCTTGCGGATGCTGTCGTCTTTCTCATATTTGGTGTACAGGCGCTCGAACTCATCCTGATCGGCAAAGAACGCGTCGTACAGGCCAGGCACGTCAGACGGGCTGAACAGGGTGATCTCTTCGCCCTTCAGCAGACGGGTGTACATCAGCTTGTTGATCTGCACGCCGTAATCCATATGACGTACGCGGTTGCCTTCCACGCCGCGGTTGTTTTTCAGCACCAGCAGGCTTTCCACTTCCAGATGCCACATCGGGTAGAACAGCGTCGCCGCGCCACCGCGCACACCGCCCTGCGAGCAGGACTTCACCGCGGTCTGGAAATGTTTGTAGAAAGGGATGCAGCCGGTATGGAAAGCTTCGCCGCCACGGATCGGGCTGCCCAGCGCGCGAATGCGGCCAGCGTTGATGCCGATGCCGGCGCGCTGGGAAACATACTTCACGATGGCGCTGGAGGTCGCGTTGATAGAATCCAGGCTGTCGCCGCACTCGATCAGCACGCAGGAGCTGAACTGGCGGGTTGGCGTACGCACGCCGGACATAATCGGCGTCGGCAGCGAGATTTTAAAGGTGGAGATCGCGTCGTAAAAACGTTTTACGTAGTCCAGACGCGTTTCGCGCGGATAGCCGGAGAACAGGCAGGCTGCCACCAGAATATAGAGGAACTGCGCGCTCTCGTAGATATCGCCGCTAACGCGGTTCTGCACCAGATATTTGCCTTCCAGCTGCTTGACGGCGGCGTAGGAGAAGTTCATATCGCGCCAGTGGTCGATAAAACCATCCATCAGCTCGAACTCTTCCGCGCTGTAATCTTCCAGCAGGTGACGATCGTATTTGCCCAGATCGACCATGCGTTTTACCTGATCGTAGAGCTTTGGCGGCTCGAACTGGCCATAGGCTTTCTTACGCAGGTGGAAAATAGCCAGGCGCGCGGCCATATACTGGTAGTCCGGCGCGTCGCGGGAGATCAGGTCCGCAGCGGATTTGATGATCGTCTCGTGGATATCGGAGGTCTTGATGCCTTCGTAAAACTGGATATGGGAACGCAGTTCAACCTGAGAGACGGAAACGTTTTGCAGCCCTTCTGCAGCCCAGTCAAGCACGCGGTGGATTTTATCCAGATTGATGCGTTCGGTACGGCCATCGCGTTTTGTGACAAGCAGGCTCTGATTCATGTGGCGGTTTATCCTGTCCGTGAGATCGAAAATATCCCCCGTTTATACACAGACTGCTCAGATGTGAGTAACTCTGTGGATAAACACTATATATAGGGGGTAGGCGAAGTATTGATAACAATATGGTGGTTATTCTAGTAATTTCTGCGCGCTTAACAAGGCTTGACGAAGCGGCGATTTTACTGATCGCTAAGAGGGAATTTTCCTAAGTCCGCGTTTCTCAAGGCTCCAGGTCCTTGTCAACATCAGGGAAAAAAATTTCAAAAAAATGCTGACAGCGGCTTTATTGTCCAGCGTTGAAACTACATGATTTTTTTTGCGCAAAAAGTATACTTCAGATAGCGAAAAAGTCCTGGCGGGCGGCGAAAAAAAGCGCTTAAGAGAGCGTAATAACGTCTCAGCAAAGAATAAAAAAATCGTATGACGGCAGCTGATGGGGAAAAGGGCGCGGAAGCTTAAGGTAATTTCCCTTAAGCGCCGCGTCCGACGCTTAAGGAAGGCGGATTTACTTCGCCGGAGAGTGCGTATGCACCATATAGTTAACGTCGACGCCGGGCGCCAGTTTGAATTTATTGGTCAGCGGATTGTAGTGCAGGCCAATGATATGACGCTCGCGCAGCGGCGTTTCATCCACCCAGTTCAGCAGCTCGCCAGGACGGATAAATTTTTTGATATCGTGCGTGCCGCGCGGCACCATACGCAATACATACTCCGCGCCGACGATCGCCATCAGCCAGGATTTGCTGTTGCGGTTTAGCGTCGAAAAGAACACCTCGCCGCCGGGCTTCACCAGCTTCGCGCAGGCGTGCACCACGGAACGTGGATCCGGCACGTGCTCCAGCATCTCCATACAGGTCACCACGTCATACTGTCCGGCGAACTGCTCCGCGTGCTCTTCAACGGTTTGCTGCACGTAATCGACCTTAACGCCGCTTTCCAGCGCGTGCAGGCGAGCGATCTCCAGCGGCTCGGCGCCCATATCGAGACCGGTGACCTCGGCGCCTTCACGCGCCATGCTTTCCGCCAGAATGCCGCCGCCGCAGCCGACGTCCAGCACCTTTTTACCGAACAGGCCGTCGCTGTGCTGGGCGATATAGCCAAGACGCAGCGGGTTGATACGGTGCAGCGGTTTAAACTCGCCTTCCAGATCCCACCAGCGCGAAGCGACCGCCTCGAACTTGGCAATTTCCTGATGATCCACGTTAGCCGTGGCGCTGTTTTGCTCTGCCTTCATTGTTTGTTACTCCCTGGAAGTTTGGCTTCATTATACATCTTTCCGCAGGCGAGCGGCCGACAGGATAAAAGCGCGGGATTAAAGCGCCGGCAACGACGCTTTCCGTTCACCACGAGGCCTAAAGGTGATATACTTTCGCACCTTTAAATCCGGGTATAATTTAGAAGGAAAGCGCCTCCATGAGTGACCTGGCCAGAGAAATCACACCGGTCAATATCGAAGAAGAGCTAAAGAACTCTTACCTTGATTATGCCATGTCGGTCATCGTTGGCCGTGCATTGCCGGACGTCCGCGATGGCCTGAAGCCAGTACACCGTCGCGTGCTCTACGCCATGAACGTGCTGGGCAATGACTGGAATAAACCTTATAAAAAGTCTGCCCGCGTTGTCGGCGACGTCATTGGTAAATATCACCCGCACGGCGATACCGCCGTTTATGACACCATCGTGCGTATGGCGCAGCCGTTCTCGCTGCGTTATATGCTGGTTGATGGCCAGGGCAACTTCGGTTCCGTTGACGGCGACTCCGCCGCGGCAATGCGTTATACCGAAGTGCGCATGTCCAAAATCGCCCATGAACTGCTGGCGGATCTGGAAAAAGAGACCGTCGACTACGTGCCGAACTACGACGGCACCGAGCAGATCCCGGAAGTCATGCCGACCAAAATCCCCAACCTGCTGGTTAACGGCTCGTCGGGCATCGCCGTGGGCATGGCGACTAACATTCCGCCGCACAACCTGACGGAAGTGATCAACGGTTGCCTGGCCTATATCGAAGATGAAAACATCAGCATCGAAGGGCTGATGGAGCACATTCCGGGGCCGGATTTCCCGACTGCTGCCATCATCAACGGTCGCCGCGGTATCGAAGAAGCCTACCGCACCGGGCGCGGAAAAATTTATATCCGCGCGCGCGGCGAAGTGGAAGTGGACGCCAAAACCGGCCGTGAAACCATCGTCATCCATGAAATTCCTTATCAGGTCAACAAAGCCCGCCTGATCGAGAAGATGGCGGAGCTGGTGAAAGAGAAGCGTCTGGAAGGGATCAGCGCGCTGCGCGACGAGTCCGATAAAGACGGGATGCGCATCGTGGTTGAGGTCAAACGCGATGCGGTCGGCGAAGTAGTGCTCAACAACCTCTACTCGCTGACCCAGCTACAAACCTCGTTCGGCATCAACATGGTGGCGCTGCATCAGGGCCAGCCGAAGATTATGCCGCTGAAGGATATTCTGGAAGCCTTTGTGCGCCACCGCCGCGAAGTGGTAACGCGCCGCACTATCTTTGAGCTGCGCAAGGCGCGCGATCGTGCGCATATCCTTGAGGCGCTGGCGATTGCGCTGGCCAATATCGATCCTATTATCGAGCTGATCCGCCGCGCGCCGACGCCGTCGGAAGCGAAAGCGGGCCTGGTGGCGCGTCCGTGGGAGCTGGGCAACGTCTCCGCCATGCTGGAGCGCGCGGGCGACAACGCCGCGCGTCCGGAGTGGCTGGAAGAAGAGTTCGGCATCCGCGACGGTCAGTACTACCTGACCGAACAGCAGGCGCAGGCGATTCTGGATTTGCGTCTGCAGAAGCTGACCGGTCTGGAGCACGAAAAGCTGCTGGACGAGTACAAAGAGCTGCTGGAGCAGATTGCCGAGCTGATCCACATTCTGGAAAGCGCTGAGCGCCTGATGGAAGTGATCCGCGAGGAGTTGGAGCTGATCCGCGATCAGTTTGGCGACAAGCGCCGCACGGAGATCACCGCCAACAGCGCCGATATCAATATCGAAGATCTGATCAACCAGGAAGACGTGGTCGTGACGCTGTCTCACCAGGGTTACGTCAAGTATCAGCCGCTGTCGGATTATGAAGCGCAGCGTCGTGGCGGCAAAGGTAAGTCGGCGGCGCGCATCAAGGAAGAGGACTTTATCGACCGCCTGCTGGTGGCCAATACCCACGATACGATCCTCTGCTTCTCCAGCCGTGGCCGTCTCTACTGGATGAAAGTCTATCAGCTGCCGGAAGCGAGCCGTGGCGCGCGTGGACGCCCAATCGTCAACCTGCTGCCGCTGGAAGCGAACGAGCGTATCACGGCGATCCTGCCGGTGCGCGAGTACGCGGAAGGCTGGAACATCTTTATGGCGACCGCCAGCGGCACCGTGAAGAAAACCGCGCTGACCGAGTTCAGCCGTCCACGCAGCGCCGGTATTATCGCCGTCAACCTGCGTGAAGATGACGAACTGATCGGCGTGGCGCTGACCAACGGCAACGATGAGGCGATGCTCTTCTCCGCTGCGGGTAAAGTGGTGCGCTTTGCCGAGAGCGCAGTTCGCGCGATGGGTCGTACGGCATCGGGCGTGCGCGGCATCAAGCTGGCGGAAGGCGACCGCGTGGTGTCGCTGATCGTGCCTCGTGACGATGGCGCTATCCTGACGGTAACGCAGAACGGCTACGGTAAGCGTACTGCCAACAGCGAGTATCCGACCAAGTCGCGTGCGACGCAGGGCGTGATCTCCATCAAAGTAACCGAGCGCAACGGCCCGGTTATCGGCGCGGTTCAGGTTGTCGACAGCGATCAGATCATGATGATCACCGACGCCGGCACGCTGGTGCGCACCCGCGTTTCTGAAGTCAGCGTGGTGGGACGTAACACTCAGGGCGTGATCCTGATCCGTACTGCGGAAGATGAAAACGTGGTGGGTCTGCAGCGCGTGGCCGAACCGGTAGCGGAAGAAGAGCTGGACGCTATCGACGGCAGCGTGGCGGAAGGCGATGATGATATCGCGCCGGAAGTGATTGAAGACGATGCGCCAGAGGGCGACGAGGAAGAGTAACCTCGATTATTAACGCCAGAAGGCCGGTTCAGTGAACCGGCCTTTTTTTATGCGTCGGAGAAATTCCGGAAGACGCTACGCAATCCAGGCGACTGAAACGGACGCGGCCAGCGCGGGCTGCTATACAGGCATGGCACACAAGGAGGGCTGCTATGCAGATTAAAGCCGGACGCTATTTTTCGCCGCTGGCCGGCAGGGGAGAGAACTATCTGATCAACGTCCGCAAGCGGGACGGCAGAACGCGAGAATATCTCGTCGAGATAAACCCGCTGCACAAAGCGATGCACTTTCTTTTTACTGGAAACTGGACGCAAAATTATGTTGAAAATTTCGCCTGGATGGTGAGCTTTTATCCGCATGATGCGCTATTGTGGCCGGGTGAAGGCGGACGTTTTCAGCCGAACGGCGAAATGGGCTTTACGCGCGGCGAGCTGGAAGCGTTGATGGTGCAGGGGATTGGCGCAGCTATAGAGGATTTTTCTACGCGGCATCGGCCGATGCTGCTGGTAGCGGTAGCCGTCCGTGAAAACCTGGGCAGGCTCTATCATCGTCTTCTTATCCGGCACGCTGCGGCGGCTGGCTATCTTTATCATCAGACATACGTGCAGGAGGCTCTCTATGTTATTGAGAAAAATCAGGGAAGCGCGGAACCCGCAGCAACCGTCCGCCAGACCTTCCCGGGAAGAGATTATCGCGCTGTCGCTGGGGTGTATGCACGAATACGCGGAAAAGCTGGCCGCGCAGGCGTTGCAAAACGGTGTTTTCACCGCACGGCAACCCCTTTCCGACCGTCATCCAGAAAAATCTTAGGCAAACGCGGTTTTAAGGAGAAAACAGGGCGTTGGACGTACGGGCAACTGGCTTTTTAACGGATCTGGCGGTACTGTAGCGGGATCGTATTTGTTATCCCGATCAGCCGCCACTGTAGGTTCCGCTTGAAATATTTAGTCTCGTTCAGAACGACGTTAAGGATCTCCCGCTATCTGTTCCGGGCGCTGGCGCTGATGCTCTGGACGCTCGGCGCGCTGTTGACCACTTTCTACATTATTAGCGTGCTGCACGAGAAAGAGGCGCAGGTGCGGCAGGAGTTTAACGCCAACTTCGAGCAGGCGCAGTGGTACGTTCGCCATTCGGCCGACGTCACACGGGAGCTGAAGTATATTGCCGAAAACCGCCTGAACGCTTCCGCCAACGGCCTTGATGTGCTCAACGGCGTATTTCCAGGCAAAACCACGCTGCCGCAGTTTTATCCGCTCTATTCCGATTCTGACTGCAGCGCGATGAGCGACGTCTGGCGCAACTCGCTGGAGTCGCTCAGCTACTTTTTGCACTACTGGAAAGCCAACTTCGCTTCCGCCTATGAGCTGAACCGGGTGTTCTTTATCGGCGGCGAAAGCCTCTGCCTGGCGGACTTCGGCGTCGGCAACGCTTCCGCCAACCGCGAGCGCACTCTGAAATCGCTGCACGAACGCATCCTGAAATACCGCAACGGCAATGAAGAGGAGCGTAAAAGCAGCTTCTTCTGGGTCGCGCCCGCCAACCAGCCCGGCGTAGGTTACTACTATATGGTGACGCCGGTTTACGTCGCCAGCAAAATGGCGGCGCTGCTGGGCATCGAGCAAACCCTGCGGCTGGACGACTTAATTGTTCCCGGCAGCTTCCCGGTCAACGCCATGCTGCTCGACGCCAATAATCAGCGTGTGCTCACCTCATCCCGTCCTGAAAGCCGGCTGTCGCTGGACGATCTGCCTGACGACAGCACCTGGTTTGGCTATATCAACGGCTACAAACAGCTGGTATTGAAAAAAACGCTGACGCCTTCTTCCCTGAGCGTGGTCTATTCGGTGCAGACCAACGAAATGGTCGAAAAGCTGAAGATGCTGATTATCAACGCTATTTTACTTAACGTTATCAGCGGCATTATTCTGTTCACGCTGGCCTGGCTGTTTGAGCGGCGCATGTTTTTACCGGCGGAAGACAACGCGCACCGGCTGGAAGAGCACGAGCAGTTCAACCGCAAGATCGTCGCCTCGGCGCCGGTCGGCATCTGTATCCTGCGCACCAGCGACGGCACCAATATTCTCAGCAACGAGCTGGCGCACAACTACCTGAGTATGCTGACTCAGGAAGACCGGCAGCGGCTGACGGAAATCATCTGCGGCCAGCAGGTCAACTTTGTCGACGTGCTGACCGGCAGCAACACCAATCTGCAAATCAGCTTTGTTCATTCGCGCTATCGCAATGAAAACGTGGCGATCTGCGTGCTGGTGGATGTATCAGCCCGCGTGAAGATGGAGGAGTCGCTGCAGGAGATGGCGCAGGCAGCGGAGCAGGCCAGCCAGTCGAAATCGATGTTTTTGGCTACCGTCAGCCACGAGCTGCGCACGCCGCTGTACGGCATTATCGGCAACCTGGATCTGCTGCAGACGCGGGCGCTGCCGAAGGGCGTTGAGTCGCTGGTGACGGCGATGAACAACTCCTCCAGCCTGCTGCTGAAAATCATCAGCGATATCCTCGACTTTTCGAAAATCGAATCCGAGCAGCTGCGTATTGAGCCGCGAGAGTTCGCGCCGCGTGAAGTCATTACCCATATTGCCTCTAACTACCTGGCGATGGTGGTGAAAAAGCGCCTGACGCTCTGGTGCTTTATCGACAGCGACGTGCCGGTGACGCTGGATGGCGATCCGATTCGCCTGCAGCAGGTGATCTCCAACCTGTTGAATAACGCCATCAAGTTTACCCATACCGGCGGTATTATTCTGCAGGCCTACGTCAAAGACGGCTATCTGGCTTTCCGCGTGCGCGACACCGGCGTCGGCATTCCGGCGAAAGAGATCACGCGCCTGTTCGATCCTTTTTTCCAGGTTGGCACCGGCGTGCAGCGTAATTTTCAGGGCACCGGCCTGGGCCTGGCAATCTGTGAAAAACTGATCAACATGATGGACGGCGATATCGAAGTCGATTCCGAGCCGGGCATGGGCAGCCAGTTTATCGTGCGTATCCCGCTCTATAACAGCAAGGTGAAAACGCCGCTGCGCCACGATGGCCTGCAGGGAAAAACCTGCTGGCTGGAGCTGCGCAACGAGGCGCTGGCCGCTTTCCTGGAAAAGCTGCTGGAGGAGCACGGCCTGACCGTCAGACGCCTGCAGGAGCAGAGCCGCTGCGAGCCGGATGACGTTATCGTTGCCGATTACGATTTCCAGACCTCGCAGCCGCATCGCGCCACCATTCGCTTCGACGGCAGCCATAACGACGGCCCGCAGGAGCTCTCCGCCGGACGCTGGATCTACGGCACTACTACGCCGCATGAGCTGCCTGCGCTGCTGGGACGCATCTATCGGGTCGAGGTGGAAATGCCTGACGCGTCCTCCGCGCTGCCGGAAACGGACGAGAAGGGCGTCACCAACGAAGACATTCTAATCCTGGTGGTGGACGATCATCCTATCAACCGTATGCTGCTTTCCGATCAGCTTGGCTCGCTGGGCTATCGGGTAAAAACGGCGCAGGACGGCGTGGACGCGCTGAATGTGTTAAGCCGCAACGAGATCGACATTGTGCTCACCGACGTCAATATGCCGAATATGGACGGCTATCGCCTGACGCAGCGGCTGCGGCAGCTGGGACTCACTTTCCCGGTGGTCGGCGTGACCGCTAACGCGCTGGCGGAAGAGAAGCAGCGCTGTATGGAAGCGGGCATGGATAATTGCCTGTCGAAACCGGTTACGCTGGATACGCTGCAGCAGACGCTGGCGTTCTATGCGGAGCGGGTCAGGAAAAGCCGGGAAGGGTAGCGCATAAAAAAGCCTGGCGAAAGCCAGGCTTCAGGCGGTTTAGACCGGAACCGGCGCAGAACGCCTGCGGGCGTTTTGCGCGAGACGTCGGCCTGAGCCGACGGGCCTGTTACTCCTTATCAACCGGCATGGTGCTGACGGAAGAAAGGTAGTTGAGCAGGGCGATATCGTTGTCCACGCCAAGCTTCATCATCGCTGATTTCTTCTGGCTGCTGATGGTTTTAATGCTGCGGTTCAGTTTCTTGGCGATCTCCGTCACCAGGAAACCTTCGGCGAACAGGCGCAGCACTTCGCTCTCTTTCGGCGAGAGACGCTTGTCGCCATAGCCGCCAGCGCTGATCTTCTCCAGCAGCTTGGCCACGCTTTCCGGCGTATACTTCTTGCCTTTCTGCAGTGCGGCCAGCGCTTTCGGCAGGTCGGTTGGCGCGCCCTGTTTCAGTACGATCCCTTCAATATCCAGGTCCAGCACGGCGCTGAGGATCGCCGGGTTATTGTTCATGGTCAGCACAATGATCGACAGGTCCGGGTAGTGGCGCTTGATATATTTAATCAGCGTAATACCGTCGCCATATTTTTCACCAGGCATCGACAGGTCGGTAATCAATACATTGGCATCCAGCCTGGAGAGGCTGTTGATTAATGCTGTGGAATCTTCGAACTCACCAACAACATTGACCCATTCAATCTGTTCAAGTGACTTGCGAATACCGAACAGAACAATAGGATGGTCATCGGCAATAATTACGTTCAGGTTGTTCATATTATTGGTTACCTTGCTGCAGCAGTTCGTTGACGTAGCGGTCAATTTCACTGGTGGTATTTTTAATGTTTGAATTGTCACACTCGGTTATGTGCTGTTCTAACGTTTCACAAAGCTGCTTGCCCGGTGTCAAATTAAGCATGGCAAACACGCCCTTCAGGCGATGCGCAGTCTGAGCAAGCGAACTCAAGTCCCTTTCTGCCGCCTCATTATACAATCTCTTTACATCATCTGGTACTGTCTCAACAAACAGCTGGAAATAGCCTGGCGCGAACAGCTGCGCTGGCGCCTCCTCTTCTTCCGTTTCATCCAGGGCCAGCTGAAGCTCAATAAGCTGCAGCAGAGCGTCCTGCATAGCGCTGCTGATATTGAAGTTCACCCTGAAGCAATCGCGGGAAATCGCGGTGTAGCCTGGCTCATCATCCGTCAGCAGCAGCGACCAGGCCGTCAGGCTGCCCGGATCGTCTGTAACCAGCACATCATGATCCTGGCCGGAAAAACGCTCATCCGGCGTAATACAGCTGGCGCCCCAGTTTTCCAGCTGGCGCACCACGATCTTCCTGACCTCGTCCACATTGATATCAATCAAGGTGGTCAGCCCTTCCAGCAGCTTCTCTTCCTGAATCTGCTGATGCTCCTGAGGCGCATGAACCTGAATGCTGTAGCGCGTGCCGATATCGGGACGCGCCACAATCTCCAGATGGCCGCCAAGCTGCTTGCACAGCTGTTTACAGAGGAAAAACGCCAGTCCCGAAGCCTGACCGAAACGATCGTGGCTGGTTTCGCCGAGGAAAGGGAAATCGGTATTACCCAGCTCGTCCACCGTCAACCCGGCGCCGGTATCCACCATCTCGATAGCCAGACGATCCGGCCGGTCGGCGGCATGGCTGACCTCAATGGAAATACGGCCCCAGGTGGTGCTGGTGATCGAGTAATGTAGCAGTGTGGTGAGGATTTTATAGATCGCCCGCCGATCGCCAAAGCGGTTTTCGTCGCTGTTCAGACGATTGCTGACCACCAGCTTCAGCCCTTTACGGCGCAGCGAAGGCAGCGCTTCCGTCACCAGCTCGTCCAGCACGCTTTGCAGATTAAAGGCTTCGGCGTCCGGCGCCCAGTCGTGCGTCTCCAGGCGGTTCAGCAGCACGATATCGTCCACCAGCCGCCGCAGCGCCTGTGCTTCCTGCACCGCGTTTTCCAGCTGGTCGCCCGGCTGCGCGGACTCTATCGCCTGCAGATGGTCGATAACGTTGCTCAACGGCCGGTTCAGCGCGTGGCCCAGGTTTTGCAGCAGCTGCTGGCGCGTCTGATGGCTTTTATCCAGCACCTGCTGCGCCTTCTGCAGCTTTTTATTCACCAACAGCTCGCGATCCTGGTCGCGCATCATAAATAGCTGGGTGTTAGCCGCCAACATGCTGCGCGCGTGGCGGATCTCATAAACCTCGTTATTGACGGTCGCTTGCAGTACGCCCTGATGCTGATCGGACATATTGATAATCTTCTGCAAATTAAGATGCGGCAGCAGATGCTCGGCTATTTTATTGCTGATAATGGTGCGATTGCTGGCGAAGTCATACACCAGCAGGCCAACCGGCAGACTGGCGACAATCTCATCATTCAGAATGCGCAGCGACTCCAGCTCGGCGCTCTGGTTTTCACTGGGGCGCAGCGACTGCTGGCGCAGCAGCAGCAGCCCGGCCAGCGACAGCAGCAGCAGCACGAAGTTAGCCAGCAGCGGCCACAGCAGGTTGCGCAGCGTATCGGCGATCAAGCCCAGAATCGGCACGCGATAGACCAGCTGCAGCGGCGTGCTGGCCAGCGAAGCGGCGATCTCTACGTTGGGATTAAGCAGCGTGACCGTGGTGCTGTGCATCCCATCGTCGTCCGTGCTGGCGGTGCCGGTCACATCTTGCTTCAGCTGAAAATTCTCCAGCGGCATATTCAGCGGGATCAGATCGTTGATCGGCATATCAAAGGCGACCACCGTTGCCAGATGGCCCGGCTGATTAAAGGTGGTGCGCACGGTAAAGTAGTGATCGTTCTGCCAGGTAAAGCGGCGCAGCGGCGAAAAGCTTTCCCGTTCGTCCAGCGCGTTGGCCTGCTGGAGCATCTCCGCACGGCGCGCGTCCACGATGGAACTGATGGCGCTGTCCTTGTAGCGCGTCGCCATATCTTTCAACGGCAGGGTCGAAATCAGGATCAGGCTGTTGTCCTGGCCGTTAAGAAAATACATCGACCAGGGATTGTTCTCGGCGCCCCACAGCGTATCAAGGTAGTTAGACATGCGCAGCGTCATATCAAGCGTGCTGCTGTCGTGCGAGCCGAAGATCAACGCCTCGGTTTTGCGGCGCGTTTTCTCCAGATAGTAGACGTCAGGACGCAGCCGGGTTTCCTGCAGGCTGTTCGGCGGCGAACCGGCCGCGTTAGCCGCCAAATTTTCATAAATCTGCCAGGTTGCGAAGCGATAGGCGTCGATCCGTTTCTGCATCACATGGGCGATGTCCGCCATCGCATAGCGTTTGTCGGTCAGCCACGCGTTAACCGCGTTATGGATCATAAATCCGGACGCCAGCAGCAGCACCAGGATAAACATCACGAAAAAGCGCGTGACGTTACCCGAAGTCAATGGAAATTTGTAGGGCCTCATAGCCGTGTAACCCCAGTTAACGAGCCGTCAGTCAGGCGCAGGTATAGGCAATCTGCAGACAAAGCGCCGCAGCAAAACGCGGCAGGCGGACAGCGGTGACTCTCTGTCGATCCATACTGGCGCAGAGTTAAACTGTTATGCGGTCGCGTACGCATAAGCCAGGCGTTTGATCGTCGTGCTGCCTGCGCATTTGCGCTCGCGGTTCCGGCATCCTGAATCGTCATAAGTTCCGTTAAAAGCTTGTCGCAGTAAACGCTACTTTTTATCACATTTCGCTAAATTAAAGAAGAACGGGCCGTAGGTAGAGCATAAACAAACTAAAGGCAAACCCACAGCGCCACAGGCGTTGGTGTTAAATAACCTGAAAAAATGGCGCTGTTAACCAAATATTGTAGCTAAAGGCGATTTTACAGATAACTCCTGGTAGATCGGCCTCGATTGCGACTTAACTCAAATCATTGGCCCGCGATAGAAAACAGGCGAAAAGGCGAAGCTATCGCGTATTGACTCCGTGTATATTCTGCGCGCCTGGCCAGCTGTTCCTCTGTGCCAGCTTTCACATAAACAGATAAAATTTTGCGCTAACGTAAAAAAAATCCCGCCCGGTCCAGACGCAGAGTTTTACAAAATATCCTCCCATTTTTACATTTACGCAAATAAAAACCTTAAGCCAAATCAATTTATTAACCATTCATCACATCAGTTTTTCTTGATATTTACCGGTTCGTTTTGTGGCGACCGAATGGGGTGGATAAAAAATATTTATCTTTACGATAAAGATTAATCACGGCGATCGAGCCGGTTTTTCTTACTATCAGAAAGGCGAAAGTAAAAATAAATAGCGTATCAGCGCCTCTTTTTAACTTGTTTTTTACATTTTCATCCCCGCTGGGAACTTCATGCACCAGGTAAAGCCGCCGGTCTTCGGACAGGGTGAACTATTACTTTGCGCGCAATACTAAAGTATTTCTTTATGTTTGCGCGCGGAACATCTAAATGTTTGGTGCATAAGAGGTTACTATGGCACAGCTTACTGACGGCAGCGTGGAAATACTTTCGCGCGACGATGGCAGCGTTCTTTCTCAAATCGCGGCAGGGAACTCCAACAATACCATCCTTCTGAATCAACCTAGCGTAGTCAGGATCCACGGTACTCGTGCGATGGTGACGGAATTTGAGCGCCAGGGTAACGACCTCATTGTGCATATGCGCGACGGCAGCGTTAAACGCTACCAGCAATTCTTCTTCGATGACGTTGACGGCGATCACAGCGAACTGGTTTTCGATGATGGCGTCAATCCGCCGGAACATGCTCTGTTCCCGATCACTACTGAATTTGCCGATGCGCAGACAGCGATGGCGCTTACGCCGGAGTATGAGTCGCTTGGCTCGCTGGAGCCGCTGCTGCTGGCCGATACCGGCGCGACGACCGGCGTGGTCACGGCGGCCGGTATTGGCGCTCTGGGGCTGGGCGCGGCAGGTGTCGCCGCGCTGGCTAACGGCGGTGGTGGTGGCGGCGGCGGCGGTGGCGGAGACGATACGCCAGCGGCCACGCCGACCATTATCGTCAATCCCTTTACCGGCGACGATACGCTGACGGTCGCGGAGAAAAACGCCGATCAGACGCTGAACGGCACCACTACCGGCGCGGAAGCGGGCAACACGGTGACGGTGGTGCTTAACGGCGTGACCTACACCACGACCGTCGCCGCTGACGGCAGCTGGAGCATCACCGTTCCCGCCGCCGCGCTGGCCGCCTTGCCCGACGGCAGCAACACGCTGACCGTCAGCGTGACCAACAACGCGGGCGTCACTACCTCCACCTCCGATACCTTTACCGTTGAAGCCGGCACGGTAACGCCCGGCGCGCCTTCGATCGCTATCGGCGCCTTTGCAGGCGATGACGTGCTGGATAGCGGCGAACAGCAGCAATCGCAGACCATCAGCGGCACCACCACCAACGTACAGCAGGGTCAGACCGTTACCGTTACGCTGAATGGACAGACCTATAGTGCTACCGTGGACGGCAGCGGCGCATGGAGCGTGGCGGTTCCTGCCAGCGCATTACAGGCGCTGGCGGCAGGCACAACGACCATCACCGCTACCGTAACCGATGCAGCGGGTAACGCCGCAACCACCACGCACGACTTTACCGTTAACGCTCCTGCTTCCGTACCAACTATTACTGTCGCCGCCTTCGCAGGCGATGACGTGCTGGATAGCAGCGAACAGCAGCAGTCGCAGACCATCAGCGGCACCACCACCAACGTACAGCAGGGTCAGACCGTTACCGTTACGCTGAACGGACAGACCTATACCGCCACCGTTGACGGCAGCGGCGCGTGGAGCGTGGCGGTACCAACAACCGCGCTGCAGGCGCTGGCGGCTGGCACGGCGACTATCAACGCCAGCGTCACCGATGCGGCAGGCACCGCCGCGACCGCCTCCCGAGATTTCACCGTGCAGGCAGCAGATGCCAGCAGCATCAGCGTCGGCCAGCTGAGCGGCGACGGTTATCTCAGCATTGCGGAAGCGCAGTCCGATCTTACCGTTAGCGGCGTTTCAACCGGTTTGCCTGCCGGAACGGTGATTCGGGTAACGCTGGGCGGACGTTCTTACAACGCCAACGTCGCCGCTGACGGCAGCTGGAGCACCACGGTTCCGGCCGCCGATCTGCAGCAGCTGCCGCAGGGGCCTAATCTGGTTATCGCATCGGCGACGCTGGCAGACGGCACCGTGGTACAGAATGGCTCTGCCGCTTCGCTTAACGTGGCGACTACCGAGCCGAATGCCGGTATTAACGCGCCGTTCGGCGACAGCGTGCTAACCGGTAATGAAGCAGGCGCGGATCAGACGCTGACGGGGAATACCGGCGTGGCGGGCGCCGGACAAACGGTTACCGCGACGGTCGGCGGCACTGACTATACCGGCACGGTAAACAACGACGGCAGCTGGAGCGTCACCCTTCCGGCCAACACGCTGCAGAATCTGCCGCAGGGCAGCAACGACATTACGGTAGTGGTAACCGATCCAGCCGGCAACAGCAGCACGTCGACCACGCCGGTCAATGTGGCGACCGCCGCTCCGGCGCTTACCGTTACCCAGCCGGACGGCACGCTGAATCAAAATGATGTTACCCAACCGCTGACGCTGAGTGGCGTCAGCGCCGATGGCCAGAGCGTAGCCGTGACGCTGAATGGCGTCACCTACAACACCACGGTCAATCCTGACGGCAGCTGGAGCGTTAATATTCCGGCCTCCGATTTGCAGCAGCTCGCCGATGGCGACTACGCTATCGGCGTGGTGGCGACCGACAGCTACGGCAACAGCAGCACGCAGAGCATTCCACTGAGCGTGGACGTTACGCCGCCGACGGCAACCGTTAATCCTCTGGGCGGCGACGGCTACATTAACGCGGGTGAAGCGGCGCAGGCGCTGGATATTACCGGCACCACGCAGCCGGGCAGCACGGTGCTGGTGCGCTTCGACAGCGTTGATGTGCCTGCTACCGTAGATCCGGTCACCGGCGCATGGACGGCGACCTTAAGCGCGGACAGCCAGGCCGCTATCGCAGACGGCACCTACGTGGTCACCGTGGTCACCACCGACGCGGCTGGCAACACCAGCGAAACCTACACCACGGTGACTTATGCCACCACTACGCCGATTATCACGCTTAATGAACTGACCGCTGACGGCACGCTCGACGGCGCGGAAGTCGCGGTGGATCAGGTATTGACCGGCACCGCAACCAACGTAGCCATAGGTAGCCCAATTACCCTCACGCTGGCGGATGGCACGACCTATACCAGCACGGTGGAGCCGGGCGGCAACTGGAACATTACGCTGCCAGCCGCTACGCTGTCGGCGTTGGCCAACGGCACGCAGAACTATAGCGTTACCGTAAGCGACGCGGCGGGCAATACCGGCAATGCCACCGGCAGCTTCGATGTGGCCGTGGATAATAGCGTGCCCACGCTTGCCGTCTCGCCGGTTAGCGGCGATAACGCTATCAACGCCGCGGAAGCGCAGTCCGACCTGGTTGTCAGCGGCAGCAGCGCCGGGCTTGCCGCCGCTACGCCGCTTACCGTGACCTTTAACGGCGTCGATTATGCGACGGCCATTAACCCGGACGGCAGCTGGACGGTTACCGTGCCCGCTGCGGCGCTGGCCGACATCGCCAACGGCAGCTATCCGCTGACCGTTACCGGCACGGATGCCAACAGCAATCCGGTGACCAGCGTCAGCGACGTAACCGTGCGTACCTCATTCCCGACAGAGATCATCCTTAACTCGCCGTTTGGCGACGGCGTTCTCAACGCGGCGGAAAGTAGCGCAGCGCAAACGCTGACTGGCAACACCGGCGTAAATTTCCCCGATCAGGCGGTCACGGTAACGGTGGGCGGCGTAAGCTATCCCGCTACGGTAGACTCCACTACCGGCAACTGGAGCGTGGCGCTACTGCCTCCCGCGCTGGAGTCGCTGCAGGACGGCACGACGGACATCGTGGTAACGGTCACCGATTCGCTTGGCAACACGGCTTCCTCAACCACGCCGGTAACGGTGGATACCGCCGCGCCAGCGCTGGATGTCGCCGTACCGGGCGATAACGGCGTAATCAACGCGCAGACGCAGAATCAGCCGCTAAACGTCAGCGGCACGGCGGAGGCGGGCAGTACTATTAGCGTGGTGCTGGATGGCGTAACTTATCTCACCGGCGCGGACGCCAACGGCAACTGGAGCCTGGCGATTGCGCCTTCCACGCTGCAGTCGCTGCCGGACGGTAAATATGATATCACCGTCACCGCGACGGACGCGGGCGGCAACCAGACCACTTCGCTGACGCCGCTGACGCTGGATACCGTTGCGCCAGCGCTGACTATCGCGCCGGTTTCCGGCGACGGCTATCTGAACACGGCGGAACACGCCGCCGCCCTTGATGTAATCGGCACCGCCGAAGCGGGTGCCGCGATTGTCGTCACGCTCAACGGTCTGACCTACAATGCGGTTTCGGATGCCAATGGCAACTGGAGCGTGAGCGTGCCTGCTGCCGACGTCACTGCGCTGACGGATGGCACCTATTCAGTCAGCGTGCAGGCGACTGACGGCGCGGGCAATGCCACATCGAGCCTGCGGCCGCTGACCGTGGTAGCCGACGCCGGTTCGCAGCCAGCCATCACCGTTAATGCCTTTACGGGCGACGGCGTGCTCGACGGTGCGGAAAAAGATCTCAATCAGCTGGTGACCGGCAACACCACCAACGTGCAGGCGGGACAAATCGTTACCCTGACCATGAACGGCGAGCAGTATACCGGCACGGTGCAGGCGGACGGCAGCTACAGCGTGCTGGTTCCGGCGACGGCCTATTACGAGCTGGCTAACGGCACGCAAACCTTTACCGTAGATGTCGCTGACGTGGCGGGCAACACCGCTACGGCGGCAGGCAGCTACACCGTTGATAACACCTTCAGCGCCATCGCCATCGGCGTTATCAGCGACGACAACGCTATCAGCGCCGCCGAAGCGCAAAATCCGCTGGTGATCCACGGCAGCACCCGTTTCGTCGCTTTTGGCGCGCGCATTCTGGTACGTTTCAACAATACGGATTATGAAACTACCGCCAATAATGACGGTAGCTGGAGCGTCACCGTTCCGGCCAGCGCGCTGAGCAGTTTGCCAAACGGCAACCAGACGGTTACGGCGACGGCGACCGACATCAACGGCAATGTGCTCACCACCACGCAGAGCCTGGATGCCGCCGTCAACCCTGACTTCACCGTCACGCTGAACCCGCCGTTCGTCGACGGCACGCTGAACGGCGCGGAAGCGCTCAGCGATCAGCCGCTTTCCGGCACGACCGGCGTCGGCGGCAGCGGCCAGAGCGTCAGCGTGGTGCTGAACGGCATTACCTACAACGCCAGCGTCGACGCAGACGGCAACTGGTCGCTGACGCTGCCGAACGCGGTACTCCAGGGACTGCCGCAGGGCGATAACACGCTGACGGTGACCGCCACCGATCCGGCAGGCAACACCTCATCACTGATCAATACCTTTACTGTTGATACCGCCACGCCAGTGCTGACGCTGAACGCGATTGCGGAAGACAATCGCCTGAACCAGGCGGAACAGGGCCAGGCATTGACGGTGACAGGCAACGGCGAAGCGGGCGACGTAGTGACGCTGGTGCTGAATAACGTCACCTATACCGCCACGGTCGCCGGTACCGGCAGCTGGAGCATCGAACTGCCGGCGGCGGCGCTGCAGGCGTTGACCGACGGCAGCTATCCGATTTCAGTCAGCGTGGTGGACACGGCGGGCAACGTTTCCTCGCTGACCCGCACGCTGGATGTGGATTTGACGCCGCCAGCGGTCACGGTGAACACTGTCTCTACCGACGGTTACCTTAGCGCCGCCGAAACCAGCCAGCCGCTGGTGGTCAGCGGAACAGGCGAAACCGGCAACACCGTTGCCGTCGAGCTGAACGGCACCACCTATAACGCTATCGTCGGCGCCGACGGTCAGTGGACGCTGACCGTGCCGAACACGGCGGTGAACGCGCTGGCGGAAGGCAGCTATACGCTGACCGTTACCGCCAGCGACGCGGCGGGCAATACTACCGTCACCAGTACGCCGCTGGTGGTGGATACCAGCGCGCCGGTTATCGCCGTCAACGACCTGACCGATAACAATATTATCGACGGGGCGGAACAGCAGACCGATCAGCTGCTTAGCGGTACGGTGACCAATGCCGAAGCGGGTCAGCCGTTAACGGTCACGCTTAACGGCGTCGATTACGCCACCACGGTACAAACAGGCGGCGGCTGGCAGGTCACGATCCCGGCTGCCGATCTCGCCGCGCTCGCCAACGGCACGCAGACGCTCAGCGTTACCGTGACCGATCTGGCGGGCAACAGCAGCACCGTGGATAAAACCTTCACCGTAGACAATACCCTGAGCAGCGTGGCGTTCGATCCGCTGAGCGACGATGGCTATTTGAATGCGCTTGAGGCGCAGACGGATCTGACCGTCACCGGTTCAGCGGCGAACGTCGCGGAAGGCAGCACGGTGACCTTTACTCTCGGCGGACAAACCTACACCGGCACCGTAGCCGCTAACGGCAGCTGGACGGTAACCGTTCCGGCAGCGGATCTGCAGGCGCTGCCGGAAGGCCCACAGACGGCGACTGCCAGCGTGACGGCGCAGGACGGTAGTACCGTCACCAGTGAAAGCTCGCTGAATGTCTATGTCGATCGCGTGCCGACTCCTACGCTGGAAACGCCGTTTACCGACGGCATTTTAACCAGTGATGAAGCGGGCGTGGCGCAGACGCTCACCGGCACCACGGGCCAGGAGGGCGACGGCCAGACGGTGACGGTGAACATTGGCGGCACGGACTACACTGCCACCGTCAACAGCTCCGGCATCTGGACGCTGGATCTGGCGCCAGCCGTGCTGCAGGCGCTGCCACAGGGCCAGTCTGCGGTCACGGTGACGGTAAGCGACGTGGCGGGCAATACCGCCGCCATTACGCCAGCGCCGACTATTACCGTTGCTACTACGCTGCCAGCGCTGACGCTCGATCCGGTGGCCGGCGGCGATAACATTATCAACACGGAGGAGCAGGGCGCTCCACTGGCAATTAGCGGTACGGGAACCGCAGGCAACGATATTACCGCGACGCTGAACGGCGTGGAGTACACCACCACGGTAGATACGGATGGCAACTGGAGCCTGAACGTGCCTGCTGCCGATCTCGCCGCGCTGGCTGACGGCCCTTATACGCTGCAGGTGAACGCCAGCGACGCTTTCGGCAACGTCGTTACGCAAAATGTTGGCGTTTCTGTTGATACGGCGGCACCGACCTTTACGGTGGATCCGGTTACCGGCGACAACACCATTGACAGCGCCGAACAGGCTCAGGCGCAAACTATTACCGGCTCGGGCAGCGAAGGCGACACTATCTCCGTCACGCTGGGCGGCGATACCTTTACCACTACCGTACCGGCTGGCGGTCAGTGGTCGGTCAGCGTACCGGCCAGCACGCTGGCCAACCTGACCGAAGGCGATAACACGCTGACCGTGGCGGCGACCTCGCCAGCGGGCAACACCACCAGTCAGGACTCCACCATCACCCTGGCGTCCGGCGTGGATATCGCGCTGATTATCAATCCGGTTGCCGGCGACGATATCATCAATGCCGCCGAAGCGGCGCAAGGGGTCACCGTGACCGGCAGCGTGCCGGATGACACTACGGCAGTCGTGGTAACGTTTAACGGAACGGACTACCCGGCGACCGTCGGCGCCAACGGCTTGTGGAGCGCGGCTATTCCGGCGTCGGCGCTGGCTGGCGTGGCGGACGGCGACTATCAGCTTACCGTGACCGCCTCGCCTGCGGGCGGCGGTACGCTGGCTCTTCCTTATACCGTCACGCTGGCAACCGCCGCGCCGGTACTGAGCGTGGAAGCGATCTCCGGGGATAACCTGCTGAATGCCGCCGAACAGATTCAGCCGCTGGATATCACCGGCACGGGCACCGCAGGCGACAGCGTGCGGGTAACGCTGAACGGCAATATTTATAGCGCTACCGTGGACGGCGACGGCAACTGGACGATTACCGTACCGGCCACGGATACGCTGGCGCTGACCGACAGTAGCTACCCGGTCACCGTCACCGCGACAGACGCGGCGGGCAACGCCACTACGCAAACCAGCACGCTGGCGGTCGATCTAATCGCACCGGTGCTAACGGTTAATCCGCTTAGCGGCGATGGCCTGCTGAATGCCGAAGAGCAGGCGCAGCCGCTTACCGTCAGCGGGACGGCGGAAAACGGCGCGACCATTACCGTCACGCTGGAGGGAACAGATTATACCGCCACGGCGGGCGCTAACGGACAGTGGACGCTGGATATTCCGGCAGCCGATCTGGCCGGACTGACCAATGGCGACTACACGCTAACCGTTACGGCGGCCGACGCGGCGGGCAACGTCACGACTCAGCAGAGCGCGCTGACGGTGGTAGCCGACGCCGACACGCTGCCGACGCTGACGCTGGATAATTTCGCCGGTAACAACATTCTGGATGGCGCTGAACAGCAGGTCAGCCAGCAGCTCAGCGGCACTGCCACTAACGTTCAGCCTGGTCAGATCGTGACCGTTACGCTGAACGGCCAGACCTACACTGGCGAAGTGCAGGCCAGCGGCGCCTGGAGCATCACTATTCCTGCAGCGACGCTGGCGGAGCTGCCGTCGGGCACGCAAAACTACACCGTTTCCGTGGGCGACGCGGCGGGCAATCCGGCGACCGCCTCCGGCAGCTTTGATGTCAATACCGACATCAGCGCGCTGGCCATCAACCCAATTAGCAACGACGGCTATCTGAACGCCACAGAAGCGCAGAGCGATCTGACCATCAGCGGCGTGGTATCGAACGTGCCTGAAGGCAATACCGTTACGGTAACGCTTAACGGCGTCGACTACACCACAGCCGTAACCACCGGCGGTAGCTGGAGCCTGACCGTTCCGGCCGCCGATCTGGCCACGCTGCCGGATGGCGCGCAGACCGTCAGCGCCAGCGTGTCGGATGCTGCAGGCAACGCGATCGCTACCGAAGCGACGCTGAATGTCGCCATCGCCACGCTGCCGACGCTAAGTACAGATACGCCGTTCATCGACGGCACGTTGAATGCGGATGAGGCTGGCGTGGCCCAGACGCTGACCGGCACCACTGGCGTGACGGGCGACGGCCAGAGCGTTGGTATCGCCATTAACGGCAATCTCTACACCGGTACCGTCGACAGCGACGGTAACTGGAGCGTTGTGCTGCCGCCGCAAATACTGCAGACGCTGCCGCAGGGCGACACGATTACCACTGTCTCCATCAGCGACGCGGCGGGCAATACGGCGACTGCCGCACTAACCCTTAGCGTGGATACGCTGCCGCCTGCGGTGACCGTTAACGCTATCGCCGACGACAATATCGTCAACGCGGCCGAGCAGGCTAACGATCTGCCTGTTAGCGGAACAGGCGAGGCGAACGCCGCTATCGTCGTCACGCTGAACGGCACCGACTATGCCACAACGGCCGATGCGGACGGCAACTGGACGCTAACCATTCCGGGCGCCGATCTGGCGGCTCTGCCGGACGGCAGCTACGTTGTGACCACCACCGCCACCGATTCGGCAGGCAACGCCACCACTACCGACAGCCCGCTGACGGTGAAAGCCAGCGCGGCCGCGCTGCCGACAATCGCTGTCGATCCTTTCACCGGCGACGACGCGCTTAACGGTGCCGAGCAGCAGTCCGCACAATATCTTAGCGGCACCACTACCAACGTTGAGGCAGGCCAGCAGCTTACTGCGACGCTGAACGGCGTGGCTTACTTTACCCGTGTGGAAGCCAGCGGCGCGTGGCGCGTGGCGATCCCTTCCACAGCGCTGGCCGCGTTGGCCGATGGTACGGCCACCTTTACCCTGGCGGTCAGCGACGCGGCGGGCAATCCGGCTACCCTCGGTTACGATATAACGGTAGACAGTACTGCCGCCGGTATCAGCCTCGATCCGCTCAGCGGTGACGGCTACCTGAATGCGACAGAGGCGCAGGATCCGCTTATCGTTACCGGCACCTCCGTAGGCGTGCCGCAGGGCGCGGCGGTGACCGTTGATTTTAACGGCCAGACTTTTACCGGCACGGTAGGTGCCGGCGGAACATGGAACGTGGTTATTCCGGCCGCCGCGCTGGCGGGCCTGGCGGATGGCGCCAGCACGCTGACGGCTACCGTGACCGAAACCGGCGGCGCGACGGCCACCACAACCGGCACGCTTAACGTACAGGTTAACGAGCTGCCAGCGGCGGCGGCAGACGCGCCGTTTAACGACGGCGTCCTGAATGCCGCTGAGGCGGCGGGCGATCGCACGCTAACCGGCTCCACTGGCGTGGCGGGCGACGGCCAAACCGTCACCGTGGTCGTGGGCGACACCACCTATACCGGCGTGGTGGACGGTAACGGCAACTGGAGCATCACTCTTCCAGCCACGAAACTGCAGGCGCTGCCGCAGGGCGATACGACGCTGCAGGTCACCGTCGTCGATGCTGCCGGCAACACCAGCTCGGTCGGCGTGCCGGTCACCGTGGATACCGTCGCGCCGACCCTGACGCTTGATGCGATAGCGGGCGACGGCGTGGTCAACGCCAGCGAAGCTGCGGCGGACATTACCGTCAGCGGCGGCAGCGCAGGCGCGGAAGAAGGGCAGATCGTCACCGTTTCCCTGAACGGACAGAACTACACTACCGCCATCGCGGCGGACGGCAGCTGGAGCCTGGCGCTGCCAGCGGGTCTGCTACAGGCCTCGCCGGACGGTACTTATCCGCTTACCGTCACCCTTAGCGACGCGGCAGGCAACACGGCGACGGCCGCGACAGATATTACGCTTTCCACTGTAGCGCTGCAGCCAACGCTGGATACGGCGTTCGGCGACACTTATGTCAGCCTTACCGAAGCGCAGAGCGACCAGACGCTGAGCGGCACCACCGGCGCCACCGGCGCAGGCCAAACTATTACGGTCAATATCGCCGGAACGGACTACGCCGCCACGGTGGCTAACGACGGTAGCTGGACGCTGCCGGTCAGCGCCGCCACGCTGCAGGCGCTGGGCGAAGGCGTTCAGACCCTCACCGTGACCGCCACCGATGCGCAGGGCAATACGGGCGTGATTACCTCCGCTATTGCCGTCGACTATACGGCGCCAACGCTGACGCTCGATCCGATCGCGGGCGACAACACCATCAACGCGGCGGAAAGCGTGGGGCCGGTTGCCATTACCGGCACGGCTTCCACAAGCGAAGCGGGCCAGCTGGTCACCGTCACCTTTAACGGCATAAATTATCAGCAGACGGTGCAGGATGACGGCAGCTGGACGGTCAACCTGCCTTCCAGCGTCACTCAGGGTATTGCGGATGGGGATTATCAGGTCGGCGTCAGCCTGACGGATGCGGCGGGCAACGTCACTGCTCTGGCGCAGACGGTCACCGTTACCGCCAGCCAGGCAGTTCTGCCAGTGTTAACGCTCGATCCGATCAGCGGCGACAGCTATGTGAACCAGAGCGAAGCGGGCGCGGATCTGATCGTGACCGGCACCGTCACTAACACCGCCGAAGGGCAGACCGTAACCGTAACGCTTAACGGTACGACCTATACGGGAGTGGTTCAGGCCGATGGCAGCTGGTCTGCCACGATACCGGCAGCTGATATCGGCGCGCTGGACGACGGCGCGCAAACGCTCGCCGCCACGGTAGTGAATGAAATAGGCAATATCGGTGGCGCTTCCGCTGCCTTTACCGTTGTCGCTCAGACGGCGGATCTGCCGACAATAGCCGTTAATCCGGTAACCAATGACGATGTTGTTAACAGTCAGGAAGCGCAAAGCGACGTGCAGATTACCGGCACCAGCCAGCGCATCCCGGAAGGCGGCGTAGTTACCGTCACGCTGAACGGCGCGACCTATACCGGCACGGTTGACGCAGACGGCAACTGGACGGCGACCGTGCCTGCGGCGGATGTGCAGGCGCTGGCGCAGGGCAGCAATACCTTTACCGCCAGCGGCAGCGATGCGGCGGGCAATGTGGCGACAACAACTGCCGACTTTACCGTCGATACCGCTGCGCCGACGCTGGAAGTGGCGCTCAGCGCGGGTGCCGACAACATCCTGAACGCGGCGGAAGCGACGGCCGGTCTGGTGGTCAGCGGCACGACCGAAGCTGGCCTGCCGGTTAGCGTCACCCTTAATGACAAAGTTTACGCGGCCACGGCGGATGAGAACGGTGCCTGGAGCGTGACTATCGCCAATGGCGATCTGGCGGCGCTCAGCGACGGCTCAAATCCGCTTACTGTCACGGTAACGGACGCCAGCGGCAACGTGTCCACTAATATCACCGATCTTAACGTAGCGATTAACGCGCTGCCGACGCTGACGCTGGACACGCCGTTTACCGACGGCCTGGTCAACGCCACCGAAGCGGCGGCGGAGCAAACGCTGACCGGCGCGGCGACCAACCTTGCGGCCGGCACGGCGGTCACCGTAACCCTCGGCGATCAGACCTATAACGGCGTAGTCAATCCCGACGGCGCCACCTGGAGCGCTACGGTGCCGGCAGGCACGCTCAGCGGGCTGGCCGATGGCCTCTATCAGCTGACGGTAACGAGCGCGGACGTGGCGGGCAACCCGGCAACGGCGGCAGCCAGCGTTGAGGTGCTGGCGGCGACGGTGCCGACAGCCTCCATCAACACGCCGTTCGCTGACGGTCTGCTCAATGCTGCCGAAGCGGGCGTCGAGCAAATTATCAGCGGCGGCACCGGCGTTACCGGCGCAGGCCAGACGGTCACGCTGACTATCGACGGCACCACCATTCCTGCCACGATAGACAACAACGGTAACTGGACAGCGACGCTGACGCCTGAGCTGGCAGCCACGCTGGGCAACGGCGAACACACCATCGACGTTACGGTCGCTGACGCCGCGGGCAACGCCAGCAGCAGCGCGCTGACCTATACCGCCATCGTTACCGGCCTGCCGTCGCCGACGCTCGCCGCGCCTTTCAATGATAACGTGCTGAACGCCGCTGAAGCGGCAGCGGGGCAGACGCTGACCGGCAACACGGGCGCCACCGGCGCGCAAACCGTCAGCGTCGATATCAACGGCACTGCCTATAACGCCACGGTCGATCCCGCTACCGGCGACTGGACGCTGCCGCTGAGCGCGAGCGTACTGACGACGCTGCCGGACGGCACGCTGCCGATTACGGTCACGGTTACGGACGCCGTAGGCAACGTCGCCACGGCCAGCGATACGGCGCTGGTGGCCGTTAACGCGCTGCCTGCCGTCACTATCGATCTGCCGTTCACCGATGGCCTGCTCAACGTTGCGGAAGCGGCGACAACGCAGACGCTGAGCGGCAACACCGGCCTGGTAGCGGCTGGACAGACGGTCGCCGTCGCTATTGATGGGGGCGCGCCGCTGACGGCCACCGTCAACGATAACGGCAACTGGACGCTGGATCTCACTTCCGAACAGCTGACGGCGCTGGGCAGCGGCAACCATACCTTTGCGGTCACCGCCACCGACAGCGCGGGCAACGCCGACACGGCGACGCTGAGTTTCGACGCGCTGCTGGCGCTGCCGCAGCCGACCATCAGCTCACCGCTGTTTACCGACGGCATTCTGAATATCGCCGAGGCGGGTTCAGCCATTACGCTGGCAGGGACTACCGGCGTGACCGGCGCAAATCAGGGCGTTCAGCTGCAAATCGACGTGGCCGGCATTACCTATACCGGCAGCGTAGACGCCAGCGGCAACTGGACAGTGGATTTACCGGCAGGCGCGTTGAGCACGCTGAATGACGGCACGCACACTGTAGACGTCACCGTTATTGATGCGGCAGGCAACGTCAACACCAGCACGCTCGGCTTTACCGCAGCGCTGACTGCGCCGACGCCGACGCTGGACGTGCCGTTTGCCGATACCTACCTCAATGCTGCGGACGTGGCGGCTGGCGCTTCGCTAACCGGCACTACGGGATTAACGAGCGACGGTCAAACGGTAACGGTGACGCTGGGCGGGACTAACTATCCGGCGACGGTGGGTGCGGATGGCAACTGGACGCTGGCGCTGACGCCAGCGCAGCTGAGCACGCTGCCTCAGGGCGCGCAGAACTACACCGTGACGGTTGCGGACGTGGGCGGCAATACCGCGACGGCGACGGGCAGCTTTACTCTTGATACGGCGTTGCCGACTGTCGCTATCACGCCGTTTACCGGCGATGGCGCGCTGACCTATCAGGAGAGCCTGACCACACAAACGCTGAGTGGTACCACCACCGGCGCGGAAGAAGGCCAGCCGGTCACGGTCACTATCGGCACGGCGACCGTGACTGGCGTGGTCGCCGCTGACGGCAGCTGGTCGGTGAACCTGACGCCGGAAATCCTGGCGCAGCTGGGCAACACTGGCGATACCGGCACCATTACTGCGACGGTGGCTGACGTGGCGGGCAACGCTGGCACAGCGACCGCCAGCGTGGCGGTGGATCTGACGCCGCCAGCAACGCCGTTCCTGACGCTGGACCCCATTTCCGGCGACAACATTATTAACAGTACGGATGGCGCGACGCTGACGGTCAGCGGCACCTTCGCCAATCTGCCCGCCACCGGCGGCGTGGTAACGGGCACCGTAGCGGTAAGCATTAATGGCGTGGCGCAAACCGCCACGGCCACGGTCAACAGCGAAAACGGCACCTGGACGCTGACCGTGCCGAATACGGTAGCGAATATTGCCGAAGGAACGGCTACGGTAACGGCCACCCTGAACACCGATCAGGGCACCACGCTGAGTACCAGCAGCCAGGTGCTGGTGGATCGCATTGCGCCAACGGTGACCATCAACGCCTTTGCGGGCGATGATGTGCTGAACGGCACGGAAGCGGCGGCGACCCAGACCATCAGCGGCACGGCTTCTACCAGCGAAGCGGGCCGGGCGGTCGAGGTAACGTTGAACAGCAAAACCTACACGGCGGTGGTGCAGGCGGACGGCAGCTGGTCAACTACGGTGCCTTCAGGCGATCTGCTGGCGCTGGCGCAAAACGGCCAGACCATTAACGCCACCCTGACCGACGCGGCGGGTAACACCGGCACGGTGACGCGCGACTTTACGGTCGACACCGGCGCGCCGGTGATTCAGGCGGACGCGCTGTTGGGCGACAACCTGCTGAACGCGACGGACATCCTGACCACGCAGGTGCTGACCGGTACGGCAAGCGGCGCGGAAGGTCAGACTATCGGCCTCTACCTGGGCGACGGCTCGCCAATCGCCACGGCGCTGGTCAATCAGGACGGCACCTTCAGTCTGAATTTAACGCCGGAAGTGCTGGGCAGCCTCACCGATGGCACGCTGGTGTTCGGCCTGCGGGTTAGCGATGCGGCGGGCAACGCCACCGACGCCACGCTGACGGTGAATAAAGTCGTCAACGCGGCGCTGAATCTGGTGGTGGATTCCGTCTTTGGCGATGGCTTCCTGAACGCGGTCGATACTACGGTCGCGCAAACCATCACCGGTGTGGCGACCTCAGCCGGGATCGGCGCAACCGTCTCGCTGGCGCTGGGCGGTACCACGCTGACGGCTAACGTCGGCCAGGACGGCCGCTTCGCGCTGGTGGTGCCACCAAGCCTGCTTGGTCTGTTAAGCGATGGCGACACCGCGCTGAATATTGTGCTGACCGACGCGGCGGGCAATACCCGTACCGTGGGCGAAACCGTCACCACCATTCTGGAAGCGCCGGTCATCAACGCGCTGACCGGCCTGTTTGGCGGCGATAATCTGCTGAATATTGCGGAAGCGGCGGTAGCGCAGACCGTTGGCGGCACTATCAACGGCACCACAGGTTCCACTGTGACCGTTACGCTGGGCAGTAAAACTTACCAAACGACGCTGCAGGCTGGCGGCGCCTGGAACGTTACTATTCCGGCGCTGGATTTGACGGCGCTGACCAATGGCAATCAGACGTTAGGCGTATCGGTTACCGATCCGGCGGGCAATACCTCTTCCACCTCCGCGACCATCGGCATCTTTACCGCGCAGCCGTCGATTACGCTTAACCCGATCTTTGGCGACGGCATCCTGAATATCGCGGACGCGCTGACCAATCAGACCATCAGCGGGACGGTCAATAACGTGGCGGCTGGCTCGACCATCAACCTGACGCTGGGCAACTCAACTGTGCAGGCAACGGTAGGACAGAATGGCGCCTTCACGGCCACGGTCACGCCAGACATCCTGGGGACGTTGACCAGCGGCACCCTGACCGTGGGCGCCAGCGTCACCGACGCGGCGGGCAACAGCGCTTCCACCACGGGCAACCTTGTCGCTAAGCTAACCGCGCCGGTTGTCAGTATTGCGCAGCTGTTTGGCGATGGCCTGCTGAACGCAGCGGACGCGGCGCTGGGCCAGACCATCAGCGGCACCGTGAGCAATGCCGAAGCAGGTTCCAGAGTGGTGGTTTCGGTCGGCGGCACGCAGCTTGTCACCACGACGGCGGCGAACGGCAGCTTCAGCGTCGCCTTGACGCCGACGATATTGAAAGGCCTGACCGATGGCAACCTGACCGTTGGCGTCAGCGTCACCGACAGCGCGGGCAACACCAGTTCGGCTACGGCTGGCGCGGTGGTCGGCCTCACGCTGCCAACAGTGACGCTGAATCCGGTCTTCGGCGGCGACGGGGTGCTTAACCTGGTGGAATCACTGGTGACGCAGACCATCAGCGGTACGGCTACCAACGTTGCGCAGGGATCGACGGTTACTATCAGCCTGGGCAACACCACGGTGACCACCACGGTCGGCGCCAACGGCGCCTATAGCGCGCAGGTATCGCCAGCCATTCTCAGCACGCTGCTGGACGGCAACCTGACGGTAGGCGTCTCCGTCACCGATGCGGTCGGCAACACTGCTAATACCAGTGCGGGCGTGCGGGTCGGCATTCACACTACGCCAAGCCTGACGGTGAACACCGTATTCGGGGACAGCGTGCTCAGCGCTAACGATATCAACACCGTCCAGACCATTAGCGGTACCACTCGCAACGTGTCGGCAGGATCGATCGTCACCGTGACGCTGAACGGCAAAACCTACACCGCCGCGGTTAACAGCGGCGGCGGCTGGACGCTGAACGTGCCGAAAGCGGATCTTAGCGCGCTGGCTAACGGCGTGCTGACGGTCAACGCCTCGGTCACGGACAGCTACGGCAACGTCGCCAGCAACACCGGGCAGCTGGTGGTTATCGCCCAGACGCCGCCATCGGTTACCATTTCCAGCATCTTTGGCGATGGCCTGCTGAGCGCCGCCGATGCGCAGAGCGCGCAAACCATCACCGGTTCCTCCAGCAATGCCGAAGGCTCGATTCTGACCGTGCGTGTCGGTACGGCAACGCTGAACACCACCATCAGCGCTAACGGCACCTGGAGCGTAACCGTACCGGCAGCGACGCTGGCCGCGCTGCCGGACGGCACCACGACGGTGACCGCCAGCGTCACCAACGCCGTCGGCAACACCGGATCGGGTTCCGATACGGCGATAGTGAAAACCCATACGTTGCCAAGCGTGGCTATCACCAACAGCACGGTATTCGGCGGCGATCACTATCTCAATCTGAGCGAAGCCAACGTTGCCGAAACCATCAGCGGCACCTCGACCAACGCGGTAGGCAGCACGGTGACGGTGAACCTGGCGGGAAATACCTTTACCACAACGGTAGGCGCAAACGGCGCATGGAGCGTTTCTATCCCTTCAGCGACGCTGAAAGCGCTGGCGGACGGTAGCTATACCATCACCGCCACCGTGACCGACGCGGTAGGCAACACCTCGACCGGCAGCGACACCTTTACCGCGAAGACCCACAACCTGCCGGTAGTTGGCGTCGATCCGGTAACGAGTCTGGTGAGCGTTCTGGTTACCGGCCTGACCATTACCGGCGGCACGCTCAACCTGGCGCAAGGCTCTACGGTCAACGTCACGCTGAACGGCACCACGCAAACCGCCACAACGGATGCGCTGGGCCGCTATAGCGTGAAATTCACCGGCGGACTGTTGAGCACGCTCGATCTGAACTCGCGCGTTACCGTGTCGGCTACCGACGTGGCAGGTAACCCAACTACCACCACGACAACGCTGCTGTTGGGCTCGCTGCTGCCGGCAACCGGCACTGCCGCCGCAACGGCTCTGCTGGCGGTAGCGGCGGATGATGCTGTCGCCGTCGCCTCTGCGGACACCAGCGATTCCGGCACTACCGACGCTTCTGCGGTAACGGTTTCCGCAAGAGCGGCGACGGTGAGCACAGAGAGCAGTGATAGCGACAGCGTTGCCAGCGTGACTGCGGATAGCACTACTACTGACGCCACCACCACGGTAAGCGATAGCGCTTCTTCAGGTAGCGCCGCCGTCATTGACGACAGCGGCTACAGCATTGGCGGCGTTGTGGTCACGCTGGCGGATGGGCAGACGGTAGAGGGCGCTTCGGTAACGGGCAGCAGCGGCAGCGATACCGTGACGCTCAGTACGCTGAACTTCACGCATATCGACGGCGGCGCGGGCACCGATACGCTGGTGCTCAACGGCGAACATATGACGCTGGATCTCACCGCGCTCGGACTGAAGGTAGAGCATATAGAAATCATCAACTTAGGCCAAAGCGGCACCAACAGCGTCAAGCTGGATCTCAACGAGGCGCTGAACATCACCGATAAACAGAGTGACGATCTCATCATCAAGGGGGTAACAGGCGATCAGGTCACACTGGCTAACGGCGACGGCGGCACCTGGGCCACGACCGCACAACGCACGGTAGATGGGCAGACATTTGATGTCTATCACAACTCGGCGCTGGATGCGGCCAACACGCTGGGCGACGTGCTGATTCAGCATAATCTGCAGGTTCATTTGGTGTAGTAAAGCAAGTCCTGCGCGAGCGAAACGCTGCTCGCGCAGGACATCTATATATTAGAAGGAGTTATTATTACGGGCGGCGAAAACAGGCTGAATAAAACGAAAGGAAAGGAAAGTTTTATTATTTTTTCGTAAAGTGACCGTAAAGACATTATTAAGAAATAATGGTGTTTCAGACAACTTTCCAGATTTACACCAGTAGTAAAGTATGTCTCCTGAGACTAGCTTATCCCCTATCCGGCGTCGACTGTTCACCTTTCTTTATGACCATAAGTCATTGAGGTTAATGGCAGTAAGTCAGGCTGACGCTCGGGCTCTGGCAAAGAGTGGTACTAGTTTTTTTCTTGCCGACGGAGAAATTCCGCGCCTTGACGTTAGCGTTTTTTGGTTTGTTATTTTTTACCATTATCCTTGTTGTGGGTTGTTTGTAATCCGATGAGCACCGGGTCAGGTTTGGCACCGTTATTACGGCGCAGGCCGCTGCATGCGCGCATTGCAGTAAAGAAAAACTTTACTTTAATGCGGCATCGCTTTACTCATTTATCTGGTGCACAAGGGGATTTACATGGCGTACTCAGGCTCCGGCCGCGTCACTATCGCATCGCTGACTGGTGGTGAAACACTGGCACAGCTGACCGAAAATGATGTTCAGGCTTACACCCTCAGCGAACCCAGCCTTATTACCTTACAAAGCGCGCCTGCGCAAATTTCTGCCTGGCAAAAGCAGGGCGACGAGCTGATCCTGCAGCGGCAGGATGGCAGCGTGTTACGTTTTCAACAGTTTTTTAGTACCGATCCGCAGGCACAGAGCCAGCTGATTTTTCAGGATGGCGCTTCGCTGCAGCAGGCGCTGTTCACCACTGGCACAGAGAGTGCGGAAACCACCGCACTGACGCCGACGCTGGCTGCCGTCAGTGCTGCGCAGGAAGCCGCCACGGTCGACTCCACGCTGAGTCTGGCCGCAACGCCGGTGACGGCGGAAAGCGCCGCAGTCGCCGAAGCGGCAGCACCCGCCACCTATCCCACCACGCCGGTGCTGACGATCGGCAGTTTTACCGGCGATAACGTAGTGTCGGCCAGCGAGAAGCTGACGCCGCAAACCTTCAGCGGCACCGCGCAAAACCTTGCCGAAGGCACCACGCTGACCGTTGAACTGAACGGCAAAACCTATACTACGGCGCTGGCGGCGGATGGCAGCTGGAGCGTGGCGATCCCGGCGGCGGATTTGCAGACGCTGCCGGTGGGCGATAACGTTGTCAGCGTCAGCTTCGCCAACAGCACCGGCGGCACCACAACAACAAATAACACCATCAGCGTGGAAGCGTCTGAAGCGCCGCCGGACGCGCCGCTGCCGCAGCCGACCCTTGATGCGCCGTTCGGCGACGGCTGGCTTAATCAGGATGAGCATGACGAAGCCTATACGCTGACCGGCAAAACCGGCATCAGCGGCGCGAGCCAGCAGATCGCGCTGACCATCGACGGCGTCAGCTATGCGGGCACGGTAGACGAGCAGGGCAACTGGAGCGTGCCGCTGTCGCTGGAGGCGATGCGGGAAGCCAGCTTCACCGACGGCGAGCACAGCATTAGCGTTACCGTTACGGATATCTGGGGCAGAACCGGCACCACGACCGGCGCCTTCACCGTGGATACGGTCGCGCCAGCGCTTACCATCAATAACGTTTCCGACGATAACGTGATTGACGCCACGGAGATCAACGAGCCGCTACTTATTTCCGGCACAGCGGAAGCGGGGCGCGAGATTACCGTAACCTTCGGCAGCGAAAGCTGGACAGGCACCGTGGATGAAAACGGCCAGTGGCAGTTTACCGTGCCGGCAGATGTGCTGCAGACTATGCCCGAAGGCGGCTATAGCGTGGTCGCCAGCCTCAGCGACGAAGCCGGCAACAGCCGCACCGTTAGCCATGCCGTACAAATCTACGCGTCGGACGCGCTGCCTGCGCTGGCGATTGACCCCATTTCCGGCGATGACGCCGTCAGCTATAAAGAGGGCGTCTACGGCGTAGAGATCACCGGCACCAGCGCGCATCTGGCCTCCGGTACGCTGATTGAGCTGACGCTGGACGGCAAAAGCTGGACTGGCTACGTCAACAACAATGTCTGGTTAGTGAAGATCGACGACACCGACCTGGCGACGATCAAAGACGGCAGCTACAGCGTTTCCGTCAGCGCCACCGACGGCAGCGGCAACACCACCAGCGCCAGCCGCGATCTGCTGCTGATCAGCCACTATAACAGCAGCAACCCGCTGGTGACCACCAACGAGCTGACGCTGGCCGATGTCACTTATCAAAACGGCGAGCCGATCTACACCGTCACCGGCACGCTGGAAACTAAATTCCCGCTGACCCAGTTTGCCGTTAAGGGCGATATTGAAAGCTATCGTACCGGCATGCTCAACGCGGACGGCAGCTGGAGCGTGCAGCTGAATTCTCAGGATATTCATACCGAGCAGGGACTGAACACGCTGGTGTTTGGCGTTCAGGACGGCGCGGGCAACTGGTTTGAACAGCTGATTTACGTCAGCACCGATCTGATTACGCCGGTTACGCCGGTTACGCCTGGCGGCGGCGGTGCGGAAGTTCCGCTACCGCCGGTAGATAACCCGACCGATGGTACAACGCCGGGCACCGATAATCCCGGCAGCGGCACCGTACCGCCTGAAACGGGCGGTGGCGCCATTGCAACGCCGAAACCCTCCATCAGCACGCCGTTTGGCGACGGCTGGCTGAATCGTCAGGAGAAAATCGACGGCGATACGCTGAGCGGCACCACCGGCGTGAGCGGCAGCGGCCAGAAAGTGACGGTCAATATCAGCGGTACCAACTATCTGGCCACGGTCGGCGACGACGGCAAATGGAGCCTGGCGCTGACTTCCGACCAGCTTATGGGCAAGGAGTTCACCACCGGCAAACACTGGATCAACGTCTACGCCACCAACAGCGAAGGGGAAACCGGCAAGGCCAGCGCCTGGTTCTTTACCGATGTCAGTACGCCGCACGTCGCCATTAACGCAGGCCGCGACGAGGTAATTAACCTGCGCACAACCGGCGCCAACGGCACCACGCTGGTTGGCACGGGCGATGCAGGCGACGCGCTTACCGTAACGCTCGGCCCGCTGAGCTGGCACGTTACCGTGGATTCCGGCGGCATCTGGCAGGTAGCCGTCACGCCACAGCAGGCGCAGCAGCTGCAGGCGGGTGACTATACGCTGACCGCCAGCATCAGCGATACGGCGAAGAACGTCGGTACTGCCTCGCTGAACGTCGTGGTTATCAGCGGCGAAGATCTGCCACACGTCACTATCGACAGCTTTTCTGGCGATAACCGCATCGATCTGACGGCGATTAGTGCCGATCTCACTATTTCAGGCACTGCCGATGCAGGCGACAAGCTGGACATCACGCTAAGCGGCAATCCGCCTTACACCTGGCACCTTACCGTGGATGACTCCGGTAAATGGTCGGTAACGCTGAATGAAGCGGACGCGCAGGCGTTAGATCCGGGCAATTATGACATTAACGTGGTCGCCACCGACCAGTATGGCGTCACCAACAGCGCCACGCTGGGCGTCAATTTCTATGATGCCGGCGTTACGCCGACCCTGACCATTGAGCCGGTTACGGTGGATGATATTGTTCAGCCCGACGAGCTGAACAGCGGCCTGAATATTTATGGCCTCGCAAGCGGAATTTCTGCCGGTACGGAGGTGGAAATTAAGATAGGCGACGCTATTTTCCACGGCATCGTGACCGGAGGCAGCTGGTTTGCCACGCTTGACGCAGAGGCGGTACAGGCTATCGCGGATGGCAAATATGAGCTGCAGGTCAGCGCGGGCAACGGTAGCCAGACGGCGACCGCCGAGCGCGATATTATCCTTTTTACCCACTATAACAGCAGCGATCCGACGCTGACCTTCAATGCCCTGAACGCCGATGACGTCGTTTATCATCAGGGCATAGCCTACTACCAGCTGAGCGGCACGATAACCGAAGGCTCGTTGCCCATTACCAACCTCGGGCTGTACGGCGGCGAACTGCTGAACACCTGGCCGTTAACCGTTGCGGCCGACAATACCTTTCAGGTGGAAGTGCGGGCAGATGACTATGCCCGCTACGATTTCGAGGTCACCTATCGCGATGTGGCGGGTAACTGGGATCGGTCATGGGTCAGTGTCGTTCTGCCTGAATTGCCCGATGCGGCCAGCGCCAATGCGGCAACGGCTGCCGCTGCCGCTGCCGATAGCGTGGTCGCTGACGCAGCCGCCGTCGCCGCTGTCGCCGACGCTAATACCGCCGCTGATGTTGCGAATGGCACGGCGGTCGAACCTGTTGCCGTAGCCGTTCCTCATCCCACTATTGCGACGCCATTCGGCGACGGCTGGCTGAACTGGGGCGAACGGATCGGCGGACAGACGCTAAGCGGCTCCACCGGTATTACCGGCAGTGGTCAGCAGGTTACAGTAAATATCAGCGGCACCCGCTATCAGGCAGAGGTCACAACGGCAGGCGTCTGGACGCTGCAGCTGACGGAGCAGCAGCTGGAAGGTAAAGCGTTCGGGACAGGAAAACACTGGATCAACGTCACCGCCAGCAATGGTGAAGGCGAAACCGGTCAGGCGCAGGCGTTCTTCTTCACCGACATCAGCACGCCGCAGGTGACAATCAGTGAGCTGGCCGACCGTCATATCGACATCAACCAGCTTAACGAGGATGTGATTTTCCGCGGCACGGGCGATGAAGGCAATGCGCTGACCCTGACGCTGGGCGCGCTGACCTGGCATACCGCCGTCGATTTCGACGGCAACTGGCAGATAGCGCTGACGCCACAGCAGGCGCAGCAGCTGGCCAATGGCGACTACACGCTGGAAGTCAGCATCAGCGATACGGCGAAAAACGTCAGTTCTGACTCGCTGGCGCTGGATTTCTACCGGGGTGATACTTTGCCGGCTGTCGCTATCAACAACCTGTCTGACGATAATCGCGTCAATCTGAATACGATTACCAATGACTATCCGATTACAGGCACCGGCGAGGCGGGCGACAGAGTTACCCTGGTGCTCGGTTCGCTCAGCCTCGGCACGGTAACCGTCGGCACCAATGGCGAATGGAAAGTCTGGCTTTCTGAAAGCGACGCCCTTCAGCTGAACGCTGGCGATACCACGCTTACCGCCACTATCCAAAACACCGTCGGACAGACTAACAGCGCTTCGCTGGGCGTGGCGTTTTACGCGGCGGACGTGCAGCCGACGCTGGCGATGGATACGGTGGAGATCAACGATATTGTTGATTACTCCGTCTACAGAAACGACGTCCAGCTGCACGGCGACAGCTACGGCCTGCATACCGGTACTGAAGTCACCGTCACGCTGAACAACAAATCTTATATCGGCTATGTCAACAGCGATCACTGGATGGCGACCATTCCATCCCAGGATATAGAGGCGGCGGCAGATGGCTTTTACAGCCTGAGCGTCAGCGTAGAGAGCGCAGGCGGCAGCGCCAGTGCCAGCCGTGATGTGCTGCTGCTGTCGCATATCTACAGCAGCGATCCGACGCTGACGTTTAACGCCCTGACGCCGGAAGATCTGATTTATCACGGCGATAACGCTTACTACCTGGTCAGCGGCACTATAAACGAGCCGCTGCCGATAGATAAGCTGTCGTTCTATGGCGGCGAGATGCTCAACTACTACGCGATTAACGTGGCGGCGGACGGCACCTTTACGTCAGAAATACCGATCGACGAATACGGGTCTTCTTCCGCGCCCGGCTTTTACGTTTCCTATCAGGATGCCGCAGGCCACTGGTATAAATCGTCGGACGCCGTCACGCTGCCGGTTGCGCCAGCCGCTGCGGAAACCGCTGACCAGAACGCCGCCAGCGTGCTGGTGGAGGATAATCCTGTAGAGGGCGTTCACGCCACGGAAGAGAGCGTCGCCGTCGCTGTTGCTACGCCGGAAAGCGCCGCAGAGAACAGCACCATTCACGGTACGGGCATCGACGGCGCGGCTACCGTCACAGGCACGGCAGGCGACGATACCTTTACGCTCTCCACGCTGAATCTGCTCAACAATCTGAGCGGCGGCGCCGGTCACGATACGCTGGTGTTAAGCGGTTCGCACGAGGCGCTGGATTTTGCCGCGCTGGGGCTGAAGGTCAGCAGCGTGGAAACCCTCGATCTCGGCACCTCCGGCAGCAACAGCCTTACGCTGGGGCAGAAGGATTTGCTGGCGCTTACCGACAACGCCAGCGAAGCGCTGACCATCAAAGGCGCGGATGGCAGCTCGGTGACGCTGAGCACCGCCGAAGGCGGCGTCTGGAGCGATGTCGGCCAGCGTACGGTGGACGGTCAGCAGTTCGAGCTCTATCACAACGCTTCCGCCAGCCATGAAGGCTCGCTGGCGGATCTCCTGATTCAACACAACTTACAGGTACAAACTGCCTGAACCCACAGCCAGGGCTTAGCGGCCCTGGCTGATAAGATATGGGATGGCATAGCCGTGGCCTGGGTGGAACACGTCATTAAGTTGAATGCTGCTTATAGTTAAGAGCGAGGAAACAGTAACGGGAAAACGATGAAAGCTGAGGTTATCAGAATGGGGTGACGCAAGAAATTGTAATGTTAACGAATAAAAAAAGTTAAATTTGTTATAGGAGTTTAGGATTTTCGCCATTGGTAAAAAGGCAGCGCGCCAGCTAACTTATCTTTACCCAGCGTCGGGCTTTAACTTTTATCTTATCTAATGCGTTGAAGTTAATGGTTTTAGTTCGAGTAACTGCACGAAATTTAGCGAAGTATGAATTTACGATCGCTCTTTTTCTGGCGTCATCTGTGCCTTCCATTCGCTATTTTTGGCCCTGTTTTTGGTCATTATCTTTTTGAGTGATTCTTTGCGTAGTCGTGATATTTCGAGCCGAATTTTTAAACTATTTTTGCGACGCTGATCGCTGCGTGCTGGCTAAAAGTGAAATTTTACTTTACTTTTTTCTGGCGCCATTTTACTCATAGTTAGTGACCAGGGGGATTAACATGGCGAACTCAGGTTCAGGCCGCATTACTATCGTGTCTTTGGCAAACGGACAGTCGCTCACTCCGCTTTCTGATATCAGTGCTCAGGTTTATGCCCTCAGCGAACCCGGGATCGTCACCCTACAGGGCGCTCCATCGCAAGTGACGTCATGGCTGCAACAGGATAACGATCTGATCCTGCAACAGCAGGACGGCAGCGTTACCCGCTTTCAGCAGTTTTTTAGCGCGGACAGTCGTGGGCAGAGCCAGCTGGTTTTTCAGGATGGCGAGGTGGCGAAACAGATAGCCCTGGCGACCACGACCGACGTTAACGAGGGCGTTACCACGCTGACGGCGAACTGGTCTACGGCTGAAAGCGCCGCTTCCACACTCAGCATTAACCGAATGGCGGCAGAAACGGCTACGCCGGTAGAAAATCATGCTGCAGAGGTGAACAGCAGCGCCAGCGAGGCCGATGTCGCAGCCACGGCAAACGTTGCGGCCACAGCGACGCCTTCCCCGACCATCAGCGTGCCGTTCGGCGACGGCTGGCTGAACCGCGAGGAAAAACTCGACGGCCAGACGCTGAGCGGCTCTACCGGTATCAGCGGTAGCGGCCAGCAGGTTATCGTCAATATCAGCGGCACCCAATATCAGGCCACGGTCGACGATAGCGGCAAATGGAGCCTGACGCTGACTTCCGACCAGCTAATGGGCAAAGAATTCACCACCGGCAAGCACTGGATTAACGTCTACGCCAGCAACAGCGAGGGCGAAACCGGCAAGGCCAGCGCTTATTTCTTTACCGACGTCAGCACGCCGCATGTCGCCTTTGTCGAAGAGAGAGACTCGGTCATCAATTTGCATAACGCCAGCATCTCCGGCGTGACGCTTTTCGGCTCCGGCGACGCGGGAGACACGCTTACCGTGACGCTGGGGCCGCTCTCCTGGCAGGTGACGGCCAATTCCGGCGGCGACTGGCAGGTGGAGGTGACGCCGGAACAGGCGCAGCAGCTGCAGGCGGGCGACTATACGCTCACCGCCAGCATCAGCGACACGGCGAAGAACGTCGGCGCCGCTTCGCTTAACGTCGAGGTTATCAGCGGTGAAGAGCTGCCTGAGGTCACTATCGACAACCTTTCGGCGGATAACCGCATCGATCTCACCACCATCAACTCGGACATTACCATTAGCGGTACAGGCGAGGCTGGCGACCATCTTCGGGTAGAGTTCGGCACTTTCAGAGAGCCTTACTGGGATCTGACCGTTGACAGTTCCGGCAAATGGTCGGTTACTCTGGCAGAAGCGGAAATACAGGCTCTGGCATCAGAGCCGGGTTATTATCCCATCGTGGCCACCATCACGGATGCCAACGGCCTGCAGAATACCGCCACGCTTAACGTCAACTTTTATGATGTCAATATCACGCCGACGCTGACTATCGACCCCATTTCGCCAGACGATATCGTGGTTGGCTCAGATATCATCCAGAATGAGCTGCAGCTGCAAGGAAAGGCGAGCGGCATCGCGCCTGGTACGGATCTGGTGGTGAAAATAGGCGACAGCACTTTTCAGGGAGTGGTCACCGGAGCAGGCTGGAGCGCCAGTATTGATGGCGATGCGATTAAAGCGCTGGCCGACGGTAAATATACGCTGGAAATCAGCGCGGACAACGGCACGCAAAGCGCCGTCGCCGATCGTGATTTCACTCTTTATACCCATTTCCACAGCAGCGAGCCGACGCTGACTTTTAACGAGCTGACCGCCGATGACGCCTTTGAGCGTAATGGCGAGCTTTACTATACGGTTAGCGGCACGATTACCGAAGGCGTTCTGCCCGCCAGCGACGTGGCGCTGTATGACGCCGATCGAGGCGATTACTTTGCGCTGGCCATCAACAGTGACGGCACCTTCAGCGTCGAGGTGCCAGCCGATATCATTGCCTCAACGGACAGCTTCCGTGTCTCCTATCAGGACATCGTTGGCAATGACGAGCAGTCTCGCCAGTATATCGATCTGCCGGGTCTGCCAGGCACCGTCGGCGAAAGCGCAGCCGAACCTCATCCCACTATCGACACGCCGTTTGGCGACGGTTGGCTGAATCACAATGAGCATGAGTCGGCCGATCAGACGCTGCACGGCACCACAGGTGTTACCGGTGCGGGTCAGAGAGTCACGGTGAATATCAGCGGCGTCAATTATGAAGCGGACGTTACCGGCACGGGTAACTGGACGCTATCGCTGTCGCAGCAGCAGTTGGCGGCCAGCGGATTTAACACCGGCAAGCACTGGATCAACGTCACCGCTACCAACTCAGAAGGCGAAACGGGCACCACTCAGGCCTTCTTCTTCACCGATATCAGCACGCCGCAGGTAACCATCGATTCGCCAGCCAGCGATACTACGCTCGATCTCTCTACCATCACGGAAAACTATATTTTCAGCGGAACGGGCGACCAGGGCGACGCGCTGACGCTGACGCTCGGCTCGCTGACGTGGAACGTGACGGTGGGCTTTGACGGAACCTGGCAGGCGGCGCTGACGCCGGAGCAGGCGCAGCAGCTGGAAACGGGCGACTACAGGCTGCAGGCCAGCATTGCGGATACGGCGAAAAATATCGGCACCGCCTCGCGCGCGCTGGAGCTCTACCACGGCGACGTGCTGCCTCAGGTCACGATTGACGATCTCTCGGCGGATAACAGGATCAACCTGAACAGCCTGACCACCGATTTTATTATTTCGGGCACGGCTGAATCCGCTGAATATATCACCATCAAGCTGGGCGATGCGAAAGAATGGTATCCCAACATCGCCGCCGACGGCAGCTGGCAGGTCGAGCTCTCCGAGGATGACGCGCGCCAGCTGGCGACAGGGGATTACACGCTGACGGCCACCGTCGTGGACGCCGGCGGCAACCGCAACAGCGCCTCGCTGGACGTCGAGTTCTACAGCTCGCCCGTGCAGCCGACGCTGACCATCAGCGCTTATGGCGACAACAACGTTATTACCGACGCAGATTTAGCCAACGCGTTTGTTGAAATCAGAGGCACCAGTACCGGCCTGCACAGCGGCGATGATGTAACCCTGACCTTTGGCGACAAGACCTTCACCGGCGTGGTTTATAACAACAGCTGGTATGTGGATATCACGGCGGACGATGTCAAAGATCTGCAGGATAACTTCTATACGCTGACCGTAAGCGGCACGGCGGAAGGCGGCCTGACCGGCAGCGGCAGCGAAGATTTTCTTCTGCTGCGTTACGCCCACGATCCGGTAGTCACCGTCAATCCACTGACCAGCGACGATGCCGTATTACGCGACGGCGTGCTCTATTATGAAATCAGCGGCACGGTTGATAATCCTTTCCAATCCACTAACCTCGCGCTTGATCCTGGCGGCTCGCGTACCTATCCGCTGACCGTGGCCCAGGACGGCACCTTTAGCCTGGAAATCCGGGCGGATGACTATAATTCCGCCTCAGGCGTACATGTTGACTATACGGATCTGGGCGGAACCAAACGCTTTTCGGATTCTATCGATCTGCCTGACGCGCCGCCGCATCAGTTTACCGAGCCGACGATCACCTTTAATCCGCTGACCGCTGACGATGCCTATTATGTCGGCAATGCCCTTCATTATAAGGTAAGCGGCACGATAGATATGCCGGATCCGGTCACCTATGTGGTGCTGCAGGGCCTGACAACCATGAGCTACGCGCTGCAGATAGCGGATGACGGTACCTTTACCGTTGGGGTATACGCCGAAGACTTTACTCAGTGGAACGTGGTGCACCTGGAATATACGGATGCGACCGGCGAGCGGCAAATCGGCACGCAGACTTATACCTGGCCTGCTTTGCCGACCGCCGAGACAACTGAATCGGCTTCGGCCAGCTTACTGGCGGAAGATAACCCAACGGATGGCGACGGCGATCACGCCAGCGCTTCTGTCGACCACAGCAGCGTAACGGACGACAGCGCCACTACGACCAGCGACGTCGCTGCAGCGAAAGAAAGCGGCAGCGAAAGCGCGACGGCTGCTAACACGGCCCATAGCGAAAATATCGACGGCGCGGCTACCGTCGCCGGCACGGCAGGCGACGATACCTTTACGCTCTCCACGCTGAATCTGCTCAACAATCTGGACGGCGGCGTTGGTCACGATACGCTGGTGTTGAGCGGCTCGCACGAAGCGCTGGATTTCGCCTCGCTGGGGCTAAAGGTCAGCAGCGTGGAAACCATCGACCTCGGCAGTTCCGGCAGCAACAGCCTTACGCTGGGGCAGAAGGATCTGCTGGCGCTCACCGACAACGCCAGCGAAACGCTGACCATCAAAGGCGCGGATGGCAGTACGGTGACGCTAAGTACTGCCGAAGGCGGCGTCTGGAGCGATGTTGGCCAGAAAACCGTCGACGGACAGCAGTTCGATCTTTATCACAACGCTTCCGCCAGCCATGAAGGCACCCTGGCGGATGTTTTAATCCAACATAATTTGCAGGTACAGACTGCCTGATGTAACAGGCCGACGCGGGTTTGCCGCGTCGGCCTTTTTTCGGCAAAAAGG
This sequence comes from Erwinia sp. CGal63, assembly GCF_037026505.1. Taxonomy (NCBI): domain Bacteria; kingdom Pseudomonadati; phylum Pseudomonadota; class Gammaproteobacteria; order Enterobacterales; family Erwiniaceae; genus Erwinia; species Erwinia sp. CGal63. Next base: position 185,011 of record NZ_JAKUMN010000001.1, read on the forward strand.
AAGAAGGAAGAGGGTACCAGGATGAAGAAAGTGTGGGTCTCTTTGTGCCTGGCCGCGATGTGCGGCACCGTGGTACAGAACTCGCTGGCAGCAAAGCAGCAAAAAGTGGAGTTTAACTGGCGAGCCGCGCCGACCGAGGAGCAAATTTCAACCCTGACATTACGTGAAGCCATTCTCCGGGCCTTTGCCCGCAACCCAAAAATTTCCGAAGCCGCCGCGCAAATCCGCGTGGGCGAGGCCGATCTGGACGCTGCCGAAAGCGCCTGGTATCCACAAATTTCCCTGTCGGCGACCGGCGGACGATCGCATACCACCGACTCCTCCGGCAGCCTCAACAACAACGGCTCAGGCGGGATTACCCTCAGTCAGCTGCTCTATGATTTTGGCCGCACCGGCGGCGCTATCGACGAGCAGCATCACCTTTCCGAAGCCTATCGCTTCGCGCTTTACGACACCATGACCACGGTGGCGCAGGATACGCTGCAGGCCTATCTGCAGGTCAAGCGCTATCGGGCGCTGGTGGAAGCGGCCCGCAATAACGTCGCTTCGCTGGAGCATGTTAAAGAGATCGCCCATATGCGCGCCGACGCCGGACTGAGTTCCCAGTCGGACGTGTTACAGGCGGAAACCCGCATCGCCGGAGTGCGCGCCACTATGGAACAGTATCGCGCCTCGGAACGCTCCGCGCTGGCGCAGCTGACGGTGCTGACCGGCGTGGTGCCGAGCGCGCTGCCGGAGCTGCCGCAGTCGCTGCTGAACCAGCAGATCACGCTGGACAGGATCGCCTACGAGAAAAGCGCGGCGGTACGCAGCGCGCAGGCCAAACAGGAAGCGGCGATCGAGCGTGTTCGCCAGGCGTCCTCTAACCACTGGCCAACCATCAAAGTGCAGGCGGGCCGCACGCGTTATGAAAACTCGGCCCGTTCTTACTGGGACGACGAGCTGCAGCTGCAGGTGGAAGCGCCGCTCTATCAGGGCGGACTGGTCAACGCCAAAACCCGCGCGGCGGAAGGCGATCGCGAAGCGGCTCAGGCCGCGGTCGAGCAGTCCAAGCTCGACATCAATCAGAGTGCCTCTACCGCCTACGCCGATATGATCGGCGCGCAGCAGCGTCAGGCGGCGGGCGAGCAGCAGCTGAGCAGCGCTGACCATACCCGTTCGGTCTACGCCGACGAATATAAATTAAACAAGCGCAGCCTCAACGATTTATTGAGCGTAGAACAGGATGTTTTCCAGGCTGACAGCAGCCGCCTGACCGCGCTTTACGACGGCTGGGACGCCACCGTGCGCTACGCCGCCGCCGTCGACAACCTGCTGGATATTATGGGCATCGATCGCGAAGCCACCAGTGGACAAACTCTGCCATCGCTCTGATGCCAAACAAGATAAGGCTGTACTTATGACCAAAACCGCTAGCACCGAAAACTGGATTGACGCCATGCTGCGCGTGGCGGCGCGCTTTGGCAAACCGGCGGATGGCGGCACGCTGCGCCAGCAGATGCGCTGGTTTGAACATCTCTCGCCGGCCCAGCAGCTGGAAAGGCTGGCCGGTCTGTTGGGCCTGCATTTGACCATGATGCCGCGCGATAAAATTCGCTGGCGGCAGGAAGTCACGCCGGTAGTGCTGATCCTGGAAAACGCCAGCGTGGCGGTGGTGGAAGGCATCGACGCCGACGGCAAGGCGCGCTACTGGCTGAGCGACGGCGGCGACGTGGTGCGGGAAAGCGAACTGGCGCTGCTGCTGGCGCAGAGCCAGGAACAGGTCGGCATCATCGGCGTGGCGGCGCGGGGACGCGACGCGCGCATCGATGAATTCGTCAAGCCCTATAAAAAGCACTGGTTCTGGGAAAACTTTCGCGGCATGGGCCGCCGCATCATGGAGATCTCGCTGGCTTCGGTGGTCGGCAACGTGCTGGCGCTGGCCGGTATCCTCTTCTCGATGCAGGTTTACGACCGCGTAATCCCGGCTCAGTCGCAGCCGACGCTGTGGGTACTCTTTACCGGCGTACTGATCGCCGCCGCTATCGAATATATCATCCGCCTGATGCGCACCCAGGTTTCGGATCTGATGGGAAAACGCATCGACCTGAAAGTTTCCTCGATGCTGTTCGCCCGCGCGATGAATATTCGCAACGAGGCGCGGCCTAAATCCACCGGCTCTTTTATCTCGCAGCTGCGCGAAATCGATCAGGTACGCGAACTGCTGACTTCCACCACCGTGGGCGCCGCGGCGGATATGCCTTTTGTGCTGCTGTTTCTCTGTTTGATGAGTTTTATCGGCGGCCCGCTGGTGATTATCCCGCTGCTGGCAATCCCGCTGATCGTGATCCCTGGCCTGCTGGTGCAGATCCCGATGGCGAAGCTGGCGAAAGAGGGGCTGCGCGAAGGCGCGCTGCGTAACGCGGTGCTGGTGGAAACCATTGAGGGCATCGAAGACATTAAATCGCTGCAGGCGGAACCCTATTTCCAGCGTCAGTGGGAACAGACGCACGAGGTCAGCGCCACCATCGGCATGCAGCAAAGACTGTGGGGCGCCAGGCTGACCGGCTGGGCTTCCACGGTACAGCAGCTGACCTACGCGGGTATGCTGGTGTTTGGCGTCTACCTGGTGCTTAACGGAGATATCACTACGGGTACGCTGGTAGCCTGTAGCCTGCTCTCTTCGCGTACCATCGCGCCGCTGATGCAGCTGACCATGGTCTTTTCCCGCTGGCAGCACGCCAAAACCGCCATGCAGGGCCTGGACGAGCTGCTGAAAAAGCCGCTGGATCAGGCGGAAGAGGGCGAAATGGCGCACTGTCCCACGCTGACCGGCCACTACGATCTGCGCGGCGTGCAGTACAGCTACGATGAAGAGAACGTTAAAAACGTGGTCACCATCGGGCAGTTGCAGATTAAACCGGGCGAGCGCGTGGCGATCCTCGGCAAGGTCGGCGCGGGCAAGTCGACGCTGCTGAAGCTGCTGGCCGGACAGGCGACGGCGACCCAGGGCAAAGTGATCGTCGACGGCGTGGACGTCCGACGTATCGATCCGGTGGATCTGCGTCGTCAGCTTGGCTGGCTGTCGCAGGATTCACGCCTCTTTTTCGGCACGCTGCGGCAGAATCTGATGCTGGGTAACCCGCACGCCAGCGAGCAGGAGATGCTGCAGGCGCTGAAAGTCAGCGGCGCGCTGAGCCTGGTACAGCAGGACGCCGCCAGCCTGGATCGCATCATCAACGAAGGCGGGCGCGGCCTCTCCGGCGGCCAGCGGCAGATGGTGATGCTCAGCCGCATGATCCTGCGTCAGCCGCAGGTAGTGCTGATGGACGAGCCGACCGCCTCGATGGATGAATCGCTGGAAGAGTATGTGATCCGGCAGATGCAGGGCTGGCTGTCGGGCCGCACGCTGGTGCTGGTCACCCATCGTCCGGCGCTGCTGAAGCTGGTGGACAGGATTATCGTGATGGACAACGGCCGCATTGTGGCGGACGGCCCGCGCGATGAGATTTTACGCGCCGCCGCCGCGCAGACAACGAAGCAGAGTGCCGGACAAGGGGATGCCGCATGAGCCTGATACTGATTGACCGCAGCCTGAAACGTAACGAAAGTCGCACCTCGGCCATTATCTGGCTCTGCACCGCCGCGCTGGTGATTTTCTTTGTCTGGGCGCACTTCGCTGTCCTGGACGAGGTCACGGTTGGCACCGGCAAAGTGACGCCGTCCAGCCGCGCGCAGGTGATTGAAAGCCTTGATGGCGGCATCGTGGATCAGCTTAACGTGCATGAAGGCGATATCGTTGAAAAAGGCCAGGTGCTGGGGCGTCTCGATCCTACCCGTTTTCAGTCTAACTTTGGCGAAGCGGCGGCAAAAGTCCGCACGCTGCGCGCCTCGGCGGAACGTCTGCGGGCGGAGCTGACCGGCGCGCCGCTGGCCTTCAGCGCGGAAACATTAAAAGAGCCCGAGCTGGTGGCGCGCGAAACGCAGCTTTACGAGTCGCGGCGCCGTAACCTGACGGAAACGGTCAGCAACCTTCAGCAGTCGTTAAAACTGGTGCAGGATGAGCTGCGTATGACGCAGCCGCTGGTGGCGAAAGGCGCCGCAGGCGAAGTCGAGGTAATCCGCCTGAAGCGCCAGATCAGCGATCTGCGCGGCAAAATCGACGAGGCGAAGAACGACTATGCGGTCAGGGCGCGCGAAGAGCAGGTCAAAAACAACGCCGATCTGGACGCGCAGCTACAGGTGCTTACCGGCAAAGAGGATCAGCTGACGCGCGCCACGCTCTATTCGCCGGTGCGCGGCATCGTCAAGGATATTCAGGTCACCACGGTTGGCGGCGTCCTGCAGCCTGGCGGCAAGCTGATGGAGATTGTGCCGCTGGAAGATCAGCTATTGATTGAAACCCGCATCAATCCGCGCGATATCGCCTATATCCGGCCAGGCCTGCCGGCGATAGTGAAAGTCACCGCCTACGACTCCTCCATCTACGGCAACCTGGAAGGCGAGGTCGAAACGGTTTCGCCGGATACGCTGCAGGACGAGGTTAAGCGCGACCAGTATTACTATCGCGTTTATGTACGCACGCAAAAAGCGGAGCTGGTGAACAAAGCGGGCAGGAAGTTCCCGATTGTGCCCGGCATGGTGGCGAATGTGGAAATTAAGACCGGTCAAAAAACCGTGATGGATTATTTAGTTAAGCCACTGAATAAGGTCAAGGAGTCGCTGCGTGAAAGGTAAAAAATAACGCTGCTGAATAATCAATGTTATAAACTGCCGTCGAGCGGGCTATTTCGCCGCCCGGCGGTTTTTTTTGGTAGATATTGGGCGAAAAAACAGCACCATAATTAACCGGAGTCGGCGTGGTTTTTGCAGGATAAAAAAAAGCCGAACACAAGGTTCGGCAGACAAATAGGGTAAAATATCTCATTCGGGGTGAATGAAGGTAATAATGAAATAAAATGATGATAGCAAGGTTATTATAAACGAAAAGGACACTTCCGTTTATCATTCAGTGCTCATAAGGATAACATTACATAACAACATGAATCCTTTCGTTTAAATCATTACTTGACATTAAGTGCGTTATTTTTAACAGCGCGTGCGGTGAAAAAGTTCGCTGTCGTTATCATTTTGTAATATTTATTTTACACAATGAAACAGAATCGGAGGTTTAGTATCATTTTCTTGATAGATTATTACTGCCCTGTCTCTACCATGGGGTGCCGGCTGAATTTTCGACGTTCAGCACGCAGTGGTAAATAAGGCATATAACCAGAGGATAATAAAATGAAACTTCGCGTACTCTCGCTGGTCGTTCCGGCCATGCTGGTCGCCGGTTCTGCCGGAGCGGCAGAAATCTATAATAAAGACGGCAACAAACTGGACCTGTTCGGCAAAGTAGATGGTTTGCACTATTTTTCCGATAACGACGGTTCCGATGGTGACCAGTCCTATCTGCGCTTCGGCTTTAAGGGTGAAACCCAGATCAGCAACGAACTGACCGGTTACGGCCAGTGGGAGTATCAGGCAGCGCTGAACACCACCGAGAACGAAGGCACTGCTAACAGCTACACGCGCGTCGGTTTCGCCGGTCTGAAGTTTGGCGATTCGGGCTCGCTTGATTACGGTCGTAACTACGGCGTGGCTTACGATGTGGGCGCATGGACCGACGTGCTGCCAGAGTTCGGCGGCGACACCTACGGCGCGGACAACTTTATGTTCCAGCGCGCCAGCGGCCTGGCGACCTACCGCAACAACAACTTCTTCGGCATGGTTGATGGCCTGAACTTCGCGCTGCAGTATCAGGGCAAAAATAACAGCGGCACAGAGCTGGACGGTCGCGACGTGCTGGCGCGTAACGGCGACGGTTGGGGACTTTCCACTACTTATGACATCGGCACCTCTGGCCTGGCTGTCGGCGCGGCGATGTTCAGCTCGGATCGTACTAACGAACAGAACAACAACACCAACGGCATCCTGGGCAACGGCGACAAGGCGACGGCTTACACCGGCGGCCTGAAATATGACGCCAACAATATCTATCTGGCGGCGATGTATACCCGTTCCTACAACGCGACGCGTTTCGGCGACAGCCGCACGGCGGGCGACGTTTACGGCTATGCGGATAAAGCGGATAACTGGGAGCTGGTGGCGCAGTATCAGTTCGACTTCGGCCTGCGTCCTTCTCTGGCCTTCGTCAGCTCTCGCGGCACCGATATCGAGCGCTTTGGTTCGCAGAACCTGAAGAAATATGTTGATGTAGGCGCGACTTACTACTTTAACAAAAACATGTCTACCTACGTTGACTACCAGATCAACCTGCTGGATGACAACAACTTCACCGATGCTGCCGGCATCAATACTGATGACGTTGTGGCGCTGGGCCTGGTTTACCAGTTCTGATTTTCGTGGGAGCGCGCAACGCGCTCCCGCTTCTTAACTCTTCGCCCTTTCCCTGCGCTTGTTCACTTTCTCAACGATAACGTGGACGATTGAGCTGTCTGGTGTGCGTCTGCTTGTAATGCTTGTAGCCTGAAAAGATAATCAGCGCGAGACAGATAAAAGGCAGCAGATAGTAGATCATAAAGACCTCCATTAGTGCGGCAACAGCGCCGCGGTAAGTGGATACAGCAGATATACTGAGTAGCATCCGCCAGAAGATCAACCCCGTCCGGCCCGACGCCATGCTGCCTTTTCACGCTTTCAGGGCCAAAATTAATCCAGGGAAATTTGCCTAAAATGAAGACGAAATGGCTGTACTATCCTGTTATGGCGCTATTTATGCTGCTTGCCGGCTGTGACGCCCGTCATGAAAGCGCTGGCGCTTCCGCGCTGGTGCTCGAAGGACGCACTATGGGAACATTCTGGAGGGTTAGCCTGGCCGATGTCGACGCCAGCCGTAAAGAAGCGCTGCAAAAAGCGGTGCAGCAGCGGCTGGATCAGGATGACCGAGAGCTGTCGACCTGGAAGGCGGATTCGGTGCTTTCTCGCTTTAACCAGTACCGCGGCAACGACCCGCAGCCGGTCAGCGACAACATGGCGGATATCGTCACCGTGGCGCTGCGTATAGGCCAGAAAACCCAGGGTAAAATGGATATCACCATCGGGCCGCTGGTTAATCTTTGGGGCTTCGGCCCGGTTAAACAGCCTGATAAAACGCCGACTCCGGCGCAGATCGCAGCGGCGCGCGCGTTGGTCGGTTTGCAGCATCTGCGCGTTATCCAGCGCAGCGAAGGCGCTTATCTGCAAAAAGATCTGCCGGATCTTTATGTCGATCTCTCCACGATGGGCGAAGGCTTCGCCACCGATCATCTGGCGCGGCTGATGGAAGAAGAGGGCATCCATAACTATCTGGTTTCCGTTGGCGGCGCGGTGCTGACGCGCGGTAAAAACAGTGAAGGCAAGCCGTGGAGAGTCGCTATCCAGAAGCCTACCGATAAAGAAAACGCGGTTCAGGCGATAGTGGATTTGCAGGGACACGGCATCAGTACCTCCGGCAGCTATCGCAACTATTATGAACTGAACGGCAAGCGTATTTCGCATGTCATCGATCCCACAACCGGCGAGCCGATTCAGCACCGGCTGGTTTCCGCTACCGTTATCGCCACCACCGCGCTGGAAGCGGACGGCTGGGATACCGGACTGATGGTGCTGGGCGAAGAGAAAGCCAAAGAGCTGGCGCTGCGGGAAAAGCTGGCGGTCTATCTGATTGTCAAACAGGGAGACGGCTTTACCAGCTGGATGTCGCCGCAGTTTAAGGCTTTCATCCTGCCGGATCGAGAGTAATATCACTAACCGGCCGCCGTTATCGCGGCCCGCTAAGGAGCCACCATGCTGGACTTATTTGGCGAAGAAGCACCCTGGTCGGAACCGCTGGCCGAAGGTGCGGTTATTTTACGGCGACGCGTGCGCGACGAGGCGGAAGCGCTGCTGGCGCTGGTTGACGATATCGCTGCGCAGAACCCTTTTCATCACCGCATCACCCCAGGCGGCCACCGTATGTCGGTGGCGATGACCAACTGCGGCGATTTCGGCTGGTCTACGGACGCGCGCGGCTATCAGTACAGCGAGTATGACAGCGTCAGCGGCCAGCGCTGGCCGGCGATGCCGGATCGCTTTCGCCAGCTGGCGATAGCCTGCGCCGCCGAGGCGGGTTTTCCCCATTTTCAGCCCGACGCCTGTTTGATTAACCGCTATGCGCCGGAGGCGAAGCTCAGCCTGCATCAGGATAAAGACGAACAGGATATGCGCCAGCCTATCGTCTCGGTTTCGCTTGGCCTGCCTGCCGTTTTCCAGTTCGGCGGCTTTGCGCGCGGCGACGCGGTGCAGCGCGTGCTGCTGGAGCACGGCGACGTGGTGGTGTGGGGCGGCCCGTCCCGGCTGCGCTATCACGGCATTCTGCCGCTGAAAGCGGGCAGCCATCCGGCGACCGGCGCCTTTCGCTATAACCTGACCTTTCGCCGCGCTTTTCGCTAAACGAGAATTATTATTGCTATCGTCCCGCTTCTCATTAAACTGCAGGCTGCTCAGCTTAATGGGATGGTTGTATGGAGTTGCTTCGCGTCGTTTATCGCCAGTATCGCTGGCCTTTCGTGCTGGTTATCGGCCTCAGCCTGCTCAGCGCCGCGCTCGGCATTGGGCTGATCGCCTTTATCAACCGCGAGCTGATCGTCTCGCTGCAGGCCGACGCCTGGCTGCTGCCGAAATTCCTGGGACTGCTGCTGCTGCTGATGGCGGTCACGCTGGCTTCGCAACTGGCGCTGACGCTGCTGGGACACCACTTTGTCTGGCGCCTGCGCGGCGAGTTTATCCGCCGTATTCTGGATACCCGGGTTGAACGGATCGAGCAGATCGGCAGCGCTCAGCTGCTGGCCGCGCTGACCAGCGACGTACGCAATATCACTATCGCTTTTGTGCGCCTGCCGGAGCTGATTCAGGGCATTATTTTAACGCTGGGCTCGGCGGCTTATCTCGCCTGGCTTTCGCCGAAAATGCTGGCGATCACCGCGCTCTGGCTGGTGGTCACTATTGTCGGCGGCTGGCTGCTGGTTTCCCGGGTCTATCGCCATATGGCGAAGCTGCGGGAAGTGGAGGACGCGCTCTACGCCGACTATCAGACTATTATCGAAGGCCGCAAAGAGCTGGCGCTGAATCGCCAGCGTGCGCAGCAGGTTTTTGACAACGTCTATCAGGAAGACGCGCGCACTTATCGCCATCACATTGTGCGCGCCGATACTTTTCACCTCAGCGCGGTTAACTGGTCGAATATCATGATGCTGGGCGCTATCGGCCTGGTGTTCTTTATGGCTAACGGCCTGGGCTGGGCCAATACGGCGGTGGCGGCGACCTATTCGCTGACGCTGCTGTTTCTGCGCACGCCGATGCTCTCCGCCGTTGGCGCGCTGCCCACTTTGCTGAGCGCGCAGGTCGCCTTTAACAAGCTCAATACCTTTAAGCTGGCGCCTTATCAGGAAGGCTTCGAACAGCCGGCCGCGGCGCGGCAATGGCAAACGCTGGAGCTGCGCGAGCTGGTGTTTCACTACGGCGACGGCAATTTTACCGTCGGCCCGATCACTATGACGCTGCGGCGCGGCGAACTGGTGTTTCTGATCGGCGGCAACGGTAGCGGGAAATCAACGCTGGCAATGCTGCTGACCGGGCTTTATCAGCCGGTCTCCGGGCAGATCCTGCTGGATGGCGTGCCGGTCGCGGCTGAGCAGATGGCTGATTATCGCCGTCTTTTCTCCGCCGTCTTTACCGATCCGCATCTGTTCGATCGCCTGATAGACGACCAGGGCGAAGCGGCCGATCCGGCTCAGGTGCAGCTGTGGCTGGAGCGTCTGCAGATGCAGGACAAGATCAGGCTGGAAGGAAATCGGGTGCTCAACCTGAAACTGTCGAAAGGGCAGAGCAAGCGGCTGGCGATGCTGCTCGCCACGGCGGAACAGCGCGATATCCTGCTGCTGGACGAATGGGCCGCCGACCAGGACCCGCACTTCCGCCGCGTATTCTACCGCGAGTTGCTGCCGTGGCTGCGGGAAATGGGCAAAACCGTTTTCGCCATCAGCCACGACGATCACTACTTTCTGCACGCCGACAGGCTGCTGGAGATGCGTGAAGGGCAACTAAGCGAGCTGACCGGCGAGGCGCGCGACCTGGCGACGCTGGACGCGGTAAAACGTACCGGCACCGGGTAGCGTATAAGTTCTGCATAAATAGTTATTAGTCAGCGGCATGGACTGGCGTTAAGGTGAAGCTGACGGTCACATGCCGTCACGGACTTTCCCGTCGTTTTGCCGTTATGGTCGATGCCGGGCTGATTGTGTATCAGCCCGGTTTTTTTACGCCATCACCCAGCTGGTAAGCGTCCGCTCGTGCAGCGTGACGTGGCCGCTAAATAGTCTGCCGACGGCAAAGTCCGGCGACAGTGCGCGGTTCAGCCGCAGCGTGACGCTGGCCATCTCAGCTTCGCAGGCGACGATCTCCGCTTCTTTAAAATCCATAAACTGGCGGAAGAGGGGAAACAGCGCTTTATACAGGCTCTCTTTCAGGGAAAAAGCGGCGGTAAGCGCGGTGGCGAAAGGCAGGCCGCTTCTCTGCAGCACAGCATATTCTCGCTTATTGATAATCATCTCCTGCATCTCCGCCGCGGCGGCAGGCAGCATAATTTCTTCGCAATCCACGCCCGGTTGTTTTCCGGCTGACGCTGTTGTCAGCATCAGGCTGACGCGGGTTCGGGTATGCGACAGCGAGCCGGCAACGCCTGGCGGCCAAATCGGCGCGCGGTCGGCATCGTTCGTCAGCAGAAAGTCGCTGAAGCCAAAGAGGCTTAACGTCTCGCGTACGCAGACACGGCTGGCAAGGTATTCCGCGCGTCGTTTCGCCACGGCTTTAGCCAAATGGGTGGGAAAAGGCAGGAGATAGCGTGCAAACAGCTGGTCGCTGTAGCGGACAGGATCGTAGCTGGCCTCTGTCAGCAGGACATCGGGATGTCCTGCCGGAGAGAGACGGCTGACCGCGGTAATAAAGTCATCGGCGAGCGCGGGAAGGTTCGCTAATTGCGCCAGGCCACCTGGCGTCAGGCTGTTTATCTGTTCAACACGCATCTTTTTTCTGTTTAATCGCTAAAGAAGAGATTTAAACAGGTTCGCGAATTGATAGCAAAAGCGCGGCTTACTCGTTAGGAGGAATAATCAGGCCTTTCAGCGAAATCACAAAGTGCTCATGGCCACGGGAAATTTTCGCGCCGCGATCGCACCAGTGACTTGCAAAACGGAAAAAGTCATCGCTGTCAATGTCATAAGCCAGTTCAACTTTGCTGATACCTGACTGCAGCATTTCCTCAGCGTCCCTGTAGTTCTTTGCCTTAATCGTTGCCATTGGATTACCTGTAGTGATTTTACTGCCTCGAAAAGTGTAAAGAGAGCCTATGTCAGTAATGTGACAGATTTGTTGCAATGCGGCGCTTTGAGAATTTCGCCAGTCTCCGGCAAGCCAGCCAAAATTGATAAGATATAAAATATTATCTTTCTTTATCAATGTCTTGCATTTTTTTGTGGCTTTTTTTATTACCTGAGAGCGGTCTTGCGTCGGACTCTAAATTTGGTTGCAGGCTGGTAAGAGGGCCGACCAGACTGACAATGAAGGTGACAAGGCATCATATCAGGCAGATTTTGCGCGGCAGGACGGAGATAAAGCGAAAAATTGGCTAACCATTAATGTGTGTAAATAAAGCAATAACGGTATCGAAGAGATATTTTCGTAACGGAGTTATATTATAAATAGTAGTATAATTACGGGATTTATTTTTAAGCTGCGAAGTGTGGATATTGTGAACATTACTGGTATTTCGGATGTTTCTGTATTCAGACAAACAGGGAAAAAGTTAAAGAAATAGTTGTGTAACCTTTTGAATATAAAAAAGTATTATTGATTTAGTTTCTGGTGTTATTATCATTTTTGATTATTATTAAATAATCCAGGAGTTATCCTGGATATGAATATTATTTATGAGTGTTATGTTCCCGCTATTGCTAATAAGTGCTATCAGAGGTAGCCATGAATGCGCGTATAAAACACCTGGACGGGATGCGGGGTCTGGCAATATTGCTGGTAATTGGTTTTCATGCCTGGGCAAGGTGGCCTGAATACCTTGACTATGTCTCATTAACCAAAGATTTTCCGGTGTTCGCCTGGGGTTATCTTGGCGTTCCGCTCTTCTTTATGATTTCCGGTTTCGTTATTTTTATGACGCTGGATAAATCTAAAAGCTTCACTGAATTTATGATGAAGCGTTGGCTCAGGCTTTTTCCGGCGATGCTCATTGTGACGCTACTTATCTTCGCCACGGCCGGTTTTTTCAGCGAAAGGCCGCTTGGCGTTCCTCATCCGGCCAGCGCCATACCTGGCCTGACCTTTATCAGCCCGGAAATTTTATATTACCTGACAGGCATCACTTTTAACCCGCTGGAAGGATCTTTCTGGTCGCTCTATGTCGAAGCCGCTTTCTATATTTTTATCGGCACCATCTACTTCACGCTAGGTCGAAAATATTGTCTGCCTGCACTGATATTGCCAATGTTGCTAACCGCGGGCGCTTCCGCTTTTAAAATGATCGGTTATCCGGCTATTGCGGATTTTGTCGCTAAATTCGGCTTTATCCACTATTCGTGGTTTATGATCGGCTGCCTGATGTATGAACGTTTGCACCAGCGCGACGTTAAGTATCACTATCTGCTGGTTTTACTGGCGGTAATGATTAATTTTAGCTATTACGTCAAAAATAATGGCTATATGATTATCGCTCCGCTGCTGCTGATGCTAGCGCTGTTTATCGTCAGTTTTTACAGCCGTACCGTTGAACGTCTGCTCTCAGGCAAGCTGCTGACGCTAACCGGCTTTATCAGTTACACCATTTATCTGCTGCATGAAAACATTCTGATCGCTACATTAAGGAAACTGGATCGCTATATCGCCAGCGACTACGTGATGGCTTTGATGCCGCTGGTCGTAGCGGTTGGACTCTATTTCGTTGCGTGGCTGATTACGAAATATGTCGAGCCACAGGTAAGAGAAAAACTGAAGCAGCTCCTTTCGTTTCGCACTAAAACAAAAGAGCTGCGTGGCTGATAAAAAATAACCCGGAATAATCCGGGTTATTTCGTAAGGCGACGAAGATTATTTCACTTCGGTAATTACGCTGCCTTCGCTGGCCACCGGCTTCTCTTTCACCTTACGGAAAATCACTATGGCCAGCGCCAGTGCCGCTACCGCAGGGATTGCGCCGATATAGCCAACCGACGACATGGAAAGATCCAGGCTGACTTTATTGCCCAGCAGCGCGCCTGCGCCGATGCCAATATTAAAGATACCGGAGAACATCGCCATAGCCACATCGGTAGCGTCCGGCGCCAGCGTCAGCACCTTCATCTGCATTCCCATACCGATCATCATAAACGCCATGCCCCAGAACAGGCCCAGCGCAATCAGTCCGGCTTTGCTCGCCGCAACCGTGGCCAGCAGCAGCAGACAGATTGAAAGCAGCCCAATAGAGCCGGTCAGCAGCGGCGTCAGGCGTTTCTCGCCGCTTTTGCCAAAAATGATGCTGCCGGTAATCCCTGCAATACCAAAAACCAGCAGCAGCAGGGTAGCGAAGCTCTGATCGAAACCGGCCACTTTCTCGACGAACGGCTCAATATAGGTGAACGCGGTAAAGTGCGCGGTCACTACGGCGACGGCCAGCACATAAAGCCCTACCAGCGCAGGGCGGCGCAGCAGATCCGGCAGGCTTTTCAGCGAGCCGGTATGCTCTGACGGTACGCGCGGCATAATTTTCAGGATCAGACCCAGCAGCACAAACGCGCCCGCGCCGATAGCCAGGAAAGTACTGCGCCAGCCGAAGGCCTGACCGATAATTCTGCCCAGCGGCAGACCAAGCACGGAAGCCAGTGCGGTAGCCGTCGCAATCAGGCTGAGCGCCTGCGCTCGTTTGCCCGGCGGCGCCAGTCTGACCGCCAGCGAAGCGGTAATCGACCAGAACAGCGCGTGCGCCAGCGCCACGCCCGCGCGGCTCAGCAGCAGCACGTCGAAGCTCCAGGCGAAAAAGGCCAGCACGTGACTGAAGGTAAACAGGCCGAATATGGCAATCAGCAGCAGACGGCGATCCGTATTGCTGGTCATCAGCATCAGCGGCAGCGACATCAGCGCCACAATCCAGGCATAGATAGTCAACATAATGCCCGCCTGCGCCGACGCCATACCGAAGCTGTTGCCGATATCGGAAAGCAGGCCGACAGGCATATATTCCGTGGTGTTAAAAATAAACGCAGCTACAGCCAGAGCCAGCACGCGTGACCAGGCAACTTTGCGTGAAACGGTGGTGATGTCAGACATAGGCTTCAGCTCCGCAAAAATCTCAAAACGCGTCATTCTAGAGCCGGCTGGCTGAAATTCAATCCGAAAGTGATCGCCATCACACTTTTTACATAGTTTGAAGGTATAGAAAAGGCTAAATCGCTTTACTTTCAGCGTGTTGAATCGAGTCCGCTTTTTGGCATTATCTGCTATGTTTGCGTTTGTAACCCTACACTCTGATCCTCATATTTTTTAACATCGAGGTGAAGAGGAAGGTAGCGCCCGAAACGTCCGCAGCGCAAAAGAAAAGTCTGCATCATGCGTACTGTATTAGTCCATTATGTATTGGCTCAATTCATAGAGGGAAAAAGCGAAATGGTTTAAAGCATATCGCTGGCACTTTACTCATTGAGTATGCGGGTTCTTGTGGGAAGTCTGTCAGTCATCATTACTGACAGAATAAATAGGGAACCTGGGTATTTTCCAGCGCGATAAACGGCACGGGGACGGCTTCTGGTTTGGTCAGAGGGTTCTGGGCTGGAGTTAAACGCGACGCCGCTGTCTGTCAGGCTTATCTCAACGCGCTGGACGTTATACAAAGCGGGTCGGATTCTGATAATGATTTTAGATTAGAATAAAAAAACCGGCGCGAGGCCGGTCTGTTTAATCAGGCAACTTTCTTACCGGATTTTTTGCGTTGTTTTTTCATTTCTTCCGAGTGTACTTCCTGCAAAATCCTTTTTTTCTCGCAATCAGTAAAGCGAGTCAATACCTGGCGGATTAGCGGCTGATAACCCAGCCCTGCCAGCTCTGCTATCATCTTCAAATCTTCAATTAAAGATTTGTTCAGGCGTATAGAAATCGGCTGAAGCTCGAGAGCTTCATTGATTTTGCTTTCAAATTCAGCATCATCAGAAAGCGCGGAAATCTCTGCGTGAGCCTCACTACGCCCAAGCTCACCGTTTTCCCATGCTTCATCTGATGCAGAGACTACCTGTGATTTATTTTTTGGCTTGTTAACGTTTATTTTGCTCATGGTTTAACCTTTTTCGTATCCATATTTATTGTAGATGCGCAATTCGTCATCGTTGGGGACATACGCAGTCCTGATTGCGATCCCCATGTTTTCGCGATAAACAAACACAATCTTTAATTTTTTACCGTAATCGGTTTCTGCAATAAACCATTGTGTAGGCGGATCGGACTTATGATCCTCGCGCGAATCTTCTAAAAAATTACCGTCCCGATTTGAGAAACATTCTACGATTTCACTTTCGGTAACGGGGGGTATTTTGGTCGCCAGTTTGAGGCGGATTTTATGCGAAAACAAAAGCTTCATGCTCGTTCATCCCCATCCTGGGTGTCTTTTGTATATACATAATAGTTTGATAAAGCGGCAACTTCAACAGAAAAAAAGCAAACAAAAGCAATTGCTTAGTAATCTATGAGGATAAGCTTATGACGGGTAACGTTAAAATAATTTAATCATGTATATACAAGTATATGGGTAGGTTAACTACATTGCTGGAGAAAGAACCAGTGCAAAACGCCATATGATGCCTGTCCCTGTGGCAATGAGTTTCATCGGCGTTTAAGATCGACAACGAAAAGTCAGGTATCCGGAAGGGGACTGCTATTGCTGATTTTATGATGATGACTCCGGTCAATTTGGAAATCACCGCCATCTGGTTCTAAGTACAGGACTGGAACTACCGATCATCATGAAACCCGGTGCGCCAGAGCGCTCCTGTGCGCCTCACCATTTTGGAAAAGCTGTATTATGTGATTGGCGAGCTAAATCTTTGCGTCAGATGGCACTGAGGGTCGGGGCAGTGTTAAAAATAAATGTTTAGCTGTCAATCACCGAGCTTTCACCGCTTAATGTTTAAGCAAACAAAAAAAGCAGCCGTAAAAGGCTGCTTTATAAGGGATTTTTGGTCGGCACGAGAGGATTTGAACCTCCGACCCCCGACACCCCATGACGGTGCGCTACCAGGCTGCGCTACGTGCCGACGCGTGAGCTAATACTACGCAAATCCGCTACGATTGCAAGCAGCTAACACGTTGACTGCTATGAAAATAACCAACGACGCGGCCTGCGTTAAGCGCTGCAAGGCGGAAATTCCGCCCTGTCTAGTTAGCGATAAACCTTTTCTCTTCTGTCAGCACCTGTAGCAGCAGCGTCAGCTGCGGCTTATGATCCTTCAGTCGCTGACCGCGGCTGTCCCAGGCCGTGTAGCTGCCGTTGCTGTTCAGCTCCAGCGTCAGATTCGGCGTGGTCACGACCAGCTGCCCGTTATTGATGCTGGTGATCCAGTTCTGGCTGCGCCGCACGGCGAACAGATCTTCACCCTGTGAATAATCAGACGCGGCCGTACGGACGTGCAGCAGGCGCTGCATCAGCGTCGTCATAATATCCTGATGGCTGGTCAGCTTATCGATCTGCTGCGCTGGCGTATTCGGCCAGTGAATCACCAGCGGCACCTGCAGATTAGCGCGATTACCCATGCTGCTGTCGTCATTGAGCGCCACGCCATGCTGCGCGGTGATCACCACCACCGTATTATCCAGCAAGCCTTTCTCCTGCAGCGTGGTCAGCACGTTCTGGATCTGCGCGTCCACGTCGGCAGCGCTGCGCGCGTAGCGCCGCATAGTTTCTTTCGGTGTGTTGCCGGCTTTGCCGGTTGACAGGGAAACATACGAGAACCACGGCGCGCTTTTGGCCTTTTGCGTCTCCAGCCAGCGTTGCCACTGCGCCACGGTCTGCGCGTCGGACTGGCTTTCCCTGTTCGGCAGCGAATAGTCCGTCAACAGCGCCTGACGATAGAGCGGGGAAGCGAAGCCGTCGCTGGCGAACAGGCCGAACTGGTAACCCTGTTTCGCCAGCGCGTCGGTCAACGCCGAAGGAATGCGTGAAGAAAGCACGCCATCCATATAGCCTGCCGAAATACCGTAGAAGAGGCCAAACAGGCCGCTATCGGCCTGGCTACCCGCGCTGAAGTGCTGCGTAAAGCGCACGTTTTCGCTGGCAAACTGCGCCAGGTGCGGCAGCGATTTCGCCATGGTGGCTTCGTTCAGGCCATCGACGGTAAGGATCAACAGGTTGCTGCGAGCGCCGCCGTCACGGAAAGTGATATCGTTCAGCGGATAGGCGACCGACAGCGCTTCCGGATTGCCCTGCTGCACCAGCCTGCGCTGATACTCCTGCGCATCCAGCAGGCCGTGGCGCTCCAGAAAACGTCTGGCCGTCATCGGATAGGAGAGCGGCAGGTTAGAACGCTGCATGGTGATGGGGCGATAGAAATTGGCGTCGGCCCAAATATACATCAGGTGGCTGGTAAAAAAGGCGAAGATAAAGAGTATCGCCAGCGGCTTGCCAAAGCTGCGGCGGTTCAGGCTGCGCAGCTTTTGCCAGCTCCAGGTGGCGAACAGCATCTCTACCAGGAAAATAGCGGGCACGCTGATAAACATCAGCTGCCAGTCACGCGCCATCTCGCTCTGATCGGGGTTGACCACCAGCTCCCAGACCACGGGATTAAGATGCAGATGGAAGCGCGAGAACACCGCGCTGTCGATCAGCAGCAGCGTCAGTCCGGCCGTTGCGATAATAGCGGACAGAAAGCGCAGCAGCCGCTGCGACATCACCACAAAGGTCAGCGGAAAAACGATCAGCAGATAGGCGGCGAAAACAATAAAGCTGAAATGGCCTGTCCAGCTGGCGAAAGCGTAAACGCGCCCAACCAGCGAGGCAGGCCAGTCGGCAACAAACAGATAGCGACTACCCAGGATAAGGGCGAAGATAATATTAAACAGGGCGAACCAGTGCCCCCAGCCAATCATCTGGGAGACTTTATCACGGTAGCGCGGCTGACTTGTTACCATAGCGGGATCACATCAATGGGCTTTATCTTCACGTACCGAAGCCTGCAGCGCCTCGGCAAATGAACGCGCGAGCGCGCGACGCTGCTCCGGCGCAACGCTGGTGTTCAGCAGATTAGTTACCATATTGCCCAGCACCATCAGAGAGAGATCGGTGGGCGCTTTGTCTTTTTCAAGCACGTTGACCATTTCGGCGAGGAGTTTTTCCACGCGGTCGTCGCTGTAACGGGATGATTGTGGCATAGCGTCAAATTTATCGAGTATTAAAAGGCGGCATCTTACCGTAAAAGCGCAATTTTTTCTGCAATTTTATCGTCAGATAAGGGTTAATGTTGTTGCCTGTTGATCCCGGCCACGCTCGGTGATTGAATACGCGCTTAAGTTTAAAGGAGAGTTTACATGAGTCTGGATATCGAGCAGATTGCCCTTCATCAGCTGGTTAAGCGTGACGAGCAGACGCTGGAGCTGGTGCTGCGTGAGTCGCTGCTGCCGGCCAATGGCCCGGTCACGGCGATGATGGAGGAGCTGCATCGCGTCTACAGCGCCAAAAGCAAAGCCTACGGCTTGTTCAACGAAGAGAGCGAGCTGGCCGACGCGCTGCGCAACTGCCGTAAAGGCCAGGACGACTTTCTGGCCTTCAGCCGGGCAGCCACCGGACGCCTGCGCGACGAGCTGGCCAAATATCCCTTTGCCGACGGCGGCGTCGTACTGTTCGCCCACTATCGCTATCTGGCGGTGGAATACCTGCTGGTTGCGGTGTTAAACAGCCAGAACAGTATGCGCGTCAATGAAGAACTGGATATCAGCACCACGCACTATCTGGATATCAATCATGCGGATATCGTGGCGCGCATCGACCTGACCGAATGGGAAACCAATCCGGAGTCGACCCGCTATCTGACCTTCCTGCGCGGTCGGGTAGGGCGCAAGGTGGCAGACTTCTTTATGGATTTCCTGGGCGCCAGCGTCGGGCTGGACACCAAAGCGCAGAATCGCGGCCTGCTGCAGGCGGTGGATGACTACTGCGCCGAGGCGGCGCTGGATAAAAACGAGCGGCAGAACTATCGTCAGCAGGTCTACAGCTACTGCAACGAGCAGCTGCAGTCGGGCGAGGAGATCGAGCTGGAGGGGCTGTCGAAAGAGCTGGCGCCGCTGGGCGAGAAAACCTTTCAGGACTTTACCCAGGAGCAGGGCTACGAGCTGGAAGAGAGCTTCCCGGCAGATCGCAGCACGCTGCGCCAGCTGACCAAATTCGCCGGCAGCGGCGGCGGACTGACCATCAACTTCGACGCCATGCTGCTGGGCGAGAGAATTTTCTGGGACCCGGCTACCGATACCCTGACCATCAAAGGCACACCGCCTAACCTGCGCGACCAGCTGCAGCGCCGCAGCGGCGGTAAATAGCCAAAAACGCCCATAAAAAAACGCCGCATTAAGCGGCGTTCTTTTCACAGCGGTTTCGTCAGCGATTAAGCGCGAACGAAGTCGATGTGGTGCAGTTTTGGCTTGAACGGGTGACGCTGAACAGCCTGCACTTTTACTTTGATTTCTTTGCCATCGACAACCAGGGTCAGCACGTCGGTGTAGAAACCAGGTTTAGCCTGGGTGTTCATCACGCTGTCGTGGTCCAGTTCGATAGCTACAGCTGGCTCGTTACCGCCATAAATGATGGCCGGGAACTTGTTAGCTGTACGCAGGCGGCGGCTCGCACCCTTGCCCTGCTCTTTACGTTCTACTGCATTGATAGTGAACATTGTTCAGTCTCTTTCTAAGTAATTATCCTGCTACAGGCGACCCAGCAGCAGGTTGGAGTGTTCAGCTTTTGCATTGGCAAAAGCGGGGCGCATTGTAGCAGGCCAGGCCCGCGCGGGCAACGCATTAAACGCCGCCTGGCTTAGCGAAGCTCGTTGGCGCGCCGGAAACGGCCCTGATAATCGAATACTTTTTCACGAATCTGCCAGAAATGGCGCTGTTTGCGCGCCACCACAAAATCGGGATGGCGCAGCAGCGGCTGCATCGCCACGATATCCGCCGCGTTTTCCCAGCCGAGCGGCACGCCGGGCGCGCGCTGGTGCGGACGCATAAAAAGCTGCTCGAAGGCTTTACGCTGCGCGGGCGTGTGGAGACGAAAACGTTCGCTTACTTCCGTCGCCTCTTCGTCAAAATAGCGCGCCTTCAGCCACTCGCCTTTTTCATCTTTGCCGTTTTCCAGCACCATAGCGGCGCAGCGCAGCACCAGCGCGTCTTTCAGTTTCAGCGCCGCCTTGAGCATATCGTCGGGATCGACCAGCACCGCGTCGCACTGATGACAGCGACGGGCGGCGATATCGTTTTCGGCGTTGCAGTGCGGGCAGCTTTTAAAGCGAAAGCGGAAATCGCACTGCTCGCGCTCGCCGTCGTCATCTTCCAGCACGCCCTGACAGCGGCGGCCAAAGTGCTCAATAATGGTGCCGTCGGCGGTGGTTTTACCCCAGAAGGTGTTGGCGAAGCCGCAGGCCGGACAGAATACCTGCACCGGTTTATTGTCGCTTTTCCCTTTCGGCGCGCCCACTTCCGGCGTAAAGATATCGTGCGGATTGCCTGCGTAATCCAGAATCAGGCAGTCGGTTTTGCCAGGGCAGAGCCGTAGCCCGCGCCCGACAATTTGCTGATAAAGGCTGACGGATTCGGTAGGGCGCAGAATAGCGATCAGATCGACATGCGGCGCGTCAAAGCCGGTAGTCAACACCGCGACGTTAACCATATAGCGGATCTCACGCGCCTTGAAAGCAGCAATCAGCGCGTCGCGCTCGGCGCCCGGCGTATTGGCGCTAATCAGCGCTTTGCTGCCCGGTAGCAGGCCCAGCACCTCTTTGGCGTGCTCGACCGTGGCGGCGAAAATCATCACGCCCTGACGATCCTGGGCGAACTCGACAATCTGCTGAATAATATGCGGCGTAATACGCTGCTGCTGTTTCAGCTCCAGGTTGAGATCCGCCTCGCTGAACAGGCCGTTTTCTCTCGCCGTCAGGCGGCTGAAATCGTACTGCACCACCGGCATATCCAGCCTTTCCGGCGGCACCAGAAAGCCGTTTTTAATCATATAGCGCAGCGGCAGCTCGTAGATGCAGTCGCGAAACAGCGCCCGCTCGTCGCCGCGCACCATGCCGTGGTAGTGGAACTGATAGATCCAGCCTTTGCCCAGCCGATAGGGCGTGGCGGTCAGACCCAGCAGCCGCAGCTGCGGGTTGCGCTGGCGCAGATGGTTGAGGATCTGCTGATACTGGCTATCTTCGGCGTCGCCAATGCGGTGACATTCATCGACGATCAGCAGTGAAAACTCGCTGTCGAACTGCGCCAGGTTGCGCGCCACCGACTGTACGCTGCCGAACACGACCTTGCTGCGGCTCTCTTTTCTTTGCAGGCCGGCGGCGAAAATATCCGCTTCCAGCCCGTAAGCCCGGTATTTGCTGTGGTTCTGCGCCACCAGCTCCTTGACGTGCGCCAGCACCAGCACGCGGCCGCGCGCCACTCTCGCCAGCTCGGCGATCACCAGACTTTTGCCCGCGCCGGTCGGCAGGACAATCACGGCGGGCTGATGGGAACGACGGAAGTAGCTGAGCGTGGCGTCAACCGCTTCCTGCTGATAGGGGCGCAGGGTAAACATAATGAAATCCGCGAGCAAAGCCGCATTATGCCATGAAAGCACGATCCGTGCGCGTGCGCCTCTGTGCCTGAGCCGCAACACCCGATATACTTCCGGCGTTACTCTTTTCTGACGTTCCCGGCGGGAACGGCGAATTCATTCATTGAAACAGGCAGTGCAGATTTAATGCGACTCGATAAATTTTTATCTCAGCAACTGGAAGTCAGCCGGGCGATCGCCGCTCGCGAGCTGCGCGCGCGCAAAGTGACGGTTGATGGGGAAGTAGTGCGCGACGGCGCTTTTAAACTCAGCCCGGAAAGCGAAGTGGCGTATGACGGCAATTTGCTGCAGCTGCAGCTCGGCCCGCGCTATTTTATGCTGAACAAGCCGCAGGGCTATGTCTGCTCCACCGACGATCCGGATCACCCAACCGTGCTCTATTTCCTGGAAGAGCCGACCGCTTATAAGCTACACGCGGCCGGACGGCTGGATATCGACACCACGGGCCTGGTGCTGATGACCGATGACGGCCAGTGGTCGCACCGCATTACCTCGCCGCGCCACCACTGCGAGAAAACCTATCTGGTGACGCTGGAAAATCCGGTAGCGGACGACACGGCGGAACAGTTCGCCGCAGGCGTGCAGCTGCATAACGAAAAAGATCTCACCAAACCGGCAAGCCTGGAAATCCTCAGCGAAAATCAGGTGCGGCTGACCATCAGCGAGGGGCGCTATCATCAGGTGAAACGGATGTTCGCTGCGGTGGGCAACCACGTGGTGGCGCTGCATCGCGAGCGCATCGGCGAAATCGTGCTGGATGAAGATCTGGAGCCGGGCGAATATCGTCCGCTGACGCCGGAAGAGATCGCCAGCGTGGGTTTGCCCGCGGAATTAAAATAAGGAAACAGGGATGCGTAAGGAAAAGAACTCTTCGGCCGGACTGGTGGTGATCCTCGGCCTGCTGGCGATGCTGATGCCATTGTCGATCGATATGTATCTGCCTGCGCTCCCGCAAATCGCCCGCGAGTTCGGCGTGTCGGCAGGCAGCGTGCAGATGACGCTGAACCTCTATATCCTCGGCTTCGCGCTGGGGCAGCTCATCTACGGCCCGCTGGCGGACAGCTTTGGCCGCAAGCCGGTAATCGCCGTGGGCACGCTGATTTTTGCCGTAGCGGCAGCGGCCTGCGCGCTGGCGCAAACCATTGACCAGCTGATCTTTATGCGCCTGCTGCACGGCCTGTCGGCGGCGGCGGGCAGCGTGGTGATCAGCGCCCTGATGCGCGACAGCTACTCGAAAGAGGAGTTCTCGCGCATGATGTCCTTTGTCATGCTGGTCACCACCATCGCGCCGCTGCTGGCGCCGATCCTGGGCGGCTGGATGCTGCTGCTGTGGAACTGGCACGCCATCTTCTGGACTATCTCTCTGGCCGCGGTGGTGACCACGCTGCTGGTCGTGACGCAGATTAAAGAGACGCTGCCGCGCGACAGGCGACAGAAGTTCAATATGCGCACCACGCTGCGCAATTTTCTGTCGCTGTTTCGTCACAAACGCGTGTTCAGCTACATGCTGGCCAGCGGTTTCTCCTTCGCCGGCATGTTCTCTTTTCTTAACGCCGGGCCTTTCGTCTATATCGAACTCAACCATATTTCGCCGCAGGATTTTGGCTACTACTTTGCGCTGAACGTGGTTTTCCTGTTTTTGATGACGCTGCTGAACAGCCGCTGCGTGCGCCGCTTCGGCCCGCTGGCAATGTTTCGTCTGGGGCTGCTGATTCAGTTTACGATGGGCGTCTGGCTGGTTGCGGTCAGCGCGCTGAACCTCGGTTTTCTGCCGCTGGTGTTTGGCGTGGCGATGTTTATCGGCTGCGTGGCAATGGTTTCATCCAACGCGATGGCGGTGATCCTGGAAGAGTTTCCGCATATGGCCGGCACGGCTTCTTCGCTGGCGGGCACGCTGCGCTTCGGCGTGGGCGCGCTGGTCGGCGCGCTGCTCTCAACCATGACCTTTACCAGCGCCTGGCCGATGGTTGGCTCAATCTTTATCTGCGCGACCGTTTCTGTGCTGCTATTTATCTACGCCACGCGTCCGCGCAAGAACGCAACCCGCTGATTTCCTGCATCAAACCAGCACGCGCCCTTCGTCAGTCACCTGCCTCAAACCGGGAAGCGTCGCTTCCCGGCGTTTCCGCCGATACCCGCTATAATGTTGACTTATTGTAAAAATAACTAAGCTTAAATTACTTTTGTGCAACAAAATTGATTGTTATTACAGCGTCGACGCGGTAAAAATGAGAACAAAATCACGCATTGACGTTACTCAAGCCCTCAAAGAAAGGGCGGATCGGAAAAAGGCAAACATGATGATGGCTAAAACCTGGGGAGTTGGGGTGAATAAATTACAACATTCAATAGTGCATCGCCTGCCGCAGAGCTATCGTTGGGGCGTCGGCAATCTGCCCGAGCCGCGCCTGACGGACGTGCTGGCGGCGGAAGACGATTTAATCGGGCTTAACCTGCTCAGCCATCAGGGCGCGCAGGCCTGGGATATCATGCAGATGCTGAAAGAGGCGCTGGCGGAGATCCAGCTCGACTGCGCCGTGGTCGAATGGGAAGGCGAACCTTGCCTGTTCGTAGCGCGCAACGACGAGTGCACTGCCACCTGTCGCCTGAAAAACTTTGGCGTCGGCATCGCCGAAACCTTCAAAGATATGCCTGCCTGAGCCAGCCTCAGGCAAGCGCAATCAGCTCCTGCGTATAACGCGCTTTCGGCGCGGTAAAGAGGGTTTCGCAGTCGCCCTGTTCCACGACTTCTCCCTGACGCAGCACCACGACCTGATGGCACAGCGATCTGACCACGCGCAGATCGTGGCTGATAAAAATATAGGCCAGCTGATGATCCTGCTGCAGCTTTTTCAATAGTGTCAGGATCTGCTTCTGCACGGAACGATCCAGCGAAGAGGTCGGTTCGTCCAGCACGATCAGCCGTGGCTTAAGGATCAGCGCGCGCGCGATGGCGATGCGCTGCCGCTGGCCGCCGGAAAACTCCGCCGGATAGCGATGGCGCGTTTCGGCATCGAGGCCGACTTCCTGCATCGCCTGAATGACCAGCGCTTCCCGCTGCTGTTCGTTCAGCTCGGGCTGATGTACCTGCAGCCCTTCCGCGATAATCTGCTGGACGTTGAGACGGGGATTGAGCGCGGAGTTTGGATCCTGAAAAACCACCTGCATTTCGCGCCGTACCGGCAGCATCCGTTTGCGATCCCACTGATGCAACGGCCTGTCGCCAAGCCAGATTTCGCCTTCAGCCGCAATCAGCCGCAGCAGCGCCAGCCCGGTGGTGCTTTTACCGGAGCCGGATTCACCGACCAGCCCCAGGCTTTCGCCAGGACGCAGTTCGAAGCTCAGCGACTTCAGCGCCTGATGCGCGCCCGTTACGCGGCGCAGCAGCCCTTTTTTCAGGGCGAAGGCGACACTGAGGTTACTAACGCGCAGCAGCGGCGGCGCGGCACGATCCACCGCATCCGGCACGCCTTCCGGCTCCGCTTCCAGCAGCGTGCGGGTATAGGGATGCGCGGGGGCGCTAAACAGCTGACGGGCGCTGTTGCTCTCCACGCCCTGGCCGTTGCGCATCACCAGCACGTTATCCGCCAGCTTCTGCACGATATTCAGGTTATGGGTGATAAACAGCAGGCCCATATTCATCTCTTGCTTCAGCTCTTTCAGCAGAACCAGAATCTGCGCCTGCACGGTCACGTCGAGCGCGGTAGTCGGCTCGTCGGCAATCAGCAGCTGTGGTCGCGTCAGCAGCGCCATCGCAATCATCACGCGTTGACGTTCGCCGCCGGAAAGCTGATGGGGAAAATCACCCAGCCGTTTGGCTGGCTGCCGAATGCCTACGCGATCCAGACAGCTGAGGATTTCGGCTCTCGCCGCTGCCGCGCGCATCCCGCGATGCAACGAGAGCACCTCGTACAGCTGCTTTTCGATGCTGTGCAGCGGGTTCAGCGATACCATCGGCTCCTGGAAGATCATCGCCATGCGATTGCCGCGCATAGCGCGCAGCGTCCGCTCGTCGGCCTTCAGCATATCCTGACCGCCGAACAGGATCTCGCCTTGTGGATAGACTACCGGCGGCGTCGGCAGCAGACGCATCATGGAGAGCGCGGTTACGCTCTTGCCGGAACCGGATTCGCCCACCAGCGCCAGCGTTTCGCCAGCCTCCAGGCTCAGCGACAGATTATCGACCACCTGGCGGTCAACGCCGGCCTGGCGAAAGGCGATGCTTAAGTTTTTGACGTTCAGCAGCGACATCAGTGCACCTTACTGGGATCGAAGGCGTCGCGAACCGCCTCCCCGATAAAGATCAACAGCGACAGCAAAATCGCCAGCGAGAAAAAGGCCGCCATGCCGAGCCAGGGCGCCTGAAGATTGTTTTTACCCTGCAGCAGCAGCTCGCCCAGCGAAGGCGAACCCAGCGGCAGCCCGAAGCCGAGGAAATCCAGCGAGGTCAGCGTGGTGATAGAGCCGCACAGGATAAACGGCAGCCAGGTCAGCGTCGCCACCATGGCGTTCGGCAGCATATGGCGCAGCATAATGGTACGATCGCCGACGCCCAGCGCCTGCGCGGCACGGATGTAGTCGAAATTACGGGCGCGTAAAAACTCGGCGCGCACCACGCCGACCAGCTGCATCCAGCCGAACAGCACGCTAATCGCCAGCAGCCACCAGAAACCAGGTTGGATCACGCTCGACAGCAGAATAATCAGAAACAGCGTCGGCATACCCGACCAGACTTCGATAAAGCGCTGTCCCCACAAATCGACCCGGCCGCCGTAGTAACCCTGACAGGCGCCGACGATAATGCCGATAACGCTGGAGATTAGCGTCAGCATCAGGCCGAACAGCAGCGAGATGCGCGCGCCATAAAGAATTCTCGCCAGCACGTCGCCGCCGTTGGCGTCGGTGCCCAGCCAGTTTTCCATCGAGGGCGGAGAAGGGAAGGGCACGCTGGAGGCAAAGTTGATGGTGCCGTCGCCAAATTTAATCGGCGCCCAAATGGCATGGCCCTGCAGACGGGACTTCAGCCAGGGATCCTGATAGTCCGCCTTTGTGGCCAGCTCGCCGCCGAAGTCGGTTTCGCTGTAATTCACCAGCAGCGGAAAATAGAAGCGATGCTCGTAATGCACCACCAGCGGCTTGTCGTTGGCCAGCAGTTCGGCGCCGAGACAGAGCACAAACAGTACGGCGAAAATCCACAGCGACCAGTAGCCGCGACGGTTATGACGAAAACGCTGCCAGCGCGCCTGGTTTACGGGGCTTAATCGGCTCATCAACGTCCCTCGAAATCGATGCGCGGATCGACCAGCGTATAGGTGATATCGCTGAGGATATTCAGCAGCAGGCCGATCAGGGTGAAAATATAGAGCGTACCGAACATTACCGGATAGTCGCGCTGGATAGTGGCGTCGTAACCCAGCAGGCCGAGACCGTTTAAGGAGAACATCACCTCAATCAGCAGCGAACCGGTAAAAAACATGCTGATAAAGGTGGCCGGGAAACCGGCGATCACCAGCAGCATGGCGTTACGGAAAACGTGGCGATAAAGGATTTTCTTTTCATCCAGGCCCTTCGCGCGCGCCGTCACCACGTACTGTTTGCGGATCTCATCCAGAAAGGAGTTTTTGGTCAGCATGGTCAGCGTGGCGAAGCCGCCAATCACCGTCGCCAGCACCGGCAAAGTGATATGCCAGAGGTAGTCGGTGATTTTGCCGTACCAGGGCAGCGAGTCGAACTGCGCCGATACCAGTCCGCGTAGCGGGAACCAGTCCAGGTAGCTGCCGCCTGAGAACAACACGATCAGCAGCGTAGCGAAAAGGAAAGAGGGAATGGCGTAGCCGATGATAATCAGCGAGCTGCTCCAGATATCGAAGGCGCTGCCGTTATGCACCGCCTTGCGGATGCCAAGCGGGATCGACACCAGATAGATAATCAGCGTGCTCCACAGCCCCAGCGACACCGAAACCGGCAGGCTCTCTTTAATCAGCTGCACCACCGAGCTGCTGCGAAACAGGCTGTCGCCAAAGTCGAAGCGCACGTAGTTCCACAGCATCGTCAGATAACGCTGATACAGCGGCTTATCAAAGCCGTAACGTTTGGTAATTTCCGCCACCACTTCCGGATCCAGACCGCGCGAACCGCGATACTGGCTGTCGCCGGGCTGCGCGTGCAGCGTACTGCGGCCCTGAGTTTGTGGCGTGCTGCTGGCGCCCGGCATTCCGGTGGACTGACCGAACTCGATATTGGCCAGCGCCTGATCGACCGGGCCGCCCGGCGCGATCTGCACAATAAAAAAGTTAATGGTGATAATCGCCCACAGCGTGGGGATAATTAATAACAGTCTGCGTAGCAGATAAGCGCCCAAATCTGACTCCTTAACGACGCTGCGCCGGCAGCTTCGCGGCTTTATTCACGTCATACCACCAGCTGTCGAAGCCTAAAGAGTAAGTCGGCCGCGTGGCGGGCATTGAAAATTTATCCCAGTAGGCATAGCGATCGCTGGCGCCGTACCACATCGGGATCATGTAAAAGTTCCACAGCAGCACCCGATCCAGCGCGCGGCCCAGCGGCAGCAGGGCTTTTTCGTCGCCCTGATGCTGATTAATCTGTTCGATCAGCCGGTCAATGACCGGGCTGGCGACGTGCGGCCGGTTATAGCTGGAGTTCAGATAGGCGCTGGACCAGTAGATTTGCAGATTGCTGTCGGGATAGGGCATCGCCGGGTAGGGCGAAACCAGCATATCGAAATCGCTTTTACGCATACGCGCCAGATACTGCGAGCTGTCTGTCTGGCGGATAACCAGCGTAATCCCCAGCCGCGCCAGATTATGCTGGAAGGGCAATACCCACTGATCGTTGCCGCCGCTGCGCAACAGCAGTTCAAAGGTGAAAGGCCTGCCGTTTTTATCCACCAGCCGCTGATTCTTCAGCGTCCAGCTCGCCTGCTTCAGCAGATCGACGGCTTTCAGCAGATTAGCGCGATCGTAGCCGCTGCCGTCAGTCACGGCGGGCTGATAAATCTGCGAGAAAACCTCGTCGGGAATTTTGCCCTTGAACGGCGCCAGAATTTCCAGCTCCTGCGCATTCGGATAGCCGCTGGCGGCATAGTCGGTGTTTTGAAAATAGCTTTGGGTTCGCTTATAGGCGCCATAAAACAGCGCCTTGTTCATCCACTCGAAATCAAAAGCTAACGAGATGGCTTCGCGTACCCGGCGATCGGTGAACAGCGGTTTCTGAACGTTAAAAGCGAGCCAGTTTGAGGCGGTGGTCACGGTATTCGGCTTTTCATCTTTGATGATATAACCGTTTTCAAAGTTGCGGCCGCGATATTGCGTTGCCCATTTTTTTGCCGAACCTTCGGCGCGGAAATCAAACGCGCCCGCTTTAAACGCCTCAAACGCCACGTTGTCATCCAGATAATAGTCGTAGCGCAGCGTATCAAAGTTAAACCGTCCTTGGTTAACGGGCAGATTAGCGGCCCAATAGTCCTTCACGCGCGACCAGGTTACCGATTGCCCGACCTTATAAGCGGTGACGCGATAGGGGCCGCTGCCGGGCGGCGGCGCGGGCAGCGGTTCGCTGAGATTATGATCCTGCCAGAAACTTTTCGGGAAAACCGGCAGGGAAAGCAGCGACAGCATCATATCCTTGTTGCCGGTCGGCAGTTCAAAACGCACCGTCAGCCGCGAAATCGCTTTGGCCGTGACGCCTTTATAAAACACCCGAAACTGCGGCACGCCTTCGGTCATAAATTTATTGAAAGTAAAAGCGGCGTCTTCTGCGGTAATCGGCGAGCCGTCCTGAAAGCGCGCCTGCGGATTCAGCGCAACTTCCACCCAGCGATAGCTTTGCGGATAGCGGGCGAATTCGGCAATCAAGGGATAGAGGCTGCCCGTTTCATCTTCGGAATTGACGAACAGCGTATCGTAAAGCGTGTCCGTGCCCGCCGCCGGATTGCCGCGCGAGGCGAAACGGTTGAAATTATCATAGGTGCCGATAGCGGAGAGCGTAATGCTGCCGCCTTTGGGCGCGGCCGGATTCGCATAGTCGAAATGCGTGAAGTTAACGGCGTATTTAGGTTCGCCGAGCTGCGCAAAGGCGTAGCTCTCGTGAATTTCATCAGCCCGCGCCGCCGTCGCGGCCAGGCAAAACAGCAGTAAAGTCAACCAGCGAAGTATCATCTTATTATCCGAATTCAGACAAAAACGCAGCGCGAGGCACAGCCTGCCAGATGCGCGCCGCGGAAGCAATGCGCCATATTATCCTTTACGTTTCCGCACGGCGCAGCGCGTAAATTTACCCTGCGGCCGCTTCGCTGCTGTTCTCATGCTGAAAATAGTCAATCAGCTGCGTGACCGTGCGCGGCCGGCTGAACAAAAAGCCCTGAAAGTGGCAAACGCCGCGATGACGCAGCCAGCGCGCCTGTTCACCGGTTTCCACGCCCTCAGCCACCGTATGCAGATTGAGCTTTTTAGCCAGCGCCAGCACGGCGTCCAGCACCGGCGAAGTAAAGGATTCGCGGGCGATATTTTTCACGAAGCCCCGATCTATCTTCAAATAATCAAAGCGGAACTTTTCAAGATAGATCAGCGCGCTGTGACCGGTGCCGAAATCATCCAGCGCGATGCGGATATTTTTGCTGCGCAGCCAGTCAAACACGGACTGAGCATTGCGGGTTTCCACCATAGTGCGTTCGGTAATTTCAAAAACGTAGCTGAAATGATCCTGCGGCATCGCCTGCAGCCACTGCGTGACGTCCTGATAAAAGGCGGCGTCGCTCAGGTGGGTCGGGGAAAGGTTCAGGTTCAGGTTGGTGCCTGCGGGCACCGCATGGCATAGCCTGTGGCAATCGCGTGCCACCAGCTCGAACAGATGGCGGGTCAAGGGCACAATAAGATTTTTGTTCTCGGCGTAGCGGATAAAAGCGTCGGGCGGGATTGCGCCCGCTTCAGGATGCGTCCAGCGCAGCAGCGCTTCCAGGCCACAGGCTTTGCCGGTCGCGGCGGCGATCACCGGTTGATACTCAACGTGAAACTCACCGCGCCGGATACCCAGCAGGATCTCTTTGCCCGGTCGGGCGCGCAGCGTCAGCAGAATAAAACAGACAAGGCCGCCAGCAAGGCCCAGCAGCAGGCCAACCGGCACTATCAGCGTGATATCGTCAGCGGAGAGTTTGCCGCCGTACAGCCGCAGCTGTAAAGGGTAGTCGGGCAGATTAATTGTTTTTAATGCGTCGCCGGGAAGCGAGCCGACGGCGTCCACGCGCTGCTCCCAACTGGTCAGCGCCTTTTTCCCGGTGACGATAGCCATTCCGGTGATTTCCTGCTGCCTGCCGGTAAACAACAGCCAGGGCGTGAGATTAATATTCAGGGTAACCAGCAGGCCGTTACCGGCTTCGCCATTTCGCAGCCAGAGCTGTAAAACAGGCTTATCGGGCGACAGCGGCGCGGCGGCCAGCTGGATATCTATTGCTTTTCGGGTATCCGTCGCGGGCGAAAGCTGCGCTATATCGGTTTGCATCTCGCCCACCAGCGAAGAGCAGTAAGCCTGATTGTTGGCGACCAGCAGAATGGTTTGAATATTATCGTTAAAGGCCGCTCGCTGGGTCAGATCGCTTTTTACGGCGGCGCAGGCGGAATGAGGCAGTTGTTGAAGCGGCAGCAGATTGTGATTTAGGTCATCAAACATTGTCTGCACGTAGGCCTGCGTATTTTTCGCCAGCCTGTCATGGCTGTCGGCGCGGCGCTGCAGCATCACAATCAGCACAAGAGCAATAAAGGCCAGAGACAAAAATAAGCCAAAGGTCGCGCTAAAGCAGGCAATCTTGCGAGGATTGAGAAGAGGCCGCGTAAGGCTTGATGAGAGTGGCATGGGGTTTGTCTCCCGGAAGTGCCTGTTTAGTCATTGCGCTGTCCTGCACAACAGGCGCCCGTTTCAGTACGGCAGGATATACCGGGAAAGCGTGTTTTGTCTCCATATAATTATGATTAGCATCGCTTTTTTAACGTATTCTGTTATAGCCGGCAACGGCTTGCACGCATGTGGCATGAAAGGCAAAGCAACGGTAAACGGGCAACAACAAGGGTTAGCAAAGAAAAACCCCGCATAGAGCGGGGTTTATCAAAGTAGAGCTTTCTCGTTCGCACAGACTTCAGGGATATCAGCTTTGCGTACGGCTCAGTACCCGGCGGGCGTCGCGATAGCGGTTCTTCCAGTAGGCGTCGTTGAGATTTGAAATCATGACGCCGCTGCTGGTGGAAGCGTGAACAAAGTTATCGTTGCCCAGGTAGATGCCGACGTGGCGACCGGTGGAACCGGCGCGGAACAGCACTAAATCGCCCGGACGCAGCTTGCTGCGCTGAATGCTTTTCCCGGTATCTTCCTGTTCGTAGGTGGAGCGAGGCAAATCAAGGCCAAACTGCTCACGAAACGTGGTCTGCACAAAGGCAGAACAGTCAATGCCGCGTTTACTGGTACCGCCAAGACGGTAACGAACGCCTTTCCAGTCCGAATATTGATCCATCAGGCGGGATTTAATATCCACATTCTGAACCATCTGTTCGAATTCATCCTGAGACGCTTGCAGTAAAAAGCCGTTGTGGCCGTTAACTGCATGCGTATCAGTTTGTGCATTGCTATGGGTATTCGTCGAGCTACAGGCTGAAAGCAGCGTGGCTAATGCCACTGCGGGCAATACCCGCCATATATATCTCAGAATCGGTTGAGACTTGACCATTATGTTTGTGATCCCTTGAAGTCCTTAACGACAAAAGTCGCTAGCTATGCGAAACGGAACGAGAGTAATTAGCGCAGGCGCGCAAGACAATTTCACAAAATTCAAAATGTGCGAAAGTGCACAGTTTAAAATGTAAATAATGGAAATATCTTACAGCTTTGTCCTAATCGGAAATGAGATTACCCGATTAACAGCGCGGTGGCGAGGGGTTTTACCGACTTTTTTACAGGTTTTTATGATAAGAAACAGTGAGGTCGCAACATGGCCACTTTATCGGCGGAAAAGGCGAAAACCTGAGGGCGTCTGAGTAAAAAAAGCGTTAAAAAAGGCGATTCGGCTGTGAATTAGTTTAATAATGATAATTATTTTCTGCGGCCAGTGGATTCTGCTGGCCGCAAGTCATAAGGCTGGCTTTTGCATAAAGTGGGATTTTGTGATTTACATCGCATAAAAAAACAGAGCGAAAAGGGATGTAAAGATCTTTCGCTCTGTTTTTTGCGCAATAAAAAGCCGCGCAATTAATTAGCTGGCTTATATTTTCCTGGTAAATAGCGATATAGCGCGTTCACCAGCCAGTCGCTGCCTGGCGTAATTAACCACCAGCTCATGCCCGTCAGCACGACAGAGAGCGAGCCCACCGCCACATCGGTAAACCAGTGCGCGCCAATCATAATGCGCGGCGTGGCGAATATCAGCACGATCGCTACGGCGATTAAAAACGCGCGGCGGCCAAAATAGCGCAGCATAAAGCAGGCGAAAATCATTAGCATCATACCGTGGTCGCCAGGGAAGCTGTCGGAAGAGGCGTCTTTGGTTGGAATGCCGGTTAGCGTCGTCACATGGTTAACGTCCGGGAAAAACTTCGTCGGGCTTGGGTGTGAAACCGGAATCAGATGGCCGAGCTGATTCAGCACTACCGCCGTCAGTAACATAGTGACGCCAATGGCGAACAGCCGTCTGCGTCCCTGAGGCGTCTCGCGCCGCCAGAAGCTGTAGTAAAGCGCGCCCATCGCCAACAGAGATACTGCGTCAAAAGGACGGAAGTTAGTGATGGCCACCAGCCACAATAGCGCTTTATTAGTGACCAGACGCTCGTTAAACCAGTAAAACAGGTTTTTATCCAGCGTAAACCAGGCGCCGTGGTTTTCCGGCAGATACCAGGAAAAAAACAGCGCCAGTCCCAGTGCATTAAGCACCAGGATAGTGAGTAAACGATTAGCTCGCATTTTATTGATATTAAGTTAAGAAGAAGTGATGGCGTACATTATACAACAGGGGTTAAACGAAGTTTCAACAAAGATGCCTGCAGGCTGTTCCAGTCAGCTTCTTCTTCGTGAATAATTTCGATCCTGCTGTCTGGCGGCAGGGTCTGACGAGTTTCGATATTAAAATCTTCGCCCTGACGATTTACGCTCAGCAGACCTTCAGGAATACGCATCACGCCTTTAACCCGACTGACCGGAGAGAGTCGCGCCCACTCCAGCAAACCGACCGTATCGAAGACGGTGTCCGCATCAAATACCCATCCGCATGAGTAATAGCCCTGGCCCTGATTAAGCGAACGCCGCCAGCGGGTGTTCTGCACGGGCGCCAGCGCCGCCAGATGCGAAGCGGGTCTGGCGTGATGATGCGTCGCCTGCGGCAGCGGCCGCTGATTCAGCCGTGGTCGCGTCAGCAGCTCACCAGCGATCTGGCCGAAGCGGGCAGGGATGACGGGACGCTGCAGCTCATCCTGCTCGCGCCAGCGTTGCAGAGCGGCAAGCGTGGCTTCATCCCAGCGATCTTCTTTATTGGCGACAATAATATCGGCCGCCGCCAGCTGATCGCGAAAATTTTCATTCTCCGTTACACGGGCTTCTTTCAGCTGGCGCGGGTCGAGCAGGCAAAGCGTGGCGTCCAGCGTCAGCCAGGGCTGATAAACATCGGCGGAGAGCAGATCGAGGATCTGCTTAGGGTGGCCTAAACCGGTCGGTTCAATTAGCAGACGATCAGGTCTGGCCTGTTTTAACAGCATATTCAGTCCGACCTGCATCGGCAGGCCGTTAACGCAGCACATGCAGCCGCCCGGAATTTCTTTTAGTATCGCACCGCTCTCCGCCAGCAGCGCGCCATCTATGCCGACTTCGCCGAATTCATTAACCAGCACCGCCCATTTCTCTTTCTGCGGTTTTTGCGCGAGCAGATGGAGTAGCGTGGTGGTTTTACCACTGCCTAAAAAACCAGTAATAAGATTAACTCTGGTCATAGTATTCTCCTTAACGGTCATGGATGGTAATGCGGACTCGAAGCACCAGTAAGCGTTGCCGACTATATTAATAACCAGGAAGTTACTAATGAGGTAAATATGAGCAGTATGAAATTCGCGCTGATGTTTTTTCTCGCCGTGCCAGGATGCGCGCTTGCTACACAATCCGCCAGTACAGGGATCATTTCATTTTCCGGTGCGGTTACCGTTGAGGGCGATCCGGAGCAGCAGGCCGACGCTCAGAACTACCGCGACGATCAGGTTACGGCAGCCCCCGTTTCGCTGCGCATAGAAGAAATGCCGACGGACAATACTGCTTATACTGATGTCAACTGGCTGGACAGCGAGAGACGACACGGCGTATTGACCGTCAACTACAAGTAAATTGTTATAACATAACATTCCTGGCGAGGCATCCTGCGATTGCCGCCGACGCGCAGTTAGTCTGCGCGACCCATATAGCGGCGTTCGGCGATATGAATGCGGATGCGTTCGCCGCTGCTAAGATATTCCGGCACCTGAATCACCAGACCCGTGCTCATCGTCGCTGGCTTGGTGCGAGCGCTGGCGGATGCGCCTTTAATGCCTGGCGTGGTTTCGATAATCTCCATATCCAGCGTTTGCGGCAGCTCCAGCGCAAGGATTTGGCCATCCATCGTCAGCACCTGAATGCCCGGAATGCCGCCTTCCGGAATAAACAGCAGCTCCTCTTCGATCTGATCTTTTTTAAAGACGTAAGGGGTATAGTCTTCGTCATCCATAAAGACATATTCGTCGCCATCCACATAAGAGAAGGTGACCTGACGACGGCTTAACGAAATCGCCTCCAGAATATCGTCACCCTTGAAGCGCTCTTCGACCTTCATGCCGGTACGGATATCGGTAAAGCGCATTTTATAAAGGGTGGAAGCGCCGCGCGCGCTGGGACTTTGTACATCAATATCTTTAACTAACAGCAGTTTGCCGTTGTGACTGACGGCCATGCCTTTTTTAATTTCGTTTGCTCTTGGCATTGGGTTATTCCGGTAAAAGAAGCGGTGGAAAGCATCGCGACAACTTACTCTTGCTGAAGCCTCCAGGCAAGTGCTGAACGTGACATAGTATTCCCCGGACGCGCCTGCTATTGTCGCGCTTTCAATCAGAGGATCCCCCATGCAATGTCGAGCTGCCTGCGGCGCCTGCTGCACCGCGCCTTCCATCTCAACGCCTATACCCGGCATGCCCTACGGCAAGCCGGCCAATACGCCCTGTGTTCAGCTGGACGAGCAGCAGCGCTGCAAAATTTTTACTTCTCCACTGCGGCCCGCCGTTTGTGCCAGTCTGAAACCGGATGCGGAAATGTGCCGCGACAGTCGGGAAGAGGCGATGGTCTGGCTGCTGGATCTGGAACAGCAAACGGCGAGCTGTTAATCAGCTGTTGGTGGAAAGTAAAGCATCAGCCATTTGTCAGCAGAAGGCGCGTTTTTTCTGAAAGGAAAAGGCGAAGTGTGCGTCGCTTCAAAAATCTGCTACCTCGTTGGCGTTAAAACTTGCCAGAAAGGCCGGATCGGGGCCAAAATCATTGAAACGTTTCAGCGTTGTCGGCACAGACAGTTAGCGGCCTGAGGGGCCGTTTCCCGGCCCTGTAGCTGAAACGATTCAATGAAGCAGTGAGGAGAACTATGTTCCAGCTTGAACTGAATGCAATTCATCCCGGCGCCAGGGCCGGAGATAAAGAAGAGGCTATCCGTCAGGTAGCGGCTGCGTTGACCTCGGCCGGCAATGTGGGCGAAGGGTATGTCAACGGCATGCTGGCCCGCGAACAGCAAACCTCGACCTATCTCGGCAACGGCATCGCGATTCCCCACGGCACAACCGATACGCGCGATCTGGTACTGAAAACCGGCGTGCAGGTTTTCCAGTTCCCGCAGGGCATCGCCTGGGGTGAAGATCAGACCGTTTATGTCGCTATTGGCATCGCCGCTAAATCGGACGAGCACCTGACGCTGCTGCGCCAGCTGACGCACGTCCTGAGCGACGACAGCGTAGCGGAACAGCTGAAAAACACCGACTCCGCAGAGACGCTGCGTAGCCTGCTGATGGGCGAAAAACAGGGAACGGAATTCAAATTCGACACTTCGCTGATCACCGTCGACGTGGCGGCCAGCGATCTGATCACCCTGCAGGCGCTGAACGCGGGTCGCCTGCAGCAGGCTGGCGCGGTTGACGCCAGCTTTGTCAGCCGCGTCATCGCCTCGCGTCCGCTGAACCTGGGGCAGGGCGTCTGGCTGAGCGACAGCGCCGAGGGCAACCTGGGCAGCGCCGTCGCCGTAAGCCGCAGCGCGACGCCTTTTGATGTCGATGGCGAAAAAGCCGCGCTGCTGGTCACCGTTGCGGTGGCCGACGAGCAGCCGCTGAACGTGCTGAACTACTTAAGCGATCTGTTGATTAAACAGAAGGCGGAGCGCCTGCTGAGCGCTGATGCGGCGGGCATTCTGGCGCTGCTGACCAGCGAAGTTTCCGAGCAGGCCGACGTGCTGACGGAAGAGTTCACTATCCGCAACGAACATGGCCTGCATGCTCGTCCGGGCACGGCGCTGGTTAGCGTTATCAAGAAATTTAACTGCGACGTTACGGTGACCAACCTTGACGGTAGCGGCAAACCGGCCAACGGCCGCAGCCTGATGAAAGTGGTGGCGCTGGGCGTGAAAAAAGGCCACCGCCTGCGCTTCACCGCCAGCGGCGAAGATGCCCGCGCGGCGCTGGATGCGATCGGCGAGGCAATCAACGCCGGTCTGGGCGAGGGGGCGGCATGAGCAGACGCGTAGCAACTATTACGCTGAACCCGGCCTACGATTTAGTGGGCTACACGCCAGAAGTTGAGCGCGGCGAAGTTAACCTGGTAAAAACCACCGGACTTCACGCCGCTGGCAAAGGCATTAACGTCGCCAAAGTGCTGAAGGATCTGGGCATCGATGTCACCGTCGGCGGCTTTTTAGGCAAAGAGAACCAGGACGGCTTTCAGCATCTGTTCAGCGAGCTGGGCATCGCCAACCGTTTTCAGGTAGTGGAAGGCCGTACCCGCATCAACGTCAAGCTGACGGAGAAAGATGGCGAAGTTACCGATCTTAACTTCTCCGGCTTCGATGTAACGCCGCAGGACTGGGAGCGTTTCACGGCCGACTCGCTGAGCTGGCTGGGTCAGTTCGATATGGTTTGCGTCAGCGGCAGTCTGCCGGCAGGCGTCAAACCTGAAGCCTTTACGGAGTGGATGAGCGCGCTGCGCACGCATTGTCCATGCATTATTTTCGACAGCAGCCGCGAAGCGCTGGTGGCCGGCCTGAAAGCCGCGCCCTGGCTGGTGAAGCCAAACCGGCGCGAGCTGGAAATCTGGGCCGGGCGCAAGCTGCCGACCCTGCAGGATGTGATTGAGGCGGCGCATGCGCTGCGCGAACAGGGGATCGCCCACGTGGTGATTTCGCTGGGTGCAGAAGGCGCGCTGTGGGTTAACGCTTCAGGCGAATGGATCGCCAAACCGCCAGCCTGTGAGGTGGTGAGTACCGTGGGTGCGGGAGATTCGATGGTTGGCGGGCTGATTTACGGCCTGCTGATGCGTGAATCCAGCGAGCATACCCTGCGTCTGGCCACCGCCGTGGCAGCCCTGGCGGTAAGCCAGAGCAACGTGGGCATTACCGATCGTACCCAGTTGGCCGCGATGATGGCGCGCGTCGACCTGAAACCCTTTAACTGACAGCAGGAGAGGCATAATGAAAACGCTGCTGATACTTGATCCTTCGCTGGGGCTGGCTACCAGCCATCTGGCAAAAAATATCACCAGAGCGGCCGCAGCCGCGAAAGGGCTGACGCTGACGGAAAACCTGGCGGAAGCCGGGCAGATTATCCTCGTGGGCGAAATGCCGCCTGCGAATAGCGATTTGACAGGCAAAGCCGTTTACCAGACCACGGCTGAACGGCTGCTGCGCCAGCCGGATGTGGAGCTGGACAAAGCGCAAACCGAGGCGAAAGCCTGGACGGCCGTAGCCAAACCGGCAGTGGCAAACAGCGCCGCCGACGTGGTCGCCAGCGGGCCAAAACGTATCGTGGCGGTGACCGCCTGTCCGACCGGCGTGGCACATACCTTTATGGCGGCGGAAGCCATTGACGCCGAAGCGAAAAAACGCGGCTGGTGGGTGAAGGTAGAAACGCGCGGCTCCGTAGGCGCGGGCAATGCCATCACGCCGGAAGAAGTGGCGGAAGCCGATCTGGTTATCGTGGCGGCGGATATTGAAGTCGATCTGGCGAAGTTCGCCGGTAAGCCGATGTACCGTACCTCTACCGGACTGGCGCTAAAGAAAACCGCGCAGGAGTTTGATAAAGCGCTGGCGCAGGCTAAACCTTATCAGCCGCAGGGCGGCGGCCAGCCAGCGGCGCAGGGCGAGAAAAAAGAGAGCGCGGGCGCCTATCGTCACCTGTTGACCGGCGTTTCCTATATGCTGCCGATGGTGGTAGCGGGCGGCTTAAGCATTGCGCTTTCCTTCGCCTTCGGTATTACCGCTTTTAAAGAGCAGGGTACGCTGGCGGCAGCGCTGATGGAGATCGGCGGCGGCAGCGCCTTTAAGCTGATGGTGCCGGTGCTGGCAGGCTTTATCGCCTTCTCGATTGCCGACCGTCCGGGCCTGACGCCGGGTCTGATCGGCGGCTGGCTGGCCAGTACCATCAACGCTGGCTTCCTGGGCGGCATCATCGCCGGTTTCATCGCCGGTTACGCCGCGAAATTTATCAGTTCTAAACTCAGGCTGCCGCAGAGTATGGAGGCGCTGAAACCGATCCTGATAATTCCGCTGGTCGCCAGCCTGATCACCGGCCTGCTGATGATCTATGTGGTGGGTGGCCCGGTTGCAAAAATCATGGAAGGGCTGACTCACTGGCTGAGCAATATGGGCACCGGCAACGCCGTGCTGCTGGGCGCGGTGCTGGGCGGCATGATGTGTACCGATATGGGTGGCCCGGTGAACAAAGTGGCTTACGCTTTTGGTGTCGGCCTGCTCAGTTCGCAAACCTATGCGCCGATGGCCGCTATTATGGCTGGCGGCATGGTGCCGCCGCTGGCGATGGGTCTGGCGACGCTGGTTGCGCGCAGGAAGTTCAACAAAGGTCAGCAGGAAGGCGGTAAAGCGGCGCTGGTACTGGGACTGTGCTTTATTTCCGAAGGCGCTATCCCGTTCGCGGCCCGCGATCCGATGCGAGTGCTGCCATGCTGTATCATTGGCGGCGCGCTGACAGGCGCAATCTCAATGTGGGTAGGCGCGAAACTGATGGCGCCGCACGGCGGCCTGTTTGTGCTGCTGATCCCAGGCGCGATTACGCCGGTGCTGGGCTATCTGCTGGCGATTATCGCCGGTACGCTGGTGGCCGGCCTCTCTTACGCGGTGCTGAAGCGCCCGGAAGCGGAAATGGCTAAAGCCTGAGTGCGGTAGAGTGATAAAAAGCGCGGGCGACCGCGCTTTTTTTTCGTCTGTCAGTTCTGTTCCGACTTGAGCCAGGCGATTTCATCTTTCCAGATATCGGGATTGACGGTTTCCAGAATTAATGGGATATGGTCGAAACGGCTGTCCTTCATCAACCAACTGAACACCGTTTTGCCGATATTGCCTTCGCCGAGACTGTGGTGACGATCGACGCGGCTGGCAAATGCGCTTTTCGCGTCGTTCAGGTGCATACCGCGCAGATACTTAAAGCCCACGATGCGCTCAAATTCTTCAAACGTTTTTACGCAATCTTCTTCGGTACGCAGATCGTAACCGCCCGCGAAAGCGTGGCAGGTATCAATACAGACGCCGACGCGTGATTTATCCTCCACGCCATCAATAATCGCCGCCAGATGCTCGAAGCGAAAGCCCAGGTTGCTGCCCTGGCCAGCGGTGTTTTCAATCACCGCCGTAACGTTTTGCGTCTTATCCAGCGCGATATTGACCGATTCGGCGATACGCTTCAGGCAGGTTTCTTCGTCAATCTGCTGCAGATGGCTGCCCGGATGGAAATTCAACAGCGTCAGGCCCAGCTGGTCGCAGCGCTGCAGCTCGTCGATAAAGGCGACGCGTGATTTCTCCAGCGCCTCCTCCAGCGGATGGCCCAGGTTAATCAGAAAACTGTCGTGCGGCAGGATCTGCGCGGCGCTGTAGTTGTATTTCTCGCAGGCGTTGCGAAAGGCGGAAATCACCTCTTTGCCGAGCGGCGCCGCGCGCCACTGGCGCTGATTTTTGGTAAAAAGCGCAAAGGCCGTCGCCTCGATTTCATGGGCGCGCAGCACCGCCTGATCCACGCCGCCGGACGCGCTGACGTGGGCGCCGATATATTTCATGCCTGCTCTCCTGTCTGTTCTTCTGAAGCGGGCCATCATAACCGGAAACGGCGCGAAATTATGCCAGCAAATGTTGGATCGCCAGGTTAATTGCGCCGCCGCCCGCCAGTAGCCAGACAAACAGCAGCAGGCCCAGCAGCAAAGGCTTGAGTCCCGCCTGCTTCAGCAGGCTGAATTTCGTGGTTATGCCCAGCGCGGTCATTGCGACAGCCAGTAAAAAATTATCCACCGCGTTCAGAACAGCGACATACGGTTGCGGCAACAGATGCAGCGAATTAAACAGCGCCACGCCGATAAAGCCCAGCGCGAACCAGGGAAAACTTACGCCGCCGCCAGCGTGGCCAGCGCCACCAAAGCGGCTCAGCAGCAGCAGAAAAGGCGCCAGCATCATTACCCGCAACATTTTGGCGATCACCGCGGCGTTCTCCGCTTCCGGGCCGATGGCGTGACCCGCCGCGACAACCTGCGCAACTTCATGTAGCGTGGAGCCGGTAAAAATGCCCCATTGCGTGGGCGTCATATTCAGCAGCGTTGTGCCGATTTCGCGCCACAGCAGCGGGTAAAGAAAAATGCCGAGCGTGCCGAACAGCACAACGGTAGCTACCGCGACGGCGACTTTTTGCGGCTCCGCTTTAATCACCGGTTCCGTGGCCATAATTGCCGCCGCGCCGCAGATGCTGCTGCCGGCGCCAATCAGCCAGGCGGTATCGCGATCTAACCCCAGCACGCGGCGACCCAGCCAGCACGCCAGCAGAAAGGTGGAGGCCAGCGTCAGCAGATCGGTCAGCACGCCGCTCAGCCCGATAGCGGTGATTTGCTGAACGGTCAGACGAAAACCGTACAGCACGATCCCAAGCCGCAGCAGTTTCTGTTTAGCGAAAAGCACGCCGGCGTCGCAGCGCCAGGCCAGCCTGCTATAAAAGGTATTGCCTACGACAATACCGGCCAGCATCGCCAGCGTCAGGCTGCCCAGTCCGCTGGCCGCAACGGCAGGCTGACTGCCGAGCCAGCCCGCGACGGCGGCCAGCAACAGCGTCAGCGTCAGACCCGCGGCATAACGCAGCGGCGTTGAAAGTGAAGGCGTAAAGGAAAGTTCGGCCATAGTCAGGTTCCTCCAGAAGACTTGCGCAGCATGACGCAGCCTGGCTTAAAGGAGAAATTGTTTATATATTTATAATTAACCGGAATAAGTGATATAAGAGAGGGCAGGATGTTCAGACGATTCAGAAAATGGGCGAGCCTGATGCGCAAAAACGGCGTCACGCTCTGGTATGCCTGTCGCGACCCGCGCACGCCGCTCTGGCAGAAAGGCATAGCCGTGGGTCTGGCGGTTTACGCCTTCAGCCCGATCGATCTGATCCCGGATTTTATTCCGGTGGTGGGACTTCTGGACGACGCCGCTATCGTGCCTGTCGGCATGATGCTGCTGCTGCGTCTGCTGCCAGAGGAGGTGCGGCTGGAGAGCCAGCGGCGCATCGCCGCCACCCAGGCAAAAAGAAAAACAGGTCGTCGCATGGGAATGATCCTGCTGCTGTGGCTGATGATTGTTATCGGGCTGGCGCTCTGGTACGCCAGGTAAGGAAAAATAATGCATATCACCTTAAGGCAGCTTGAAGTCTTTGCCGAAGTGCTGAAAAGCGGTTCGACCACCCAGGCGTCGCAGGTGCTGGCGCTGTCGCAGTCGGCGGTCAGCGCGGCGCTGGCGGATCTGGAAAATCAGCTTGGCGTACAGCTATTTGACCGGCCGGGAAAGCGGCTGATGGTCAACGAGCACGGCAGGCTGCTTTATCCGCGTGTGGTCGCGCTGCTGGAACAGGCCACGGAGATTGAACAGCTGTTTCGGGAAGATAGCGGCGCGCTGCGGGTCTACGCCAGCAGCACCATCGGCAACTATATGCTGCCGGGCATGATCGCTGGCTGGCGGCGTGATTTCCCCGATCTGCCGCTGGAGCTGAGCGTCGGTAACAGCCAGGACGTGATTAACGCCGTGGTCGATTTTCGCGTGGACGTTGGGTTTATTGAAGGACCGTGCCACGTCAGCGAGCTGATCGGCGAGCCCTGGCTGGAGGATGAGCTGGTAGTGTTCGCCGCTGCGGACGCGGCTATTTTTCGCCAGCCCGTCACGCTGGAAGCCCTGGCGGCCGCGCCGTGGATCCTGCGCGAGCACGGCTCCGGCACTCGTGAAATTGTCGACTATTTACTGCTTTCCCATCTGCCGCAGTTCAGCCTGGCGCTGGAGCTGGGTAACTCCGAGGCGATTAAACACGCCGTTCGCCACGGCATGGGCATCAGCTGCCTGTCGCGCCGGGTGATCGCCGAGCAGCTGGCTGCCGGAACGCTGCGAGAGGTGCCCATTCCGCTGCCAAAGCTCAAGCGCACTCTGTATCGCGTTCATCACCGTCAAAAACATCTGTCGAAAGCACTGCTGCGCTTTTTAAGCTACTGCGCTGAATAACAGGAAGCGCGCCAGCGCGGCAATCGGAAAGACTCTTTTACGGGGCGCTAATAATTCCTGACGGATCATGAAGCTATCTTATAACGTCGCTGAA
Source organism: Erwinia sp. CGal63 (assembly GCF_037026505.1). Classification (NCBI taxonomy): domain Bacteria; kingdom Pseudomonadati; phylum Pseudomonadota; class Gammaproteobacteria; order Enterobacterales; family Erwiniaceae; genus Erwinia; species Erwinia sp. CGal63. The sequence goes on from NZ_JAKUMN010000001.1 coordinate 228,772, forward strand.
TTACTTCTTCTGACGGAGGAGTTTGTTACAATCGCGCCTCATTTTAGCCAGAGCACAGCATTTACCAATGGATCATGACACAAAAACAACACAACAGCCTGAATTACAGCGCAAACTAAAAGCGCGTCACCTGACGATGATCGCCATCGGCGGCTCGATCGGCACCGGACTTTTCGTCGCTTCCGGCGCAACCATCTCCCAGGCGGGGCCGGGCGGCGCGCTACTCTCCTATGCTTTAATCGGCCTGATGGTCTACTTCCTGATGACCAGCCTCGGCGAACTGGCGGCCTTTATGCCGGTATCCGGTTCCTTTTCCACCTATGGCTCCAACTTCGTTGAGGAAGGTTTCGGCTTCGCGCTGGGCTGGAACTACTGGTACAACTGGGCGGTGACCGTGGCTATCGAACTGGTGGCGGCGCAGCTGGTCATGACCTACTGGTTCCCCGACACGCCCGGCTGGATCTGGAGCGTAATCTTCCTGGGCGCCATCTTTCTGCTCAACTACATTTCGGTAAAGGGCTTTGGTGAGGCAGAATACTGGTTCTCCCTGATCAAAGTGGTCACTGTGGTGATTTTTATCGTAGTGGGCGTGATGATGATCCTGGGCATCCTGCGCGGCGACGCGCCGGTCGCGGGTTGGCAGAACTGGCAAATCGGCGACGCGCCTTTCTCCGGCGGCTTCGCCGCGATGATCGGCGTAGCGATGATCGCCGGCTTCTCTTTCCAGGGAACCGAACTGATCGGCATCGCCGCGGGCGAATCGGAAGATCCGGCCAAAAATATTCCGCGCTCGGTTCGTCAGGTCTTCTGGCGTATTCTGCTGTTCTATATCCTGGCAATCCTGGTGATCAGCCTGATCATTCCTTATACCGATCCCAGCCTGCTGCGCAACGACGTGAAGGATATCAGCGTCAGCCCGTTCACGCTGGTGTTCAAACATGCCGGACTGCTGTCGGCGGCGGCGATTATGAACGCCGTGATCCTGACCGCCATTCTGTCGGCAGGCAACTCGGGCATGTACGCTTCGACTCGCATGCTGTTTACGCTGGCGCGTGAAGGTAAGGCGCCAGCGATTTTTGGCAAACTCTCCAAAGGCGGCGTGCCGCGCAACGCGCTGTATGCCACCACGGTCGTCGCCGCGCTCTGCTTCCTGACCTCTATGTTCGGCAACCAGACGGTTTATCTGTGGCTGCTGAACACCTCCGGCATGACGGGCTTTATCGCCTGGCTGGGAATTGCGATCAGCCATTACCGTTTCCGTCGCGGCTATGTGGCGCAGGGCCATGACATCAAGGATCTGCCTTATCGCTCGAAGTTCTTCCCGCTGGGGCCAATCTTCGCCTTTGTGCTCTGCCTGATTATTACGCTGGGGCAGAACTACCAGGCGTTTCTGGCGGATCGCATCGACTGGTACGGCGCGGCGGCGACCTATATCGGCATTCCGCTGTTCCTGATTATCTGGTTCGGCTACAAGCTGACCAAAGGCACGCGCTTTGTGAAATACAGCGAAATGCAGTTTCCGAAAATCAAGTAATCGCCACTCCCTGTAAGGCGCGGTCTCCGCGCCTTTCTCCCCTGACACACTCCGTTACACATATGATTGATAACTATTATCATTTCCTTTATTGTTAGCGCCGTAAGTTTTTCGCTTTGCTAATTTTGCAGGGTTTGCGAGAAGCGTTTCGCAAATTCAATCACAGGTAGAAATCATGAGCGTGACCCACAACCCCGACCGCTGCGGTATGCAACAGCATGCAGGCGCGATGGATCGATATCATTATCTGCTGCGTCGCCGCCTGTTTTTTATGGGCGTACTGGTGCTGGCCATCCTCGCTTCGCTGCTGTTTGACTTTACGCTGGGGCCGTCTGGCCTGTCGCTGGAAACCCTGTGGCAAACGCTGATCTCGCCTGCGAGCGTGGATGCCGGTTCACGTGTAATCGTCTGGGATATTCGTCTGCCTTATGCGCTGATGGCGGTGGTAGTGGGGCTGGCGCTGGGGCTTGCCGGCGCGGAAATGCAGACCATCCTGAATAACCCGCTCGCCAGCCCGTTTACGCTGGGCGTCTCTTCCGCCGCCGCTTTCGGCGCCGCTTTAGCTATCGTACTGGGCATCGGCCTGCCGGGTATTCCGGATCAGTGGTTTATCTCCGCTAACGCCTTTATTTTCGCGCTGCTGGCGGCGCTGATGCTGGACGGCGTCACCCGCTGGACGCGCGTGGCGACTTCCGGCGTAGTGCTGTTCGGCATCGCGCTGGTTTTTACCTTTAACGCGCTGGTTTCCATGATGCAGTTTATCGCCAGCGAAGATACCTTGCAGGGCCTGGTGTTCTGGACGATGGGCAGCCTGGCGCGCGCTTCCTGGGAGAAGCTGGGCGTGCTGACGCTGGCGCTGCTGGTTATTCTGCCGTTTTCCATGATGAGTTCCTGGAAGCTGACCGCGCTGCGCCTGGGCGAAGATCGCGCCATCAGCTTCGGCATCGACGTGCGTCGCCTGCGCCTTGGCACGCTGCTGCGTATCAGTATTCTCTCCGCGCTGGCGGTGGCTTTCGTCGGGCCAATCGGCTTTATCGGCCTGGTGGCGCCGCATATCGCTCGCCTGATTTTCGGTGAAGATCACCGCTTCTATCTGCCGGCCAGCGCGCTGACCGGCGCGCTGGTGCTGTCGATGGCGTCGGTGGTTTCCAAAAATCTGGTGCCTGGCGTGATTATTCCCGTGGGCATAGTGACGTCGCTGGTTGGCGTACCTTTCTTCCTGAGTATTATTCTGCGTCATCGGGGGAACGTCTGATGGATGGCTTAAAAATCAGCAGCTTTCATGCCGGCTATCCGAAACGTAAAATTATCAGCGATCTGAACGTGCCGCTGCTGCCGCGCGGTAAAATTACCGTGCTGCTGGGGCCAAACGGCTGTGGTAAATCAACGCTGCTGCGTTCGATTGCCGGCCTCAATCAGGCGCAGGGCGAGCTGTGGCTGAACGGCACCGAATTGCTGAGCCAGCCCTTCGCGAAACGTGCGGAAAAGGTGGTTTACCTGCCGCAGTCGCTGCCTGCCGGCGTACATCTGCACGTGCTCGAATCTATTATCGTCGCCCAGCGCGCTTCTGGCGGCCGCAGCAGTGCGGCAGGCGAAGCGGAAGTGATGGCGCTACTGGAAAGACTCGGCATCGCGCATCTGGCGCTGAGCTATCTCGATCAGCTTTCCGGCGGGCAAAAGCAGCTGGTAGGGCTGGCGCAGTCGCTGATCCGCCGTCCGGAGCTGCTGCTGCTGGACGAGCCGCTTAGCGCGCTGGATTTAAACTATCAGTTCCACGTGATGGATCTGGTACGTCGCGAAACCAGCAAGCGCAATATCGTTACCGTCGTGGTGGTGCACGATATCAATATCGCTCTGCGTCACGGTCAGCATGTCTTGATGCTGCAAGACGGCGGGCTGATTGCGGACGGTCTGCCGGAAGAGGTGATCACGCCGGAAAGCCTGGCAAAGGTCTATGGCGTACGCGGCCGTATCGAGCGCTGCTCGCAGGGCACACCTCAGGTGCTGATTGACGGTCTGGTCAGCGAACCAGTTTGCTAGCGCGGAGTTGTGTACCACGATAAAAGGCCGGGAAATCCCGGCTTTTGACGTTTATAACAGCCGCCAGCGGCACGGTCGCAAATTGCTATCCCGTTTTTGCTTCTGTACACTATTTGTACTCGTCACAGGAGGGAGAAGCGATGCCAGCAAGATTAATCAACGCCGCAAAAGTCAACGAGGTCTTCGCGCATCTGAACGAAAGCAAGGATAATGTCGTGCTCTACTCTGCGCTGGCGAACGGCAAAGAGATTCAGCTGACCGGACTTACGCTTTCTCCTGGCTACCGTCTTGTCCGTGTCGATGGCCGTCTGGCGGGTAAAATAACGCAAGAGCACTTTGAACTGGCCTTGATCAACGATGTTTCAGAAGATGTCGCTTACTACAATCGTGTGGTGATTCAACCAGACGTTTTTTTAAATTGTCGCCCTGTAACGCAGGTGCTGGTATGGCGAACGCAGAAGCCGAAGCATCGTAAAGAGCTACACGAACTGGCAGGCGAAATCTTTTTAGGCTATCTGCTTAAGTATTACGACGTCATTATCTCTGATATGAATCAGACCTACGATGGTATCGCTTTCTGGCAGGCCAGGATGTATGACGCGCTGGCTTATGGGCTGAAAGTCTACGCTTACGATATGATTAGCTGCGAGCTGAATGAGATTAAATCTGACGACGATGTCGGGCATTATGAGCAGTGGCTGTGGGGAGATCTGAGGCATTATCAGCACCGCCTGGCTATTATTTCAAAATTGCCGCTTCCGGTTGCTGATACCAGCCTTTAATGCAATAAAGACCAGTGAAAGGCCGGGAAATCCCGGCCTTAGTTTTATCCCAGCAGATACTTAGCGTGAAAGCGCAGATGGTCTTCCACAAAGCTGGCGATAAAGTAGTAGCTGTGATCGTAGCCAGGCTGAATGCGCACGGTCAGCGGATAACCTTTCTCCTGAGCGATGGCCTCCAGCCTTTCCGGACGCAGCTGATCGGCGAGAAACTGGTCGCTGTCGCCCTGATCCAGCAGCATCGGCAGCGGTTGCGTCGCCTGCAGCAGCAGCGAGCAGCTGTCCCAGGCTTCCCACAGGCTGCGATCCTCGCCCAGATAGGCCGTAAAGGCCTTTTCGCCCCACGGTACCTGTGAAGGATTGACGATCGGCGCGAAAGCAGAGGCCGAGACGAAACGCTGCGGGTTACGCAACGCCAGCATCAGCGCGCCGTGACCGCCCATGGAATGGCCCATAATCGCCTGACGATCGCTGACGTTGAAGTTGCCGGCGATAAGCGCGGGCAGCTCTTCGGTCAGGTAGTCATACATGCGGAAATGCGCATCCCACGGCGCCTGCGTGGCGTTCAGATAAAATCCTGCGCCCTGGCCCAGATCGTAAGCTTCGTCATTCGGAACAACCTCGCCGCGCGGGCTGGTATCCGGCATCACCAGCACCAGACCCAACTCCGCCGCTACGCGCTGCGCGCCCGACTTGGTTGAGAAATTCTCGTCGCTGCAGGTCAGGCCGGCCAGAAACCACAGCACCGGCGGCGGCTCATCGCTTTTCGGACCGGGCAGAAAAATGCTGAAGGTCATCGAGCAGTTCAGCGTGGCCGACAGATGGCGATAGCGCTGCTGCCAGCCGCCAAACATGCGGTGTTCTTCAAGTAGCTCCAGGCTGGAGGTCATCCCTGTCTCCTTATTTAAAGTGCACCACGGAACGAATCGATTTCCCTTCGTGCATCAGGTCAAACGCGTCGTTAATCTCTTCCAGCGGCATATTGTGGGTAATGAAATCGTTAAGCTGGAACTCGCCGTCCAGATAGCGCTGTACGATGCCCGGCAGCTCGGAACGGCCTTTTACGCCGCCGAAAGCGGAACCACGCCAGACGCGACCGGTCACCAGCTGGAATGGACGGGTGGAAATCTCTTCGCCCGCGCCCGCTACGCCGATAATCACCGACTCGCCCCAGCCTTTGTGGCAGCACTCCAGCGCCGAGCGCATCACGTTCACGTTGCCGATGCACTCAAAGGAGAAATCGACGCCGCCGTCGGTCATTTCCACGATAACGTCCTGAATCGGCTTATCGTAATCTTTCGGGTTAACCAGATCGGTGGCGCCCAGCTTTCTGGCCAGATCGAACTTGCTGGTGTTGAGATCGATACCGATAATGCGGCCCGCTTTCGCCATTTTCGCGCCGATAATCGCGGAAAGGCCAATGCCGCCCAGGCCGAAGATCGCCACGGTGTCGCCTTCTTTGACCTTCGCCGTGTTCATCACCGCGCCCATACCGGTAGTGACGCCGCAGCCCAGCAGGCAAACTTCTTCCAGCGGCGCTTCCTTGCTGATTTTCGCCAGCGAGATTTCCGGGATCACGGTGTATTCAGAGAAGGTCGACGTCCCCATATAGTGGAAAATCGGTTTGCCGTCTTTAAAGAAGCGCGTGGTGCCGTCCGGCATCAAGCCTTTGCCCTGAGTAGCGCGAATCGCCTGGCAGAGGTTGGTTTTGCCGGAAAGACAGAATTTACATTTGCCGCACTCCGGCGTGTAAAGCGGGATAACGTGATCGCCGACCGCCACGCTGGTCACGCCTTCGCCAACCGCTTCGACGATGCCGCCGCCTTCATGGCCCAGAATTGCCGGGAAAACGCCTTCAGGATCCTTGCCGGAAAGCGTATAAGCATCCGTGTGGCAGACGCCGGTGGCCACAATGCGCACCAGCACTTCGCCTTTCTGCGGCGGCATCAGATCCACTTCTTCAATTTTCAACGGCTCGCCGGCGGCCCAGGCAACAGCGGCGCGAGTTTTGATCATCTGCATATCGGTTTTATTCCTTATAAGGGTGCCTTTCGGCACGGGTGGGGCGAGCGGCCCGAAGCCGCGTAAACCCATTAATTATGGCTGAATTTCGTCATCCGGCGATTGCTCTATAATCAGATACTTCAGCGCCTTGACGTTGGGCGTGAAGGCGTCACGACGCCAGACCAGATAAGTGGCGGTAGCGCTGATTTCGGCTGGCAGCTCGTGCCGCTGTACCTGACCGGGATCGGCTATCTTCGCCAGCACCGACTCCGGCAGTATCGCCACGCCAGCGCCGCTGGCCACGCAGGCCAGCATGGCGTGGTAAGACTGAATCTCCATAAACTGACCGGGCGAAACGCCGCCCTGACGAAACCAGTTTTCCAGCCGCAGGCGATAAGAGCAGCCGGGACGAAAGGCAAACAGCGTATCGCCAGCGGCATCGGCAGGATGAGTAATCGGCGCGTGCCTCAGGTTGCTGATCAGCACCATACGTTCGGCGAAAGCCTTACAGCTGTTCAGCTCGTCCGCCACTACCGGGCCTTCCGCCAGCGCCGCCGCCAGGGTGCCTTTGCGTACCTGCTCGATAATTTCGCCGGAGGTGCCGGTAATCAGTGACAGCGCGACCTCGGGGTAGCGCTGGTGATAGGACGCCAGCAAAGAGGGCAGATGAACCGCCGCGGTGCTCTCCATTGAGCCTAACGCGAAGGCGCCGCCCGGTTCGCCGTTATGGGTCATCGCCAGCGCCTCTTCGCTGAGCGCCAGAATGCGCTGCGCATAGCAAAGAAAGTTGTGGCCCATCGGGGAAAGCCGCAGGCGCTGCTTTTCACGAATAAAGAGATCGATGCCCGTTTCCTGCTCCAGCTGGCGCAGCCTGGTGGTCAAATTGGACGGCACGCGATGCAGCTGCTCAGCGGCGCGCGCCAGCGAACCGGTTTCGGCCACCGCGCAGAACATCTTAAGCTGGGTCAGATCCATTTATTCTCTTTTCGTAAGCAAGTTGATCACTATTATTCACTTTTTGTAAGTCTATCCATGATGCAGACTGGCTGCAACACTTTCATGACAGCAGAAGGAACAAAGCATGGCGGGACGAGTAGCGCTGAGCGCGTTTATTGCGCTGATCGTGGCGATGGGCATTGGACGGTTTACCTTTACGCCTCAGGTGCCGCTGATGATTGCCGACGGGCAGCTGACGCTGACCAGCGCGGCGGTGGTCGCGGCCTTTAACTATCTGGGCTACCTTTGCGGCTCGTGGCATGCGATGCGTACCACCACGCGGGTGGAAGCGAAACTGAAAGCGGGTATCGGCGGCGCGGTGATGCTGACGCTGCTTTCCGCCTGCGTCTCCGACGCCTGGCTGCATGGCCTGGTGCGCTTTGTGATTGGCTGGGCCAGCGGCTGGACAATGGTGCTGGTGGCGGCATGGAGCAACGATCGGCTGCATAAGTATGGCCGTCCCGGCTTAAGCGCCGCAGTGTTTGCCGGGCCGGGCGCGGGGATTTTCCTCAGCGGGCTGCTGGCGGTTTTCCTGCACGCGCAGCAGGTCAGCGCCGCACAGGCCTGGTGCGCTTATGGCGTGCTGGCGCTGATTTTAGTGTTACCCATCCTGCGTTTTCTGCCGCGCAAAGGCGAGCTGCATCGTCCCGAAACGGCGCCGGAGCCGCTGTTGCTGACATCAGGGCTGAAAAAGCTGGTCTGGAGCTACAGCCTGGCCGGCTTCGGTTACATTATTCCAGCCACCTTTATGTCGCAGATGGCGACCGCACGCTTTCCCGACAGCGCCTTTGCCCAGTTTGTCTGGCCTGTTTTCGGCGGGACGGCGGTGCTGGGCGTGGGGCTGGGCATTCTGCTGCGGCGTTTCGGTTGCACCAATACGCGGCTGGCGCTGAATCTGTGGACGCAGGCGCTGGGCGTTTTTTGCGCTGCGCTGGTGCCGGGTCTGAGCGGGCTGATCGTGGGTTCGGTGCTGATGGGCATGCCTTTTCTGAACCTGGTCTATCTTTCGCTGCAGTACGCCCGCGAAATGGCGCCGCTGCACAGCCGCTATATGGCGGGTCTGTTAACCACCGGCTACGCCGTAGGGCAGCTGACAGGGCCGCTGGTTTCCGCGCTGTCCACTACGCTAAGCCATCGACTGGAGCCAGCGCTGTATGTGGCGGGCGCGAGTCTGCTGCTGGCCGGCACGCTGGTCTGGCGACGCGATACCGCCGCGACGTAAAGCCGATTCAGGCCAATTGGATTGATTACTGGATTAACGTCGCGTTGTGTACCAAAATACCGCCTCTGAAATTGTACCGGTCCCGTCGGACTGGCGTCACATCTGCTGGAGAAAAAATCGCCATGGCTACGTTAAGTCAGGAAGCCACACTTGTTCACGAAGCGCTGCTCGCACGTGGACTGGAAACCCCACTACGCTCGCCTGCGCGTGATATGGATGACGAAACCCGCAGACGGCTGATCGCCGGTCATATGACTGAAGTTATGCAGCTGCTCAATCTGGATTTAGAAGATGACAGCCTGATGGAGACGCCGCACCGCATCGCGAAAATGTATGTGAATGAGGTTTTCTCCGGTCTGGACTACGCCAACTTCCCGAAAATCACCCTGATTGAAAACAAAATGAAGGTGGATGAAATGGTGACGGTGCGTGATATCACGCTGACCAGCACCTGCGAACACCATTTTGTGATTATCGACGGCAAGGCGACGGTAGCCTATATCCCTAAAGACAAGGTGATCGGCCTGTCGAAGATTAACCGCATCGTGCAGTTTTTCTCTTCGCGTCCACAGGTGCAGGAACGTCTGACCCAGCAGGTCCTGATCGCGCTGCAGACGCTGCTCGGCACCAATAACGTCGCGGTTTCTATCGACGCAGTACACTACTGCGTGAAAGCGCGCGGCATTCGCGACGCCACCAGCGCCACGACCACCACTTCGCTGGGCGGCCTGTTCAAATCCAGCCAGAACACGCGCCAGGAATTTTTGCGCGCCGTTCGCCACAATTAACCTTTCAGGCGGCTGACTTTCGCCGCCGCGCGTTACGCTCAGGATCTCGCCGATGCCTCGTATTCAGACGCTGGATTTTATTCGGGGCATCGCCATTCTGGGGATCCTGCTGCTTAACATCAACGCCTTCGGCCTGCCTGGCGCCGCCTATCTGAATCCTGCCTGGCAGGGCAGCGTAACGGCGCGCGACGCCTGGAGCTGGGCGCTGGTCGATTTCTTCGCCCAGCTTAAATTTCTGGCGCTGTTTGCGTTGCTGTTTGGCGGCGGCCTGCAGCTGCTGCTTTCCCGAGGTAAAAGCTGGCTACAGGCGCGGCTGAGCTGGCTGGTGCTGTTCGGCTTTCTGCACTGTCTGCTGTTTTGGGAAGGCGATATTCTGCTGGATTACGGGCTGATTGGGCTGGTGGCCTGGCGAATGATCCGCGACGTCGCTTCGACGCGGCAGCTGTTTAATACCGGCGTGACGCTTTATGCGCTGGGCTGCGGCGTGCTGGTGATATTTGGCCTGCTGTCGGGTCATCAGCCGAACAACTCCTGGCTGCCGGGCGCGGCGGACATTCAGTATGAGACTTTCTGGCGAACGCACGGCGGCTGGCAGGCGATGCGCAACCGTCTGGATCTGCTCTCGTCAGGGCTGCTGTCGCTGGCGGCGCAGTATGGCTGGCAGCTGGCCGGTATGATGCTGATTGGCGGCGCGCTGATGCGCAGCGGCTGGCTGCAGGGCCGCTGGAGCCTGGCACATTATCGGCGCGCGGCGTTGATCCTGCTGCTGGCGGCGGCGGCGATTGAAATTCCGGGCATCTGTCTGCAGTGGCGAGCCGGCTGGGCATTTTATCCCAGCGCCTTCTGGCTGCAGCTGCCGCGCGAGCTAAGCGCGCCGCTACAGGCGACAGGCTACGCCGCACTCTGTTTTGGCTTCTGGCCCGTGCTGGCGCCCCTTAAAATCACGCGCGCCGTCAGCAGTGTAGGGCGGATGGCGCTGAGCAACTATCTGCTGCAAACGTTGCTCTGCACCACGCTGTTTAATCACTTTGGCTGGTTTAATCAACTTGACCGGCTGCAGCTGCTGGCTGTCGTGCCCGCGATCTGGCTCTGTAACATTCTTTTCTCCCTGCTGTGGCTGCGCTATTTCCGTCAGGGCCCGGTCGAACATATCTGGCGCATTCTTACCCGTTTTGGCGGCGGCGAGCCGCAGCGGTAATGATAGCCGTCACAAATGTGACGGAAACACATGTAACCGTTTTCATCCCTGTGACCTGATTCACGCAGCGTCGCGACGCCCTTTGTCAGAATAGCCTCCGCAATCAATCCATCCGGGAGGGCTATGCAAACCTTATCTTCCACAGGCGCTCAGCCATGATCACCATTCGCGATGTAGCCCGTGAGGCTGGCGTGTCGGTGGCGACGGTATCGCGCGTGCTCAACCATAGCGCAGCGGTCACTCAGGAAACGCGGGAAAGGGTGCTGAGCATCGTCGGTCAGCTGGGCTATCGGCCTAACGCCAACGCGCAGGCGCTGGCTTCTCAGGTCAGCGATACCATTGGCGTAGTGGTAATGGACGTCTCCGACCCCTTTTTCGGTGCGCTGGTCAAAGCGGTGGACACCGTGGCGCAACGTATGCATAAGCATGTACTGATCAACAATTCCTATCATCAGGCCGATAAAGAGCGTCACGCCATCGAAGTGCTGATCCGGCAACGCTGCGGCGCGCTAATCGTACACGCCAAAGCGCTGGCGGACGAAGAGCTGGCGTCGCTGATGGATCAGGTGCCGGGTATGGTGCTGGTCAACCGTGTTGTGGCGGGCTATGCGCATCGCTGCGTCTGCCTGGACAACGTCAGCGGCGCGCTGATGGCGACCCGTATGCTGCAGCAGCAGGGCCATCGGCGCATCGGCTTTTTAGGTTCCAGCCATGCGATAGAAGACAGGGATCAGCGGCGTACGGGCTGGCAGCAGGCGCTGGCGGAACAGGGTATAACGCCTGCCGAAAGCTGGATCGCCAGCGCCGAGCCGGATATGCAGGGCGGCGAAGCGGCGATGGTAGAGCTGCTGGGCCGCAATTTGCAGCTCAGCGCGGTGTTCGCCTATAACGACAGCATGGCCGCCGGCGCGCTGACCGCGCTAAAAGACAACGGCATTGCGGTACCGCAGCAGCTGTCGGTGATCGGCTTCGACGATATTCCTGTTTCGCGCTATACCGATCCGCAACTGACCACAGTACGTTATCCCATTGTATCTATGGCCAAACTCGCCACGGAACTGGCGCTGAAAGGCGCAGTAGGGCTGCTCGATGAATCGGCCACGCACTGTTTCATGCCGACGCTGGTGCGGCGTCACTCCGTTGCTGTCTGTCAAAGTGTGGCGGCGATCACTAACCGCAACGATACCGCCATGTAACCGTTTTCAATCCGTGAGTAAGTTCACAGTTAATTAACATCTGCTTCACTAAGATGGCCGTGCCTGGCGGGACAGAACCAGAAGAACACGGTCCGGCCGCATGCACACGCATACCGACCCTACACAGAACCGGAGATAACAATGAAGAAGGCATTCACCCTCACAGCCCTGGTTGCCAGCATGATGTTTGGTGCGACGGCGCAGGCGGCCGATACCCGCATTGGCGTGACGATTTATAAATACGACGACAACTTTATGTCCGTGGTGCGCAAGGATATTGAGAAAGAAGCGAAAAACAGCAGCGGCATCCAGCTGCTGATGAACGACTCGCAGAACAGCCAGTCAACGCAGAACGATCAGGTCGACGTTATGGTCGCGAAGGGCGTGAAGGCGCTGGCGATTAACCTGGTCGACCCGGCTGCGGCTGCGGTGGTGATCAGCAAAGCGAAAGCCAACGATATTCCGGTCGTCTTCTTCAACAAAGAGCCCTCCGCTAAGGCGCTGGCCAGCTATGACAAAGCCTATTACGTCGGCACCGATTCTAAAGAGTCCGGCGTCAAGCAGGGTGAGCTGATCGAGAAACACTGGAAAGCCAATGCAAACTGGGATCTGAACAAAGATGGCGTAGTGCAGTTTGTGCTGCTGAAAGGCGAGCCGGGCCATCCGGATGCCGAAGCGCGCACCAAATATGTGATCGACAAACTGAATCAGGACGGCGTGAAAACGCAGCAGCTGCATCTGGATACCGCCATGTGGGATACCGCGCAGGCGAAGGATAAGATGGACGCGTGGCTCTCCGGCCCGAATGGCAACAAAATCGAAGTGGTTATCGCCAACAACGATGCGATGGCGATGGGCGCGGTAGAAGCGCTGAAAGCGCACAATAAATCTTCCGTGCCGGTGTTCGGCGTGGATGCGCTGCCGGAAGCGCTGGCAATGGTGAAATCTGGCGCGATGGCCGGCACCGTGCTGAACGATGCGGAAAATCAGGCTAAAGCCACTTTTGACATGGCGAAAAACCTGGCGGCAGGCAAACCAGCCACCGAAGGCACTAACTATAAGCTGGACGGCAAAGTGGTGCGCGTCGCCTATGTGCCGGTCGATAAAGACAATCTCAATCAGATTGGCAAATAACGCTTTCCGGGCGCAGCCGCGCCCGTTACCGGGCCTGTCGCTGGACAGGCCCGATCGTAAAACGATCCGCCAGGTAGAATTATGAGCAGCGATCAGGGGCAGTATCTGCTGGAAATGACTAACGTCAGCAAATCCTTTCCGGGCGTAAAGGCGTTAGACAACGTTAATTTAAAAATCCGTCCCCATTCGGTTCACGCGCTGATGGGTGAAAACGGCGCGGGTAAATCGACGCTTTTAAAATGCCTGTTTGGTATTTACAGCAAAGACACGGGAAGCATTCTTTTTCAGGGCAAAGAGATCGATTTTAAAAGCTCCAAAGAGGCGCTGGAAAACGGCGTTTCTATGGTGCATCAGGAATTAAACCTGGTATTACAGCGCACGGTCATGGATAACATGTGGCTGGGACGTTATCCGCGCAAAGGTTTTTTCGTCGATCAGGAAAAAATGTATCGCGATACCAAAGCGATCTTTGAAGAGCTGGATATCGATATCGATCCGCGCGACAAAGTGATCAATCTTTCCGTTTCGCAGATGCAGATGATCGAAATTGCCAAAGCGTTCTCCTATGACGCCAAAATCGTCATTATGGATGAGCCGACCTCTTCATTAACGGAAAAAGAGGTGAACCACCTGTTCACTATTATCCGTAAATTAAAAGATCGCGGCTGCGGCATCGTTTATATCTCTCACAAAATGGAAGAGATCTTCCAGCTCTGCGACGAGATTACTATTTTGCGCGACGGTCAGTGGATCGCCACCCAGCCGCTGGAAGGGCTGGACATGGATAAGATCATCGCCATGATGGTGGGACGTTCGCTGAACCAGCGCTTCCCGGATAAAACCAACGTGCCGGGTGAAACCATTCTGGAAGTGCGTAACCTGACTTCGCTGCGTCAGCCTTCTATCCGCGATATCTCCTTTGACCTGCGCAAAGGCGAAATCCTGGGCGTGGCCGGGCTGGTGGGCGCCAAACGTACCGATATCGTCGAGACGCTGTTTGGCATCCGCGAAAAGTCAGGCGGCACCATCAAGCTGCACGGCAAAAAAATCAATAACAACTCCGCCAACGAAGCGATAAACCACGGTTTTGCGCTGGTGACGGAAGAGCGGCGCGCCACCGGTATTTACGCCTATCTCGATATTGGCTTTAACTCGCTGATTTCGAATATTCGCAAATATAAAAACTCGATCGGCCTGCTGGATAATAATCGTATGAAAAGCGATACCCAATGGGTTATCGACGCCATGCGGGTAAAAACGCCGGGCCATGCGACATCCATTGGTTCGCTGTCGGGCGGTAACCAGCAAAAAGTGATTATCGGCCGCTGGCTGCTAACCCAGCCGGAAATATTAATGCTGGACGAACCAACGCGCGGTATCGACGTCGGCGCGAAGTTTGAAATCTATCAGCTTATTTCCGATCTGGCGAAAAAAGAGAAGGGCATCATTATTATCTCTTCCGAAATGCCGGAGCTGCTGGGCATTACCGACAGGATCCTCGTCATGAGTAACGGCATGGTCGCGGGCATTGTCGACACTAAAACTACCACGCAAAACGAAATATTACGTTTGGCATCGAAGCACCTTTAATGAGGCAAGGGCTGACACCATGAATGCTGTAAATAAAAAGAATGCGCTCACCTGGCTGAAAGAAGGTGGCATCTACGTCGTGTTGCTGGTGCTGCTGGCGATTATTATTTTCCAGGACCCGACGTTTTTAAGTCTGATGAACCTGAGTAATATTTTAACCCAGTCTTCCGTGCGTATTATTATCGCGCTCGGCGTGGCGGGCTTAATCGTTACCCAGGGTACCGATCTGTCGGCCGGTCGTCAGGTCGGTCTGGCGGCCGTAGTGGCGGCGACGCTGCTGCAGGCGATGGACAACGCCAACAAAGTATTCCCGCATCTGGATACCGTGCCGATTCCGCTGGTGATCCTGATTGTCTGCGTAGTGGGCGGTCTGATTGGCCTGATCAACGGCGTGATTATCGCCTACCTGAAGGTGACGCCGTTTATCACCACGCTGGGCACGATGATTATTGTCTACGGCATCAACTCGCTCTACTACGACTACGTGGGCGCTTCGCCGATCGCTGGCTTTGACGAAAAGTTTTCGACCTTCGCGCAGGGCTTTATCCGCCTGGGGGATTTCAAGCTCTCCTACATCACGTTTTATGCGGCTATTGCCATCTTCTTTGTCTGGATCCTGTGGAACAAAACCCGCTTCGGCAAAAATATTTTTGCTATCGGCGGCAACCCGGAAGCGGCAAAAGTCTCCGGCGTGAACGTGAATTTCAACCTGATCCTGATTTATGCGCTCTCCGGCGTCTTCTACGCCTTCGGCGGGATGCTGGAAGCGGGCCGTATCGGTTCGGCGACCAACAACCTGGGCTTTATGTATGAGCTGGACGCCATCGCGGCCTGCGTGGTCGGCGGCGTGTCGTTCGCTGGCGGCGTCGGTACCGTGGCGGGCGTGGTGACGGGCGTGCTGATATTTACCGTGATTAACTACGGCCTGACCTATATCGGCGTTAACCCGTACTGGCAGTACATTATCAAAGGCGGCATCATTATTTTCGCCGTTGCGCTGGACTCGTTAAAGTACGCGCGTAAAAAGTAACGCCTCACTAAAAAGAAAAGGCCAGATTATCTGGCCTTTTCCCTTTCTGAATCAGAACTGAACGCCTTTGGTCAGCCCGCCATCCACCAGCAGATTGGTGCCGGTAGTGAAACTCGCCGCCTCGCTGGCAAGAAAGACCGTGGCTTTCGCAACTTCCTCTGGCGTCGCCATACGTCCCAGCGGGTTCGCCGCCAGGCATTTGGCGAAGGTTTCCGGCTGATTGCGTTCGATATCGCCCCAGACGCCGTCGCTGAAATAGACGTTGCCCGGTGAAACGGTGTTGACGCGTATTCCGTCCGCGGCATGGCGTTCCGATAAGGTTTTACCATAATGGATCAGCGCCGCTTTCATAATGCCATAGGGTTCGGCAAACATATCCACCTCGCGTCCCGCCACGCTGGATATCAGCACTATCGCCGCCGCAGAAGATTTTTTCAGGTAAGGAAGGGCGGCCTGCACCATGCTCACGGTGCCCATCAAATCGGTATCGAAGGCTTTACGCCATACTTCGGGATCGCTACCGGCCGCCAGCGCGCTGACGTTAGGCACGACGATATCCAGTCCGCCCAGCCGGTTTGCCGCTTCCTGAATCCATTTTTGCATCTGTTCGGAAGAGGTGACGTCGACCGCCGTGCCTTTAGCGCGTGAACCCAGCGCCTGTTGAGCTTCGCTTACGCCTTCAGGGCTGCGGGCGCAAAATTCGACCTGTGCGCCTTCGGCAAGAAAGCACTCCACAATCGCTCGTCCAATTCCGCGCGAGCCGCCGCTGACCAGTACGCGACGATCTTTCAAATTCAGATCCATTTGTCTCTCCTGTTAACATTTGATGAGTAATGCGAGAGACAGACTGACAGAAGAGCGTGGCAGGTTTATAACAATCAGTGCGTTACTGCGGCTGTTTTAGGTCTGCGGACGAGCGTCCGCTTTGGTTTTCTGTTCCAGTTCCAGCAGCTGTTCTGGCGTGACCGCCGGGTAGCTCTGCGCATCTTCCGGAATCTCATGCCTGGCCGGGATCGGCACCAGCGGCCCTAAAAAACGCGGCTCGCGCTTCATCACATAGAGATCGGCCAGCGCGCCCAGCCGCGCCGCGACTTCCCGGACGCGAATGTTCAGCATATTTTTGGGCGATGGCACCGCGTAGCACTGCGCCTGAATGCCCATATGCAGCGCGATAAAGAGCGCGCGCTCGCAGTGGAAACGCTGGGTAATGATAATAAAGTCGTTGGTATCAAACACTTTGCGGGTGCGCACAATAGAGTCCAGCGTGCGGAATCCAGCGTAGTCCAGCACGATATCGGCAGGCGCCACGCCGGCGGCAATCAGATCGCGGCGCATGGTCATCGGCTCATTGTAGCTTTGCTGCGCGTTATCGCCGCTCAGCAGCAGATAGTTGACCTTGCCGCTGTTATAGGCGTTAAGCGCGCCCTGCATACGATAAAGGTAATACTGATTAATGACGCCGGTGCGGTAATATTTCGCTGTACCCAGCACCACGCCGACCTGACGATGGGGCAGAGATTTGAGATTATCGTAGACGTAAGGCGCAGTTTTAACGCTTATCCAGCGATCCAGGCCGAGCGCGACTATTACCATCAGGATAATGAGGGTAACCAGGCCGTAGATCGCGCGTTTTATCATGCCGTACGCTACTCAGAATTAAGCAAAAAAGGTGGCTCAAGGCTACTGTACCCGACGAGGTGAAGCAAGCGGCAGCGTAACGGGCGGTCGCTTTTTGCACAATACAGAGAGGCAGAGGTAGGGGCGGCGTTGCGCAGGACAAAAGAACCGGGCGCGCGTTGCGCCCGGCCGCAATCATCAGATAGAGGTACGACGATAGTTACGGTATTGCGGCAGCCAGAAATTGGCGGCAATCGCTCGCGACAGCACATCTTCTGAGGTCACTACCGCCACGCCCGCCAGCTGCGCCGCTTTGCCGACCGCCATCGCAATCACTTTCGACACGCCCTGGATATCCTTCACTTCCGGCAATACCGGGCCTTTACCGTCGTTCACCAGCGGCGAACAGTCGGCCAACGCACGGCTGGCGGCCATCAGCATACTGTCGGTCACGCGCGTGGCGCCAGAGGCGATAACGCCCAAGCCGATACCGGGGAAGATATAGGAGTTGTTGCACTGGGCGATCGGGTAAGTTTCCCCTTTCCAGCTCACCGGCGCAAACGGACTGCCGGTCGCTACCAGCGCCGCGCCATCCGTCCACTCCATAATATCCTGCGGCGTCGCTTCCACGCGTGAAGTTGGGTTAGAAAGCGGCATCACGATAGGGCGCGCGCAGTGTTTATGCATCTCGCGGATAATCTCTTCGCTGAACAGGCCCGGCTGGCCGGAAACGCCGATCAGAATATCCGGGTGCGCGTTACGCACTACGTCCAGCAGCGACAGCGAGTCGGCATCGGCGTCCCAGCTCGCCAGATTCTCGCTCTTCTGCACCAGCTTGCTCTGGAAACCGAGCAGGTTAGGCTGTCGGTCGGTCAGCAGGCCGAAGCGGTCCACCATAAAGACGCGGGCGCGGGCTTCTTCGTCGCTCAGGCCTTCGGACTTCATCTGCGCGATAATCTGTTCGGCGATGCCGCAGCCTGCTGAGCCAGCGCCGAGGAAGACCACTTTCTGCTCGCTCATTTTGCTGCCTGCCGCGCGGCTGGCGGCGATCAGCGTGCCCAGCGTAACGGCGGCGGTGCCCTGAATGTCATCGTTGAAGCAGCAGACTTCGTCGCGATAGCGCTCCAGCAGCGGCATAGCGTTTTTCTGGGCGAAGTCTTCAAACTGCAGCAGCACGTTCGGCCAGCGGCTTTTCACCGCCTGGATAAACTCGTTGACGAAGTTGTCATACTCTTCGCCGGTAATGCGCGGATGGCGCCAGCCCATATAGAGCGGATCGTTAAGCAGCTGCTGATTGTTGGTGCCGACATCCAGCACCACCGGCAGCGTATAGGCCGGGCTGATGCCGCCGCAGGCGGTATAGAGCGACAGCTTGCCGATAGGAATACCCATGCCGCCAATGCCCTGATCGCCCAGGCCGAGGATGCGCTCGCCGTCGGTGACCACGATCACCTTCACATTCTGCTTGGTGGCGTTTTGCAGCATATCTTCGATATTGGCGCGATTTGGATAGGAGATAAACAGCCCGCGCGCGCGACGGTAGATTTCAGAAAAGTGCTCGCAGGCCGCGCCGACGGTCGGCGTATAGATAATCGGCATCATCTCTTCGAGATGGTTGTCCAGCAGGCGATAGAACAGCGTCTCGTTGGTATCCTGGATATTGCGCAGGTAAACGTGCTTGTCGTTGGCGTTTTTGAAGTCCTGAAACTGGCGCCAGGCGCGCTGGGCCTGCTCTTCAATGGTTTCCACCGTCTCAGGCAGCAGCCCGTTGAGATTAAAATCGTTGCGCTCTTCCACCGAGAAGGCGCTGCCTTTATTCAGCAGGGGAAACTCCAGCAGAATAGGGCCAGCGTAGGGAATATAAAGAGGGCGTTTACTTTCGTAGTCGAGTTCCATGTAAAATACTCACTGGGATCTAATGTTGTGGCCCAATCCTAAAATAATTCATCTGAAAGTACAGCATTTGTTAACAGCTGATAACAAAAGCGGGCGCTTTGCCGCAACTCAGAGGCTGCGGCCGTTGCGCTCAGCGTAGAGGAATGGTCTGCAGCGTGTCGCAGCCGAGAGCCTGTAAGGTCGCGGCGGTGGCCTGCCGTTGGATAAGACGGGCGTCGGGCGCCTCCGCCAGCACGGCACGCTGAATTTGCAGAACGTCATAGCCCGCGAGATTCAGCAGGATCAGCGCGGCCTGCAGCGGCGGCAGGCTGGGGTTGAAAGCGGCGTTTTCGGCATAGCTGCCGGCGAAGATGGCGCCGTCGGCCATCTGCAGCGCTACGCCGCTCAGCGCCTGCGAGTAGGGCGCATGACTGCGGTTGGCGGCCGCCAGCGCGGCGCGACAAAGCTCGTCCCCTTTGAGCGGTAAACCGTGATCGACTTCATCCAGCAGTAGCTTCTCAATCGCCAGATCGCGCGGGCCGAAGGCGTCGGGCAGATAATCGCCCAGCGTCGCCGGTTCGCGGCCCGGCAGGTTGATACGCAGCGCGGTGCCGCTGTTCAGCTCATTCATAAACTGGCGGCAGTGGCCGCAGGGCGTGTAGTTGACGGTAATCGCCTCCAGCCCTTGTTCGCCGCGCAGCCAGGCATGTGTCACCGCGCTTTGTTCCGCATGAACGGTTTGCTGCATCGTCGCGCCGGAGAACTCCATGTTGGCGCCAAACCAGAGATGCCCGCTTTTTCCCAGCGCCAGCGCGCCGACGTTAAAGCCGGAGAGCGGCGTCACGGCGCAGGCTGCGGCCAGCGGCAGCAGGGCGAAGGTCAGCTCGCGATTCTCCAGCCCGGTTTGCGTTCTGATGAGCTGCATCTGTTCAGGGGTAAAAAACGAGGGAAAGGTATCGGTCAATAAAGGCTGCAGCGCCGCCTGCAGCGGCGAAGGCAAAGCGGCGAAAGCCGCATGAAAACGTGATTGCATAGGGGCTTCTCTTGCATAGTTGGCCGCTTATTCTGGCGGGCAGCCACCGGGATGTATGTGATTATAATCACATAGATTATGCAATTTATGAAAGAGAACCACAAAATGCGCGACGCATCGCAAGTTTTACTGCCATAAACGCAGCAGCAGCGGAAAGAGAAACGGCGCCAGCAGTGAGGTGATAATGCCGCAGAGCACCAGCGCCAGCGAACTCCAGGCGCCTTCCTGGTAATCTACCTCCGAGCTGCGTGCCGTACCCAGCGCATGGGAAGCGTTGCCGATCGCCAGGCCGCGCGAGGATTTGCTGCGGATCTTAAAGAGATTGAGCACCATATGGCCGAAAACCGCGCCGAGCACGCCCGCGATCAGCACGCAAATAGCGCTGATGGCGGGAATGCCGCCCAGCGTGGCGGAAACGGCCATCGCGATCGGCGTAGTCACCGACTTGGGCATAATGGTCGCCGCTATCTGCGGCGTGGCGCCCATCCATAAAGCGATAGCTGTGCCGGAGATCATTGCCGTCATGCTGCCGATAAAGCAGACGCCGATAATCGACTTCCAGCGCGCGCGGATTTGATGCAGCTGCTCATACAGCGGCAGCGCCAGCGCCACTACGGCCGGCTGCAGCAGCTGGTTGAGGATAGCGCTGCCCTGAAAGTAGCGGGCGTAAGGCATCTGAAGCAGCAGCAGCAGCGGAATAATCGCCGCCACGGAGATCAATAGCGGGTTGAACAGCGTCAGTTTCACCTTCGTCGCCAGCCAGCGAGCGCAGAAAAACACCAGCAGGGTCAGCGGTAGCGACCACCAGATATCACTCATCCGCGCCTCCTTTTGCCTTGCCGAGCAGCTTATCGGCAACCACTCCTACGGTCAGCAGCACAATAAAGGTACTCACCACGCAGGAGATCACAATGGGGCCGAACTGCGCGCTGAGCAGCTCCGTATAGCCCATTACGCCGACGCTGATCGGCACGAACAGCAGCGCCATATAACGGATCAGCAGCATACTGCCAGGGCGCACCCAGTCGGGCGGCACCAGCTGAAAAGCCAGCAGGAAAAACAGGATCAGCATACCGATAATACTGCCCGGAATGGTGACAGGCAGCAGTGCCGCCAGCGCGTTGCCGGCATAGAGACAGAGACAGATAATCAGAAAGGCGCGCAGATAGCGCCAGATGGCCAGCAGTGCGGTACGCATGATTAGCTCCGGTTTTTCAACGCATTAATCATACGATCAACGGAATAAATGTGCCAGAGATCCCATTTTCGGATGGCGGGCGCCTGCGTTGGCCGAAAAGCGAATAAAAAAACGGGCGAATCGCTTCGCCCGTTGCTCTCTTATTTGACCTGCATCCCTGGCTGAGCGCCGCTGTCTGGCGAAAGCAGGAAGATCTCTTTACCGCCGGGGCCAGCAGCCATCACCATGCCTTCCGAAATGCCGAAGCGCATTTTACGCGGCGCCAGGTTGGCGACCATCAGCGTCAGACGACCGACCAGCACTGCCGGATCCGGATAGGCGCTGCGAATACCAGAGAAGATATTGCGCGTTTCGCCGCCGATATCCAGCGTCAGGCGCAGCAGCTTGTCAGAGCCTTCCACAAATTCGGCGTTCTGGATCAGCGCGATACGCATATCCACCTTAGCGAAATCATTGAAGTCGATGGTTTCGGCAATCGGCGCATCCGCCAGCGGGCCGGTCAGCGCAGGCTTGTTCGCCGCGGCCGCGTCCTCTTTCGAAGCCTCGATCAGCGCGTTGACCTTGTCCATTTCCACACGGCTGTAAAGCGCCTTAAAGGCGGAGAGAGTGTGATCCAGCAGCGGCTGCTCAATGGCGTCCCAGCTCAGCTCCTGATTCAGGAAGGCTTCGGCGCGCTCGCTTAAGGAAGGCAGCACCGGTTTCAGCCAGGTCATCAGCACGCGGAACATATTGATGCCCATTGAACAGATCGCCTGCAGGTCGGCATCGCGGCCTTCCTGCTTCGCCACGACCCACGGCGCCTGCTCGTCGACATAGCGGTTCGCCACGTCGGCCATCGCCATAATTTCACGTACCGCGCGACCAAACTCGCGGCTCTGCCAGGCTTCGGCAATGCTGGCGGACGCGTCGACAAAAGATTGATACAGCGCCGGATCGGCCAGCTCCGCCGACAGTTTGCCGTCGAAACGCTTGTTGATAAAACCGGCGTTGCGCGAGGCCAGGTTGACCACTTTGTTAACGATATCGGCGTTTACGCGCTGCACGAAATCTTCCAGATTAAGATCGATATCATCAATGCGCGAGGAGAGCTTGGCGGCATAGTAGTAACGCAGGCTGTCCGCGTCCAGGTGCTGCAGCCAGGTGCTGGCCTTGATAAAGGTGCCGCGCGATTTGGACATCTTGGCGCCGTTTACCGTCACATAGCCATGCACAAACAGGTTATTAGGCTTACGGAAGTTGCTGCCTTCCAGCATCGCTGGCCAGAACAGGCTGTGGAAGTAGACGATATCTTTGCCGATAAAGTGATAGAGCTCGGCGTCGGAATCTTTTTTCCAGAAAGCGTCGAAATCGATGTCGCCGCGCTTGTCGCACAGGTTTTTGAACGAGCCCATATAGCCGATCGGCGCATCCAGCCAGACGTAGAAATATTTGCCCGGCGCGCCCGGAATTTCAAAGCCGAAGTAGGGCGCGTCGCGGGAGATATCCCACTGCTGCAGGCCCGACTCGAACCACTCCTGCATTTTGTTGGCGACCTGCTCCTGCAGCGCGCCGGAACGGGTCCAGGCCTGCAGCATCGCGCTGAACTCCGGCAGATCGAAGAAGAAGTGCTCGGAATCGCGCAGCACCGGCGTCGCGCCGGACACCACGGATTTCGGATCGATCAGTTCGGTCGGGCTGTAGGTCGCGCTGCACACTTCGCAGTTATCGCCGTACTGATCCGGCGATTTGCATTTCGGGCAGGTACCTTTCACAAAGCGATCCGGCAGGAACATGCCTTTTTCCGGATCGTACAGCTGTGAAATGGTGCGGTTTTTGATAAAACCGTTCTCTTTCAGACGGGTATAGATCAGCTCGGACAGCTCGCGGTTCTCGTCGCTGTGCGTCGAGTGGTAGTTGTCGTAGCTGATGTTAAAACCGGCAAAGTCGGCCTGATGCTCCTGACTCATTTCGGCAATCATCTGCTCGGGCGCGATACCCATCTGCTGAGCTTTCAGCATAATCGGCGTACCGTGCGCGTCGTCGGCGCAGATGAAGTAAACCTCGTTGCCGCGCATTCGCTGGTAACGGACCCAAATATCCGCCTGGATATGCTCGAGCATGTGGCCGAGATGAATAGAACCGTTGGCGTAAGGGAGTGCGCACGTTACCAATATTTTCTTCGCGACTTGAGTCATAGTGAGACTTGCTATACCTGTTTAAAATAAGGGATTCCGATGTTACCCGAAAGGCCCGGCCTGCGTAAACAGCGCCGGGACGACCGCACTGTTTTTTGCCGCCTGCCGCTCGCCGCTATATCTGATATGCTCTGACTAACGTCATAAGAAAAAGGAGCCGGGATGATGCAACAGTCCCAACACTCGCCGGAAGCGCTGCGCGCGATGGTGATGGGCGTTTTAACCACGTTTGAACATCCAACGCTGCAGCGCAACCTGACCGCGCTGAAGGCGCTTCGCCACTGCGCCATGCTGGACGAGACGCTACATATTGAGCTGCAGATGCCTTTCCCCTGGCAGAGCGGCTTCGAGGCGCTGAAGGAGAGCGCCAGCGCCGAGCTGCTGCGGCTGACCGGCGCCGCCGCTATCAGCTGGAAGCTGAGCCTGGATATCGCCACCCTGAAAAGGGTGAAAAACCAGCCTGGCGTAAAAGGCGTGAAAAATCTTATCGCCGTCAGCTCCGGCAAGGGCGGCGTCGGCAAATCCAGTACGGCGGTAAACCTGGCGCTGGCATTAATCGCCGAAGGCGCGAAGGTCGGCCTGCTGGATGCGGATATCTATGGCCCGTCGATTCCCGATATGCTCGGCACGCAGAACGAGCGGCCTACGTCGCCGGACGGTACCCATATGGCGCCGATTATGGCGCACGGACTGGCCACTAACTCAATCGGCTACCTGGTGACCGACGATAACGCGATGGTGTGGCGCGGGCCGATGGCCAGTAAAGCGCTGATGCAGCTGCTTAACGAAACGCTCTGGCCGGATCTTGATTACCTGATCCTCGATATGCCGCCGGGCACGGGCGATATTCAGCTGACGCTGGCGCAGAATGTGCCAGTAACCGGCGCGATAGTGGTGACCACGCCGCAGGATATCGCGCTGATCGACGCCCGCAAAGGCATCGTCATGTTTGAGAAAGTTAACGTGCCGGTGCTGGGTATTGTGGAAAATATGAGCGTGCACGTCTGCAGCAACTGCGGCCACCATGAGCCGATCTTCGGCAGCGGCGGCGCGCTGGCGCTGGCGGAACAGTATCAGACGCGTCTGCTGAGCCAGCTACCGCTGCATATCACGCTGCGCGAGGATCTGGACGATGGCGAGCCGACAGTAGTGCGTCGCCCCGACAGCGAGTTCACCTGGCTTTACCGTCAGCTGGCGGGCCAGGTCGCCGCGCAGCTCTACTGGGACGGCGAGGTGATCCCGGACGATATCGCTTTCCGCGTGGTGTGATTTTCCCTGCAACGGGCGCGCTGTTTGCTACAGCACATAGTGCAGCAGCAAATACTCGCCCTGTTCGCTTTCGCCACTGCTGATAATCTGCCAGCCGTGACGCTGATAAAAAGCCAGCGCCCGCTGGTTCGCCTTCAGGCATTTCAGCGCGCCGGTCGAGGTGAAGCTTGCCTGCACGGCTTCCAGCAGTTCGCTGCCGATGCCCTGACCCTGGCGATCGGGATCGACAAATAAACTGTGCAGAAAGTTATCGGCCGGCAGCAGGGCGGCGAAACCCGTTCGATGCCCGTCGTGCTCCGCTACCAGAATGCGCTCGCCCAGCGTCACGCGGTCGAAATCCTCCAGCTGCCAGTCGCTGCCGTCAAGCCAGTGCCAGTTCGCTTTTCTGGCGGCCAGAAACAGCGTGCGTAAAAAAGGGCGATCGGCTTCGGTAAAGGCGCGTACCGTCATGCGTTTTCTCCCCAGACCGGCTTAACGTGTCTTTCGCTTTCAATGCCCGTGCCGCGATAGTCGTAATCGATTTTGCCTGCTTCAAAAAGCTGATCCAAAAGTCTGAAATTATCCGGCGGCGTGACGTTGCAGCGGCTGTTAAGCACGGTATCACGGATGGTAAAGGCGCGATCGCCGCGCGCGATTTGGTGCAGGTAACGCAGCATTTGCAGCGCCGCTACGCTAATACCGTATTGCTCATTAAGCGGTCTTGTCATTTTACTTCTCGTCAGGGCGATGGGTTATTTCAGCGTAGCGAACCTTAGCAAAAAGTCGCGGAGAGAGGAATTATGACGGGAAAAAACCGGCGACGAATGCCGCCGGAACAGGGATCAGAAGCTTACCGTGACGCCGCCGGAGAGCAGCCAGTCGTTGGCGCCTTCCTGTTGTAGCCTGCGCTGGTGGCGAAGCTGAGTGGAGAAGGTTACGTTGTCCGTAACGGCCAGACTGGCCTCGGTTTGCAGACTAAGCGCATCGCCGCCGTTGCCGGTACGGAAAGTATCGCTGTTAACACCGTCGCCGATGGTAACTTTCCCCTGGCCTGACGGACGTTTCAGCAGGTGCGCATCCGCGCCCAGCCGCAGCGTGCCTGCGCTTACCGGTAGCGAATAATCCCAGGCCAGCCCGCCGATCCAGGCCTCTCGCCGCTGCTGCTGATAGCTGACGCTAGCGCGATCGACATCGGTGAACTCTCTGACGCGCAGCTGCTGGTGGCGATAGCCGATATAGGGACGGAGTTGCCAGGTACCAAAATCCAGCGTTTTGCCCGCTTCGATTTCGCCAAAGGTTTGCCTGACGTGCGGCGAGGCCACGTTGCCGCGCAGATGCGTAACGATATCGCCTTTCAGCCAGCCGTAGCCGGAGAGCAGAGTCAGGTAATAATCGTCCATATGCCAGGCTAACATAAGATTCAGGGTGTTGTTATCAAATCTGCCCTGGCTGTAGCCGTCCGCTGCGGAAGGTTTGAAGGTCAAATCGCCCTGTGACCAGGCGCCGCTCAGGCTAAGCGACTGATTGTCGTTCTGCCATGAGGCCAGCGTTGCGCCCATCATCCAGCCTTTATAGCGGCTCTTGTAGCTGTAGCCATAGTCGAGAAAACCGTTGGCCGGGCGATAGCGCTCTTCGCCGCGATAACCGAAGATAAAGAAATCGGAACTGCCTTTTTGCGCGCTCTGCAGGGCGCTCTCTTTAAACAGCTGAGTGCGCTGCTCATCTGCGCGGAACAGCGCAGACGGCAGAGAAATATAGGCTGGAACCTGCGGCGTAACCGCGCGGCGCACGGGCGCTGACGGCGTGACGGCAGGCTGCTCTTGCTGCTGGCTATCCGTGTCATCGGCCGGCACGGTTTCGTCAGCAGGCGTTTCCGGCGTGGCTTCAGGCGTTTCGTCCGCAGGCGCTTCTGGCGTGGCTTCAGGCGATTCATCCGCAGGTGCTTCCGGCGTGGCTTCAGGCGTTTCGTCCGCAGGCGTTTCCGGCGTGACTTCAGGCGATTCATCTGCAGGCGCTTCCGGCGTGGCTTCGGGCGTTTCGTCTGCAGGCGTTTCCGGTATTACCTCTGGCGTTTCCGGCGTAGTTTCCGGGAGTTCAGGAACAGACGGCTCGCTAATTCCCTCTTCAGATAACAAGATATTCTGCAGACGATAGTCCCAGTATTGATTGCCGGAGCCGGTGACCTCGCGCTCGCTCGCCGCCGCTTTGCCCGGCGCGAAAGCATACAGGCCGTAGGCCCAGGCGCCCTGAGCCACATAATCACCAGCCAGCCGGAAGCTTTCTTTCGTAGCCTGGCCGCCTACCTGAATAACGGATACGCCTTCCGTATTATCGGCGCTGCCGTTCTGGTTGCTGTCGCTGTCGCGCCACAGGCTCTGGCTGTTAACTGTTACCTGAATCGGTTCGCTGGTGCTAACGTCGCCCTCTATTAACAGCTTATCCGTAGCGCTGTTGCTGAAGGCGCTGTTCAGCGTTACGCCAACCGGGCCGGAAGTAGTCAGCGAGGCCAGGCGCAGCGTGGCATATTCGGCGGTATCGGTCAGCAAAGCACCGGGATAAATCGTGCCGCCAGCCGCGTTCAGCTTCTGCAGCGAGCCGCTGCCGGCCAGCACCGTCTCGCTGGTCATATTGACGGTAGAGGCGGCGTTACCGTTCAGCGCCAACGTGCCCGCCAGCAGCTCGGTATCGCTGTCGGTCGTGATATCGCCATCGACAATTAAGGTGCCGGCGCCGCTTTTCACTATCTGACCCTTACCGCTGATATCCGCCGTAATAGTTGAAGAGAGTCCCGCCACGCTGCTGGCCCGCTCGCTGATATCCGCCTGCAGCACGCTGTCCGTTTCGCTCAGCACGACGCTGCCCGACAGCAGAGCATGCGCATAGAGATTTAACGCGGCATTTTCAGCCACGGCTATTTCACCTTCCAGCGTGGCGTGATCGCTGACGACCAGCTTAGTGCCGGACTGAACCTCTACCGTATCCGCGGTATAGCTTTTATCCTGCCAGTCATCGCTGTACAGCACGCCGCCAGCGTGAGGAGTTTGTTCGCCTGACAGCGCCAGTTCGCCACGTTTTACCTTCAGCGAGGCGAGTTCGGCGCCGCCCGAAAACGTAGCCTGATAAGCGCTGTCAGAGGCGTAATAGCTGAGGTTTAAGCTGCCGCTATCTTTTTCGCCAAAATGTCCGGCGAAATTAAAGCCGTCGCCATAGAGCGTAACCGTACCGGCTTTCCCGACGTTGCGGTTGACGACAGTGGCGCCGCTGTCGTTATGATTAATTTCGCTGAAGCTCAGGCTGTTGCCGTTGATATCCAGCGTGCCGCCGCGATAGCCAAAAAAGATATTTTTAGCGGCAACCTGATTCGCGTCCGCCAGCACCACTACCGGACGACCGCTTACCAGCGTCACGGTGGAAAAGGCCTGTTTCTTGCCGTTCTCGTCCGCCTGCTGATCCAGTATGACCGTACCGTCACCGACGTTCAGGCTGCCGCCGTTTACGCCGGTCGCATTCACGTGCAGCGTGCCTGCGCCGATCTTATGCAGCGCGTCGCCCGCCTGGCCGTTTACCTGCCACAGCACCGTTTTCCCCGCGTCCACCTCAATGCCGCCGCCGACCCAGGTATACTGCTGGCCGCTGGCTGAAACCACCTGGTAGTCGTTGGAAAACTGCAGCTTGCCAGCGCCAAGATTGACTGACTGGTTCAGAACCAGCGTGCCGCCTTCGCCGTTAAAGCGCAGATCTTTACTGCTGTCCAGCTCTTCATTGGTCGCGGCGGCTGGCGTAAGCGCCTCGACGCCGTGCCAGGCCCAGCTGCTGTCGCCCTGGACTACCGCTTCTTTATTCCAGTAAAGCGTGCCGTTCGCCTGTATATCGATAATATCGGCGTCCTGATTAGCGGCCATCACCTGCGCGACGAAATCATCCTGAATATAAAGCACATAGGTACGCAGATCGTAGGGCGCGCTACCGGCGATAGAGGTTAATACGCCCATCAGCTTCCAGACTTTTTCTTCATTATCGTAAACCAGCATCGGACTGCCGCTGTCTCCGCCCTGAGCGGCACTGTCAAACGGCTGTACGGCTGGATTGTCGGGGCTATAGTTGTACCAACGCAGCCGCCAGTTTTCAAAAGTGGGATTGGTCATCATACCGCCCGACTTCCAGCTATAAGCATCGGCGAGCCAGGTAAGCGTCTGCGTTTCTGCATTAACCTGATATTGCGTTCCTGCGCCGACGCGGGCGTACCAGGTATAGCGTTCCGGATTATCGCGTAATTCAGTCCCTGTCATCGAAGGGATGGCAGCCGCTTCGGTAACAACCTTATTTAAGCGAGGTAAATGAAAATCGCGCTCGTAGTACTCATTACGATTGATTAACTTATAGCTGGTGCTGTATTTGGCGTTATTACCGAAATCCAAGGACTGGTAGCCGGTATTATGCTGGACGCTGGCAAGATAAGAGGGCGCGAACAGCGTCGCGAAGCCGCCGGATACCACGGCGCCAAAGTCAGGCACAGGAAACTCAAGCACGCCAGCCAGCGTACCGTCGGTTTTATAAACGTGAATGTTTTCTGCTCCGACGCGATATTTACCTAAGTTTTCGGCGAAATCACGATAGTCCTGCACCGCGACGTCTTCACGCATGATACCGGCGAACAAGGATGAAGATGTAAAAGAATAGCAACATAAAAACGCAATTATTTTTAATTTCATTGAAATCCCTTTAATTCAAATTAACGATTGCGATATGTAAGATAAATATTAATTTCCCGTGTTTTTTTGTGCCGGGTTAAGCGTGGTTTACCAAATCATATATTTACAGACTTTTCTTATAGTCTAACAATAAAGACATTATCTGTGGAATTTTTTGCGGTCTTGCGCCAGATGGGACGCAATAATATTGATTACCGTCAAGTTAACTCTATTTAATGAATATTATTGGCTGGCTGCCTGCCAGATAAAAAAGAGTTCACTGTGGTTCTTTGAATACTTGTCGGATAAATATTTTTATAATTGTTTAATGATTGGGGTTACTATTTTAATTAAAGGTTTTCTCTGTATAGAAAAGACGTGAAAGATAATAATGCTGTCGGATATTTCCTTCATGAATTTTTATAATCACGCCAGCTAAACGCGCGTCTTTAACACAGGTGAAGAAGAGTTCAGGACGCCAGCGTGCTGATACTTCCTTCTTTCAGCATTCAGCGTTTAATCAGCCGCGCCAGGCTTGCGTAACATCACGCATTTCCCTATGCTGCGAAGCTTGCACTATGACTCGGGGTGCCCTTCCTTGTGAAGGCTGAGAAAAACCCGTTGAACCTGAACTGGATAATGCCAGCGTAGGGAAGTCAGATGCCTGCCCGCATCGCCTTCTTGATCGCCGGTTGGGAGCGCTATGATCCAACCTTCTCGCTTTACGGCCAGCCCGGCCGCTTCACTTTCCCTGTTTCGCCAGCGTTCGCCGCTGGTGCACTGCCTGACCAATGACGTGGTGCAGAGCTTTACGGCCAACGTGTTGCTGGCGCTGGGCGCGTCGCCAGCGATGGTGACCGAACCCGTGGAAGCCGCGCAGTTCAGCGCGATTGCCGATGCCGTATTGATTAACGTCGGCACGCTGACCGCCGCGCGCGGTGAAGCCATGCTTGCGGCGGCGCAGAGCGCTACGGCGGCAGGCAAACCCTGGACGCTCGACCCGGTCGCCGTCGGCGCGCTGACCTTCCGCAGCGATTTTTGTCAGCAGCTGCTGGCGTATCGTCCTGCCGCCATCCGCGGCAACGCCTCTGAAATTATGGCGCTGGCGCGACAGGCGGTTTCCGGGCGCGGCGTGGACAGCCTGCACGATTCCGCCGCAGCGCTGGATGCCGCCGTGCTGCTGGCGCAGTCAAGCGGCGCGATAGTCGCGGTGACGGGCGAAACGGACTACGTCACCGACGGCGAGCGGTTAGTAGCGGTGGCGGGCGGTTCCCCGCTGATGACGCGGGTGGTGGGAACTGGCTGCGCGCTTTCCGCCGTGGTCGCCGCATTCTGTGCGCTGCCCGGCGACCGGCTGCAGCATATCGCTGCGGCCTGTCGGGTAATGAGCCAGGCGGGCGAACGTGCCGCGGCGGCAGCCGGTGGGCCAGGCACTTTTGAGCCGCTGTTTCTGGATGAGCTGTATCACCTGCACAGGGAGGCCGCGCTATGAGAGTCAACGCGCTAACCATAGCCGGTACGGACCCCAGCGGCGGCGCCGGTATTCAGGCCGATCTAAAAACTTTTTCCGCGCTGGAGGCTTACGGCACCAGCGTGATCACGGCGCTGGTGGCGCAGAATACCTGTGGCGTGCAGTCCGTTTATCCGATCGCGGCCGAGTTTGTTTCAGCCCAGCTCGCTTCAGTGCTCAGCGACGTTCGTATTGATAGCGTGAAAATTGGCATGTTGCAGGATAGCGATATCGTGGAAGCGGTGGCGGAAGGGCTGGCGACGGCGTCCATTCCCTGGCTGGTGCTGGATACGGTGATGCTGGCGAAAAGCGGCGATCCGCTGCTTTCCGCGCGGGCGGTGGCGACGCTGCGCGAAAAGCTGCTGCCGCAGGTGTCCATTATCACGCCTAATCTGCCGGAAGCCGCTGCGCTGCTGGCGTGTTCGCCAGCGCGCGACGAAAAAGAGATGCTGCGCCAGGGGCGAGCGCTGCTGGAACTGGGCTGTCAGGCGGTGCTGATGAAAGGCGGCCATCTGAGCGACAGCGAAAGCCCGGACTGGCTGCTGACCCGAGAAGGAGAAGAGCGTTTTACCGCGCCGCGCGTGCCAACCAAAAATACGCATGGCACGGGCTGTACGCTCTCTTCCGCGCTCGCCGCGCTACGGCCACGCCACAATGACTGGCTGACCACGGTGCGCGAGGCAAAGCAGTGGCTGCAGGGCGCGCTACAGCAGGCCGATACGCTGGAAGTCGGGCAGGGCTTTGGGCCGGTTCATCACTTTTACCGCTGGTGGTAACGCGGCGTTAGCCAGCGCTATAGCGGCTCGAACCACTCGCCGTTCTGCTCTGCGATTGGCGTGATGGAAAAAATCATCTCCTGCAGATGGCGGCGCAGCGCCTGCTCCGCGGCTGTGGCGTCTTTCGCCAGCAGCGCCTGCAGGATCTCTTCATGCTGTTCAATCAGGATTTGCGGCGGCGAGACTTTGCTGAGGGTCAGAAAGCGTACGCGATCCATCGTCGCCTTGATATTCTCCACCGTTTCCCAGGCCAGCTCGCAGTTGATGCTCTGGGCGATCAGGCGGTGGAACTCATCATCCAGCAGCAGAAACGCCTGGCTATCCTGACGCTGCGCGGACATCTTTTGCAGCTGAAGATTCTGCTCCAGCAGTGCCAGCGCGGCTGGCGAGGCTTCGGTTGCCGCGCGGCGCACTACGGCCATTTCCACGGCTTCGCGGATAAAACGGCCATCGGCAACGCGCTGAGCGGAGATTTTACGCACAAAAGTGCCGCGCTGAGGCAGGATCTGCACCAGTCCCGCTTCCGCCAGTTTGATAAAGGCTTCGCGAACCGGCTGGCGGGAAACGCTGAAGCGGGCCGAGACTTCTTTTTCGGAAAGCAGCGCGCCCGGCGCAATCGCGCAGGTAACAATATCCTGGCGCAAAAAACGGTAAATTTGCTGGTTAACGGGTTCGCTGGCGGTAATCGTGTAGGCAATAGACATTCGGCAATTTTCATATCAAGGGTGGCCTGACGCCGGGGATGCTCAGTCTAATCAGCCTGATGCCCCGGCGCCAGTGCTTTTCCCTTAGCTTAGCCGATAACCTGACGCACCGTTTCTTTTGCGCCTGCTGTCAGCAATTTCTGGTAATAGTGACTGACGCGCTCGCGGAACAGCGAGTTGTCCGGCAGATCGTCGCCGAATACCGCCCGCAGCGAAAGCAGTGCGGCAACGCGCTCATCGCCTTCAGCGCTGCTGTTGACCAGCTGCGCCAGCTGCTCGTGCAGCGGATCGTTGATGACGATAGTTTTGCCCTGTTCATCCACGCCGCCAACGAAACGCATCCAGCTCGCCACGCCCAGCGCCAACAGCGTAAAATCGCTGCCTCGCGCCAGATGCCAGCGGATGCTGTCCAGCCAGCGCTGCGGCAGTTTTTGCGTGCCGTCGGTAGCGATTTGGTAAGTACGGTGCTTAATCGCGCGGTTTTGATAGCGGGCGATCAGCGAATCCGCATAGGCGACCAGATCGACATTTTTCGTGCTTAGCGTTGGCGCCTGTTCATCCAGCATCAGGCTGCGCGCGGCTTTCAGGTAGTAAGGATCGTCCATGCAGTCGCTGATGTGCTCGTAGCCCGCCAGGTAACCCAGATAGGCCAGCAGCGAGTGACTGCCGTTAAGCATACGCAGCTTCATCTCTTCAAAAGGCAGCACGTCCGCCACCAGCTCCGCGCCCGCTTTCTCCCACGCCGGGCGGCCGCTGACAAAGTTGTCTTCGATGACCCACTGGAAAAAAGGCTCGCACTCCACGCCAACCGGATCGCTGCAGCCGAGTTTGCCGCTCAGTTCCTCAAAAGCTTCCGGCGTCATGGCGGGAACGATGCGGTCGACCATAGTCGACGGGAAAGTAATATGGCTACGAATATAGTCGGCCAGTGCCTGGTCCTGCTGTTCCGCCAGCTGTATCACCACATTGCGGGTTACCCGACCATTTTCCGGCATATTGTCGCAGGACATCACGCTGAAAGGCGGCAGGCCGAGCGCGCGGCGGCGTTTGATCGCCGCCAGAATAATGCCCGGCAGCGAATCCGGCTGCTCAGGATTAGCCAGATCGTGTTTGATCGCCGGGTTATCCAGGTTCAGCTCGCCGGTCGCGGGCTGATAGCAGTAGCCTTTTTCTGTCACCGTCGCGGAGACAATCGCCACGTCCGGCTGGCACATCGCGTCAATGATCTTCTCGATGCCGTCGCCGTGGCGATAAAGCGCTTCTTTGATGACGCCGACCACGCGCGTTTTCAGGCCGCTGTCGGCCTTTTCCGTCACGCTGTAGAGTAAATCCTGCTGGCGCAGCGCCTTAATTAACTCGCCGGTGTTAGCCGGGTTGATTTCGCACTCGCAGTAGCCCCAGTCGCTGTGCTGTTCGGCGGCAAGGATATCCGTGCAAACAGCCTGATGAGAACGATGGAAGGCGCCAAAGCCAAAGTGCACGATGCGTTTATGCAGGGCGGAACGATCGTATTTCGGTAATACAGTGCCTTCAGGCAAAAGATCGACAGATAGCATGGTCAGTCCTTATTAAAGAGAAAAGCGCGCCTGGACAATCAGACGGAGACAGGTTTAACAGTGCCTTTCGGGCTCTTAATCACCACCAGCACCAGCATTGCGCCCAGCGCGGCAATCACGCCAGCCAGCACGAAGGCGCTGTCGAACTTGCCGGTATGGTGCACGATATAGCCGGTGACGATCGGGCCGATAATGCCGGAAAGACTGCCGATCAGATGGATAAAGCCGCTGATGCCGCCAACGCGGCTTTTGTGGACGACGTCCTGGATAATCGCCCAGTAGATCGCGCCGGTGATATAGAGGAAGAAAATGGAAACCGACATCAGAATAACGGCCGGATAAACGCCTTTTACCGAGCCGGCGAAGGCGACACAGATAGCTGCGGCCAGTAGCGACACCACTAGCACAATTTTGCGCGAGAGCAGCAGCTTGCCGGTAATATTGAAAATTTTATCTGAAATCCAGCCGCCAAGCGCCAGACCGACGAAACCCACAACCCACGGAATAACCGTCGTCATGCTCATCGATTTGATATCCAGGTTGTGCGCCTGCACCAGATAGGCCGGGAACCAGCTAAGGAAAAAAAACAGGATGTAGTTGTAGCAGAAGAAGGCGAAGGCGGTGACCAGGATAATCGGCTGGCGTAGATAGTGGCCAAGACCGTGCGCCGCCTGCGCCAGTTCCTCATCCGGCGTGGTCTGCTCAGCTTTCAGACTGTCGATCAGTTCACGCTCCCGCGCGCTGACAAGGCGACTTTTCAGCGGGTTGTCCGCCGCGATAAAGAACCAGGCCACCATCCAGACGATGCCGATAGAGCAGATAATCACGAAGGCCGGACGCCAGCCGAACGCCAGCGCCAGATAGCCGATAATGGGCCCGGCGACCGCGCCGCCCAGCGGCGAACCGGCGCTGAGAAAGCCCATCGCGGTGGCGGCCTGTTTTTTCGGGAACCAGCCGTTGATGGCTTTATTCGCGGAGGCGCAGATTGGGCCTTCCGCCATCCCAAACAGCACGCGCAGGATCAGCATCGACCAGAAGCCGGTCGCCAGCGCGGTAAAGCCGCAAAACAGCGACCACATGCCTACCGCGATGCCCAGCACCAGCGTTGGGCCAAATTTATCCGTCGCCAGCCCGCCGACAAAATTAAACAGGGCGTAACCGAAGAAGAAGCTGCCGAAAATCAGGCCAAACTGCTCGGCGTTCAGCATGAGATCTTTTTCGATCATCGGTACGGTAAGCGAGAGCGCTACACGATCGAGATAGTTGATCATGTAGACGAGAAACAGCAACAGTACAATGGTCCAGCGGAGATTCTTAAACATAAAAAAATCCTTAATTATTATAGTATTGAAAGATTTCTTTACGATTCAGGGAGCCTGATTAAGGGAGAGCGACTCTCCCTTACCGAATACGGCCCTGACCGTTAAGCCCGGCGTTCGTTAACTGACCTCAAGGATAACTTTGCAGCAGCTGCGCGGGTCCTTTTCAAACAGCGTCATCGCTGCCTCGACATCATTCAGCGGCAGGTAGTGCGTCACCAGTTTTTCTGGCGCTATCAGCCCCTTTTCCATCCACTCAATCACCTGCGGAAAGCGCTGGCTGTTGAGGCGGGAAGTAAACAAAGAGAGCTCCTTGCTGGTCAGGCTCTGCTGCGTCACCGTGCAGGGCTCGCCGGAGAAGCCGAGCAGGCCGATGCGCGCCGCAGGCGAGGCGAGCGCCACCGCTTCGGCCAGAATCGCCGGATGGCAGGCGGCATCGATAATTAGCGTTGGTTTTTCGCCTTCCAGCTGTGCCGCCAGCGGGATCTCGCTGTTGTCCAGGGTCACATCGGCACCGCTTTCTTTCGCCATCGCCAGCCTTTCCGGCAGACGATCGGCGACGATCACCTTTTTAACCTTATACACGCCTTTCAGCGCCTGAATCGCGGTCAGGCCCATGGGGCCAGCGCCGAAAATCAGCGCCACATCGTTCGGCTGCGGCTGCAGAAAAGCGCAGATATTGGCCGCGATGGTAAAAGGTTCGATCAGGCTGGCCAGCTTGTCCGGGATCGCTTCCGGCACCCGGTAAGCGTTGCGAGCGGGCGCGACGGCATAGTCGCTGAAACCGCCGTCGCGGTGAACGCCAATCACCTGAAGTTCGCTGCAGACGTTGGGACGACCAACGGAACAGGGATAGCAGTGGCCGCAGCTTACGACCGGATCTACCGCCACGCGTTCGCCGATGCGGGCAGCCTCGACGCCGGCGCCAACCGCGTCAATCACGCCAAAGAACTCATGACCTATCACTCGCGGATAGCGGGCGAAGGGATTATGACCGTGCCAGATATGCACATCCGATCCGCAAATACTGGCAAATTTTACTTTGACGCGGACTTCGCCCGCCGCCGGTTCCGGCAGCGCGCGCGTTTCCAGCACCAGTTTGCCGGGTTCGGCTATCACCACACTTTTCATTATCTTCTCCTTACCAGTTCCACAAGGTGCCGTCTTCCAGACGAGCTACAGGCAGATAAGCGGGTTCATAGGGATATTTCGCCGCCAGCTTTTCGTCGAATTCGATACCCAGGCCAGGCTTGTCGCCCGGATGCATATAGCCATCTTCAAAAGTCCAGCTGTGCTGGAAAACCTCCATCATCTGCGCGGAGTAGCCCATATATTCCTGCACGCCGAAATTAGGCACCCAAAGGTCAAAGTGCAGCGCGGCCGCCATGCAGATTGGCGAGAGATCGGAAGGGCCGTGCGAGCCAGTGCGAACCTGATAGAGCGAGGCGAAATCGGCGATGCGGCGCATACCGGTGATGCCGCCCGCGTGGGTAATGGTGGTGCGGATATAGTCGATGAGCTGCTCTTCGATCAGCTGCTTGCAGTCCCAGATGCTGTTGAACACCTCGCCGACCGCAATCGGCGTCACGGTATGCTGACGGATCAGACGGAAGCACTCCTGATTTTCGGCAGGCGTCGGATCTTCCATCCAGAACAAACGGTATTCCTCCACGCTTTTCCCGAAGCGGGCGGCTTCAATCGGCGTCAGGCGATGGTGCATATCGTGCAGCAGATGCTCATTGAAGCCGAATTTATCGCGGATCGCGGCGAACAATTTAGGCGTGAAATCGAGATATTTTTCCGTTGACCAGAGCTGCTCTTCCGGCCAGTCGCCTTTGGTGGCCGGTTCATAGGCCTGGCCTTTGCCTTTCGCCATACCGTAAGTGGTCTTCATGCCCGGCACGCCGCACTGGGCGCGAATGGCTTTAAAGCCCATCTCTTTGTGCTTCGCGTAGTCGTCCATCACTTCGTCGATGCTGTGGCCGGTAGTGTGGCAATAAACCATCACGCCTTCGCGCGAGGCGCCGCCCAGCAGCTGATAAACCGGCATATTGGCCGCTTTCCCTTTGATATCCCACAGCGCCTGATCGATGGCGGAGATGGCGGACATCGTTACCGGGCCGCGACGCCAGTAGGCGCCCTTATAGAAATATTGCCAGATATCTTCGATTTGATGCGCGTTACGGCCGATCAGTTGCGGGCAAAGATGATCTTTCAGATACGAGGCGACCGGCAGCTCGCGTCCGTTCAGCGTGGCGTCGCCGATACCGGTCAGACCCTGATCGGTAGTGATCTTAACTGTGACAAAGTTTCTGCCTGGGCAGGTTACAAAGACTTCGGCTTTTACGATTTTCATTCCTGTCATCCTGGTGAAGAGAATGGGGAAAAAATACGCACTGTCGTACTACCATACAAGTAGTCTGCGGTGGATTTTAGACAGGGATCACATTGTAAAAACGGCGTGAGCCATGCAGGGCGCTCGCTTTTCGCCGCGCGGCGGCGACAAATTTAGGGGCAGGGAGGGAGTTAAAGCGGGATCAGGTACGGGTTTCAGCTCTCAGACTATGGGCATAAGATCTTTCAGGCGCTGAGAGGATGAAAGGCAGGTTGTCAGATAGCGAGGTGAAAGTTACGGCCAAAAACCATAAGCTGAAAAAAGAAAGCCGGGGCCGGGCGGCCCCGAGATTCAGGCCAGCAGCTCGCAGGAAGGCGGCAGACGGCAGCTCAAAGCTGCAGGCAGGATCTCAATACGGAAAGCGTCGCCGCGCAGCGGCTCGCCGTCGAGATTAAACACCATCTCATTCGGTGAAGTGATTTCCAGCCACGGCAACGAGGCGCGAATAATATTCGGGTTTTCATCATCGCCGCCGGTCAGCGAGTTAAACAGCGTCGGCAATATTTCCTTAGAGGTGACGATGGTCAGTTCCAGCTTGCCATCGTCGATCAGTGCCGTCGGACAGAGCCGCTGACCGCCGCCCGCCTGACGACCGTTGCCGATACCGATTACCAGCGCGTCGCCCTGCCAGCTGAAGTCTGGACCACGCAGTTCGCAGCTGTCCGCCTTCAGCGTATCCATGCGCAGCAGGCCGTGGATCAGATAGGAGACGCCGCCCAGCGCCGACTTCAGCTTTTCCGGCGTTTCGGTGGTAATGCGCGTGCCGAATCCGCCGGTCGCCATATTGATAAAGTAGCGATCCTGATTCACCCGGGCCAGATCGACGGCGGTGGCTTTACCGACTATCGCCAGGCGCAGCGCGTGCTCCATCTCTTCAGGAATGCCTGCGCTGGTGGCGAAATCGTTGGCGGTGCCGAGCGGAATAATACCCAGCACCGGACGTTGAGCGGTTTCCACGCCGGCCAGCGCAGTGGCGATCTCGTTAATAGTGCCGTCGCCGCCGCCCGCTATCACAGTTGCCGCGCCCAGCGCCACGGCCTCTTTCACAAAGCGCTCGCCGTCGCCCTGCTCCCAGGTGACGCGAACCTCAATTGACATTCCTTCTTCGCGCAGCTTCAGAATCGCCTCGCGCAGCTCTTCATTGCCTGCGCCTTTACCGTTAAGGATCGCCAGCGTCAGTGAATGTTGCTCCATCTTCTTGCCCTGTCAGATTGGCCTTGGCCGAAAGTGCTTCAGTTATAGCATATTCAATTAAGAGTGGAAAAAAAGAAGGGACACCAGGCTCCCACAGTGCTGAAAAGGATGACACGCAAAGAAAGCTGCGGTATTCAGCAAGCAGACGGAGATAAAAAAAATTGGTGTACACAGTACCCCAAAAATGTTAAAGACAGCCTGACGGAAGCTGAAAAAGCTGAACTAAAAAAACTGACTAACATACTGCGAAACGAGGTGTGAAATGAGTTTCTTTGACGATCTTAAAACTTCTCTGGAAGAGGCTGTAGAGATTAAGAAAGGCTCAAAAGCGTCAGCCAGAGTCACCCGTTATGAAATTGCCGACGTGCGGGCGATACGGGAACAGCTAAATATTTCCCAGAGCGAAATGGCTAAGGCGCTGGGAACCAGCATTGATACCATTAAAAGCTGGGAGTCAAAAAGAAGAAACCCTACGGGGCTGGCTGCGAAAGTGTTGGCGACCATTCAGGCTAATCCAGCTTTTTTCTATGCGTTAGCTGCTCACTAAATTGATTTATCTGTCCAGCGTAAACCTGCCAATCGATCAAGGCGTTGCATGGATGATAATTAACGGCGCCTGTCGAAAAAAGAAAGGCCCGCGCGGCGAACCGGCGGGCCAGGAGGTGGTAAAACAAAATGCTGTTTGGAATTTTTCATTCGGCGCCCGCGCATCATAGCGGTAAATGAGAGCCGGGAATGTGATGGTATTCTAAAAGTTACGTCAGGAAACTTTCCCGCGCCGTTTTATTCGCTGCCGGGGAGGTTTCGCATCAGCAAAGCCCAGGCGAGATCGATATCCTCCGGCACCGGGATCCAGACAAAATGCCCGTTGCCTGGCGCGACTTCGGCAGGCTGCAGCTTCGCGTTTTCCATGCTCTCCAGCTGAAAGTGAATATTGCCCGCAGGCGTTATCAGCTCCATGCTGTCGCCGACGCTGAACTTATTCTTCACCTCGACCAGCGCCATCCCGCCGCGCCGTTCGCCGGTAAACTCGCCGACAAACTGCTGGCGATCGGAAGCGGAAAAGCTGCGATCGTAGGTCTGGTAGCTGTCGTGGGTATGACGGCGTAAAAAGCCTTCGGTATAGCCGCGATGGGCAAGGCCTTCCAGCGTTTCCAGCAGCGAAGGATCGAAAGGTTTGCCTGCGGCGGCGTCGTCAATGGCACGGCGATAGACCTGGGCCGTGCGGGCGCAGTAGTAATGCGACTTGGTGCGGCCTTCAATCTTCAGGGAATGCACGCCCATTTTGGTCAATTGCTCCACGTGCGCCACCGCGCGCAGATCTTTGGAGTTCATGATGTAGGTGCCGTGCTCGTCCTCGAAGGCGGTCATATATTCGCCCGGTCGCATCGACTCTTCCAGCATAAATACTTTGTCGGTCGGCTGACCCACGCCCAGCGTCGGCTCAATATTGGTCACCGGGATCGGCTGATGCTGGTGGACGATATTGCCGATTTCATCCTCCTTGCCTTCCTGCACCTTGTACTCCCAGCGGCAGGCGTTGGTGCAGGTACCCTGATTCGGGTCGCGCTTGTTGATATAACCGGAAAGCAGACAGCGGCCGGAATAGGCCATACAAAGCGCGCCATGAACAAAAATTTCCAGTTCGATTTCCGGTACGCGCTCGCGGATTTCGGCGATCTCCTCCAGCGACAGCTCGCGAGAGAGGATCACGCGCGACAGCCCCATCTGCTGCCAGAAGCGCACGGTAGCCCAGTTTACCGCGTTGGCCTGCACGGAAAGATGAATCTCCATCTCCGG
This sequence comes from Erwinia sp. CGal63, assembly GCF_037026505.1. Taxonomy (NCBI): domain Bacteria; kingdom Pseudomonadati; phylum Pseudomonadota; class Gammaproteobacteria; order Enterobacterales; family Erwiniaceae; genus Erwinia; species Erwinia sp. CGal63. The sequence continues at coordinate 269,373 of NZ_JAKUMN010000001.1, forward strand.
AAAAGCCTCGCGCACCATCATAATCAGGCCCGGATCGGACATGATCAGCGCGTCCGGCCCCATCGCCACCACCGGCGTCAGGTCGCGGATAAAGGTTTTCAGCTTGGCGTTATGCGGCGCGATATTCACTACCACATAGAATCGCTTTCCCTGCGCGTGGGCTTCGTTGATGCCGATAGCCAGATTTTCGTGGTTAAACTCATTATTACGCACGCGCAGGCTATAGCGGGGCTGGCCGGCATAGACGGCGTCCGCACCATAGGCGAAGGCGTAACGCATATTTTTCAGCGTGCCCGCGGGAGAAAGCAGTTCTGGTTTAAACATGGGGGTCTCAATCCTGACATAAGGCCGCGGCGACCGGCGGCCTTACAAAATGTGCGGGGATTGTAAAAGCTGAAGCGGGGAATGTAAATTGCGCTAGATCAAACGGCACACGTCCGCTTCCCAGCGATAGCCCATGCCGTAGACCGCGCGGATAAAGGGCTGGTCCGCATCCAGCGCCTCCAGCTTACGACGCAGGTTTTTGATATGGCTGTCGATGGTGCGATCGGTCACCACGCGATAGTCGTCATAAAGATGGTTAAGCAGCATTTCGCGAGAGAAAACCTTGCCCGGCTCCTGCGCCAGCGTTTTCAGCAGGCGAAACTCGGCGGGCGTCAGCTCCAGCGGCGTATTGTCCCAGCTGGCCTGGAACCGCGCTTCGTCAACCACCAGCAGCGAAGCCTTCTGCGCCTCTTCCGGCGTGCGCTTACAGCGCTTAAGAATAGTTTTTACCCTCGCGACCACTTCGCGCGGGCTGAACGGTTTGCAGATATAGTCGTCGGCGCCGATCTCCAGCCCCAGCAGGCGGTCGATCTCCTCGATTCTGGCGGTGACCATAATGACCGGCAGCTCGGAGAAGCGACGCAGCTCGCGGCACAGCGTCAGACCGTCCACGCCCGGCAGCATCAGATCCAGCAGCATTAAATCCGGCGGCGTCTGCCGGATCCAGTCCAGCACCTCGTCGCCGCGCAGCAAATGGTGGGTTCGATAGTTGGCGGCCTGCAGATAGTCGACCAGCAGTTGACCGAGCCTGGGTTCATCTTCCACCACCAGAATGAGCGGGCTGAGCGGTTCCTGATTCATGGCACTCTTCTTTGCAAGCGGGCGAATTACGCCCGGATTAATCTTGCGGGTAAGTGTACCGTAATTTTAAGTCCGCCGGCATCAGAGTGATCCGCTTTGATGGTGCCTTCGTGCGCCGCCACGATGTTCTGGCAAATCGCCAGGCCCAGACCTGAACCGCCGCTGGCGCGGTTGCGCGAGCTTTCCGCGCGGTAAAAACGCTCAAAAATCTGCTCGCGCTGCTCATCGGTAATGCCTGGCGCGCTGTCCTCAAACCAGATTATTGTCTGGTCCTGTTCCGCGCGCAGCGTAACGGTCAGTCCGCCGCCCGCATCGGTATAGCGCAGGCTGTTTTCCATCAGATTGGTGAACAGCTGCATCAGGCGATCCGGATCGCCGAACAGCGGCGCCGAATCGGGCAGGCGCAGCTGCAAAGTCAGTTCGCGGCTCTGGTAGCGCGCGATAAAGTTGGCCGCCACTATCTCCAGCAGCGGCACCAGGTCGATATCGCTGCGGCGATAGGCCAGCGCGCCTTCATCGGAGAGCGAAAGTTGATGAACATCGTCCACCAGTTTGGTCAGGGTCGCCACTTCGCCCTGCAGAGAAATAATCGATTCCGGCGTCAGCTTGCGCACGCCGTCCTGGATTGCCTCCAGCTCGCCGCGCAGGATTGCCAGCGGCGTGCGCAGCTCATGGGAAATATCAGCCATAAAAGCGCGCCGCATACTCTCGTTTTTCTCCAGCGTGCTGGCCAGCCGGTTGAAATCCTGCCCAAGCCGTCCCAGCTCGTCGCGATTATTGGCCTGCACGCGGGTGGTGAAATTGCCGGCGGCCAGATGATGCGTGCCTTCCACCAGCCTTTTTACCGGCGCCAGCAGGCCGCGCGACATCAGCCAGGTGACCAGCGCCGCCATCAGCATAGTCAGACCGACGATAATCCAGCTGGTGCGTTTCTGCTGCTGGTCGAAATTGATATCGGCGCTGCGGGTCAGTCTTTCCGGCGGCGAGCCAATGACCCAGCCCACGATATGGCCGCTGCTGGTGGTAATACTGCGGCGGCTGCCTTCCTGCGGCACCGGCGCGCGCGGCCCCATCATCACGCGGTACTGCTGATCGATAATCCAGAACTGCGTGCGCCAGCCGTGCGGCGGCAGCTGACTGTTAGCGTCGGGATTCTGCTCTAGCGAATGCAGGATTTGAAACACCAGCTTGTTGTTATGGCGCAAAAAATCCCAGTTGCCGTGCTGCTCGTACTGTTCAGCCAGCGCGTCGCTCAGTAACCCGAGCCGCTGCTCATTGCCTTTTTTGATGTAGTCGATAAAGCCGTGCTCAAAGCTGAGGCGGACGCCCCAGTGCATGGTGATCAGCACTAACATGCAGGTGGAAAAGATGGCGATAAAGAGTTTGGCGGTGATGCCGATTCGTAATTTTGCAAACATTCAGGGCTTTCTCCGACGGCTCGGCAGCGCATTTTTCGTGGAATCAGGGGGAACGTGGCGAAATATCAGCGCCGGCAAAATAATCACGGCCGCCATACAGATATAGGTGTAAATAAAGGCCTGCTGCGGCAGGCCGTCAGGCTGCGCCTGCTGGCCAAAGGCGCCCAGCAGCAAACCGGCGAGGGTAACGCCGACGCTCATCGACAGCTGCATCACCATCGACAGCAGGCTGTTGCCGCTGCTGGCCAACTCGTCCGGCAATGCTTTCAACGTCAGCGTGTTCATTGCCGAGAAGCGAATGGCGTTGACCATGCCCTGTAAAAACAGCACCAGCGGCAGCAGCCAGGCCCAGCCGAGCAGCGCCACGACCGGAAACAGCAGCACCACCAGCGCAAGCGCGACGGTGGCGCCGACCAGCACGTGGCGATAGCCGAAGCGGTTGACAATCTGCACTACGATACGCTTCATGCCCATGTTGCCCAGCACCATCGGGATCATCATCAACCCGGCGTGAAGCGGCGTATAGCCCAGGCCAACCTGCAGAAAAATCGGCGTCATAAAAGGCAGCATGCCGCTGCCGATACGGCCGGTAAGGCTGCCCAGCAGCCCGATGGCGTAGACAGGATTAGCAAACAGCTTCAGGCTGAACAGCGCGTCGTCATTGGCGCGAGCGTAAAACAGATAGGAGAGTAGAGAAAAGACGCCAGCCAGGATAAACAGGCACAGCAGCAGTGGCGACAGGCCCGTCACGCGCGAGCCGTCAAGCGCCAGCGTCAGCGTCGCCATGCCTGTGGCCAGCAGCAGAAAGCCGCGAAAATCGAAGCGGCGGCGCGGCAGCCGCAAATCGGGCATCAGCAGCAGCGTCGCCGTTGCGCCCGCCAGGCCGACCGGCAGGTTGATCAAAAAGATCCAGTGCCAGCTGGCGTACTGAACCAATACGCCGCCCAGCACTGGCCCGAGCAGCGGCCCGACCTGGCCCGGCAGCGTGACAAAGGTCATCGCCGCCATATACTGCGTGCGCGGCACCAGCTTCATCACCGTCAGCCTGCCGACCGGCACCATCATCGCGCCGCCGATCCCCTGCAGCACGCGCGAGGCGATCAGCTGATCGAGCGTGGCGGAGAGGGCGCAAAACAGCGAGCCGAGGCTGAACAGCACGATGGCGCTAAAAAAGATATTGCGCACGCCGAAGCGATCGGCCAGCCAGCCGCTGACCGGCAGCATCACCGCGACGGTCAGCACGTAGGAAACCACCACCGAATGCATATGCAGCGGATTCTGGCCGAGGCTGTGCGCCATCGCGGGCAGCGCGGTATTAACGATAGTGGTGTCCAGCGACTGCATAAAGAAGCCGAAAGCCACAATCCACAGCTGCCAGCGCACGCCGGGCGAAAGCGCGTTCATCAGCCCGTCGCCTCTTCGCCCGCCCGCACGCGGGGTTTTCTGCGCAGCTTATCCATATAGAGATAAATCACCGGCGTGGTGTAGAGCGTCAGTAGCTGGCTCATCACCAGGCCGCCGACGATAGTGATCCCCAGCGGCTGGCGCAGCTCCGCGCCGTCGCCCGAAGTCAGCACCAGCGGCAGCGCCCCCAGCAGCGCCGCCAGCGTGGTCATCATAATCGGCCGAAAGCGCAGCAGGCTTGCCTGGAAGATCGCCTCGCGCGCGCTGAGATTGCCGTTGCGCTGCGCGTCCAGCGCGAAATCGACCATCATAATGGCGTTCTTTTTCACGATGCCGATCAGCAGCAGAATACCGATCAGCGCAATCAGCGAGAAGGGCGCGCCGAACAGCTCCAGCGCCAGCAGCGCGCCCACGCCCGCCGAAGGCAGGGTTGAGAGGATAGTCAGCGGATGCACATAGCTTTCATACAGGATGCCGAGCACGATATAGACGGTGGCAATCGCTGCCAGGATCAGCCACAGCTGGCTGCTTTGCGTCTCCTGGAATATCTGCGCCGTGCCGGCGAAGCTGCCGCGCACGCTGGAAGGCACGCCCAGCGCGGTCATGCTGCGTTCAATGGCATCGGAAGCCTGGGAAAGCGACACGCCTTCCGGCAGGTTAAACGAAATGGTCGAGGCGGCGGAAAGCCCCTGATGGTTAACCGACAGCGGCGCGTTGGCTGGTTGCCACTTCGCGAAGCCGGAAAGCGGGATCGCTTTGCCTTCGTTATTAATCACGTACATCAAATCCAGCGAGCTGATGTCCTGGGTGTAGCGAGGGTCAACCTCCATCACCACTTTGTACTGATTCAGCGGCTGGTAGATGGTGGAAATCTGTCGCTGGCCAAAGGCGTTGTTCAGCAGGCTGTTGGCTTCGGAAACGTTGATCCCCAGCTGCGCCATACGCGTGCGGTCGTAGACCAGCGCCATTTCCGATCCTTTGTCCTGCTGATCGGAGTTGACGTCCGCCAGCTCTGGCAGGGCGGCAAAGGCCTGGCGGATTTTCGGCTCCCAGGCGCGCAGGTCGTCCAGATCGTCCGACAGCAGCGTGTACTGGTAACCCGCGTTGGATTCGCGTCCGCCGGCCCGCAAATCCTGCACCGCCATCAGAAACAGATTGGCGCCCGGCTCTTTCGCCAGCTTAACGCGCAGCCGGGCAATAACCGCCTGAGCGCTGTCGCTGCGTTCGCTAAGCGGCTTGAGCGAGATAAACATCGAGCCGCTATTGGTGCGGGAGCCGCCGGTAAAGCCGACCACGCTCTCCACTGCCGGATCGTCGCGGACGATTTTCATAAAGTCTTCCAGCTTGCCGCGCATCGACTGGAAGGAGATGCTCTGATCGGCCTGGATAAAGCCCATCAGCCTGCCGGTATCCTGTTCAGGCATAAAGGTTTTCGGCACCACCACGTAGAGATACATGGTCAGGCCGATGGTGGCGATAAACAGCAGCAGCGTCCAGCGCGAGTGATTCAACACCCAGTTAAGCGAACGTCCATAGCCGCGCTGGATCCCTGTCAGCACGCGGCCGAAACCGCGCAGGCGCGGCTGCTCGCGTTTGGCGTGCGCCTTCAGCAGTCGGCCGCACATCATCGGCGTCAGCGTGATGGAGATCAGCAGCGAGATAAGGATAGAGACGGAAAGCGTTACGGCGAACTCGCGGAAGAAGCGGCCAATCAGCCCGCCGAGCATCAGCAGCGGCAGAAACACCGCCACCAGCGACAGACTCATCGACAACACGGTAAAGCCGACTTCGCGCGTGCCCTGCAGCGCGGCCTGAATTGGTTTCATGCCCGCTTCTACATGGCGGGAAATATTCTCCAGCACCACGATGGCGTCGTCGACCACAAAGCCCGTCGCCACCGTCAGCGCCATCAGCGAGAGGTTATTGAGGCTGAAGCCGCACAGATACATGGCGGCGAAGGTGCCGATCAGCGACACCGGTACGGCTACAGCGGGGATTAGCGTAGCGCGTCCCGAACGCAGGAAGATAAACACCACCAGGATCACCAGCCCGACGGAAATCACCAGCGACTGCTCCACCTCGGCCAGCGAAGCGCGGATCGTGGGCGAGCGATCCTGGGCGACATCCAGCTGGATAGAGGCCGGAATGCTGTTGCGCAGCTCCGGCACCGCCGCACGAATGCGATCGACGGTATCGATAATATTCGCTTCCGGCAGCTTGCGGATCATCAGCAGGATCGCCGGTTTGGCGTTGGCCATCCCGGCGTTACGCACGTCCTGTACCGAATCCGTGACGTTGGCGACATCCTGCAGGCGTACCGCCGCGCCGTTGTTATAGTGGACGATCAGCGGCTGATACTCCGCCGCCGTTTTCAGCTCGTCGTTGGTTTTAATCTGCCAGCGATGCTGTTCGTCTTCAATCGCGCCCTGCGGCCTGCGCTGATTGGCGTTGCTGATGGCCGTGCGCACCGCGTCCAGCGACACGCCCTGGTTGAACAGCGCCTGCGGATTGAGATCCACGCGCACGGCGGGCAGCGAGCTGCCGCCCACGGAAACGTCGCCGACGCCTTCGATCTGCGCCAGCTTCTGCGCCAGCTGGGTTGAGGCGTAGTCGTAGAGATCGCCCTGCGACCAGGCGTCCGAGGTCAGCGTCATAATCATAATCGGCGCGTCGGAAGGATTGATTTTACGCCAGGTCGGCCGGCTCGGCATGCCCGTCGGCAGCAGGCTTTGCGCCGCATTGATCGCGCCCTGCACGTCGCGCGCCGCGCCGTTGATGTCGCGGTCGTAATCAAACACCAGGATAATGCGCGTGCTGCCCAGCGAGCTGGTAGAGGTCATTTCGCTGACGCCCGCGATACGGCCCAGCGAGCGCTCCAGCGGCGTAGCCACCGACGAAGCCATCGTCTCCGGCGAGGCGCCGGGCAGCGAGGCGGAGATCAGGATGACCGGGAAATCGACCTGCGGCAGCGGCGCCACCGGCAGCAGGCGAAAGCTCAGCACGCCCGCCAGCGCGATGGCGATGGTCAGCAGAATAGTGGCGACCGGCCGGTGAATAAACAGCGCGAAAAATTTCACTCAGCCTCCTTTGCCAGCAAACGACGGCGTGTGGCGTGCGCCAGGCGGTCAAACAGCAGGTAGATGACCGGCGTGGTGAACAGCGTCAGCACCTGGCTGACGATCAGGCCGCCCACCATCGCCACGCCCAGCGGACGGCGCAGCTCGGCGCCGACGCCGGTACTGAGCATCAGCGGCAGCGCGCCCAGCAGCGCCGCCAGCGTGGTCATCAGAATAGGGCGGAAGCGCAGCAGACAGGCCTGGTAGATCGCCTCGTATGGCGCCATGCCCTGTTCGCGCTCCGCCGCCAGCGCAAAGTCGATCATCATGATGGCGTTTTTCTTCACGATGCCGATCAGCAGGATAATGCCGATAATGGCGATCACATCCAGCTCGTTGCCGCTGAGCATCAGCGCCAGCAGCGCGCCGACGCCCGCCGTCGGCAGCGTGGAGAGAATGGTGATAGGGTGAATAAAACTCTCGTAAAGCACGCCCAGCACGATATACATCGCCACTACGGCGGCCACGATCAGCCAGACGGTGCTGGAGAGCGCCGCCTGAAACGCCAGCGTGCTGCCCTGGAATTTGGTCATGATTTCCGCCGGCATCGCCATATCCCGTTCGGCCTGGGTAATGGCGTTGACCGCTTCCTCCAGCGAATAGCCGTCGCTGACGTTGAAGGAAAAGGTGGTCGACGGGAACTGATCCAGATGGTTGATGCTTAGCGCGCCGTGACGCTGCTCGACGCTGGCGATAGCGCTGAGCGGCACGCTGCCGCCGTCGGTGCTGTTCAGGCGAATGGACTCCAGCGCGGCCAGGCCCGGCGTGGCGGAGATATCGTTTTCCAGCACCACGCGGTACTGGCTCGCCTGAGTATAAATAGTGGAGATCAGCCGCTGACCAAAAGCGTTATAAAGGGCGTTATCGACGTCGGCCATGCTGATGCCGAGACGGCTGGCGTTATCGCGATCCACCTTGATATAGGCTTCCAGTCCCCGATCCTGCCAGTCGCTGCTGACGTCCTTCAGCTGCGGCAGCTGCTTCAGCGCCTCGGTAAGCTTCGGTACCCACAGGCTCAGCGACTCCAGCGAGCCGGTCTGCAGCGTAAACTGGTACTGCGTGCGGCTGAGCTGGGTATCGATAGTCAGATCCTGCACCGGCTGCAGATAAAGCTCGATGCCGGGCAGGCTGGCGATAGACTGCTGCAGGCGCTCAATCACTGCCGGAATGCGATCCTCGCGCTCGCTCAGCGGCTTGAGGTTAATCTGCAGCCGCCCGCTGTTCAGCGCCGGATTGGTGCCGTCCACGCCGACGAACGAGGTCAGGCTCTCTACCGCCGGATCTTTCATGATAATCGAGGCAACCTGCTGCTGGCGCTGCGCCATGTTGCGCCAGGAAACCGACTGCGGCGCCTGCAGCGTACCCTGGATAATGCCGTTATCCTGCAGCGGGAAAAAGCCTTTCGGGATCGCAATCCACAGCAGGATGGTGATGGCCAGCGTGCCGAGCGCCACGCCCAGCGTCAGCCACGGATGGTTGAGCACGCGCTTCAGGAAGCGGCCATAGGCGGCGATAACGCGATCGAACAGCGCCTCGCTGGCGCGCGAAAAGCGGTTTTGTTTGCGCAGGGATTCCACGCTGAGCATCCGCGCGCACATCATCGGCGTTAATGTTAGCGACACCACGGCGGAGATCAGAATCGAAATGGCCAGCGTCACGGCGAATTCGCGGAACAGCCTGCCGACGATATCCCCCATAAACAGCAGCGGGATCAGTACCGCAATCAGCGAGAAGGTGAGTGAGATAATGGTAAAGCCGATCTCGCCCGCGCCTTTCAGCGCCGCAGCCAGCGGCTTTTCGCCTTTTTCGATATAGCGCGAAATGTTCTCGATCACCACGATGGCGTCATCCACCACGAAACCGGTGGCGATGGTCAGCGCCATCAGCGTCAGGTTATTGATGGAGAAGCCAAGGAAATAGATAACGGCGAAGGTGCCGACCAGCGACAGCGGCACCGCCACGGCCGGAATAATCGTCGCCGGCACGTTGCGCAGAAACAGGTAAATGATCATCACCACCAGCGCAATCGCCAGCATCAGCTCAAACTGCACGTCATGCACCGAGGCGCGGATATTGGTGGTGCGATCGGTAAGGACCTTGACCTCTACCGATTTCGGCAGCGAGGCGGTTAGCGCGGGAAGCATTTTGCGGATGCTGTCGGCGGTGGTAATGATATTGGCGCCCGGCTGGCGCTGAATATTCAGCACGATCGCCTGCTGGCGATTGGCCCAGGCGCCCAGCCAGCTGTTTTCCGCGCCTTGCTCAACGGTGGCGACGTCGCGCAGGCGCACCGGCGCGCCGTTCTGCCAGCTGATAATCAGCTGACGATAATCCTCTGCCGACTTCATCTGATCGTTGGCGGAAAGGGTAATAGAGCGCTCCGGCCCGTCCAGGCTGCCTTTCGCCGAGTTGACGTTGGCGCTGCTGATGGCGGTGCGCACCGTTTCGCTGGTTAAGCCCAGCGAGGCGAGCGCCTGCGCGTTCAGCTTCACGCGCACCGCAGGACGCTGACCGCCCGCCAGCGTCACCAGGCCGACGCCGGAAACCTGCGAAATTTTCTGCGCCACGCGCGTCTCCACCATATCCTGCACCTGAGTCATCGGCATACTGGTGGTGGTGACGGCCAGCGTCATAATCGGCGGATCGGCAGGATTGACCTTGCTGTAAACCGGCGGATTAGGCAGATCGGAAGGCAGCAGATTGGTCGCCGCGTTGATGGCGGCCTGCACTTCCTGCTCGGCCACGTCCAGCGGCAGCGACAGCTGAAACTGCAGCGTCACCACCGAGGCGCCGCCGGAGCTTTGCGAAGCCATCTGCTTTAAGCCCGACATCTGGCCGAACTGCCGCTCCAGCGGCGCGGTGACCGCCGAGGTCATCACATCCGGGCTGGCGCCGGGATAGAGCGTCACCACCTGAATGGTCGGGTAGTCGACCTCCGGCAGCGCGGAAACAGGCAGATAGCGATAGCCGAGAATACCGGCCAGCAGGATGGCGATCATCAGCAGCGTGGTCGCTACAGGACGCAGAATAAACAGGCGGGAAGGGCCGCCGCCCGGCGTGGATGGCATCACCTGCATTACTGGCGCGCTCCTTTAGCGGGCGGCGTCGTCTTGCCGGTGAGCGGCGTGGACTGCGGCGCGACCACTTCAACCGTGGCGCCTTCCGTCAGGCGATCGATACCGTCGGTGACCACGCTTTCGCCTTCGTCCAGCCCGGCGTCGATAATCGCTTTTTCGCTGTCCTGCACGCTAACGGTAACGGTTTTTTTGCTGACCTTGTTGTCGCTGTTGACCACCCAGACAAAGTGGCCCTCGTTGCCCATCTGCAGCGCCGCGACCGGGATAACGATAGCGTCCTGCAGCGTGTTGACCTGCAGACGGGCGTTAACGAACTGATTCGGGAAGAGGCGATCGTCTTCGTTGGCGAACTGCGCTTTGACCTTGATAGTGCCGGTGGTGACGTCGATTTGGTTATCCATACTCAGCAGCCTGCCGGTAGCCAGCAGCGTTTTATTGCTGCGATCCCAGGCTTCGACCGGGATTGGCTGTCCCGATTTTTGCGCTTTCAGCAGGGTTTCGATCTGATTTTCCGGCAGCGTGAACACCAGCTCTACCGGATGCGTCTGGGTAATCACCACGATGCCGTTGCTGTCGCCGCTGCTGACATAGTTGCCGATATCGACCTGACGCAGGCCTACACGGCCGTCGATGGGCGAGGTAATGCGGCTGTAGGTCAGATTCAGCTGGGCGCTGGCGACGCTGCCTTCGTCCGCTTTAATCGTGCCCAGGGTTTCGCTGACCAGCGCGCGCTGTGTATCCAGCTCCTGTTGCGATACCAGGTTGGTTTTCACCAGTTTCTCCAGCCTCGCCAGATCGCGACGGGCATTGGCCAGCGTCGCCTGATCTCTGGCCAGCTGGCCCTGAGCCTGGGTCAGCGCCACCTGAAATGGGCGGGGATCGATTTCCGCTAGCAGCTGGCCCGCTTTGACCTGTTGGCCTTCGGTAAAGTGGATCGCCACCAGATCGCCATCCACGCGGCTGCGCAGCGTAACGGTATTAGCGGCGGCAACGGTGCCGAGCCCGGTAAGATATTGCGGCACGCTCTGGCGCGCGGCGGCGGCGGCCTGCACCGGCGACAGCGCGCCGCCCATCGCATGACGTCCGCCGCCCTTAGCGCGCGCAGAGTCCGTTTTTTGTGTTGGGGCAGGCTGCGTGCCGTGGCTGTGCCACCAGTAGATTCCGCCCGCTGCGAGAGCGACGAGCACCAGAAGAGTGATTTGAGTACGGCGCCGGGTGTTCATCCTGTTATCAATTCTCCAGAAGCAAAGTTAGCGTCGGGCAAAGAGCCATACAGACTATGGAAGCCGGATGGCGAAGACGCTTAATTTTTCAATTTTAACGGGTTTATCAATGATAAAAATGAAGGAATTAAGAATAACCGTTCAGTAAGTGTAAGTATTCATGCCTTGTAATGCTTTTACTTTGCCTCAACAGGCTCCTCGTCAGGATGTTTGCTAAGCTAATAGTCACTGCAGAAACCCTTTCAATACAGGAGCATAAAGATGACTATACCGCATCGCGCGCTGGGCCGTACCGGCATTCAGGTTCCGACGCTGACTTTCGGCGGCAACGTGTTCGGCTGGACGGTCGATCAGCAAACGTCTTTCTCCCTGCTGGACGCGCTGGTGGAAAAAGGCCTCTTTTTTATCGATACCGCTGACTGCTACTCGCGCTGGGCGCCGGGCAACCAGGGCGGCGAATCCGAAACCATTATCGGCAACTGGCTGAAAAAAACCGGCAAACGCAACCAGATCGTACTGGCGACCAAAGTGGGTATGGAAATGGGCGAAGGCAAAACCGGCCTGGCGCCCGCTTATCTACGCCAGGCGGTTGAAGCTTCGCTGCGGCGTCTGCAAACCGACTATATCGATCTCTATCAGGCGCACCGCGACGACAGCGACACGCCTTTGCAGGAAACCCTGGCAACTTTCGACGCGCTGATTAAAGAAGGCAAAGTGCGGGCGATTGGCGCCTCCAACTACAGCGCGGAGCGCCTGGCGGAAGCCCTGAAAATCAGCGAAGCGCAGAACCTGGCGCGCTATGAAACGCTGCAGCCGGAGTATAACCTCTACGATCGCCAGCAGTACGAAAGCGGGCTGGAGCAGGTAGCGCGGCAAAACGAGCTGGGCGTCATTAACTACTACTCGCTGGCCAGCGGCTTTCTGAGCGGCAAATATCGCAGCAGGGCTGACGCGAGTAAAAGCAAGCGTGGCGAAGGCGTGGTCGATAAATACTTAAACGACCGTGGCCTGCGTATCCTGCAGGCGCTGGATGACGTTGCCGAAGAGAGCCAGGCCACGCCCACGCAGGTCGCGCTGGCATGGCAGATCGCGCGTCCGGGCATTACCGCGCCAATTGTCAGCGTCACTTCGCTTGCTCAGCTGGAGGAGCTGAGCAAAGCCGCCGCGCTTAAGCTCAGCGATGCAGCAATCAGCAGGCTGACCGAAGCCAGCCGCTACTGATTAGCGAAACAGCACCTGCGCCCAGCGCGCCAGACCGGCGGTGACGGAACCAAAGTCATCGCCGCTGGCCAGCGGAATATCGGGCAGCAACTGCTGCAGCGCCTGCCGCAGCACCGGCGAGCGAGCGCTGCCGCCGGTCAGATAGATCACATCCGGTTTGGTGCCGCTCTCGTCCAGCGCCAGCTTCACCTGCTCCTGAATGCGCTCCAGCGGCTGCGCGATAGCGGCTTTCAGGGCCTCGGCACTGATATCTGTCGCCAGAGCCTGGTCGATAAAATCCAGCGTCGCGGTTGCCTGAGGCCGTTCCGAAAGGGCGATCTTACTCTCTTCCGCCGCGCGCACCAGGCGATAGCCCAGACGCTGCTGCCAGACTTTCAGCAGGCGCTTCACTTTTTCCGGCTCCTGCGCGTCGCGGATCAGATCCTGCAGCTGCTTGCGGCTGGCCGTGGCGTAAAAATCGCTCTGCGCGGGCACGTCGTTAATGGCGATAGCATTCCACCACGGTAGCGCAGGCAGCGCGATGCCTTTCTGCGTCTGGCCGCCGCTGCCCAGCAACGGCATCAGCTCTTTAAAGGCCAGCATGATATCCAGATCGTTACCGCCGACGCGACAGCCGCTGTGGCCCAGCAGGCTCTCCTGACGCTCGGCTTTATCGTGCCACTGCGGCCCCATCAGCAGCATCGAGCAGTCGGTGGTGCCGCCGCCGATATCCACGATCAGCACGCGCGTCTCTTCTTTAAGGGTAGCTTCAAACTCCAGTCCTGCCGCTACCGGCTCGAACTGAAACTCCACTTCTTTGAAACCGGCACGGCTTGCGGCGCGGGCCAGAATACCCTGCGCCTGGCGGTTGGCCTCTTCGCCGCCCAGCCCCTGAAAGTTGACCGGACGACCGATAACCGCCTGGGTAATGCTCTCGTCGATCTGCGCTTCAGCCTGCTGGCGAATATGCAGCATCATCGCGCACACCAGATCTTCGAAAAAAGCGACCTGTTGCGGCTTCAGGCCGCTGGCGCCCAGGAAGGACTTCGGCGATTTCACGAACCAGGTCTCTTCCGGCTCCGCCATATACTGCGCCAGCGACGCCAGCCCGAACTGCACGCTGGCGGGCGTCACTTCGATATCTTCTTCGCGGTTGAAGGCCAGCGCGCGACGTAAAATCGCCTGGTTTTCAGCTTCCGGGGTCGGCACCTGATGATGGCGGAACAGCCATTCGCTGACCGTGTCGCGCGTTGGCGAGCAGAGCATCGAGGGCAGCAATCTGGCGCCGTTTTCCAGCGGCAGCAGGAGAGGCGAGCCCTCTTTCATAATGGCTACCGAACAGTTTGCCGTCCCGTAATCAAAGCCGATAAACATTCCTTCTCTCCGCTAATAAAAAAAGGGAGCGACTTTAGCCCAGGGGCGACAGGAGAGCAAGGGCCGCGCGCGCTTTAATTGCGTCGGCGGCGGGAAGGGCGAAGCGCGGTCAGCGCGGCGGCTGCGGCAGAATCTGTTCGTTTTCGCGCTGCGACAGCACGGGTTTCAGGGTATCGATCAGCCTGGCGTCGTAAACGGAAAGCTGGCCGCGACCGTTGTGCTTGGCGTTATAACAGGCCAGGTCGGCCTGAGCCATCACTTCGCTGGCGTGAGCATTCTCCCGGCTCAGCAGCGTGATGCCCGCGCTGGCGCCGATGCGATGCAGCTGGCCTTCCCAGTAAAAAGCGTAGTGATTCACCGCGTCCACCAGCCGTTCCGTCACTTCGCGCGCTTCATTCAGGGCGCAGTCAGGCAGCAGCACGCCAAACTCGTCGCCGCCCAGCCGCGCCAGGAAATCGCCGCTGCGCAGGTGCTGTTTCATCTGTACGGAGATCTCTCGCAGTAGCGCGTCGCCCGCGGCGTGTCCGGCGCTGTCGTTAACCGCCTTAAAGCGATCCAGATCGATAAAGATCAGCGTGTGCTGGCGCTGCTGCTGACAGGCGCTGAGCAGCAGCTGCTTCAGCCGCTGTTCGAAGCTGACGCGGTTAGGCAGGCGGGTCAGCATATCGTGCGAGGCGCCATAGCTCAGCCGTCGCATCATCTCCCGCGATTCGCTGACGTCCTGAATGACGATTACGCTGCCGATATAGTCGCCCTGTTGGGTTTTCAGCGGCGTAATGCTGTAGTGAATATCGAACCGATCGCCGGAGCGGTTATGCAGCACCAGCTCCCGATCCAGCTCCGATTTGCTGTGCGGCAGTTCGCACAGCAGCAGATTTTCCATCTCCGGCCCGTCGCTGCCGTGCGTGATGCGCAGCAGTTCGCTGAGCGGTTTGCCCGCCGCTTCCTCCTGCGTCCAGCCGCTCATTACCTCCGCCACCGGATTCATAAAGGTAACGCGCATCTCTTCGTCGGTGCTGATCACCGCTTCGCCGATGGCGTCCAGCGTGATATGCATTCGCTCTTTTTCCTGATAGAGCGCGTCGGTCAGCAGGCGCATCTCCGTAATATCCTGATTGATGCCGAGCATTCTTTCCACGTTGCCGTCGTCGTCGAGCACCAGCGTCGACTGGCTGCGGATAAAGCGGATGCCGTTGTCGGTGACGATGCGAAATACTACGTCCACCGCTGAAGACTTTCTTATTCCCTGGTCAAATGCGTCGATGGCCAGCTGCCGATCGGCGGGCAGCAGGCTGTTGACCCAGGTAAGGTAGGTCGCATGACCCTCTTCCCGCAGGCCGTAGATCTGGAACATGCGCTTGTCCCAGTTCATCTTGCCGGTCTTCAGGCTCCAGTCCCAGACGCCGATGCCTGCCGCTTCGTTGGCCAGGGTAATGCGCTGCATCAGGCGACGGTTAACCGCCTCGGTCTGTTTGAGATCGGAGATATCCTCGATTTGCGAGATAAAGTAGAGCGGCCGCCGGTCGACGTCGCGCACCAGCGAAACCGCCAGCAGCACCCAGACGATGCGGCCATCTTTCCGCAAATAGCGTTTTTCATGACTGTAGGTTTCAATAGTGCCCGCGAGCAGCGCATTGAGCTTGCCTTCATCGCTGACCAGATCGTCGGGATGCGTCAGCGCCTGAAAGGTCATACTGGTCAGCTCTTCCCTGCTGTAGCCCAGCAGCCGGCAAAGCGACTGGTTAACCTGCAGCCAGCGACCATCCGGCGACACCAGCGCCATGCCGATTACCGAATACTCCATGGCGTGGCGAAAGCGCGCTTCGCTCTGCGTGATATGCTTTTTCTCCTCGCGAAAAGAGTGCATTACCTGCGTCATGATATGGCTGGGAATAATCGCCAGCAAAAACGGCAGCCAGGGCGCGCTGCCCGCCACGGAAAGGGCGTCGGTATACTGCATCAGCAGGTTCAGCGCCAGCAGTATGCTCATCATTACCAGCGTAGCCAGAAACACAATATAGGCGGAAAAGCGCGGCAGGCGCACGGCGCTATAGAAGAGCACCACCATGACAAAAGTGAAAGACCAGGGCAGGTAGCGCAGCGCGCAGTAGCTCAGGGCCAGGGTAGCGATCAGCGTCAGCAGCGTTTCAAACAGCGCGCGCTGGCTGAAGGATCTACGCAGCTCGTCGCGCTGCCACAACAGACATACCGGGCCAAGCGCCAGCATACCGATGGTTTCCGAGATGGCCCAGGTGCTAAAAAAATGGAGGCTGGCCTGGCCGCTAAAGCTCAGCGCCCAGCAGGCGAGCAGCGCGCCGGCCAGCGGCATAAAGATACCAACCGCCGCCACCATTTTGCACCAGCTGAGCAGGGAATCCAGCGGCGCCTTCTGGTCGAGTAACCGCCGCAGCAGCAGGCCGCCCAGCAGCGCCTGCAGCAAATTAATCAGCGGAAACATGAGCAGCGTCAGCTCGCTGCCCATGATTAAGCGATTAGCGACGACGACCCCAATCAGACAGCCGCCCAGCAGCACCGGCAGCTTGCGCAGCGGATAGCGGAAAACAAGCATGGTCATCAGCGCGGTGGGCAGCCACAGCGAAGAGATTTGCACGCTGACCTTGATCAGTTCCAGGCAGAACAGCGTCAGAACAAAGGCGAGCGCGCCAAACAGCGCTCCTCTGCACCAGAAGAGAGAAGAGCGGCCAGCGGGGGAAAAAGTATCAGTCGTCATATCAATCCAGCGAGGCAACGGAGGTCGGTCAGCTCGTACCGGTTTAATGCTAACACAACGATTTTTGAATGCCTGCGGTAATTCAAAAGATCGCTCTATTCGGACGATTGACCCCGCCAGCCACGGCACTACTGGCGCAGCTTCAGCAAATCGGCGCGTGTCCAGGGATGATCGATACCGGCGATCTGCACGGAAAGGCGCTGTAAAAACTGCTGCGTGGTGGCGAGACGGCCATGACTCAGCAGCAGCAGAGGCAACAGCAGCGCAACGCAAAGCTGCAGCGAGGAGAATCCCTGCAGCCGTGAACGGCGCTGACTCACCAGAAAAGCCGTACTCAGCGTAAAGCCCAGAATCAGGCCGGTGACCACTTCACTCACGGAGTGATAGCTAAGCAGCAGTCGCGAGACGCCAACCAGCACGGGGATCAGATAGCCGACAGCGACGGCGAACCGGCGGCCGTTTTCGCTCAGGCGACCGCTGAACAGCCAGAGCATGACCGGCCACAGCGTGGCCGACATGGCGGTATGGCCGCTGAAACCGGTAAAGTTAAGATGGGCGCTGCCAAGACCAAAGCCCATAAAAGCGATTTTGGAAAGACTGACCACCGCACCGGCGGTGCAGAACGCCAGCGCCCAAAGCCAGACCGCGCGACGATCGCTGTTTTTCCAGCCGATCAGGCCAGCCATGACGATAGCGGTGGGAATAAGCAGCATGCTGTCGCCAAAATAGGTCAAAAAGTGCAATGTACGCCAGTACAAGGTGTTTCCTTATTATGCTGTGCGGTTCCGACGAGCCTTTTGTGACAGCGTAAAATCGCTGCCGACCACGCGCGAAACGAAAAGATGATCCCGACTGCCGTCAGTTTACCGATCGGTGTCGGCAAGGTATAACGGGAAAGTCTTAAAAGAGCGCCGCCGCTTTTTTCTGGCATCAACACCCCGAAATCCCTATAATTATGCGCGAATTCATCCTCTCCATCTGTCTCAGACACAAATCAGGTCTTTAATTTTATGACTGACAAGTCGCATCAGTGCGTCATCGTAGGTATCGCCGGCGCATCTGCCTCGGGAAAAAGTCTTATTGCCAGCACGCTTTATCGCGAAGTCCGCGATCGGGTCGGCGATGAAAATATTGGTGTTATCCCTGAGGATGCTTACTACAAAGACCAAAGCCACCTGACCATGGATGAGCGGGTTAAAACCAACTATGACCATCCCAGCGCGATGGATCATAATCTGCTGCTGCAGCATCTGCAGATGCTGAAAGCGGGCGAGGCGATCGATCTGCCGGTCTACAGCTATGTCGAACATACCCGTACCGCGCAGACCATTCAGCTGAAGCCGAAAAAAGTGATTATTCTGGAAGGGATTCTGTTGCTGACGGATGCGCGCCTGCGCGCCGAAATGAACTTTTCGATCTTTGTGGATACGCCGCTGGATATCTGCCTGATGCGCCGCATGAAGCGTGACGTCAACGAACGTGGCCGTTCGATGGACTCCGTGATGGCGCAGTATCAGAAAACAGTGCGTCCGATGTTCCTGCAGTTTATCGAACCTTCCAAACAGTATGCCGATATTATCGTGCCTCGCGGCGGCAAAAACCGCATCGCGATCGATATTCTGAAGGCGAAGATCAATCAGTTCTTCGAGTAAATGCTGCCCGACGCCCCGCAAGGCGGCTCGGGTATTCCGCGCAGGGGGCGACCCGCTCCCGCCGTTCAGCCTATTGTTTTGGAGTAACTTTCCATGCGTTTATGCGACCGCGATATAGAAGCCTGGCTCGACAGCGGCCAGCTCGATATCTCTCCACGTCCGCCGGTCGAGCGTATCAACGGCGCCACCGTTGACGTTCGCCTCGGCAACCAGTTCCGCACCTTCCGTGGCCATACCGCCGCCTATATCGATCTCAGCGGCCCGAAAGATGAGGTCAGCGCGGCGCTTGACCGCGTGATGAGCGACGAAATCGTGCTGCCGGAAGGCGAAGCTTTCTTTCTGCATCCCGGCGAACTGGCGCTGGCGGTGACTTTTGAATCCGTTACGCTGCCGGATAATCTGGTCGGCTGGCTGGATGGCCGCTCGTCGCTGGCCCGCCTCGGCCTGATGGTGCACGTTACCGCGCACCGCATCGATCCGGGCTGGCAGGGACGTATCGTGCTGGAGTTCTATAATTCTGGTAAGCTGCCGCTGGCGTTAAGGCCGGGTATGCTGATTGGCGCGCTGAGCTTCGAACCGCTTTCCGCGCCTGCGGCTCGTCCCTATAACCGTCGTCAGGACGCCAAGTACAAAGGCCAGCAGGGCGCGGACGCCAGCCGCATCGATAAAGATCAGGACGCTTAATGGCGGCAGGCCAGCGTACGGCCCTTTTGTCCGTCAGCCGCGTCGTCAGTAGTGGAAGTTATAAGGGGAAGGCATGAAAAGGTTTATCACCACCCTGGCCATTTTGCTGGTGGTCATCGTGGCCGGCATGACGGCGCTGGTGTTGCTGGTCAATCCCAACGATTTTCGCGCCTATATGGCCAGGCAGGTCGAGCAGCGCAGCGGCTACCGGCTGACGCTGAACGGCGATTTGCGCTGGCACGTCTGGCCGCAGCTCAGCATTCTCTCCGGCCCGATGAGCCTGACCGCGCCGGGCGCGCAGCAGCCTTTCGTCAGCGCCAGCAATATGCGGCTCGACGTCAAGCTTCTTCCTCTGCTCTCCCATCAGCTGGCGGTAAAACAGGTGCTGCTGAAAGAGGCGGTCATTCGCCTGACGCCAGACAGCGCCGCGCAGCGCCCGGCCAACGCGCCGCAGGGCCCGGCGGATTCGCCGCCGCCGTCGCCGCTGACCCAGCGCTGGACCTTCGATATCGACAACCTGCAGGTGGCCGACAGCCTGCTGATCTGGCAGCAGAGCAGCGGCGAGCAGCTTAACGTGCGCGACCTCAACCTCAGGCTGTCGCAAAACCAGCAGCGTCATGCCCATCTTGAACTGGGCAGCCGCGTCAGCCGCGATCAGCGCGAGCTGAATCTGAATCTGAACGCGGATGTGGATCTCAGCCGCTACCCGCAGCATCTCGCGGCGACGATCAACCAGCTGGATTACCAGCTCGGCGGCGCGGATTTGCCGCAGGAAGGAGTGAAAGGGCAGGCCAGCCTGCAGGCGGAGTGGAGCGACAGCGACGCTTTCCGCCTGAACAACCTGGCGCTGAGCCTGAACGACAGCCAGCTGACCGGCAGCGCCAGCGGTACGCTGGCGAACCGGCCGCAGATCCAGCTAAACCTTCATGCGCCGATGCTCAATATGGATTCGCTGCTGGGGCTGGAAAGCGGCGGCGACGGCCAGACTATTCAGGCGCGGCGCTCCGCTCCGGCGCCCGTTATCGCCCAGCCCGCGCAGGCTAACGTCGATTCTCTTTTCAACCAGATGGATGGGCAGCTGACGCTGTCGGCGGATCAAATGCGCTGGCGCGGCCTGGCCTTTGATCAGGTCGCGCTGCAGGCCAGCAGCAGCAACGGGCTGCTGACGCTGGCGACGCTAAGCGGCAAAGCGGGCAACGGCGCGTTTTCTCTGCCGGGCAGTATCGATTTCCGCTCGCCGCGCGCGCAGGCGTCGCTGACGCCGTCGCTGCAGAATATCGCCGTCGCGCCGCTGCTGAAAGCCTTTGAGCTGCCGCCTTCGCTGAGCGGCGATTTGACGCTGAACGGCAATTTCAGCGGCGCCGGACTGACCGTAGCCGATTTCAAGCGCGACTGGCAGGGTAGCGCCGAACTCAGCCTGAATAACGCGCTGATGTCCGGACTGAATTTCCAGCGCATGATCCAGCGCGCCGTGGAGCGAAGCAGCAACCGTGTTCATGCCGCCGCCGCGCCTGAAAGCGATTTCCAGCACATCACCGGTAAAATGACGCTGCAAAAAGGGCTGCTCGCCTTTGTCGATCTGGACGGCCGCGCCTCTATGCTGAACTACAGCGGCCAGGGCACGGTTAATATGGCGGCGAAGCAGGCGGATATGAATTTCGGCGTTACGGTCACCGAAGGCTGGCAGGGCGACGGCGAAGTAATCGAACGGCTGCGGCAGACGCCGGTTCCGCTACGGATTTACGGCCCGTGGGACGGGCTGAACTACTCGCTGCAGATCGATCAGGTACTGCGCCAGCAGCTGCAGGATGAGGCGAAAAAGCGCCTGAAACAGTGGTCGGAAAAAAATCCCGAGAACGGCAAAAGCAGCTCGGTGCAGAAGTTAATCAAGGATCTCTGAGGCGAAACGCTGATAAAGCAGGGCTTTATCAGCGTCAGCGTTATGCTTCCTCTTCCTGCGCTAAAGGAATAATCTGCACTTTCTGCACGCGATGGCTTTCAACCTGCAGCGTGCGGAACAAACAGTCGTCGATCTGAATCTCTTCGCCTTCCTGCGGCACGCGCTGCATATGCTCCATCAACAGGCCAGCCAGCGTGTGGTACTCCCTTTTTTCATCCAGCGGCAGCGGTACGTACAGAATCAGGTCGTCCAGCGGCATATGGCCGTTAGCCGTCCAGCTGCCGTCGGCGTTTTGCTGAATATCGTAGCGGGGATCGATCGTTTCACCTTCGTTAGGCAAATTGCCCGCGATGGTTTCCATCACGTCGCTCAACGTCACGACGCCTTCTACTGAACCGAACTCATCCACTACAAAGGCGAAATGGGTGCGCGCGTTGCGAAACTGCTCCAGCGCCGGCAGTAGCGAAAGCTGTTCCGGGAAAACCAGCGGCTGGCGGATAAGGGCGCGAATATCCAGACTGTCGCCATGCAGCGCCTGCTTCAGCAGATCGATTACGTGCACTACGCCCAGCGGGTCTTCGCTGTTTTCCGTTACCACGATACGCGTGTGCTGGTTCAGATCGAGCGTCGCCATGATCTCTTCCGGCGACTCGCTGAGATCCACCGAGGCGATATCCTGCCGCGACGTCATAATGCTGCTCACCGTGCGCTGGCCCATACCCAGCACGCGCGCAATCATCATGCGTTCCTGCTTGTTAAAAATGGCCTGGCTGCCGCCATCCGCCACCAGCGAAGAGGTTTCCGCGTCCAGCTCCGTCTGGTCGTGACTGCCGCGCAGCAGATTCAGTACGGCCTCGGCGGTGCGCTTGCGTAGAGGCGCTTTCGCGGAGAGAAACCGGCGACGGTTAAAGTGCGCCAGCTGGTTCAGCGCCTCGATAATCACCGAGAAACCGATGGCGGCGTAAAGATAGCCTTTGGGAATGTGATAGCCGAAGCCGTCCGCCACCAGGCTGAAACCAATCATCAGCAGAAAGCTCAGGCAGAGGATTACTATAGTCGGATGCTGATTAACGAAGCGCGTCAGCGGTTTACTGGCCAGCAACATTAAGCAAATCGCGATAATCACGGCCGCCATCATTACTGCCAGATGGTCCACCATGCCGACGGCGGTAATCACGGAATCCAGAGAAAAAACCGCATCCAGCACCACAATCTGCGCCACTACCGGCCAGAATTTCGCCCCACGCTTTTGTGGATTCTCATCCTCGTCTTTGCCTTCCAGCCTTTCATTCAGCTCTACGGTAGCTTTGAACAGCAGGAAGACGCCGCCCAGCAACATAATCAGGTCGCGCGCGCTAAACGCGTGGCCCGATACCGAGAAGAGGGCAGAGGTCAGGGAAGAGAGCCAGGAGATAGAGGCCAGTAACAGCAGGCGCATCACCAGCGCCAGCAGCAGACCCGTTACGCGGGCGCGGTCGCGCTGCGCGGGCGGCAGCTTCTCCGCCAGAATGGCGATAAAGACGAGATTATCAATGCCCAGCACCAGTTCCAGCACGATCAGGGTGACAAGGCCAGCCCAGATTGACGGATCGGCGATCCACTCAAACATCAGAAATTCACTCTCAGGATTAAGGAAATGCCATGATGATAGTGAACGCCCTCTGATTCAACAAATAATCCCGCTGCTCGCCGCGTTAAAGCGATAAAGGGCGCTGTTCGATGGCGCCAATTTTTAGAATTATCCGAGCAAAGATTGCCTTCTGATTAAAAGGTTTTCAGGAATATTCGCATAGGTCTGTCCGATAAAGTAAGGGATACTTAAGAGATGAAGTTAAGTCAGACAGGATTATTCTTACTCTGAACGTAAAGCTAATCCGAATTTTATCGCGGGGAAAAAGATGAAAGCTAAGGTATAGCGTGGCGCTGCAGGTAGTCTTAATCCTAAAAGAGCGCATGGGGGAGAGCGGGCTCTTGTAAACAGGCCAGTAATAACTAGTATAGCAATGTGTTAGTAAATGGCTGCGTTAATGTAGCAATTAGCACGGTCGTGTTTTGACGTCCTTTTTATGTTTGCAGTTCAGGGGGCGATAAAATGCGTCTTAAGATGGCAGGATAAAACCAACATGTCAGGACAAGATACAGCGCATTGGCAGCTACAAGCCAGGGGCGGTAGCGTGTTCGAAACGGTGGAAAAACGTGCTGCACTGGCGAAGAAAGCACCGTGGTTGTTGATTTTACATGTCCTCTCCGATCGTACTGCCAGTTGCCATGACCTTTTACACAACTTCTGAATACGTCTCCTGTGGAATAAACAGCATGCCTGAAAACTTGCGGTTCTTAGCGGTGAAATTATTAAATCACAGGCTTTTGAAGAATAAATAAGAGTTAACTATGCGCGATATACAATTCACCTTTAAAGGGCTGTTAATAAAAATATCACTGGCACTTTCAGATCTTATTTTTTTTAACGCGTCTTTATTTATTGCTATTCTGTTGATGAGAAGTTTTCCAGGGAATTTGTTGGAGAATATGTCAGCACAGGATATGCAATTAAAAATAAGCACACACATTATCCTCTCAGTGATCTGTATTGGCTGGTTCTGGGTTCGCCTGCGCCACTATACCTATCGCAAACCCTTCTGGTTCGAATTAAAAGAAGTTTTCCGGAGCGTACTGATATTCTCCGTGATCGATCTTTCCATCACGGCGCTGTCAAAATCGGAAATGTCTCGCTGGGTATGGATTTTAACCTGGCTGCTGGCGCTGGTGCTTATTCCCGTAGGCCGCGCTATCGTTAAGCGCGTGCTTAACCGCAATGGCCTGTGGAAAAAGCAGACCATTATTATCGGCAGCGGTAAAAACGCGGAAGAAGCCTGGATGGCGCTACAGAGCGAAGAAGTGATGGGCTTTGACGTCATCGCTTTCTACGACGTGGACGGCACTACGCCTGCGCCGGCGCTGTTCGGCATCCCGGTTATTCGTGAAGAAGCTGCTCTCTGGCAGCTGGTAAACAGCGAAACGCAATTTATTGTCGCCGTGGAATTCGAACAGAGCCATCATCGCGATATCTGGCTGAAAAACCTGGCGAAGCATAATTGCCGTTCCGTTTCGGTTATTCCTTCGCTGCGCGGCGTTCCGCTATATGGCACTGATATGGCTTATATCTTTAGCCATGAAGTGATGATCCTGCGCGTCAGCAATAATCTGGCTAAACGCACCTCGCGTTTCGTTAAGCGCGCTTTTGATATTGTCGGCGCCTTAAGTATTATCGTCATGCTGATGCCGGCGCTGGCCGTTCTTATCTTTATGGTTGCCCGCGACGGCGGTAATCCTATTTACGGTCATGAACGCGTGGGTCTGAACGGCCGGAAATTTAAATGCCTGAAATTCCGCTCTATGGTGGTTAACTCCAAAGAGGTTCTGGAAGAGGTGCTGCGCACCGATCCAGCCGCTCGTGCGGAATGGGATAAAGATTTCAAGCTGAAAAACGATCCGCGTATTACCCGTATCGGTCACTTTATTCGTAAAACCAGCCTGGACGAGCTGCCGCAGCTGTGGAACGTGGTACGCGGCGAGATGAGCCTGGTTGGGCCGCGTCCGGTCATTGAAGATGAGCTGGAGCGCTATGCGGGCGACGTTGACTACTACTTTATGGCCAAGCCGGGCATGACCGGTCTCTGGCAGGTCAGCGGACGTAATGACGTCGATTATGAAACTCGCGTCTACTTCGACTCCTGGTATGTGAAAAACTGGTCGTTGTGGAACGATATCGCCATTTTGTTCAAAACCATCGGCGTGGTGCTGAAACGCGACGGCGCCTACTAGTTCGAGCTTTCGGCGCGCTCTGCGGAGGGCGCCGCTGTTATGGCGTGATTTGGCTGTTGA
Organism: Erwinia sp. CGal63; assembly: GCF_037026505.1. Lineage (NCBI taxonomy): Bacteria > Pseudomonadati > Pseudomonadota > Gammaproteobacteria > Enterobacterales > Erwiniaceae > Erwinia > Erwinia sp. CGal63. Next base: position 294,162 of record NZ_JAKUMN010000001.1, read on the forward strand.
TCTGCGCGCTCAACGTTTTCCTGGTTAAGGGCTGGTTCACCGCGAACCGGCAGGACTTCTAAAGAGGATAGGGATCGAAAAAGAATGAGTGACAGTGACAGCGATTGAAACGCTTATATTGACTTTTGCATGACGCTACACAGCGGCGGATCCGCCACTATCAATCAAATTACTGATAGCGATGAAACAGATGATTACAATCAAAACGAAGTTATTGCCCTTGTTGATATCGGCTACCCTCCTTTCCGGATGTACGGTAGTACCGGGTTCAAAGCTTTCCACCAGCGGAAAAGATGTGATTAAGCAGCAGGATAACGATTTTGACATCGATAAATATGTCAACGTTTTCCCTATGACCCCAAGCCTGGTCGATCGCATGCGTCCAACGCCTGTGGTTGCCCGTCCTAATCCGCAGCTGGAAAACGAGCTGCAGAATTACGAGTACCGTATCGGCGTTGGCGACGTGCTGACCGTGACCGTCTGGGATCACCCGGAATTGACCACGCCAGCTGGCCAGTACCGTAGCGCCAGCGACACCGGCAACTGGGTACACTCCGACGGCACCATTTTCTATCCTTATATCGGCCGTGTCCGCGTCGCGGGCCGTACCGTGCAGGAAGTGCGCACCGAGATCGCCGGTCGTCTGGCGCAATATATCGAAAGCCCGCAGGTTGACGTCAGCGTCGCCTCGTTTAAATCACAGAAAGCCTATGTGACGGGCGAAGTGACCACTTCCGGCCAGCAGCCGATCACCAACGTGCCGCTGACGATTCTGGACGCGATCAACACCGCCGGCGGCCTGACCGCCAACGCCGACTGGCGCAACGTGGTGCTGACCCATAACGGCAGCGAAATACCGGTTTCCCTGCAGGCGCTGATGCAGAACGGCGATCTGTCGCAGAACCATCTGCTCTATCCGGGCGATATCCTGTTTGTGCCGCGCAACGACGACCTGAAAGTCTTTGTGATGGGCGAAGTCAAACAGCAGAGCACGCTGAAAATGGACCGCAGCGGCATGACGCTGTCCGAGGCGCTGGGTAGCGCGCAGGGTATGGATCAGCAGACTTCCGATGCTACGGGCGTCTTCGTTATCCGTCCAATCAAAGGCAAAAACCGCACCAAAATCGCCAACATCTATCAGCTGAACCTGAAGGATGCTTCCGCGATGGTGATGGGTTCCGAATTCCAGCTCGAGCCGTATGACATCGTTTATGTCACCTCGACGCCGCTAACGCGTTGGAACCGCGTTATTTCGCAGCTCACCCCAACTATCACCGGTATCTATAACGCGAGCGAAAACGCGCAGATTATTCACAGATGGTAACGGCGGGACATGATGATTAATTCAATCTTAGTGGTCTGCGTCGGCAATATCTGCCGCTCTCCTACCGGAGAGCGGCTGCTGAAGCAGGCGCTGCCGGATAAAAAGATCGCCTCGGCGGGCCTGGGCGCGCTGGTGGATCATGCGGCTGACGACACCGCCAGCAGCGTGGCCGCCGAGCACGGGGTTTCGCTGGCGGGCCATCGGGCGCAGCAGCTGACTTCAGCCATGTGCCGGGATTACGATCTGATCCTGGTGATGGAGAAAAAGCATGTCGATCTGGTTAACCGCATTAACCCCTCCGTACGTGGCAAGACCATGTTATTTGGCCACTGGCTCAACCAACAGGAAATAGCGGATCCCTACAAGAAAAGCCGCGATGCCTTTGAAGCCGTGTACGGATTACTCGAAAAAGCTGCCCAGAAATGGGTCAACGCATTAAGCCGATAGTTGGGATACTCGATGAATATTAAAAGTAAGGCGACGACCGCGTCGAAAGAGGAAGCTGGCGGGTGGGATTTAGCGCACCTGGTTGGGCAACTGATTGACCATCGCTGGATTATCGTGGCCGTTACGGCCTTCTTTCTGCTGCTCGGCACGCTCTATACGCTGTTCGCCACGCCTATCTATAGCGCGGACGCGCTGGTACAGGTAGAGACGAAAAGCCCTAACACCGTGCTGACCGATCTGACGGAAACGCCGGTAGAGCCAGCCTCCGCCACCGAAATCCAGATTATCCAGTCCCGCATGGTGATTGGGAAAACCGTTGACGATCTGGGCCTGAATATTCAGGTTGAGCAGAATCACTTTCCTGTCGTAGGCAAAGGGTTCTCGCGTCTGCTGGGCGCGAAGCCGGCTAAAATCGCCATCTCGCGTCTTGAGCTGCCGCGCAGCTGGAAAGACGCCAGCGTCAAGGTTGAGATCACCGGCGCCGACAGCTTCACCGTTTCCAAAGATGGCGATGAGCTGTTTAAAGGGAAAATCGGCCAGCTGCAGCAGCAGCGTGGTGTCTCCATGCTGGTTAGCGGCATCGACGCCGAGCCGGGCGACAGCTTTACCGTGACCAAACTCTCCACGCTGGCCGCGATCGGCATGGTCACCAACAATCTCGCTGTGGCCGATAAAGGCAAAGACACCGGCGTGATGGGCCTGACCTACACCGGCGAAGATCCAGAGCTGATCAGTCAGGTGCTGGATCGCATCATGGCCAACTATCTGATGCAGAACGTGGAGCGTAAATCCGCCGAAGCGCAGAAAAGCCTGGAGTTCCTGCAGCATCAGCTGCCGCAGGTGCGCAGCAAGCTGGATGAAGCGGAAGACAAGCTGAACACCTATCGCCGCAACAACGACTCGGTTGATATGTCGCTGGAAGCCAAATCGGCGCTCGACTCCTCTGTCAGCGTGCAGAGCCAGCTGAACGAGCTGACCTTCCGCGAGGCGGAAGTCTCCCAGCTGTTCACCAAAGATCACCCAACCTACCGCGCGCTGCTGGAAAAACGTAAAACGCTGGAAGACGAGCAGAAAAAACTGAACCAGAAAATTGGTCAGATGCCGCAGACCCAGCAGGAAATTTTACGTCTGACCCGTGACGTGCAGGCCGGTCAGGAAATCTACATGCAGCTGCTGAATCGCCAGCAGGAGCTGAGCATCAGCAAAGCCAGCACCGTTGGCGACGTGCGTATCATTGACCGTGCGGAAACCGCGTCCAAGCCGGTAGCGCCGAAAAAGATGATGATCATGCTGGCCAGCCTGATTGCGGGCCTGGTGATCTCCGTCGGCATTATTCTGCTGAAAGCGATGTTCCATCATGGCATTACCGCACCGGATCAGCTGGAAGAAGCGGGCATGAACGTTTACGCCAGCGTGCCGCTGTCGGAATGGCAGCGTAAGAAAGACGTTGAGGCGTTAAGCAAGCGTGGCGTGAAGGGCGTGAAGACCGATCCGCACAACAGCCTGCTGGCGCTGGGTAATCCCACCGACCTCTCTATCGAAGCGATCCGTAGCCTGCGTACCAGCCTGCACTTCGCGATGATGGAAGCCAGAAACAACGTGCTGATGATTACCGGTGCCAGCCCTGGCATTGGTAAAACCTTTATCAGCGCCAACCTCGCTACCCTGGTGGCGCAGGCGGGTCAAAAAGTGCTGTTTATCGATGGCGACATGCGCCGCGGCTATACGCACGAGCTGCTGGGCGCGGCCAACAAGCAGGGTCTTTCCACTATCCTGTCGGGCAAAACCGCCTTCACTCAGGATTTGATTCAGCACGGCGAATATGGCTTTGACTTTATACCACGTGGTCAGGTGCCGCCGAACCCTTCCGAGCTGTTGATGCACAGCCGTATGAACGAGCTGCTGGAGTGGGCGAGCAAAAACTACGACCTGGTGCTGATCGATACGCCGCCGGTGCTGGCTGTTACCGACGCCACCATTATCGGCAAGCTGGCGGGCACCGCGCTGATGGTGGCTCGTTTTGAAACCAACACGCTGAAAGAAGTAGAGTTCAGCTACAAGCGTTTCGCGCAGAACGGTATCGATATCAAAGGCGTCATCCTGAACGCCGTGGTGCGTAAAGCGGCGAACGTCTATGGCTATGGCTACGACTATTACGATTACAGCTATAAAGGCAACGCAAAAAGCTAGCAGGTAAAAGGATCCGCCGTTCTGGCGGGTCCTTTCGTCTCTGGCTGCGGCCGTTTTATCAACGTTTAAAAGGTGCCTTGTGATGAAGGATATTTTCTTCTCGATTGTGATCCCTGCCTATAACGCTTCCGAATCGATCGTCACCACGCTGGACTGCGTTAAAGCGCAAAGCTACAAGCATTTCGAAGTGATTATCGTGGATGACAAATCCGCCGATGCGAGCCAGCTGGCCGAAGTGGTCAACAGCGACCGCTACAGCGAGCTGGATATCAACCTGGTGCTCTCCGAGGTCAAGCTGAACGGCGCCGGCGCGCGCAACCGCGGCATCGATCTGGCGAAGGGCGACTATGTCTGTTTTCTGGATGCCGACGACGAATGGCATGAAGACAAACTGCTGGAAAACGTCAAAAAAATCCAGGAGCTGACCGCCCGTGGCAAAGATCGCTTTGTGATCTACAGCCAGGTCAACATTATTCAGGACGGCGCTTTCCTCAAAGTGATGCCGCTGAACCAGCCCGCGTACAACGAAAGCATCGCTGAGTACCTGTTTGGCTGCTACGGTTTTATCCAGACCAGCACCATAGTGCTGAAGCGCGAGCACGCGGCGGAAATTAAATTCGATGAGCGCTTTATTCGCCATCAGGATTACGACTTCTGCATCCGCGCGGATAAAAACGACTTTGAATTCGTGATGATCGCCAAACCGCTGGCGAACTACCATATGGTCAGCAAATTCAACTCAAGCCATAAGGGCGAATCGGTCAAATACTCGAACTTCTGGCTGCAGAGCATGAGTCCTTATCTCAGCAAGCGGGACGTTTACACCTATAAAGCCTATAAGCTGCCTATTCGCTATAAAATGGACGGCAAAGTGCTGCACGCCAGCCTGAGCTTCGCGCAATATTTCTTTCTGACCAACAAAGGCAATCGCGATTATTTTCTCGGCCGTTTGAAACAGAAGTTCTCAGAACGTCTTGCTAAAAAATAGCCCTGATTAAAAGAATAAGACGGCGGAACAACAATGGCCATATATTGGATAATCAGTTACAGCATTCTGGCATGCTGTATTTTCGAGTTGGCAGCAATCAACCAGCTTAACGACCCCAGGATTAAACGCGTCATTATGTGGCTGGCGTTTATCTGTACGATGGCGCTGATCTGCTTCGGCGGCTCGCGCGGCCTCAACTCCGGGATGGATGACAGCCAGTATCTTGATTTCTTCTCGGATTTTTCGGCGCAGCTTCATGTCAACACCTATGATGCAATCACCGATACCTACCGCTACGAAAAACTCTTTATGCTGCTGGCGTGGCTCTTCTCGCTGTTTACCAGCCAGAGCTACTATTTTCTGTTTTTTATCTGCTTTATTGCGGTTTCCACCAACGCATACTGTTATAAAAAATATTCGCCGCTGATCCTTTGTTCGCTTTGTTTATATTCGACCCACCTGTTTATCAACAAAGATATGAACCAGATCCGCTTTGGTTTATCCAGCGCCTTCGCCATCGCCTTTATCTGCTCGCTGGCGACGAAAAGAAACGTGCTGGCGCTGATATTCCTGGTGCTCAGCACGCAGTCGCACGCTACGGGCTACACCATTCTGCTGGCGGTGCCGTTCTTCTTTCTGCGCGAACGCAAATATCTGCCGCTGCTTATCGTTTTCGCCTGTATTCCGCTGGGCATTATCGGCGGGAAAAAACTCTTTCTCGACTCGCTGGGTATCGTTCCCGGTCTTGGCGAGCGAGCGGCAGGCTATAGCGGCACTGGCTTCGATACCGCGTCACCGGTATTCGGGCTGGCTAACCTGAAAAACATCTTCTTTATTGGCGCCTTTACGCTCTACTACTTCCGTAACGGCATCCAGAAGGGCGATCGTCTGGTTTATATCCTGCTGGTTTCCTACGCGGTAGGCGCGGGCGTGCGTATTACCTTCTCCGACTTCAGTATCTTCGGCGGCAGGGTAGGTAACCTCTTCCTGCATGCGGAACCGATACTGTTCTCTTTCCTGCTGTTGCGTATACGTAATTTGCTGATAAACGTCGCCCTGTTAGCGGGGATCTGCTCTTACTATCTCGCCTATAACACGATACTTTCCGCGCAGTCGATTACCGGCTATAGCGTGTCGCCACTGTTCCGTATGTTCAGCGGCTAGGCGGCTTCGGCCGCCCTTTGATTCAATTTCAACAGGATGACTGAAAATGTACAGATTGCTGATCCTTATTGACGGCATTTCCAACAGCGGCGGTACGGATCGGGTCGCCAGCACCTTATCCAGCCTGCTTTGCAATAATGGTTACGACGTGACGCTCTATTCGTTGAACAAAGGCGATCCCTACTATCCCACCGATGCGAAGGTTAAAATCTGCTATCCGCAAGCCTCCGCGCGCCTGCTTAAAATTCATGAGTTCGTCCGCTTCGCCAAAGCGCAGCCTTTCGACGGCATCATGATTATCTCTATGGGCAAGCTTTCCGTGCAGGCGCTGCTGGCGATGAAGCTGTTCGGCGTGAAATCAAAAATCATCTGTTGCGATCATGTCTCGATTGAAACCTTTAAAACGCCAGTCCGCCGCCTGAAAGTCTTTTGCTATGGCCTGGCCGACCAAATCGCTGTGCTGACCGATCACGATAAACACTATCTGGAATCGAACTACGGCGTTAAAAACGTCCACGTGGTCAGAAACATTTCGCCTTTTCATGCCGAGAGCAGCGCCACCCGTTTTGAAGCGCTTTTTGCCCATAAACAAAAGCGCGTGCTGGCGGTTGGCCGTCTCACTTACCAGAAGAACTTCGACCGCATGCTTGATGTCTGGCATCGCGTGAATAAGCAGGGCTGGAAGCTGCAAATCGTCGGCGACGGCGAGGACAAGCCGGCGCTGCTGCAAAAAATCAAAAGCTACGGCATTGAAGAGAGCACCGAAATCGTCACGCCCAGCAAAAAAATCAACGACTACTACCGTTCGGCGGGCATCATCATCATGACTTCCCGCTATGAAGGCCTGCCGATGGTGCTGATCGAGGCGAAAAACTTCGCGCTGCCCGCTGTCGCTTTCGACTGCAAAACCGGCCCGGCGGAAATCATCAAAGATGATGGCTTCGTGGTTGACTATGACGACAACAAAGCGTTTGTTACGCAGCTTAACACGCTGATCGCCGACGAAGAAAAGCGCGAAAGCTTTGCCCGCGCGGCCTGGCGGAACGCCGAAAACTACGGGCCGACGCTGATCTTACAAAAGTGGAATGAACTTCTGAATTAACGGGTGGTGTTATGTTTTCAGTTCTTATGTCTCTCTATCACCGGGAGAAGCCGGAAAATGTCGAGCAGTGCATGCAAAGCCTGCACGAGCAGACGCTGCCCGCTGATGAAATCGTCCTGGTTTACGACGGCCCGCTGGGCGATGACCTGAAGGCCGCGGTCAATAACTGGATGGACAAGCTGCCGATCGTCATCGTGCCGCTGGAAAAAAACGTCGGCCTGGGCAAAGCGCTCAATGCCGGGCTGGACCGCTGCTCGCACAATATCGTCGCGCGGATGGACACTGACGATATCTGTCTGCCGCAGCGCTTCGAAAAGCAAATTCCCTATATGGAAGCGCATCCGGAGATGGCGCTGCTGGGCGCGGCGGTTATCGAGTTCGACGAATTCGGCAACGAGCGTCTGAAGCGCCTGCCGCTCAATAACGTTGAGATCCGCCAGTTCGCTCGCATGAAAAATCCGTTCAACCATATGTGCGTGGTGTTTCGCAAAGACAAAGTGCTGGCGGCGGGCAGCTACCAGCACCATCTGTTTATGGAAGACTACAACCTCTGGCTGCGTATGCTGTCGCAGGGCTACGAGGTGGCGAACCTGCATGAAGTGCTGATGCGCGTGCGCTCCGGCAGCGAGATGGTCAGCAAGCGCCGCGGCATGACCTATATCAAAAGCGAAGTGCAGCTCTGGTCGCTGAAAAACCGGCTGCGCCAGACCAACCTTGTTAACGGCACGCTCTATTTTTTAATCCGTACCTCCACGCGAGTGATGCCGGTAAGCGTAATGAAGTTTCTGTATGAACGGGATCGCAAAGGATAAAAAAGCCTGACCGGACGATACCTCTGGACGAAACAGCACCGACATTTACCTGATTAACGGAATTTCGTATGAAGCGCAGAGAATTAATCCGAACAGCCTTTTCCTCCATTGTCGCCACCGCCGCGCTAAGTTCGCTGCCGGTGGCCGCCCGTAGCGAAGAAACGGGTTTAAAACTGAAAAAAGTGCCGGCCGACGCCATTCCTGAAAATGACGTGCCGATTTTTTCCCCTGATGACGTTTTCACTATGCCCGCCGAGTTCTGGCGGGATTTCAGGGGCAAGCTCTATATCGGTAAGGCGGGCGCTGCGCCTGACCAGCATCCGATTGACGTCTTTGTCAAAGGCGCAAATGGCGAGGTGTCGCTGCTGACCCAGCCTGTGATGCTGGACAGCGATACGCTGAAGCGTTTTGTCGCCGGCAAAGGCACGCTGTGGTCAAACAGCGAATATTCGATGGCGCTCTACAACGAGCGTGACGAACAACTTTTCTACGTGCCCGATGTGAAAAACAGCGGCGCCTTCGAGTTCAGTCGTCGCCTGGCGCAGCCGTCCGGCTACCAGCTGATTGGCGAAATCAGCTCTTTTGCCGAGCTGCGCCAGACGCGGCCGCTGTTTAACGGTGCCAAGGTGCGGCTGAAAGGCTGGCACGCCGGCACGGAAACGGGCGGCGGCGCTTTCGTTGGCGAGCTGACTCAGGCAAAAGACGACGGCGGCTATATCGCTTCGGCAGGTCAGGATTATCACTGGCGACGCGTTGCCGACGATCTCAATGCCCTGACGATTTTCGACTTCGGCGCTATCGCCGATGGCCGCACCGATACGCTGCCGGCGATTCAGGCGATGTTTCACTGGGCGCAGGACAACAACCGCATGTTGTCGGTGCAGTTCCCCGCCGGGCGTTTTTTCGTCTCCTCATTCGATATTTCCGGCAACTACGTCAGCTACTTCCGCGTGGCCGGCGCGCCGATAAACTTCGGTTACTTCCCGTCAACGACGCTGGTTTCCGACGGCAAATCGGACTTCGTCTTTAAGGTCAACGCGCGCTGGGTAGAAGTCAGCAACCTGAGTTTTGAAGGGCGCAACAAAGAACTGCCGAACAGCCAGGGGTTCTATCATAACGCCTGTCCGGCAGGGCAATATTTTCGCGGCTCCTGCCTGCGCTTTATCGGCGTTGGCGGCACCTCGCTGAGCCTGATCGACACGCTCGACTGCAAAATCGACCAGTGGTACGCCAATAACTGTACCGGCGACGTGATCAAAGCGACCTGGTCCTATACCAAAAAAGGTAACTGGGATCACAGCACCGCTATTGAGCTGTCGAACTTCAACGTGCAGCACTGCTCCAAAGGCATGGCGCTGAACCTGCCGCGCTGCACGCAGTCCATTATTCACAACGGCTGGATTGAGCATACCGAGTTTCCGGGCGATCTCTCCAACGGCCAGTGGATTGTTGATGCGCTGAGCATTGAAACCTGTCCAAACCCGCTAATCGCGCATCATTCGCGGCTGAATATGCGGCAAATCAACCTGCAGGCGAAAAGCTGGATCGACAACTCGCTGCAGGGCGATGAGTGGCTCGGGCCTTATGAACGGGGTTCCACTCGCGTCGAGTCTTTCGGCATCGCCGCCGACGGCAGCATGAAGTACAACTACCTGACCTCGCGCTTCCGCATTCAGAACAACAGCAACCAGGAAAAATGGTATCTGCTGGGCAATATCCATACGCCTGACGTGGGCGACAGCTGGGAAGTTGAAGTTCTTGGCCAGTCGCAGTTCAGCAACGGCACCACTTCTGAACCGCTGCATAATCTGCTCAACGATCGCAATACCGGCGGCAAAGCTATTGTCACGCTGCAGCGCAAGGTTCACGGTTTCGAAGGCAGCTGGCATATCGAAGGCAGCAGCCCGATCGTCGACGTGATGTACACCACGGATCACGAAGCTGACACCCAGCTCTTTGTTAAGGTCGCTGGCTGGGTCGGATCTGCCGGCGTCATGATGAAGACCACGGCGCGCGATCGCTTTGTGACCGGCCAGTGCGCGCGCTTTGATGCGGAAATGGCCGTTAAAAATCCGCCGCAGGGCGCTCCCCAGGCGGTTCGACGCTTCGCGCTGCATAACGGCAAAGCGGGCGTCGGCGCCAACGAGCAGGGCGATCTGCTGTTGCAGTCGCGGCAGCTCGACGCGGCTCAAGTCGACACGACCAAACCCGGCGGCTTTGTCTCCGTGGTCATCAACGGTCAGCAGGTCGCCGTGCCCTGGTATGCGCTGAAACAGAATTAACGCCCTGTTTCCCGCTGTATTTGCTCTGAAATTACTGAAAAACAGGCTACCCGTTTGATTTTTAGGATAATTACGCTTATTCAGTGGGGACGCTTAGCTGTTACTATAAAGTAAAAATAAATGACAATCGGGCCTGGCCGCGACACCCGCGCCCGTTTTGCTTAAGCCGCCTCTGGGTGGATACGACGCTGCGAGCTTTATGCCTTTCGCTCCGGCCAGCCGCGCTGCAGTGCAGCAACGGCCGGTCGGGACTTATTACCGAAGACGTCGTCAGGATTTTAGGGTAAATCGATGAAACTAACATTTTTCACCATGCGTTTTCCGGTAGCGTCAGAGACCTTTGTCCTGAACCAGGTGACCCACTTTATCGACAGTGGTTATGACGTGGAGATCATCTCGGTGTTTCCGGGCGATCATGTAAACCGGCACGCGGCTTTCGATCGCTACAATCTGGCGGATCGCATTCACTATCTGCTGCCGGAAGAGAAAAAGAGCTATAAGGAAAAGCTGCAGCAGCGCCTGAAAATCATACTGCCAAACCTCTTTAAGCCTGGCGTAATGAAAGCGATGAACGTTGGCCGCTATGGCGATCAGTCCATGAAGCTGCTGCTGCCAGCTATCGTTGCCCTGGCCAAAAAGCCAATCGTGTCAGACGTGTTTCTGGTGCATTTCGGCTACGCTGGCGCACTGGCGAACAAGCTGCGCGAACTGAAAGTTCTGCGCGGCAAGCAGGCTACTGTCTTTCACGGTGCCGATATTTCTCGCCGCTTTATCCTGAAGGAGCATCGAAAAGACTATCCAAATCTTTTCCGTGAAACCGAGCTGCTGTTGCCTATCAGCCATCTTTGGGAAAGAAAGCTGATCTCAATGGGCTGTCCGCCGGAAAAAATCCAGGTGACACGGATGGGCATCGAGCCTGAGAAATTCAATATGAAGGTGCGGGATGCGCTGCATCAGCCGCTGCGTATTTTGACCGTCGCGCGCCTGACCGAGAAGAAAGGACTGGGCGTGGCGGTGGAAGCCTGCAAATACCTTAAAGAGAAGGGCGCTAACTTCCAGTACACCATTATCGGCAATGGCGATATGGAAGAGCAGATGCGTGAAACCATCCGCCAGGCGCGGCTGGAAGATTGCGTACAGATGGTCGGCTTTAAGCCACAGGAAGAGATCAAGCGTTATCTGGACGACGCCGATATCTTCCTGCTGCCTTCGCTGACCGCCGCCGACGGCGATATGGAAGGTATTCCCGTTGCGCTGATGGAGGCGATGGCGGTCGGACTGCCGGTTGTCTCCAGCGATCACAGCGGCATTCCGGAGCTGATTGAAAACAATGTTTCCGGCTGGCTGGCGCCGGAAGGGGATGCTAAAGCGCTGAGCGAAATCCTTTTCAAACTCGCTCAGGGCGATGTGGACGTCGCGCCCGTTGTCGCCGCTGCACGCGCGAAGGTGGAAACGGAATTCAACCAGCATATCGCCTATCAGCAGCTGGCGGAGACGCTGGAGCGGTTAGCGGCGCGCTGAAAAGAGATAAATGCGCCGGTAAAGGGCGCATTATTAATCAGGACGGGTTTTTAACCCTGCCGTAGAGTTAAATGTGGTCGTAAAATTGCGTGAAACTCTATTTGTTTTTGGCCTTGCTACGTGGGCTAAAACTTAATATCGATATCAGGTTAAAAATGGATAAAGGCGATTGCTACGGCGATGGCCTTTTTTTATTTAAATGCGCAGATTTGCTGAAGTTAGGCAATTTTACCTGCATGATGGTTTGGTAATTCGTTACCTGAGCCTGCGATGTTAAACCGCTCTGCGACAGGCGTTATTTATTTTAGCCGACAGCGCAAGAGTCACAAGCCGGTCGCGACGTTAAAAAATAGCGCCATTTTGCGGGCCAGCCACAGCTAAATTTTCAGATAAAGATTATACTTGCCGAATATCGCTTTAATGCATAATTGCTGAACGTTTTTTTACTTCATTTATATGGAAAAAATATGACCAAGCTTAAAGCAGTTATCCCCGTTGCGGGTCTGGGTATGCACATGCTCCCTGCTACAAAAGCCATTCCTAAAGAGATGCTGCCCGTTGTCGACAAACCGATGATCCAGTACATCATCGACGAGTGCGTAGCGGCTGGCATCAAGGAAATTGTTCTGGTCACTCATGCATCCAAGAATGCGGTTGAAAACCATTTCGATACCTCCTACGAGCTGGAAGCTCTGCTGGAAGCGCGCGTTAAGCGTTCGCTGCTGAGCGAAGTGCAGTCCATCTGTCCGCCGGGCGTGACCATTATGAACGTGCGTCAGCCGCAGCCGCTGGGCCTGGCCAACTCTATTCTGTGCGCGCGTCCAATGCTGCACGATGAAGCTTTCGTGGTAGTGCTGCCGGACGTGCTGCTGGATGACTCCACCGCCGATCCGCTGCGTTACAACCTGGCCGCGATGGTCGCGCGCTTTGAAGAAACCGGCCACAGCCAGGTACTGGCGCACCATATGCCGGAAGCCGACCTCTCTGAATACTCCGTTATCAAAACCAAAGAAACGCTGGATAACCCGGGCCAGACCAGTCAGATCGTTGAATTCGTCGAGAAGCCGGACCAGCCGCAGACGCTGCAGTCCGATCTGGCTGCGGTAGGCCGCTACGTGCTCTCTGCCGATATCTGGGCCGAACTGGAAAACCTGGAGCCGGGCGCCTGGGGCCGCTATCAGCTGACCGACGCTATCGCCAGCCTGGCGAAAAAGCAGCGCGTCGACGCACAGCAGCTGACCGGCACCAGCTATGACTGCGGTCGTAAAATGGGTTATATGAAAGCCTTCGTCTCCTGGGGTCTGCGTAACAACGCGCAGGGCCGTGAGTTCCGCGAAGAGATCAAAAAGATCCTGGCTAAATAATTTCCATTCACCGAAGGTCGCGTCTGCGCGGCCGTCAAAGGAGTTAACATGGCTATTTTGGTAACGGGCGGAGCGGGCTACATCGGTTCCCATACGGTGCTGACGCTTTTAGAGCGCGGTGACGACGTTGTTGTTCTGGATAACCTGAGTAATGCTTCACGGGAGTCCATTAGCCGGGTAGAAAAACTGACCGGGAAAAAAGCGACGTTCTGCGAAGGCGATATCCTGGATCGCGCTTGCCTGCGCGATCTCTTCGCTCAGCACAATATTACCGCTGTTATCCATTTCGCCGGCCTGAAAGCGGTGGGCGAATCGACCCGTATGCCGCTGGAGTACTATCAGAATAACGTGACCGGCACGCTGGTGCTGCTGGAAGAGATGCGCGCCGCTGGCGTTAATCAATTTATTTTCAGCTCGTCCGCCACCGTTTACGGCGCCGACGCGCCGGTTCCTTACGTTGAAACCACGCCGATCGGCGGTACCACCAGCCCTTATGGCACCTCCAAGCTGATGGTTGAGCTGATCCTGCGCGACTACGCTAAGGCCAACCCGGAGCTGAAGGCAATCGCGCTGCGCTACTTCAACCCGGTTGGCGCTCACGAGTCCGGTCAGATTGGCGAAGATCCAAACGGCATCCCGAACAACCTGCTGCCTTATATCGCGCAGGTTGCCATCGGTCGTCTGGAGAAGCTGGGCATCTTTGGCGATGACTACCCGACCAAAGACGGCACCGGCGTGCGCGACTATATCCACGTGATGGATCTGGCGGAAGGCCACCTGAAAGCGCTGGATCATCTGCCGGCCATCAGCGGCTACAAAGCCTATAACCTGGGTGCGGGCGAAGGCTACTCGGTGCTGGAGATGGTGAAGGCGTTTGAGAAAGCCTCGGGTCGTCCGGTGCCTTATCAGATCTCTCCACGTCGTGACGGTGACCTGGCGGCGTTCTGGGCGGATGCCTCGCTGGCCGACAAAGAGCTAAACTGGCGCGTATCTCGCGGCATTGACGAAATGATGCGCGATACCTGGAACTGGCAAAGCAATAACCCTAACGGGTATAAGTAAAAAAGCACAGCGGGTATTCTACCCGAGAGAGGCTTATTAAGAAGCGCAGCTTTCGCTGCGCTTTTTTAAATCTTCTCGTCGATCAGATTCTGCAGGTACTGACCATAAGAAGTTTTAGACAATAGTTTTGCCTGTACGGCCACTTCATCGTAGCTTAACCAGCCCTTACGCCAGGCGATCTCTTCAAGACAGGCAACCTTCATGCCCTGACGTTTTTCAATCGTATGGATAAATTGTGATGCTTCAATGAGGCTGTCATGAGTGCCCGTATCCAGCCAGGCAAAACCGCGCCCTAATAATTCCACATTCAGCTGGCCATTCTCCATATACATCTCGTTCAGCGTGGTAATTTCCAGCTCTCCGCGATGGGAAGGTTTCACCTGTTTAGCCATCTCTACGACATTATTGTCATAAAAATATAAGCCAGTTACGGCCCAGTGCGATTTAGGCTTTAGCGGCTTTTCTTCGATAGAGAGCGCCCGCATATTTTCATCAAACTCCACTACGCCAAAGCGTTCAGGATCCATGACTTGATAGCCAAATACGGTAGCGCCGCTCTTTTGTTGCGCAGCGGCTTCCAACTTCTTACCAAAGCTCTGACCGAAGAAGATGTTGTCGCCTAGTACCAGTGCACAGGACTCGCCAGCAATAAACTTTTCACCAATAATAAAGGCCTGAGCCAATCCATCCGGAGAGGGCTGTATCGCGTACTGCAACTGAATACCAAACTGACTGCCATCACCCAGTAACCGCTGAAAAGAAGGCAGATCATCGGGTGTGGTAATAATCAGAATTTCTCTGATTCCCGCCAGCATTAATACTGAAAGCGGATAATAAATCATCGGCTTATCATAAATTGGCAGTAGCTGTTTCGAGATACCACGAGTGATAGGATAGAGACGCGTACCCGAACCTCCGGCTAAAACTATACCTTTCATAAAATACCTTTTATTTATTTAAGCCCAGACGTTCACCAGCATAGGCGCCGCTCTGTACGCGCTGCCACCATTCACGGTTGTTCAGATACCACTCGACGGTTTTACGAATGCCGGTTTCGAAAGTTTCCTGAGGTTTCCAGCCCAGCTCGCGCGCGATTTTTCCGGCATCAATAGCGTAACGCATATCGTGACCCGGGCGATCGGTAACGTGGGTGATTAACTCTTCGAAATGAGCAATGCCGTTTGGCTTGTCAATAATCAGCTCATCCAGAATAGCGCAGATAGCTTTTACCACGTCGATATTTTTACGCTCATTGTGGCCACCAATATTGTAGGTTTCTCCTACTTCGCCTTCGGCAACCACTTTGTAAAGCGCTCGCGCATGGTCTTCAACATAAAGCCAGTCGCGAATTTGCAGGCCTTCGCCGTAAACCGGTAACGGTTTACCCGCCAGCGCATTAAGGATGACCAGCGGAATCAGCTTTTCCGGAAAATGATAGGGGCCATAGTTGTTGGAGCAGTTAGTGACAATCACGGGTAAACCGTAGGTGCGATGCCAGGCACGAACCAGGTGATCGCTGGAAGCTTTGGAAGCAGAGTAAGGGCTGCTGGGCGCGTAAGGCGTAGTTTCAACAAAGAGATCGTCTGTACCGTGCAGATCACCATAAACCTCATCGGTAGAAATATGGTGGAAACGAAAGGCATTTTTTTTCTCATCCGTAAGCGTAGACCAGTAGGCGCGAGCCGCTTCCAGCAGCGTATAGGTACCCACAATATTAGTCTCGATAAAGGCTGCCGGCCCATCGATAGAGCGATCGACATGGCTTTCTGCCGCCAGATGCATTACCGCATCTGGCTTAAATTCGGCGAAGGCTTTATTCATAGCGGCCGCATCACAAATATCGGCCTGCAGAAATTGATAGCGAGGGTTTTGTGACACGGCAGCTAATGATTCCAGATTGCCGGCGTAGGTCAGGCTATCTACTACCAGCACGGTCGCGTTTATATCGTTGATAAGATGCCTGACAACGGCTGACCCGATGAAACCTGCACCGCCTGTTACAAAAATTTTCATGAATTATTGCTCACTCATTTGCTATCACAAAGTTATCCAGCATATTAAGCCGCAGGATCAGAGGGATAACCTGCATACAGGTTAAGTCGTAAATTATACCTGTAACCACTGGCGCCTCAACAGTAGGTGAACAAAAAACACGCAGTTAGTAACAGTTTTTTCGGATATTACTTTTATTAATAACCTTGACATGCGTAAAGAAATTGGGCCGAACGGCCATAGACTGTAAGCCCTAATCCATCTAGCTTTCTTATGGGTAAAAAATTGCTTAAGTCAATATGTTATATAGGTTTTTTGCGCAATTATGTTATGACTACCGCTGAAAAATAGAAAAAAGAATTGCCGGCTCAGGGTTCAGCACCGATCGAGTTAATGCTAAGATCCGATTTTGAAACTGGATGCTTTGACTTAGTTAACCAATTTGTAAAAACGAGCCGGCAGCCCAGAAGCGTGTTTTAACAAAAATGAGCGGTGTGCAGATGAAAGTAACAGAAACGCGTGTACAAGGTGTAAAACTTATTGAGCCACAAATTTTTGGTGACGATCGAGGATTTTTTCTCGAAACTTTTCAGAAAGAGCGTTATCAGACGCTATTGGGCATTGATTTAGACTTTGTACAGGATAATCACTCTCGTTCAGCGCGAGGTGTTCTGCGAGGGCTACATTTTCAAACTGCAAGACCGCAGGGAAAGTTGGTACGCGTCGTGCGAGGCGAGGTTTTCGATGTTGCAGTAGACATTCGTCCGGACTCACCTACGTTTGGCCAATGGGCAGGCGTTTATCTCTCAGAAGAAAATAAAAATCAGTTCTGGGTTCCGCCTGGACTGGCGCATGGTTTCGTAGTGGTTTCAGAATTTGCCGATTTTGAATACAAGTGCACGGATTACTATGATCCACAAAATGAAGGTTGCCTGCTCTGGAACGATCCTGAGATCGACATTGAGTGGCCCATTGCAGAGCCGCTGCTCTCTGGCAAAGATGCGCAGGGTAAATTGTTCAGAGAACTGTTCAAATGAAAGTATTGTTAACCGGCGCTTCAGGCCAGGTCGGTTCCTGTTTTCAGGATCTGGTCAGCAAAAAATATCCACAAATGACGCTATTGGCTACCGATCGCTCGCAGTTAGATATTACGGATGCGGCAGCTGTAGATCGTGTGGTTGCGCAGTTCCAGCCGAATGTCATTTTTAATGCTGCGGCATATACCGCCGTCGATCGCGCTGAGTCCGATCCTGAGGGAGCATGGAGCGTTAATGTACAGGCAGTAGAAAACTTATCTCTTGCCGCTCAGCGACATCATGCCTTTTTTGTACATATTTCTACCGATTACGTATTTAATGGCGAGGCAGATAAACCGTGGGTTGAAGATCATCCATGCGATCCGCAAAGTGTATATGGTTCAACCAAATTGGCTGGCGAGAAAGCAGCGCAGGTATGCGATCAAACTATTGTGCTCAGAACTTCATGGGTGTTTAGCGAGTATGGCAATAACTTTGTGAAGACAATGCTGAGATTAGGCAAAGAGCGGCCCGAACTAAGCATCATTGACGACCAACGCGGCTGCCCTACTTATGCCGGTGATATTGCCAACGCTGTGATGCAGATAATATGTGCCGATGAGCGTCCCACAGGCGTTTATCATTATAGCGGTTTAGGTGAAATAAGCTGGTTTGGTTTTGCAGAAACTATTTTGCAAAAAGCCTGTACGCATGGATTGTTGGCAAAGATGCCTGAACTCAAACCTATTCCTACTACACAATATCCTACGCCGGCGAAAAGGCCTAAATATTCGGTTATGTCTACAAAAAAGATTGTTGCAGCAGGCATTAAGCCTGTTAGTTGGCTGCCAAGCGTTGATTTAGTATTGCAAAAGTTGAAGAGCAGTCTACCCTGAAAAACCCGGCGTTCATTCGAAATGCTAACCAGGACAACGTACATGCATCCGGGAGTGGTGTTATTTTCAGGTAAGTTTAATGATGGATGAAAACCCTTATATGCAAATCGTCGCATCAATTGTCCTGTATCATCATAGTAGGGCTGACATTGAGCCTACTCTGAACTCGCTGTTGGGCGAAGAATCAATCGAGAAAATCGTGCTGGTAGATAATGGCGGCGCTGGCTGGGCCGCCAAGCTGAATAATTCACGTATCGATTATATTCAGGCGGACAAAAATCGCGGATTTGGCGCAGGCCATAACATTGCAATAAAAAGATATCATAAGTGCTCAGAGTTTTTTCTAATCTGCAATCCGGATATCCGTTTTCAGGAAGGTTCTGTTTCAACTCTTTATCGCGCGGCACAAAAAAATAAATATAAGTTTATTTCACCTTCAATTGTTTACTCGGATGGTTCAAAGCAATTTAGTTGTAGACTTTTACCTACGCCAGTAAATCTATTCGCTCGACGATTTATTCCTGCATTGGCTAAAGATCTAGATAAGAAATATGAATTGCGTAATGCAGATTTTTCGAAAGTGTTTACCGTACCGTCTGTCTCGGGCTGCTTTATGTTTTTGGAATCGAGTCTGCTTGCCAAACTTGGTGGCTTTGATGACCGATATTTTATGTATATGGAAGATATAGATCTCTGCCGTCGAGCTCTGAAATATACAGATATTATTTATTACTCCGATGTCACTATTACGCATATTTTTAAGAAAGGTTCTTATAAAAACAAGAGTCTGCTGTTGCAACATATATTATCATCGATAAAATATTTCAACAAATGGGGGTGGTTTTTCGATCCTCAGCGGCGATCGAAAAATAAAGAGTGTTTGAAATCGGTGCCAACACGTGCTGATACCTGAATACTGTTTGAGGTAGTAATTCTATGTTCAAGAAGTTTTTAATTATTAAATTTAAGAGGGACGGGAAATGAGTAACCCTCATTTAAAACAAAGAATTTCAATCAGAGCGATGCTGGGTTCTATTTTACGGCATAAGCAGTTGATTTTCCAAATGACCAAGCGAGAAGTAATTGGCCGTTATAAAGGCTCAAGCATGGGACTGGCTTGGTCTTTCCTGAATCCACTATTTATGCTTGCGGTTTACACCTTTGTTTTTTCCGTAGCATTTAAAGCGCGATGGTCAGTCGGCGGCGATGAAAGTAAGACACAATTTGCGCTGATACTTTTCGTCGGCATGATTGTGCATGGTCTTTTTGCAGAAGTAGTAAATAAAGCGCCAACAATCATTCTGGGTAACATTAATTACGTTAAAAAAGTAGTTTATCCTCTTGAAACACTTTCAGTCATTAGCTTACTTTCCGCTATTTTTCATAGCGTAATTAGCCTGATTGTTCTTATGCTTGCATTTGTGACCTTTAATGGCTATTTGCATTGGACAAGCATTTTTTTGCCGGCTGTTTTTCTACCTTTAATTGTATTTTGTCTTGGGCTTTCCTGGATTCTTTCATCATTGGGGGTATATATTCGAGACGTGGGGCAAACAACCATGATCATTACTACCATTATGATGTTTCTCTCGCCGGTATTTTTTCCTGTTACAGCAATACCTGAGAAATTTCGCATATGGATTATGCTTAACCCACTAACTTTTATTATTGAACAGGCCCGTGAGGTACTGATCTGGGGGCACGTACCAAACTGGAAAGGCTTACTAATCTATACCGGTTGTGCTTCTGTTATTGCCTGGCTCGGCTTTGCTTTTTTTCAGAAAACCAGAAAGGGATTTGCTGATGTCCTCTAATAATTTTGCTGTCCGTATTGAAGGACTGAGTAAATGCTACCACATCTATGATCGTCCCAGAGATAGACTCAAGCAGTTTATTTTACCACGGCTGCGGCGCATAGCAGGTAAAAGTACACAAAGCTATTTTAAAGAGTTCTGGGCATTAAAAAACGTCTCTTTTACCATCAATCGTGGTGAAACTGTAGGTATTATCGGGCGCAATGGTGCTGGAAAATCGACTCTGCTACAGATGATTTGTGGCACACTTTCTCCTACGGCTGGTAGTGTAGAAATTAATGGTCGCGTAGCTGCATTATTGGAACTGGGTGCAGGTTTTAATCCCGAATTTACGGGGCGTGAAAACGTCTATCTCAATGCCAGCGTACTTGGCATGAGCAGAAGCGAAACTGATGCTAAACTTGATGAAATTTTAAGCTTTGCCGACATTGGCAATTTCATCGATCAGCCAGTTAAAACCTATTCCAGCGGCATGTACGTACGACTCGCTTTTGCTGTACAGGCATGTGTTGATCCAGAAATTTTAATTGTCGATGAAGCATTGGCCGTAGGTGACATTGGTTTTCAGTATAAGTGCTTTAAACGAATGGAAGCCCTGAAGAAGAAAGGGACAACCATACTTATGGTAACCCATTCTACCGGCAGTATTCTGGAATATGCCGATCGCTGTATCGTAATGAAAAATGGCGAGTTAATTGCTGACACTACGGATGTGCTGGCTGCCGTACTTGCATATGAAAAAGGAATGATTCTATCCCAGGCCGAGGTGACTGAAACCGTAGAGCCACGCAATGAAAGCTATGCTGCCACAACATTTAGTGTGGCAGAATTACAGCGCATTCAACTTGCAGGCATTCATCGCGAAGTGGATGAGAAACGCTTCGGTAGCGCTCGAGCTATTATTGATAAAATGTTGGTGATTAAATCCGATGGTACACCTTTAGAAGAGAAACCGATGGTAAAGGCGGGCGAGGCGCTAACTTTTAGTTTTACTCTACTTGTGGCAGAAGAAATTAAAGAGGCCGTGCTTGGCATCTCGCTTTCCCGTTCGCAGGGCGGAGACGTATGGGGGGATAATAATATCGCTGCAGGACAACCTTTCCATCTAAAGCCGGGCAAATATTATATGGACTATAAGGTTTCTCTTCCACTTAATGCGGGCGATTATTTAATTCACTGTGGTTTGGCTTCGTTAGATAATGGGCAGAGAGAAGAGCTGGATCAACGTCGTCCGATGCATAAAATAAAATATTGGGCACCACGCGAGCAGGGGGGGGTAGTATACGCACCTGTAAAAGTAGTTTTTAAGGAGGGGGTTGACAAATGATTGTCGCTTATTTCCCTTCTTTTCCTTTCAGAGGACATACTGCTCCATATTTATGGATTTTTTATAAGCTGCTAACCACTTACGGCGATCGAATTCATTTTTTGACAGATGAATCCTACAGGAATGATCTGGAAACCTGGCGTAAGCACGAGCGTTGGGAACTGCTGGACGATTCTCAGAAACGCCAGGGGTATCGTTTGCCCACGTTAACAGAGCTGGAGGCGATGAATTTTACCTCTTTCTCCAGTAATTTTTTTGTTCGCAAGCTTGCTGAACATAATGGTAATCCGACGCAGGCTTTCTATGATTATCTTTCTTACGTTGACACTTCACTGGAAGAAGATTTTTATAATTCCATTTTGTCAATCGGAGAAGTGGAAGTTGTACTAAACTGGTGTAATTGTCCATCTTTATCCGCAGCCTGCGCGAGGTTAAACATACCTGTCATGAACATGGAGTTGGGGCCGCTTAGACATCCTGAATATCAGTCAACTGGCTATCTTGATTTTAGCGGTGTGAATGGTAATACCGAAGCCGCGGCACGCTATGCTGCCGTGGCGGAAGAATGCCGATTTGACCTGACTCTTAAAGATTTGCGGGGTTTCTTTGCTGCATCGCCACCGCCAATGCTGACAAAAGAGTATGAGTCAGGCATAGTATTGCAGGTTGAAAATGATTCTAATCTTATCGCTTACGCTAATGGTTTTAATAACCAGGTATTGCTTGACTATGCGCTATTGAATTGTAGCCGTAACTTCATCGTACGCAGTCATCCTGGCAGCGCATTCAGGATTAATGAGAGCCTTTTTGACGTTGATCATTCACCAACCAGTATTGATTTTATTGCTCGATGCGAAAAAATTATAACTATAAATTCCAGCGTAGGACTTGAAGCGCTTTTGATGGGAGTGCCGGTTGTTGCTTTTGGGGACTCTTCTTTCAGGTTTGTTCTGAAGACAGAAGACGAAAAGGAGCGTGTTAACCGTCTTGCGTTCTACCTTTTCGCTTATTTAGTGCCTTATCCTCTGATATTTGATTTAGACTATATTCGCTTCAGGCTCACCAGTCCTTCCGAACAGGAAATTGTAAAAAAACATCTTCAATTTTATGAAAGTGCAGGAAATACAAATGAACGATAACGAAAAGGGAGTGTCGCTGGCTTCCGATATCGAAAATAGCATCAAGGACCGGAAAATAAAGGAACTAACTGCCAGTATCGCTGTATTGGAAAACAGCATCGCTTCGCTGAAAGCATCTTGCGCTGAAAACGAAGCCGATCATGATGAGACTGAAGCAGGACGTCTTTCTTCTGCTGATGAATATTCTGTTATAGCAACAGAAAACAGAATGTTGAAAGAGCAAGTGGCAGCATTAAGGCTTCAGTTAGATGAGCTCCACGTCAGTCACAGACAGGCGATGATACACAGAGAAAGCGATTTATCTAAAAAAGTCGACGTTATCGTTCCCGTTTATGCAGGCCTGGAAGAGACACAGGAATGTATTGAGTCCACATTGGCTTCAATTCCGGATTGGGCGCAACTGGTTGTTATCAATGATTGTTCTCCGGAACCCGAGCTGACCGAATGGCTACGCCAGCGTAGCAGCAAGAACGAATTTATCTTGCTGGAAAACGAAACGAATCTGGGTTTTGTAGCGACGGTCAATCGCGGTATGCAGCTTCATCTACGTAATGATGTGTTGTTACTCAATAGCGATGTTGAGGTTGCCAACGATTGGCTGGAAAGGATTAGAGACGCTGCTTACAGTAAAGAACGCGTGGGCAGTATTACGCCTTTCTCAAATAACGCGACTATTTGTAGCTTCCCTAATTTTTGTGAAGATAATGAACTGCTGCTTGGGCTGGATGTCAAAGCGCTGGACGATCATTTTGCAAGTTACGGTACTCAGGATAACCTGGTGGAAATACCTACCGGCATCGGTTTTTGTATGTATATTCGCCGCGACTGTTTAAATCAGGTAGGTTATTTTGACGTCGAAACCTTTGGCCGCGGCTATGGTGAAGAGAACGACTGGTGCCAGCGAGCGGATAAACTGGGATGGAAAAACTATCATCAACTTAATGTATTTGCTTACCATAAAGGTGGAGTAAGTTTCGCTGGCGAACAGAGTCCTCGTAAAATCAGGGCGATGGAATTGCTGGCGGAGTTGCATCCTAATTATACTGCTGATGTTATGGCTTTTATTGCTGCTGACCCGGCCAAAAAGGCGCGCCAACAGATAATGGCGCGAATTATTGCATCAAGTTCTGTTCCTAAAGTATTATTGGTTAGTCATAAAATGGGGGGCGGTGTGGTCACCCATTTAAACGAGCTTATCGCGTACTACAAGAAAAATATTCACTTTTTACTTCTTTCGCCAGGAGATAATGAGAATACCTATGCTTTGGCATTAACCGCAGAAGGGGCAGCCAATAAGGACAGGTTTATCTTTGATCTTGAACAGGGCACGGATAAATTAATTGATTTGCTGACATTTATAGGTGTAGGAAACATTCACTATCACCATATTATGGGATTTAGCAAAGAAATCCTTACACTGCATGAAAAGCTGAAATGTGGTTATGATATAACCGTTCATGACTATTTTCTGATCAATGGCAACCCTACATTGACTGACCGCAACGGCCGCTTTTGTGGCGACGATCTGGCTACTATGGATCAACTGTGCATCAAACACTATCCCGTGCCGATGTATATGCCATTAGAAGATTACCGAAAAAATGTGGCTGCATGGCTACAGAGTGCACAGCGTGTAATATTTCCTTCCGTTGATACACAGGCGCGTTACGCTAATATTTACGACCTGCAGAAGTGCAATACGGTTAGCGCATGGCATATCGATCACCACGTCAAACAGTTTGATGTAACGGTTAAGATACCTCAACCTGCCCGCGAACTGCATGTATTGATTATTGGCGCGATCAGTAAAGAAAAAGGGGCCGTTCTGCTGGAAGAAGTCGCTGTCGCCCTGAGCGGACATCCGATTAAGTTTACCCTGATGGGCTACGCTTTCCGACCGCTGCATAGCGCCATTAATACGTTGGGTGGCTATTCGGATAAAGATATTCCTGAAATAATTGCGCAAGCAAATCCGGATGTCGT
Source organism: Erwinia sp. CGal63 (assembly GCF_037026505.1). NCBI lineage: Bacteria > Pseudomonadati > Pseudomonadota > Gammaproteobacteria > Enterobacterales > Erwiniaceae > Erwinia > Erwinia sp. CGal63. The sequence goes on from NZ_JAKUMN010000001.1 coordinate 318,585, forward strand.
TTGGTATCCTGCGCAGTGGCCTGAAACTTACAGCTATACGCTGAGCATTGCGTTGGAAAACGGTTTACCGGTAATTGTACCTAATATTGGCGCCTTCCCTGAGCGAGTGGCGAAACGCTCTTATAGCAGGGTTATTAAATGGGATATGTCTGTTCCGGCGTTGAAAGACTTTTTCCTGGCGTTAGCTGCGGATCCCGCTCTTCTTAATAGTGGCGAAAATGAACCCAATATTTTAGAGAATAAAGGTATAGAGCTAAATACGAATTTCTACTTGTCGGATTATCCTGGCACGGGGTGGCAACGAGAGAATAAACTTGGCATTGTTGACTATAAGACGTTGATTAATCAAATTGAGATTAGCCGGGTGATTAGTGGTCAGCTTTCCCGAAAAGAGGTTTACCTGGCGAAACTATGGAAGATTATTCAGCTTCCCGGCGTTAAAGTTGTTACGCGGCTTATCCCGTATCGTCTGCAGCGCTACGTTAAACGTAGATTATCAAATCGTGCTATTCACGAGATTGTCAAATAATATTCAAGCCCTCACTTTGTGAGGGTTTAGTATTTCAGAGTGTAAGTAATTCCATTATATGCGCACTATTGGTTGTTTTCTATTCACTCTGCCTACGCTATATCTGCTTATTACTTAAGCATTAATCTGAAAACAGTAATAGCTGCGATAGCTTTGAATGCTAATTTTGCTATGTACAATAGAATAGATAATCTCTAAGGTAGTGAGACAGTTCAAGCACTAAAACGAAGGCGATGCAAGCCATTGTTTTTACATGACAGGAGTATGTAATGTCCAAGCAACAGATCGGCGTTGTAGGTATGGCGGTGATGGGCCGCAACCTGGCTCTCAACATTGAAAGCCGCGGCTATACCGTATCCATCTTTAACCGCTCTCGCGAAAAGACTGATGAAGTCATCGCCGAGAACGAAGGCAAAAAGCTGGCGCCTTACTACACCATCGAAGAGTTTGTAGAGTCTCTGGAGAAACCTCGCCGTATTCTGCTGATGGTGCAGGCAGGCGAAGCGACCGATAAAACCATCGCTTCCCTGACGCCGCACCTTGATAAGGGCGATATCCTGATCGACGGCGGCAACACCTTCTATAAAGACACCATTCGTCGTAACCGCGAACTGTCTGAGCAGGGCTTCAACTTTATCGGCACCGGCGTTTCCGGCGGCGAAGAGGGCGCCCTGAAAGGCCCATCCATCATGCCTGGCGGCCAGAAAGAAGCTTACGAGCTGGTTGCGCCAATTCTGGACAAGATTGCCGCGCGCGCTGAAGGCGAAGCTTGCGTTGCCTATATCGGTCCGGACGGCGCGGGTCACTATGTGAAGATGGTGCATAACGGCATTGAGTATGGCGATATGCAGCTGATCGCAGAGGCTTACTCTCTGCTGAAAAATGCCCTGAACCTGAGCAACGAAGATCTGGCTAAGACCTTCAGCGAATGGAACGAAGGCGAGCTGAGCAGCTACCTGATCGACATCACCAAAGATATCTTCACCAAAAAAGATGATGAAGGTAACTACCTGGTTGACGTGATCCTGGATGAAGCGGCGAACAAAGGTACCGGTAAATGGACCAGCCAGAGCTCTCTGGACCTGGGCGAGCCGCTGTCGCTGATCACTGAATCCGTTTTCGCGCGCTACCTCTCTTCCCTGAAAACTCAGCGCGTAGCGGCTTCCAAAGTACTGAGCGGCCCGACCGTGCAGACCGTTTCCGGTGATAAAGCGGAATTCGTTGAGAAAGTGCGTCGCGCGCTTTACCTGGGCAAAATCGTTTCCTATGCGCAGGGCTTCTCTCAGCTGAAAGCCGCTTCCACCGAGAACAACTGGGATCTTAACTACGGCGAAATCGCGAAGATCTTCCGTGCTGGTTGTATCATCCGCGCGCAGTTCCTGCAGAAAATCACCGATGCCTACGCGGACAATGCCGACATCGCTAACCTGCTGCTGGCGCCATACTTCAAAAACATTGCTGACGAATACCAGCAGGCGCTGCGCGACGTTGTGGCCTATGCCGTACAGAACGGTATCCCAACGCCAACCTTCTCTGCCGCTATCGCTTACTACGACAGCTACCGTTCAGCGGTACTGCCAGCGAACCTGATTCAGGCTCAGCGTGACTACTTCGGCGCGCATACCTACAAGCGTACCGATAAAGAAGGCGTGTTCCACACCGAGTGGCTGGATTAATTCGCCATCTCCGGGGTTTTAAGCCCCGCTAATAAAAAACCCCACGCGTTGCGCTGGGGTTTTTTTTCGTCTGCAAAAACTTTTACGCTTTCAAAATATCAGCCGACTCTGTCTGGGCGATACGCAAATAATCCTCTGCGTTGAGCACTATCGACTTCTCCAGCAGGCCAGCATTGAAGGCGATTTCGCGGTTGCGCTCGCACAGCGTGGGATCGACCACCACTTTCAGCTCGTCGTGAAAGCTGAAGGGCGGAATAGCGCCGAATACGCAGCCGGTCAGCCGGTCGACTTCGGCCGGACTGGCCAGCGAGGCGCGCAGGCCGCCGACGGCTTTGGCGACCTTGCTTAAATCCGCCTGCTGGTCGGCCGGCAACACCGCCAGCACGTACTGCTTCAGGCCGTTGCCCTTGACGTGGCACACCAGCGCTTTCGCGCCCTGGCCGACGGCGGTGCCGCGGATCGCCGCCACTTCCTCGCATTTCCCGGTAGCCTGGTGCTCCATCACCTGATAGCGCGCCTGCCTGCTCTCCAGCAGCGTCATTAGCTTGTCAAAAGTGCTCATCGATTTTCCCTAATGAAAAAGGCCGGTTTCCCGGCCTGTTTGGCTAAGATCTTTTAATTGTGGCGCTGACGCAAGTTCTCGATCACCGTGCTCAGGTCAAGATCCTGATCCTGCAGCAGCACCAGCAGATGATAGATCAGATCTGAGGCTTCATTGGTCAACTCTTCGCGATCGTTAACGGTGGCCGCCAGCGCGGTTTCCACGCCTTCTTCACCCACCTTTTGCGCAATACGCTTGGTGCCGCTGGCGTACAGGCTGGCGGTATAGGAGCTTTTCGGATCGGCGTGCTTGCGTTCCGCCAACAGCTGCTCCAGCTGATAAAGGAAAGTCCAGTCGGCAGCTGCGGGCGAGAAGCAGCTTGAGGTGCCGCGATGGCAGGTTGGGCCAACCGGATTGACCAGCACCAGCAGCGTATCGTTGTCGCAATCCGGCGTGATGCTGACCACGTTCAGATAGTGTTCGGACGTTTCGCCTTTGGTCCACAGCCGCTGTTTGGTGCGCGACCAGAAGGTCACTTTGCCAATCTCCAGCGTTTTCGCCAGTGCTTGCTGATTCATATAGCCATGCATTAACACTTCGCCGGAAACGGCGTGCTGGACGATGGTCGGCATCATGCCGTCGGTTTTTTCCCAGTCGAGCCGGGCAAGTTGTTGTTCTGTTAACACGTGCGAATCTCCACACCCTGGTCGAGCAGAAACGCTTTCAGCTCGCCAATATTGATAATCTGCTTATGGAACACGCTTGCGGCCAGCGCGCCGTCGACATCGGCATCACGGAAGGCCTCAAGGAAATGCGTCATCGTGCCTGCGCCGCCGGAAGCGATCAGCGGCACTTTGCAAACCTCGCGCACTTTCTGCAGCTGCGAGAGGTCGTAGCCGTTGCGCACGCCGTCCTGATTCATCATATTCAGCACGATTTCGCCCGCGCCGCGCTTTTGCACTTCCTGCACCCACTCCAGCGTTTCCCAGCTGGTGACCTGAGTGCGCGCTTCGTCACCGGTATACTGATTAACATGGTATTTGCCGCTTTCGCTGTCATACCAGGTATCGATACCGACCACGATGCACTGCACGCCAAAGCGATCCGCCAGACGCGTAATCAGCTCAGGATCGGCGAGCGCGGGCGAGTTGATGGAAATTTTATCCGCGCCGAAAGAGAGGATCTGCGCCGCATCTTCTGCCGACTTGATGCCGCCCGCCACGCAGAAAGGAATATCGATCACTTCCGCCACGCGCGCTACCCAGCTCTTATCCACCACGCGACCGGCAGAGGAAGCGGTAATATCGTAAAACACCAGCTCGTCCGCGCCTTCCTGCGCATAGCGCTGCGCCAGCGGTACGATATCGCCGATGATCTCGTGATTACGGAACTGCACGCCCTTGACCACCTGGCCGTCGCGCACGTCCAGACAAGGAATTATCCGTTTTGCCAGCATGCAATCGCCTCCGAAACATTGAATTTGCCTTCCAGTAAAGCGCGACCGACAATCACGCCCTGAGCGCCGCAGCCGCGCAGCGCGCGGATATCATCCAGCGACCCGATGCCGCCGGAGGACTGAAAAGCGATCGGCGGGTAAAGCGCCGAGACTTCGCGGTAAAGATCGACATTCGAACCCTGCAGCGTCCCGTCGCGGGAAATATCCGTACAGAGCACGTGCCGCAAACCGTAAGGCTGAAACTGCTCGATCACCTCTTCCAGCGTGACGCCAGCCGCTTCCTGCCAGCCGCTGATCGCTACCTCTTTACGGTTGCCTGCGTCGATACGCACGTCCAGCGCCAGCACAATCGCTTCCGCGCCGTACTCTTTAAACCATTTCTGCACTTCTTCCGGCTGCTTTACCGCGGTTGAGCCGACCACCACGCGCGTCGCGCCCGCTGCCAGTAAGGCTTCAACGTCGTCTTTGCTACGAATGCCGCCGCCGACCTGCACCGGTACGCTGACGCCAGCCAGCAGCTTTTTCAGCAGCGGGATCTGCCGCGCCGCCGGATCTTTCGCGCCGGTCAAATCCACCAGATGCAGTACCTGCGCGCCCTGAGCCTGATAGTCCTGCAGGCGCGGCAGCGGATCGCTGCCGTAGTCGCGCTGCTGCCCGTAGTCGCCCTGATGCAGCCGCACCACTTTGCCTTCAATTAAATCCAATGCGGGAATAATCACTTACATCTCCAGGAAGTTTTTCAGCAGCTGCGCGCCAGCCGCGCCGGAACGCTCCGGGTGAAACTGCACGCCGAAAAAGTTATCTTTCTGCACCGCAGCGGTAAAAGGCTCGCCATAGTTGCACTGCGCGATGGTGAAAGCGTTCACCGGCATAGCGTAGCTGTGGACGAAATAGAAGTAAGCGCCGTCCGGGATGCCGCGAAACAGATGGTTGCCCGCCTGCGCGGTAATCTGGTTCCAGCCCATATGCGGCAGCGGCAGGCCGTGATCGCTCATCTGCTGCACCGGCTGATCGATAATACCCAGCGTGGCGACGCCGTTGCTCTCCTCGCTGTGCGAACCGAGCAGCTGCATACCCAGGCAAATGCCCAGCACCGGCTGGGTACAGGCTTTGATCAGTTCAATCAGCTCACGCTCGCGCAGCTGATCCATTGCCGCCTGCGCGGTGCCGACGCCGGGCAGCAGCAGCTTGTCCGCCTGTAAAACTATGTCGGCTTCGCGGCTGACCTGCGGCTCGTAGCCCAGACGCTGAATCGCCCATTTAACCGACGAAAGGTTGGCGCAGCCGGTATCCAGAATCACCACGTTCATTACAGCACTCCTTTCGAGCTGGGCAGGGTATTGCCTTCCACGCGGATCGCCTGGCGCAGCGTGCGGCCAAAGGCTTTAAACAGGCTTTCGACGCGATGATGATCGTTTTTGCCTTTGGTTTTCAGGTGCAGCGTGCTCGCCATGGTGTAGGAGAGCGAGCGGAAGAAGTGTTCCACCATCTCGGTGCTCAGATCGCCCACACGCTGGTAGTTGAACTCGGCTTTATACTCCAGGTGCGGACGACCAGAGATATCCAGCGCGCAGCGCGCCAGGCATTCGTCCATCGGCAGTACGAAGCCGAAGCGACCGATGCCGCGCTTGTCGCCCAGCGCCTTCAGCAGCGCCTCGCCCAGCGCCAGGCCGGTATCTTCCACCGTATGGTGATCGTCGATATAGAGATCGCCTTTCACTTCGATATTCATGCGGAAGCCGCCGTGCGTGGCAATCTGATCCAGCATATGGTCAAAGAAGCCGACGCCGGTATTGAACTGGCTGTTGCCTTCGCGATCCAGCCAGACCTCCACCTTGATCTGCGTCTCTTTGGTATTGCGTTCCACCAGCGCATGGCGGTCGCGCTTAGTCAGCTGCTGCGCGATCCCCTGCCAGTTGAGGCCGTCCTTTGAGTAGTGCAGTCCCTGAATGCCCATATTGGCGGCCAGCTGCAGATCGGTGGTGCGGTCGCCGATCACATAGCTGTTGGCAATATCCAGCACGCCTTCTGCCAGCCATGCGGTCACCAGTTTGGTTTTCGGCTTGCGGCAGTCGCAGTTCTCTTCCGGCAGATGCGGACAGATCAGCACTTCATCAAAGCGGATGCCCTGCGAGCTTAAAACCTGCATCATCAGCTGGTGCGGGCCGTCGAAATCAGCCTGCGGAAAACTGTCGGTGCCCAGGCCGTCCTGATTCGTGATCATCACCAGCTTAAAGCCGGCGTTTTGCAGCGCCAGCAGGGCAGGAATAACGTCCGGCTCGAAGGCCAGCTTCTCCATGCGGTCGACCTGATAATCTTCCGGGGGCTCGGAAATAAGGGTTCCGTCACGATCGATAAAAAGAACTTTCTGGCTCATGCTTGCTCCATGGATGCGGATGCGCCGGAGAACTGCTGCAGCGCGGCGATAACGCGGTCACACTCTTGCCGGGTGCCGACGGAGATGCGCAGGCAGCCCGCCAGACCCGGCTGTTTGTTCTGGTCACGCAGAATAATGCCCTGATCCCAGAGCGTTTTAAAGACCACCGGCGAATCGGTAAAGCGGGCCAACACGTAGTTGGTATCGCTGGGAAACACTTTTTCCACACAGGCGCAGTCGCGTAGTTCGCTAATCAGTTTCTCACGCGTCGCCAGCAGCTCGCCGACATGCTCTTTCATCAGCGCGACGCCTTGCTCGCTCAGCGCCTGGGCGGCGATATCGGCCACCGGCGTGGAAAGCGGGTAGGGCGCGATAACTTTCAATAGCAGCGCGATAACGTCGGCGTTAGCCAGCGTAAAGCCGCAGCGCAATCCGGCCAGCGCAAAGGCTTTGGAGAGCGTGCGCAGGATCACCAGATGCGGATACTCGGTCAGCCAGCCGCTTAGCGTGGCCTGCGGGCAGAACTCAATATAGGCTTCGTCGGCCACCACCAGCGCCTTGCCGCGGGTCATCTCCAGCAGCTGGCGAATATCTTCCGGCTTCACCAGATTGCCGGTGGGATTGTTCGGGCTGCAGACGTAGACCAGCTTCACGCCGTCGAGCTTCTCTGCGATGGCGGGCAGATTGAGCTGCCAGCCATCCTGTGCGGCTACGGTGCGGTACTCAATGCCCAGCGTTTCGGCGCTGACGCTGTACATGCCGTAGGTCGGCGGGCAGAACAGCACTGCGTCCTGGCCCGGTTCGCAGAAGGCGCGCATCAGCAGCTCAATGCCTTCATCGGCGCCGCGGCTGACCAGTACCTGCTCCGGCGACAGGCCCGCGTAGGCCGCGTAGCGCTCAATCACTAGTTTAGGCTGACACTCTGGATAGCGGTTCAGCGTCTGCTGGCTGAGCTCAAACGGCACCGCCAGCGGGTACTCGTTGGCATTAAGCCAGACGTCGCCGTTGCCGCCAAGACGGCGGGCGGACTGATAGGGCGTCAGTTTGCGCACGTTGGCGCGAGCAAGATTTTCAATGCTCATTGCTTCTCCTTGAGCGCGGCAACGCGCAGAGTCACGGCGTTTTTGTGCGCGGTCAGCTGTTCGGCCGCCGCCAGCGTCTCAATGGTCGACGCCAGATTTAAGAAACCCTGCTTTGTGAGCTCCTGCACCGTCATGCGCTTCTGGAAATCCGCCAGGCCCAGGCTGGAACAGGTAGCCGTAAAGCCGTAGGTCGGCAGCACGTGATTGGTGCCGGAAGCGTAATCGCCCGCCGATTCCGGCGACCAGTCGCCCAGAAAAACGGAGCCCGCGCTGGTGATACCGTCGACCAAATCGCGCGCCTGGCGAGTCTGAATAATCAGATGTTCAGGCCCATAGCGATTACTGATTTCCACGCACTGCGCCAGATCGCGCGTCACAATCAGGCGGCTGGCGGCAAGCGCTTTACGCGCCGTTTCGGCACGCGGCAGCACGGCCAGCTGACGCTCCACGGCAACGGCCACGGCTTCGGCCATCTGGCGCGAAGGCGTCAGCAGGATTACCTGTGAATCGGGGCCGTGTTCGGCCTGGGAAAGCAGATCGGAGGCGACGAAATCCGGCGTGGCTTCGGCATCGGCAATCACCAGCACTTCCGAAGGCCCGGCGGGCATATCGATCGCCGCGCCGTCCAGACGTTGACTCACCTGACGCTTGGCTTCGGTGACGTAAGCGTTGCCTGGCCCAAAAATCTTATCGACCTTAGGCACGGATTCGGTGCCCAGCGCCATCGCGGCAATCGCCTGCGCGCCGCCTACCTGAAACACTTCCCGCACGCCGCACAGCTGCGCCGCGTAGAGGATCTCATCGGCGATCGGCGGCGGCGAGCAGAGCACCACACGGCCACAGCCGGCGATGCGGGCCGGCGTCGCCAGCATCAGCACGGTGGAGAAGAGCGGGGCGGAGCCGCCAGGAATATAGAGGCCAACGGAAGCCACCGGCCGGGTCAACTGCTGGCAGCGGACGCCCGGCTGCGTTTCGATATCCACAGGCGGTAGCTGCTGCGCCCGATGGAAGGTTTCGATATTCGCTACGGCCACGGCCATCGCCTGTTTGATTTCATCGCCCAGCCGCGCTGCCGCCGCCTGGATCTCTTCATCGCCAACACGCAGGACGGCAACGTCGGTTTTATCAAAAGCGGCGCTGTAGTAGCGCAGCGCTTCATCGCCTTCCACTTTGACCTTCTGCAGGATCTCACGGACGCTGGCGCTGATATTTTCTGAGGCGGAAATCGCCGGGCGGGTCAGCAGAGCCTGCTGCTCATCCGCGCTGCAATCCTGCCAGTTAATCGGGGATAAAGAGTTCATCGCTTACTCCATCATCTTCTCAATAGGCAGCACGAGGATGGAGCTGGCGCCCAGCGCTTTCAGTTTCTCCATCGTTTCCCAGAACAGCGTTTCGCTACTCACCATGTGCATAGCGACGCGGCTTTTATCGCCCGCCAGCGGCAGCACGGTAGGACGCTCCGCGCCCGGCAGCAGGTCGATGATATCTTCCAGCTTTTCGCTCGGGGCGTGCAGCATGATGTATTTGGACTCGCGTGCCTGGATAACGCCCTGAATACGGGTCATTAGCTTGTCGATCAGCTCCTGCTTGGCGGCCGGCATTTCGCCGTCGCGCTGGATCAGACAGGCTTTGGAGCGGTAAATGACCTCTACTTCGCGCAGGCCGTTGGCTTCCAGCGTGGCGCCGGTGGACACCAGATCGCAGATGGCGTCGGCCAGCCCGGCGCGAGGCGCGACCTCAACGGAGCCGTTCAGCAGGCAGGACTTAAAAGAGACGCCCTGCTTGTCGAGATACTTTTTCAGCAGGTGAGGATAAGAGGTAGCGATGCGGGCGTTTTGCAAACATTGCGGGCCGGTATACTCATCGTCGACCGACATCGCCAGCGACAGGCGGCAGCCGCCGAAATCGAGACGGCGCAGCGTCAGATAACGCGGATCTTCTCCCTGAGCGCGACGGGTCAGCAGCTCCTCTTCCAGCACGTTCTCGCCGATAATGCCCAGATCCACAACGCCATCCATTACCAGACCCGGAATATCGTCGTCACGCACGCGCAGGATATCGATCGGCATATTCTCTGCGAATGCGATCAGGCGCTGCTGCTGCAGGTTGATTTTAATGCCGCAGCGGGCCAGCAGCTCGCGGGATTCATCGCTTAAACGGCCGGATTTCTGCATAGCTATGCGTAAACGTTTGTTATCTAACATCGGTGCTTATCCTCTTTTCCTGTCTGCTCGATTTAACCTGCTTTGCCGTTCATCCCTTCAGGCCCGGGCTTGCGCCCATAAAAAAAGCCCCCGGAAGGCGATCTTCCGGGGGCTTTTTCTGCGTTCTGCACCACTGGAAGATCTGAATGTCTCCCAGCACACATCGCCTGAAAGACTAGTCAGGGTGATGGTGATGATGGTGGTTGAACTGAACGCGTGTCATAGTTTTCTCAAAATTGGGTGAATGATTATTCATTGCGTGACCAATAACCTAACTCAGGATAAATGTCGGGCGCAACACTTTTTTATCTTTAATCACCGATAAAAAAGCTTAATCGATTGTTGTTAACCAAAGGCTGGCGTAGTTTTAGTGACATTGTTAAGCATCAGGAAGCGGAAAGATGAAAAAAGTGGCAATCGTAGGGCTGGGCTGGCTGGGTATGCCGCTGGGGTTGGCTATGTCGGCGCGAGGCTGGCAGGTGACCGGCAGCAAAACCACGGCAGACGGTGTTGAAGCGGCGCGCATGTGCGGGCTGAACAGTTTTCTGCTGACGTTGACGCCTGAACTGGAGTGCGATCCTGACGATCTGGAAGAGCTGCTGAACGTGGATGCGCTGGTCATCACTTTGCCGGCAAGCCGCACGGCGCAGGGCGGCGAAAATTATCTGCTGGCGGTACAGCAGATTGTGGACAGCGCCCTGGCCGCCAGTGTGCCGCGCATTGTCTTTACCAGCTCCACCTCCGTATACGGCAGCGGCAACGGTACGGTTAATGAAGAGAGTCCGCTTGAGCCGGTAACGGTGGCCGGCAGGACGCTGAAAGAGCTGGAAACCTGGCTGCATAATTTGCCGGGAACCTCGGTAGATATCCTGCGGCTCTCCGGGCTGGTGGGGCCGCAGCGCCATCCAGGCCGTTTCCTGGCGGGTAAAACCGACCTGAGCGACGGCTCGCACGGCGTCAATTTGGTCCATCTGGAAGATGTTATCGAAGCTATCATCCTGCTGCTGGAAAACGGCGAGGGCGGAAGAGTTTATAATTTAAGTGCGCCCATGCATCCTGCCCGCCAGGATTTCTACCCGGCGGTAGCCCGCCAGCTGGGCCTGACGCCGCCAACGTTTCATGCAGATATGGGCGGTGGAGAAGGCAAGATTGTCGACGGCGATCGCATCTGCAGGGAGCTCGGTTTCCGCTATCGCTATGCGGATCCGGGTAAGATGCCTGTTAGCTGACAAGGATCTGATTACCAAAGCATAGTAGTAACAGAGGAGTAAGTAACTTCGTAAACTTACTCTATTACTTAATTTATCTTCGCTGTAATGAAAACTTTTGGACGATATCATTAGTTAAAAAAATATAGCGAAAGATTTTTATTCTCCTGCATGAAAGGACTAACAACAAGGAAATCATAAAACGATAACTGTATTTATTAAGGGGGAAGTTATAACCCTGTCGTAAACTGGCATCCTTTTTTCATCAAGGAGTAAATATACTTTCCAGTGTGAAAAGTATATAACAAAAGAGCATCCACCAAGTTTGTAAATAAAGCTGTGAATGTTACCAGAGACAAAGCTAAGATAAAGGCTCATTATTGTGTTAAACAAAGCAGAGGATGAAATAAAAACCAAAGCGTAGTAAAACCGTACATGGATTCATTGGGTGCGTTAAAATTGCTCGATATTTTAAGGTGAGGTAGAGGTTTAAAATTATGAGGGTAATATAAATGGAGCGATATTGGTTTTTAACAAAGATAGGGGAAAGCAATAACATATAACAAAAGGAAAGATAGATTCATGCTGAAGAGGTTTAAGTCAGATAAAAACGTAATGCTCATCAGTTAATCTTAATATTTAAAGAAATATAGGTAAAAAATTGAGAGGATAAATATAACATAAAAATATGAAGGATCTTATTTTTATCTTCGTCAGGGGAAACATTTTTATTGCAGGGGGAAGAGTGGGGTAGCCGATAAATGCCGGGGTAAACCACAAGTGAAATGCTGAGTCTGCTGCAGTTATCTTTCTAAAAAAATATAAAAGCTACTTCCTTCACAGTAAAAGTATAATCAAAAAAAATAAAAAAATGCCAGGGCTTGTGGTTTTCTGTTTCCAGTTTTTCTTAGTATTATTATTAGAGATGATATAAGCAGTAATGATCAAAAATGGGTGCGCAAAATCGTTATGGAAAACAATTAACATTGTTAAGAAGCTGTGTAGTATACCAGTTTCTCATTAAGTTATTATCATAGAAATATGCAATCAACATATAAATAATAACAGCAAGATTAAAATAACGCGAAAAAGTTCAATATTTAAATTTATATAATTATTCATTTAATACATCTAAAACTCAAATCAATGACCTTAAACAAAATCGTGAAGTCAACCAATCTTCTTGTTCGTTAGTTATTATTGCCAGGATTATAGAATATTATCAGTCAAGCCTCTAAATTTAAGCAAAAAATACATTTTATGTGATTTTTGCAGCATGAGCCAAACAGATGTTCCATGCTTGCTATCTTAAAATAAATCGAATGCAGTGAATAAAGGTCGATTAGGAAAGACAGAATAGTTTTAAGCAAGAAGGTTCACTTAGTTTCAATTATAACAGCAGCAATGACGAATAAGCGAAAATAGCGAGTTAATGCTGTTCGTTTGAGACAAGAAAGATGAATGATAAATTGCCAAAAGAACCCGAAACTTGGTTGCATACTCAGCCGGCCTTCGACAAGTGGTGCGCAGCTTTCCGTGCTGATAAGGTCATGGTAACATCCTGGGTGTCTTCTGGCAGATAAACCGACGTATACAATGGTTCACACGACGTGATTTGGGCTCCCTGGAAGAGCTCGCCAGGGCTATTATTCTGCTGTAAAAAAGCGGGAAAACCGGAAGTGTTTATATCCTCAGTGCGGCGGAACGTTTTGCATTCTACGACTTTATCTGGCAGTAGCTTGCCAGCTAATCCTGACGTCGTTAAGGTTTCGCAAAGAAAAGAAACACGAAAAATATATGGTTGTCGACAGCAATCGCATCATTATAGATCAACGTTTCCGGTATCTTTACATATTCCTACAAGAATGAATTTTATAATAATAAATTTAAGAAGGAGTGGGTTATAGAAATAAAAGCGGGGGTTCCCGCTTTTATTTATTAGCATTTCGTATTGCTGAAGTCAATTACGGCAAGGGTATCATTTCTATAAATTGAATAAATGCTATTTGAAGAAACTTTTTCCATAGTGCATATTTTTGAACGGCCTGTCTCCGAAGGTAAGTAGTTTTTATCAAAATAATATTGATTAAGTTGTACATTCCCCCAGAGTAAATCTTGTCCGATATTATTAACGTTAAGGAATTTTATAATTGGAAAATTTTTCTCCGACAGGCTTGATTGGTAACTGGTAGGAGCATTGCCAAGTATACTTACATTCTTTATATCATTCATATTGTGGGTGGAAAAATCACTTTGTATACGTGTGATCAGAGATAATTCAAGCTTTTCTGTGGTTTTCTGTGCATTGTATAAGGAGTATGCCAACGTAAATAGACCGAAAATGGGGAGTAAAATCCAAAACTGTAATTTATTATACTTTTTAAAAAGGACAAATGACAATGTAAAGAGACTACAGATTAATCCTGCAGCTCCTAACAAAGTTCGTGCAGAAGTTATAGGGTTGAGTAGCAAGAGCATTGGGCCATATACAGCTATGTATAATAAGAAAGGGCACAAAGAAACAATAATCAAAGTGATTATTTTTGAAAGGAACGGTATATCCTGAGATAGCGTTTTCTTTAAAAGAATAATTATGGCCGCAGGAACTATAATAGCAAGAGGTAAAAAGAATATCCATAAATTGCCTTTGAAGGCGCTAAGGAATATTTCTCCAAGTAGATGATGATTCCTTATTATCGTTGATAAGATTAAACTGGGGTTGTTGGTTGCAATTTCGCCATGAGTAATATTATATTCACCATAAATTACAAATTTTTTTATGATTAAAATATACATAATGTTTGCTGATAAATAAGCAATAGCCTGGTGCTTTATTTGCTCCAGGGCTATTAATGTTTTTCCATTGTTTATATTTAATAGGAAAAACAAAATAGAAAGGCTAATGAATATATTTAAGGCTGCCTGATAGAAGCATAAAGAGGAAAATAATAAAAAGGTAGAAAAGATGGCTTTTTTTAGGAAAGAGTTAGCCCCGTTAAGAAGAAAGGGGATAACGGCTAGAAATATAGAAAGAGACATTGTTAATGAATCATATTTATACGACCAGTTTTCCAGATAATAAGGAGAGATAGCCAGAGGTAAAAAAGTAAATAGGGGAATAAAAACTCTACCTTCATCTATTTTACCTGATAAGAGGCTAATGGTAATCGCCATCACCACAGCAGCCAGTAGCTGTGGTAGCGGTGAAATATCATTAAAAAAACCTCCAGCCATTATAATTTTAAACGTTAATACAGAAAGTGGGCGACCATTAGATAACCAGCCTGTTACACCAACCATTGAATGAACCAGGTCGTCAGAATAATAATGCTCAGATATAATAAGGGGAAAGATATATAGTATTAATATCCCTAAGGTTATGTAAAAGACTTTTTTAAAGTCTTTTCTGATAGAGAAGTTGTTTGAAATAAATTTTTCTATACGCAACATTTTTAGTTCTTACCTTTTGATTTAATATATTTAGGTCTTCTTTTTACCTCTGTATAAATGCGACCTATATATTCTCCTAGCACGCCAATTCCAATTAGCTGAACTCCACCCAGGAAAAGAATTGAAACCATAATAGAAGGATAACCCCTGACCGCATTTCCCCAAATAACCTTTTCAATTATCATCCATGCACCATACAAAAAGGAAAAGGCAGCAACTAACAGGCCTAAATATGTCCAAACACGTAAAGGGAATGTGGAAAAGGAGGTGATGCCCTCTAAAGCAAGATTCCATAATTTCCAACCATTAAACTTGGAAACTCCTGCCACTCGTTCTTCTCTGGTATACTCGACAATAGCTGTTTCTCCCCCAACCCAACTCAGGATACCTTTCATAAAAAGGTTTCTTTCCTCTAGTCGCTTGATGTTATCCACGATTTCACGTGAAAGCAGGCGGAAATCACCAACGTTTTCCTCTATCTTCGGTGAGCTTATCTTATTATGTAAGCGGTAAAACCATTCGGCTGTCTTTCTTTTTAGATGTCCATCAGAACTACGATCTATTCTCTTGGCCAGGACAACATCTGCGCCGCTTTGCCATTTTTCAATAAGCTTTGGAATTACGGATATAGGATCTTGCAAATCGACATCAATAGGAATTACTGCGTCGCCCGTTGCATTCTCAAGTCCCGCGAAAAGAGCTGATTCTTTACCAAAGTTTCGCGTAAAATTGATTAGACGTACAGCATTGTCTTGTGCCGCCAATTTTTGTGCAATCACACTAGTGCTATCAGTGCTACCATCATTAATGAAAATAATCTCTAGTGTATATTGTGTTAGTTCCCTTTTGACTGTGTTATAAAAAATAGGTATGGCTTCTTCTTCATTATATACAGGTACGATTAGTGATATTTTCATTAAATTTTCTCCCTGAAAACCACTAGTTTTGAGTAGATAAACCCGGTAGTAAGGCTTATAAATGAGAAAGTAATAAGCGTAACTATTACCGGGAAATGTAATCTATCAGCAATATATCCGGTTAGCCATGCCAATATCCCCATAAAAATGACAAATAAAAAATAGCGGGTTTTCGTCGCTTCTCTTTTAAAAGTCCATTTGGCGTTAGCAATGAAACTGAAGCTTACGGCAATAAGGAATGCCAATAAATTAGCAAAGGATTGTGAGCAGGATAAAGCATAAACAAAAAATGAGAAGCTAATCCAATGAAGCAGCGTGTTAACTATGCCAACAGACATATATTTTGCAAATAATTTCCACATAATCACATTCTTTTTTTTAAGTTATAGCAATCTTAACATTTACAAAGAGCTAAGCAAAGGGACTACTAACGTAAAAAATATCACGACATGATTAATCATAGTAGAGTGGTTTTACGTATACTATATATAGCAAGGCTAAAAACTTTAAACCCCCAGCCTGTCTCTTAACGCGTACCAGGCCGCGCCGATCGCCGTCAGGGGCACGCGCAGGCGACGGCCGCCAGGAAAGGGCAGATGCGGCAGCCGGGCAAAGGCGTCGAAGCGCTTCGGCGCGCCTTTTAGCGCTTCGGACACCAGCTTGCCCGCCAGATGTGTCCAGGTCACGCCGTGGCCGCTGTCGCCCTGCAGATAAAACACGCCGTTCTCCAGCCGTCCGATCTGCGGCATTCTTGATAGCGTCAGTAAAAAATTTCCGCTCCAGGCATAATCAAACTTTATCCCTGCCAGCTGCGGAAAGGTTTTCAGCAGTCTGGGACGGAGCAGCTCTTCAATGTTATCCGGTTCACGCGCGCCGTAGGTAACGCCGCCGCCATACAGCAGACGGTTATCGGCGGTCAGGCGATAGTAATCCAGCAGGTAGTTACAGTCTTCTACACAATAGTTATCCGGCAGCAGCGCCAGCGCTTTATCGGTGGAAAGCGGTTCTGTGGCGACAATCTGCGAGCCGCAGGGCAGGCTTTTACGCGCCAGCCTTGGTTCCAGATGCGGAGCCAGATAGGCGTTGCCGGCGAAAATAACGTATTTCGCCAGCACGCTGCCCCGACCTGTGGCAACGCGATGAGGCGCGCCGTAGGTGACGGCGGTAACTTCCGACTCTTCATAAATTCTGCCGCCGTGGCGCCGGATTGCTTCCGCTTCGCCCAGCGCAAGGTTAAGAGGATGCAGGTGACCGCCGCTGCGATCCAGCAGGCCGCCGACGTAGCGTTCGCTTGCAATCTTACGTCGGATGCCCAGCTCGTCCAGCAGCTCCAGCTGGTGATTGCCATACAGCTGCCAGCGCTGCTGCTGCTGCTTCAAATGAGCGAACTGGCGTTTGTTTAGCGCGGCGAAAATGCCACCGGGTCGGTAGTCGCAGCTGATAGCGTAGCGGTCGATACGGTCGCGGATCACCGCCGCACCTTCAAACATCATACTGCCGAGTAGCTGCGCGCTCTCTTTGCCGTAGCGCCGCTCAATAACATCGACGTCGCGGCTGTAAGAGTTGACGATCTGACCACCGTTGCGGCCGCTGGCGCCGAAGCCGACTCTGGCCGCTTCCAGCACCACGACGTCATAACCGGCTTCCGTCAGGTAGAGTGCGGATGAAAGACCGGTAAACCCGCCGCCAATAATACAAACGTCGCACTGAATATCATCCATAAGCTGAGGCCATGGAGCGTGAGGATTTGCCGTGGCGGCGTAATAGCTCTGCACATGTTCCATCTCTCCCTCCGAAAAGCCTGACGCGGCGTCTGTTAAAAAGTGGTTGGCGTATGCGCGCTGACAATCCGGCAAGGCTGCGCAGAGGTATTGGTAAAGCTGTGCGGATGGCCGGTATCGATTGCGTAGCTCTGCCCGGCCTTAAGCTGGTAGTGCTGACCGTCGATGGTCAGCGTGATCTCGCCTTCCAGCAGCGTGCCGATCTCTTCGCCCTGATGACGAATTTTTTCCCCGGTGGTCGCGCCCGGCTCATAGGTTTCCAGCATCATTGCCAGCGTGCGATCGGGATTGCCGTTATGGATTAGCTTCAGCGAAACGCCCTGACTGCCGATATCGATCAGCTCGTCTGCTTCAATCACTACTTTCGGCCTGGCTCTCTGTACCGGCTCGGAGAAAAATTCAGAGAGCGAAAGGTTATAGACTTTCAGCAACTTCTGCAGTGTGCCAATCGCCGGGCTAACCTTATCCTGCTCAATAGTGCTGATTGCGCTGTGGGTCAGGCCGGAAAGTTCTGCGACGCGCCGCTGCGACAGACCAAGCTGCTGACGAATTTCCGCCAGGCGGCGGCCAGGGGCCAAAGAGATATCGCTCATGGCATGGCTTCCATCTGCGATGCGCGCGCGCTTTCCGGTAATCTCTGACCGGTTGTCAGATAATGCGGTAGGGCGGCGCAAGCATGACTTCGTGCCTTCCGCATGACTTTACTTGCCATGCAGCCTCGACACATTATTACGCCAATCAAAGGGTTGTTCGAAATAATGCCCATCCCGACTCTCCATCCTGTTTCTGTGAGCAATTAAAGGCGGTATCAGCGCTATCCTGCCAATCTGGCATTCTGCCGGGCAATATGCAAAAGATTTTGCCTGGAAAATAAACTTATCTTTAACATTTGCCGCCCGCAAAGGTTGGCGCTATGTTAAAAAGGTGGCGCTTATTTTGAGCGACGCACATTAACCGGCAGGCTCAGCGAAGGCGGGTGGCATCATGACCAATATCGTCGAAGTGGAAGACTTTACGCGGCATAGTGAAGAACAACGAACCAGCGCGTTCCAGCTTGAAGTGGAAACTTATCTGGAACGCTATCCTGAAACGCAACATGTTGATGTTTTGCTGAATGATTTAAACGGTGTTTTTCGCGGCAAGCGCCTGCCGGTAGCCAGTCTGTTCAGGCTGGAAAAAGGCTGCTACTTTCCCGCTTCCGTCTTTGCGATGGATATTCTCGGCAACACGGTGGAAGAGGCCGGGCTGGGCCAGGCGCTGGGCGAACCGGACAATCTCTGTTTACCCGTCGAAGGCACGCTTACTCCCTCCGCTACCGACCCGCAGCGCCTGGCGCAGGTTTTACTGACCATGCGCAATCAAGATGGTACTCCCTTTGACGTTGAACCCCGGAATGTCCTGAATCACCTTTGGCAGCAGTTACGCAATCGGGGACTCTTTCCGGCGGTAGCGGTAGAGCTGGAGTTCTATCTGGTGGATAAAAAACGCGATGCGGAAGGCGCTATTCAGCCTCCCTGTTCGCCAGGCAGTGAAGAACGCAACCGGCAAAGCCAGGTCTACTCCGTGGACAACCTTGACTGCTTTTCCGCCGTGCTAAACGATATCGATCGTCTGGCCAGGCTACAGGGCATCCCGGCCGATGGCGCGCTGGCCGAAGCGTCGCCGGGGCAGTTTGAAATCAACCTCCACCATACCCGCAACGTGCTCAGCGCCTGCGACTATGCCGTGCAGATGAAGCGGCTTATCCGGCAGGTAGCCGAGAACCACGGTATGAACGCCACTTTTATGGCGAAACCTTATGAAGCCTGGGCGGGGAGCGGGATGCATGTGCATATCAGCCTGCTGGACGCCGCTGACCATAACGCCTTTATTACCGATGACGGCAGCGACTCGCCGCTGTTGAAGCGGGCGCTGGCTGGCATGATCGATCTTATGCCTGCCTCTATGGCGCTGTTGGCGCCTAACGTTAACGCTTATCGCCGCTTTATGCCGGAAGCTTTTGTGCCTCTACAGGCATCGTGGGGACACAATAACCGCACGGTCGCGCTGCGCATTCCCTGCGGCGAAGCGGAAAACCACCGCGTGGAATACCGTGTCGCGGGCGCGGACGCTAATCCTTATCTGGTGGTCGCGGCCGTACTGGCAGGAATTCTGCACGGTCTTGACCACCAGCTGCCGCTGCCGTCGGCGATTACCGGCAACGGTCATGAAGCTGAAGGGCTGCCGCTACCGATCAGGCAGAGCGACGCGCTGGATGAATTCGCACAGAATCAGGCGCTGCAGAAGCTGTTGGGCGAACGTTTCGGCTTTGTCTGGCACAGCTGCAAACACCACGAGCTGAAACATTTTGAGCGCCTGATCACCGCGACGGAAATCGACTGGATGTTGAAAAACGCCTGATCTTACCCGTAAAGAATTGGTTATGATGGCCTTAAAAACTTGTATTCTGCTTTACAGCCAGGCAAAATATCCCGGTAAACAGATAACCGACGCTTCCTGCGCCGGTTATTTTTTTTGCACAAAAAAACCAAAGGTTAAGAGGCCGGCTTCGTCGGACTGATACACACTGACAGGGTCATTTTGAGGAAATAAAAATGGGGCAACATTACATTACGCCGGCCGCAGCCGGTAAACATTTGCGCGACGACTACGGCGCAGCGGCAGCCATCACTTTAACGCCTGCCTGCTTTACCTCCCCAAATAAGAACAACGCTCGCATAAAGCGAAGTTTCCCTGTGGTTCAACCCAGAAAGGTTGATGCTATGGGGAGGCTGAATCATGTCGCATAATGCCCAGACCTCTGCGCCGCACTCACGCGCGCACCTGAAAAAAACGCTGACTCTGATGCCTGTAGTGATGATGGGCCTGGCTTATATGCAGCCAATGACCCTGTTCGATACCTTTGGCATCGTTTCTGGCCTGACCGATGGTCACGTAGCTACCGCCTACGCCTTCGCGCTAATCGCGATCCTGTTTACTGCGCTGAGCTATGGCAAGCTGGTTCGCCGCTTCCCGTCTGCCGGCTCGGCCTATACCTACGCCCAGAAAGCCATCAGCCCGCACGTCGGCTTTATGGTGGGCTGGTCCTCGCTGCTGGATTATCTGATCATGCCGATGATCAATATTCTGCTGGCGAAAATCTATTTTGAAGCGCTGGTGCCGGGAATTCCTTCCTGGATTTTCGTGGTGCTGCTGGTCGGCTTTATGACGCTTTCTAACCTGAAAGGCATTAAAACCGTCGCTAATTTCAACAGCGTCATCGTAGTGCTGCAGATGGTGGTGATGGTCGCTATCACCGGCATGGTCATCTACGGTGTGGCGCACGGCGAAGGCACCGGCACGCTGGTCAGCAGCAAGCCGTTCTGGTCTGAGCAGGCTCACGTGGTGCCGATGATTACCGGCGCGACTATCCTGTGCTTCTCTTTCCTGGGCTTTGACGGCATCAGCTCGCTGTCGGAAGAAACCAAAGATGCCGGACGCGTGATCCCGAAAGCGATCTTTTTGACTGCCCTGATTGGCGGCGTGATCTTTATCGTGGTCTCCTACTTCCTGCAGCTTTACTTCCCGGATATTTCGCGCTTTAAAGATCCGGACGCGTCACAGCCGGAAATCATGCTCTACGTGGCGGGCAAAGCCTTCCAGTTCGGCATTCTGATTTTCTCCTGCATCACCGTGCTGGCTTCCGGCATGGCGGCGCACGCGGGCGTTTCCCGTCTGATGTATGTGATGGGCCGCGATGGCGTGTTCCCGGAGCGTTTCTTCGGCTATATCCATCCGAAATGGCGTACGCCGGCGTTGAATGTGATTCTGGTTGGCGTCGTTGCGCTTTCCGCTATCACTTTCGATCTGGTGACGGCGACGGCACTGATTAACTTCGGCGCGCTGGTGGCCTTTACCTTTGTTAACCTGTCGGTGATCTCGCAGTTCTGGATCCGCGAAGGGCGCAACAAGACGCTGAAAGATAACATCAACTTCCTGCTGCTGCCGCTGTGCGGCGCGCTGACGGTTGGCGCACTGTGGATTAACCTGGAAGAAAGCTCGATGATTCTGGGACTGGTCTGGGGCGCGATTGGCCTGGTCTACCTGGCCGTGGTCACGCACCGCTTCCGCAAGCCGGTACCGCAGTACACCGAAGAGCCGATGTAAGCGACGATCTCACATCGCCATAAAAAAGGGCGCGGTATGAAAATCGCGCCCTTTTTCGTCTGCGTTAGCGGACAACAATCAGGAAACCAGCTCGCGGGCGTATTCGAACAGCGCTTTTAGCTGGGTCATTTTCGCCTGATCGCCTTCATACTGATTGAACAGCATCTCCAGCTCCTGAATATAATCCTGCACCCGCTGCGGGTTCAGCATCTCGCGGCGGTGCTGCAGCCAGCGATTTTGTTCGGCTTCATCCAGCGTGCCGGGGAAGTTGCGCGCGCGATAGCGGAACAGCAGTTTCTTAATACGCTTGTCGTTAAAGGTCAGATCCAGCGCGGGCAGGTTTTCTGGCGATGTCTGCCGGATGATATTCATCGCGTTGCGATCCGCATCGCTGAAAAAGCCGTCGTAAAGCTGGGCGTCCACATCTTCTGAAGCGACAAACGGCTCCGCTTCCGCGTAAAGCGCCACCACCTTTTCCCGGATCTCAGGATGCTGACGCAGCAGTGCCAGGTTATCCAGACAGCGCTGGCGATCGATTCCCAGGCGTTCGGCGTCTTCCGGCCGCAGCGTATTGGCGGGCGCGACGACCGGGCATTTATTAATATGCAGCAGTTTAATCGGCACGGGCGCGGCATCGCCCAGCTCTTCCCGGCGGGTATATAGCCTTTCGCGCATGGCATCGGCGTCCAGCTCCAGCAGCGGCGAGATATCCTGAGCAAGGTCGCAGGTAATCAGCGCGTTTTTGTTAGTCGGATGCCAGGCCAGCGGCGCTATCCAGCTGGTATTGCCGCGCTGCGCGCCGAACATGCCGGAGATATGCATCAGCGGCTTCATCTGCGGGATATCAATCAGCGTCATAATCTTCTGTTTATTGCGATGACTGAACAGAAAATCGTACAGGCGCGGCTGCTTCTCTTTCACCAGCTTCGCCATCGCGATAGTGGCGTAAACGTCGGACATGGCGTCATGCGCGTTATCATGCGCCACGCCATTAGCTTTGGTCAGGTGCTCCAGGCGAAAGCTGGGAAAGCCGTCGTCGTTTTCCGGCCATTCGATACCCTCGGGCCTCAGCGCATAGCAGGCACGCATCACGTCCAGCAAATCCCAGCGGCTGTTGCCGTTTTGCCAGCTCCAGCCGTAGGGATCGTAGAAGTTGCGGTAGAGCAGGTTACGCGTTACTTCGTCATCAAAGCGAATATTGTTATAGCCCACGATGCAGGTATTGGGTTCGCTGAACAGCTGATGAATGCGCTGAGTGAAAGCGGCCTCGCTTATGCCTTTCGCCTTCGCCAGCTGCGGCGTGATGCCGGTGATCATCACCGCTTCCGGCTGCGGCAGGTAGTCGTCGGCAGGGTGGCAGTAGAATACCTCCGGCTCGCCGATGATGTTGAAATCCATGTCGGTTCGGATGCCGGCAAACTGGGCAGGGCGATCCAGCGACGGACTTTTCCCGAAGGTTTCGTAGTCGTGGAAAAGGAAGGTCGGTTGGTTGCTTTCGGTTTTCACTGTTTTGCTCTGTTCCCTTCTGTTTGTTGACTTACTGAAAACGCAGCTTCCAACTTGGGGCTTCGGCCTTCTACGTTCACTTGTGTTCACTTCTGGTTATTGATGTTCGCTTTAGCCCATGCAATATTGCGTACATAGTTGGTACAGAATCCCTGGAACCACTCGTACAGAATATTATTATGGCCTTCAGCAATACAAAACTTCGTTCCCTATATGGTAAACCATATTCAGGAAGTCCTGAAGTGGCAGATGCAGATGGCCTTGGTGTGCACATCTCGCCAAAAGGCGTTATCACTTTTCAATACCGCTAAAGATGTAAAGGGAAAGCACAACGCCCTGGTCCTGGCCGGTATCCAGCGGTTACGCATCAAAGATGGCAGAGCAATTACTGCCCACCTGCATGTTATGTATGATAGCGGTAAAGATACACGCATCTTCTTTGACACGGAGTCCGGTGACAACAGCATGACCGTGGCCGACTGTGTGGACTACTGGCGAGATAAATACGTTAAAGTGGCTTTGCGTCCAAAGACTCGGGCACTATGCAAATAAACTCTTCTGAAAAACTTGCACGGAGCTTTTTCCGGGTGCCCCATATCAGATATTTCAGTTAAGCAGTGGGTAGATTTATTAGCTAAACAGGAAAGGGAAAATCCTCGCTGTGCGCGGCAACTGCTGGCGAAAATACGATCGGTAATCAGCTGGTGCATACGCCGTCAGGTTCTCGATAACTGCTTAATTATGCGTATCTCTCCAAAAGATGTAGGCGTGCGTGCCGAAACGGGAAGCAGAGTCCTAATCTATACGTAGTTGGCTCAGGCGGCGACGGTAGCTCTGGAATTATTATTGTATGGGAGTACATAGGATGAGTAACTACGCAGTTGTAAATAGTGAAGGCAAGGTAATTAAGATATTTACTAGGATGGTGAAAGCAATTAATCTCCGTTAAAGGATACAATGGCTGTGAAAATCTCTGATGGAGTATTTGTAGATATTGGTTCCAGCTATGCTGGAAAGAAAATCTTTGAGTAAATCTGGCGGGCTATAGCGCCCGCTTGTTTTTCAGAAAAGGCTTTTCAATGTAATTCCAGCTCAAACGCCCTATGATGAGAGATGCGGTGATTGATAAAGAAAAACCTAAAAATAGATTGGTTGTTATATAGTTAGCTATGATTTGCTGAATTGGAAAAGCCCAAAGGTACATGCCATAAGAGGGGTCGCTTTTCATTTTTATCTTTAAGGATAATTTGCTTGAAAAAAAATACAAGATCAATATGCAAAAAGGAAAGCAAATCATATAGCTTTTTAATGTTACGTCATTTATGAAAAAAGCGGAAATTAATGCAAGTGCTGGAAATATTGGGTTGGGTATTGAATAATCTCTACAAAGTGCGATAATGCAGCCTAGTGAAAAGCAAGGGGCGAGCATATAAACAGCTGGGTTATTGTTTGAATCGAACAACCAATCCCTGAATGGCGTTAGAGGCATTATTATAATAAGTATGCATATTAAAGGTGATATCTTATTGCTGGTCATTCTGCACATTATACTTATAGCCAATAATACAGCATAACACTTCACCTCCAGAGGTATAGTCCATATAGAACCATTGAATGCGTACTTACTGTTTTCAAATACTCCAGGCAAAAAATATGAGGTTCTGAATGATAAGTTATTAAAGAAATAATCCCACACCCCCGGACTATAAATATAATCATGTAATTTTAAGCTGGATAGAATGGGTCCGATAATCAAGCAAGATATAAATATTACAAACCAATATCCCGGTAGAATTCTTTTCGCCCTTGATTGCAAGAAGTGAACTGGAGAGCTATTTTTGAATAGACTGTTAGTAACAAGCATGCCACTCAAAAAGAAGAATGATTTTACAGCAAGACCTCCTGTACTGACAACAGATAAGTAATGTGTAACTGGATCATAATATCCATTTTTTTCAAACAGAGCAAATGAGTGATAATAAACGACAAGAGACGCAAGAAAAACTCTTAACAAGTTAAAGTTATTATTACCTTTTATAAGCGCATCTTTTATCAGCATCAATCAAATCTCAGAAATTTTGTAAAATTTATAGTATCAGCAGAAAGATAAATCATTACTGAACTTAAATCCAGTTGCCGAAACGCCTTCAAACTCATTGCTGTATATAAAAACAGTGAAAAGGAGCGGCTTTATGAGCTTCCCATCACCGGCGCAGGACTACGTAGAGTCGCGTATCGACCTGAATGCGTTATTCATCCACCATCCGTCTGCAACTTTCCTCGTGGATCGGGACAACCTGAGCTATGTTGCGGACTCATCCCTGAAGCCGGTGCCAGGTGATGAAGTTTGCTGTTTGCCAGAGCTAATTGGCAAGCAGGGCATCGGCAAGCTAAGAGGGCGCGCAATAATCACGTCGAACGGCGAAGCGCCGGTGTTGGATGACCTTCTGATCCGTGGCGTGGTCGTGATGCAGGTGATGAAAGTGTGGGATGACCGGTTGCCCTTCTAAATTTCAACCACTTAAAAAATTGAGCACAGAATCAAAGAGCGAATTCGGATAGTGCAGTACTGGCGCGGGTTGCTGGGCTATGTTTCGTAGTCGTGGGAAAGAAAGGGCGGTTGATTGCTTTGGGTTTTCACTGTTTTTTCCCTTCTCTTTGTTAACTTGTTGAAACAAAATTGTATCCCGGAAATTTTGGCTTTTGTATCCAAATCCTCCCGCGGCGATGTTCAATTCGTACATTTATCTTTGCATTATAATATACGTGATTATTTCAAAATATAACCATATTCAAAAAGGGCATAAGTAATAAATAGAGATAAACTGTATTTTAATAACCCTAATATATGTCAGCTGAAAATTTAAGGAAGGTGTCAAGGGTTTTTGAATGATATTTGAAATGAGTATTTTTATAAATGCAAGGAGTTAATAATTTTTTCTCAGGGCCAAAGAAAAGAGCATGCTGGCAAATGTGCTAAAGTTAATCGCTGGATTTATTTATTAGCAGCCTGGATGAGCAGTAACTGTAGAGGGGTTGACAATGTCAATTAGTAGCTTTTTTTCATAATGGTATATCTTTATTGAAAGAAGTTTTTCATTGCATGGTAATTACTAAACGTTTGAACGCAAACAGGAAAGTGCGCTGTTGGTAAGGCGCTACATGATCAATGTAGCGCTAATTTATTTCAGCCTGGTGATATTTTATCACGAAGAGAAAGTATTTTCTTTTCAAGGGTTATATGCAGTAAAATTGCAAGCGATAGAGTGATAATCAAATATGCTGACCATAATAGAATGCAAACCCAGCCCTGCTGTTCTGGGATGAGATATTGCATTGTATACAAAACAGGAAGGTTGATCAGGTAGGAAATATAAGAGCTGGCAGCGATTTTTTGGACTATATAAACAAAAAAACCTTTAATTTTAATTTTAACACCAACAACTACGCATGAGGCACAAATTACTCCAGAAGCATTGAATAAGAATATTTTAGTAAAGTTATGTTCATTAAGTATCTCATCGGGTAGGTGAGTAAGATAGATGAGAGCCGGGAAGAATAATGAAAATAAAAGGGTTGAGTATAAAAGCACACTTTTGAAATTAGATTTAAAGTAAAATAACCAGGCTATTAATACGCCGTACATTATTGAATCAAGTCTTGCCAGGGAGACAGTACGAATTTCGTTCAAAGATAAGTTTATAGCGAGCGATAAGTAAACTCTATATATCGTAGGGAGCAAAATCATAACGAAAAGAGTTAATAATAAAGATTTTTGATGGCTTTTGATACATTTAAAAAACAAAAAATAAAGGATTGGTGTTATAAAATAGAATATTTCTTCAACAGCCAAACTCCACGCTTCGCCAAAAAAAGAGGGGTGTGGATGTGTTAAGCTTTGTGTGAATATAAAATATCCAAGGATGTTGTCATCACCTGCGGGCCTTAGGCTTGTTGATATTGCTATATTTAACAACAAAAACAAAATATAGATGGGGTATGTTCTGGCCCATCGCCTGAACCAGAAAGGTAGAATCCATAACGCTCTCCCTTCAGAATCACGAGATTTAACGATTATTATCCTTCCTATAAGAAATCCTGACAGAGCAAAAAACAGTTCTACCCCAATAAAGCCACCAAACTTTAGTCCATTGAAAGGTTGCCATAACGGGATCAAATAACCCCTGCTATGAGACAAAAGAACCAGTAATATCGCCACTGCTCTACAAAAGTCCAGCCATTGGTTGTTTTTGATACTGTTCATTTAAATCCTGAAAATTAATCCATATTAAACCAATTTAAACATAATATTATGCTTAAATCTAGTTAATGCTTTTGATGGGCTCCAAAATTTACATAAAACAGGAAAGATTATAAATGCTGCAGCATTGATTGGCTCGAATTAGTATTTATAGTTAAAATCATAGAGGATAATGCTGATCGTTTTCACTATTCTCGATTTAGAGTGTACTTGGTTTTTTTAATGAAAATTAAATTATATCAACCGGTTTTTCAAATCGCTTCTATATAATATAAAAGTTTTTTAAGTTATAAAAATAGCAATATTACAAGGAGCATAACAACTGAAAACGCTAGATCTTAATATTTCCTTGCAATTTTCTTACGCATCCCAACGGCAAATCCCGTACAACAGGCGGGATTTTTTCCAGACTATTGAGGATTTACCGTTGAAAAAGCGTCAGCTCGCAAGTGTCAGCCTGCTTTTGGCCGTGGTCGCCGTGGCCCATGCTGAAGACAGCCCCTTAGCTTTTCCCCTGACTCCGCCCGCCATTGATGCCGCTTCCTGGGTGCTGATGGATGCGACTACCGGTCAGGTGCTGACGCAGGGCAATGCCGATGAACGTCGCAACCCGGCCAGCCTGACCAAGCTGATGACGGGCTACGTGGTGGATCGCGCTATCGACAGCAAGCGTATCAGCCGCGACGATATGGTTACCGTAGGCAAAGATGCCTGGGCCGCAGGCAATCCCGTATTTAAAGGGTCTTCGCTGATGTTTCTTAAGCCCGGCGAAAAAGTCTCGGTGCGCGATCTGAGCCGTGGCGTGATTATCGATTCCGGCAACGATGCCTGCGTGGCGCTGGCGGATTATGTCGCGGGCAGCCAGTCAGCTTTTGTCGATCAGATGAACCAATATGTGGTTAAGCTTGGTCTTAAAAATACCCATTTTGAAACGGTGCACGGCCTTGATGCGCCGGGTCAGTACACCACCGCCGGCGATCTGGCGAAGCTTTCTCGCGCCATTATCTATGGCGAGCCAGATTTCTATCAGATGTATAGCGAAAAATCGCTGAGCTGGAACGGCATCACCCAGCAGAATCGTAACGGTCTGTTATGGGATAAAACCCTGCACGTTGACGGGCTGAAAACCGGTCATACCGAAAGCGCCGGTTTTAATATTATCGCCTCCAGCGTCGACGGCCAGCGTCGCCTGATCGCGGTTATCATGGGCGGAAAAAGTTCTAAAGGCCGTGAAGAGCAGGCGCGCAAGCTGCTGATCTGGGGACAGAACAACTTCGATACCATTCAGCTGTTCCATGCCGGCAAAGAGATCGGCCATGAAAACGTCTGGTACGGCAATCCGCATCAGGTTTCCGTTGGCAGCGATAAAGACGTTTATCTTGCTCTGCCGCGTGAAGACGTTAAAAGAATCAAGGCTAAATATGTTATCGACCGCAAAGACCTGGAAGCGCCGCTGAAGCTGCACGAGCAGGTGGGGACGATTCGACTGGTCGACGGTGACAAAGAGCTGGCTTCCTATCCGCTGGTAACGCTGAAACCGGTAGAGCAGGCTGGCGTGATCACCCGCATTACCGATTACATTAAACGCAAACTGTAACCTTTACGGCGATCCGGCAGGCTTGCCGTTTCGCTGTTTTTAATGGTTTGTTAGGCTATTGTTATCGCGAGACGCGAGTACAGAAAAAAGCGGGCGACGTGCGGCGGAGCAGGGTATGATGCCGGTCGTTTAATCGCCGCCCGGAGAAAATTGTGCGTCCCGATAAGCCGCTATCGGCCTTTGAATTTACCCTCTATCGCAACTATCGCACGGTGCATGGCATTCGCATCGCGCTGGCGTTCGTCCTCACTTTCCTGCTGATCCGTCTGCTTTCTATCCCGGAAGGCAGCTGGCCGCTGATTACCCTGGTGGTGGTCATGGGGCCGATCTCCTCCTGGGGCAACGTTTTTCCTCGCGCCATCCAGCGCATCGGCGGCACGATATTCGGCTCGGTGTCGGGCCTGATCGCGCTGCGGCTGGAGCTGTGGTCGCTGCCGATGATGCTGGCCTGGTGTACGCTGGTGATGTTCCTGTGTGGCTTTCTCACGCTTGGCAAACATCCTTATATGGCGCTGCTGATCGGCATTACGCTGGCGGTGATCTGCGGCGGCGCGCCGGGCGATATGACGATGGCGCTCTGGCGCGGCGGCGATGTGATTCTGGGCTCGATTCTGGCGCTGCTGTTCACCAGCATCTATCCGCAAAAAGCTTATACTCACTGGCGCATCAAGCTTTCCGACTCCCTGCTGGAAACGGCGAAAATCTATCACGCCGGCTTTTCGCCCAACCTTGTCGACAAGCCTCGCCTGACGCGTCCTTTGCAGCGGCTGCTGACCGGCGTGGTGAAAATGCGGGCGTTAATCGATCCCGCCAGCAAAGAGACGCGCATACCGCGTTCGGTGTTCGAGGGCATGCAGACGCTCAACCGTAATATGGTTTGTACGCTGGAGCTACAGCTCAACGCCTGGTGGGCCTCGCGCGAAAGCCATCTGATTATGCTGAACGCGCCAACGCTGAAGCGAACCCAGCAGATGACGGAAAACACGCTGCGGGCGCTCTCCAAAGCCATAGTGGAAGGGAGCACGGAGCAAATCTCCGCCAACAGCGCCGAACTGGCGGAAATCACCCGCGAGCTGCGTCAGCTGATCAAAGAGTCCAATAGCGACGAGCTGGTGGAAACGCCGATCCACGGCTACGTCTGGCTGAGTCTGGAGATGGCGGGGCAGCTGGAAAGGCTGTCGGATCTGATGCGGCTGGTGCTGCGTAAATAAACGATTAATAACAACTTACTGCGAAAAGCGCCGGTTCGCGCTAAGATAGCCGCAGTTTGGCTCTCGTCCTCGGCCTTGTAAGCCGGGCGCTATGATAATAATGCCTGCGCAGGCAGGCCTGAACAGAAGGTGTTTCCATGGAAAATGCAAAGCAGTCCTTTCAGGATGTACTGGAGTTTGTGCGGATGTTCCGTCGTAAGAACAAGCTGCAGCGTGAAATCCACGATATTGAAAAGAAAATTCGCGACAACCAGAAACGCGTTCTGCTGCTGGATAACCTTAGCGAATACATCAAGCCTGGCATGAGCGTTGAGGCTATCCAGGAAATCATCAGCAGCATGCGCAGCGATTACGAAGATCGCGTGGATGACTACATCATCAAAAATGCCGATCTCTCTAAAGAGCGTCGCGAGCTCTCCAAACGGCTTAAGGCGATGGGCGAGCCTAAATCTCAGTAAGCTGTTTGCTCTCTCCGGGGCGAGACTCTTCGCCCCTTTAGCCTTCTCGCTTTTTTACCAGTAAAGCAAAATTGACTGCTGCTGTTTATGGCAAGCAAAGCTCGCCACAGGCTCGACAATATCGATTTTTATCAGCTCACAGACGGCTGCTGCTCTTACCCTTGTCCGCTTCTGCTTTCCGGCCAGCTAAAAGTGGCTAAGAAAAAGGCGGTCGGCGAGCAAAAAGACTTTGCATATCAGAGCGCCTTTTACCATCATCTGTAGAGTCTTTTTCATTTCTGGCAGGCAGCATCTTGCAAACATTCCGCTTTTCTCCGTTACAGGCCATCAGGCGCACGCCCTGGTATCCGAAAAGGCGTTCTTATCGGGTGCTGTTCTGGCGAGAAATCACGCCGCTGGCGGTGCCGATCTTTTTCGAAAACCTCTGCGTGCTGCTGATGGGCGTGCTCAGCACTTTCCTGGTCAGCTGGCTGGGCAAAGAGGCGATGGCGGGCGTCGGGCTGGCCGACAGCTTCAATATGGTGATTATCGCTTTTTTCGCAGCTATCGACCTGGGCACCACGGTGGTAGTGGCCTTTAGCCTGGGCAAGCTGAACCGCGAACGCGCGCAGGCAGCGGCTCGCCAGTCGCTGGTGCTGATGACGATTTTCGCCGTGCTGTTGGCGATAGGGATTGAGTTCTACGGCGAATGGATAATCGATCTGATTGCCGGCAGCGCGGAGCCGCAGGTGAAAGAGATGGCGCTGATCTATCTCAATATCACCGCATGGAGCTATCCGGCGGCGGCGATAGCGCTGATTGGCTGCGGCGCGCTCAGGGGCGCGGGCAACACCAAAATCCCGATGCTGATCAACGGCGGCATGAATATCCTCAATATCATTTTCAGTACCGTGCTGATTTACGGCTGCTTCTCCTGGAAGGGGATGGGCTTCGTCGGCGCCGGACTGGGACTGACCATCGCCCGCTATATCGGCGCGGCGGCGGTAATCTACGTGCTGGCTATTGGCTTTAATCCTCGCCTGAAAATCACCCTGAAAAGCTACTTCAGCAAACTCAATACCAGCATCCTGATGGAAGTCCTGGGCATCGGCGTGCCCGCCAGTATCGAATCGGTACTGTTTAACGGCGGCAAGCTGCTGACGCAGGTTTTCGTGGCGGGCATGGGCACTGACGTTATCGCGGGCAACTTTATCGCCTTCTCTATTGCGTCGATGATCAACCTGCCTGGCAACTCGCTCGGCTCCGCTTCCACGATTATCGTCGGTACCCGCTTAGGGAAAGGGCAGCTGAAGCAGCCGGAAAGGCAGCTGCGGCATATTTTCTGGCTCTCCACGCTGGGGCTTTGCCTGCTGGCCGCGCTGACGGTGCCTTTTGCGGGTATTCTGGCCTCGTTCTATACCCGCGATGAGGACGTCATTCACGTAGTGAAAATATTGATCTGGCTGAACGCGCTGTTTATGCCGTTCTGGGCCGCCTCCTGGGTGCTGCCTGCCGGACTGAAGGGCGCGCGCGACGCAAGGTTCACCATGTGGGTTTCGCTGCTGGGCATGTGGGGATGCCGCATTGTGGCGGGCTATAGCCTGGGCGTGGTGCTCGGTTTCGGCGTGGTCGGGATTTGGCTGGGCATGTTCCTGGACTGGATTGTGCGTGCTATCTTCTTCTACCGCCGTATGACCAGCGGACGCTGGTTGTGGAAATACGCGCCTGCGCAGGAGCCGCCCGCTCAGGATCTGGCGCTGTCAAAAAAATAACCGGGAACCGCTATGCCATCGCCCACTTCCGCCCGAGCGGAGTCGCTGTTTCATCATCGCTCTTTTGTCGCTTTCTGGCTGGCGCGCACCAGCTCCAGCTTTGGCTTTCAGATGCTCTCTATCGCGGTCGGCTGGCAGATTTACGCTATCACCGGCCGCGCTTTCGACCTGGGCCTGATTGGGCTGGCGCAGTTCCTGCCGGCGTTAGTGCTGGCCTTGCCGGCGGGACACGTGGCCGATCAGTTCGATCGCCGCCGGGTTGTGCTGCTGGGGCAGTTTACCGAGCTGTTGGCGATAGCCGCGCTGGCGACGCTGACGCTGCTGCATATGACCAATGAGCTGGTGATTCTGGCGCTGATTTTCGTGCTTTCCATTGCCAAAACGCTGGAGGCGCCGTCGCTGCAGTCGATGCTGCCCGCGCTGGTGCCGCCCGGCATTCTGGCGCGGGCGACGGCGGCTAACGGCGCGTCGATGCAAACGGCTTCCATGCTGGGCCCGGCGCTCGGCGGTTTCTTATATGTCGCCGGGCCGCAGGCGGTCTATATCACTACCGGCGTGCTCTACCTTATCTCGGTGATTATGGTCAGCCGCCTGCGCTACGACCATGCGCCGCCGCCGCGGACGCCAGCCACCTTTGCCAGCGTCTTCGCCGGCGTGAAATTTATTCGCAACCGGCCGGACGTGCTGGGCGTCATCTCGCTGGATCTTTTTGCCGTGCTGTTGGGCGGCGCGACGGCGCTGCTGCCCATTTTCGCCAAAGATATCCTGCATACCGGCCCGTGGGGATTAGGCCTGCTGCGCGGCGCGCCAGCCGTTGGCGGTCTGCTGGTGGGCTTCTGGCTCAGCAGCCGCTCGCTGGAGCGCAACGTCGGTAAAATTATGTTTGCCTCGGTAGCCGGATTCGGCGTGGCGACGCTGGTATTCGCGCTGTCAAAGGAGCTGTGGCTCTCGCTGCTGGCGCTGTTTGCGCTGGGCGGCTTCGATATGGTCAGCATGGTGATTCGCGGTTCGCTGGTGCAGCTGGATACGCCGGACGAGATGCGCGGACGCGTCAGCGCGGTGAACTCGATATTTATCAACACCTCTAACCAGCTCGGCGAATTTGAATCGGGAATGCTGGCGGCCTGGCTGGGCGCGGCGCCGGCTGCGGCGATCGGCGGTATCGGCACGCTGGTGGTGGTGGGGCTGTGGATGGCCTGGTTCCCGAGCCTGCGCAAACGGCAGCGGCTGCACGATCCTGCCGCCAACGAAATCGCCAGCGCTCCCTGACCGCGCTATCGGCAAGCGCCGCTCATTAGCGGCGCTGTTATTCTTATCGTCGGCCCTCTTTTCCACGGCATCCGCATCGTTTTAACGCTTCGTCAGCCGGCAAGTTTCCCGTTCGACCTCACGCCGCTCCTCTTGTCTTTCCTCTTCTTTTCTGTGGGTTAACGCCTTACCACCCCGCAAAATTTCCGCGCTATTTCTTATTGCAAATGAAAACTATTATCAATAAAATTGGCAGCTCTGCAGTCCCGAGGTTATTTAGTATTAATTACATAAGGTTATGATATGACTGGCGGTTGGGAAAGCGGCGCGCAGGCGGCCTGGCGAAGCAAGCTGGCGCTGGGATCACCGGCAATCGTGACGGAAGGCGATATCTGCACCGTCACCTTTTACTGGCAAGATCCTGCCGGAACGGAACGGACTTCACCAATAAAGCGGGTATGGATTTACATCACCGGCATTACCGATCATCACCAGCAGCGCCCGCCGCAAAGCCTGCAGCGCATTAACGGCACGGCTGTCTGGCAATGGCAGATCCGCCTTCATGCAGGCTGGCGGGGAAGCTACTGTTTTATCCCCTCGGAGAGTGAAAGCGACTTTTCCGCCGCCGCGCTGCAAAGCCCGCCCGATCGCGCCGCGCTGCGCGAAGGCTGGCAAAAATTGCTGCCGCAGGCGATAGCGGATCCGCTTAATCCTCACAGCAGCTGGCGTGGCGGACGCGGCCATCCCGTTTCCGCACTCCACCTGCCGCAGGCGCCGACACAGCCGGGCTGGACGGATAACGTCGACTACGCCGCGCCGCGCTGTCTCACCTGGCAAAGCAACCGTCTGGGCAACCAACGTCGGGTCTGGCTTTTCGCCACGGGCGAAAGCCAGCCGGAGCAGCGTCCGCTGGCTATTCTGCTGGACGGCCAGTTCTGGGCGGAACAGATGCCGGTCTGGTCGGCGCTGCAGGCGGAAACCCAACGCGGCCAGCTGCCGCCAGCGGTCTATCTGCTGATTGACGCTATCGACACGCGGCATCGCGGCGAAGAGCTGACCTGCAATCCCGATTTCTGGCTGGCGGTACAGGAAGAACTGCTGCCGCAGCTTTCACAGCAGACGCGCTGGCGCGACGATCCGGCGAGCACGGTTATCGCCGGCCAGAGTTTCGGCGGCCTTTCCGCGCTCTATGCCGCACTGCACTGGCCGCAGCGCTTTGGCTGCGCGCTCAGCCAGTCCGGCTCCTTCTGGTGGCCGCACCGCCAGCGAACCGGCGAAGACGGCTGGCTGACGGAACAGCTGCTGCAGAAACGGCTCGACGCCGGAACGCTGCGTATCTACCTGGAAGCGGGCCTGCGCGAGCCGGTGGTGCTTCAGGCCAATCAGCGCCTCTGGCCGCTGCTGCAAAAAAACTGCCCGGCGCTGCACTATCGCCTGTTTGACGGCGGCCACGACGCCCTGTGCTGGCGAGGCGGCCTTATTAACGGGCTGACCACGCTGTGGCGGCCTGAATCCGGAGTATCCCATGGAACAGAGTAATCCCTTCGATCGTCCTGAGAGCCTTTTTCTTATTCTGCAAAACCCGCAGGGCTACAGCCTCTGGCCCGCCCACTGCGCGCAGCCTGCTGGCTGGCAGCAGGTTTATGGGCCGGCGGCGCTGCAGGCCTGCAACGAGTGGCTGACAGGCTGGCAAACGCTGACGCCGACCTATTTCGCCACGGAGAGAGAAAAGTGAAAACTGAATTAAGCGAGGCGCTGGTGAACAACGCACAACAGCAGTTAATGCCGCTGGTGGCGGCGCAGCCCGGCATCTGGATGGCGGAACAGCTTTCGCCGCAGGTTAACGCCTGGAGCGTGGCGCACTATGTGGAGCTGAACGGCGCGCTGGACGAGCAGCTGCTGAGCCAGGCGGTGGTCAGCGGCATGAGGGAAGCGGATACGCTGCGGATGCGTTTTACCGAACTGGACGGCGTGCCGATGCAGTGGGTAGACGAAACGGCGGACTTTACGCCGCCGGAATGCGTCGATCTGCGGCATGAAGCCGATCCCGCCGCCGCTGCGCTGGCGCGTATGCAGCAGGATCTCGATCGCGACCTGCGTATCGGCAGCGGCAGCGCGATTTATTGCCATATTCTTTTCCGCCTGAGCGAAACCCGCTGGTACTGGTATCAGCGTTTCCATCATCTGGTGGTGGATGGCTTCAGCTTTACCGCGATCACCCGCCGCATTGCGGAAATCTATACGGCGCTTTGCGCTGGCAGCGAGCCCGGCCCTTCGCCTTTTGTGCCTTTCCGCGAGGTGGTGGAGGAGTACGATAGCTACAGCGCTTCCGCCACTCGCCAGCGCGACGCCGCTTTCTGGCAGCAGCAGGCGAGCCAGCTACCGATGCCGGCGAGCCTGTCGCCGCTGCCGCTGAACGGCCAGAGCGCCACCACGCGCCTGATCCGCCAGCGTCTGCAGCTTAACGGCGAAGCGTTCCGCGAACTGCAGGCGCAAAGCGGCCTGAACGCGGCGGAGCTGGCGCTGGCGCTGGTCGCGGTCTGGCTGGGACGCCTGAGCGGTCGGGCGGAGTACAGCGCAGGCTTTATCTTTATGCGCCGTCTGGGTTCGGCCGCGCTGAGCGCTACCGGCCCGGTGCTCAACGTGTTGCCGATGGCGATACGTCTCGATCCGCAGGCCACGCTGCCTCAGCTGGCCGAGACGCTCCAGCAGCAGCTGAAAAAGGTACGTCGCCACCAGCGTTACGACGCGGAGCAGATCCAGCGCGATATCGGTCAGCTCAGCGAGCCGCTGTTCGGCCCGGTCATCAACCTGAAAATGTTCGACTATCGGCTGGATTTTGCCGGGATGGAGGGTATCACCCATCAGCTGGCGTCCGGGCCGGTGCGCGATCTGGAAATCGCGCTCTATCCGGACGAGCAGGGCAACGTCGCACTGGAAATACTGGCGAACTCGGAGCGCTATCAGGCGGAGACGCTGCGTGAGCACCTTGATCGTTTGCCGCTGCTGCTTAACCAGTTTGCGCAGGATCCCGCGCTCCACTGCGCGCGCGTCGATCTGCTGCATCTTTATGAGAAAGAGCTGCTGCGCCAGGTTAACGATACCGCGGCGGAAGTGCCGGAAACCACGTTGAGCAGCCTGATAGACGCACAGGCGCAGCGAACGCCGAATGCGCCCGCGCTGGCGGATGAAAACTACAGCTTCAGCTATCGCGAGATGCGGCAGCAGGTAGCGGCGCTGGCGGATGAGTTGAAAAGCCGTGGCGTGCAGGCGGGGGATATTGTAGCGGTGGCGCTGCCGCGCTCGGTATTGCTGTCGCTCTCCCTGCAGGCGATTGTTCAGCTGGGCGCCGCCTGGCTGCCGCTGGATACCGGTTATCCTGACGACCGGCTAACCATGATGCTGGAAGATGCCAGCCCGCGCCTGCTGATTACCACGGAAGAGCAGCTCAGCCGCTTCGCGCAGCTCGATAATTTGCAGAGCTTCTGCTATCGCCAGCCGCTGCCGGTTGAGCATTCGCCCGTGATGCAGGATTTTTCGCGTCCGCATCATACCGCCTACGTTATCTATACTTCCGGCTCCACAGGGCGGCCAAAAGGCGTGATGGTTGGTCAGCAGGCGATAGTCAACCGTCTGCTGTGGATGCAAAACCACTATCCGTTAAGCGCGGAAGATGTGGTGCTGCAGAAAACGCCGTGCAGTTTCGACGTATCGGTATGGGAGTTTTTCTGGCCGTTTTTAACCGGCGCGCAGCTGGTAATGGCGCCGCCGGAAGCACACCGCGATCCGCAGGCGTTGCAGCTTTTATTCAGCCGTTACCGTGTCACAACCACGCATTTTGTTCCTTCTATGCTGGCGGCTTTCGTGGCCGCGTTGCAGGACGACGAAGCGGTGGCTCACTGCGCCACTTTACGCCGCGTATTCTGCAGCGGGGAGGCGCTGCCGACCGATCTCTGTCGCCAGTGGCAGGATAAAACCGCTGTACCGCTGCACAATCTCTATGGCCCGACCGAAGCCGCAGTGGATGTCAGCTGGTATCCGGCATATGGCGAGGCGCTGCGAAAGGTGACCGGCGCAAGCGTGCCGATAGGTTTCCCGGTCTGGAACACCGGGCTGCGCATCCTTGACGGCAATATGCAGCCGGTGCCGCCGGGCGTCGCGGGCGATCTCTATCTGACCGGCGTGCAGCTGGCGCAGGGCTACCTGGCGCGGGCCGATCTGACCGCCAGCCGCTTTATCGCCGATCCGCAGAGCGTGGGTGAAAGAATGTATCGTACCGGCGACGTGGCGCGCTGGCTGGCGGATGGCGCGGTCGAGTATCTGGGCCGCAGCGACGATCAGCTAAAGATCCGGGGACAAAGGATCGAGCTGGGCGAAATCGATCAGGCGATGCTGGCGCTGGCTAACGTGGCGCAGGCGGTCACCAACGCCTGTGTGCTGGGCAACCTTAGCGCAGGCGGCGGCGATCAGCGACAGCTGGTGGGTTATGTGGTGGCCACCTGCGGCGAGCTGGACACGGCGGCGCTGCGCGAGCAGCTCAGCGAACGTCTGCCGGCGCATATGGTGCCGGTGAAGCTGATCCAGCTGGACGCTTTTCCGCTGAGCGCTAACGGCAAGCTGGATCGTCGGGCGCTGCCGCTGCCGCAGCTGGCCGCCGCAGAAGGCCGGGCGCCGGCGGAAGGCGTGGAAACCGTAGTGGCGGAAGCTTTCGCCCGCCTGCTCGAGTGCGAAATCCGCTCGGTCAACGACGACTTCTTCGCGCTTGGCGGCCATTCGCTGCTGGCGATGCGGCTGGCGGTCGATTTGCGTCGCCGCCTCGATCGGCCGGTCACGGTAGGCCAGGTGATGGTGGCTTCCACCGTCGGCGCACTGGCTGAACAGCTAACGCAGCAGCAAAGCGAAGAAGAGGCGAATCGCGCCGGCATGGAAACGATCCTGCCGCTGCGGCGCTCGCACGGGCCGACGCTGTTCTGTTTCCATCCCGCCTCCGGCTTCGCCTGGCAGTTCAGCATCCTGCAGCGCTATCTGGAGGCGCGCTGGTCGCTGATCGGCATTCAGTCGCCGCGTCCTGATGGCCCGATGCAGCAGGCGGACAATCTGGATGAGGTCTGCGAGCGCCATCTGGCCACGCTGCGCGAACAGCAGCCGCACGGCCCTTACTATCTGCTGGGCTATTCGCTCGGCGGTACGCTGGCGCAGGCTATCGCCGCGCGTCTGCAAGAGCAGGGCGAAAAGGTCGCTTTCCTGGGGCTGCTGGATACCTGGCCGCCGGAAACGCAAAACTGGTCGCAAAACAACCAGCTGGATGCTGAAGTTCTGGCGGAGATCGATCGCGAGCGCGAGGCCTTTATGGCCGCTCAGCAATCGCTGCGGCAGTCGCTGGCAACCTCCGCCAGTCAGGATCTCTTCGGCGCTATCGAAGGCAACTACGGCGACGCGGTCAGGCTGCTGGCGACCGCGAAGAGCCGCCGTTTCGCAGGCAAGGCCACGCTGTTCGTCGCGCAGAAAACCCTGAAACCGGGACAGGATGCGCAAACTGCCTGGGCGCCGTGGCTCGACGAGCTGCAACTCTGGCCGGTGGAGTGCGCGCACGTGGATATTATCTCCGCAGCGGCGTTCAGCGATATCGGCCCGCGCCTCAACCAACTGCTTAATCAGGCCACAGAATGAAGAAACAAAGCTTTATGCTCAGTCTCAGCCTGCTGAAGACGCATCCCGCTTTTCGGGCGGTTTTTATCGCCCGGTTTATCTCGATCCTCGCGCTGGGGCTGCTCGGCGTCGGCGTGCCGGTACAGATTCAGGCGCTGACCGGCTCCGCCTGGCAGGTCAGCCTGGCGGTGACGCTGACCGGTATCGCGCTCTTTACCGGCCTGATGCTTGGCGGCGTGCTGGCGGATCGTCACGAGCGTCGGCGGCTGATCCTCTTTGCGCGCTCGACCTGCGGGCTGGGCTTTATCGGCCTGTGCATCAACGCGGCCATGCCGCAGCCTTCGCTGGTGGCGATCTATCTGCTGGGGATCTGGGACGGCTTCTTCGGCGCCATCGGCGTAACGGCGCTGCTGGCCGCCACGCCCGCGCTGGTAGGCAGGGAAAACCTGATGCAGGCCGGCGCGATCACCATGCTGACGGTCAGGCTGGGCGCGGTGATTTCGCCCATGGTCGGCGGCGTGCTGCTCGCTGCCGGCGGCGTTTTCTGGAACTTCGCGCTGGCGGCGGCAGGCACCTTTATTACCCTGATCCCGCTGCTGCGCCTGCCTCAGCTGCTGCCGCCGCCGCAGTCGCACGCCAGGCCGCTGCAGGCGCTGATCGAGGGCTTTAAATTTCTGCTGGGGCATCGCCTGCTCGGTGGCATAGCGCTGGTTGGCGCGCTGCTGACGATGGCGACAGCGGTGCGCGTGCTCTATCCGGCGCTGGCGCTGCGCTGGGAGCTGAGCGCGCAGCAGATCGGCTTTCTCTATGCCGCCATCCCGCTCGGCGCAGCTGCGGGCGCGCTGACCAGCGGCAATCTGGCGCAGCATCCGCGTCCCGGACTGGTGATGCTGTTGACTGCCGTCGCTGCCTTTGTCGCGGTAGGCGCATGCGGTCTGATGCCTTCATGGGAGGCGGGCGCGCTCTGCCTGGTGCTGTTCGGCTACCTCAGCGCCCTGAGCGCGCTGCTGCAGTACACGCTGATCCAGACGCTGACGCCCGATGCGATGCTGGGACGCGTCAACGGCCTGTGGACGGCACAGAACGTGATGGGCGACTCGCTGGGCGCGCTGCTGCTGGGCATGATGACCACGGTTATGCTGCCGGCCACCGCCGCCAGCGCCAGCGGACTGGGTCTGGCGGCGCTCTGCCTGCTGGTGGCCGCCGCGTTCACTTCGCTGCGGCGCTACCAAAAGCCTGCGCCCGCGGCGCCGGGAGAAAGCGTGACCGAATAGTTTCACCGCTTTCGCTTCCCGCATCGGCCTGCTTTATCTGCCTTAACGGCAGGTAAAGCTTTCCAGAACGCTTCAATTAACGGCGCTGACATTGCGTTGGGTCGCGGCGTGGAATCTGGCCCGGTTTTAAACTACGAAACGCGCTTGACATCACAAATAATTTACTTAAAGTTACGCGGTAATAATGCAAATGATAATCATTATTATACTTCTTTACGCTGTGGCTGGAGGCCGTTATGGAGACGCTCTGCGCTGATGAAATCAACACGTCAGCTTCTCTCTCGAATGAAAGCTTTTTCTTCGGATCTCTGTGGAAAAGCTTAATTACCCGTGGTCGCTTCGCCGAAATTACCTGTCCGGCTGCGGACGGCGACAACCTGCAGGGCGCTTTTCAGCAGCAGGTGCGCGAGGCCTTTGCAGCGGCGAAGGCGAAAGGGATCAAACAGCCGGTGATGGTCGGCGCCATTCCTTTTGATACGCGTCAGCCTTCCGCGCTGTTTATTCCTGAACACTGCGAACACTTTTCCCGCCAGCCGCAGGCGGCGCAGCAGGCGAATACCGGCCTGAATCCGGTGATTACCGCCAGGCAAGAAATTCCGCAGCAGGCGGAATTTATGGCCATGGTGGCGCAGGCGGCAGAGGCAACCGCGCAGCCTGGCCTGGACAAAGTGGTGCTTTCCCGCCTTATCGATATCACCACGGAAGAGCCGGTAGACGCCGCCGCGTTGATGGATCGGCTGGTGGCGCTTAATCCCACCAGCTATCACTTCCACGTGCCGCTGGCCGATGGCACGACGCTGCTGGGCGCCAGCCCGGAGCTGCTGCTGCGCAAAGCGGGCGAAACCTTCTCCTCGCTGCCGCTGGCCGGTTCCGCCCGACGAGATCGCGGCGACAAAGCGCGTGATTTTGCCATCGGCGAGCAGCTGATGTATTCGCAGAAAGATCGCTATGAGCATCGCCTGGTGACCAGCGCCATGTATGACGTGCTGAAGCCTCGCAGCAGCTATCTGGCGGTGCCGGAAAAGCCGGAGCTGATCACCACCTCCACGCTGTGGCATCTGGCAACGTCCATTGAAGGCAAAGCCAGCTCGCCGGAAGAAAACGCGCTGTCGCTGGCCTGTCTGCTACACCCGACGCCCGCGCTCAGCGGGTATCCGCACGTTGCGGCGCGCGAGTGGATTGAGAAGCTGGAGCCGTTCGATCGCCAGCTGTTCGGCGGCATCGTCGGCTGGTGCGACGACGAAGGCAACGGCGAATGGGTGGTGACTATCCGCTGCGGCACGCTGAACGGGAAAAATATTCGACTGTTCGCCGGCGCGGGCATCGTTCCGGCCTCGTCGCCGGAATCGGAATGGCGCGAAACCGGCGTCAAACTCAGCACCATGCTGCACGTATTTGGACTGCAATAAGGCTATTTTATGACGATTTCCTACACACGCTGGCCGGACGATTTCGCGGCCCGCTATCGTGAAAAAGGCTACTGGCTGGATCTGCCGCTCACCGATATCCTGACCCGCCACGCCGACAGCCCGCAGACGGCGCTGATCGACGGCGACCGCGAATACAGCTATCAGCAGCTGGAAAGCGCCAGCAACCGCCTGGCCGCCGCGCTTTCGCGTCGCGGCCTGAAATGCGGCGACACCGCGCTGGTGCAGCTGGGCAACGTGGCCGAGTTCTATATCGCGCTGTTCGCGCTGCTGAAAATTGGCGTCGCGCCGGTCAACGCACTGTTCAGCCACCAGCGCCAGGAGCTGGATGCCTATGCCAGCCAGATCGAGCCGGCCCTGCTGATCGCCGATCGCCAGCATGCGCTATTTGCCAGCGACGACTATCTGCAGCCTTTGCGTCAGCGCTATCCGTCGCTGCGTGAAGTGGTGTTGCGTAACGCTCGTGAAGGCGATACCTCGCTGGAGGCGTTGATTAACGAAGCGGAAGAAGAGTTTGTCGCCGCGCCTTCCGCCGCCGATGAA
The DNA here is from genome assembly GCF_037026505.1 of Erwinia sp. CGal63. Taxonomy (NCBI): domain Bacteria; kingdom Pseudomonadati; phylum Pseudomonadota; class Gammaproteobacteria; order Enterobacterales; family Erwiniaceae; genus Erwinia; species Erwinia sp. CGal63. Next base: position 360,877 of record NZ_JAKUMN010000001.1, read on the forward strand.
GTCGCCTTTTTCCAGCTTTCCGGCGGCAGCACCGGCACGCCCAAGCTGATCCCGCGCACCCACAATGACTACTACTACAGCATTCGCCGCAGCGTGGAAATCTGCCGTTTCGACGAAAAAACCCGCTACCTCTGCGCCTTGCCTGCCGCGCATAACTATCCGCTCAGCTCGCCAGGCGCCTTTGGCGTCTTCTACGGCGGCGGCTGCGTGGTGCTGGCGAGCGATCCCAGCGCCAACCTCTGCTTCCCGCTGATCGAAAAGCATCAGATTTCGGTGACGGCGCTGGTGCCGCCGGCGGTAAGCCTCTGGCTGCAGGCGATTGAAGAGTGGGGCAGCAACCGCGCGCTCAGCTCGCTGCAGCTGCTGCAGGTTGGTGGCGCAAGATTGAGCGAAGCGCTGGCCGCGCGTATTCCGGCGGAAATCGGCTGTCAGCTGCAGCAGGTATTCGGCATGGCGGAAGGGCTGGTCAACTATACGCAGCTCAACGACGATGAATGGCACGTTTTCTCCACGCAGGGCAAACCAATGAGCCCGGACGATGAAGTTTGGGTCGCTGACGAGCAGGGCAATCCGCTGCCGCCAGGCGAAACCGGACTGTTGATGACGCGCGGCCCGTACACTTTCCGTGGCTACTATCGCAGCCCGGAACACAACGCCAGCGCCTTTGATGCTAACGGCTTTTACTGCTCCGGCGATCTCATCTCCATCACGCCGGACGGCTACATCTGCGTGCAGGGCCGCGAAAAAGATCAGATCAATCGCGGCGGCGAAAAGATCGCTGCCGAAGAGATCGAAAATCTACTGCTGCGCCACGAGGCGATTTTGCACGTCGCGCTGGTGTCGATGGAAGACAGCCTGCTGGGCGAAAAAAGCTGCGCCTTTATCGTCGGCAAGCGTCCCGTGCGCGCCGTGGAGATCCGCCGCTATCTGCGCGAGCTGGGCGTAGCGGACTACAAACTGCCCGATCGTATTGAAAACGTTGACGACATGCCGCTGACGCCCGTGGGCAAAGTGGATAAAAAACGTCTGCGTCAACAGCTGGCCGCCAGCCAGACCCACTGAATTCCGGAGAGAACATGACTATTCCTGCACTGAAAGCCTATGCCCTGCCAGTCGCGGCAGATCTGCCTGAAAACAAGGTCAAATGGGCCTTCGAGCCGTCTCGCGGCGCGCTGCTGATCCACGACATGCAGAACTACTTTATTAATTTCTGGGGCGAAGAGTGCCCGATGATCAAACAGGTCATTCGCAATATCGCGGCGCTGCGCGACTACTGCCGTCAGAACGACATTCCGGTTTACTACACGGCGCAGCCGAATCATCAGAGCGATAAAGATCGCGCGCTGCTGAACGATATGTGGGGGCCAGGCCTGAACAAACATCCGGAGCAGCAGAAAGTCGTCGCGGAGCTGGCGCCGGAAGAGGGCGATGAAGTGCTGGTGAAATGGCGCTACAGCGCCTTCCACCGCTCGCCGCTGGAGCAGCATCTGAAGGAAACCGGTCGCGATCAGCTGATTATCTGCGGCGTCTACGCCCATATCGGCTGCCTGACCACCGCTATCGACGCCTTTATGCGTGACATTCAGCCCTTTATGGTGGCGGACGCGCTGGCGGACTTCAGCCGCGAAGAGCACCTGATGGCGCTGAAATATACCGCCGGCCGCGCCGGGAAAGTAGTGATGACGGAAGATCTGCTGCCGGTGCCGCTGAGCATGGAACAGCTGCGCGCGCTGGTGCAGCCGATGCTGGACGAGGACGAAACGCCTGAGGATGACGAGAACCTGATCGACTACGGTCTGGATTCGGTACGCATGATGGCGCTGGCGGCGCGCTGGCGTAAAGCGTACGGCGATATCGATTTCGTGATGCTGGCGAAAGAGCCGACGCTCGCGGCCTGGTGGCGACTGCTGACGCGGGAGCGCGCATGAGCTTCGATTTCACCGGAAAAAATGTCTGGGTAACCGGCGCCGGAAAAGGCATCGGTTACGCTACCGCGCTGGCTTTTCATCAGGCGGGCGCAAGGGTTATCGGGCTGGATCTCGCTTTTCCTCAGGCGGAATACCCTTTTCAAATCGCTGAGCTTAACGTGGCGGACGCGCCGCAGGTCAAAGAGGTCTGCCAGTGTCTGCTGCAGGAGACGCCGCGGCTGGACGTGCTGGTCAACAGCGCGGGCATCCTGCGTATGGGCGCGACCGACGAGCTGGCGGTCGCCGACTGGCAGGCGGTGATGGCGGTAAACGCCGGCGGCGCGTTTAACCTGTTTCAGCAGACCATGCCGCTGTTTCGCGAACAGCGTAGCGGCGCTATCATCACCGTGGCTTCCGACGCGGCGCACTGTCCGCGCGTCGGCATGTCGGCCTATGGCGCATCAAAAGCCGCGCTGCGCAGCCTCAGCCTTACTGTCGGCCTGGAGCTGGCGCCCTATGGCGTTCGCTGCAATCTGGTGTCGCCCGGCTCTACCGACACGGACATGCAGCGCACGCTGTGGAAAAGTCCTGATGCCGAACAGCAGCGTATTCGCGGCTTCGCGGAACAGTTCAAGGTCGGCATTCCGTTGGGCAAAATCGCCCGGCCGCAGGAAATCGCCGACACCATTCTGTTTCTTGCCTCCGATCAAGCCAGCCACATCACGCTGCAGGATATCGTGATCGACGGCGGCAGCACTTTGGGGGCGTAATGACGAAATCAATCTGGAAAAGGCAGCTGAGTCTGGAGGAGCTCAATCGCATGAGCGACGGCTCGATGGTCGCCCATCTGGGCATTACTTTCACCCTGTTGGACGAGGGCAAGCTGGAGGCGACCATGCCGGTCGACGCGCGCACGCAGCAGCCTTTCGGTCTGCTGCACGGCGGCGCTTCGGTGGCGCTGGCGGAGACGCTGGGCTCAGTGGCTGGCTATCTGACCAGCCAGGAAGGGCAATGCGTGGTGGGTACGGAGATCAACGCCAGCCACCATCGCGCCGTCACCGGTGGCCTGGTGCGCGGCGTCTGTCAGCCGCTGCATCTGGGCAGAAGCCAGCAGGTCTGGGAGATCGCCATCTTTGACGAGCGGGACAGACGCTGCTGCACCTCACGGCTGACCACGGCGATTCTGGGATGACTTTTCGGCCCGGCGTGCCGGGCCGTTTTACTGACGACCATTCGGTTACATGGAGAGAAGATGAAACTTACTTTCAGTCGTGGAAAAGGCTACTTCCTGACGCTGGCGCTGTTTGCCGCCGCCGTTCCCGCCCACAGCGAAACCGCTGAACCGCTACGCCAGCCGGTAGCTAAAGGCGCCTATGAGATGGCCTATAGCCCGTCGCAGCAGGCGCTTTACGTGGCGACCTCCGGTAGCCGCCAGCTGGATAAAGGCGGCGTGGTTTACCGTCTTGACCCGCAGACGCTGGCGATTACCCAGGCTGTCCACAACGATTTAAAACCTTTCGGCGCCGCGATCAACAATAAAACCGACACCCTGTTTATCGGCAACACGCTGAACAGCGCGGTAACGGCGATTGACGTTAAAAGCGGCGAGGTAAAAGGAAGGCTGGTGCTGGACAAGCGCCCGCGTAGCGAAAATTTTCGTCCGCTGGCGCCGCGTGAGGTGGTCGTGGATGAGAACACCAATACGCTGTATGTCAGCGGCGTGGGCGAAGAGAGCCAGATCTGGGTAGTGGACGGCGACACGCTGACGCTGCGCCACACGCTGGAGGGGTTAGGCAAGCGGGCGACCGGCCTGGCGCTGGATGCGGCGGCACATCGTCTGTACGCCACCGGCGGCGACAACGAGCTGTTCACCTTCGATACCGCCAGCAACAAACTGCTTGCAAAAGTGAAGCTGGCGGAAGGCGAGCACTTCTTCCTGAATATTAGCCTGGATACCGCGGCGCATCGCGCCTTTATCACCGATTCCAAACAGCCCGAACTGCTGGTAGTCGATACCAACGACGGCAAGGTGCTGCAGAAAGTCGCGGTGCCGAAATCGCTGGCGGTGCTGTTTAATCCGCAGCGCAATGAAATCTATGTGACTCACCGCGAAGCGGGCGAGGTCAGCACTATCGATGGCAAAACCTACAAGGTTATCAAAACAATCAAGGCGCCGACTCATCCCAATAGCCTGGCGCTGTCGCCGGACGGCCAGACGCTTTATATCTCCGTTAAACAGGCCTCTTCCCGCAAACAGGAAGCCACCGCGCCGGACGACGTGATGCGCGTCGCGCTGTAAATTGTTCTCCCGGAAGCCTGGCTGCCGGGAGTTTTTATTTTTTCCTCCCTGGCGTTCAAAAAACCATCGGCCGCTTGCTGGTGATGCTGGTTATGTTATATTGCTAATAACCACCATCACTTGAGGGTATGGCGATGAGCACTATCCACACTTCTTCCGGTATTTCTACGTTGGTAGGCACGCCAAAAGAGATACAAAGCCGTTTAGGTAAATCCCACGCGGATCGCGTGCTGGTAATGACTTTTACACAGCAAAAGCCAGACGTAGTCGAGACGCTAACGGAAAATATTTTAAATATGACGCTCTCAATGTTTGAGGTGCTGCGCGAGCGGCAGGAGCAGTCATCGCTTGAACGCCTGGCGGAAATTATGTTGCCGGCAGCGCCGGTTTCTCCGCGTCTGCTGAAAGAAGCATCAATGCTTATTCAGGCGCGCAAAGCCGTACTGGAAAGCGGAGACTGGCTAACGGCAGCCAATGTCGCGGAGCTGGCCGGGTTCAGCGCGCGTAACCCCAGCGCCCAGCCCAATAAATGGAAAAAGCAGAAGCAGATATTCACCATTATGCACAATGGCGTCGACTATTATCCGGGCTATGCACTGGATGCGGAGGCGAACTTTCGGCCTGTGGCGGCGCTATCTGAAATTATCGCTATTTTTACCGACCGCAAAGATGGCTGGGGAATGGCTTACTGGTTTCGGTCGGACAATAGTTTTCTTGGTGGAAAGCGACCACAGGATCTGCTGGTCACCGAGCCTGAACGAGTTATCGCGGCCGCCAGGGACGAAGTGGAGGAGGTAGCACATGGCTAAGGATGGCCCTGCTGTGCAACAGAAAGAGCCGTTGTTAATAACGCCTGTGCCCCCGGACAATCTCTCCGTTTCTCTGATTACCGTTGACGCGGGCGAGAGGCTGCATCGTATTCATCTCGATAAATACAGAGCGACCCAGTTTAATCCTGGTGTTGAAGGGAATGCGCGATTTAGTCCGATAAAGGATGAAAAAGCCAGGGCAATACCGACGCTTTATGCTGGTTCAAACTTTTCTTGCGCGCTTATGGAAACGTTGTTTCATGATGTTCCCCATACTTCTGGATTCAAAAGCCTGGCTAAAGGAAAATTCACGGGGCAAAACTATTCCGTTATCGAAGTGAAAGAAAAATTGTTACTGGCCGATTTGCGCGGTTTGGCGTTACGTAAACTGGGTATAAAACGCAGTCAATTAATTGATACCGAAAAAAATCATTATCCGGATACGAGAAAATGGGCGGAGGCGATCCATAGCCAGTGTCGCGATGTTCAGGGGTTGCTGTGGGTATCCAGACAGGACGATACGGCCCGCGCCGTAATGATTTTTGGCGATCGCGTCCGGGCTGACGCCCTCCAACCCGTAGGTGATTCACTGTCGCTGCTGCAAGATGCCGGTACCTGGGAGCAGGTGCTTGATTTGGCCGGCAAGATAGCGCTGAGCATAGTCCCTTCTCTCCATTAACCATTCTCGCCTGTCGGCCATCCCACTTTTGCTTTAAAATCTGCCTGTTCCGTAATGAGTTTGTCGCTAAAACTTTCCGTTTTAAAAAGGACGAATGCAATGAAAGAAAGGTTTCCGCAAGGCTTTATGTGGGGCGGAGCGACCGCCGCGAACCAGGTCGAAGGCGCTTACGACGAGGATGGCAAAGGGCTTTCCATCGTGGACGCCATTCCCGGCGGCAAGTCGCGTTTAGCCATCGTCTCCTCGCCCGATTTTGATTTTACCGTAGACACCTCCCGCTATACTTATCCCAACCATAAAGGCATCGACCACTATCATCGCTTTCGTGAAGATATCGCGCTGTTTAAAGAGATGGGGTTCAAATGCTACCGCTTCTCTATCGCCTGGACACGCATCTATCCAAACGGCGTCGAGCTCGAGCCCAACGAAGCGGGCCTGTGTCACTATGATGAGGTGATCGACTGCTGTCTCTCCCACGGTATCGAACCGGTGATTACGATTTCGCACTACGAGATGCCGCTGCATCTGGCGACCGAATTCGGCGGCTGGAAAAACCGCGAGGTTATCGGCCACTTTGAGCGTTTTGCCCGCACGGTGCTGCAGCGCTACGGCCAGAAAGTGAAGTACTGGATGACCTTTAACGAGATCAACAGCGCGGTGCACTTTCCGATGATGAGCCAGAGCCTGACGGTGAAAACCGGCGCGCTGGAGGCGCAGGCGAAGTTTCAGGCATGGCATAACCAGTTCGTCGCCAGCAGCCTGGCGGTGAAAATCGCCCATGAAACCAGTCCTGCCATTCAGATTGGCTGCATGGTGATCCACGCCACCGCCTATGCGTATGACTGTAACCCGCTGAACCAGCTCGCCACCCTAAAAGAGACGCAGCTGTTTAACTTCTACTGCGCCGACGTGCAGGCAAAGGGCGACTATCCTTATTACGCCAAAAGCCTGTGGAAATCGCTGGGCGTGGAGCTGGATATTCAGCCGGGCGATATGGCGTTGATTAAGCAGCATACCGTGGACTACATCGGCTTCAGCTACTATATGTCCACCACCATCAACAAAACGCAGGCCGAGGCGGACGGCGCGCAGGGCAATCTACTGGGCGGCGCGCGCAATCCTTTCCTGGAAGCCAGCGACTGGGGCTGGGAGATCGATCCTGTTGGTCTGCGCATTGGGCTGAACCAGCTTTACGATCGCTACCAGAAGCCGCTGTTTATTGTCGAAAACGGCCTGGGCGCTATCGACAAGCCGGACGAAAACTTCGTTGTCGAAGACGACTACCGCATCAACTATCTGCGCCAGCATATTGAGGCGATGGCGGAAGCGATTGACGACGGCGTGGAGCTGATGGGCTATACGCCGTGGGGCTGCATCGATCTGGTCAGCATGTCCACCGGCGAGATGAGCAAGCGCTACGGCTTTATCTATGTCGATCTGGACGACACCATTTCCGGCACCGGCAACCGCTATAAGAAAAAGTCGTTTTACTGGTATCAGAAGGTTATTGCCAGCAACGGCAGCGACTTAGGTTGAGTAGTGGGGCCGCCGCTGGCGGCCTTATTTTAGGCAAAATTTGCTACAGCGCCAGACGGGCTTTTAACTCGTTGACGAATACCCGATCGTCCAGTTCGGCGCTTAGCTCGTGGCGGATGGCGTAACGAAACTTTCCTGACCTTTCACAGCTGTCGTGATAACCATGTGACAGCCAGTTCCAGCTACCTATGGTAATAAAGCGTCCATCGACAATCAGCAATTTTTCATGTGTCCCTTCCGGAAGCCGGATAACGTTCTCTTTGCCCAACCGATCGCAATATTCCGCTATCAGATCGCTGTCGTTATCGTCGTTACGCTCCAGTCGCTGATTAAAATAGCCGTAATAAATTTTAACTTTCACACCTCGCCGCTGCGTTGCCGCCAATATAGCCAGCTCCGGTCGTTGCAGACGTCCGGCACGCTTTATCCAGGGAGTCACCACGATAAACTCATGCTCACAGCTTGCTGCCCTGGCGGCAAAAGCCGCAATATGTTCACAATCCCGAAAATAGCGCTGCAGAAGAGGCGTGTCGCTCAGGCGTGCGAAATCCGGATGCTGGCTGCCCTGTTCCAGTAAAAAGTCCTGAGCTACGGTTTGCGCCATAACGGCAAGATAGCCGCCAGCCTGCTTAAGGCGATGAGAATTGCCTACCACGATAAACTGCTGTTTGGCCCTTGAAACCGCCACATTCAGCATATTTGGCGCATCGTTTTGGAAACCGTCTTTATCCAACGGATGGAAAATAACCGGGCTATAGATAATGACTTCAAAACCGACGCCCTGAAACTGGTGGACGGTGCCAATGCAGTTTTTCTTCTGATGATCCATCCGACTGGCAAATTTTTGCACCAGTAAAGATTTTTGATTGGTATAAGGCGTGACAATGCCGACGTCGGCGCAGAGGTCATAACCAGCCTCTTCAAGCTTGTCCAGGAGTTGCCCTATGGCTTCCACCTCATCAATATTGGTATTGGTTACCCGTCCTCTCTGGCCTTCTACGCTATAAAACATTAAATGGTGGCCGCCCATTTTTTCAAAGGCTTGCGCTATTGCCGGGCCGGACGGCGCGGTTTCTACCGTTACGCCATGGTAGCCGGCCAGGCGGATAAACAAACTGGCAACAGGTGGCTGGCAACGACGATGCTCATCCAGAATAATGCCGTTGCCGCTATCGCTGGCATGGCCGGTAGCGCTGCCAGCTGCCCGATGGTAAGCAGTGACGGTTGCGGGCGAAACCTGTTCATACAGCGTATTCCTGTCGGCAAAATGGCGCTGCCGCAGCTGCTCCAGCGTGCCCTCAGAAAAATTGCGGATCGGCTCGATCTGCAAAGGGTCGCCTACGATCATTGCTTTTTCACTGCGGCTCAGCAGCGGCACCAGGGATTCTGTGGAAATCATGCCGGCTTCATCACACAACGCCAGATGCCAGGGTTTATGGCCTTTCAGCTCACTGAGCTTGCCGTATCCGGCCATTTTATAGGTGGATACCAGCGTGGTGGCCATCACCGGATAGACCAGCGAAAGCGCGCTATAGAATTCATCGAGCCTGTCGAGCCAGCGATAGTAGCCGGCTCCTGTTTTCTGGCGGGAAAGAAGCGCGCGCCAGTGAGTCAGTATCTCTGCCAGTTCGTTTTTACGCTTTAGCTGTTCCTGCCAAAGAAAGCCTGTAGCATCGGCGAACATCTCGCGCTGTGCCTCAATAAAACGTTTTCGCAGAATATCGCACCAGTTACCTTCCGGATAACGTCGTTGGTGTTCCGCAATATGTTGCTGCGCGGTTTCGACTTGCTGCTGCAGCGCCATTAATTCCTTATTCTCCTTCGCCAACCCCTCTAACACAGTCAGGTGTTGAGGATTAGGTTCCGGTGTCAACAGTAGTCTTAATAAACGCACGCTTTCTGGCTCTGCCGCCAGCTCTGCACCAGCTTTTGCCAGCTCAGCCAGCTGATGATGGGGCAGATCAAGCAGAGCCATTCTTTGGTAGCTTTCGGCGTAACGGGAACGCATTTTCTCGCCGAGAGTTTGGTATTTTCCTTTCAGAACGCGTACCAGTAAACGCTGAAACCCCTGACGAGGATAGTCATGGTAATTCTGCTCCAGCGTGGGACGCAGCGGATCATCCAGCCAGGCGACAATCGTTCGCCAGCAGTGCGCCAGCGGCCATGTTGACTCAATCTGTAAGGCCAATTGCTGCGCCTGCGCACGCTGCTCTTGTGCCTGGATGAAGGCCTCCCTGTGCTGTTCAATTGCCTCGCCGAGGGAAGAAAGATCGTTCGGCCGTGCAGGCACTACACCTGGCGGGCTGGTCGCGGCCCGGCTGGAGAGATCGGCTATTTTTACAGCTAATTTTTCAGCAATAGCCTCTATATTTGTGTCGCCTGAACCGCACTGGCGGATACTTCGCAACATGTTGTTTTTATGACTAATATAGTTTTCATAACAGCTGTCGATCAGTTGACGATGATAGGTTAATTTCGTCAGGTAAGCCTGCTGGCGTTCCGGCTCATACTTCTCCTGATGCCACCTCTCCAACAACCTCTCCAGCCTGGCAAACTCTTTTTGTACTTGCTCTTTTGAACCGCCCTGAAACCATAGCCAGTCCAGTCCCTGAGTAACAGGATCGTCGCGTAGATCTTCAATAATATTTTCAACGGCTTTAATCGCAGTCGAGGTGACCAGCATACCGCAATTACGATCCTTACCCTCAGCAATAGCCAGCGCTCGCTCAACCAGTTTTTGCGCAATTAATGATTTAAAAAGGGTAGTTTTGCCCGTGCCCGGCGCGCCCTGAACGGCAATTAGTCGCGCCTTCTGATTGATGGCCTGAATAGCTGCCATTTGCCCATGTCCCAGCGGATGCCGGGTTTCAAACAGCCCGTAAGTTGGTAACTCATTGTAGGGTGAATGATTGTTTGGCGAATGGCAGCCAATCAAATATTGCTCCAACAGGGGAAAATCACCTTCAGGCCGATCGCACAGCCATTGATAATCTGTGCCGTCGCGTCGGGTATTAAAATCTTCATTATGCAGCGGCGCCACCAGCGCGTTAAACGCGGTTTCAGGCCGGCCACGGGCTTCAGGATGTTGACTCATCCAGCGCATCAATCCTTCCAGAGCCGCATAAAAACCGTCATATTTTGTGCCGGTTAACCCGCTGACGATACTCATAAAATGGCGGTTTTCGCCCAGTTCGGCCAGCTCAACGTTAAACATCTGACGAAAGGTGAAAGGGAAGGCGCTCACCTGTAGCCCATCCTTTACCGGCAGCAACAGCGTGTTATCGGTAGCGTTAAAAAAGGAGTGCGTTAAGGGAAAAGAAAATAGCGGCAGATATTTCGCAGCGGCCCGTTCGCTCTCTTTATCTATACAGCGCAGAACAGGAAAAAGAAGACTGACGGCTTCAAAAGAGATAAGCGCGCCTTTTTCATCGTATTTGGCGAAACGCCGACGCCAGTTTGCCGCCATTTCGGACGGTATTGTCAGCTTTACCCCAGACTCAAGATCGCTGCAGCTTTCTGCAGAGATAAATAATTGTTGATACTCATGGATCTTGCTGGCGGAAATCTTGCTTTTTTCCGCGCCGCTGTACTCGACATAATCTTGCCAGGCTATCAGGCTATCAGGCTATCAGGATATCTTTAGCAGTGCTGTTCATTATCAGAAGGCGATCCTTGTTGTCTTTTTCCTTTAGGTGCGCGTAAACCGCAGAATAACACAGAATAAGACGACGTTTTAAGCTCCGGGGATGACCAAAATCTGAATTATACGCAGAGGAAAGGTAAATGAATTTTATCTGGCCGATATTGCGCAGGGCCTGTGAAAGAGCCAGATTTGCTGAAGGCTATTAGCCACATTCCGCGATCATTTTCATGATCCCCCCAACCGCAGCGGCTATGGTTAAAAGGCACCAGCAATTTCAAATGGAGGGGTCGATGAGCGAACAACAGAATCAAGCCTTGATAGCCGCGCGGCTGGCGCTGACCGCACAGCAGCGCGCCGATACGCGACAGGCGCTGGCGGAAGGTCGGCAGGCGGAACCCGATCTGTCCCGCGCGCGGCGCTACGCTTTTCAACAACGGCTGCAGCAGGGCGTGATCGCTGGCGAAAGTAACGATTTGCTGCCGCTATCCTTTCTGTCTCAGGGGCTGAACCGCGCGCGTTCGGTAGCGCTGCTAAGAGAAGACGGCGTGCCCAAAGGTAGCGCCTTCTTGCTGCATGGCGGGTTGCTGCTGACCAATCACCATCTGCTGCCGCAGCCGCCCACAAAAGGCGCGATTAGCGTGCAGTTTGGCTGGCGGCGCACGGAGCAGGACGAACTGGCGGACGGCGTCACTTATAGTCTGGATGCCGAGAGGTTCTGGCTCACCAGCCCGACCGACGAACTGGACTGCACGCTGATAGCGCTTGGCGAGCCGATCGGCGGCCAGGGCGAAGCGCCGCAGCCGCTGGAACTGAACGATCGCCATGACAAACACGCGCTGGGCATCAGCCTTAACCTGATCCATCACCCTGACGGTGCGCCGCAGCAGGTTACGCTGCGTAACAACGCGCTGCTGGCGCGGCACGAGCAGGCGCTGCACTATGAGGCCGACACGGATAACGGCTCGTCCGGCGCGCCGGTGTTTAACGACAGCTGGCAGCTGGTGGCGCTCCATCATGGCGGCGTCGAGAGCGACGACGGCTGGGTGAATGAAGGCATCCGCATCAGCGCTATCATCGACTGGCTGAAAGGAGAATTGCCGCAGCTGCCCGCAACGCAGCAGGCTGTGCTGATGCAGGCGCTGACCTCCGGCAACGCGCCGGTGGCCACAACTGCCGCAAAGCCGGATGAAAACTACGGCAATCGCGACGGCTATCAGGCCAATTTTCTGGCGGGCGAACCGATTGAGCTGGCGGAGATTATCGCGCCGCGAGCGGCGGAAGTGGCGCCGTTACGCAACGGTAAACAGGGCGCTGAGGCGCAGCTTAACTATGAACATTTCTCGCTGCTGATGAACGCCGACCGACGGCTGGCCTTTTTTACCGCGACGAATATCGACGGCGCGAGCTATATCTCTATCGATCGCGGTAGCGGCCAGCCGTCGCTGCTGGAGGAGGCCGACCATTGGGTGGAAGATAGCCGTATCGACAGTCGCTACGTCACCGGCCAGGCCTTCTACAGCGAATACAGCCGCTGGTTCGATCGCGGCCATCTTACCCGGCGCAGCGATCCGACCTGGGGAACGGCGGCGGAAGCGGTGCGCGCCAATAAAGATACCTTTCATTTCACTAACTGTTCGCCGCAGCATTTTCGCTTCAACCAGAGTTTGCAGTACTGGCAGGGCGTGGAGCGCTATATCCTGGAGTCGGGCGTGCTGGAATCAAAGCGGAAAATCACCGTCCTTACCGGGCCAGTACTCAACGAACAGTGGCGGCAATATGCCGACTGGAAAGTGCCTTTGCTGTTCTGGAAAGTCGTGCTGCGTATCGGCCAGGCGGGCAAACCACAGGCGACCGCGCTGCTGGTGAGCCAGGCCGATTTGCTGGACGAGCCGCGACGGCTGCTGCCGGAGGCGCAAAACGCGCGTCCGAATGTGGATGAGTATCGCGTAACGGTAAGCGCGCTTGAAAAGCTGACCGGACTAAACTTCGCCGCCTTCCGCGACTGGGAAAGCTGGCGGCCGGATGAATCTTTACTGGCGCAGCCGCTGCCCGCGAAGCTGATTATGAACTGGGAAGATCTGCTCTGAACGGCGGAGTGGCCTTAAACCCGGTCTGAACAGGCAGACAAAAAGTAGATTGCGATATGAAAAGAGCGCAATCGTCAGTGCCTGTTCAGGATTGCGGTTGGTCAGATGCCGATAGCCAGTAACCGGCTTCTGACCAGAGCATTACCGGGCAAGTATGCCGTGAGGATCCAGCACATATTTTGCAGCGACGCCTGAATCAAAGCTGGCATAGCCTTCAGCCGCGCTTTCGAGCGGAAGAACCTTCGCGTTAACGATTTTTGCGATGGGAAGACGGTCATGCAGAATGGCATTCATCAGCTGGCGGTTATAACGTAATACCGGCGTCTGCCCGGTATGGAAGCTTTGCGCTTTTGACCAGCCAAGACCAAATTTCAGGCTCAAAGAGCCTTCGCGGGCAGCTTTTTCCTGCGCGCCCGGATCGGCTGTGACATACAGCCCCGGAATGCCGATCTTTCCCGCCACTCGGGTAATTTCCATCATGCTATTCAGCACCACCGCGGGTTGTTCCCTGCCTGAATGACCCCGTGCTTCAAAGCCGACAGCATCGATAGCCGAATCGACTTCAGGAACGCCGACCACATCCGCAATCATTTCCCCCAGACGGTCGTGTTTTCCCAGATCGATGGGGACAAACCCCATTTTTTCGGCATGCGCCAGCCGCTCTTTATTAAAATCGCCGACCATGACCACTGCGGAACCAAGAATTTGCGCGGAGGCCGCCGCTGCCAGACCAACCGGGCCGGCACCGGCGACATAGGTGACAGAACCAACGCCGACGCCTGCCGTGACCGCACCGTGAAATCCGGTCGGGAGAATATCCGATAACATGGTCAGATCCAGAATTTTTTCCAGCGCGCGATCTCTGTCGGGGAACCTCAGCAAATTAAAATCCGCGTAGGGCACCATCACATATCTGGCCTGTCCGCCAACCCAGCCGCCCATATCCACATAGCCGAATGCGCCGCCGGCGCGCGCCGGGTTTACGGTCAGACATACGCCGGTGTCGAGTTCGCGGCAGCAGCGACAGCGGCCGCACGCCACATTAAAGGGCACCGAGACAATGTCGCCGACGTTGAGCATTTCAACGTCAGAGCCTTTTTCGATAATTTCTCCCGTAATTTCATGCCCCAGCACCATCCCCGCAGGCGCCGTGGTACGGCCACGCACCATATGTTGATCGGAACCACAAATATTGGTCGACAGAACTTTAATAATCACCGCGTGATCGATTCTCTTCCCTGTCGGGCTGACAAATTCAGGATCGGCAATCGCCATCACTTCGACTTTACCTGGCCCTTGATACACAACACCTTTATTTGATGAGAGTCCCATAATATGTTCCTGTTCTGCTGATTAAGATGTCTGCAGATGGGCACTAACATACAGCGATAGCGCATACAGGTCTGCACGCTCATTTTAAGGGATGCCGCGCCGTACAAATGATCTGATAACGACATCGGAAATTCATATAACGCAGCAAATTGCGACATTAAAAAACCAACAGGCCGGAAAGATCAGTGCCGGACGGGTAGAAACGTAAACGACCCCTGCTTTTGTTAAACAGAACTATTTCCCGTAGCCGCTATAGAATAAAAGCGGAAAATAACATTTAAAAATAAAAACGACATTTTCCTGTCCGGGAACGACAAAGGGAATAAAAGCGGCATAATATTTTTGTATGCCGCTATTTCTGAATAGGGAATGCTATGATAGAAAGTATGTTTTAATTATCTGCCGCGTTTTTTATTGCTGATAACAGTCTGTGGCTGCACTGAGAAGAAGATAGGCTTGTGCTTGCTGCAATCTTTTAATCTGTTGAAAATAATAATTTATCTTCAATTTCGCTGTTCGGAAAATATCGTCTTTTCGCTGCATCCGTAGAGCGAGGGTTACCTTTTTATAGAATTTAAAATCGCGCCTGCATGTAAGTCATCAGGCAGAAGAAAAGGGATATGAATAATATGCAACCTGTTCCACAAGTCACGCTCAGAAAAGTAACGACAGCTGCCGCCATTGGTAATTTTGTCGAGTGGTTTGATTTTGCCGTCTATGGTTTTCTTGCCACTATTATTGCACGAAACTTTTTTTCTCAGGATGTTCCGCAGGCGGCGTTGTTGCAGACCTTTTTAGTCTTTGCGGTCGCTTTTGCATTGCGTCCGTTAGGCGGCGTGGTCTTCGGCGTGTTGGGGGATAAATATGGACGTAAAAGCATTCTGTCGCTAACCGTGCTGTTAATGGCCGGGTCAACCACCATTATTGGCTTACTGCCGACCTGGAAGAGTATCGCTATGCTGGCACCGGTTCTGCTGACGATTACCCGCTGTGTTCAGGGATTTTCTGCCGGCGGGGAATATGCCGGCGCCTGCGCTTATGTCATGGAGCATTCACCTCCTCGCCAGCGTGCCTGGTACGGTAGTTTTATTACGGTATCGACATTTTCCGCTTTCGCGGCCGCCGCAGCGGTCACCTTTTTGCTGGATAGCTGCCTGAGCTCAGCGCAGATGGACGACTGGGGATGGCGTATTCCGTTCCTGATGGCGGCGCCGCTGGGGTTGATCGGCGTCTATTTACGCCTGCGCATGGAAGAGACGCCAGCGTTTCGCGCGGCGCTGCAGAAGTCAGGCGGTACTCACGCGTCATTAATCGAGACGTTACGCCACCAGGCGGGGAATATCCTGCGGCTGGGCGCGTTTATCGCCTTAACCGCGCTGTCGTTTTATATGTTCACCACCTATTTTTCTACCTTTCTGCAGCTGGAAGGTCATCTGAGCCGCGCAGCGGCATTGATGGTTTCGCTTATTGCTCTGCTCTTTGCCGCCGGAATTTGTCCGCTAGCAGGCGCGCTTTGTGACCGAATCGGCAGGCGAAAAACCGTAGCCATCACCGGGATATGGACGATTTTAAGCGTCGGCCCGGCCTGGCTGCTGGCCGGTTCAGGCAATCTCTGGGCGGCTATTTTCGGGGATTTATTGTTAGCAACCGGCGCCGTGTTGTCTGGCGTGGCGACCGCAGCCCTGCTTTCTGAAGTTTTCCCGACGCGCTCGCGCTATACCGCTTCCGCCATTACCTATAATCTGGCCTATACCATTTTTGGCGGTACGGCGCCTTTAGTCGCGACCTGGATGATTAACTATACCGGCAATGCGCTGTCACCAGCGCTCTACCTGGCGCTGGTGGCCTTGCTGGCGCTGGCTGGCGGTTTAGCGCTGCCGGAAACGTCGCGCATCTCTTTGCGTAGCGAATAGCATCGGCTTGCTCACACCAGCCGATTTTGCATGAACAAGGCGGGGCTAGCCGCCTTGTTCAGAGGGTAAAACGGCGCGGCATCGTGCCCGGAGAGCATGACTTCAGGTCAGCAATGCCAACCGGGAGCCTGCGCGCTTACCCCCACAATTCCCTGATAAGAGGAACGGAGGAAAAATGGTGGGCGACCTGCGCCTGAAGCAGCTCGGCGCAACCCAGCGCGTCGGTCAGAGCATTATGTGCCGTATAGTGGGGCAGATTATAACGCGCCCGGCTGTCCGCCAGGCGTAAAGAACATTGAGGCTTACGCCGGCAGAATCTTCGCAGCAAGCCTGTGTCCTGCTGACCCCGTATAAACCCTGCCTCCAGCGAGAGCGTATCAATACAGGGGAAAACAATGCCTTCGCCAATCCGTTCTTTCAGCGCGGCCGCCAGGAAATGTTGTTCTATCCCTTTGTGATGAACCACCATCACCTTGCCGGCCATCATCTCAAGTAGCTTTATCAGCACCACATTGAGATCCGGCGCGCGCGCTACGGTGGAGTGCGTAATACCGTGAATAACTACAGATTCCTTACGCAAGTCTGCTCGCGGGTTAAGTATCCAGTGCTGGCTTTCCTGTAACCGAATGCGCAGCAGGCTCATAGGAATTAAACCGATGCTGACTATGTCGTCACGGCGGGTATCGAGTCCGGTGGTTTCAAAATCCATTGCCAGCAAAGGGACATCACTGATGGGCGTGTCAGGCGCAGGCACGCCGGAGAGGTAAAAATCTTTCAGGGCAGTATGGCGCGCTTCTCTGGCGTACTTTGCCATTATCGCTGGCCAATCCTGGGGAGCCGGGCGCTCCGGAGCGGAGCGGGTGAAGGATGACAATAATTCTTTATGAAGATAAAGCACAATAACCTCAACCTTTCCGGCCTGGCTGATAGCGATATTTAAGAAATTTTTGCGCGTTACTCAGGATCTGAAAAGCGTCCTTGAGGTTCTTACGCTCAAAGTCAGACAGGTTGAGCGGCTCGATCCGGTTATCAGGTTGCTGGCCGTTTTCCACATCCTGCGCCTGGTGGCGAATACGCACCATGGAGATAAATTCCATGGAGTCCCGCAGATCCTGGCCGCGCCCATTGGGCAAAATATCCGCCTGCATAATATCCTGCAGGCGATCGAACGAGTTACGCGCCGTCGATCCCGCCGCCAGCGCATGCACGCGAATCAGATCGGCCAGCGGGGCAGTGCCGCGTCGTTTCATATCGATAGAGGGCGTATGCTGGCCGGAGGGCTCCATCACGAAATTTTTAAAGAAGCCCAGCGGCGGCTTACGTAGCAGCGCATTCCGCGCCATGCAGGCGAGAAAGCGCGAATTGTGCCGGACTTTATGCCTGATGCGGCTGTTAAGCTGCTCGCCCCACTTGACCTGGCCCCAGACGGCGTCCAGATCGAAGAAGATGGCGCTGTCCAGCAGGGTTTGTGGCGAAGGCGTATCTATCCACTCGTCAAAATAGCTTTCCCATACGGACAGCGGCTGGCGCCAGCGGCTGTTGGTGGCCATGATATTGCCTGTACAGTAGCTGTAGCCGCAGGCTGCCAGACCGTCGCTGACGCGGCGGGTCAGCGCCATAAAATAGGCTTCATGGCGAGAGGCGTCGTAGCGATTGTCGAGGATCAGCGCGTTATCCTGATCGGTGACCAGCAGCTGCTCCTGACGCGCCATAGAACCCAGGGTGATAAAGCAGTAGGGCACCGGCGGCGGCCCCAGCGCCGCCTCGGCCAATGCCAGCAGGCGCTGAGTAAAGCTGCGGCCGATAACCGCCATAGCGCGGCCAATCATTTGCGAATTGGCGTCTTCACGCACAATACGGCCAAAGCAGGCGCGCACCTCGTTTTTCAGGGCGCTCAGCTCTTCTGTACTGTTACAGTGAAAAATGCGGCTGACGATAAACAGGCTGTTGCGGGATTCGTAGCGGATAATATCTGACTGAGAAATCACGCCCACCGGACGCCCATTTTTCAGCACCGGCAGATGATGAATGTTTTGCTGCATCATGGTCAGCATCGCCTCAAACACCAGCTGATGGTGCTCCACGTGAGTCAGCTGAGCAGTCATAATATCGCCGATCGGCGTATCAAAGCGTAACCCGGCCGCAATCACCCGGTCACGCAGATCCTTGTCCGTCACAATGCCCACGAGCGCAGGCTTTTTGCCCTCGGCGTTTGATGTGACAATCAGCAGCGACGACACGCCTTCCTTACTCATTTTTCTGGCGGTTTCGCACACGGTGGCGCCGCTGTCGATAGTTACCGGCGCCCGGCCGATCAGCGTCTCGATACGCGAACTCATCAGGCCGTTGGCCTCTTCGGTACGCGCGACGGTTTGCCGCAGTCGGGTATGGTCTTCAACCTCGACCAAATCAGCAAACTCCTCATATTTTCTGAACAGCTCATTAAAAATCGCAGCAGGGATCAGATAGGTAAGCGTATCTTCCAGCGCCGTGACCGGGAAGCGCACACTGTTTTCGCGCAGTAAGCCGAACTCGCCAAAATAGCCGCCAGCGCTCAGGCGGTTATAAAGGTCGCCATTACGCCGGTAAATTTCCACGGCGCCGCTGCGGATCACATACCAGGCGTCCACCTGCTGGCCAAAAGTCAGAATCGGCGTACCGGCTTTGTAGTAGCTGACTTCAATGTTCGCAGCAATGCGCGTTAACGCCGTCAGCGGTAATGCGTCAAACGGCGGATAGCGCTGGATAAAATCGACAATATCCTGATGCTCAGCCTGCATAGCAATCTCCGGGGAAACCCTTTTTAAGCGGCGGTAAACCGCTCTCTGCTATCCGCCTGCTGCCGGTCTGTTAATCGCGTACCGCCACGGCAGGGCGCGCCAGTCGCGGCTCGGACATCAATCCTTTAATCACCGCCACCGAGGCGACCAGCAGCACCAGCGCAAACGGCAGCCCGGTGGAGACGACCATCGCCTGCAGAGCGTCCAGGCCGCCGCCCAGAATCAGCGTAATGGCCACCAGTCCTTCAAACACGCACCAGAAAATTCGCTGCGAGGTCGGCGACTCAATCTTGCCGCCGGAAGCGATAATATCAATGACCAGCGTGCCGGAATCCGCCGAGGTGACAAAGAACACCACCACCAGGATAATCGCCACCACACAGGTGATTTTCGCCAGCGGCAGGGTATTCAGCATAGTGAACAGCTGCAGCGGCAGAATCGCATTGGCGATGCTCTGATAGCCATCAATGAAATACTGGTGGATGGTAGTACCGCCAAGCACGGTCATCCACAGCACGCAGGCCAGCGACGGTACCAGCAGCACAGAGGTGACAAACTCACGAACCGTGCGGCCGCGCGAAATACGCGCGATAAACATCCCGACAAATGGCGACCATGAGATCCACCACGCCCAGTAGAAGGACGTCCAGCCGGCGACAAAATTGGTGTCAGATCGCGCAACCGGATTGGAAAGTGCGGGCAGAAATTCGATATAGGAGACCAGGTTGGAAAAAAAGCTGCTGAACAACAGCAGCGACGGCCCGACAACGATGATAAACAGCAGCAGCAGGCCAGCAAGGATCATATTGGCTTCCGACAGCCGCCGTAGGCCGACATCCAGACCGGCGACGACGGAGAGGGTGGCGATAGCGGTAATCGCAATCACCAGCACAATCTGCGTAGTTTGCCCCAGCGGCACATCAAACAGAAAGTTCAGGCCGGAAGCGGCCTGGGACGCGCCCAGCCCCAGTGAGGTGGCGAGGCCGAACAGCGTAGCCAACACGGCGAGAATATCGATTAAATGACCCGGCCAGCCCCAGACCGCATCGCCCAGCAGCGGATAAAACAGCGAGCGAATGGTCAGCGGCAAACCTTTATTAAAAGAAAAAAGCGCGAGGCCCAACGCAAGAATGGCGTAGGTCGCCCAGGGATGCAGCGCCCAGTGGAAAATCGTAGCGGCCATCGCCAGGCGCGTGGCGTTTTCAGCCGAACCGCTGGCCCCATTCAGGGGAGCCCAGTCGGTACGCGCGCCATGTTCGATCACGCTTCCCCGCATGGCGCTGGAGAAATGTGACAGCGGCTCGGAAACGCCGTAAAACATCAGGCCAATCCCCATGCCGGCGGCAAACAGCATTGAGAACCAGGTGACATAGTTGTAATCAGGGCGGGCAAGGGTGCCGCCGAGCCGTACCTTGCCGAGCGGCGAAATAATCAACGCCAGGCAGATAATGACAAAAATATTACCGGCGCTCAGAAAAAACCAGCCGAGCCGGGTGGTTAGCCAGCTAAGCATATTTTTGAAAAGTGGGCCTACGTCGCTCTGAAATATCAGGGTTAATACCACAAACGCAATAATTAACACGCCAGATATCACGAATACCCGGTTATGTATGTCGAGACCAAACGGCCCGACATTTACCACGATATTGTCCTGACCGACCTGATAATCGGTGTCATAGGGTGAGACTTCCCCGTCAGGCAACATCGGATCTCTGGAATCCGCCATCGTTATTTCCTCGCTGCTTCGGAGCTGGGCCTGTCAGGGCAGCTGTAGATTGAGTGTAAGGTGATAATAACCACCAGCATTACAGTCAGGATGTTTGGTAACGCCGGGGCTGTGTCAATTTGCGACATAAGGTGGCGGCCACCTGTTTTCAGAAGCGTGTTTTTGCGATCCGGGGCAAAAGGCGAGTCGGGCGCTGAACGCGTCGTTATCAGGCAATAATTATTTTTATCGCCGCCGATAATAGGACTGTGGATCCCTGAACGGCATCAGCCCTGGAGAGCAGCATGAATAGCGTCTTCGATTTGTCTAAAACAGGAACGGAAGCATCCGGTTCCTGTACCGTCGGCCCGATGCGCGCAGCGCAGCATTTCGTCGAGCAGATCGCCAACCGGGAGGCGCGACAGACGCTTTACCGTATCAAAATCGAACTCTCTGGTGCGCTGAGCGCCAGCGGTCAGGCTGGCGGCACGGATAAAGCGGTGCTGCTGGGACTGACAGGCGCGGCATCCGCTACTCTCAATCCGCACGTTATTAACGCTACCTTCCGGGCGATATGCGAAACCGGCTCGGTCACGCTGCCCTGGGGGAAAAATATTGAGTTTGACTGGTATCAGGATCTTATCTTTGTCGACGATTCGATCGCTTACCGTCCTGCCGCCATACGGTTAAGCGCTTTCTTTATCAAGGATGAAACTTTTTCTGCCGTCTACGGCTTCACTGAAGAGGAGATGGTGGCAGGCCCGCGGCATTGAGCGGCGCGCTGAGGGTCAATACCATGAATTTTTTTTAATTGTTAACTGTTAGTGGTGGATTATTTTCTGGTTTATAAGGGATTGCCGCGTTTAGCAGAGCGTAAAGCGGGCTCAAAAATGCGGACTTAACTAAAATGGGTCAACCGATGCACTGTTTTGATGCTTATACCCGGCAACCCGAGGACAATTTTCAAATCTGTGAAGCTGAACAAACATTTGTATCGCTTATGTTAACTGTGTGTCATTTTCAGGCCGCCTGACCCGGTGACGAATGGCATGTCTGTTGCTTACTCTATAGGTGATGGAAAGCGATGGGGGAATTTTTTCCCCTGGTGATGTTTCTGTTTAGCCTGATAGAGGTCAGCGCATATGTTTGATACTGATGCAATTCTTAAAAGTTCCTCTAATGAAATTAAAAAGCGCAGCGTGGGCTTTTTGCTGGTAAATAATTTCACCATGATGGCGTTGGCTACGGCCGTCGAACCTTTACGCATGGCTAATCAGCTAAGCGGTAAAGAGCTGTATAGCTGGTGTACTGTCAGTGAAGAAGGCACGCCCGTTGCGGCAAGCGACGGCATCTCAATCACGCCCGATCATTCAATGGCTAACGTTCCGACGCTGGATGTGCTGATTGTGGTTGGAGGCGTCAACATCACCCGAAGTTATACCAGCCGCCAGGTGAGCTGGCTGCAAAGCATGGCGCGCCGCAAAATCCTTATCGGCGGGATCTGCACCGGCCCTTATCTGCTGGCGGAGGCGGGACTGCTGGATGGCTATCACTGCAGCGCGCACTGGGAGTGCATCGCCTCAATGCAGGAGGCGTACCCTAAAGTCATCTGCACCAATCAGCTGTTTGTGATTGAGCACGATCGAATGACCAGCAGCGGCGGCACCGTGCCGATGGATATGATGCTGACGATGATCCAGCGTCATTTCGGCCATCAGCTCACCGCCGGTATCTCGGAAATGTTTATCTGCGATCGGGTGCGCAACGAGTCAGACTACCAGCGTATCCCGCTACGTCATGTGCTGGGCACCGCTCAGCCCAGCTTAGTGGAGGCCGTCTCGCTGATGGAAGCCAATATCGAAGAGGCGATCGATCTTGATGAGCTGGCAGGCTACGTTGGCCTGTCGCGGCGTCAGCTGGAGCGCCTGTTTCAGAAATACCTGCACTGTTCGCCTTCACGCTACTACCTGAAACTGCGTCTGTTCCGCGCGCGTCAGCTGCTGAAACAGACTTCGATGTCGATCATTGAAATTGCGCTGGCCTGCGGTTTTGTCTCCACGCCGCACTTCAGTAAGTGCTACCGCGAGCATCTCGGCGTGCCGCCGCGTGAAGAGAGACGAGGCATTCACAGCCAGGGAAGCGGCAAAACGCTGACCCAATTCTTTATGGCCGAACTGCCTGGCCTGACCAACTGGCAGCAGGAGAGCACCGTATCCGCTTCCCTGCGTATTCTCAATGAAGCGCGTTTTGAACCCACCTTTGGTTCTGTCATCTTGCCGACTAACGTCTGAACCTGCCACCGGCTGCATGGTTTCAGAGTAAAAGAGCCGCCGCTGCGTCACTGATTTAAACGCGACCCGGGATTTGTCATCAACCTTAGCTGCCTTTCGGGGCAGCTTTTTTATGTCCGTACCTCTTTCTGCGATTTCTGCCTTGTCTGATTTGCGCCAGCTGTCAGGCAAGTGACGTTTTCAGAACAATTCCGCCACAGCGTAAACCCTATTCTGTTTTCATCAGGCCGCACCCGGTTATCAATCAAACCCGAGAGGAAGATATGAACGCGACTGAACTGCATGATTCTGCGATTGTCATCGATGGGCTGGTGATTGCGAAATGGGACAGAGAGCTGTTTGAAGATATGCGCCGCGGCGGACTGACCGCTGCCAACTGCACGGTATCGGTATGGGAAGGTTTCCAGAGCACGGTTAACAATATCGTGGAGATGAATAACCTTATTGCGCAAAACGCCGACCTGGTGACTAAGGTAACCAACACCCGCGATATTCGCCGTGCCAAAGATGAGGGCAAAACCGGCATTCTGATGGGCTTTCAGAACGCCCACGCGTTTGAAGATCAGCTTGGCTATATCGAGATTTTCAAGTCGCTGGGCGTGGGCGTGGTGCAGATGGCTTACAACACGCAAAACCTGGTCGGCACCGGCTGCTACGAGCGCGATGGCGGCCTCTCCGGCTACGGTCATGAAGTGGTGGCGGAGATGAACCGCGTCGGCATGCTGTGCGACTTATCTCATGTAGGGGCTCAGACCTCGAAAGAGGTCATTCTCTCCTCAAAAAAACCGGTCTGCTATTCACACTGCCTCCCGTCGGGGTTGAAAGATCACCCGCGCAATAAATCGGATGAAGAGTTGAAATTTATTGCCGATCGCGGCGGTTTTGTCGGCGTCACCATGTTCACGCCTTTCCTGAAAAAGGGCATTCACTCCACCATTGAAGATTACGTCGAAGCGATCGACTACATCTTCAACCTGGTAGGCGAAGATCAGATCGGTATCGGCACCGATTTCACCCAGGGACACGGCCAGGCCTTTTTTGAATGGTTAACCCACGACAAGGGCTACGCCCGCCAGCTAACCGACTTCGGCAAAATCATTAACCCGGAAGGCATTCGAACGCTGGGCGAGTTCCCTAACTTAACCGCTGCCTTATTACGCCACGGCTTCACCGAGAAGCAGGTACGTAAATTTATGGGTGAAAACTGGCTCAACCTGCTGGCTGAGGTCTGGAACGAGTAAGCCTGCCACTCCATCAACGTTAAGAAAGAGGTTAAATCATGGCACATGCCCCCGAAATGCCCATCAGCGTCGACGATGAAACCGGCGTCTGGACCACTGACGCCTTACCGATGTTATACGTGCCGCGCCATTTTTTTGTGAATAACCACCGGGGCATCGAAGAGGAGATTGGCGCAGAACGCTATGCGGCCATTCTCTATAAAGCAGGCTATCAATCCGCTTTTCACTGGTGTGAGAAAGAGGCTGAGCTACACGGCTTATCCGGCGAAGCGGTATTTGAACACTATATGAAACGCCTTTCTCAGCGCGGCTGGGGCTTTTTTACCACCGAATCGCTGGACTTAAAGCAGGGCACGGCGCGTATCCGGCTCGATCACTCTGCCTTCGTTTACCAGTACGGCAAAGTGAACCGTAAAGTGGATTATATGTTTACCGGCTGGTTCGCCGGCGCGATGGATCAAATTGCGCAGAGCCTGGGCTACAGCGTGAAAACCAAAGCGGTACAGACGCAGAGCGCGGCAGAAGAGGGATGCGAGTACGGCATTTTTACCGTTTCGCCAGCGTGACGTTAAAACGCAGCTTCGCGCTGCGTATAACGCCTGTCCCGTGTAGCCAGGCTGGCTATCAAAATTGAGGTAAGGTGAAGCTATGTCACAGTTTGATCTGCTGTTTGAGCCGTTAAATATCAATAAACTGACTATTCGTAACCGCATTGTCAGCACCGCCCATGCCGAGGTCTATGCCACTGACGGCGGGATGACCACCGACCGCTATGTCAAATATTATGAAGAAAAAGCCAAAGGCGGTTGCGGGCTCTGTATCTGCGGTGGCTCAAGCGTGGTGTCGATCGACAGTCCACAAAGCTGGTGGAGCTCGGTCAACCTGAGTACCGATCGCATTATTCCGCACTTCCAAAATCTGGCGGAAGCCGTCCATCAGCACGGCGGAAAAATCATGATCCAGATTAGCCATATGGGACGACGCTCGCGCTGGGATGGTGAGAACTGGCCGAGCCTGATGTCGCCATCCGGCATTCGTGAGCCGGTGCATCGCGCCACCTGTAAAACCATTGAAGAAGAGGAGATCTGGCGCGTCATTGGCGACTTTGCCAAAGCGGCGCTGCGGGCGAAAGAGGGCGGGCTTGATGGCGTAGAGCTATCCGCCGTGCACCAGCATATGATCGACCAGTTCTGGTCGCCGCGCGTGAATAAGCGTACGGATGAGTGGGGCGGCAGCTTTGAAAAACGCATGCGCTTTGGTCTCGAAGTGCTGAATGCGGTGCGCAAAGCGGTAGGGCCGGACTTTGTGGTCGGCATGCGTATTACCGGTGATGAGTTCCATCCTGACGGCCTCAACCATGAGGATATGCGCCAGATTGCCGCTTACTACGACAAAACCGGCCTGGTGGATTATTTTGGCGTGGTCGGTTCCGGCTGCGATACCCACAACACGCTTGCTAATGTCATCCCTAACATGAGTTATCCGCCGGAACCCTTTCTGCACCTGGCTGCGGGAATCAAAGAGGTGGTGTCGGTGCCGGTAATCCATGCGCAGAATATTAAAGATCCCAACCAAGCGCAGCGCATTCTGGAAGCGGGCTATGTGGACTTTGTTGGCATGACGCGCGCGCATATCGCCGATCCACACCTTATCGCCAAGATCAAAATGAACCAGGTGGATCAGATCCGCCAGTGCGTTGGGGCCAATTACTGTATTGACCGTCAATATATGGGACTGGACGTGTTGTGCATTCAGAACGCCGCCACCTCACGCGAATATAGGGGGCTGCCGCACATTATTACTAAAACCGAGGGCGCGATACGCAACGTAGTGGTCATCGGCGGCGGCCCTGGTGGACTGGAAGCGGCGCGCGTGGCGGCTGAACGCGGCCATAAGGTGACGCTGATCGAACGCGCCAGCGAGCTGGGCGGTCAGATCACTATCGCGGCGAAAGCGCCGCAGCGCGATCAGATGGCGGGCATCACCCGTTGGTTAGCGATGGAAGTTGAGCGTCTGGGCGTCACCGTGCTGACCGGCACCACGGCTGATGCGGCGATGATCCGCGATCTTACGCCCGACGTCTGCGTCCTCGCTACGGGCGGACAACCTTTTCTTGAGCAGAATCCGGAATGGGGTGCGGCGGAAGGGCTGGTGGTCTCCAGCTGGGATATTCTGACCGGCGCGGTCGAGCCGGGCAAAAACGTGCTGGTGTATGACGCCATCTGTGAATTCTCCGGGATGTCAGCGGCTGATTTTCTCGCGGCGCGCGGCGCGCTGGTCGAGCTGGTCACTGGCGATATTAAACCCGGCGTCGGCATCGGCGGCACCACTTTCCCGACCTACTACCGCAGCCTGTATGAAAAAGCGGTGGTGATGACCTCCGACCTGGCGCTGGAAAAAGTCTATCGCGAAGGCGAAAAGCTGGTGGCGGTGCTGGAAAATGAGTACACCGGCCAGAAAGAGGAGCGAGTAGTCGATCAGATCGTGGTGGAAAACGGTACGCGTCCTGACGAGGAGCTCTACTACGCGCTGAAGGCGGAGTCGCGCAATAAAGGGCAGACAGATGTCGAGGCGCTGTTTGCCATAAAGCCGCAGCCTGTTCTTTCTCAGCCTGGCAGCGGCATGATCCTGTGGCGTCTGGGCGACTGCGTATCGCAGCGTAATGTTCACGCCGCCATCTACGACGCGCTGCGTTTGTGTAAGGACCTGTAATCACGCCGTTATTAATGCACAGCGCGCGGCGTCGGCCATGCGCTGCACACAACAGAAATTGTCTGGAAAGGGCACATCATGGTATTCGATCGGTTACTCCACGGGTTACTTTTTGGCGTTGTGCTCCTTGCCATTGCAGGAATGGTCAGGCGCATCCTGCTCTGGCGTCGCGGGCAACCAGAAAAAGTTGCTTTGCTGAGTGGTTTACTGGCGATGCCTCGCCGCTATTTAGTGGATCTGCACCATGTCGTGGCGCGTGACAAATATATGTCGCGCACCCATGTAGCGACCGCTGGCGGCTTCGTACTGTCGATGGTACTGATCCTCGCGGTTAACCTGTTCGGCGTCAGCAGCAAGATAGTTGATAGCATTCTCGCTATCGCGCTGGTCGTCATGTTTATCGGCGCGCTGTTTGTGTTCAAACGGCGACGCAACCCGCCAGCCCGCCTTTCGCGCGGGCCCTGGATGCGTTTGCCGAAAAGCCTGTTGATGTTTTCGATCACGTTTTTTATCACTACGCTGCCACTCTCTGACCTGTTTGGCGAAGCAGGACGCTGGGTGTTGACGGCGCTGCTGCTGGCGGGCGCTGTCTGGGGACTGGGCGAGATGGTCTTTGGCATGGCCTGGGGCGGGCCAATGAAACACGCCTTTGCTGGCGCGCTGCATCTTGCCTTTCATCGTCGCCCGGAGCGGTTTGGCGGCGGACGGTCAACCGGGCTGAAAAGCCTCGATCTGGCCGCGCCGAAGCTGGGCGTTGAAAAGCCAGCGGATTTTAAATGGAACCAGCTGCTGGGATTCGACGCCTGCGTGCAGTGCGGCAAATGTGAAGCGATGTGCCCGGCCTTTGCCGCTGGCCAGCCGCTGAACCCGAAAAAGCTGATTCAGGATATGGTCATCGGCATGGCGGGCGGCAGCGATGCCCGTTTCGCCGGAAGCCCTTATCCGGGCGTGCCGGTCGGCGAAGCCTGCGGTCAGCCGCATCAACCTATCGTCGGCGGGTTGATTAAAGAGGAGACGTTGTGGTCCTGCACCACCTGTCGCGCCTGCGTTGAAGAGTGCCCGATGATGATCGAGCACGTGGACGCCATCGTTGATATGCGCCGTTTCATCACGCTGGAAAAAGGGCGAACGCCGGGTAAAGGCGCCGAAGTTCTGGATAACCTGAACCTCACCGATAATCCAAACGGGTTTAATCCGCGCAGCCGTATGCACTGGGCGGCCGATCAGAATCTGCCGTTGATGCGCGACGTAAAGCAGGCGGATGTGCTGTTCTGGGTCTCCGACGGCGCTTTTGATATGCGCAGCCAGCGCATTCTGCGCGCCTTTGTCAAAATTCTTAAAGCCGCCAATATCAGCTTCGCGGTGCTGGGCGACGAGGAGCTGGACAGCGGCGACGTTGCCCGGCGTCTGGGCGATGACGCGACCTTCCAGCGTCTGGCTAAAAGCAATATTGCGACGCTGCGTAAGTATCGCTTCAACCGCATTGTCACTACCGATCCTCATGCATTTCACTGCCTGAAAAATGAGTATCCCGATTTTTATCCGGTCGACGCGCAGCCCGAGTACAAAGTGCTGCACCACACCACCTTTATTAACGAACTGGTAAAAGTCCAGCTGCTGGAGCTGAAGGATTACAAAGGCGGTAAGGTGACCTGGCACGACCCCTGTTATCTCGGCCGCTATAACGGTGAATATGATGCGCCGCGCGAACTGCTGGCGGAGCTGGGGATCAAGCTTACCGAAATGGATCGTTCCGGCTTTCGCTCTCGCTGTTGCGGCGGCGGCGGCGGCGCGCCGATCGCTGACATTCCCGGCGAACGGCGTATTGCCGATATGCGTATGGAAGATGCGCAACAGACGGGAGCGGAGCTGATCGCCGTGGGCTGTCAGCAATGTACCGCCATGCTGGAGGGCGTGGTAGGGCCGCGCCCGGCAGTGAAAGATATTGCTGAACTGGTGGCCGAAGCGCTGAGCGAAACGAAAAAGCCGCTGACGGCAAAAATCCGCGATCGTCAAATCGCTGTGGAGGTTATCTGATGGAAACGATCATACGCCGCGATCCGCGAACAGAGTGGATAAGCCGCAACCGTTTACACCCGGAGCACACCGAACAGATCCTGCCTGCGCAGGAGAGTCGTGGCCCATCAGGGCTGCTGCGTAAAAATCCGCACAGGATGGGGTTTACCGGCCCGAACGGGCTGAAACGGATTGACCGGGAAAACGGCAACGCCATCCCGCAGCTTTTGGGCAGACGCCCGGCTGTTGCGCCGCCTGCTGAACTGCCGCTGCATCGCGTAGAACAGCCTGATTACTGCGTGGCGGCCGTGCTGGATATGACAGGCGGACGCCTGACCAGCCATGACCGCGATATTCTCGGTCTGGCGCATCAGCTGGTGCTTCATATGGGTGGCGCTGGCGTGGTGATGGCCATAGTTTTTGGCGAACACCGTGAAGAGCATTTCGCTACGGCAGGCGTGGATCGCCTGCTTCATCTCAGAGGCGAGCATTACGACGGCTACAGTCCGGAACAGCGTCTCCACGCGCTGATGGCGATCGAAAAAGAGATGGTACCGCGCTTCTGGCTCTTCCCGGACAGCGCCGCCGCAGGTTTTGAGCTCGGCTGTCGCTTTGCTGCCCGTACCGGCGAGCGTCCGGCCACCCAGGTCTGGCGCGTAGAGGGCGACACCTGCATCAGCCGCGCGGCTGGCGGCAGCGCTGACATTACCCGTCCTGTAGCACGCGTTATGCTGCTGGCGCAGGAGTGTGCGGAGCAGATAGATGAAACCCGGCATGAAGCGTTGCCGCTAAGCGTCGGGCCGCTGAGTCTGCAGGCGACACGTATCAATGACGGCGGCCTGATGCCGGTCGATCCCGCCGCTGTCCCGCTGGGCGAGGCGGAATTTATTCTTTCGGCGGGCAACGGCGTCGGCGACTGGGCGCAGTTCCACGCTACCGCAGAGATCCTGGGGGCGACCGAGGGCGCGAGTCGTGTGGCGGTAGACAGCGGTCATATGCCGCGCTTCCGTCAGGTTGGCGCCACCGGCACCTGGGTAACGGCGCGGGTTTATCTTGCCGTGGGAATTTCAGGCGCGATACAGCATCTTCAGGGTATTGCGCAGTGCGACCGGGTAATCGCCATCAATACCGATCCCGGCTGCGATATGGTCAGCCGCGCGTCGTTAAGCGTGATTGCCGACAGTGATGAAATCCTGGCGGAGCTGGCGCGGCTGGCGCTCGCCTGGCGCAAAGAGGAGCTGAATCATGCAGCATGAAGTACAACACGACGGCTACCGCATTACCGCGCTTGTCTCGACAGGCAGGCATCCGGAATCGGGCCGCGCCCGCCGTGCAGAGCAGGATGCCAGAGCGGTTGAAATGGGCTTAACGCTGGCGCTTAGCGATCTTGAAGTGCTGCACGCTGGCGATCCGCATGATGAAGCGTTACGTAGCTATGCGGGGATGGGGGTTCCTTCGCTGCGCGTGCTCGCTATGGCAGCGCAGGGCGATGCGGTGGCGGTGCTGGGGCACTACCTGAAGCAAAATTGTCCTGACGTAATCCTCACCGGCGGGCGGGCCGAGCGTGGCGAATCTTCCGGCATGCTGCCTTTTCTGCTGGCGGAGGCGCTTGAAATCCCGATCGTGACAGGCGTGGCAAAAATTGTCAGCCTGAATGGCGCGGATGCCGAGGTATTACAGGCACTGCCGCGGGGGCAACGTCGGCGGCTGCGCATCGCGCTGCCGTTTATCGCCAGCGTGGACATGGCTGCCGCTGCGCCACGGCAGAACGCTTTTGGGCCGGCGAACCGCGCCGACATCGTATTGCAGCCGGGCATCGCGATACTGGATGAGGCGATGTCAGCATGGGAAACGGCACCAGCGCGCAAGCGGCCTAAGCGCCTCAAAAAAGTGAAAGCCAAAACCGCCGCTGACCGCTTCAAAGCGGCAACGGCGAAATCGCAGGGGGAAGGTGGCAAAGTGCTGCAGAATAAGCCGGTAAGCGAGATGGCGCAGGCCGTGTTTGATCTGTTACTGGAGGAGGGCGTGATTCGCTAACGTTCCGCCGAACCCGCCTGGCGTTAAGCAACGCAGGCGGGCAGACCCCTTTAGCCTTTCATGTTCTTAAGTACTGTTTCACTGTACCAGTCGACAAAGTTAATCACGCCAAACTCGTAAGTTTCAGAATAGGGACCAGGCTGATATCCCATGGAGTTGATACCGCGCTGGTTCTCTTCGCCCAGGATACGATCCTGCTCGTTAGTGGCGTCCCAGACGGCTCGCAGACGATCCGGCTCGTAATCCACGCCGGAAACGGCATCTTTATGCACAAACCATTTGGTGGTGACCAGCGTCTCCTGCGCGGAGATTGGCAGCACGCGGAAAACAATAAAGTGATCGCTCTGCATATGATTCCAGGAGTTCGGCAGATGCAGAATACGCATCGATCCCTGATAGTGACTGGTGAAGCGCCCGAGTAGTTTAGCGCACCCTTCCTGACCATCAATGGTCATCACTTTGGTGCCCTCTTTCAGCGGCATGCGCACGATACGGTTACGCAGGCCGAAGCTCTGATGGCGATGCGGGATACCCTGTTTATCCCATAACGCCGCCTGTTTATTGTAATAATCGTGGAAGCTCTGCGGCGCGCGCGGATCGTTAGTGTCATCCCATTCCAACAGGCTGTTCAACAGCTCCGGATGGCTGCCCGCGCAGTGGTAGCACTCGCGGTTATTCTCCAGAACCAGTTTCCAGTTGGCTTGCTCATACATATGAGACTCTACCGCCAGCCTGGTATTATCGACATCGTAGGGCTCCATGTACTCTTCCAGCGTGGCGAGAAAACGATCGAAGTCAGATTGCGGCGGAGCCTCGGCCAGGCAGATAAAAATAAAGCCGCCTGCGGTTTTGCAGTGTGCTTTTTTCAGGCCGTGCTGCTGCTTATCGAATGAGGGGTTCATTTCTGAACCGGCGAACAGCAGATTGCCTTTCAGATCGTAAGTCCACTGATGATAAGGACAGACCAGGTTCGCCACCTTACCGCGCTGTTGCGAACAGAGGCGCGAGCCGCGATGGCGACAGGTATTATGAAAAGCATTGATACTGCCTTCGGCATCCCGCAGCACCAGCACCGAATTTTGTCCTACTTCAAAGGTAAAATAGTCGCCTTTTTTTGGGATTTCGCTGCTAATGCCTGCAAAAAGCCACTCTTTTTGAAACACCTCTTCCATATCTATGCGAAACAGAGTCGGGTCATTATACAGCGCCTGCGGCAGCGAGTAGTTTGGCTGACGTTTTTCGAGCAGATCCTGCATGTGGTCGTTCGCATCAACAAGGTTTTTACAGGTGATATTCAGCAGATCGTTGTGGTTCATCATATCGCTCTTCTCGCGCGGTTGAGGAGATAGTGTCTTGTGCTTTTGCAGGCGCATCCCGGATGCCAACAAAACCAGACCGCCGTTGCGCCGGAAGCCCGATCGCGATGGATAACGCTTGAAAACCATGCTGCACTGGTTACGCATCAGCGAATGTTCTGCCAGCGACATAAATCCCCTCTGTTAAAGACGCGCGCGCGAAGTTTTTTTCCGTCGTGGTTTTTTCAGGCATTTCCGTGTCGCGGATAACTAAATGTTGCCGCAGGGTTAAACGGAGAATCGGCATTTCCGGCTCAAAAGCCTGCTGTTATGCAAGCATCGATACGGGCGATTGATCACTCCACTTCTGATGGGAATGAAATGTATGACGGACAGAAATATCACGGTACTGAATACCACTGCTTTTGAGCCTGTCACCACGCAAACCTGGACTAATGGCCGTCATGCGGTGCGCTGCGTTAAGGTGATTCAGGAAACCTGGGACGTGAAGACTTTCTGCTTTATGGCGGAACAGCCGATCATGTTCTTTTTTAAGCCGGGCCAGTTTGTCACGCTGGAACTCACGATAGAGAATGAAACGGTATTTCGTTCTTATACGATCTCCAGCTCGCCTTCCGTGCCCTATAGCTTTTCCATTACCGTTAAGCGCGTGCCGGGAGGCAGGGTATCGAACTGGCTGCACGATAATATGAGCGAAAGAATGGAGCTCGCGGTGCATGGGCCGGTTGGTCAGTTCAACTGTATCGACTTTCCCAGCGACAAAGTGCTTTTTTTGTCCGGCGGCGTAGGCATTACGCCAATGATGTCAATGGCGCGTTGGTATTTTGACACTAACGCCGATGTCGATATGGTTTTCGTTCACAGCGCGCGCACGCCGCAGGATATTATCTTCAGGCGCGATATTGAAAATATGGTCGCGCGCATCGCAAATTTTAAACTTAGCCTTATCTGTGAACGCTATGAATCCGGGCAATTCTGGGGGGGATTTAGCGGATTTCTGAATCTTGCCATGCTGCAGATGATTGCGCCGGACTTTCTGCAAAGGGAGATCTTCTGTTGCGGCCCGACACCTTATATGCAGGCGATAAAAACGCTCCTGCAAAATGTCGATTTTGATATGTCGCGCTACCACGAAGAATCGTTCGGCTCGACGCCTGAAGTAATAAAAGAGCAGGTGGTGCAGGGCGCCGAAGAGGCCGCCGAATTAGCCGAAGCCATATCTGCCTCAGAACTGCTCAGCGTTAATTTTGCCAGTACCGGTAAAAGCGTAAAAGTTGCGCCAGGAGAAACGGTGCATGCGGCGGCGGCAAAAGCGGGACTGCATATTCCTAAAGCCTGTGGCATGGGAATATGTGGCACCTGCAAAGTAAAATGTCTTGATGGCGAAATTGAGATGAACCATAACGGCGGAATTACCGATGAAGATGTCGAAGAGGGCTATATTTTGTCCTGTTGCAGTACCCCTAAAGGCAATATTATCGTCGAGTTTTAATCAATTCTGCACTAAGTCATAACCGTCGTTTAGTCTCCGGCGCCCGACGATCCTTTCAGAAGGACGCTACGAAAAAATAACCTGTCCGGCCGCAGGCTCAAGATGTCAGGTTGGCTGTACGGTGACGCGATGAACAGCATGAGCCAGCCTGTTTATTGTGCTGTGGCAATGGGGTGATTCAGGTATCTGAAGCGGACGGAAACGCAAAGAAGAAAACAGACGGGCCTACAGTACCGCAGGTAAAGCCAGCCAACAGCAAAAAGCCCGCTTAGATAAGCGGGCTTTTCAGAATTTGGCTCCTCTGACTGGACTCGAACCAGTGACATACGGATTAACAGTCCGCCGTTCTACCGACTGAACTACAGAGGAATCGTTTGAACGGGGCGCATATTATCGATAGCGATTTGCGATGTCAAAGCCTGATTGCACTTTTTTTACTGACTGCCGAATAAAGCAGCAATCTGCCCGCTATCCTTGCCTGCAAAGCCGCTCCTCTTCGCCAGCATGCGTTTGCGTAGCGCCTCGCAAGTTATGTATGTACCGGCCTGCGGCTTGCAGTGACTTTCGTCGGAACGATCACGTTTGTTTCATTTTTACGTTGTTCAACCCTTTTTTGAAATATACATTCCATAAAAAGCCTCATACACCTGCAAGGAACCGTGATGAAAAAGGTCAGAATAGGGTTGATCGGCACCGGCTATATCGGGCGCTGCCACGCCATCGCCTACGCTCAGGCGGCTACCGTCTTTGCGTTAAAAGGCGAAATCGTGCGTGAGATGGTGGCAGAAGTAAACGCGCAGACGGCGCAGGCGCAGGCGGCCGCGCTGGGCTTCAGGCGAGCAACCGGCGACTGGCATGAGCTGGTAGCAGACCCGGACATTGACGTGGTGGACATCTGCGCGCCTAACTTCCTGCATAAGGAGATGGCGCTGGAGGCGATTCGCCACGGCAAACACGTCTATTCTGAAAAACCGCTGGCGCTGAACGTAGCGGACGCCGAAGAGATGACGCGCGCGGCGGCGCAGGCAGGCGTTAAAACGCTGGTGGGCTTTAACTATATGAAAAACCCGACCAGCCAGCTGGCGAAAGAGATTATCGCCAGCGGCGAAATCGGCGAGGTGGTGCATTTTTACGGCACGCACAACGAAGACTATCTCGCCAGCCCGCAGACGCCGCTGGACTGGCACTGTCAGAAAGCGCTGGCCGGGCTTGGCGCGCTGGGCGATCTGGGCGCGCATATCGTCAATATGGCGCACTATCTGGTGGGCGAGATCCACGAGGTTTCCGGCGATATGCAGACGGTTATCAAACAGCGTCCCGATGCGAAAGATCCTACAGTAGTGCGCGAGGTGGAAAACGAAGATCAGGCCAGCGCGCTGCTGCGTTTCGCCAGCGGCGCGCACGGCGTGATTGAAACCTCGCGCATCGCCTGCGGCAGCAAAATGGGATTGACCTATGTGGTGACCGGCACCAAAGGCACTCTCCGCTATACCCAGGAAAGAATGGCGGAGCTGGCGCTTTATCAGCACAACGACGCTGCCGGACGCCAGGGATTTAAAACCATTCTCACCGGCCCGGCGCATCCTGACTACGCCGCGTTTTGCGTCTCTGCCGGACACGGCATCGGCTTTAACGATCAGAAAACGGTGGAGATCCGCGATCTGATTAACGGCGTGGCGGCCGACGATCGCATGTGGCCGGACTTCGCCGAAGGGCTGCAGGTGTCAAAAGTGCTGGAAGCGATAGCCGTCTCCGCGCTGGAAAGGCGCTGGATTAGCGTGAAGTAAGCGGAAAGCCGCGAGCGATTGAGGGCTTTTCATCAAGCGCTTGCGGCAAAAATGTGACAAACATCACGCCTCTGCCAGGCTTAAGGAAGGTTTATCACAAGGAAAAAAGCGATGAGTATCAGAGGCATTGAACACATTGGCATCACGGTATCCGATCTGCCCGCAGCGGAAGCGTTTTTTATTAACGCGCTGGACGCCAGCGTACTATATCGCATCGTGCCGCCTGAGGAGCCTGAACAAAAGGTCGAAGGCGAAGCGATGCGGCCGCTTAACGGCTTTCCGCCAGAGATGCAGGTTACCGGCCTGGCCATGCTGCGGCTGCGCAACGGCTGCAATGTCGAGCTGTTTCAGACCAGCCCGGTAACGGCCAACGAAAAACAGGGCATCAGCCACGCTGGCGTTAACCATTTTTCCGTTTACGTGGATGATATTCAGCAGGCGGGCGAAAGAATGCGCCAGCACGGCGCGGAGATGTTTAATGGCCCCAGCGACTGCTTTGCGCAGGAAGAGGGAAAGGGAAATCAGACCTGGTTTGGCCGTACGCCTTTTGGCGTGTTGATCGAGCTGATTACGCTGCCTTCGCCGCTGCACTATGACGCCGAAGCTACGGAAAAGCGCTGGATACCGGCCAGCTAAACGCCTGGCCGCCGCCGCTAAACGTTTAGCCCTTTGCAAGCGGTCATTCAGGCGACGGCGGGCAAAAAAAATCGGGCGGAAGCCTCTGCGCCCGCCCGATCTCAGTGGATGACCTTTGTAAAAGACCGCCTGCCGTGAAGCTTAACGGAACGGCGGCTCGTTAAAGGTACGCAGCTTGCGGGAGTGCAGCTTGTCGCCTTCCGCACGCAGCAAGTCGATAGCGCAGATGCCTATCTGTAAATGCTCGGAGATGGCGCCTTCATAAAAACGGTTTGCCTGGCCGGGCAGCTTGATTTCGCCGTGGATCGGCTTATCAGAAACGCACAGCAGCGTGCCGTAAGGCACCCGGAAGCGATAGCCCTGAGCCGCAATAGTGGCGCTCTCCATATCCACCGCCACCGCGCGGCTAAGGTTAAATCGCAGCGCGGAAGCGGAGTAGCGCAGCTCCCAGTTTCGGTCATCCGTGGTGACTACCGTACCGGTACGCAGCCGCTGCTTGACCTGTTCGCCCGGCATATCGCTGACCTGTTTAGTGGCGTCAAACAGCGCGCGCTGCACTTCGGCGATGCTCGGCACCGGAATGTCCGGCGGCAGCACCGCGTCCAGCACGTGGTCGTCGCGCAGGTAGGCGTGAGCCAGCACGTAATCGCCGATAGCCTGGCTCTCGCGCAGGCCGCCGCAGTGGCCAATCATCAGCCAGGCGTGTGGACGCAGTACCGCCAGATGGTCGCAGATGGTTTTCGCATTCGACGGGCCGACGCCGATGTTAATCAGCGTAATGCCCTGGCCCTCTTTGGCGATTAAGTGCCAGGCAGGCATCTGGTGGTTTTTCCAGGCCAGGCCGGAAATCGTGGCCTGAGGATCGGGCGTTTCGGCGGTGATATAAATACTGCCCGCGCAGGATAGCGCCTCATAAGGCGAAGTCGGGTCGGCGATCTGCTCGCAGCTCCAGCGCACGAACTCGTCGACATAGCGGGTATAGTTGGTAAACAGCACCCAGGACTGGAAATGCTCGACCGGCGTACCGGTATAGTGGCGCAGCCTGGCCAGCGAAAAGTCGGTGCGCAGCGCGTCAAAATGCGACAGCGGAAATTTTTCGCCCGGCTGATAGAGCCCGTCGGCGTTCTCGTCGCCAATCTGCGCCAGTTCTGTCGTAGGGAAATGCTGGGCCAATCCGGCGCTCATGCTGCGATCCAGACCCAGGTTAGAGCCGTCGATCACATAGGGGAAAGGGATCTCCTGACGGGACGGCCTGACTTCCAGCGTCACCGGATACTCGCTGCTGAGCATAGTCAGCTGCTCGTGCAGATAATGGCGAAACAGCGCCGGACGGGTAATGGTGGTGGCGTAGCTGCCGGGACGGGTAAAGCGGCCAAAAGCGCGCGACAGCTTGTGGTCCATCGCGTCGCCCTGCCAGCTGACGCGCAGCTCGGGGTAGACAAAAAGTCCGGCGTCGCGGCTGGCCGCATCAGGCAGCGTGCCCTCGCTGACATAAGTGGTGATAGCCTGGCGTAGCGCGTCGACCGCCGCCTCATACAGGGCGTCCAGTTTGTCCAGCGCCTCGTCTACGGTGAGTCCTTGTGGGGAACGCGTCATGGGTGTCTCCTCGGGCTGTTATTGTTTTCTTAACAGCATGTTAGCTGAAATAACGCGTGCGCGCACAGGCGCCGTCTGAATTGCTGCTCATCTGGAGAAATTTGCGTCAGGCTGGCCGCCTGAAGGGGAATTGCGTTAGGCTGACAGCCTGAACGTTAACAAAGGAAAGGGATATGGATTGGGGCGAGCACAGGGAAAAAACGATCGGCGTGCTGGTGATTGCCGCCGGACGCGGACAAAGATATAAAGCGGCGGGCGGCGCAACCGACAAGCTGCAGGCGGAGTTCGCCGATGCGTCGGGTCAGTCAGCAACGGTATTCGTTCACAGCTGCCTGGCGGCGCAGCAGAGCGGCCTGCCTGTCTGCGTGGTGACGCGGCCCGGGCAGCACGCTATTCGTCAATATTGCGAACAGCAGGGCATCGCCACGGTGCTGGTGGAAAATACCCGTATGGGCGAATCGATCGCGGCGGGCGTTCGCCATACGGCTGACTGGGATGGCTGGCTGATCCACCTGGCCGATATGCCTTTCATCACTGCGGATACGCTGCGGCTGGTGGCGGGAAAAGTGGTCGAAGACGGCGCCGTTCGCCCGACTTTTAACGGTCGTCCCGGCCATCCGGTAGGCTTTGGTCGCGGCGCTTTTCAGGCGCTAAGTACGCTAAGCGAAGAGCAGGGCGCGCGCAGTCTGCTGGTGCAGTTTCCTTTGTATACGATTGAAATGCGTGATGAAACCATCCTGCGCGATATCGATCTGCCTTCGCAGCTGCCGACGGGAGGAAATAATGAGGTCGATAAATGATCGGGTTATGCAGCAGGCAGCAGAGTGGATTGCGACAGAGCCTGTCTGGCTCTGCACCGTGATCGCCACCTGGGGATCTTCGCCGCGCGCGGTGGGATCGCTGCTGGTTGCCAACGCGCGCGGCGCCGTCTGCGGCTCGCTGTCGGGCGGCTGCGTGGAGGAGGATTTCCTGCAGCGTATTCAGGCCGGCTACTACCGCCAGCCCGCTCAGGTAATCCGCTATGGCGAAGGCGGGCTGACGCCGAACCGGACGCTGCCCTGCGGCGGCACGCTGGAGGTACTGGTGGAGTATCTGCCTTCGACGGCGGAAAATCGCCACTATCTGCAACAGCAGCGCGCATTGCTGGAAGGTTACGGCGCGCTGGTAAAACATTTTACGCTGCCGCACGCCTGTCAGTCGCTACGGGCAGGCGAAGCGGAGAATCAAAACGGCGTGGATCGGGAAGACGGGCAGTTGACGCTGCGGCTGGCGGCGGCGCCAGCCGTGCTGATTGCCGGTCTGTCGGCGGCCGCGCTCTGCTGTAGCGAGTTTGCCGTCGCGCTGGGGTTCAATACTGTTGTTTGCGAACACCGGCCCGAAGTTTTAAACGATTACGCCGCAAGCCTGAACGAGCAGGTACAGCTTGTTCGTCAGTTTCCGGCAAAGTTTATCGAACGTGAGGGCTGCCCGCGCCGCTGCGCGATTATTTCGCTAACCCACGATCCCCGCATTGATGACCTGACGCTGATGGAGGCTATCCGCACCGACTCCTTTTATATCGGCGTAATAGGTTCGCAACGCAGCAGCGAAAGCCGGCGTAAAAGGCTGAAAACGATCGCGGACTTCACGGAGGAGCAGCTCAACCGTATCCATGCGCCCATCGGGCTGGCGATTGGCAGTAAAACGCCAGCCGAAATTGCGCTGGCGGTGATGGCGGATGTGGTGCTGCATAAAAATCGCGGGCCGTCGGAGAGCCCGCCAACGGCTACAGCAGTTTGTCCTGAGTAATGGGAAGGTCGCGGATACGTTTGCCGGTTGCGTGCCAGACCGCGTTGGAGATGGCCGCCGCTACGCCGACGATCCCCAGCTCACCGACGGCTTTGCCGCCCAGCACGGTCGCCAGATAGTCGGGCTTGCCAACGTCTATCGTGGTCAGCTCGGGAATATCCGCATTGACCGCCACCAGATAGTCGGCCAGGTTGGCGTTGTTGATGCGGCCGTCGCGGTCATCGATCAGTCCTTCCTCCAGCAGCGCCTGACCAATGCCCATTACCATGCCGCCGATCCACTGGCTCTCTGTGAGTTTGGGGTTATAGATGCGGCCGGAATCGAAGGCGCCGACCATCCGCTTAACGCGCACCGTGCCGAAATCCTCGTCGACGGCGACCTCGACAAAGATCGCGCTCCAGCTATGGGCGGAGACGCCGCCGTCGGTCGGCGGCAGCATCATGGAAGAGGTGCGATCCGCTTTGTTGCGATCTTCCTCGCTGGCTGTTTTATCGAAGGTGTCCTGATGCGCCACCAGCTTGTCATGACCGCTCAGCTTCAGCAGATCGGCAAAGCCGATGCGCAGATCGGGGCTGCTGGTCAGCCAGAGAAAGCCGTCTGCCAGCGAAACGGCTGACGGCGCCTGCTGCCAAAGCGGCGATTTTTCGCAGGTGACGGCCAGCGTGATCAGCATATCGCGCAGCGCCAGCGCGGTTTTATGCACCGCGCCGGTCAGCAAATTCGCCAGCTGCGAGCCGCCCGCCACCGGCGCGCGCGGCAGCAGCGTATCGCCCAGCGAAACGGTAATGCTTTCCGGCGGCACCAGCAGCACATCCGCTGCCGTCTGCGCCAGAATGGTATAGGTTCCCGTGCCGATATCCACGCCGCTGCTGCGTACCTCGATAGCGCCGTCGCCGGAAAGCACAATCTGCGCCTCGCCCGGCGTGCGGCGCACCGGATAGGTGCCGGAAGCCATGCCCCAGCCAATCAGCTGGCGACCCTCGCGCAGGCTGCGCGGTTCAGGCGGGCGTTTGCTCCAGCCGAAGGCTTCGGCGCCCCGTTGATAAGCCTCGCGCAGCTGCCGTGAACTCCAGGGAATGTTGGCCTGCGGATCCTGCTCCGCATAGTTTTTCAGCCGCAGCGCCAGCGGATCCATTTTTAGCGCCCAGGCCAGCTCGTCCATCGCCACTTCCAGCGCGAAAGCGCTGGGATTTTCACCTGGCGCACGCATCCAGCTGGGATTAACGGTATTCAGATGAATCAGCTTGTGGTGCGACAGGAAATTCGGCGCGGCGTACATCAACGCCGTTACTGAGTTACAGGGCTCCTGATGAACATCCTTCAGCGCGGTTTCGTTCCAGCTGTCATGCACGATGGCCTGAAGCGTCCCGTCGCGGCTTGCGCCCAGCGCCAGCTGCTGATGCGTACGCGGCCTGCCGCCAAAAGCGGTAAAGGTTTGCGGCCTGGTCAGCGCCAGCTTAACCGGGCGATTCAGCTCGCGGGACGCGACGCAGGCCAGCGCGCTATGCGGCTGAATGCCGCCCTTACAACCGAAGCCGCCGCCGACATAGGGCGAGATTACCCGCACCTTGTCGTGGTCAAGCCCCATCCACTCCGACACCACCTGGCGCGCGCCGCCAACCCACTGGCTCGGCTCCCACAGCGTCAGGCTGCCGTTTTGCCAGTGCGCGATACAGCCGTGCGGCTCAATAGGCGAATTATATTCTCTTGGCGTGGTGTAGACGCCGCCGATCTGTACTTCAGCCTGCGCCAGCGCGGGGATGGCATCGCCCCAGGCAACCGTTAGCGCATCTACCGTCTCCGGCTTCGCGTCGGGATGGTCGGGATGGATAATCGCGGGCTGCTGCTCATACTCGGTTTCAATCAGCGCGGCGGCTTCGGTAGCCTGCTCCAGCGTCTCAGCCACCACCAGCGCAATATGCTGACCGTTCCACAAAACCTTGTCATCCTGCAGCGGCAGAAAAGCCTGGGCCGCGGCGCCGCCTTCGCCAAAGGTTTTAGCCGGATGAATCGTCAGGCCGCTTTGATGGTTATAAACCGCCAGCACGCCGGGCGACTGACGCGCGTGCTCAAGATGCATGGCGCTAATGCGACCAAAGGGAATGGTCGACTGCACTACGACCGCATAAGCCATCTTCTCCAGCGACTTTTCAATAGCATAGGTCGCCAGACCCTGAATTTTCAGCCTGCCGTCGGCGCGATCGAGCGGGCTGCCTAAAGCCTGCTGGCGGCTGGGGGTATGGGTTTCCGTCGTGCTCATACCAGACCTCCTACGGTCATCAAAGCCCTGGCGATAACGCGAGGCGCAAGAATAATTTTATGGCCGTTATGCTGACGGGCGATGGCGCCCTCGGTAACTTTTTCCGCTGCTTTGCGCAGTGTTTTCTCATCCAGACGCTGACCCTTTAAAGCCTGTTCCACCTGACTGGCGCGCCAGGGTTTGGTGGCCACGCCGCCCAGCGCGACGCGGACTTCCTTGATGGTCAGGTTATCCTCTTCCATCTCCAGTCCTACGGCGGCGCTGGCGGCGGCGAACTCATAGGAGCTGCGATCGCGTACTTTCAGGTAGTGCGAGCGGGCCAGCACGGCGCTGCGCGGCAGCGTCAGGCTGACGATCATCTCGCCGGGTGCAAGCTGATGCTCAAGATCGGGACGATCGGAAGGCAGACGGAAAAAATCGATAACGGGCACGGAGCGCTGCTCGCCCGCGCTGTTTTGCAGGTTCAGCACCGCGTCGAAGGCGGTCAGCGCTACGGCAAAATCGCCCGGATAGAGCGCGATGCAGCTGTCGCTGGTGCCTAATACCGCATGATTATGATTCAGTCCGTTCAGCGCGGCGCAGCCAGAGCCGGGATTGCGCTTGTTGCAGGCAGAGTAAGCCTGCGGATCGCGAAAATAGCTGCAGCGCGTGCGCTGCAGGATGTTGCCGCCCAGCGAGGCCATATTGCGCAGCTGGGCCGAGGCGGCCAGCGCCAGACTTTCCGCCAGCGCGGGCGCAAAGGTTTTTACCGTTTTGCTGTCGGCCGCCTGGCTCATTTTCACCAGCGTGCCCAGCGTCAGCTCGCTGTCGCTGAGGGTAATATCGTGCAAATCCTGCAGATGGCTGATATCGACCAGCGTGGCGGGGCGCTCGACGCCGCACTTCATCAGATCCAGCTGCGTGGTGCCGCCAGCCAGAAAGCGGGTTTCCGGCTGGCTGCCCAGCGTGACAGCGTCGTTGAGATCCACCGCGCGCCGATAGTTGAACTCTCTCATGATATCGTCTCCTGGCTCAGGCTGGCCGCCGCGTCCTTCACGGCCTTCACGATATTGGGATAGGCGCCGCAGCGACAAAGATTGCCGCTCATATACTCGCGGATCTCATCGTCAGAGCCGGCGTGGCCCTCTTTGATGCAGGCGACCGCCGACATAATCTGGCCGGATGTGCAGTAGCCGCACTGAAAGGCGTCGTGGCGCAGGAAAGCGGCCTGAACCGCATGGAGCGTCCCGTCGGCGCCTGCCAGTCCTTCGATGGTGGTGATTTCCCTTCCTTCCGCCTGGGCCGCCAGCGTCAGACAGCTCAACACGCGTTCGCCATCGATATGCACCGTACAGGCGCCGCACTGGCCCTGATCGCAGCCTTTTTTGGCGCCGGTTAAGTCAATATGCTCCCGCAGCGCATCCAGCAGGGTGGTGCGC
Source organism: Erwinia sp. CGal63 (assembly GCF_037026505.1). Classification (NCBI taxonomy): domain Bacteria; kingdom Pseudomonadati; phylum Pseudomonadota; class Gammaproteobacteria; order Enterobacterales; family Erwiniaceae; genus Erwinia; species Erwinia sp. CGal63. Next base: position 404,157 of record NZ_JAKUMN010000001.1, read on the forward strand.
GGATCGACCGTCAGCTGGCGGCTTTCGCCGTTCACGGTAAGCCGCATGGAATAAAGTTGAGTCATTGTCGTCTCCAGATTGGGGAGGTCACCGACAGTGTGCGCAGCGCTTACGGAAAGGGTGTCGACACTGCCTCATTGCTCATACAGGCAAGCCTGAAAAAGGTGGTGGCGATCGCTCTTTTTAGATGAGCGTATCGGAAAGATAAGGATAGTCAGGATTACGAAAAAGGCGGCGGCGGAGTTATGCGGTCAGACAGATTATGCCGGAACCGATGGCGTCGTACGGGTAATGCTGGTGTTATGACGCCGTGATAGCGGCCTGAGGATATTTAGCGAAGCGCGGATCGAAAAAGAAAGGCTCTGTGCTGACCGTTTTTAGCGCTGCAGCGGCCTGAGGATGAGCAGGGTTAAACAGCGCGTTCCCTTCGCCGGTAAGCGTGCTCGGCACCTGTAGCACCAGGCCGTTATCGCTGCTCTGCAGCCAGCCGTCGCCGATGGCTTTTGTGGAAGCGGGCGCCGGATCGCTCTGCCAGTCTTCCGGCAGATCGCGGATATCCAGCTGCGACACCAGCGCGGCAGGAACCGTTACAGAGAGCATCGTGTAGCCGCTGGCGAGGTCGGCAAGCTGCAAATGCACCAGCGCTTCCAGCACGCATAAAGCTTTGCTCGACCCCAGATAAACGCAGCTTTTGCCTGCGGAATTCCAGCGTCCGCCGTACAGCCTGGCGCCGCTGCCGTCGAAGGCGCTGTTGGCATAGCCGCTCTTCACCAGCCGGTAGAAGGTTGCCGTTTTCATCAGGTGATGACGCCATGCTCGATCTGGCCGATCAGATTCAGCACGGCTTCCGCGCCCGCGGGCGTCGAGGTCATATCCGCGGGCTTCTGTCCGCCCAGGCCTTTGGCGGGCGTATTAAGCCACGCCGCCATGCGTTCGGTATCGCCATTGAAGAGCTGGCTGGCGGCGGATAGCACGCGTCCCAGCGTATAAATTCGGCCGCCTTGTTCCGCAGAAAAAAGCTGGCTGGCGCTGTTTAAACGACGGCTGTAGGTATTGCGATCGATACCGGCCATACGGCATAGCATCGCCTCGTCCAGCCTGGACTCTTTGGCCATTTGTCTGACCAGGCTGGCATTCAGGCCGCGAATAATCATGCGGTGTGCTTCCGCAAGCGTTTCGGGCAGTTTCAGGGCGAGCAGCAGCGAAGTTGGCGCGCCGTGGGACTGAGGCCGGTAAAGCGAAAAAGTCATACGTCCTCCGGGCTGTTCATTTGAACGAAATTTTAGATCAAATGAACAAGCAAGGCAATCGGCGCAGGGAAAAGGGCGGAAGGGTAAAGGGCTCAGGGCGCCCCATAGCGTTGCCGGGCGCGTTGAATAAACAGGCCGGGCAGCATACCGATCGTCAGGCTGAAAAAAGGCGCGAGCGCCAGCCTGAGCAACCCATTCGAAAAACGATATTTTACCCGGAAGGTGACGGTACAGCTCGTTTGGCCGTTGGCGTCGAACAGCCAGTCGCCCTCAAACTGTGACAGAAAGGAGCCGGAAACCAGCCGCAGATGCAGCGAACGCGGCGGACAGAAAGTTGCTTTGGTGGTCAGGCTGAGTTCGGGAAGCTGCTGAAAGCGCAGCCCGATCCTGACCAGCTTGCTGTCCGGTTTGTCGTCAAGAATATCAACCTGGCGGCACCAGGGTAAAAACTCGGGATAGGCGGCGACATCGGCGACCAGGTCGTACATCTGGCTCTGACTATAGCTAACCTGAATACGCTTTTCGAAAGTGGTCATAGGATCTCTTAGCCTGTCCGGCATCGCGCGCAGCCAGCTTAGCCGCTGCAAAAGGCTAATAAGTTACCGCGCGGATTTTATTGATCTGCCGCAAGGGAAGCGGCATCAGCCCTTATCCCGGTTATAAAGCGAGCCCGATCGTAATCTCGCTGTAAAGAATGTCGCACTTCGTTATTTCTCTGGAAAGCACTCCGGGCTTCTGAATATCAGCGGAAGCCTGACCAGACAAAAAGTTGCATTATAGGTTGTAGCCTATATAGGTCTGGAGTTATATTAGCAGGGAGCTTCATATGTGGAAGATCACAACAACGGACAGATTCGACGGGTGGTTTAAGCCGATCGGGAGTTTACAGAGTATCTGAACAGAACCAGAGGTGACGTATGCGTACATTAGAACAGATGCTGGCGGAGGAAGAGCCACATGTTGTGGCCGCGGCGGAAAAACTGGCCGCAGAGATAAAATTGGATATCCATCTGGCGGAACTGCGCGAGCGGGTGCAGAAAACCCAAAGCGAGATGGCGCAGGCGCTGGGCGTTAAACAGCCTACCGTGGCGGGGATGGAAAAGCCGGGCCGCGATATCAAGCTCTCCACGCTAAAACGTTATATCGAAGCGGCGGGCGGCAGGCTGCAGCTTAATATTGAGCTGCCGGACGGCTCGCACTACAGGTTTACCGTTTGACTTAAATTGCGATGGGCAAGCGCCGGCGCAGCCGCTATTATTCTCCCTCTTTTTATGGGGTTAATAAGTCAAGCGGGAGGCGACAGGCGGAAGAATGAGCGGACTATGCAATAAGTGCGTGGCGGCGACAGACGGCAACCAACGCAGAGAGAAAGTGCGAGGATATCGCCGTGAACGCTAACGTCGCCGTTTCGCCCTTGCGGCATATCTTGCGTTATACGCCCTTCAGAAACCTTTTCCTGGCCCGTTTTCTCACCGTGCTGGGCAACAGCGTCGCGCCTGTCGCGCTGGCCTTCGCCGTGCTGGATATCGGCGGCACGGCAGCGGATCTGGGGCTGGTGGTAGCTGCTCGTTCGGTGTTCAACGTCGCTTTTCTGCTGTTTGGCGGCGTGCTGGCGGATCGCTACTCGCGTAGCCTGGTGCTTTTCTCATCTTCCGCCGTCGCCGCATGCTCGCAGGGCGTGGTCGCCTGGCTGGTACTGAGCGGCATGGCGACTATTCCGCTGTTGCTGCCGCTCAGCATGATAAACGGCGCGGCGGCCGGCATCGCGCTGCCCGCCTCTTCGGCGCTGGTGCCGCAGACCGTGCCTGCGCAGCGGCTGCGCCAGGCGAACGCCTTTATTCAGGTCGGCGTCTACGTCGGCACGGTGCTGGGCGCCTCGCTTGGCGGCGTGATGACCAGCGCAATCGGGCCAGGCTGGGGTCTGGCTGTTGATGCGTTGGGTTTCGCCATTGCCGCACCGCTCTATTTCTGCATTCGCACGCCTTATCAACCTGCAGGCGCACCCGCCACTCTCTGGCAGGATCTGCGCGACGGCTGGCGTGAGTTTACGGCACGCGCCTGGGTTTGGGCTGTGGTAGCGCAGTTCGCGGTAGTGAATGCCGCCTTTACCGGCATGGTGATGGTGCTGGGCCCGGTGATTGCGGATACCACATTTGGCCGCGCCAGCTGGGGATTGATGATAGCGGCGCAAAGCGTCGGGCTGATTATTGGCTCCTGTATCGCGCTGAGCTGGCGGCCGCGCCGCGCCATGTTTATCGGGGTGATGATGGTAGCGTTTTGCGCAGTGCCGATTCTGCTGCTGGCGAGCGGAGCAGCAACGCCGGTGCTGATGGGCGGTTTCTGCCTGGCGGGCATCGGCTTCGGCCACTTCGGCGTGGTCTGGGCGCACGCGCTGCAAACGCATATCCCGCGCGAAAAGCTGGCTCGCGTTTACGCTTACGACGCGATGGGCTCCTTTATCGCCATTCCGCTGGGTGAATTGGCCGCCGGGCCGCTGGCGATGCATTTTGGCAACGCCAGGGTTTTGTGGGTGTGTACCGGTGCGGTAATGATAGCGAGCGCGATCACCAGCCGGATACGGACGGTTCGCCAGCTGTAGGAGACCGGCAAACCCGAAAGACCTATCTGCTGCGCATCTTCAGCCAGGCGCTGATAAGCCTGAAAACTTCAGCAGGATTTTCATATAAAAAAAGATGCCCGCCTTCAACAGCTTTCATTTCAATATTGTCGGCGTCGCCGGATCTCAGGCTGTAGGTCGGCTTAATCACCAAATCCTGAAGAGCATAGATGGAAAGGCAGGGCACAGCGGGATAATGCAGGCGCTGATGCATCAGGTGCGCCATCGCGCCCAGCTGGTTCATGCAGGCTGCCTTAGAAGGCGGATCGCGTAAAAATGCGTCTCTTAACGTTGCCATCAGCGCCAGATCATTTTTTGCCGCCGGACTGAGCAAATTCCAGGTAGCGATCCGGTAAATATCCTCCATCGGCAAGGTAAACAGGTATTCAGTAAAGGCAGCTGAGCTGGCATAGCAAAATCCTTCATGATCTGTCGGACGACAGCTGCCCAGCAGAACAAGCGAATCAATAGCATCAGGATAACGGCTGGTAAAATACTGAGCGGCAAAGCCGCCCATAGAATAGCCGATAAGCGTGACGCTTCCTGTTTTCCTGCCGGACAGAAAAGCATGAAGATACGTATTGAAGGCGTCGAAAGCGGAGCAGGGATCTTCCTCATCCGCTATACCATCAATGCAGTAAACCCGATGATTTGTGAAACAGCGGGCCAGCGGAACAAGGCTCCAGGCGCCAAACATATAGCCCGCCAGAACGATCAGCGTATTGTCGCCATCGGCGCTGATTTCATGACACATCATCAGAAAATCTGCTCGGCCTGAGGCTGCGTACTAACCACATTAAACAGCTCCATCAGCGTTACCGCAGAGTAAAATTTTTCCCTGTCGATCGCCTGCGCTGGGCAGCGGGCGCGCGCCATAAAATCTACCAGAACACGAGTTTTTAATAGTGAATCCAGCCCGAGGTCGATCTCCAGATGCAGTTCGCCATCACTTTCCCCTGCGGGTTCCAGACTGTATTTATTAATGCAGTCGATAAGAATGCTATGCATGACTCTGTCTGCCGGTGAAGCTGAACGCTTGATGTCGATATCAGCAGCCGATGACATCACATTTTCCAACTGTTGCCCGAAACACTCTGCCAGTCGGGCGATAGTCTCTTCCTCGAAAAACAGCGAGTCGTAGTTAAATGAAACTTCAAGGCTCTCGCCATACTGTATGATCATCACATCCAGGGCGCCCGACAGATTTGTTGTCGCCAGGTAATAACGGTCAATGTCAAAACTTTCGTGTCGTAAAGGAAGCGAGGTCGCGCCATAGAATGAAAAATAGAGGTTAGTAGGCATACTTTTACGCAAGGCGATGGCAAATGCGTCATCGTTGAGGCGAGCAGGCAGAAGCGATTCTTTAATCGATACCGCATTTCTCCTGGCCATCAGCTGATCCACTTCGTTCCCCATGCACTCCAGAACATAACGTTGCAAATCGGTAAAGCGCTGTGCAGAGGGCTTTTCTTCATGATCCTTACGTTGCATAGGTAATAAAAAAGCCTGGGCAAAACAGCCCACCCTGTTTTTATCCAGGCTTTGATTATTATGTTTTCTTCCGTGGGTGGGTATCTGCAGCAGCAGCTCGTTCAGGGCCGGCTGGTAGGCTAAAAAACTGTCAACGAAGCAGCCCGTGAGCCAGGAAAAAAGCGAAATCCTGTGGGCGGTAAGGTGGCGATTAATTTTTTGCAGCGTCGCGGCAGGTACGCTTTTCTGGATTGTTTTATAACAGCCTTTACGGTGCATCAGGGACTTGTTGTCAGGGTTCCAGAAAAAACGTTTGGTGAGGATGTTTTCAGCATATTGGCGGGTAAAGGATGAGCTGATTTCCTTATGGGCGGCGTAATTATCCAGATGCTTTTTATCCTGATAATATCTCTCCCGAGCGGAAAGCGTGTCCATGCCCGGCTGATCCAGCAGGGCAAGGTAACGATTAAGCAAAACGTCTACGCCAAGGCCATCCGCGAGCATATGTTCAACCGCCAGCAGAACAGCGTAACGATGCTGCGAAAACTTGATGACCAGCAGCGTATGGCTATTTTTATTCGCCGTATTCATTTCCGCGTTTAACAGCGTTTGAAGTTCTTCTTGTATAACCTGTTCAGGCGCCAAAAGCTCGCTGTTGATAAAGCGGAAGCAGTTTTCGTCAGGCTGGCGGCCGTCAAGCGTCAGCACCAAAGGCTCAGGTTTTTCACCCCGGTAATCAACGCTAATATTAATTTCATAACTGGTAGTCACCCATTGCGACCAGGCGGAAGAAAATGCGCCTTTATCAATCTCCGCTGGCGACTGGAATGTTACGCCGCTACAGACAACGGTATTACCGCACAGGCCATTCCAGACGGAAAAAAGGTGTTGTGATGGCGTAGGCGTCATCACGATACTTTCGTCGGCGTTGTTGCTTAACATGTTTTATCTCGCTGATATTTTATAACCAGACGTAGTCACGCCTGGGCGAATAGCGGCATCAGAAAAGCGCGGCAATAGCTTTTCTATCATACTTTCCATTCGCTGTTCGCGGGAAAGTCTCTTCGATAAAGATAAATCTGGCCGGGATCATATATTTGGGTAAAACGGCGGCTAAAGCATTACGCAGCTCCCTTGTTTCAACCGGCCTGCTGGTTTTTAACGCCATACCAATGAATGATGCCGTTTCATCACTTACGCACTTATAAATCGCAACCGCTTCTTCAATGTAGTCAAGCCGTAGCGTATTGGCTTCAATTTCACCAGGCTCGATACGATAACCCATATGTTTTATCTGGCTGTCTTTTCGACCGGCATAATAAAATAGATTATCTTCGCCAATAAAAGCCAGATCGCCCGTTTTATACAGAAGGTCGCTGAAATTGTTATGAGAAGGGTTCTGTACAAAACTTTCGTTCGTCTTTATCGGATTGCCTAAGTAGCCACAGGCAACGGACAATCCCCGCACCCACAGTTCACCGCTGCTTCCTGGCTGCCGACTCAGTACGCCCTCGTCCGTAAAGATATACATTTCCATATTTGCGCGTGGGCGGCCAATGGGAACAGACTTTTGCTCTGTATCCGGGACGGCGTCAATAATGTGATACGAACAATCCACGGTAATTTCCGTAGGGCCGTACATATTGGTAAAGCGAATATGCGGAAAAAGCGTCATCCAGTAGCGCAATACGGCAACCGGTAAGACTTCCCCGGCACATAAAATTTGCTTCATGGCAGGCAGCATGTCGGCCTGTAAGCGTTTGGTTTGCTGCAACATTGACAGAACTGAGGGAACGCAAAAAAATACGCTGATCGCTTCTTCACGTAGCCAGCTGGCGAGACGAGGGATCATCATATTCACGCTTTCAGGCACCAGATGCAGAGTAGCGCCTGTTTTCATGGCGGTATAAATATCAAACGTGGAGTTATCAAAGTAGAGCGGCGCATGGTTGGCAATTTGATCGCCCGCGTCCAGCCCATAAACCTCCACGCACCAGTCAATGTAGTCAATGATTGCGCCATGAGAGATCATTACGCCTTTGGGCGTTCCTGTCGATCCGGATGTAAAAAGCACATAAGCAAGATCGACAGAAATAGTATCGTCAACGGGACGATGGGGCAGGCTGCTGTCAAACTTAAACGCATCAACATTAATGATTTTGATATCAGGGCCGAATTTACTAAAAATTTCAGACGCGCGGTAAATACTGTACTGGTTAACAATCACTATCTTCGCATGGCTTTCCTTAAAAATGGCGGCCAGCCTGTTTTCGGGCGTATTATAATCCAACGGAATATAGGCTGCAGAAGCTTTGACAACCGACAGCAGGGATTTAATGGCGCCAACGGATTTTGGCATATAAAAAGCGACCATATCACCTTTTGTTACGCCACACGCCTGAAGATGACAAGCAAAAGCATCGGTGAAGTTATCCAGATCCTGCCAGCTGATGGACTCATTGACCTCATCATCATGATATTTTACCGCTATTTTATGCGGAAAGCGCTTAGCCGACTCAGTAAGATACTGCTGAACTGCATTGACCATTATTTAAACCTTTTAATCAGAGAAATACATCGGAACAGATAATCCGCTGTTTTTTATCATAGGGTTGGGCAATAACTTTCTACCAATCCAGGATCGGATAAGCAGAACGTCAGGATATTTTTCCGTGTTCAGCATTTTGGGGTCGCAGCTTATCGCGCTGGCGCAAAATACGACTGTTCCCGGCTCCTTACCGCTAAATATATCGATCGGAACGGATTTTCCAGCGGCAACCGTTTCAGCCAGCGCGAAAACAATTTTATTAACGATAATCTCTTTTTCACTGAACCAGGCGGCGAACTGCCGTTCCTGAAACAGAGCGGCGTTTAATAATTTTCTGATGATGCCCAGAGAGGAGGGAATCATTTTTGGCTGCAACGACCACTTATCGTACAGGTCGCTATAGGCCATAGCGTAAGCCAGACGTTCATTGATACCGTTTGGCTCGCACGGGATATATTTTTTCCATTTCGCGACCAGGAGTTTGAAGGTGAACTGATAGCGTTCTAACTCTTTGGCCTGGGTAAGCCATTCGGGGCTTAATGCAGCCAGAGTGATTGGCAGAGACGCCAGTTCCTGGACAAAGGCGACGGGCAGCTTTGCCATCGCGCCCTGAGCGTCAAGCTGTAAGCTGCCGACGGGTAATAATGATAATAAATCCGCGCTGCTCAGCGCGTGATGCGCTGTCGCCGCAACCACAACTACCGGGCAAAGCAACAGGTTTAAGAAGTGCGGGCTGTCGTTAAGGTCGGTTTCACTTAGCAAGGGCATGGACGTCAGGGGCCGTAAACGTTCCGTTTTGCGTTCACCTACCCAAATAGCGCTCCGGCAGAAGCTGTCTTGCTGTGGGTCAGGCCGCCATTGCTTTCCGGCCAGCCAGGCCGTCAGGTTATGTTGCGAGCTGCTGTTACTTTCACAAAGATAAAAACCTGGCGGTAGCGGCTCTGCGACTGTAGTTGGCCGCGATGAAGCACGCCACTCGCCTAAAATAATATGGCCGTTTGCACCGCCGGAGCCGAAAGAGCTGATGCCGGCAATCCGTCGAGGCGTTGATGCCCATTCCTGTCGCTGCCGGGGAATTTGCAGCTGAGCCAGCCTCTCGGCGACCAGAGGATTTAGCGTCTTTATCCAGTGGTTTCCGGGAATAGCGTTAAAGCGAAACATTAACAGCGTCTTGACGATCGCTGCCAGCCCAGCCGCAGCTTCCGTATGGCCAATAACCCCCTTGACGCTGCCCACGTGGCAGGAATGATGGCCATAAACATGCGCCAGCGCTTCAATTTCCAGCGGGTCGCCTAACGAAGTGCCGGTGCCGTGCGCTTCAAGATAAGACACGGCCTGCGCCGGAAGGTTGGCATCGGCGAGCGCCAGTTGGAGTAGTTCGATTTGTGCCGCTACGCTGGGCGCCGTGGGCGACACGGCCCGATTGCCGTTATGATTTCCGGCCATTCCTTCAATCACGGCGTGAATGGGATGATGCTCCTTCAGCGCCTGCTCAAGCGTTGTTACGCAAAGGGCGGCAATACAATCGCCGGGTACATAGCCATCCGCCGTAATATCAAACGGCGTACAGCTTCCGCTGCGTGAAAGCATGCCCGCTTTGGCAAAGGCATAATACTTTAATGGATGCAGATTCAGGTTGGCGGCGGCGACAATCGCATAATCTGCGCTGTTTTTCACCAGCTGAGCACGCGCGTCTGAAAGCGCCATAAAGGAAGCACTGCAGGCGGTATTAATCGCTTTACTCTCGCCGGTAAAACCGAAATGTTGGCTGATACGGTTGGCTAACAGCGCCTGATAATTACCAAAAACAGTACCGGGTCCAACGGGCAAGTTGCTCTGGAGCTGGCTGTGCATATTTTCACTATCCATGCACCCCACAGAAACCGAAACCCGCTTTTCTGCCAGCGCGCTGGCGGTTAAACCGGCATGGGCCAGCGCCTGCCCGGTTACGTGTAATAACAGCAGCTGTTGCGGATCGACCGTAGCGTGTTCTGTCGCAGGGAACTCAGGCCAGACTGCCTGTTTGGCCGCGGGAAGATCGATAGCCGCCATCCATTTCGCACTGCTTTTATTAGGGGCAAACCGATCTTCACTGTAAAAATCCGCTATCGGCCAGCGATCCTGCGGAATTTCAGTGAAGGCATCTCTTTCCGCGCAGAGGAGATCCCAGAGCGCTTCTGGTGAATCGGCCTGGGGAAAAAGACCGGCGTAGCCAATAATAGCGAGTTTACCGGTGACGTTTACGCTCATTATCCACCTCAAGCCAGCTTCTGGCGACGTTAACGTAGCTTTGTGGGCTGATCATCATATGTTGTCGGCCCGTTTGGATATCTCTGAGCACCCGCTCAAGCGGATTACGCCGCGCAATCGCCGCAGTCCCCATCTGGCGGTAGGCAATTTCAGCGATTTCAGCGCAAACCTCATTGGCAAAGGTGGCCGCTAAACGGATCTCATTTTGCGTCTGGGAAAGGATGCCGGCTGTCTGTTCTACTTCCAGCTGAGCCTGGGCGGTGGCCGAGGTTAAAAAAGCCTGGGCGGCCCTCAGTCTGGCGGAGGATCTTGCCAGATCCAGTAAAAAAGTTTCTTTTCGCGCTAGCGGCTGGCTTTCATTCGCGCGTAGCGTTTTTCGCGCCAGCATCAGCATTTCATCAATCACCCGCTGTGCCATGCCTAAAGCCCAGCTGCCATGTGAAACCGCAGAGATTTCCGTGATGCCGATACGGTGCAGAGCGCCGCCGCGTAAGGCTTCCGGGTCTTCAAAGCGATAGCAAAAAGCGGAGGGAATAAACAGATTTTCGCAGCCGTAGCTAATGCTGCCGGTGCCGCGTAGTCCGGTGGTATCCCAGCTGCCTGAAAGCGTCAGCGACCGACGAGGAATAACGGCAATCATTATTTCCGGTCTGCCATCCAGATCCTTAATTATTTCGCTGCCGTCAACCTGGATAAAACCAGCAACTGCCCAGTCAGCATGATGGATACCGCTGCCGAAAGACCACTTGCCCGTCAGCGTATAGCCGCCTTCAGTTAACATGCCGCGGCCGTTGGGCTGGTACTGGCCAGCGATCACAGGTGAGGGCCCGTCGGCGAAGACCTGCTGCCAGGCAGAGGGCTGCAAATAGAGCGCGCAATGGGTCGTGGCCAGCACATAGGCGATAGATAACCAGCCGAACGATCCGTCAAGGGTAGCGCAAGCTTTCCACAGATCGATCAGTTCCGCGGCATCGGTACAGTTTCCGCCTGCCGGTTGCGGACAGAGATGCTGCCAGAGACCGCAGCGGCTGGCGATAGCTATGGCTTCGGCAGGCATCTGTCCTGCCGTCTCGGCTTCATCAGCCAGGGTACGCAGCGTAGCCTGATGAGAAAGCATACGCTCTTTGATTTGTTGGCCTGTATAATTCACTGCATTTTCCCGGTGCGGAGAGTTATTTGACCAGTACGGTCTGAATGACAGAGTTGATATTTTTAACCGACTCGAAGCTCTGCGCGTTTAATGCCGTATGGGGAAAACGAATAGCGAAATTTTCTTCCAGTGCAATCATTAACGTGACCGCCTGCAGTGAGGTCATACCAAGATCGTAAAGATTATCTTCGTTCTGCAGAGAAGTTGTGCCGAGGAGTTCAGACAGGTTTTCAGTAGCAATGGTTTTTATACGTTCGGTATACATAATTTTTCCTTTTTACCCATTAATAAAGTGATTCTCGTAATGTTTCCAGCCGCCGCACGCAGCCTCTCTCGTTTTCCACTATGTCTTCAATCAGCGTCAGGTTACGTTGCAAAATAGCGGGTTTCCCTTGGTTGACCGAATAGAGATGAAAGACCTCGAACGAACGCCACAGGTCGCCTGTCTTTTTATACATTTCAATCAGATCGACGAAGCAGGACGGCTGTGCTTTCGCGGCCGGATGTCCGCCATCCAGCAATGACTGTAAAAAGCGAGCATTGGCATAACGTTCACCAAAGCAGCGTTCAGCCCAGGGAATAATGAACGCGCGATCGTAATTCAGAAGTTCAGGATAGCGTTGCTGAAACTTGTCGAGAGCCGCCAGACCGGCATCGCCACCGCTGGAATGAAAATGCGATAATATTCTTTCTAAATCGGCTTTAATATCAATCTCAGTCAACGCAACGACAGGGGGAACTTTAGTCAGGTGAAACAGATGGCAGCTTCCTTTTGAACGGATAAAATAGTCTGCGCTTTTTTTCAACTCTGTTTCTTCAACATAAGACTGACCTTGTTTACGCTCCAGTAGTCCAAATTTTCCCGTATGTTCTGCGTAGCCATTAACAATACAGACGCTTAAAGAGTGCCTGAGTCCAAAATTGACGCTCCCTGGCAAATAATAAGGGTCGAAAATGCAAATAGCATGATCTCTGTTATCGTGAAGTCGCTGTATCAGGCCTGCCGGGTCGAAAACCATTTCTAAAGAAACGGCGACGCCGCATCTTTCTCTTATCCTGTTAACCACGCGGTCAGTCATCATTTCAAGACTGTCGCTACATTCCCATGCCGTATCTATTCCAAAGTGAGAATGGGTCGAGGTGAATACATCACTTTCGCTATTTTTAAGATAAAACTCATGCTCAAAATGGGAAAGGGAAAAATTATCAGCCAGCTGATTATGCTGGGCATAGCATTCAAGGGTAGCCATAAAACAATTAATATTTTCTGTTGAAGGCATAGCGGCGTAGTGAATAAAGCCACCAGCCTGCACGGATTGATTCATTGTCTTGTTCTCGGGTTTATCCGTTGCTGATTTTGGCAAAAAAAATATCAAATGTGGAAATCATTGTCCAGATGGTTAAATAAAATAATTTAATGTTTACAGTGGCATTTTTGTATGTTAGAAAAAAAATAAACCGCACGAAAGCGGCGGGTTAAGTAAAGGGCATATCTAAAAAAACATTAAAATCAAAGATATGCCTGATATGGCTTATTATTTCTCTTTGCGAATTAATAAACCGTAACAAAATAAATATTAGTTTTTCTTTATATTATGTATGGTGGTTATTTATAAGGGTAAAAAATTACTTATGGTTCAAGCCTGCGACAGGCGGTGAAGAGCCGTGTGGCAGTAAATTATGCTTCCGGAAAGGGATTTAATAAGAGAAGCGCAGCTAAGGAAAATCCTAAAAGGAATTTTGCTGAACACCCAATACTTGCAAAACTGTTGTGATTTTTTTTCTAAATTCGCTGCTTTGAGATTTCTCCTGGTTCTGCCGGGCAGGTAATTTAAAAAACAATGCCACTCAGAAGATGAGTGCATAACATCTTGTTAAATGAATTAAGGATGTAACGTGAACGACGAGTTGATCCCTGTATTAAGCATGATGGAGCATGCGAAAAATCGGCCTGATAATATTGCGCTGGTTGATGAAAATAGTGAATTAACATGGATTCAGCTGCATAACACAGTAGTAAATGTGGCAAAGAAGATTGTTCCCGTGCTGAATGTCAGTAAAGAAAAACGCGTAGCGGTTTTCTTTGATGGTTCAGCAGAAATGGTGATCGCGATCCTGGCGGTACAGCTGGCAGGCGGCGCTTATATTCCGCTTGAGCCTAAAATCCCCGATGTACGCATTGATGCAATCTTTGAGGCTTCATCACCGGCCCTGATGCTGACGGACACTAAAAATCGTCAGGCTTGCGAGCCTGTCGCTGCCCGGCTGGCTGTTCCACTGGCGGTGATCGATGTACACGCTTCTCAATCCGTCACAGAATTGCCGGGGTTCAGTTCCACCGGGGACGAGTTGCCGTTACTAACGCCGCAGATGCCCGCGGTGGTTTTCTTTACCTCTGGCTCTACCGGCAAGCCTAAAGGCGTGGAGCTTAGCCATATTGGCTACCAGCGCTGGTTTGAAGGCGTGCAGGAGCTGATGGCGGTTAAGCAGAACGACCGTGTGGCTTTAACCACTAATCACAGTTTTGATCTCTCACTGGGGGAGATTGTGCTTAGCCTGGTATCCGGAGCCGCGCTTTATGTCCCTTCGCAAACGGTGGTACGCGACCCTTTTTCGCTGCTGCCCTGGCTGGACAGGCACAGCATCACCATCTGGCAGTCTGTGCCCTCATTAATGCGGCAGATTTTGCACTTCTTTCCGCAAAGCGATGCGTTACGTTCGCTGCAAATTATGATGTTTTGTGGTGAACCGCTCGAAATCTCCCTGGTGGCTAAATTTCGGGAGACGTTTACTCATACCTCAGCACAGCCACTTAATCTTTATGGCCCTGTAGAAGCTTCGGTTCAGGTTTCCTGGTGCTGGGCTTATGAATATCTACACAGCGACTTAACCGTAGTACCGCTCGGCAAGCCGCTAAAACATGCGCATATTCAGCTGGTTGATTCTGGCGAAGGCAGCCAGGAAATCCAGGTCAGCGGGGAACATCTTGCTCTGCGTTATCTTGACAAAGAGAAAACGCGGCAGGCCTTTATTGACCAGGATCCCTTACGGCCGCGCTATTACCGTACGGGAGACATCGGCGCTTTAAACGATAACGGTGATATCGAATATCGCGGACGCATTGACGACCAGGTCAAGATCAACGGCTACCGTATTGAGCTTAGCGAGATAGAAAAGAATATTACGGAGCGTTTTGCGGCAAGCGATGCCTGCGTCATCCCGGTTTTAAACGAGGATCGCTATGAGCTGGCAGCTTTTGTGGTTGCCGAAAACCATGACAGCAAGGCCTTACGTCGAACGCTGGCGGAAACGCTGCCGGTTTATATGCTGCCTCGACGCGTCTTTTTTCTGGATGCCCTGCCTCTGACGAGCAACGGCAAGCGAGATAAAGTCAGGCTGAAAACGGATTATCTGTCATGAAAATGGGGGCAATAGGGTATGAACTCGGTGAATTTCCCGTTGCGCTGGAAGACAACGTGTATCTGGCTAACGAGCGCAAAAGCCAGCTTTTTCTGAGAACCATGGGGTTTGGACACTACCATCGTACCGAGCGTACGCTTGGCACCTTATCGGAATGCGCCATCAAGAAAAGCTTCGCTAAGGCGGGCATTACCGCCGCTGAGGTAGATATCGTCATTTATGCTTCCAGCACCTTTGGCGACCGGCACGGCGATATCATTGATAAAGATGTAGCGAGCTGTTTGATTAACTGTGGGCTGGAGAATGTCTATCCCATTGGCGTTTATCTTTCCCAGTGCAATAACTTTTTTGCGGCGCTGGATATTACCGCTCAATACCTTAAAGGAGAAGAGGGTAAAACCGCGCTGCTGATTTTTGCCGACAGGGTGCTGGACGAAACCACGCGTTTCAAAAATCTGGCTATCAACAGCGATGCGGCCGTAGCCTGCCTGGTATCGAGCCATGCCGATAGTGAACTGGAATTCGATGTTAAAGGCATCAGTAAACGAACCCGGCTGACGACCGGCGATATGATTGACCCGGTCAGTAACGCGATGAATCGCGAGATACATAAAAATTACCTCGAAGGCATCCGTCACGTTTTTGATGACGCTCTGACTCAGGGACAGCTAAAGCCCGAGAGCCTGCAACAAATTATTTGCCACAATTTCAGTTATAGCGCCCTGCGGCAGATCGCCAGCGCAATTGGCCTGGACGATAATCTGTTTTACAAAAATAACATACCGGCATTCGGTCACGCCTATACCTGTGACAGCTTGATCAATCTTGATAGTTATTACTATGAAAACAACGCCGCTGTAGATCATCAGAAGCATATTGCTGTTATTGGGACAGGATTATATTTCTGGGGAATGGTGGTTTTAAAACCGAAAGAAAGGAAAAAGCATGATCGCTAAAGAGACATTACTGGACATCTGGAAAGATAACGCTCAGCTAAAAGAGATCGATCCGGACAGAACGCTGTTTGACCTGGGGATGGATTCGATAAAAGTCATCGACATCTCGGAATCCATTTTCAAATTAAGCGGCATCCGCCTCGAGTGGGAGGAGTTCAACATTACTTCTTCGCTTAACGAGGTCTATGACCTGCTGAAGGTCAAGGCGGCGTAACGTTATAATAAGGGCGACGATTATCGCCCTTCCTATTTGAATCAGGGTGTTATGAGTAATCACATTGTAAGACTGGCCGTTGAGCATCCTCATGCAGGCTTAGTGGCTATTGAAAAGCAGGGCAGTACATTACGGCTTAGCTATAAAGATAGAGAGCAATTTATTGAGTGGAACGTGCCTGAACCCCTCATCGCTGTCGGCAGCGAAGAAGGGGAACTCTGTTTTACCTTTAGCCTGGCGAACGACGCGCGCTTAAAGAAAAAACTTTATTTTAACGATGGCGCTTTTAGTTTTCGCATTCCGGATGGAATCAGCTATTTTCTGACCTGTGAAATATCCACCTTTCCTTTCTCTTTTTTCCAGGCAAGGGAAGGATCGTGCATTACCTTTATCCATCCTGCAGCAAGTGTTAATCTACAGGTCAATATAGATAAAACCGTTTGTGAAGATGCCGCGACGAAGAAATATTTTACTGACTATACACTTATCAGTGGTAACTTACGGAAATCTTGTCGATTGTACGCCGGGGACGATATCACTATTGGTGAATACTGGCTTTGCCAAAGTCCGAAAGCAACATCCTGGCCAGTATTTTTGATCAATAATCACGCTATGGATAAACAGCAGGTAGCCCGTTTGTGTCCATAGCAGTTTAAAATCTAAGTAAGTGGTGTGGAAGCGTGATGGTATGAAATTCTTTTTAAAAGGTACAGCGGGCAGATTGTTTGTCATCAATGGACTCACCGCTCTCTCTTATGCATTCATATTACCTGTAATGAGTACTTTTTTAGTCGAGGGGCTAAAGGCACAGCCAACTTTTATTACGCTTTACAGTATTGGCTTTGCCACTTCGGGGATCGTTTTCAACCAGTGGATGGGTAAAATGGTGGATGAGGGCCACAGTAATAAAAAGCTTTTTATCTGTTCACTTATTGCTATCTTTTTGTCTGCTCTGGCTTTTTTATTGTGTAACAACGCCTGGCAAGCCCTGCTAACGGGTATTTTTCTTATGGGGCCGGGCAATGCTTCTGTACCGCTGCTGCTTTCTATGATCCGGCACTACTCCGTTAAAGCCGGTGAAAATGCCACGCGTCTTAACAGCCAGATGCGGGCGGGGGTATCGCTGGTATGGATTGCTGGCCCGGCGCTGGCCTTTATTATGGCCGATGCCTTCGGCTTTCGTTTTAATTTTATCGCTTCAGCTTTGTTGGCGGGCTGCGTCATTATTTATTCTGTCTTTATGCTGGATCCTGCACAGGTGCAACCCGTTAAGTCTGCTGTAAAAGAGGCTGGCCGTCGCGACATACCGGCAGTCGTCTGGTTATTAGGGGGCGTGATCGTTTTATCTAACCTGGCAAACCACCTTTATATTACGGCAATGCCTCTTTATATCCTGCAAGAAATAAAATTACCCGGTTATTTTCCTGGCCTGTTGCTGGGAATGACGGCGCTGCTGGAGATCCCGGTGATGCTTATCGCATCAGGATTATCCGAGCGCTACGGCAAATTTAAAGTCATGCTGGCCGGTTTTTGCTTTGGCCTGGTGTATTACTCGCTTCTTCAGTTTGCAGACTCCATGGTCACGCTACTGCTGCTGCAGTGTTTTAATGCTTTATTTTACGGCGTTTTTGTCGGGTTGGGCGTGACAATAATTCAGGAAGCGCTGCCGGATAAAAGAGGGTTCTCTTCCGCCTTTTATTCCAACGCAATGCGTGTAGGTATGATGATCGGCACTTCACTTGCCGGTATCCTGGCGCAGTTATATAGCTTTAAAGTTGCGCTGTTGGCGCCTGTCGCCTCCATTTCTTTGGCCGCGCTACTAATACTGTGGGTAGCATTATCTTCTGCCTCACAAAAGGTAGATGTTGCCCGCTCAAATGATATCTGAATCGAGAATATGCCTGTATGCGCCGCCTGTTACCGTGCAAACGGGCGGCGCCTTATTAACTGAATTTGTAATTTAATGAGGAAAAAATGGAAAGGAAAACGTTAGTGCTGGTAGCCTGTGGTAAAGAATTATACAGGAAGTATTTGCTGGAACAGATAGCTTTTGAATACCACGTCTGGCTTGTTTCCACGGAGGATACCACCTGGCAAAAACCGTTAATTCAGGGAGCGATAAAGATTAGCGATTACGGTTTCGAAGAGATCGTGGCAGCGGTAGATAATATCAAAAGAGATTTCTCTGTTCACGGCGTGATATGCTGGGACGAAAGGTTTATCATGGTCACCGCCGACGTTGCCGGGCATTACGGCCTGCCTTCTGCAGGTAAAGAGGGGATCAGAGGATGCCGTGATAAAGCCCTTTCCCGACAGCGACTATCCGGAGCGGGCCTGCTACAGCCAAAAAGCCAGCTATGCCGTACGTTGGCAGAAGCACAGGCTTTTGCCGCCGCTATCCGCTTCCCGCTGGTGGTAAAACCACGCGGCATGGGGGGCAGTATCGGCGTTGCGCTGGTAAAAAATCCGCAGGAGCTAATTTTACGTTTTAATGAGGCTGATGCTATCAGTTATCAGGGGGCGGCGGATTTTCAGAACGGCGCGGTGCTTGAAGAGTACATTGACGGCCCGGAGATTAGCGTTGACGGCAAGATAATCGATGGGGACTACCAGCCCATGTTTGTTGCAAGAAAGCGCATCGGTCTTGAACCGCATTTTGAGGAACTTGGGCATACGCTTAGCTATAACGATCCTCTGCTGAACGATCAAAATTTACTTTCCGTGCTGGCCGCCGCGCACAAAGCGATTGAATTTAAAAATGGCGTAACGCATACCGAGTTGAAAATAACGCCGAAGGGCTTCCTGATTATCGAGATCAACGGGCGTCTGGGCGGCGATCTTATTCCATGGCTTGCCACACTGGCGATGGGAATAGCGCCTGGGTTGATTGCGGGCAGGATTGCCTGCGGCGATCCCGTAGACGTCGTCGTGCCGAAAAAAAATCTCAATGCGGCGATTAGCTTTAAATATCCTGCATTTGATATGACGGTGGATCGGGTCACGCTGCCAGAGCCGGACATTACCCGGGATGCGCAAACCTATTGCGTACAGCTGGCTCAGCCCGGCGACAAGCTGGCGCTGCCGCCGTCCGGATACGTTGCCCGGGCGGCTTATGCATTGACTGTTTTTAACGATAGCGCAGAGGGTGACAGGCTGTGCCAAAAGCTGCTGGAGGCGGTGACGGTGACCGGCTCGCCGCTTACCGACCTCGTATGAACCTGGCCGGCTCCTGCCGGCAGGCTGGCTAAATTGGTTTTTCACCGACGCCTGGCCGGTGAAAAACCGCCGACAGAACCTTAAGCGCTGCCCTGTTCCTGACCTTCCGTCAGTCAGCCAGTTTCTCGTTCAGCCCCCCGGCTGCGGGTTTTTTCCATTGGGATTCCAGCTCTTCCAGCGACTTGCCTTTGGTTTCCGGCACAAATTTCCACATAAACGCCGCCGCCAGCAGCCCCATCACGCCATACAGCCAGTAGGCGAAGCCATTATTGAAATGCGCGTTGAGCACACTGTTTTTATCCATCATCGGGAAAGTCCAGGAAACCAGGTAGTTCGCTACCCACTGCGCCGCCACGGCCAGCGACATCGCCTTGCTGCGAATGCGGTTAGGGAAAATTTCCGCCAGCAGCACCCAACATACCGGCCCCCAGGAGATAGCGAATGACGCCACGTAAAACAGCATCGCGCCCAGCGCCACCACGCCTGACATTTTGCTATAGAAAGCGGTTCCCAGGGTAAACATGCCAATCGCCATGCCCAGCGCGCCAATAATTTGCAGCGGCTTACGGCCAAAATTATCCACGGTCAGAATAGCGATGGTAGTAAAAATCAAATTAATGACGCCCACAATAATCGTTTGCAGCAGTGCGACATCCGTACTGGAGCCGACAGAGCGGAACACTTCCGGCGCATAATATAAAACCACGTTAATGCCGACAAACTGCTGAAATACGGAAAGCATAATACCGATAACAATAACGCCGGCGCCAAAAGAAAAGAGCGGAGCGCTGCGGCGGGTACTGCTGTTAACCGAGTGAACAATATTCTGTAGCTCCGTCTGGCTTTGCACTTTACCAAAAAGCTTTTCCAGAATAGCGGCCGCTTTATCATTCATACCCTTGGCCGCCAGCCAGCGTGGACTTTCCGGCACGGCAAAAAGCAGAATAAAAAACAGTAACGAGGGAATAGCGCCGGAAAGGAACATCATTCGCCAACCCAGGGTATCCAGCCAGGCCGCATTGCCCGACAGCGCAATAGCGTAATTCACGCAGTAAACTAATAGCTGGCCTAAAATAATGGCGAATTGATTACAGGCGACCATGCGGCCACGAATTTTTGCTGGCGTAATTTCAGCGATATACATAGGGGAAACCATAGAGGCCAGTCCCACGCCAATGCCGCCGACGATGCGGTAGAGGACAAACTCGCTGAGATAGCCCGAAAGATAATAAGGCACGCCGTTATCCTCACTAATGGCGCGATGGCCCATTTCAGGAAAGGCTGAGCCCAGGGCCGATAAAAAGAAGAGCACCGCCGCGACCAGCAGCGTTTTCTTCCTGCCGAAGCGGGCGCTTAGCGGGCCGCCCAGCACGCCGCCGATAATACAGCCGATCAGCGCGCTGGCGACGCAAAAGCCCAGCAGGGAATTGGCGGCCGATTCGCTTAATCCTCTGGGGGAAATAAAAACGTGATCCAGGGAGGAAACGGTGCCGGAGATCACCGCCGTATCATAACCGAATAATAACCCGCCTAATGTCGCCACCAGCGTGACGGAAATTATATAGCGATTGTTGGCTTTCATCTCGGATGCTATTGCCATAACAAACCTCTTGGGTATGAAAAATAGGGTGATTTATATTTACGCTGCTGATGATGTTCAGGATGCTGCGCTTATTTATTTCGTGAAGCGCATTAGTGAGAAAGAACATAATCTTTCAGGCTTGCCAAAGAAATTACAATTTTTTGTAAGTGACAGCGCTATTTTGCTTTTTATGAGAGGGATCACAGCTTCCCTTTTTTATCTGCCGCTTCTGCTGCCGCAACTTTGTGACTGAAGTCATGGTTGGGATATTCAGGTTCTGCTTTGTGAAATTTTATAATTGAGCGTCGCGCCTTCTTTTTTCATAGTGATGCGGACTTCGCTAATTACAGAAAATATCGAGGATAAAGAACATGGCCGACTATTTCGATCGCATTACCAAAATTGCCTACGAAGGCAGCGACAGCCAGAACGATCTGGCCTTTCATTTTTATAATCCCGATGAAATTATTCTTGGTAAAAAAATGAAGGATCACCTGCGATTCGCCGCCTGCTACTGGCATACTTTCTGCTGGGCCGGCACCGATATGTTCGGCACGGGCGCCTTTGAGCGTCCCTGGTTTAAAGGCGGCGACGAGCTGGAGCAGGCGAAAGCGAAAGCGGCCATCGCCTTTGAGTTTTTCGACAAGCTGAACGTGCCCTTTTACTGTTTTCACGATGCGGACGTGGCGCCTCAGGGAAATTCCGTCAAAGAGTATCTGCATAACTTTGCGGTCATGACCGATATCCTGGCTGAAAAACAGCAGCAGACCGGCGTGAAATTGCTGTGGGGCACGGCGAACTGTTTCACCCATCCACGCTATGGCGCGGGCGCGGCCACCAGCCCGGATCCGGAAATCTTTGCCTGGGCCGCGCTGCAGGTTAATACCGCGATGGCCGCCACGCAAAAGTTGGGCGGCGAAAATTATGTGCTGTGGGGCGGGCGTGAAGGCTACGAAACGCTGCTGAATACCGATCTCAAACAGGAGCGGGCGCAGATTGGCCGCTTTATGCAGATGGTGGTGGAGCACAAGCACCGCATCGGGTTTACCGGTACGCTGCTGATTGAGCCCAAGCCGCAGGAGCCGACCAAGCACCAGTATGACTACGATGTGGCGACCGTGTATGGCTTCCTGAAGGAGTTCGGGCTGGAAAACGAGATCAAAGTCAACGTGGAAGCTAACCATGCGACGCTGGCGGGCCATTCGTTCCAGCATGAAATCGCCACGGCGGCCGCGCTGAACATTTTTGGCTCCGTAGATGCCAATCGCGGGGATTTGCAGTTGGGCTGGGATACCGATCAGTTCCCGAACAGCGTGGAGGAAAATGCCCTGATTATGTATGAAATCCTTAAAGCGGGCGGCTTTACCACGGGCGGGCTGAACTTTGATGCGAAAGTTCGCCGTCAGAGCAGCGATCCTTACGACCTCTTTTACGGCCACATCGGCGGGATGGATGTGATGGCGCAGGGCCTGCGCGTCGCCGCTCGCCTGCTGGAAGAAGGACGGCTTGAGCAGGCCCGGGAAGCGCGCTATGCGGGCTGGAAAGGGAAACTGGGGCAGGAGATCCTCGCCGGGAAGCTCTCTTTGCAGGAGCTGGCAAGCTATACGGAAAAATCAGCGCTCTTCCCGGAACATCGCAGCGGCCATCAGGAGCGGCTGGAAAATCTGGTGAACCAGGCGCTCTATCGCTAGTTTTTCGCCTTACGCCGGAGGAAGCGACGCATGTATATAGGAATCGATCTGGGCACGTCCGGCGTGAAAGCCGTATTGCTGGACGAAAACAACCGGGTAGTAGCCAGCCACACGGAGAAGCTAACCGTCTCGCGACCGCATCCTCTGTGGTCGGAGCAGGATCCGCAGGCGTGGTGGCAGGCGACCGATCGGGTCATGCTGGCGCTGGGCGCGCAGCATAGTCTGAAAGAGGTTCGCGCCATCGGTCTGACCGGACAAATGCACGGCGCCGTGCTGTTAGGGCGGCAGCAGGAGGTGCTGCGGCCCGCTATTTTATGGAACGACGGCCGTAGCGCGCACGCCTGTCAGCAGCTGGAAGCCCGCGTGCCGGACGCGAGAAAGATAACGGGCAATCTGATCATGCCGGGCTTCACCGCGCCGAAGCTGCTGTGGGTACAGGAGCATGAACCCGCTATCTGGCGGCAGATAGCGCGCGTGCTGCTGCCAAAGGACTATCTGCGCTGGCGGCTGACCGGCGATTTCGCCAGCGATATGTCCGATGCGGCGGGAACCATGTGGCTGGATGTCGGCAAGCGCGCCTGGAGCGATAAGCTGCTGGCTGCCTGCGGCCTGACGCGCGACCAGATGCCGACGCTTTTTGAAGGCAACGAGGTAACGGGTGAGATAACCGCCGAGCTGAGCCAGCGCTGGTCGCTGCCCGCGAAGGTGCCGGTGGTCGCGGGTGGGGGAGACAACGCCGCCGGGGCGATTGGCGCCGGCATCTGGCGGCCGGGCCAGGCGATGCTGTCGTTGGGCACGTCCGGCGTCTGCTTCGCGGTCAGCGAGCGTTTCCTCAGCAATCCCGAGCAGGCGGTACACAGCTTCTGCCACGCTTTGCCCGACACCTGGCACCTGATGTCGGTGATGCTCAGCGCCGCTTCCTGTCTGGACTGGGCGGCGCGGCTGACCGGGCAACCTTCCGTGGCGGCGTTGCTGGCGCTGGCGGAGCAGGCGAAACCGGGAGAAAAATCACCCTGTTTTCTGCCCTATCTTTCCGGCGAGCGCACGCCGCATAATAATCCTGATGCAACCGGCGTGTTCTGGGGATTCACCCATCAGCATGGCCCGGAAGATCTGGCGATGGCGGTGCTGGAGGGCGTCAGCCTGGGCCTGGCGGAAGGAATGGCCGCGTTGCGCGCTACGGGCGTTATGCCTGCTGCGGTGACGCTGATTGGCGGCGGGGCGCGCAGCCCGTTCTGGCGGCAGCTGCTGGCGGATATCTCCGGCGTAACCATGGAATACCGTACCGGCGGCGATGTCGGCCCGGCGCTGGGCGCCGCCAGGCTTGCCCGCATGAGTTGCTATCCGGGCGTTTCACCGGCGGAGCTGCTGCCTACGCTGCCGCTGGAGTCCCGCTATACGGCGCGAGCCGACCGCCA
This sequence comes from Erwinia sp. CGal63, assembly GCF_037026505.1. Lineage (NCBI taxonomy): Bacteria > Pseudomonadati > Pseudomonadota > Gammaproteobacteria > Enterobacterales > Erwiniaceae > Erwinia > Erwinia sp. CGal63. Next base: position 427,939 of record NZ_JAKUMN010000001.1, read on the forward strand.
CGACTTCTATCGTCAGCGGCAGGCGCTGTTCAGCGCGCTTTATCGCCAGACAGCCTCGCTGTAAGGCGTTTTCAGCGGCTTCTTCCGCCCGTCGGGAAGAGGCCGCAGCGCTTTTTTTTGATCAACCCGGCACGGCTGGCGGCTACGCTTGTCTTTACAAAAAAACTCTGCATATTGAAGCGGTCGCTTTAGTTTCAGGGTCAGGATATGAAGAAAAATGAAACGCCCGCCAGACACGCCAGAATCTCGCTGCTGTTTAATGCCAACAAGGCGTATGACCGACAGATCATTGAAGGAATAGGCGAATATTTTTACGCCTCGCAGTGCGACTGGGATATCTATATAGAAGAAGATTTCAGCGTCCATCATCTGAACGAGAATATCCTTTCCGGCAGCGGCATCATCGCGGACTTTGACGACAGCCTGCTGGCCGCGCAGCTAAGCCAAATCGCCATACCGGTTGTCGGCGTTGGCGGCTCCTACAGTAATCGCGAAGAATATCCCAACGTCAGCTATGTGGCCACGGACAACGAGGCGCTGGTGGCCGCAGCGCTACAGCATCTTACAGAGAAAGGGATTGAGCGCTTCGCGTTTTTCGGCCTGCCCGCCGAAGCGGGGAAACGCTGGGCGCAGGAGAGGGCGTCGGCGTTCCGAAGGCTAACCAGCGAGATGGCCTTTCCCGCCATGCTTTATGAAGGCATGGTCACAGACAGCAACAGCTGGGAAACGGCCCAGCAAAAGCTGGCCGAATGGCTGCATTCGCTGCCCGCCCATACCGGCATTGTCGCCGTCACCGATGCCCGCGCCAGGCACATTTTGCAAACCTGTGAACATATCGGCATTGCGGTGCCGGAAAGCCTGTGCGTTATTGGAATTGATAATGAGGAGCTGACCCGCTATCTGTCGCGGATTTCACTCTCTTCCGTGGTGCAGGGCACGCGCCGAATGGGGTTCGAAGCGGCCAGACTGCTGGATAATATGCTTTCAGGCCGCCGTGTGCGTACCGAGCCGGTGATTGTCGCGCCTGAAAGCGTGATTGGCCGGCAGTCTACCGATTACCGCTCGATCATCGACGCTATGGTGGTCAAAGCGATGGGCTTTATCCGTAAGAATGCCTGTCGTGGCGCGACCGTTGAGCAGGTTCTTGAGTCAGTTGGCACTTCTCGCTCCAATCTGGATAAGAAGTTTATGTGCGAACTGGGAACAACTATCCACAAGGTGATTCAGGACGAGAAATTTGCCAGAGCGAAAGAGCTGCTGGAAACCACTTCGCTGCCGGTAGCGGAGATTAGTCGTCTTTGCGGCTACAGCACGCCGCAATATTTTTGTACCGTTTCCCGACAAAACCTGGCCATGACGCCGATAAAATATCGCAGCAGTCGTAAAGGTGTGACGAGCGCGTAGGGCCGTTTCAGCGTGGCCGCTTGTTACGTCTCGGAGTAACCGGAAAATTGGCGAAGGATAGTGAGGCAGGTACGCGCCCCGAGCGTAAAAGCAAAAAGCCCGCTCGGGTTTTCCCGAGCGGGCTTCTCTAATCTGGCTCCTCTGACTGGACTCGAACCAGTGACATACGGATTAACAGTCCGCCGTTCTACCGACTGAACTACAGAGGAATCGTTTGAACGGGGCGCATAATAACGAGGCCGCTGCGGCCTGTCAAAGGCGTAATACGATTTTTGGCGCGAGTGCCTGAAAGTTAAGCGGAAAGGCTAAAAAAAGCAGTGAATGGCAGGATCAACCTTTGAGGGCAGGACAATCGAAGCGCGGAAAACCGAAAGACAGCAGGCTTATCGATAGTTACAACATACTTTTAACTTATTGCTTCAGGCGACGGATGCAGCCGCGAGGATAACAAGCATCAGGAAGACAAAATCTTGCTGCCGACCGCAAGGATGGCGATCGCAAGAAAGCAAAAAGCCCGCTTATATAAGCAGGCTTCTCTGAATTTGGCTCCTCTGACTGGACTCGAACCAGTGACATACGGATTAACAGTCCGCCGTTCTACCGACTGAACTACAGAGGAATCGGTTGATGGAGCGCATAGTAACGGCGTCGCCCGGATGTGTCAAAGGGGGAATGCAACTTTTCCGCGCGTTCGGCCGCAAAATCAGCAATTCGCTCTGTTTCTCGCCCGTTCGGGCAAAATCTAATCTCTTGCGCCAGATCCCACTTTATCGCGAATAGCTCGCTGATGTTAGAGGTATGTCAAAATTCTGTTATTTGGCGTTTTTAAAACACGCATTTCGGTGCTTTTATAGTAAAAGTTTCAAAAATGTTAATTATGAAATAATTGCATCACTCAGGCTGCAGGCCTGCGCCGCCACGGCACAGGCGTAAAACGGATGCAAAGTAACGATATGATAAACAGTGATAAAAAAATAAGGAGTCACTGACCGAAGCGTATCTGAAACAGAGCTTTATCTTTCACGAATTTAACTCCGATCGCCGGTGAAGTTGTGTGAATGTAAAAAATATCTTTCATTCGAGGTCCAGCCAGCCGCACAAGCTACTCATACAAGGGCTTTATCATGAAAAAATTTGTTGCAGGGTTACTGTTGCTTTCTTTACTGCCTGCCGCCGCGCTGGCGAAAGATTTACAGATCGGCGTTTCTATGGCGCTGTTCGATGACAACTTTCTCACTATCGTCCGTAACTCCATTCAGAAAGAGCTGAAAAAAGAGAACGTCAATGGCCAGGTCGAAGACGCGAAAAATGACGTCTCTCAGCAGTTGCAGCAGGTGCAGAACTTTATCGGGCAGGGCGTCGACGCCATTATCGTCAACCCGGTCGATACCAACGCGGTGAAGCCGATTATGGATCAGGCCAGCAAAGCGGGCGTGCCGCTGATCTTTATTAACCGCCGTCCGGCCGCCGAACTGACCGGCAAAATGGCCTACGTAGGTTCGAACTCACAGCTGGCGGGACGTCTACAGATGGAAGCGCTGGCTAAGCAGATGAACTACAAAGGTAACGTCGCCATTCTGCTGGGCGATCTCGCTAACGAATCCACGCGCGAGCGGACCAAAGGCGTGAAAGAGATCGTCGCCAAATACCCTGGCCTGAAAATCGTTCAGGAACAAACCGCGAAGTTTATGCGTAACGACGCCGTAGACGTAGTCAGCAACTGGCTTACCGCGGGCGATGATATCCAGGCTATCGCGTCCAACAATGATGAGATGGCTATCGGCGCGCTGCAGGCGCTGGGTAAAAACGACAATCACGTGCTGGTGGCGGGCGTCGATGGCACGCCGGATGCGCTGCAGATGATCAAAAACGGCAAAATGGTCGCCACGGTCTTCCAGGACGCGAAAGGTCAGGGTGAAGGCGCGGTACAGGCGGCGGTGAAGCTGGCGAAAGGCGAAAGCGTGGAGAAAAACGTCGACATTCCTTTCCAGCTGATCACCAAAGAGAACATGGCAAAATTCACCAGCCTGAACCAGAAATAGACCGGGGTGCACCATGACCGCATATGCGCTTGAGGCTGAAGGCATCAGTAAGTTTTTTCCGGGCGTAAAGGCACTGAGCAACGTCTCTTTACGGGTCAGGCCAGGCAGCGTCCACGCGCTGATGGGGGAAAACGGCGCAGGCAAGTCCACGCTGATGAAATGCCTGATAGGCATCTATCGTCCGGACGAGGGGCAAATCCGCGTCAAAGGCGAACCGGTGGCCTTTCAGGACACCATGGACGCGTTGCACTCCGGTATCTCCATGATTCATCAGGAGCTGAACCTGGTGCCTTATATGACGGTGGCGGAAAATATCTGGCTGGGCCGGGAGCCGATGAAGTATGGCTTTGTCGATCACGGCAGGCTTAACCGCCAGACTCGCGAGCTGCTGGGAAAATTAAAAATCCGCCTTGAGCCGGACGAGCTGGTAGGCGAGCTGAGCATCGCCTCGCAGCAGATGGTGGAGATAGCGAAAGCGGTTTCCTGGAACGCGGACGTGGTGATTATGGACGAGCCAACTTCGGCGCTGACCGAAACCGAAGTTTCGCACCTGTTCGCCATTATTCGCGACCTTCGGGAGCAGGGCAAAGCCATCATCTACATCAGCCACAAGATGGATGAAATCTTTGCCATCACCGATGAGATCAGCGTCTTTCGCGACGGCAGCTGGGTCGGCAGCAACGCGACGTCAGACTATACGCGGCAGTCGCTGATAACCCAGATGGTAGGTCGCGAACTGACCCAGCTTTTTCCTAAATTCAACAACGATATCGGCGAAGAGGTGCTGACGGTGCGTAATCTGCATCGTAAAGAGGTGTTCCACGATATCAATTTCGGCGTGCGCCGCGGCGAAATCTTAGGCGTAGCGGGACTGGTCGGCGCGGGGCGCAGCGAGGTGATGGAAAGCCTGTTCGGCATGACCAGCCTGGACGGCGGCGAGATCCTGATAGACGGCGTACCGGTAAAGATAGACTCGCCGTCGACGGCGATTGAAAAAGGGCTGGCGTTCCTTACGGAAGATCGCAAAAAGTCCGGGCTGTTTCTGGTGCTGTCGGTGATGGAGAACATGAGCATCGTCAATATGCCGGAGTACAGCAGCAAAGGCGGCTTCGTCAGCCATATGCAAATGGCGAAGGACTGCATGGAGCAGATCCGGCGGCTGAATATTAAAACCCCCACGATGGATCAAATCATCAATAACCTCAGCGGCGGCAACCAGCAGAAGGTGCTGATCGCCCGCTGGCTGCTGGCCCAGCCCAAAGTCCTGATTCTGGATGAACCGACGCGCGGTATCGACGTCGGCGCGAAAGCGGAAATTTATCGGCTGATCAGCGAACTGGCCAACCGCGGCGTCGCCATCATTATGGTCTCTTCCGAGCTGCCGGAAATTCTCGGCATGAGCGACCGCGTGATGGTAATGCACGGCGGCCGTATCACCGGCATCCTCAATAAAGAAGAGGCCGATCAGGAAACCATTTTGTCACTGGCGTCGGAATAGGGGCTGAAACCATGAGCGATGTAAAAATAAGTAGCCAACGGCCATCTTTACTCACCAGCCTGAAGGTGAAAATGCCGAAAGACACCGGGATCTTTATCGTAATGGTCGCCATCGCGCTGATTTTTGAAATAGCGGGCTGGTATGTGCGCGATCAGTCCTTTTTGCTGAATCCTAACCGGCTGGTGCTGATAGTTTTGCAAGTGGCGATTATCGGCATTATCGCGGTCGGCGTCACTCAGGTCATTATCACCACCGGTATCGATCTCTCCTCGGGATCGGTGATTGCTTTAACCGCCGTGGTGGCGGCCAGCCTGGCGCAAACGTCGGACAGCCTTTCTCCCATGTTTCCTTCGCTGGTGAATATGCCTGCCGTGGTGCCGATCGTGGCCGGCGTCGGCGTCGGTTTTCTGTGCGGCGTGGTAAACGGCGTGCTGATCACCAAAACCGGCATTCCGCCTTTTATCGCCACGCTGGGGATGATGGTTTCCGCTCGCGGGCTGGCTCAGTACTATACGCAGGGTAATCCGATCAGCTTTCTCTCCGACAGCTTCACCGCCGTGGGTCAGGGCGCGATGCCGGTGATTATTTTCCTGGTGGTGGCGGTCATCTTCCATATCGCGCTGAAACATACTCGCTACGGCAAGTACGTTTACGCCATCGGCGGCAATATGACCTCGGCGAAAGTTTCCGGTATTAACGTCAATAAATACCTGGTTATCGTCTACACCATCGCCGGCGGCCTCTCCGGTCTGGCGGGCGTGGTGCTGGCGGCGCGCGTCAGCAGCGGGCAATCCAGCATGGGGATGTCCTACGAGCTGGACGCCATCGCGGCGGCGGTTATCGGCGGCAGCAGCCTGATGGGCGGCGTCGGACGCATTACCGGCACGCTGATCGGCGCGGTTATCCTGGGCCTGATTAAAAGCGGCTTTACCTTTGTCGGTGTGGATGCCTACGTGCAGGACATCATTAAGGGCATTATTATCGTCAGTGCCGTATCGGTAGATATGTATCGCAACCGCAAAAAGCGCTAAACAGCGCCAGGCCGGTTCGCCGGCCTTTTCTCTTTTTTCCCGTTTGTCCGGCTGTGGAAACGCTAACATGCACAGCCTGACGGCATCTTTTGCACCGTTGAAGTGCACCCGCGTCGAACTCTTTTAGCATGAATAAACGGCGCTACTCCTTAAGGGGTAATCAGTTTCTCTTATTTTACCGACGCTTAGCCTGAAACAAATTCATCTCAATGCTGGCCGGAAGTTTCTGGCACGTCGCTTGCAGTTCTTCCTTCGCACCAGAGTGAAAATCAATTATTACCGCCAGCGAAAATGGCATTTGGGATCCGTGACGGAGGCAAAATGAACTTAAGACGACTGAAATATTTTGTGAAAATCGTCGATATCGGTAGTCTGACCCAGGCCGCAGAAGTGCTGCACATCGCCCAGCCCGCGCTTAGCCAGCAGGTAGCTACGCTTGAGAACGAGCTGGATCAGCAGCTGCTTATCCGCACCAAGCGCGGGGTGACGCCTACGGAAGCCGGTAAGATTTTATATGCCCATGCCCGTACCATTTTACGTCAGTGCGAACAGGCGCAGACGGCGGTCATCAACGCCGGACAGACGCTGACTGGCCAGGTTTCAATCGGCCTTGCGCCCGGCACTGCGGCTTCTTCGCTGACCATGCCTTTACTGCAAACCGTGCGCGAACAGTTTCCGGAGGTGCTGGTTTATCTGCATGAAAACAGCGGCGCCTCGTTAAATGAAAAAGTGATGGATGGCCAGCTGGATATGGCGGTGCTCTACGATCGCGCGCCCTCGGCCGGTATCACCAGCCTGCCGCTGATGAAAGAGGAGCTCTATCTGGTCGGCGCCACCGACTGTCCCGGACAGAACGTCGATTTAGCCGACGTAGCCGGTATGAGCCTGTTTCTGCCGCGCGATTACAGCGCCGTACGCAAGCGGGTTGATGAAGCCTTCTCGCTGCGCCGCCTGAGCGCCCGCATCATTGGCGAAATCGAATCGATCGCCACGCTGACCGCCGCCGTCGCCAGCGGGATGGGCGTAACCGTGCTGCCGGAGTCTGCCGCGCGTGCGCTGGTCAGCTCCACCAACGCCTGGATGGCGCGTATCAACAGCCCAACGCTGAACCTGCCGCTGTCGCTGAATATCTCGGCGCGTACGCCGCTCTCTCCATCTGCGCAGGCGGTGAAAAACATCCTGCTGTCGCTGCTGAATAAACCGGTTTCTGAAGACCGCGAACTGATGTTAGTAAGCTAATTCCTTCCACGGGCGCGTGCAGGCGCGCCTCGCCGCTATATCGCTAAAAAGCATATAAAACCTCTTTTTATTATTTGTTGCTATCAATTTGCCTTATTAACATGGCTGAAACCAACAGATAACAGAGGGAGAGGCGCACGTGAATTTTCAGCAACTTAAAATCATCCGGGAAGCGTCGCGCTGCGAGTTTAACCTGACCGAAGTCGCTAACGCGCTGTTTACCTCCCAATCCGGCGTCAGTCGCCATATACGCGATCTGGAAGATGAACTGGGCGTGGAGATCTTTATCCGTCGCGGTAAGCGGCTGCTCGGCATGACGGAGCCGGGCAAGGCGCTGTTGACTATTGCTGAACGTATCCTGGATGAAGCTGGAAAAGTGCGGCGCCTGGCCGATGTCTTTACCAATGAATCCAGCGGCGTGCTAACTATCGCCACGACGCACACGCAGGCGCGCTACAGCCTGCCGAAAGTAATTAAAGCCTTTCGCGCGCTCTATCCTAATGTTCGTCTGGAATTAAACCAGGGCACGCCGCAGGAGATTGTCTCTATGCTGGTGGCAGGAGAAGCCGATGTCGGCATCGCCAGCGAGCAGGTAGTCAATAATCCCGCGCTGGCGGCTTTCCCCTGGTTCAGCTGGCATCACGCGCTGCTGGTGCCGAAAGGGCACGAGCTGGAGCAGGAGCAGCCGGTATCGCTGGCGGCGCTTAGCCGCTATCCGCTGATCACCTATCGTCAGGGGATTACCGGTCGTTCCCGCGTCGACCGCGCGTTCTACGCGGCGGGATTAAAGCCGGATATCGTGCTAAGCGCGCAGGATTCCGACGTGGTGAAAACCTATGTCGAGCTTGGGCTGGGCGTCGGCGTGCTGGCGGATCAGGCCTGCCAGCTCGACCAGCACTCTGCACTGACGCGGCTGGAAGCCAAACACCTGTTTGAGTCCAACACCGTCTGGCTGGGGCTGAAACGCGGGCAGCTGCAGCGTAACTATGTCTGGCAATTTCTGGAGCTGTGCAACGCCAATCTGTCGCTGGAAGAGATTAAACGCCAGGCGCTCTCCACCCACGAGGTAGCGGAGCCGGTGCTGGATTTTCAGATTTAAATTCGAGGCGTCTCGAAGAACAGCAATAAAAGCCGACGGTAGCCTGCCGTCGGCTTGTTTTTAGCCCTCTGTCTCGCTAGTTTGCGTCCATCGCCGTGCAGGGAATGCACGGTTTAACGACGAGGCGCCACGGATGAAAATAGCGGTCAGTTCAATCAAACCTTTTACCCCCTCGAGAAATTTTTGCTATCTGGTCAGGGTCGATAAAGCGCAGGGCTGGTGGATAGAATATATTGTTGACATCTCTCCTCTGTCGCCGCATCTTTACTGTTTATTTACCGAGCGTTACGACCTGCGTTTTGTCCGGCAAAATTTTTTTATGGTGAGTTTTTATTCACTGGATGCGTTGCTGGGCGGTAAGCACCTTTACGAGCCTGAGCCGCGTATGCGCTATAGCAAAGATGAGCTGCAGGAGATGCTGTTGAAAGGCATTGGTGAAGCTATCGCCATCTTCATTCAGGAGCATGCACCTTGCGTCCTTATAGCGCTACCCGCACGTCCCGGTTTGGCCAGGATTTATGACCGATTGCTGAACGCTCAGGCAATGTACTCAGGCTACCGTTACATCACGCACTACAAGGAGGATGGAATATATGTCATTGAAAAACGATAGAATACCAGCAGCCAGGCATGGCTACACGCGTGAGGATATCCAGCGCATTGCAAGAGCCTGTAAAGAGGAACGCGGCAGAGTTCTTTCTGAAGCAGTCAGAAAGGCGGGCGGCGTAAGCGGTTTAGGTATGGTCAGCGAGCCGCTTCCTGAAAGGCTGACGCGTAGCTGAACAAAGGGCCATCTGGCCCTTTCTTTATCCCAGCTGACTGCCGAATCCCAGCTGACTGCCGAATCAGCCCACAATCGCAACGGAAAAACCGTCCCAGCCTTTAGCGCCTACCGTCTGAATGGCCGTTGCCGTCAGCCTCTGTTCCTCGCCCTGACGCTGCAAAAATTCCCTGAGGCCTGCGATATGCTCGTCCCGATCCGCTTCATCGGTAATGCGGCCGTCGCGCACCACGTTATCGCCAACAATCACCGTGCCTTTGCGGGAATATTTCAGCGCCCACTCCAGATAAGCCGGGTTATTCTTCTTGTCCGCATCGATAAAGATCAGATCGAAAGGCGCGGAAGAGTGGAGTTTCGGCAAACTTTCCAGCGCGGGGCCGACCAGGATAGTCACGCGGCTCTCCAGACCGGCGCGGCGAATGTTTTTCGCCGCGATTTCAGCATGGCGCGGTTCATACTCCAGCGTAATAACCTTGCCATCTTCCGGCAGCGCCCTGGCCAGCCAGATAGTGCTGTAGCCGCCGAGCGTGCCGATCTCCAGCACGCGCTTTGCGCCCATCATGCGGGCGTAGATATGCAGCAGCTTGCCCTGATTCGGCGAAACGTCGATAGCGGGCAGATTCGCCTCGCTGTTGGCGGCCAGCGCCGCCAGCAAAGCCTCATCCTGCTCAACCAGCGTATCAATCAGAAACTCATCCACTTTACTCCAGCGAAGCTCGTTCATCGTTGTCTCACTTTTTCTGGCGGCAAACAGCAACTATAGCAGCAGGATGTCTGCGGCGTTGCAGGCGAGCGGGCAGGAAAATCAGCGGCAAAGGTCTACGCTGTAAAGCAGGCTTACTCACTAAGGAGGATGTATGGTTTTCGCTAAAAGCACGCTTGCTCTCCTCGCGGTTTTACTGGCCGGTTGTGCGGCTAAAACCGCCGACCAGTCGCAATATTCCGGATTTTTAAAGAGTTACTCAGAGATAAAACCGGTTACCACGGCAACCGGACATGAAACGCTGCGCTGGATTGCGCCAGACTATCAGGCGAACCGCTATACCAGCCTCTATTTCGCGCCCGTGGTTTACTATCCTCGCGCGCAGCCCAGCGAACGCGTGAGCGCGGCCACGCTGGAGCAGATCCGCAGCTATACCGAATCCCGACTAAAAAGCGCACTGGCCGCGCGGAAAAAACTGATCGACAAACCGCAGCCCGGTAGCCTGATTGTGAAAACGGCCATCACCGCCGTGACGGCGGAAAACAAAGATATGCAGTTTTATGAAGTCGTGCCGATCGCGGCGGTAGTGGCAGGCACAATGGCCGCTACCGGCCACCGCAGCCAGAACGCCGAGCTGTTTTTAGAGGCGGAAGCGATTGATGCGGCGACCGGAAAACCGGTGATTAAAGTTATCCGCAAAGGCTATGGTAAAACCGTGGCGAACGGCACCGCGCCCATAACGGCGACGGATGTGCAAAGCGCCATTGATGATATGGTCAAAGACGTGGCGGCGTTTTCAACGCAGTAGCGCCACAACAGGTCGCCGCTCGCACAAGCGGCGGCCTCTACCTGTGACGCTTCAGGCGCCTGCCGCAAGCCCGCGATCCTGTCCGCTTCGACAATATCAGCCCACAGCATAAAATTTTGTTTCATTAATCAGAACCTGCCGTTCGCGCATTCGTACGACCCGATAACGCAGCATCCGCTGCGGCACTTCCCTTAAAGTAAAAAGACTTACAAGGGGGAAGATATGTTGACGCAACGCTTAAAGGATCCGCAGTTGTTAAAGCAGCAGGCCTGTTTCGACGGGCGCTGGCAGAGGGCCGATAATGGCGAAACGCTGCCTGTAACCAATCCGTCCACCGGCGAGGTGCTGGCGACCATACCGGCGCTGGGCGCTCAGGAGACGCAGCGAGCCATCGCTTTTGCCGATTCGGCGCGGCGGAGCTGGGCAAAAACGCCCAACGCGCAGCGCGCGCAGCTGCTGGAAAAGTGGCATCAGCTGATCCTGGATAACGCGGACGATCTGGCCGTTATCATGACCGCCGAGCAGGGCAAGCCGCTGGCGGAGGCGAAAGGCGAGGTGCTCTACGGCGCCAGCTTTGTGAAATGGTTCGCGGAAGAGGCGCGGCGCGTCTATGGCGAAACTATTCCCGCGCCGTCCGACGACCGACGTATTCTGGCGATCAAACAGCCGGTCGGCGTCGCGGCGGCAATTACGCCGTGGAATTTCCCCATCGCGATGATCACCCGCAAAGTGGCGCCCGCGCTGGCCGCAGGCTGTCCGATTATCGTCAAGCCTTCCGAGCTGACGCCGCTCTCCGCGCTGGCGCTGATGACGCTGGCAGAGCGCGCCGGTTTTCCGCCAGGCGTCATTCAGGTGCTGACTGGTTTGCCGCAGGCGATTGGCGCGGCGCTGACCGGCAGCCGCAGCGTGCGCAAAATCTCTTTTACCGGCTCCACGCGTGTCGGCCAGCTGCTGATGCAGCAAAGCGCCGACAGCATCAAGCGGCTAAGCCTGGAGCTGGGCGGCAACGCGCCGCTGATCGTCTTTGATGATGCCGATTTAGAGATCGCCGTCGCAGGTGTGATGGTCAGCAAATTCCGCAACGCCGGACAAACCTGCGTTTGCGCTAACCGTATTCTGGTGCAGCGCGGCATCAGCGCCCGCTTCAGCGAGCGTCTGCTGGAAGAGGTGGCGAAGCTGCAGGTCGGTGACGGCTTTGCCGAGGGCAGCACGCTGGGGCCGCTGATCAACCAGGCGGCGGTCAACAAGGTCAATGCGCATATAGACGATGCGGTGACGCACGGCGCGACCGTGCTGACTGGCGGCATCGCGCAAAACGACGGCACCTTTGTGGCGCCGACGGTGCTCTCCGGCGTTACCACCGCAATGCGTATCGCCCATGAAGAAACCTTCGGGCCGGTCGCGCCGCTGTTTGTTTTCGATACGGAAGAGGAGGCGCTGTCAATGGCCAACGAGACGCCTTTTGGCCTGGGCGCCTACTTCTTTACCGAGGATTTGCGGCGCGCCTGGCGAGTGGGCGAAGCGCTGGAGTTCGGCATGGTCGGCCACAACACCGGTGCCATCTCGCTTGAGGTCGCGCCGTTCGGCGGTATAAAAATGTCCGGCATCGGTCGGGAAGGCTCCCGTCACGGTATCGACGAATATCTTGAAATAAAAGCTTTTCATTTCGCCAGCCTGAATTAATTCCCGCCGGTAAAACGCCCGCTTTATTTATTAAGGCGGGCGTTTTTTTATGGCTGAAAATCACGGAAAGAAACGCGCGACTGAATAAAAAAGAGGGCCGTTATGGTGCAATTCATAGCGCAGCCGCTCCGTGCTGGTGCGTTGATAAAATTCATTAAATCAATAAGTTAACTGCGTGCGATTTTTACCCCTGATTACGGCATAAAATTTTTTTCGCGCGGCTTTTACGCATTTTTATTTTCCCGCTGGCTGGCATACTTTCTGCATAGAGTGAATAAGAACGGCACGAATGCCGACTCCACGCAATAAAAGAAGGATGGCGCCATGCTGAGTTTCGATCCCGAAAAGATTGCTTTACCGCGAGGTCACTATATTAACGGCGAGCAGCGTACCGATGGCGGCAGCCGTTTTGAGGTGCGCCGTCCTTCTGATGGCCGCACGGCCGGCGAGCTGGCGGAAGCCAACGCTTCGCTGGTGGATGAAGCGGTAAAAGCGGCGGATCGCGCCGTGAAAGAGAGCGGCTGGGCAAGCTGTCCGCCTCGCCAGCGCGGCGCGGTTTTGCGGCGCTGGGCCGATCTGATCCAGGCCGACACCCGGCTTCCGTTGCTGGAGGCTTTGGGATCCACACGCCCTATTTATGACGTTATCCATCACGAGATCCCTTTTACTGCCGAAGCCATCCGCTTTTACGCGGAGTGTGCGGACAAATATAGCGGCGATTTGTTACCGACGCGTGACGCCAGCCTGGGCATGCTGATCCCGGAACCCTACGGCGTTATCGGCGCCATCACGCCGTGGAATTTTCCGCTGTCGATGGCCTCATGGAAGTGCGGCCCGGCGCTGGCGGCGGGCAACGCCGTGGTGCTGAAACCCTCTGAGCTGACGCCTTATTCTACCGTGCGTTTCGCCGAGCTGGCGGCAGAAGCGGGGTTGCCCGCGGGCGTGCTGAATATCGTGCAGGGCAGCGGCGCCGTTACCGGCAGCGCGCTGGTGGCGCATCCGCTGGTGCGCAAAGTCTCTTTTACCGGCTCGACGCTGACCGGCGCGCGCATTATGAGCGACGCGGCGCACCACGGCATGAAGCCGGTCACGCTGGAGCTGGGCGGCAAAAGTCCGCAGCTGGTATTTGACGACGCGGGCGATGTCGCGGAAGTCGCGGGCCGCATCCTGCGCGGCTTTACCGCCAACGGCGGCCAGGCCTGCGTGGCGGGCACGCGATTAATCGTGCAGCGTGGCATCGCGGAGGCGCTGATCGACAGCCTGATCGCGCTCTGTCAGGGCTTTCAGCCGGGCGTCACCTGGGATGAGAACAGCCGCTACGCGCCGCTGATTGACCGTCGCCAGGCCGCGAAAGTACAGCAGGTTATCGAGGCCGCCGTGCGTCAGGGCGGCGAAATCCTGACCGGCGGCAAACGCTTTGAGAACACGGGCGAAGGCTATTTCTGGCAGCCGACGCTGCTGGCCAGCGTGGCGGCCGACAGCCCGGCGGTACAGGATGAGATCTTCGGGCCGGTGCTGACCGTGCAGGTTTTCGACACGGAAGAAGAGGGCCTGGCGCTGGCGTCGCACCCAACCTATGGCCTCTGCGCGGGCGTCCATACCAAAAACCTCGACCGGGCTCTGCGCGCCATTCGCGGCATTGCGGCGGGCACCGTCTGGGTCAACCGCTACGGACGTTCCGGCGACTTTATTATTCCTACCGGCGGCTTTCACGGTTCCGGCATCGGTAAAGATTTAGGCCGTCAGGCTTTCGAAGCCTGCCAGCGTTACAAGAGCGTACTGATCGATTTCTGATTACTCCATCAAGAGGATGCGGCATGAGCGTGTTTAAACCGAAATTTATCACCTTCGACTGTTACGGCACTCTGATCAACTTTGATATGTCCGGCGCGGCGGCGAAGATTTTCGCCGGTCGCGTCAGCCCGGAAAAAATGCGGGCCTTCACTGACGATTTTTCCAGCTATCGCATGGATGAAGTGCTGGGCGCGTTCAAACTCTATCCCGAAGTGGTCGGCAACGCGCTTTACCGCACCTGCAACAAATGGGGCGTGGAGTGTACGGACGAGGATTGCGCGGCGGTCATGGCGGCCTGCGCCACTTGGGGCCCGCATCCCGACGTACCGGCCGGGCTGGCGAAAGTCGCGCAGGAATTTCCGCTGGTGCTGCTCACCAATTCCACCGACGAGCTGATCAAAAACCACGTTCCCCGTCTGGGCGCGCCGATCCATATGACCATTACGGCGGAAGAGGTCGGCGCCTATAAGCCGCAGATGAAAGGCTTCGAGTATATGCTCAGCAAGCTCAACTGCGGCCCGGAAGAGATCCTGCACGTCTCCAGCAGTCTGCGCTACGACCTGATGACCGCGCACGACCTGGGCATCACCCACAAAGTCTTCGTCAATCGCGGCCACGGGCCGGGCAATCCTTTCTACGGCTACAGCGAAATTCAGGATATCGGCGGGCTTCCTGCTGTGGTCGGCCTCTAACCCAACGCGGGAGCAGCGCGATGAAACTGGAATCTTTCTGGCAGGCGACGGCGCCGACCTTTACCGGCGCGGCCACCGGCGATCTGCCCGCCACGGCGGACGTGGTAGTAATCGGCGGCGGCTTTACCGGTATTTCGGCAGCGCTCAGCCTCGCGCGCAGCGGGCTGAAGGTAGTGGTGCTGGAAGCGGCGGGCGTGATGAGCCAGGCGTCGGCGCGCAACGGCGGCCACTGCAACACCGGCGTGGCGCAAAACTTCGCCTCGCTGGTGGAGAGACTCGGCGAAGAGCAGGCAAACCGCTACTATCGCGCCTTCGCCAGCGCGGTGGACTATGTGCAAAGCCTGGTGACGCAAGAGCAGATCGACTGCGATTTTCTGCGCTGCGGCAAGATCAAGCTCGCCAGCAAGCCAGGCCATTTCGCCGGGCTGAAGGCGACTTATGAAGCGCTGCGGCGCGGCGTAGACCCCGACGTGGATCTGATCGGCGCGGATGAGGTCAGGCGCGAGGTTAACTCAGATGCCTTCCACGGCGGCCTGATCCAGAAGCACGGCGGCCAGATGCATATGGGCAAGTTCGGCATCGGCCTGGCGGAAGCGGCAGCCCGCAGCGGCGCGGCGATCTTCGAGCATACGCCGGTAACCGGCCTTGCCCGCGTGAAGGGTTATCAGCATCGCGTCGGCACCGCGCGGGGCGAGATTCTGGCGGAGAAAGTGCTGATGGCGACCGGCTGCTCCAACGTCGGGCCGTTTGAGTGGTTCCAGCGGCGCATTATTCCTGTGGGCAGTTTTATTGTGGTAACCGAGCCGCTGGCGAACCTGCGCGAGCTGCTGCCCGCCAATCGTACCTGCGTCACCTCGATGAATATCGGCAACTACTTTCGCACCACAGCGGACAACCGGCTGGTGTTCGGCGGCCGCGCCCGCTTTGCCGTGAGCAGCCCAACCTCTGACGCGCGCAGCGGCAAAATATTGCAGGCGGGCATGAGCAAAATCTTCCCGTCGCTTGCCGACGCCCGCATCGACTACTGCTGGGGCGGCCTGGTGGATATGACCGCCGATCGCCTGCCGCACGCGGGCGAACATGAGGGCGTTTTCTACTCGCTGGGCTACAGCGGCCACGGCACCCAGATGTCGGTATGGATGGGCCGCGTGATGGCCGATCTGCTGGCGGAAAAAAGCGTGGAGAATCCGTGGCGGCGTGAAAGCTGGCCTGCGGTGCCCGGCTACTTCGGCAAGCCGTGGTTCCTGCCGGTAGCGGGCCTCTACTACAAAACACTGGATCGGATCTCCTGAACCAAGACCTGAGGGCGTGCAGATGAGTAAATTTCGTAAAGCGTTCACCGGCGTAAACCCATCTTTAACCCAGGCCATTACGGACGTGGCGATTTCCCGGCGCGGCATGATGAAGCTGCTATCGGCAGGCGCGGTGATGAGCACCGGCCTGATCGGCTTTCCCGAAGTCAGTTTTGCGGCGGAAACGCCGGTAAAAGGCGGCAGGCTGCGCGCTGCGGTCGCCAACGCCTCCGCTACCGACACGCTCGATCCGGCCAAAGGCAGCAACAGCGGCGACTATTGCCGCCAGTTTATGTTCTACAGCGGCCTGACCGAGCTGGATAAAAACCTTAAGGCGCAGCCCGCATTGGCAGAGTCGATTGAGAGCAGCGACGGCCTGACCTGGCAGATCAAACTGCGTCCGGGCGTGACCTTTCACGACGGCAAAAGCCTTACCGCCGACGATGTGATCTGGTCGCTGAGTCGCCATAAAGATCCCGCCGTCGCCTCCACCGCCATCACCCAGGCGAAGCAGTTCAGCAGCCTTACCGCCGTCAGCCCGACAGAGGTAAAACTGGTGCTGACGAAGCCGAACTTTGATATTCCGACGGTGCTGGCCACCAGCCAGTTTCTGATCCTGCCAAAGAACACCACCGACTTCAGCAAGGCGATCGGCACCGGCCCCTTCGTGCTGAAAAGCTTTACGCCGGGCGTCAGCACGGTCGGCACCAAAAATCCGCACTACTGGAAGCCGGGCCTGCCGCATCTGGACGAGGTGGAGCTGATGGGCGTCACCGATCAGGCGGCGCGCGTCAACGCGCTGATGTCCGGCGACTTAAACATGGTGGCGACGCTCTCCTCCCACGACGTCAAACGCCTGCGCCAGTCCGGCCAGTTTGGCGTGCTGGAGAGCAAATCGGGCATGTACACCAATTTGATCGTGCGCACCGATATGAAACCGGGCAGCAACGAAGATTTCGTGCTGGGTATGAAATATCTGCAGCCGCGCGAAATGATGGTGAAAACGGTGATGCAGGGCTTCGGCCAGGTCGCCAACGACACGCCGGTGCCGCCGTGGCATCCGCTGTTCAACAAGGATATTCCGCAGCGTCCGCTGGATATCGAAAAGGCGAGATTTCACTTTAAAAAAGCCGGCATGGCAGGCGCCAGCGTTGAAATCATCACCACGCAAAATATTGAAGGATCGGTGGAAGGCGGCCAGCTTATCCAGCAGCTTGGCAGCGCGGCGGGCATGAAGTTCAACGTGCGTCGCGTGCCTTATGACGGCTACTGGTCAACGCACTGGACGAAAGATCCGCTAGGTTACGGCTCGATCAACCCGCGCGCCACCGTAGATCTGCTGCTGTCGCAGTTTTACCTGTCGGACGCGCCCAACAATGAATCGGGCTGGAAAAACGCGCAGTTCGACCAGCTGGTAGAAGCCGCGCGCGGCGAGCGGGATCAGGCAAAGCGCAAGCAGATGTATGGCGATATGCAGCAGCTGATCTACGACCACAGCGGCACGCTGATCCCCACTTTTATCAGCTCGCTGGATGGCTACAGCAACAAGGTCAGGGGCGTCGAGGCCTGGCCGTCGGGCATGATGATGGGCTACCGCTTTCACGAGTTTGCCTGGCTTTCGGCCTGATCCGTTCTATCCGACAGGAGAGCGACCATGAACCGCTATCTGCTTTTTCTTATCGCGCGCCGCTGCGGCTCGGGCCTGCTGACGCTGCTGATCGTCTCCGCCGTGGTCTTTTTTGTCACCAGCCAGCTGCCGGGCGACGCGGCGCAAATGGTGCTGGGCCAAAGCGCCACGCCGGAAACCGTGGCGGCGTTACGCCAGCAGCTGGGTCTGGATCAGCCGCTGATGCTGCGCTATCTGCACTGGCTGGGCGGTATGCTGCACGGCGATTTCGGCACCTCGTTCGCCAGCCATCTGCCGGTGTCGCAGCTGGTAGCGCAGCGTATGCCCGCCACCTTTGAGCTGGCGGCCATCGCCACGCTGGTGTCGGTGCCGCTGGCGCTGCTGATTGGCCTGGCGGCCGCCATGAAGCGCGGCTCGCGGTTCGATCGCGCCCTGATGCTGGGCACGATGGCGGTGGTGGCGGTGCCGGAATTTCTGGTGGCGACGCTCGCGGTGATTATCTTCGCCGTCAAGCTGCACTGGGTGCCTGCAATGTCATTAGGCACGCCAGCGCTCGATTTCGTCAGCTATTTGAAAACCTACGCGCTGCCGGTGCTGACGCTCTGCTGCGTGCTGGTGGCGCAGATGGCGCGCATGACCCGCTCGGCGCTGATCAATCAGATGGAGAGCCCCTATCTGGAGATGACGCTGCTGAAGGGCGTTTCGCCGCTGCGCGCCGTCCTGCGTCACGCGCTGCCCAATGCGGTGGGGCCGATCGCCAACGCCATCTCGCTCAGCCTCTCTTACCTGTTCGGCGGCGTGATCATTATCGAAAGCATCTTCAGCTATCCGGGCCTCGCCAGCCAACTGGTCGACGCGGTCAGCAATCGCGATCTGCCGGTTGTTCAGCTCTGCGTGATGTTGTTTGCGGGCTGTTATCTGCTGCTGCTGTTGCTGGCGGATATTCTCACCATCGCGTTCAATCCAAAATGGAGAGGCTGATGAACCTGCTCACGCTGCCTTTGCGCTTTTTTCTGTCGCTGACCGCCAGTGGCAAAACCGGTCTGCTGATTACCCTGGTCTGGATCGCGCTGGCGATTTTCGGCCCGTGGCTGACGCCTTACAAACTTGAGGATATCGGCGTCGGCCCGATGTTCGGCGGCTTCAGCAAGGCTTTCTGGTTCGGTACCGACTATCTGGGCCGCGATATGGTCAGCCGCATTCTGTACGGCGCGCGCTACTCGATCGGCCTGGCGCTGGGCGCGGCGCTGCTCGCCAGCCTGACCGGCACGCTGCTGGCGCTGCTGGCGGCGGTCGCGGGACGCTGGCTGGAGGAAATTCTCGGCCGCCTCAACGACGCCATGCTGGTGCTGCCCGGCAAAATTCTGGCGCTGATGATGGTGGCGGTGTTCGGTTCCTCGCTGCCGATGCTGGTGGTCACCGCCGTCTTCACCTACTGGCCGGGCGCGTTTCGCATCGCCTGGGCGATGGCTTCCAGCCTGCGCTCGATGGACTACGTGCGCGCCTCCAGGCTGCGCGGCGAAAGCCGCTTCTATATCGCTATCCACGACATTCTGCCCAATATGCTGCATCCCATGCTCACCGATTTCGGGCTGCGCTTTGTCTATATCGTGCTGCTGCTCAGCGGCCTGAGTTTTCTGGGGCTGGGCGTGCAGCCGCCGTACGCCGACTGGGGCACGCTGGTGCGCGAAAATCTGCAGGGACTGTTCGACGGCTCTCCGGCGGTGCTGATGCCCGCGCTGGCTATCGCCAGCCTGACCATCGGCGCCAACCTGTTTATCGACAGCCTGCAGGCGATGCGTCCGCTCGCGCCGGCTAAGGGGGTTGCATGACGGTAACACCACATAAAGCTCGTCCGATGGTGGCGGTAGAAAACCTGCGCGTCATCGCGCACGCCGAAGATGGCCGGGAAATTCCGCTGGTGGACGATATCCGCTTCACCGTGCAAAAAGGGGAAGTGCTGGCGCTGATCGGCGAATCCGGCTCCGGTAAAACCACTATTGCGCTGGCGCTAATGGGCTATGCGCGGCACGGTTGCCATATCGCCCAGGGAACGATTCACGTCGCCGGCACCGACGTCACTGCGCAAACGCCCGCGCAGCTGCGGCAGTTTCGCGGCAACAAGGTCGCCTATATTGCGCAGAGCGCCGCCGCCTCTTTTAACCCGGCGATGAAGATTATCGATCAGGTGGTAGAGCCGGTGGTGATCCACAAAGTAATGAGCCGCGCCGAGGCGGAGAAAAAAGCGGTGGCGCTGTTCCGCGAGCTGGCGCTGCCAGAACCGGAAACCATCGGCCAGCGCTATCCGCACCAGGTTTCCGGCGGCCAGCTACAGCGCCTGATGACCGCAATGGCGCTGATTAGCGACCCGGAAGTGGTGATTCTGGACGAGCCGACCACCGCGCTGGACGTCACCACGCAGGTTGAAGTGCTGAAAACCTTCCGCCGCGTAGTGCGCCAGCGCGGCATGACCGCTATTTACGTCAGTCACGATCTGGCCGTGGTGGCGCAGATGGCCGACCGCATTCTGGTGCTGCTGAAGGGCGCTATCGCCGAGTACGGCACTACCGAGGATCTGCTGCGCGCGCCGCAGGCGGAGTACAGCCATCTGCTGCTGGAAGCGGCGAAGCAGAAGGTGCGGCCCAGCCCGTGGCGGCCGGAAGAGGCCGCGCTGCAGCCGATGCTGGAAGTGCGCGATCTCTTTGCCGGCTACGGCCCGCTCGACAGGCATGGCCAGCCTGCCATCCCTATCCTGCACGATATCAGCCTGCGTCTTTATCGCGGCCAGGCGATGGGCATTATCGGCGAGTCCGGCTCCGGCAAAACCACGCTGGCGCACGCTATCGCCGGTATGAACAAGCCGTGCGGCGGTCATATTCTGTTCAATGGCCACTATATCGCGGGCGAAATGCGGCAGCGTTCGGCCAACGAGCTGCGGCGTATTCAGTACGTGTTCCAGATGGCGGATACCGCGCTCAATCCGGCGCACAGCGTGGAAACCCTGCTGGCGCGGCCGCTGAAGCTGTTCCACGACCTGCGCGGCGCGGCGTTGAATCAGCGCGTCGCGCAGCTGCTGGATCTGGTCAGGCTGCCGACCAGCGTGCTCAACCGACGTCCGTGGGCGCTTTCCGGCGGCCAGAAGCAGCGCGTCAACCTGGCGCGGGCGCTGGCGGCGGAACCCGATCTGATCCTCTGCGACGAGGTAACCTCCGCGCTGGATACGGTGGTGGCGGCGGCGGTGCTGGATCTGATCACCGATCTGCGCCGCGAGCTGGGGCTGTCGGTGATATTTATCAGCCACGATCTGCACGCCGTGCGCTCGGTCTGCGACGAAATCATGGTGGTGAAAAACGGCCGGATGGTGACTCAGGTGGCGCGCGCCGACTACGATAAACCTTCCAGCGAGCTCTATTACGAGCGGCTGAAGCGGGCAGTGCCGGAGCTGCGTCAGGGCTGGCTTGACGAACATAACGATATCGCGCTGTAGCGGCGCGACTGACACCATTAAGAGGTTAACTATGCCCGCACTGATACGGTACGTACAGGATAGCCGATATTTCCCCGAGTCGGTCGATGTGGTGGTGATCGGCGCCGGCATTGCCGGCACGAGCGCGGCTTACGAACTGGCGAGAAAAGGGGTCAGCGTGGCGCTGATCGAAAAAGGGCTGGTCGGCGGCGAGCAGTCCAGCCGCAACTGGGGCTGGTGCCGCCAGCAGAACCGCGACGAACGCGAGCTGCCGCTGATCATCTACGCGCTGCGGCGCTGGGGCGAGCTGGCGCAGGAAACCGGCGAGGAGCTGGGCTTTCGCCGCTCCGGTCTGGTCTACGCCACCGGCAACCAGAGCGATATCGACGCCTGGGAAAGCTGGGGCGCGATGGCGAAAAACTACGGCGTGCGCAGCGACATTCTGAGCGCCGAACGGGCAAAAACCATGACGCCGGGCAGCACCAGCCGCTGGCTGGGCGGCGTCTCGTCGCCTACGGACGGCCATGCGGAACCGGCGATGGCGTCGGCCGGACTGGCGATCGCGGCGCAGCGGCTGGGCGCAAGCGTCTTCCAGCAGTGCGCCGTGCGCGGGCTGGATATCTCTGCGGGGAAGGTCAGCGGCGTTATTACCGAAAGAGGAACGATCAAAACCCAGCGCGTGATCTGCGCGGGCGGCGCCTGGACCTCTATGTTCTGCCGTCGTCACGGTATTGAGCTGCCGCTGGGCAACGTTATCGGCACCGCTTTTCGCACCGCGCCGATCGAGCAGGCGATCGCCATGCCGCTCTACACGCCGGGCTTCGCCTGTCGCCCGCAGCTGGACGGCAGCTACACCGTTTCCGTTTCCGGCCGTGGCCGTCTCGCTCCGGGCGCGCAGGGGCTGCGCTACGCGCGGCAGTTCTGGCCTACCTTCAAAGCGCGACGTAAAAACCTGAAGCTGGAGCTGGGGCTGGATCCCTTTATGAAAGGGCCGGAGGCGCTGGCGCGCTGGCAGTTCGACCACCGCTCGCCGTTTGAACAAATCCGCATCCTCGATCCCGCGGCCGATATGGCGCTGGTGCAGGAAGGGCTGAATGCGATGCGCAAAGAGTATCCGGCGCTGGCCGGGCTGCGCGTCGAGCAGGCCTGGGGCGGCATGATTGACAACACGCCGGACGCGGTGCCGGTGATCTCGCACGTAGAGAAACTTCCCGGCCTGATCCTGTCGGCAGGCTACAGCGCGCACGGCTTCGGCATCGGGCCGGGCGCGGGACGGCTGGCCGCCGATCTGGCGACCGATTCCACGCCGGTGGTCGACCCGACGCCGTTCCGCTACGCGAGGCTGGTGGACGGCAGCGGACTTCAGCAGCCAGGCATGATGTAAAGGAGAAGAACATGGACATTATCAGGATGGACGAGCGGCACCTGGAGGCCGCTTACGAATTGACGCAGCGGCTGAAGTGGCCGCACCGCCGCGAAGACTGGCGCCAGGCGCTGGCGCTGGGCGAAGGCGTGGCGGCGGTAGATAACGGCAAGCTGCTGGGCACCACGCTTTTCTGGCGCTGGGGCGACTACGCCACGCTGGGGCTGGTGATCGTCGCCGACGAGGCTCGCGGTAAAGGCCTCGGCAAACAGTTAATGCAGACGGCGATTGCCGAACTGGCAGGGCATCAGCTGCGGCTGCACGCCACTGAAATGGGCAAAGGGCTGTATGAGAAGCTCGGTTTTGTCGCTACCGGCTGCGTTGTGCAGCACCAGAGCCGCGAGCTGACGCCGGGAGAACGTATCGCGCCGCTGGCCTCGCAAAGGCTGCGGCTGGCGCGGCACGAAGAACTGGAGGAACTGAGCGCGCTGGAGAGCCGCGCGCACGGCCTGCGTCGACCTGAGCTTATCGCCAGCCTTTACGACAGCGCCGAGCGTTTTCTGGTACTGGAAGAGCGCGGCGAGGTGGCCGGTTTTGCTGCTCTGCGCCGCTTTGGCCACGGCTTCGCCATCGGCCCGATCGTCTGCCGTGATTTGCCGCAGGCGCAGGTGCTGGTCAGCGAACTGCTTTCCGGGCTGGAAGGCGAGTTTGTGCGCATCGACACCGACAGCGAGTCTGGCCTGGGCGACTGGCTAACGACGCTGGGCATGGTGCAGGTCGACGCGCCCGTCACCATGTATAAAGGCGCAACCTGGCAGCCGCAGGGCATACGGGCGTTTGGGCTGATGAGCCAGGCGATGGCATGAATATTCTCTATAAGTCGGAGCCGGAGCGCGGACGCCTCTGGGCGGAGCGGCTGAAAACGCTGCTGCCGGAAGCGACCTTTCGCCAGTGGCCCGATGTGGGCGATCCGACGAAAATCGACTATCTGGTCGCCTGGCAGCCGCCGGAAAACCTCAGCGACTTTACCGCGCTTAAGGTGCTTTTCTCCGTAGGCGCGGGCGCGGAGCAGTTTGACTATGCCGCCTTGCCGCCCGAGCTGCCGGTCGTGCGCATGATTGAACCCGGCCTCACCAGCGGCATGGTGGAATATGTCACCTTCGCCGTGCTGGGGCTGCATCGCGAGATGCCGCGCTATTTTCAGCAGCAGCGCGAAAAGAACTGGCTGGCGCACGCCTCATTGCCTGCCGCCAGGCGTCGGGTCGGTGTAATGGGCGTCGGCAAGCTGGGCGAAGCGGTGCTGCAACCCTTGCTCCAGCTGGGCTTTGACTGCGCGGGCTGGAGCCGCACGCCAAAAAATATTCCCGGCGTGGCGAGCTTTGTCGGCGAAGCGCAGCTGGGCGCTTTTCTGGCGCGCAGCGATATCCTGATCTGCCTGCTGCCGCTTACCGCCGCCACCGAAAACATTCTCAACGCCGATCTCTTCAGCCAGCTGCCGCCGGGCGCGTCGCTGGTTCACGCAGGACGCGGCAAACAGCTTAATCATCAGCATCTGCTGAACGCGCTGGAAAGCGGGCAGCTTGCTGCGGCCGTGGTCGATGTCACCTCGCCGGAGCCGCTGCCCGCCGATCATGCTTTCTGGCGTCATCCCGCGATCTGGCTGACGCCGCATATCGCCAGCCAGGCGCAGCCGGAAAGCGCGCTGACGGCGCTGCTGGAAAATATCCGCCGTTTTGAACGCGGCGAACCGATGCACGGGCTGGTGGAGCGAGAGCGAGGCTACTGATGAACGACTTAATCGCGCTGCGGCGGGATCTGCATACGCACCCTGAGCTGGGCTTCGCCGAGCATCGTACGGCGGCTATTGTCGCGGACTTTCTGGCCGCGCTGGATATTGAAGTGCATCGCGGCATTGGCAAAACCGGCGTGGTCGGCGTTTTACGGCGCGGCGGCAGCGGCAAAACTATCGGCCTGCGGGCCGATATGGACGCCTTGCCGATGGACGACGCGGGCGAGCAGCCGTGGAGAAGCCAGCAGGCGGGATGCAGCCACGCGTGCGGTCACGATGGCCATATCGTGATGCTGCTTGGCGCAGCGCAGGCGCTGGCACGGGCGGAAAATTTCGACGGCACCGTGGTTTTTATCTTTCAGCCAGCGGAAGAGGGGCTGGCGGGCGCGCAGGCGATGCTTGACGACGGCCTGCTGCAGCGCTTTCCCTGCGACGCCGTTTACGCCGTCCATAACTGGCCGGAGCTGCCGCTGGGCAGCGCGCAAACGCGACCGGGCGCTATTATGGCAGCCGCCGACCGCTTCGATATCACGGTCAAAGGCGGCGGCGGTCATGCCGCTCAGCCGCACCTCAGCCCCGATACGCTGCTGGCGACCAGCGAGCTGGTGGTGCAGCTTAATACCATAGTGGCGCGCGCTGTCGATCCCTGTGAAGCGGCGCTGCTCACGGTAACGCGTGTTCAGGGCGGCGCTTCGCACAATATGATCCCGGCCGAAGCCGCTATCACCGGCACCGTACGCACCTTCCATCCCCGAATACAGGACGTGATTGAGAAACGCCTGCGTGAAATGGCTCTGCACGTGACGGCGGCACACGGCCTGACGGCGGAGATCCGCTACAAACGCTACTATCCCGCCACCATCAACAGCGCGGCGGAAGCGGAACTGGCGCTTTGCGCCGCGCAAAACGCCGGACTGAACGCCTCGCTGGCAGTAAAGCCCGCGCTTACCTCGGAAGATTTCTCTTTTATGCTGCAGGCCGTACCCGGCGCCTATCTGTGGCTGGGAGCGGCGGAGAGCCGTCCGCTGCATCATCCTGCCTATGACTTCAACGACGCGCTGATCCCCTACGGCGTCAGTTGGTTTTGCGAAGTCGTTCGCGCGGCGCTGCCGCTAAAAAGCTAGCCTGGCTGTCGACAGCTGATGCCGTCGTTAAGGTTTATACGGCAGCGGCGCTACTTTATTTCATGCAATGAGGAACAGAGATGCAAAGTTTACTGGTTGAAGAGCAGACATTTACCGACAACGCCCTGTTTCTGGATGCCCGCGAAGCGCAGGTATCGCGCGGCGTGGCGACGGCGCATCCCCTGACCATCGCCAAAGGGAAAGGCGCGGAAGTATGGGATGTGGAGGGCAACCGCTATCTGGATTTCGTGGCGGGTATCGGCGTGCTTAACGTCGGCCATAATCATCCGGCAGTGGTGCAGGCCGTTACGCAACAGCTGCAGCAGCTGACGCACGCCTGTTTCCAGGTCGCCGCTTATCCGGGCTATATCGAACTGGCCGAAAGGCTGAACCAGCTGGTGGGCAAGGGCGAGCGCCATAAAAGCGTCTTTTTCACCAGCGGCGCGGAAGCGGTAGAAAACGCGGTAAAAATCGCGCGTGCTTACACCAACCGCGCCGGCATTATCGCCTTTGACGGCGCGTTTCACGGCCGCACGCTGCTAGGCTGTACGCTGACCGGCATGAGCCAGCCCTACAAACAAAACTTCGGGCCTTTTGCGGGCGAAGTCTACCGCGTGCCTTTTCCCAACGCTTTTCACGATGTCAGCGAAGAGGATTGCCTGCAGGCGCTGAATACGCTGTTCGCAGTACAGATCCTGCCGGAGCGCGTCGCCGCGATCATTATCGAACCGGTACAGGGCGACGGGGGTTTTCTGCCGGCTTCTCCCGCCTTTATGCGGGCGCTGCGCGATATTACGCAGCGGCACGGCATTCTGCTGATCTGCGATGAAGTACAGACCGGCTTTGGCCGCACCGGCACCATGTTCGGCTTCCAGCACAGCGGCGTGCAGCCGGATATGATCACCGTGGCGAAAAGCCTCGGCGGTGGCCTGCCGATCTCAGGCGTAGTGGGGCGTGCCGAGGTCATGGATGCACCGCTGCCCGGCGGGCTGGGCGGCACCTACGGCGGCAACGCGCTGGCCTGCGCCGCCGCGCTGGCGGTGCTGGATCTCTTTGAACAGGAGCCGTTACTGGCGCGGGCTAACCAGCTTGGCGCACAGCTCAACGCGCGGCTGAAGCAGCTGGCGGAAAAATACGCCTGTATCGGCGATGTGCGCGGCGTTGGTCTGATGCAGGCGGCGGAAATCATCGATATCGATACCGGCAAGCCGGACGCGGCGCTGACGCAGAAGATCCTCGACGCCGCCTGTCAGGAAGGGCTGTTGCTGATCAAGTGCGGCGTGCAGCGCAACACCGTGCGCTTTCTGGCGCCGCTGGTGACCAGCGATTCGCAGCTGGAAGAGGCGCTGCATATCTTCGACATCGCGCTGGCCCGCGCCACCGGCAGGCTGGACTGAGCGCGTTTCTCATTGATATTACTGGCGTATTAAGGCGGTATAGCACGGTAAAACGCTGGCGTGCTCAGTGTGAAGCGTGTTATACCCATCTTATGACAAACTGGTAACAATGAGGGTGTTATGAACGGCTTAATGAAACTGGACCGCATTGATATCAATATCCTGGTGCAGCTACAAAAGGATGGCCGCATCAGCAACGTAAACCTTGCCGACGCCGTCGGGCTCTCGCCTAGCCCTTGTCTACAGCGGGTTAAACGGCTGGAAACCGCGGGCTTTATTACCGGCTATGAAGCGCATGTTAATTTACCTAAAATTACCGATTCCGTAACGGTCTTTACCGAAGTGACATTGGCCGGACACCGGCGCGAAGATTTTATGCGCTTTGAAAACGCCATCCGGGAAGTGGACGAGCTGATGGAGTGCCATTTGATTACCGGCGGCTACGACTACTTACTGCGTTTTATTACCCGCAGCATCGAACACTACCAGGAAGTGATAGAGAGTTTGCTGGACGCCAAAGTCGGCATAGATAAATACTTCAGTTATATTGTTATTAAATCTCCCATCATCAAAAGCAGCGTGCCGCTACGTTCGCTGCTCTCCCGCCATACCGTTGAACTCTGATTATATGCTGACAGCCGAAAACGGTTGTCGGGCATAGCCTGCGCAAGCACAGGGTAATTCCGGGTCGTCGGCTAAGAAAATATTTTATTAAGGAGGCGGTTTATCTGGCTCAACGTCTCTATTTCGCCAGATGACATACAGCTTTAGCAGAAATGTGGCTCGGCAATAAACCAGCGCAGATAAAAAAGAGAGACATCCTGTCCCTTTAATTAAGCGTTAACCTGAGCGCCTTCCACCGTATCCAGCGCATATTTTAAAGAGAACTCACGCTCTTTCAGATAATAGATATAGGTTTTCAGCTCCGGGAAAAGCTTCTCGACGCGATGGTTTAACTCGCTGAAATTCGTAATCTTGTTCTTATAGAACGCCACCATCGATTCGCTGATTAAGCCTACGGCTTCACCGTTGGCGATAAGAGACATGTAGTTATGGATATCATCCACGATGATTACCTGAGCCGTCGGGCAAATAGTCAGAATACGGGTATGCGCATTTTTTACGTAGTGCTCGTGGAAGCCGTTAGTAGGAATAATAATGGGCATGTTTTTCAAATCGCTGAGCTGATACTCAGGCAGCGTTTTGGAATAGAGATAGCAGGCCGATTCGCTAAAGAAGCTCATTGACATAATACCGTTATGGCTGATCTCCCGATGAGAGATAACGCCGTGGATCTCGCCGGAAAGCAGCGATTCCACCGAGGTTTTGGTATCGCAGGCGCAGTAGGAGACGCTTTCCGTCTTTTTACGGGTTTTGACCAGCAGGTTAAACAAGAAAGGGTTGAGATTCTCCACGCCTATCATTAATCCTCTGCGAATATTTAAATTGGTTCTTTTCTGTGAGAAATAGTCTTCCAGTTCAGTCATCTTATCGTAATGCGGCATTATTTTCTCATACAGCTCAAGCCCTTTTTTAGTCAGGGTGAAATCATGGTCGGTGCGGGAAAATAATTTAAAGCCCAGTTCATCTTCCAGTATTTTTATTCGGCGAGAAATAGGTGAGGAGGTCACAAAAAGTATTTCCGAAGCCTTTTTAAGTGATTTTTCTCTGGCCAGAACAATAAAGCATTTAAGATTTGATGACAGAAACATAAAACCTCCAGATCGTTTAACAACTGTTAACTTCACGTAAATTTATGAAAAATATAGCATACTTACGAAAGCACTGAACGGGGGGGATTTACAGAGTAATGACGATTTTATTTTTGTAATCATGGAGATGCTAATTTTTACGCGTCTGCGTCATTTTTTAAAATTGTACGAACTTAAGACAATAATTATCCTGTGCGACCTGATAAATATAGTCGAAAATATCGTGGGATTGGTGTTTTTTGACCATAAATTTAATCAATTGTAAAAGCAAGCTTGCATAGTATTAAAAAATAGCAACCATCGCACAATATAAATTTAATTAAGAGGCTTTAAATGAGTGATTTTGATGACAACAACCAGGATAATTTAACAACGCACCAGTTGAAGTTAAATGAAATGGTCAGAAACTTAAACGTAGTCGATAAAAACGGGAAAAGTATTGACTTCGACAGGATTATTTATACGCCTGGCGCGGCTAACAATGAAAATAACTTTGCTATGGTGCAATCCATTGAAGAATTGCGTGCGCTGGAGCCTGGCGCACATGGCGAAATCGTGATGGTACATTCCTGGGCTGCAGGCACCGGCTACGGCGGCGGCCTTTTTATCAGCGATCTTAACGACAAAACCACGCCAGAAGATCAGGGTCTGAATATCGTTACTCGCGCCGGCGTACGCTGGAAACGCTATATTACCGATAACGCCGGCGTCACCGTGGTCGATTTCGGCGCGATCCCTGACGGCAAAACAGACTGCCTGGAAGCCGTTACCCTTATGTGGCACTGGTCGCGCGTCGTCGATCGGGCGACCAACGTCCGCATTCATGAAAATGTCGGCATTCGCTTCCCGGCGGGCAACTTCTTTATTTCGAAATTCGATGTTTCCAGCCAGGAAGTCAGCCGTTTCCGCCTTTCCGGCGCGCACGTCAACTTTGGTTACTTCCCGAGCACTCGCCTCTATTCGGATCAGAAAAACGGCGAATATATGTTTACCGTTAACGCGCGCTGGACCTATATCAGCGGCTTTATCGTTCATGGCCAGGACAACACCAAAACCAAAGGCTTCTTTAAAAACATCATTCAGGGCGGCCAGTATCTGCGTGTTACCGGGATGCACTTCCTGGATATGGGCGGACGCTCGCTGGATCTGCTTGATACGCTGGATTGTAAAATCGACCAGTGGTACGCCAACCGCTGCGCCGGCACCGTAATCTATGGCCGCTGGTCAAACCGTGCCGCCGGCTCCTGGGATCATCTGACCGCCATCGAGCTGAGCAACTTTAATATCCAGTATGGCGTGAAAGCGGAGATGATCGACCTGCAGCGCGCTACCCAGTGTATTTTGCATAACGGCTGGATTGAGCACACGGAATTCCCTGGCAATCTCTCTAACGGCCAGTGGAACATCAACGCGCTAAATCTGGAAGGAAACAAAAACCCGCTGAAGTGCCACTATACGCGTCTGATCTCCTCCATGCTCAACGTGCATAACGGCGAAGGTCTGGATATGTCCGACAGCGGCGAACGCTGGCTCTCCGCCTATGAAGATGGTCAGCTGTTTATTGAAAACCACGGTATGAAAGTGGAAGGGTCGCTGAACTACCAGTACATCACCTCGCCGGATCGTATGGATAACCGCGTCGACCGTGAAACCTGGTTTAAAGTCGGCGATATTGAAATGCCGGAGTGGACGACGCAGATGCAGATGCGCATTATCGGCTCGTCCCAGTTTAACGCAATGCCGGAAACCCAGATCGATCACACATCGCGCACGCCGGAAGGCGAAGCGAAAATATCGATTCAGAACGTCAACGGCACCTTTAACGCCTCCTGGGCGGCAGAAGGTTCATGCCCGGTCACGCGTGTTCATGTCAAAACCTTGCCGGGCAGCCGGGCGGAAGTCTTCGTTAAGCTGGCGAAATACACCGGCTTCTGCATCGCGCTGATCACCACCAACTGCCACGATCGCTTCTCGCGCGGCGTGCATTTCCGCTTTATTAAAGCCTATTCCCAGGTTTCCGCTGCGGATGCCGCCGCGCTGGATGCTCAGGCGGATACGACTTTTATGCAGCACTGGCAGGGTTCCGAGCGGGTGGGTTTTGGCTACAACAACAACAACGATCTCATTATGCGTGGTCGCGTGGTCAGCACCGCGTCAGTCGGCGCTACCCGTGAGTGTCTGCGCGTAATGGTTAACGGTCAGGCTTACGCTATCGAGCTAAAACCGATTAACGGTTAATTCGCGGTTGCCTGACGGCCGGCCTCTGAACGGGGCCGGCTTTTTTTTATAACGACAAAAGCCGGTTTCAACATCAGGCTTAGCTCTGTTCCTGTTTCCTCATGGTTTAAATAATATTTACCCTTAGGGTTTTAACTGCGTTATTAAAAAATAGCTCTCTTATAATTTCCTTCATAACTCAACTAAACGAGAGATAAATATAATGAATTGTCTTTTTTATCCTGTGTTTTTAATTGGTTTATTGGCTCATTATTTCTTGGTTATATCCTTATAAATCAGCATGTTTTCAATTTTTAGTCAGGTAAAAACAATTATTGCGTTTGTGTGTTCTTAGTGGCTGAATAAAATAGGTGTCACGCAGCAAGAATAAAAATTCCATTTTGCTGCTTAATAAAAATACACCTACGTAATAAGAACATGCATCCTGGCAGATGCATATGGAGAATTTATGCCAGCTTCTAAAAATATGTCGGTATCCCGCTTTTCCGGAAATCGTTCCGGACAAAATAAAATCGTTATGGGCTTCTGGCACAACTGGCCAGTGGTCGGCGCTCAGGGTTACCGCCAGGGCCGCTTCACCGAGATGACGCTGTCGGAAATCCCTGTGCAGTACAACGTAATCGCCGTCGCCTTTATGAAAGTGCTCGACGACCGCGATCGCATTCCTGATTTCAAACCTTATAAAGGCACCGACGCCGAGTTTCGTCGTGAAATCGAACTTGTGCAGGCTCAGGGCCGTAAAGTGCTGATTTCTATGGGCGGTGCTGACGCGCATATCGAAATGCACGCTGGCGACGAACAGGCGCTGGCCGCGCGGATCATCGAACTGACCGATAAATATGGCTTCGACGGTCTGGATATCGACCTGGAGCAGTCTGCGATCACCGCCGCCGACAACCAGACGGTTATTCCTGCCGCGCTGCGTATCGTTAAAGATCATTATCGCCTGCAGGGCTGGAACTTCATCATCAGCATGGCGCCGGAATTCCCTTACCTGACCGTTGGCGGCCACTACAGCCCTTATATCACCGGTCTGGAAGGTTACTACGACTACATCGCGCCTCAGTACTATAACCAGGGCGGCGACGGCGTGTGGGTTGATGAAATCAGCAGCTGGGTTTCCCAGAGCAACGACGCGCAGAAAGAGGATTTCCTCTACTACCTGACCGAAAGTCTGGTTACGGGTACGCGCAACTTCCTGAAGATCCCTTCAGAGAAGTTCATTATCGGTCTGCCAACCAACAACGACGCGGCAGCGACTGGCTATGTCATTAATCCGCAGGATTTGAAAAACGCGATGGCGCGTCTGGAAGCTGCTGGTCTGCCAATCGCTGGCCTGATGACCTGGTCCGTAAACTGGGACGCTGGCTTCACTAAAGACAATGTGCCTTACAACTGGGAATTTATCCGTAACTACGGCTACCTGGCCGGAGACGGCGTCGTGCCGGAACCTGCGCCGCAGCCGCAGCCGCAGCCAGATCCAGAGCCGCAACCGCAGCCAGACCCAGAGCCGCAGCCACAGCCGGACCCAGAGCCGCAGCCACAGTATGAACAATGGCGCGCCGGCGTTCGTTATCTTGATGGCGCCCGCGTTAGCTGGCAGTCGCAGAACTACATCTGCGTGATGCAGCACGACTCTAACCTTTTCTGGACGCCTGATGCCGCTACTTCGCTGTGGCAGCCGACGTTCGATGCTAAAACCACCACGGGATACAAAACGATGAGCTCCAATACTTTCGGCGCGGCTTTGCGTCATGGCCATATCGCCACGCCTGCTTCACGCGCTTTCTTTGCATGGCAGGAAGGTAAACTGAACGCCGGTCAGCTGAACCAGCGTGAAGCCGGCAAATTCTTCCCGGCCACTCAGTCAGGCCTGACCGATCCTGTTGCGCCTACCGACTCGCCAAATGCTCTGCCGCCTCGTGATGGCGAAATCGCCAGCGCCAACCAGGGCGACGGCCGTTTCCTGGATGAGCCAGGCACACACTGGAAAAAACACACGGTGACCGCCAACGAAATCATGAAGTTCGTCTGGACCTATACCGCGCCGCACGCGACTCGTCGCTATAACTACTTCATTACTCGTGAAGACTGGAATCCAAACCTGCCGCTGAGCCGCGCGCAGTTTGAATCCACGCCGTTCTTTAAAGCGGAGTTTACCGAACAGCCATTCTGGAGCCACGGCGCGACGCTGCGTCCTACCGGCCCAACCACGCACGAAATCCAGCTGCCACAGCGTAGCGGCTACCATGTGCTGCTGGCGGTCTGGGAAGTGGCGGATACCGGCAACGCTTTCTATCAGGTTATAGACCTGGATTTCGTCGGCAACGGCAATGACAATGGCAACGGCGACACCATTCCTGCGGCGCCAGCGAGCCTGCACGCGACTGAAGTCACCACCAGCTCTGTAGCGCTGGCGTGGAACGCTTCTGCAACCGCAGGCGTCTCTTATCGTCTCTATCGTAACGGCAACATGATCTTCAACGGCTCTCGCCTGAGCTTTGTCGACAATGGCCTGATGGAAAACACCGCTTACAGCTACACCATCAGCGCCGTAAGCGCGACCGGTAAAGAATCTGCTCAGAGCGCGGCGGTTATCGTTACCACCAAAAGCTCCAGCACCGTAGTCACGCCACCAACCGCGCCAGTGCGTCTGCACAGCATGAGTGTGACCGCAGACAGCGCTTCTCTGATGTGGGGATCTTCTGAGGGCAGCAACCCAATCGCCAGCTACATCATTTACCGTGAAGGGGATGAAATCGCTCGCGTTGCGGCTTCTCAGCTCAACTACACCGATCGCGGCCTGCGCGCGGAAACCACCTACCGTTATTTTGTTGCGGCTGTGGATTCACAGGATCTGCTTTCCGTACCGAGCAACGTGCTGACTGTCACCACGCTGGCTAACAGCAGTGATGACAACGGCGGCAATGACGATAACGGTCAGTATCCAGCCTGGAGACAGGGCGGATCCTACACCGCGGGTGAAATTGTTTCCCATAATGGCAAAAACTGGGTTTGCATCCAGTCCCATACGGCCTGGGCCATTGACTGGGCGCCAGGCCTGGCGGAAACCCTGTGGTATGAAGCTCGTTAATTAACGCGGCTTTCAGCAAAAATTTGGCCAGAGGGATCTGGCCTTTTTTATTACCAGCCTGTCAGGAATCAGTACTGTACACGAACTGGAAAATTCTTATAACAATCAATTTGTTAAGTTGACTGACGTAAGGTTTTTTCAGGCCGGATATTGCTTTGTATCAATATCCTTTGGTCGAACTTCCTTAAGTTATCTGTTTTAACCTGACAAGTGGAAGAATTATGCAAATCAGCGATAACGGCATTGCGTTTATCAAAAGAGAGGAGGGCGAGAGGCTCACCGGCTATTTCGACGTGGTCGGCATACCAACTATTGGCGTAGGCCATACGGGCAGCGTTGATGGCGTGCCGGTAAAAAAAGGGATGACGATCGCCGCTGAGAAATCCAGCGAGCTGCTGCGCCAGGATCTGCGCTCGGCAGAAAACGCCATCGCCAGATATGTCAGCGTGCCGCTTACGCAAAATCAGTATGACGCGCTGTGCAGTCTGATTTTCAATATCGGCGTTGCCGCCTTCGCCAGCTCGACCGTAAAAAAAGAGCTGGACAAGCGTCATTACCAGGCGGCAGCGGAGGCGTTTCTGCTGTGGAAAAGAGCCGGGGCAAATCTGAATATTCTGCTGCCGCGCAGGCAGCGTGAGAGGGCGCTGTTTCTGACGCCGGATGCCTGAAAGCGCATTTTCATGGGAACGCCATGCATATTTAACGCCACTGTCATTTTTTTCTGCCAGGCTTAACAGCATCAACGGCTTTTGACCGCTGCCCTACAGGAAAAATTTATGACTTTGATTGCCAGCTTCAGCCACTCTTTCGCCGATTCGCAGCGCGCTTTCCGTTTGATCCTGAAAGCGATAAGCGAACCGGGCGTCAGAGTCGCGCTGCCGCAGATCCCGGTATGGGGCAACGCTTCGCCTGCGGCAACGGCTATTCTGATGACGCTGGTGGACAGGGAAACGCCGTTCTGGCTGGACAGCTCGCTCGGCGACGAGGCGATGCTGGAGAAACTACAGCGCTTCGGCGCCAGAACCGCTGCCAGAGCCGACGCTGCCGTCGCGCTGCTGCACAGCGCCTCCGATATGGCTATCGAAGCCTTTTCGCCTGGCGACGCGCCCACCACCATTATTATCGAAGTCCCGGCGCTGAGCGGCGGCCTGACGTTGCGCTTAAGCGGCCCGAATTTGCGCGAGCCGCGCGCCGTGGCACCAAAGCTGCCGAAAGCGGTGCTGCACTATCTGCGCGAGCGCGTACACTCTTACCCTCAACCAATCGACCTGATTTTTACCTGCGGCGACAGCATGATGGCGCTGCCGCACACTACTAACGTCGTGGTCTGCTGAGGGAATAAAAAGGGGCGCCTCTTTAAGGTTATTGGTCACGCGCCTCGGGATCAGCCTGCGATATCCCACCACATTTTATTCAGCTGATAGTAGCGATCGGCCGGATCGGGCTGTTTTTCCCACGGCTTATCGATAATGTAGTGAATATTCTTCACCTCCGGCAGATGCCACATGGCGCTGTGCTGGAACGGCAGCGTTTTCAGCGCGTTATAGATATAGGGCAGCGGCTGCCAGCGATCGTGATAGTAGTCGTTGAGAAAATCCTGCTCGGCAAACAGATAGCGCGTCAGATCTTTCACTTCCGCCAGCTTTTGCAGCATATCTTCATAGACCGCGAGATCCGGCTTCAGCACCAGAAAACCGCCGTTCAGGTAGTTATCCACTTCGTCCGGCTGCTGGGTATGCTCCACGCCACGGCAGTAGCTGTAGAAGCAGTTTTCCGGCGTCCAGCTTTTGGGATAGCTCGGGATCTTATTGGGATTGCAGCGGCAGGCGTGACAGGCAGCAATCTCCTGTTCCCCCAGCGCCATGCCGAACAGCTCATCCATATTCTGCACCACCAGCATATCCGCATCCAGAAAGACGATGCGTTCAAACTCGGTCAGTCGCCAGACCGCCAGCTTGGTCCACACCTCGGAAAAGCGGGCGTTAGCGTAGTGCTGCTGCAGGCTGCTGTCCGGACTGACCGGCTGCACTTCGCGCACCAGGCAGCCCTCTTTCTCCATCGTCTGCCGACTTTCCGCGTCGATATTCGCTGTTACCATCACCACCAGCGGGTAGCGGCTGCCGCTTCGCTGCAGCGAGCGGTTCAGCGCTCTGACGCCTACCAGATAGCCCGGCTGCGTCAGCAGGGTCGCCCATGCCTTCATTGGCATTCTCCTTATTGGTCAAACAGTTCAGCGGTAAACTCGTTGTCAAACTTGCGCTGCGGGTCGAGCGTATCGCGCACCTGGCGAAACGCTTGCCACTGCGGATAGATTTCTGGCCAGCGGTAGAGCGACTCATCAAAATATTTGCCCCAGTGCGGCCGACCGCCTTCCGCTGCCAGCACTTTTTCAATCGCCTGCAGGAAGCTCACGCCCTCTTCGGAAAGCGATCCGTCTTCGGCGTAATAGACCACAAACCCGAAGAAGCAGGTATCGGCGCCGTAAGAGGGGCTGAGCCAGCTTTCGGATGGGCCGGTGCAGCGCAAAATAATCGGATAGTGCATATGCGGCTGGGTTTCGCTGTGCCACGCTTTGATCTGCCGGATAATCTCGCCGGCGCGCGCCAGCGGAATGCCGATTTCCACGTTGATCTGCGGCGTGGCGATACCGCGGCAGAAGACCTGATAAACGTCGCCGGTCACGTCGGAGAAATCTTTAAAGCGCGTAACGGTGCGGAACGGTTTGCCGTTTTCGTCAACGATTTTGGTGTCGCTACGCATATGTTCCAGCGTCTGCTCCACGGTTTCGTTCATCGCGTCGCTGGTTTCTTCCTGCTTCACCAGATCGCTGTTATTGGCACGATATTGCGCAATCTCTTCGCCGTTCGCTTCGCGCGCCGTCCAGACATGCACCTGGTTTTCATTGGGAAACCACCAGGCTTTGCTCAGCACAAAGTTCTGGTTCCAGTCATAAATATCCTGCTCCAGCGTGTCGCCGCTGACCGCGTTTTTATGACAGGTATAAATTTTTGCGGCGCAGGTGCGCAGCGTCACGCGGGTAACGACGCCCAGCACGCCCATACCCAGCTGCACGGCGTGAAAGTCAGGATGGCTGCGATCGAAATCGGCCACGCTGCCGTCGGCCAGCACCATACGAATACTGAGGGCTTCATCCGCTATGGTGCTTTGCTGCAAACCCTGACCGTGCGTGCCGGTCGCCAGCGCGCCAGCCAGCGTCTGCGCGGCGATTACGCCGGGCGAAGAGGGCAGCATTTTGCCCGCAGCGGTCAGGATCTCGTAAATTTCGTGCATCGGCGTGCTGCCTGCGAAGGTGGCGCTC
The DNA here is from genome assembly GCF_037026505.1 of Erwinia sp. CGal63. Taxonomy (NCBI): domain Bacteria; kingdom Pseudomonadati; phylum Pseudomonadota; class Gammaproteobacteria; order Enterobacterales; family Erwiniaceae; genus Erwinia; species Erwinia sp. CGal63. The sequence goes on from NZ_JAKUMN010000001.1 coordinate 465,134, forward strand.
TGCTCATCCATCGCAATAAGGCCGCGCAGCTGGCTTAAGTCCAGCAGCGTATCGCCTTCGGCGACCACTTTCAGCATCCGGCCCGGCGACATGCGGCTGCCCATAACGCGGATCTTACCGCGGCTGGCGGCAACCAGGCGGCACAGCTCCTCTTCCGTTTTCGGGGCGCTGACGGCGCTGCTGTCAGCCAGCGTGGCGTTGCGCGCCCAGTTTACAATTTTGCCATCATCGGCATCCGGCTTACGGCGTGGATAGCCGGAATTTTCGCGTGCCATCGGCAACTCCTGGCATAGGGCCTGTCAAATGACAGGCGGGGGTGAAATAACCTTAATAAGCGTAGCTGAATTGTCCCGGAACAACAGCGGGACTGCGTGATAAAGTTGTACAACGCATTTAAAGATTGTACAACATTTTGCGGTTTCAGCCATAGCGTTGCCGCCGCCAGACAGGACGGCAAAAACGCGGGCGGAAAAAGGGGGTTAACGTGCTGGCTCGTCGTCGATGGCATCCAGCGGCCAGGAGGCAAACAGGTAGCCGTCAAAATTCAGATCGTCGACATCGGAAAACTCCAGCAGTCGCTGCTTAACGTTTTCCAGATGCTGCCACATCGCCCGTCTGGCGGCGGCGGCATCCTTTTTGATCAGCGCCACGAGAATTTTTTTATGATCTTCCAGCCAGGCCTTGCGGTAATGGCTGTCGCGCAGATGACGATGCAGCTGGCGCCACATCGCGTTATTTTCTCGCCACTGCCAGGATTGTTTGAACAGCTCGACCAGCATGCTGTTATGGGTCGCCTGGGCGATAGCCAGATGAAACTCGCGGTCGCCGTTCTCGCTGTCGTTAACGGCGCCGGAAGCCAGCTCGCACTCCTCCAGCTGCAGCGCCTGACGCATTTTCAGAATATCTTCCGGCGTGGCCTGCAGGGCGGCGAAGCCGGCGATATTGCTCTCCAGCAGCTGCCGCGCCTGCAGCAGTTCAAAAGGCCCGGCGGCGTTGCAGTGCGGGGATGAAGCGGGCGCCTTCGCGTTTTGCATCACAAAAATGCCTGCGCCTCGCCTGACCTCGATCCAGCCTTCCAGCTCCAGCATAATCAGCGCTTCGCGCACCAGCGTGCGGCTGACCTGCAGCATCGCGGCCAGCTCGCGCTCGGCGGGCAGCCGGTCGCCTGCGGCGTAACGCTGTTCGCGGATAAAACGCTGAAGCATTTCACCGACTTCCTGATAGGGTCTGGCTGGTGAGGCGGATTTCATAATGTCCTTTTCTGCTGGCCGCAGCGATCGTCGCACAATGCCCGTATGATATCACATCGCGACAACGCGTTAACGGCTCAGCCAAAGCCGGTGCGACGCACGGCGAACTCCACGCCGCGAATCTCCGCCAGGCCTTTCAGGCGGCCAATCGCCGAATAGCCCGGATTGGTTCGCTTTTGTAAATCGTCCAGCATCTGGTGACCGTGATCGGGACGCACAGGAATGGGATCTTCGCGGCCTGCGAGCCGACGACGCTGCTCTTCCTGCGCAATCGCCTGGATCACCGCAACCATATCCACATCGCCCGCCAGATGGGGCGCCTCATGAAAACTGGCCGGATTCTCTTCCCGCTGCGTTGAGCGCAGGTGCGCGAAGTAGACGCGTGACGCGAACTTTTTGAAGATGGCTACCAGATCGTTATCGGCGCGTACGCCTAAAGAACCGGTGCAGAAGGTAAACCCGTTGGCCGGGCTGCTGACGGTTTCCACCATCCACTGCCAGTCTTCGGCGGTGGAAACGATGCGCGGCAGGCCCAACAGCGGACGCGGCGGATCGTCCGGATGGACAGCCATACGCACGCCGACTTCTTCCGCTACCGGAATTACCTGCCGCAAAAACCAGGCGAAATTCTCGCGCAGCTTCTCCCTGTCGATATGCTGGTAACGCGCCAGCTGCTGGCGAAATGCCGCGAGCGTATAGCCTTCTTCCGCGCCCGGCAGCCCGGCAATGATATTGCGCGTCAGCCGGGTTTTGCTCTCCTCGCTCATCGTCTGAAAACGCTGGCGGGCGGCCGCGATCTCCGACGGCGTATAGTCGTTTTCCGCACCAGGCCGCTGCAGGATACAGAGATCGAAAGCGGCGAACTCGACCTGATCGAAACGCAGAGCCAGCGCGCCGTCCGGCAGCCTCCACGCCAGATCGGTGCGCGTCCAGTCCAGGATCGGCATAAAGTTGTAGCAGACGGTGGTGATACCGCAATGCGCCAGATTGCGCAGGGTTTGCTGATAGTTGGCGATCCATTTTTCGCACTGGCCGCTGCGGGTTTTAATCTCTTCATGTACCGGCACGCTTTCCACTACCGCCCATTCCAGCCCGGCGGCCTCTGTCATCGCTTTACGCTTTTCGATCTCCGCCACGGGCCAGATCTCGCCGTTGGCGATAGAGTGCAGGGCGGTCACGATGCCGGTCGCGCCAGCCTGTCTGGCGTCACTCAGCGTGACGGGATCGTCCGGGCCATACCAGCGCCAGGTTTGTTTCATATTTACCTCTCCGTTTGTCGTCAGAAAATGCGGTTCGCCAGTGCTTTGGTCAACCACTATCGTTCCCAGGGCAATCATCACCGCTAAAATTACCCCCGAAAAGGATGAAGTCAACCAGATAAGCTTATTTGGTTAACCAGATCACAAACAGGGAAAGAGGCTAAAGCCAGCCCCGAAAAACTGTGCTTCACTTCTGCCGCAAAGCCAGCGCCGCCAGAATGGCGCGCGATGGCCATCTGTCGCGCCGTGCTGACCGCGCGGCTTTACATGGAAGAGAGTAACGACGCCCTCAGCGCCGCTTAAAATTGGTTGACCAGAAAGGTCGACGGCGATCCACAAGCTCTGAGAAGCGTTATCGACATGGAGAAATCAGATGAACCGCAGCATTAACTCTGAACGCGGCGTGACGGGCATCAGGCGTACCGTCCGCCATCTGCGCTGGTGGGTGCTTATCCTGTTTCTGACCGGCGTCACCGTGAACTACATTACCCGCAACTCCTTAGCGATTCTGGCGCCCGAGCTTAAGCTAAGCCTCGGCATCACCACGGAGCAGTACGCCTGGATCGTGGGCGCTTTTCAGCTCGCTTACACCTTTTTTCAGCCGATATGCGGCTGGCTGATCGACGTGATCGGCCTGAAGATCGGCTTTCTGCTCTGTGCGACGGTGTGGGCGCTGGCCTGTCTGCTGCATGCGGGCGCCGGAAGCTGGCTGCAGCTGGCGATACTGCGCTTTGTGATGGGCGGCGCCGAAGCGGCGGCGACGCCGGCCAACGCCAAAGTGCTGGGGGAATGGTTTCCTAAAAAGGAGCGACCGATCGCCGCAGGCTGGGCGGGCGTCGGCTTCTCCATCGGCGCTATGCTGGCGCCGCCGATTATCTACTTCGCGCACGCCTCGTTTGGCTGGCAGGGCGCCTTTCTGTTTACCGGCTGCCTGGCGCTGGCCTGGGTTGCGCTGTGGTGGCTGTTCTACCGCAATCCGGCGCAGCATCCCAACCTGAGCGACGAGGAGCTGGCGTTTATTCAGCAGGATCGGGAACCGGCCGCGCAAAAGCAGAGTTTCTGGCAGGCGCTGCGTTCGGTCGCCGGCAACAAGCGGTTTTACGGCATCGCTATTCCCGCCTTTATGGCAGAACCCGCCTGGGGCGTACTCAGCTTCTGGGTGCCGCTCTATCTGGCCAACGAACTGGGAATGGATTTAAAACAGATCGCTATGTTCGCCTGGCTGCCGTTCCTGGCGGCGGATCTGGGCAGCGTGGCGAGCGGCTACCTGACCCGACTCTATATCCGCCTGTTTGGCTGCACCCGCGTTAATGCCGTGGTGGCCAGCTCGATTTCCGGCGCTTTTCTGATGCTGTCGCTGGCGCTGGTGGCCTTCACCAAAAGCCCTTATATGGCCATCGCGCTGATTTCCGTCGGCGGTTTCGGCCATCAGATTATCTCCTGCATGCTGAGCGCGCTGGTGGTGGAGCGATTTAATAAAGGCGAAATGGCGACCGTTAACGGGATGCGCGGCTCCTTCGCCTGGATATCCAGCTTTCTGTTTTCGCTGGTGATTGGCTATACCGCGGACAAAATCGGTTTCAACCCGCTGTTTATCGCAATGGGCTTTTTCGACCTGTTCGGGGCGCTGTTTCTGGTGGCCTTTATTGCGGAACGACGGACTAAAAAAGGGAGTCTGGTATGAAAACGTTAAAACAGTGGACGCTGCTGGCGTCGGATCGCCACTCGGTGACGCTGCTGGTTGAGGGTCAACACCACTGCTGCCTTTACGTGCTGGAACCGGCACTATTGCGCGTCGTGGTCAGGCGTGACGGTCACTTCTCGCTCGATCGCACCTGGTGTATCGCGCCGCAGGAGGATGTGCCCTGGGAAGGCCGACCGCGCGACAGCCTGGCGGGATTTTCTCTGCCGCCTTTTACCCTGAGCGAGCTGGACGGAGAGCTGATTATCGAAACGGAACGGCTGCGGGTAAAAGTGCATCAGCCGCTGTGGCTGGAGTGGCACTATCGCCAGCCCGACGGGCAGTGGCGCTTTCTTGCCAGCGACCGGCCGACAGGCGCTTTGCAGCTTAACGCTCACGGCGACGGCGTCGCGCACTATCAGCGGCGGCTGCCGGAAGATCGCTATTATGGCCTGGGCGAGAAGGCAGGCGATCTGCTGCGCAACGGCAGGCGCTACGAGATGCGTAATCTGGACGCAATGGGGTATAACGCGGCGACCACCGATCCGCTTTATAAACATCTGCCCTTTACCATCACCTGTCGCGACGATCTCAGCTTTGGGCTGTTCTACGACAATCTCAGCAACAGCTGGCTGGATCTAGGCAACGAGCTGGATAACTATCACCAGCCTTATCGCCGCTGGCAGGCCGCAAGCGGCGATATCGACTACTATCTTTTCGCGGCGGAACGCGTTCTGGATATCACCAAAGCCTTTGTGCGGCTGACGGGCAAAACGTTCTTCGGCCCTAAATGGAGCCTGGGCTACAGCGGCTCGACCATGAGCTACACCGACGCGCCGGACGCGCAGCGCCAGCTGTTGCAATTTATTCGCCTCTGTCACGAGCATGATATTCCCTGCGACTCTTTCCAGCTCTCATCCGGCTACACCTCGATTGGCGACAAGCGCTATGTTTTCAACTGGAATCACGACAAGGTGCCCGATCCTCTGGGCCTGAGCCGGGCGTTTCATCAGGCGGGTATACGTCTGGCCGCCAATATCAAACCCTGCCTGCTGCAGGATCATCCACGCTATCAGGAGCTGGAAAGCCGCGGGTTGTTTATTCGGGACTCGCAAAGCGACGCGCCGGAGCGCTCCGTCTTCTGGGACGATGAAGGCTCGCACCTGGATTTTACCCATCCTGAAGCTATCGACTGGTGGCAGAATAACGTGACTCGCCAGCTGCTGGAAAAGGGCATCGACGCCACCTGGAACGACAATAACGAATATGAGATTTGGGATGACGAAGCGCGCTGTCACGGTTTTGGCCGACCAACGGCGATCAAGCACCTGCGTCCCGTAATGCCGTTGCTGATGATGCGGGCTTCGATGGAGGCGCAGAAGCGATTCGCGCCGCACAAGCGGCCGTGGCTGATTTCCCGTTCCGGCTCGCCGGGAATGCAGCGCTATGCGCAGACCTGGAGCGGCGATAACCGCACCAGCTGGACAACGCTTCGTTACAACATCCGCATGGGTTTGGGAATGAGTCTGTCGGGCCTGTACAACGTTGGGCATGATGTGGGCGGCTTTGCAGGCGACAAGCCCGACGCGGAGCTGTTTGTCCGCTGGGTGCAGAATGGCGTCATGCATCCGCGTTTTACTATTCACTCGTGGAATGACGATCGCACGGTTAACGAACCCTGGATGTATCCTGCGGTCACGCCGCTTGTCCGCCAGGCGATTAAGCTGCGCTACCGCCTGATGCCTTACCTTTACACGCTGCTCTGGCAGGCGCACAGCGAAGATGAACCCATGCTGCGGCCAACCTTTCTGGATCATCAGCACGATGCGCAGACCTTTGCTGAATGCGACGAGTTTTTGCTGGGAAGGGATCTCCTGGTCGCCAGCGTAGTAGAGCCGGGTGCACGGAGCCGACGCCTTTGGCTGCCGGATAATCAGCATGGCTGGTATGATTTCTGGAGCGGTCAGTGGTACGGCGGCGGCCAGTGGATCACGCTTGACGCGCCGCTGGAGAGAGTGCCGCTGCTGGTGCGTGCAGGCGCAGGCCTGCCGCAAAGCCCGCACGGCAATGACGTTCAGCGCGAGCTGCACCTGTTCCCGCAGCCTGCCGCCGGCAGCAGCAGCGGCCTGCTGTTTGAAGACGATGGCGAATCCTGGGGTTATCAGCAGGATGAGGCGCTGTGGCTGAGCTGGAACATGCAATGTTCCGCCGAGGCTATCCATCTGGATTTCAGCTGGCAAGGCAGCTTCCGGCCCAAATGGCGGCAGCTGGAGATTAAACTGCCGCAGGAGGAACGGCGCCGCCTGTTTATTCAGGGAGAAGAAGTCGGGGAGAAAGCCTGCTTCTGTCTGCCCTGGCCGCGCTGGATCAGCAGGAAGCGGATTAAAAAACGCTGGCCTTTAGCCTGAGGACAGCGTTAATCCGCCGGGCGTAAATAGCGCAGCGTGGCGTCCACCACCAGTTGACGATTGCGGGCGATGCTCCGCTGCTCGCTTTCACCGCCGCCAAACAGGGTATTGAAGGTGTAGCGGTTAGAGACGTTATGCGTACAGATACTGCTGATCAAACGATGCACGTCCACCGTCTCTACATGGCGGTCGAAAACGCCTGCGGCTTTGCCGCGAGTCAGGATCTCATCCAGCACGTCGAGCGCGCTCTGGTTCAGCGCCTTGATACGTGTGGACTGGCTGATAAAGCGGCCGCGCATCAGGTTCTCGCTGCAGACCAGCCGCATAAAGTCGGGATGGGAGATGTGATAATCAAAGCTCGCCTCCGCCAGCTTCTGCATCGCTAACTGCGGCGGCAGCTCGGCAAGATTCAGCCCGGTTTCATGTTGACGGATCGCCAGGTAAACCTGTTCCAGCACCGCCATATAAAGATTTTCTTTGCTGGTGAAGTGATAGACCATCATGCGTTTGGTGGTGTCGGCGCGTTCGGCGATCTGCTCCATGCGCGCGCCCTGCAGGCCAAACTCGGCAAAGGTAGCCAGCGCGCCGGCAAGGATGCGTTTTTTTAACCCTTCCGGGTCGTTTTTTCTCTTGGCAATAGCGGACATAGCGAATCAGTCAGGTTGTTATCCGGCGCCTTAACGGCTGAAGCCCGCAAGAATACCACAAAAACCTTAAGCTGATTTTCGACAAAGGTTGGAAGAAGAGGGTATTTCCCTCTCCGTGATGGCTGCGGTTAAATCTCGCTATCGCAACCCTGCCGCCGGAGAACGTTATGAACGCCACAATCAGGAAATATTTCGCTGCTTTCTCAGCCTGGCTTTCTCAGCCAGTCGCGCAGGAAGAGCTCGACAATCCCTCAAGACTGGCCGAATCGCTGCTGCCGGTCAGCCAGCTATATGGCTTTGAGGTAAGCTGGCTGCGCGCGAGGCGATACGGTGAAAAATAATCGCTATCGCCTGACGCTGCGCTACAGCTACTGGAATGAACTGTGCAATCCGGCTCGCGCCGCGTCGGGTAACGCGGCGCGCTTCGCTTAATGCAGCGGCCAGTTGCCGGCCAGCTCCAGCGCCGCGTGACGGATAGCTTCCACGCTCTGCTCAAACTCCTCCGCCGTCATTTTTTCCACTTCGCCAAAATGTTCTTCCTTGCCGTGCAGCGCAATCGCCTGTAGCGCCGGCTGCAGATGCGCCGGCAACGCCGACCAGTCGGTTAACGCCACGCCTTTCATATAGCCGATGCACCACTCTTCTACAATGGTGACTTCCAGATCTTCCGCGCTGCTGGTGCCGAACAGCGGCTCAAACTGCTCGGGATACTCTTTCAGGCGCTCGGCGATATCGTTTTTGTGCTGCGCTACCAGATCGAGAAAACGCTGCTGGTCAACTTCATCCCAGATCGGAAGATTATTTTCTCCGCCCCAGATAATGGCCTGCAGGCGTTCGTCGGAGATAGCTTCCGGAGCGGAGAGCAGGGCGGTCAGCAGACCATCCAGCTCCGAGGCGTCCAGCACCGCGTCATCGGTGCCGTAGCGCGCCAGCATATCGTCCAGCCACTCCAGTTCTTCGGCCGTTAATGGTCCATGTTGCATGTTGTTACCCCTTTTATATCCGTCAATGACCGCTGTGGGCGTTATTCTCAACGCCAGCGGCGGAAAAAGCTATCGTTCGGCGACAGAAAGCGGCTTAATCCCTGTCTGTCAGCGCGATCTCTACGCTGATAGCAATTATGATCGCTCTGGAAAAAAGCGGCGGTGGAAATGATGGGCTGGGCGAAGAGCAAGAGCCGACAGCAAAAAAGCATGACGGCCGGTTTAGCACCAGGCAGGCGCTTTTTGTAGCGCCACTGGCCGCACCGATAAACCCGCCGCGGTTTTCAGGGGATTGATTGGTTTAGCAGAGGATTTTTTGAGTTCTCATATCCACAGCCTTATTTAAAAAGCCAGTTTGTCCAGGCGCTATAGTGACCAAATGCCACAGCAAAGTGTGGGAGAATTGACTGAGCGGTAATATGCGGCGGTAAGCGGTTCGGGAAGAGGGATAAGCGGTTAAAGAGCAGGGATCGCACGTGTCAGGATGTGATTTAGATCACTGCAAGCAGGCTGTGCGAAATAGTTGAACTCTTTGCGGATTAGATGAGCGGTTCTAAGAAATCCAGAAAAGCAAAAAGCCCGCTTATATAAGCGGGCTTCTCTAATTTGGCTCCTCTGACTGGACTCGAACCAGTGACATACGGATTAACAGTCCGCCGTTCTACCGACTGAACTACAGAGGAATCGGTTGATGCAGCGCATAGTAGCGAGGGCGGCCTGTGGAGTCAACAGGAAAAAAAGGTAAAGCTTTCAACTGGCTATCTTTAAAACAGGCGGGGCAATTAATGTACGATATCGTTATGGCCAGGGCCGCTCTGCTGTAGTCGACCTAGCGGATCCTGACGATAAAAACCGCAAAAGTGTTGATAGAGCGCCGGGAAACGTTCATACAGCAGTTCGGGCGCGCTAAAGAAATATTCCGACAGCACCGCAAAACACTCTGCCGGATCGCTGGCCGCATAGGCATCGATCGTCGCGGCGCTTTCGCCGACCAGCTCGATCTCATCCTGAATATTCAGCATCGCGGCGTGCAGCGTCTGCTCCCAGACGGCGACGTTGCGCAGCGGCATTGCCGGAACGCCGTTGGCGTAGCCGCTGCCACGACTGTCCAGCTTATGGGCGACCTCATGAACAATCAGATTAAAACCGGAGAGATCGAAAGAGTCCTGCACGTCCAGCCAGTTCAGCACCACCGGCCCCTGTTCCCAGCTCTGGCCCGCCTGCACCATGCTTTCACGGTGAACCAGCCCAAACTCATCCTGCCACTCATCGTCTACCAGAAAAGGTTCGGGGTAGATCAGTACCTCGTGAAAGCCGTCCAGCCATTCAATACCAAGATTAAGCACCGGCAGAGAGAACAGCAGCGCCAGACGCGCGGACTTCAGCTCGTCCAGCACGAAATCCTGCAGCGCCACCAGCCGCTTCTGCTGCAAAAAACGGCTCGCCAGGCGGATAAGCTTTTGCTGCTCGGCTTCGCTCAGCGCGCCCAGCAGCGGGATCGCCATTGCCTGCTGCCAGGGCAGCTCGTCGATAACGGCCTCGTCGGATTTCCAGAACCATTTGATCATGATGCACCCAAAGCAGAAAGGGGAACCTTGCCCGGCCGGAGCGGAGCGTTTACCGCGGCGTCAGGCTCGTCTAAAAGGCAGGGCAGAATGGAACAGAAGCGCGGGTTTGAGCAAGCTTTTCAACGGGGTTCTGTGACGGCACAGAAAAAATTGCCGCGGCCAGGCCGGCGTCGACAGCCGGCCCGTGCGCGCGGGGAAGGCTATAAGCGCTGGAACTCGATCACCCAAACCCAGGGATTCACTTCCCAGCTGGTGCCGCCATACTGCAGCGCCCACTGCTTACGATAGGCGTCTTTTGGTGAGACGACTTCATTGTGCATGGTGAAAAAATTATTGAGAAAGTGGGAGTCCGTCTGCACGCCTTCCGCCATCACGTCGTCATCGCTGATATCCTGAATTTTTTCTACCCGAACGGCGGTAACTTCCAAATCGATGCGGCTCGCCCAGCGCGGCATATGAATACCGGCCTGCCAGCCAAAGTGCTCATCTTCTTCGCCCGCGCTGGAAAATTCGCTGGTGTCGGCGCGATAGCGACACCAGGCCGGGGATTTAAACTGGGCGGGATTACGCTCATAGTCGGCTAGCTCTTCAGGCGGCACAACCGGGCCACGCCAGGTTTCTCTTACCCACAGCCTGTCGCCGGGCTGACCGTAAGGGCAGTGATAGCTCAGGTTTTCCATGCCCATGACGCGGCTGCCCTGCAGGTGATTATTTAGTACGTCAATGCCGTAGCATCCCTCGTGATTATCCTGGCCCGGACCAAAAAGTTGTGACTTCATAATGCGTCGGGTCTGGCGCTGCTGACCTGAGAGCAGTGCCCGCACCCGTTGATCGCTAAATAAAATCGGGCGTTCTTTCATGGTTTGACCCCTGTATTTTAGTTGTTAAGACTCGTTTGCCGTCGATCGGCGGAAAAAGAGTCCGGCATATGCTGTTAGCCTGTGTGGAAAAGTCGTAAAAAGTCCTGCAAACATTAGCCGTGCTTGTTTATTCCTGAACCACTCTTTCGCTTCTGCCGTCTTCGGGCGACAGGCGGTGAAGATCTGGTCTGACCGGTTAGTTAGTGCCTGCTCATCCGTACCGTCATTAATTTGACATATGCCGTCTTTACAATCCCTTACAGTAATTGCAAAGGGCTGTTATCGGATGTTTCTGACAACAAGGCTCCTGAAAAGCAGCAACCGGTTGGCATTGATTCTAACTTACTGCGAGGCAAAATGCCGATAACTTATTGCAAAAACTACATTATAAGCGTTTAACCATTTGCTTAAAAACAAGCCGCCTGGCAACCTTGTCAGGCGTGATTGACGGTAAAACCATCGCTAATCCCGTAAAAGTGATGCTATAAACATGATGCAGATCGCATTTTTTGTGCCTTGCGCAGGAACCGGGCCAGTTCGCCGATTTATCTGCAGGTTCAACCACCGGGAGAAGACTATGACGCAACAATGGCAAAGCCGTTTTGAAAGCTGGCTGCATGAAACCTGGCCGCAGGATGACAAAGCGCACGACGTGGCTCATCTGCGCCGCGTTTGGTTGACGGCACAGCGTATTATGAAAGGGATGAACGTTGATGAACTGGTTGTGCTGGCTGGCTGTTATTTTCACGACATCGTCAATCTGCCGAAAAACCATCCCGAACGGCACCTTGCTTCGGCAAAAGCGGCAGTAGAAACCCGGCGCATACTGCTTGAGGTGTTTCCCGACTTTCCCGCCGAAAAGCGCGAAGCGGTAGCGCATGTGGTGCACGCGCACAGCTTCAGCGCCGGGGTTACGGCGGAGACGCTGGAGGCGAAGATTGTTCAGGATGCCGATCGGCTGGAGTCGCTGGGCGCTATCGGACTGGCACGGGTCTTCTATGTTTCTGGCGCGCTGGGACGTTCGCTCTTCGACAGCGCCGATCCGCTGGGACGCGAGCGGCCGCTGAACGATACCGAGTGGGCGCTGGATCACTTTCAAAAAAAGCTGCTTAAATTACCGAAAACTATGCAGACGGCGGAAGGGCGACGCCTTGCCGAACACAACGCTGATTTCCTGATTACCTATATGGCCAAGCTCTGCGCCGAGTTAAAAGGCGAATTTTGCGAGCTCGATCCCGATGTGCTGCGCGAATTTGTCGCCGCTCGCGAGAAATATTAAATTTTTGTGACAGTATGGTTAAGATTATCTTTCCAGGCTACCGTATCGCTGTCATTTATCAGGAGATTCAGGCATGACCGACACCGTGAGCTTAACGTTAAAAATCGACCCCGCTTTGAAAGAAACGCTGAAAAACCTGGCGCAGGAAAATCAGACCTCGCTCAGCCAGGAAGTCAGCCAGCTGCTGCAGCTCAGCCTTGCTGGCCAGCAGAAGCCGGAAGTGGATAATCAAAGCGTGTCGGAAGAGGCCGATGAGCAGCTGAGCGCCAGCGAACTGAAGCAGGTGCGGGCCTTACTGAAAAAATCCAAAAAGAAAAAGTAGTTTCGCTTCAGCTTCCCTGACCGGCCGGTCAGGGAACGGCGGCGTTCGCTACTCTTCCTCGTCGCCGTAATAGAGTACGCCGAGCTTGATCAGCGGACGTCCCTGGCTTTTTCGATGCAAATTGCTGTCGCGCAATGAATAGACGCAGCCGCAATACTCCTGCTGATAAAAACGTTCGCGCTTGCTGATCTCAATCATGCGCGCCGAGCCGCCTTTTTTACGCCAGTTGTAATCCCAATAAGTCAGGCCAGCGTAGGGCGCAGCGGCCCGTTCGCCGCACTCGTTGATTTGCTGCATATTTTTCCAGCGTGAAATTCCCAGGCAGCTGGTCATCACGGGAAAACCATTTTCGTGAGCGTAAAGCGCGGTGCGCTCGAATCGCATATCGAAACACATGGTACAGCGCGCGCCTCGTTCCGGCTCCCATTCCATGCCCTTTGCCCGTTCAAACCAGTTATCGGTGTCGTAATCGGCATCGATAAAAGGCACGCCGTGCTGTTCGGCAAAGCGAATATTCTCCTCTTTGCGCAGCAGGTACTCTTTTTGCGGATGAATATTGGGGTTATAGAAGAAGATGGTGTAGTCGATGCCGGCGGCCGCAATCGCTTCCATAACCTCGCCGGAGCAGGGCGCGCAGCAGGAGTGCAGCAGCAGTTTGTCGGCGCCGTTCGGCAGGCTCAACGGCAGACGGGTGAAATCGCTCATTATCTCGGCTCCATTTTTTTAAACAGGCCAAGTTTAGGCTGATGGCGGGCCGATGTCACGGAGTCAAAAGGCCGCTGCGCCTCCTGGCTTTCACCCGATGAAGTGGTAGACTGGCAGGCGTTTATTTCCGGAGAGTCTATGAGCGAGTTCGACACTATTGCGGCGCAGCCAGGCCTGGACGATCGCCAGCTGGCGGCGCGCCTGCTGGCTGTTTACGATATTAAAACCCTGCTGGCTGCGCTGCAGCAGGCTGGCCACGTCGGCTGGACGCGGGAAACGCTGAGCCGCTGGCTGAAGGGCGCGAGCGGCGTACTAAGCCAGGCGGAAGCGGAGACGCTGACGGCGTTGCTGCCTCAGCCGCCAGCACATCACCCTCACTATGCTTTTCGCTTTATCGATCTTTTTGCCGGTATCGGCGGCATTCGCAGCGGTTTCGAGGCGATTGGCGGCCAGTGCGTCTTTACCAGCGAATGGAACAAATACTCGGTGCGAACCTATAAGGCGAACTGGTATTGCGATCCGCAGACGCACGTTTTTAATCAGGATATCCGCGACGTCACCCTGAGCGCGCAGCCGGTCAGCGAGCAGGAAGCCTATCAGCATATCGACAGCCAGGTGCCGGATCACGACGTCCTGCTGGCCGGTTTTCCCTGCCAGCCATTTTCGCTGGCGGGCGTTTCAAAGAAAAATGCGCTTGGTCGTGCGCACGGGTTTGAGTGTGAGGCGCAGGGAACGCTGTTTTTCGACGTGGCGCGCATTATCACCGCGAAAAAGCCAGCGATTTTCGTGCTGGAAAACGTCAAGAATCTTAAAAGCCACGATAAGGGCAAAACCTTTCGCATCATTATGCAGACGCTGGATGAGCTGGGTTACGACGTGGCCGACGCGCACAGCAACGGCGCGAACGATCCCAAAATCGTCGACGGCAAATACTTTCTGCCGCAGCACCGCGAGCGCATCGTGCTGGTAGGCTTTCGCCGCGACTTAAAGCTGCCGGCGTTCTCGCTCTCTCTGCTCTCCACGCTCTATCCGCAGCGAAGAGTGCCGCTGCGCGATCTGCTGGACGCGCAGGTCGAGGCGAAATATATCCTGACGCCGACGCTGTGGAAATACCTCTATAACTATGCGAAAAAACATCAGGCGAAAGGCAACGGCTTCGGCTATGGGCTGGTCGATCCTGATAAAGAGCACGGCGTGGTGCGCACGCTTTCTGCCCGTTACTACAAGGACGGTTCGGAAATTCTGATCGATCGCGGTTGGGATCGTCAGCAGGGCGAAGCGGATTTCGACCATCCGCAAAACCAGCAGCATCGTCCGCGCCGCCTGACGCCGCGAGAGTGCGCCCGGCTGATGGGCTTCGAGGCGCCGGGAGAAACCCGCTTCCGCATTCCGGTGTCAGACAGCCAGGCCTATCGCCAGTTTGGCAACTCGGTGGTGGTGCCCGCTTTCGCCGCGGTGGCTAAACTGCTGCAGCCCTGGATAGCGCAGGCGGTGGAATTACGCTCAAAAAAGTAAGCGGCGAGCAGATGGCTATACTTAAGCCAGCACAAGGAGAAGGTCATGGCTGACGTACATAATCCGCAAACCCGCAGTAAAAATATGCGCGCCATCCGCACGCAGGATACCGCCATCGAAACCCGGCTGGCGGAACTGTTGGCGGAACGGGGGTTCAGCTATGGCGTGCAGGATAAGACGCTGCCCGGCAAGCCCGATTTCGTGCTGGCAAACCATCGGGCCATTATCTTTGTACACGGCTGCTTTTGGCACCATCACGACTGCTATCTGTTTAAAGTTCCCGCGACACGCACCGATTTCTGGATGAGTAAAATCGGCGGCAACGTGGCGCGCGATAAGAAATTTATCGATGAGCTCAGCGCCAGCGGCTGGCGGGTGCTGGTGATTTGGGAATGCGCGCTGCGCGGCAAGATGAAGCTGACCGACGAGGAGGTCAGCTCAAGGCTGGAAGAGTGGATCTTCGCCGGGCAGGGCAACGGCGAAATCGACTGGCAGGGCATTCACCTGATGCGTGAACGCCCCGAGTAAGGTTTTAGTCAATTTTAACGGAGCGGATCACCGCTTTGCCGGGAAACAGATATTTCCCCAGCGTCACCAGCACCACCGCCAGCACAATCACGCCCAGCGCCAGCCATTCGCGCGGCGACAGGCTTTCACCGGCGAAAGCGATGCCCAGCAGCACGGCGACCACGGGATTGACGTAGGCGTAGCTGGTGGCGATAGCCGCGCTGACGTTGCGGATCAGAAACATATAGGCGTTGATAGCGATAATCGAGCCGAACAGCGTCAGATAGCCCAGCGCCAGCAGCCCGGAAAGGGTCGGCGTGGCGGCCAGCTTCTCGCCGCTAAGCTGGCTGGCCAGCGTCAGCACGGCGCCCGCCGCCAGCATCTCTACCGCGCCCGCCATCATGCCGGCAGGCAGCGTAATGCGCGATCCCCACACCGAGCCGAAAGCCCAGCTGACAGAGCCCACCAGAATCATCAGCGCCGCCCAGGGATTGCCGCCGAGATGGCCGCCGCTGTTCAGCAGGATAATGCCCACCAGCCCGACAGCGATGCCCAGCCATTCAATCCAGCGGGTCGGCATGCCGAACAGGCGGCTGAAGCACATGGCGAACAGCGGCACGGTCGCGACCATCACGGCGGCGATGCCGGAAGGCACCTGCTGATGCTCCGCTATCGTCACCGCGCCGTTGCCGATGGCCAGCAGCAGAACGCCAACCAGCGCCGCGTTAGCCGTCGCTCGCCAGCCAGGAAGCCGTTCGCCGCGCAGCAGTAAAAAGACCAGCAGCACCACGCCTGCCAGCAGAAAGCGCAGCCCCGCCATCATCATTGGTGGCCAGCTCTCCACGCCGACGCGAATAGCAAAATAGGTGGAACCCCAGATAAAGTACAGCGCGAACAGGGCGGCCAGAAGCGGAAGCAAAGCGGGCGCACGACGTAACATAACGTTTCTCGACTGAATAAAAGGACGTTACGTTAACGCTAAAGGCCTGCCTCAACCAAATGAAATCGCGCCTTTTTTTGCGTTAAAACGCGATTCAGCGCACATAATTTGCATCTCTCGTGCATACTTGCTTAGATCACACTCTTTAACATCCTGTAGCGGGACAGACGATGGCCAGTATCAAACTCACAGTCAGGCGGCTCTACAAACTCAGCGGCGAGCGCATGGTCAACACCCAGGCGACCGCGCGCATTTTTGTCGGCGAGCAGCTGGTGGCGACGGAGGAGATCGCCGGCATGACCGAAAGCCCGGTCAGCAAATTTATACATCACGAGCTGGGCGCGGGCCTGCCGGTAAGGGTGGAGTGGGATTGCGAAGGTATAGCTGATATGGCGGTAGCGGAAGTGGAAGTCTGTCCCTGCTGCCAGCATGACGAACATTAAATAAGGAAGGGTATTTTGGCAGGAAGTAGCTTACTGACTTTACTGGATGATATCGCCACGCTGATGGACGATATTTCGGTAATGGGCAAAGTCGCGGCAAAAAAGACCGCAGGCGTGCTGGGCGACGATCTGTCGCTGAACGCGCAGCAGGTCAGCGGCGTTAAGGCTAATCGGGAGCTGCCCGTGGTTTGGGGCGTGGCGAAAGGTTCTTTTCTCAACAAACTTATCCTGGTGCCGCTGGCGCTGGCGATCAGCGCCTGGATCCCCTGGGCGATTACCCCATTGCTGATGCTGGGCGGCGCCTACCTCAGCTACGAAGGCGTGGAGAAAGTGGTTCACAGCCTGCACGGCAAAGATAAAAAAAGCGACGAGGCGCGCGAGCAGCGGCTGCGCAATCTTTCACAGCAGGAAGCCGCCGCCTTTGAGAAGAAAAAGGTCAAGGGCGCGGTGCGCACCGATTTTATTCTGTCGGCAGAGATTGTGGCGATCACGCTGGGGATTGTGTCTGAAGCGCCGCTGCTGAATCAGGTGCTGATCCTGGCAGGTATCGCCATTCTGGTGACCATCGGCGTTTACGGCATCGTGGCCTGTATCGTGAAAATCGACGATCTGGGACTGTGGCTGAAAGAGAAATCCTCATCGCTGGCGCAGGGCATCGGCGGCGTGCTGCTGACGCTGGCGCCTAAAATGATGAAAGTACTGACGGTAGTAGGGACGCTGGCGATGTTTCTGGTCGGCGGCGGCATTATCGCTCATGGCGTGCCTGCTATTCACCATTTTATCGAGCATCTGGCGGCCGATCGCGGCGGCATTATCGGCTCGCTTATCAGCAACGGTGCGAATCTGGTCATCGGTTTTATCGTCGGATCGATCGTGCTGTGCGTGGTAAATCTGGCTGGCAAACTGCGGTCATAATCAGTATAAAGGCAACCCTTGCAAACCCGGGAGCGCAAATGAAAGACGATATTTTTGAATTCGATATTGATGCCGAGCTGGAACAGGCTGAAGCCAACGCGGAAAAAAAGGCGAGCGAAGTGCCGACAGACTTAAGCGATGAAGCGGATTGCGAAGGCTGCAAAATCTAGCTGACCTTTCTGAAAAGCGGGTAATCCTTACTCGCTTTTTTTAATATTCGCATTTTTAACTGCTTATTGATTTTTAACAAAACTTTTACCTGCTGTTAACGGCGCGTTGGCCGATTGCCTGCTATACCTGAAATTCCCCATAAGTTCCAGTTCAGGAGAAACGGCATGATTCTGATCGGTAAAGCAGTGCAGCTTAAAGAAGGCGGGCCGGCGATGGTGGTGACCGGCAATGCCAGCGGCATGATAGAGTGTCGCTGGTACGACGGCTACAGCGTGCGGCGCGAAGCCTTTCGCGAAGAAGAGCTTTGCGCGCTGAGCGCCGGGCAGGCTCAGCTTGCCAGCTAGCCTTTTCTGAACGGGACGAAAATTTTCGTCCTGTTATCATTTACTTCCGCAGAAGCGCCACTGGCGCAACCTCCATGCCGCAACTAAACTGAAACATCCTTCCTGCGATCGGGAGCTTTTCTGCGTGAGGTTAGCCCAGGATTTTTTCCATTCCCGGCCTGCGGTCATTATTCATCTCTGTTTTCTATTGGTCTTTCTGTTCTCCTCTTTACTGACGTGGCGGGAAAGTAAAGTCCTGAAGGAAACCTGGGAGCTTAATCAGCGCGCCAGCCTCAATGATATTGCGGGCGATCTCGACGGGCAGTTTCAGTTCAGCCTCGATCAGCTGCTGTTTTATCGCAATATGCTGCAGCAGGTCATGCGCGCGCCTGCTGAAAACAGCGAGATGCGGCTGCAGCTGCAGCACTTCGCGCTGCTGCGCCATCAGCCAGTCTGGCATCTCTATGCCAGCGCGACCCATAGCCTGCCGCTGACCGGCATTGCGGATAGCCAGATAGCCGCTTTTCCACCGCTGCTGCGCGACGACCGTCGCCTGAGGCAGGAGCTGGTGGCGACGCTGATTATGAGTCTGATCCTGCGGCTGAACGATGCGGGCAGAGATTTTCATTCGCGGCTCTGGTATATCTCGCGGGCAGGATTCTGGCTCAGCTCAACGCCGCTGCAGCGTGATGGCGACACGCTGCGCTATTTCGCCCGCGTGGTTAAAGCGCCCTGGTTTATTGCGATGGCGCCTGAAAACGATCCGCAACGGCGCTCGCGCTGGAGCAGTCCGGACGACACCGCGCCGGCCAGCAGCGCGCTGACGTTAAGCCTGCCGGTAGACCAGGATGGCTACTGGTACGGCGTGCTGGCGATGGATTTCTCTTCCACGCATATCAGTAGCCAGCTGCAGCGCTCGTTGCCGCCATCGCCTGCAGGCAGCGTGCTGTTTTACGACACGGCGCTGCAGCCGCTCGCCCGCACCGCAGAGAGCGCTTCGCTCGCGGCACAGCTGAACGAGCAGCAAATCCTCAGGCTGAAAAAAGCGATCGCCCACAGCAGCCGCGGCGCGCTGCAGCTTAATCTGCGCTATATCAGCTGGGTCAAAACACGCTATGCAAACGGCGTGGTGATTAAAGTCGCCACGCTGCGCCAGGGCCTGCAAAGCGATGTTGGCCGGATGGCGCTGACGCTGCTGGGGATGTGGCTGCTGTTTACGCTGGTGCTGCTGCTGGCGCATCAGGCGGTGCTGCGGCTGGTCAGACGCCTGTTGGCGATGCAGGAGAAGTATCGCTGGCGGGCCAGGCATGACGGCCTGACGAAAATGCTGAACCGCAGTGCGTTTTTCGATTGTGCCGAAGCGCTGGCGCGTCAGAACCAGCTTGCACAGGCGCCTTTCGCGGTCATCCAGCTGGATCTCGATCATTTCAAGCAGGTCAACGACGGCTATGGTCATGAGGCTGGCGATCGCGTGCTGGCGTATGCCGCCGCCGTTATTCACGACGCTATCGGGCCAGCCGCTACGGCGGGACGCGTAGGCGGCGAAGAGTTTTGTATAGCCCTGCCCGCGACCGCCAGCGAAGCCGCGGCAATAGCGGAAAAAGTTCGCGCCGCGCTGGCGCAAAAGCAGGTTTTCGCCGGAAACTCAGCGTGGCTGCGCATCACCGCTTCGCTCGGCGTCGCCGCCAGCGAGGAAGCTGGCGAGTACCATTTTGAAAGCCTGCGATCGATTGCCGATCGCCGGCTCTATCTTGCGAAAACGTCAGGCAGGAACCGTGTCTGCGAACGGGATTAGACGTTGCCCTGATTATCCTCTTCCACCGCCTGGTAGATACGCTGCATGATGTCGGGGAAAGCGGACTGCACGCGGCTCCAGCTGGGAATAAACGGCTTTTCATTCGGCCGCTCGATAAAGGATTGTCCCGCTTCCAGAATCGACTGGGTAAACATCTCCACCGCCGCTTCTTCCGCATGCTGGTCAAATTTCAGGCCGTTCATCGACGCTTCATGGCTGTAAGTTTCCATCATATCCAGCGCGTTACGGTAGTAGGTCGCTTTCAGCACGCGGAACGAGTCGCTGGTTAAATTGACGCCCATGGTCGCCATTTTACGCAGCAGCGACTGCACGATATCGTTGCTCATTCGGCGCAGGCCGCCGGTGCCATCCTCTTCCGACAGCGGCTGATGCTTGTGATCGTAGTTATGCGCGATCTCCACCTGACAGCTCTGGCGCGTGGTGTAGTTGCGGTAGATCTCCGACAGCACGCCGATTTCCAGTCCCCAGTCGCCGGGAATTTTAATGTTGTTCAGCACGTGTGTACGCATCGCAAACTCGCCGGAGAGCGGATAGCGGAAGCTGTTCAAATAGTCGAGATACTCCGAGTGGCCATACACTTTCTGCAGCGAACGCAGCAGCGGCCCGACCAGCAGGCGGCCTACACGGCCATTGAGCTTGTTATCGGCCACGCGGGCGTAAAAACCTTTGCAGAACTCATACTGGAATGCGGGGTTCGCCAGCGGATAAAGCAGCCGCGCCAGCATACCGCGCTCGTAGGTAACGATATCGCAGTCGTGTAGCGCTACGCAGGTCGTCCGCTCCGAAGCCAGCGTATAACCGGTGCAGAACCAGACGTTACGGCCTTTGCCGGGTTGAGAAGGGGAAAGCCCTTCTTTATCCAGCTCGGCGTCGATCGCCTTCAGGCGCGGGCCGTCGTTCCATAAAATACGATGCCGCTGCGGCAGACGAGAAAAGAAGTCGCGGGCGTAAAGAAACTGATCGCGGTCGGCGCGATCCAGCCCGATAACGATCTCTTCCAGATAGGGAACTTTAGCCAGCTCGTCAACGATATTGCCCAGCGCCGGGCCTTCCAGCTCCGAAAAAAGCGAAGGCAGAATAAGCCCCATTTTGCGCCGGTTGGCGAACTGCACCAGATCCTGTTCCAGTTCCTCGACTGGGCGTGCGGTGAGATTATGAAAGTTGGTGATAACGCCATTCTGGAAAAAATCACTCATCGCGTATTCCTTAAGCCGCGCCCTGCGGGCGCCATGTGGGAAATCAGGTCAGGTAATGCGTCAGGCCTTCGCTCCAGCCTTCCGGGCCAAAACCTGCGCTGTAAAAAACATTGTCGCGCCGCGTCAGCGCGACGGGGTTTTTGCTGTAGCCTTTAATCACCACCGCATAGTCCACTTTTTCCAGCATCGGCGCGTCGTTCGGCCCGTCGCCCAGGCCGATAGTGATCCAGCGGCCGCTGGCGGGATGCGGATAGTGAGTGAGCAGCCACTCAAGCGCCGCGCCTTTACCGCGACCCTGATTCATGACGTGCCAGAAACGGCCGCCCTGAACCAGCTCCAGCTGCTGCTGCGCCAGCGCCTCGCGGAAAGCGGCGAACCGCGCTTCCGTATCGCGCCAGATCAGGCTTTCCGAACCTTCCCGCGTCTTCGCCAGCGCGGCGTTGCGCGGCGTCAGGCCCGTCCAGTCCGCGACTTCTTTCTCGGTGACGTCGGCAAAACCGGTAAATTTAAAACCCTGCTGTTCGCGAAGCTGCGCGAGGATGTCGCACAGCGCGGCATAATTTTTACCGGACGGCTGCGCGGCGGCGGAAGAGGGTTGCTGCTGCCATTTCACCACGGCGCCGTTTTCGGCGATAAAGGGCGCGCCGACAATATCCAGCTCGCGCTGTAAAGGTTCGATCTCCGCCGCCGTTTTACTTGAGCAGATCACGACGGGGACTTCAGCGGCTTTCAGTCGTGCCAGCCACGTCCCGGCGGGTTGCCAGCTATAGGTATGATGATCCAGCAGCGAACCATCCAAATCGGTAATTATCATCAGTGGGTCATGCAGCGCCGGCATCGTCATCTCTCCTTCGCCTGTGCGGATACTCAAGTATAGCGGTATCCATCGAAGGCGCAGGCAAGGCGGAGACTAAACGAAGCGGCACAGCCAGGAATTTTCTTAAAAAACAGCAGTGAGCGACGTAAGCGACTACTTACGGATAAGCAGGCGACGCCATGGGAAGATGACATGCGAAAGGTGGATGAATTCACAGTAGAAGAGGCGGGTTCACGCAAACTTAAGAAAATTCCTGGCAGGCTTTTCCGTCAGGCTGTGTGGGTCAGAGATTTTACTCTGTAGCGAATTTCCATTTTTCCCCGGCCGTTGGCCGGGTTTTTTTTGCCCGGCAGGTGAAAAAGGGCAAAAAAAAGCCCGCGCTGCGCGGGCAAAAATCCTTGTTACTTTTTAGGTTGACTGCGCCTTTGGGGTTGGTGCAGTCACAAGAGTGTATGCTGCGGGCTTGTCAGAAGTCTCGCGGTAAAACGTTAAAAAAGTGAAAAAATTCCTCAGGTATTACGTTGTTTTACACTGCAGGCCAGGCGCAGCGGCAGATTCGGGCTATACTGAACAAACGATTACAAAACAAGCTGTTATCCACGCTATGGAGGCGACATGGATCTTTTGAAAATTATTATTGCTATTCTACTTCCGCCGCTGGGCGTCTTTATGCAGGTCGGTTTCGGCGGCGCTTTCTGGCTGAATATCCTGCTGACCCTTTGCGGCTATATCCCGGGCATCGTGCATGCCGTTTGGGTTATCGCCCGTCGCTAAAGAGACGGTTTCCCGGGTAAGATGCGCTATCTTAGTTGTAGCTTACGACACCACGAGGGAAACAGATGAAGGTAAACGATCGGGTTACGGTAAAAACCGATGGCGGGCCACGGCGCGCCGGCACGGTGCTGGCGGTAGAGGACTTTAGCGAAGGCACCATGTATCTGGTTTCACTGGAGGAGTACCCACAAGGGATCTGGTTTTTCAACGAGCTGGGCCATCAGGATGGCATCTTTGTGGAACCGCATTCCGACTAAACGGCTAAGGGCGACGAGGTCGCCCTTTTTTACGCCTGTTTAAAACTTCTCCCAGTTGTCGCCGTCCGCCAGCGCAGGCTGCAAAGGCGCCGATCTGGCTTTGACCGCGACAGGTGCCGGGCGAGCGGCTACCGCAACGCCGCTAAGGTGAAAGGCCGCTACGGCCTGAGTCAGCCTTGAAGCCTGCTCTTCAAGCGACGCGGCGGCGGAAGAAGCCTGCTCCACCAGCGCGGCGTTTTGCTGAGTAACGTTATCCATTTCCGACACGGCCTGGCTGACCTGCTGAATGCCGCGGCTCTGCTCATCCGAAGCAGAAGCGATTTCGGCCATGATATCGGTTACGCTGCGTACCGCTCCCACGATGTCCGTCATCTTCTCGCCCGCTTCGCTGACCTGGGTCGAGCCGCGATCGATCAGGTTTACCGATTCGGCAATCAGGCTTTCAATCTCTTTCGCCGCACCGGCGCTGCGCTGCGCCAGATTGCGGACTTCGCTGGCTACTACCGCGAAGCCACGGCCCTGTTCGCCAGCACGCGCGGCTTCCACAGCGGCGTTCAGCGCCAGGATGTTGGTTTGAAAAGCGATACTGTTGATTACCGTAGTGATCTCGGCGATTTTTTTCGAGCTGGCGGAAATATTGTTCATGGTGCCGATCACGCCGGAAACGATATCGCCGCCCTGGCGGGCTTTGCCGGAGGCGTCGCTGGCAAGCTGGCTGGCGTGATGGGCGTTTTCCGCGTTTTGCTTCACGGTGGCGGTCAGCTGCTCCATGCTGGCGGCGGTTTCCTCCAGCGCGGCCGCCTGCTGCTCGGTGCGGGAAGAGAGATCGGTATTGCCTGCGGATATCTCCGTAGAACCCTGATAAATGGCCACGGCGCCTTCGCGTACCACGCCAACCGTTTTCACCAGCGCCTGCTGCATCACCTGCAGATTGCTGCCCAGCATCCCGATTTCGCTGCGGCCCCAGCTTTGCGACGGCGCGGTGAGGTCGCCCTGCGAAATACGTTCAATACGCCCTACCGCCTGATGAAGCGGGGCGATAACCACGCGGCGCAAAAGAATAAAGGTCGCCAGCGTCAGTAACAGCGCGGCAGCAAAAGCGCTGGCCATCATAATAAAGCCCATGCGCGTCTGTGCGTCAGCGCTGGCGTTAATAGCGGCAGCGCGCTGGGTGCGAATAGCAATCGCCTTTAACAGCACGTCGTTATAGCCGTTATCCAGCCCGCGCGTGAAGTCAGTTTCACGAGTGATAACGTTTTCAAAGCTGCCGTCTTTGGCGCTTTTCATCATCGGCTGCAGGCCCTGATTCAGATAGGCGTTAAAACGGGTAGTGAGTTCTCCATCCAGCGCCTCATCTTCCGGCGTTTTCACCCGGCGATTGAGATAGGCCTGGAAATTATCGGCAGCCAGCTGAAGACGTTTTTCCGCCTGTTTAAGGTTTTCATTAAACAGATCCATATCGCCAACGCGTACCGCTGCGCCAGCGTGAATAATATTAAGACGAGCGGTGCGCAGGTGATTGGAACTGTTGGAAATCGCCATACGAACCTGAATTTCCTCAGTAACGTCCTTCAGCGACTGATTGCTCTGCACCAGAAAATAGCTGGCGAGGCCAATACAGAGGGCGAATAAAAGCAGAATAGCGCCGAGGATCGTAGTAAAGAGGGGAACCAGCCGCAGATGTTGCCAGAAACTGATGCGCGTATCTTGGGGAGTTGCTGTCATGTCCTTTGCTCTCTGTCTGGATAAACGAAGCGACAGGCTTCGCTCTGTTTACAACACATCGGCAGAGAGGCGAGAAAGGTTAACGGAAAAGTGTGATCCAGATAACAGGCGCGAATAAAAAAAGCCGGCATCAGCCGGCTCTTTTTTTACCCTTAACGAACGTTAACGTAAATACCGCTGGTCACGTTGTCGGTCAGGCGCACTACATGATAGATAACCTGTTTATTATGGGTTTTAATCTTGCGTTTAATATTCCCTTTATGCGAAGAAACCGTCTTCGCTTTGATCTGCATTTTATCGGAGATCTGAATGGTGTCGTGCCCTGACATCCACATCTTCAGCATGTTTGACTCGGTCTGGCTGAGCGTTAATGGGTGAACATCAAAGCCCGCAGAGTAGCGAGGCGAGACGTTGAGCTTCTTCTGGAAATAGGAGAGAAGTAAATTATCAAGCGTCGCCGGCTTAATCGATTTTGATGTAATAATCAGGTTCTTACGAACGTAGAGGTATTCCTCAAAATGGATGTTAGAGATAGCCATAAAGATAAAAAACAACGTGTCAGGATGCTGCATAATAATATTTCTTATGCGCTGACTCGCATCTGCTTCATAAATGAAGCAATCTTCGTTAATAAATACTACGCCAGGTTGAAGCTGCTGGCATTTAATCTGAAGCTGCTCAATGTCGGTGACGGAAGTTATATTTTTCTTTTTAACTCCCTTAACAGACATATAATCAGTAAGGCCTAAGCGTGTGTAGCTGCATGAATCCATTATAATTGTTGGCATAACTGCGACCCTCACCAAATTGTTATTCGTTTAAACTAACGATGAATTACGCGTTGTGTAAGTTACGAGAGTAATATGTTCTGTTTTCAATTTTATTATTGTACTCAGCATCTGGTCAGCCAGCGTGATGACCAACCTGACTATGCTCGATGTAACCGTTTACTTTGGCAATAAACGCAAGACCAACGCGGTAAAACATCCCGATACAGATGGAGAATCTGTCAGATGTATGCCGCACTGCTTTGTGAACGTTGCCACTATCGCGCAGAACGCAGAAAAACCTGATAGGACGAATCCTAAAAAACATTCATTACGCGAATGTGTGCTGCTGTTCAGGCTGCTGATGCCGCCCGAAAATGCGATTTGCTACAAGAATAACGGCAAAAAATAAAATTTCCAGTTAAAACAGAGGTTTTTATTCACTCCGATGCTTAACATTTAAGCAACATTGCATCCGTTTCGTTAAACAAAATACGCTAACTGGCTTTTAATAAGAATAATTTTCATTGGGTGAAGCGATTTATCAGATTTTCCTTAAGACTATTCTGGTGTGGGTGGTTTGAAAAATGCACAAAAACATCTTACGCGCTTAACAATGCAACATTGGGTGGACTTAATAGAGTAATAAACGCTTAAGTTTATTTGACAGGAAGTTCGCTGAGGATCTGTGAGAGTAAATCAAACACTTCGCTAAAGAGATGCTCGCAGAATGGGGCCAGTAGCGGCATCATCAGACTCATAAAAACCAAACCGATTGATAAGGTGATGGGGAAACCAATAGCGAAAACCGACAGCTGAGGTGTAACACGGTTTAACAAACCCAGTGCCAGGTTAATGATGAGCAGCAGCGTTATCAGGGGTAACGCTAATCGCATTCCATTAAGGAAAATCAAACTGGCCGCTTTTGTCAGCGCCAGGAAAGCGTTGCCATTGACTAACTCTCCACCGATCGGCAGCGTATGAAAGCTGTCCGCCACCATGGAAATCAGCCAGAGATGGCCGTTAAAGGATAAAAACAGCAGCATCGCCAGCATATCCAGAAAACGGGCCAGTACCGGCATATTCAGGCGGCTGGCAGGATCGAAGAAGGTGGCGAAAGAGATGCCCATCTGCAAACCAATCACTTCGCCTGCGGTTCTCACCGCCGCAAAGGCAAATTGCATCGTAAAACCTATAGCCACGCCTATAAGAATCTGCTGAATCAGCAGCCAGAAGCCGCTAAATGAGAATAAGGTCACAGTAACTGGCGGCAGCGTCGGGATCAGCACATAGGTGATCATCAGCCCCAGACCCAGCTTTACCTTTTTACCGATCGATTTTTCGCTGAGGATCGGCGCGGTCATGATTAACGCCAGCACGCGGGCGAGAGGCCAGAAAAGTTGCCCCATCCAGAGCACCAGCTGACTGCTGTCGAAGTTAATCATTTAGCCGATCATATTAGGCAGGTTGGTAAACAGGGTGCGCATATAGTCCAGCACCAGGCTCAACATCCACGGGCCGGCCACCACAATAGTCGCGACCACAGCGAGGATTTTAGGAATAAATGAGAGCGTCTGTTCGTTGATCTGGGTTGCCGCCTGCAGCAGGCTGATCAGCAGGCCGCTGAACAGCGCCGCGAGCAGCAGGGGAGCGGCCAGGATCAGCGCGACGTGCAGCGCATCGTGACCAATTGACATAACCGATTCAGGCGTCATTTTAACTCCGGGAAAAGTAAGGGTTGCACTGTCGTAACGTGATTAACGGGGCGGCTGAACCGCCCGCACTAGGAATAGAAACTTTGCGCCAGCGAGCTAATCAGCAGCTGCCAGCCATCCACCAGCACGAACAGCATCAGCTTGAAGGGCAGCGCAATGGTCGCCGGCGGCACCATCATCATCCCCAGCGCCATCAGCACGCTGGCGACCACCAGGTCAATAATCAGAAACGGAATAAATACGGTAAAGCCAATCTGGAAAGCGGTTTTCAGTTCGCTGGTCACATAGGCGGGCAGCAGAATGCGCATCGGCACCGCTTCCGGCCCCTGCAACGGCGGCGTGTTGGCCAGGCGAGCAAACAGGGCCAGATCCGCTTCGCGAGTCTGACGCAGCATAAATTCACGCAGCGGCTGCGCGCCTTTATCCATCGCTTCCTGCATGCTGATCTTGTCTTCGCTGAACGGCAGATAGGCGTCCTGATACATCTTGTCGAACACCGGACTCATAATAAAAAAGGTCAGAAACAGCGAAAGACCGAGCAGCACCTGATTCGGCGGCGCGGACGGCGTGCCCAGCGCGTTACGCAGCAGGCCGAAAACGATAATGATGCGCGTGAAGCTGGTCATCATCAGCAAAATAGCGGGCAGAAAGGTCAACGAGGTAATAAAGACCAGCGTCTGCACCGGTAGCGACCAGCTCTGGCCGCCGTTCGCCGTAGGACGGCTAATCAGGCCCGGCAACTGGGCGTGAACGTCGGGCGCCAGCAGCAACAGCAGCGCCAGCAGGGGAAGAATGCGTTTCATTTTGGTTTTCCGGCGCGTTTAATAAGCTCTAAAACCTGACGGAAATCGCCAGCGGGCTGCGGCTCTTCCGGATTTTCCTGCGCCGGCGCTGGCGGCAGGGTATGCAGATGAGTAATCTGCTGTGCGGTAACGCCCAGCACCAGCCGGGCATCCTGCACGTCGACAATCACCACGCGTTCGCGCTGCCCAACCTGGCAGCTGGCGCTGATGGATAAATCTCGCTGGCCGCGCTTGCCCGTTTTCGGCGCGAAGCCCAAACGTTTGGTCAGCCAGGCGCAGGCCAGAATCAACAGAATAATCACCGCCAGCACGCTGCTGACCTGAGTCAGCACCGAGCCGGTCGACACCACCGGCTGGGCCGCAGGCTGCTGCGTCTGGCCGGTTTTAACCGGCGCAAACGTCGGCTGCTGCGTCTGGATCGCGCTGGCCGCGGGCTGCTGCGGCTGGCCTTCGCTAACCGGCTGCGCCGTCGCTTGCTGAGGCTGAGCCTCGCTGACCGGCTGCTCTACGGGCTGGCTGGCGTTAGTCATTAGCGGCTCAGTCGACGCATACGCTCAGACGGCGTAATAATGTCAGTGATGCGCACGCCATATTTGTCGGCGACCACGACCACTTCGCCCTGGGCGATCAGATAGCCGTTGATCAGAATATCCAGCGGCTCGCCGGCCAGACCTTCCAGCGCCACCACCGAACCCTGCGTCAGGCGCAGCAGCTCTTTGATGGTCATCTTGGTGCGGCCCAGCTCCACGGTCAGCTTGACCGGGATATCCATAATCAGGTCGATATCCTGCAGCGAGCCGGCGATATCGTTGCTTTCCAGAGATTTGAACACCCCTTCAGACGCGGGGCTGGTAGCGTTTGACTGCTCGTTCAGCGCGTCAGCCCAAAGGTCGTCCGCAGAGAGGTCGTCAACGGACGGCTTGTTGGTGTCACTCATGGGGCTGTTCCTCATTCATCGAGTTCAAAATCGGGTTAATCAAATGTTCCACACGCAGCGCGTACTGCCCGTTCAGGGTGCCGTACTGGCTGGTTAATACCGGCACGCCATCGACATGAGCGATAATGCGATCCGGTTTTTCAATCGGTAATACGTCGCCGGGCTTCAGGGCCAGCAGGCGCGAAATCCGCATCGAAACGTCGGCAAAGTTCGCAATCAGCTCCAGTTCGGAGTGCTGCACCTGCTTGACCAGCGTTTCGCGCCAGTTGTGATCTTCCTGCCGCGAGTTCTCCAGCGGCGGATTGACCAGGGTTTCGCGCAGCGGTTCAATCATGCTGAACGGAATGCAGATATTGAACTCGCCAATCAGGTTGCCAATCTCCACCTGAAACGGCGTGGTAATCACGATATCGTTAGGTGAAGTAGTAATATTAGTAAACTTTACCTGCATCTCGGAGCGAACATACTCCACATCCAGCGGATAAATCGGTTTCCACGCTTCGCTGTAGCCTTCCAGCGCCAGCTTCAGCATCTTGCGGATCACGCGCTGTTCGGTAGCGGTAAACTCGCGGCCTTCCACTTTAGTCGGGAAGCGACCGTCGCCGCCGAACAGGTTATCCACGGCGATAAACACCAGGCTTGGCGAGAAGACCACCAGCGCGGTGCCGCGCAGCGGCTTCAGATGAATCAGGTTCAGGTTCGTCGGCACCGGCAGGTTGCGGGCGAACTCGTGGTAAGGCTGAATTTTAATCGCGCCTACCGTAATATCCGGGCTGCGGCGCAGCAGGTTAAACAGCGCCATCCTGTAAGAACGCGCAAAGCGTTCGTTAATGATCTCCAGCGCCTGCAGACGTTCGCGAACCATGCGACGCTGGGTGTTGGGATCGTAAGGGCGAATATCGCTGTCGCCCGCGCTGTTGACGTTTTCTTCCGCCGCGCTGTCGCTGTCGCCGTTGAGCAGCGCGTCGATTTCCGCCTGTGAGAGAATACTGTCGCCCATTTGCCTTACCTCAGGATAAAGGCGGTGAACAGAACGTCCGTCACCTTTTGCGCAGGTTGTCCCGGCACCAGCGGCGGCGCGAGCGTGGCTTTAATCTGCTTTACCAGTTCCTGCTTGCCCTGTTCCGTTCCCAGCGACGCGGCGTTCTGGTTAGAGAGCAGCAGCAGCAGACGGCTGCGCACTTCCGGCAGATAATCGGTTACCCGCTGCAGCGTTTCCTGATCGGGCAGGCGCAGCGTGAAGCCGACGTAGAGCACGCGATCGGGATCGTTTTCCGCGTTAGCCAGGTTAACCGTAAAAGTATCCAGCGCCATAAAGACCGGTGCTGGCGGCGGCTCAGGCTTTTCGGCTTTCGCCGTTTCGGCAGACCCGTGCATTTTATGCCAGACCAGATAACCTCCTACGCCGCCAGCCGCCAGTACCACCAGCGCTATCAGAATAATCCAGAGTTTACGTTTGCCGCTTTTGGCTTTCTTATCAGTCATACGGGCGATGATTCCTGTGAGTATTTTCAAGAGGCGGTAATCCGCTCTCTGACGACGTTATGGGCAAGATTATCCCGCATCGATGGCCAAACAATAGGGCGAAAAGACGCGGGTTTTGCCGTTAGCTTTGGCGTTTGTGATCGTCAGGCGAAAATATCGACGGCATTGCTGCCCGCTGCGCGCGCCTGCAGTGAGGCAGGAACGGCAATCGGCGTGACGTCGCCGTCATTTTCCGCCGTCATGCTAAAAGTGTTGCCACGGCTGTTGTTGTGCTGCTGTTCCTGCTGGCCATTGAAGCCCTGACCCTGCTGGAACGCGTCGCTGCTGACGCTGGTCTGTCCCAGGTTGATGCCGTTCTGCGCCAGCGCTTCCCTCAGCTGCGGCATAGCCGCTTCCAGCGCGGCGCGCACCTGGCTATGGTTGGAAACCATGCTCAGCTGCGCCTGATCGCTGTCCAGCTTCAGGCTGATTTGAATACTGCCCAGATCCAGCGGATGCAGACGCAGCTCGGCGGTCTGCTGGCCGTTGCGGTTAAACATCACAATCTGCTGGCCGAGTGCCTGCTGCCATTCCGGGCTGCCCAGCTGGGAGCTCAGCTGCGGCGTGGCCGGCGCGGTGACCAGCGAAGAAGCGGCTGGCGTGACGGCAGCGGAAGCGGCGCTGACAACTGAAGGCGTTATCGTCGTCTGCGCGTTGGAACTTGAATTATCTTTATCGTTTTCCTTCGCTACCTGGCCCAGCGCCTGCTGGAAGACGCTATTCAGCGTGGCGGTGCTGATATCGCTCTTCTGTGTGGCTGCGGCGCTGGTTGAATTCAGCGCATTGCTGCCAGGAATCAGGCTGCCTTTATCGTCGCCTTTGGCTTTTTCATCGCCGCTGGCATTGGCGCTGGCGTTGGTTTGCGGGTTAGCGTTCGCTAACAGCGAAGCCAGAGTAGCGTTGGCGTTGCCGCCTTTAATCGCGCTTTCAGTCCCTTCCTGCGCCTTAACGGCAAGAGGCGTTGACGGTTGCTGAGTTGGCGGCAGCATGGCGAACAGCGCCTGAAGCGCCTGCGTATCGCTGCTGCTCAACGGCGCAACGGCGCTGTCGCTGTTCTCATCAGTTTCGGCGAGTTCACCGCTCTTTACCTGGCCTGAGGTTTTAGCCGGCTGCAGCAGCGCGTTCAGCGTTTCCGGCTTATCCAGCGCGGCAAGCAGCGCGTTGAGTTTGCTTTTCGGCGTCGCGGCGTCTTTATCATCTACGGCGGCGGCGGTCGTCGCTGCGGGCAGCGCGGTTTGTCCCTGCTGCGCCAGCGTTAATAACCTGTTGCCGAGCAGCGTCAAAAAGCCTGCGCTACCGGTCTGCGCATCGTCGGTCGCGCCTGTGGAAGCCAGCGCGTCGGCGCCGATATCGGCGCTGTCGGCCGCCGCGCCTTTTGTGGCTGCAGTGGCGCCAGAAGCCGCCGTGTTAACCAGTGGCAAAGTAATCATTCGCCTTTCCTCAATGATGCCCGTTGGGCAAATTCATCCATCCGTTTCTGATCGAGACGGTTTTCCTGTAGTAATGCGGTAGCTGCCGCGCGTGCCTGCAGCGTTTCATAGGCGTGAAGCCGCTGCTGCTTGTCGCGCCACAGACGCAATGCGTTCTCTACCCGACTGTTCCAGTGCGCCAGCTGCTGGCGATGCTGTTCGATCGCCTTTTCCAGCGTCTCGATAAACTGGTGGTAGTTGTACCAGCGGGTGCTGTTAATGCCTTCCGCCATGGTGTTGTTCAGCGTTTTGCGGTATTCGTCCTGGTAGTTCAGCAGCATATGCAGCTGTTCGTCGGCCTGTTTCTGGCCGCGGCGAACGTCGCCCAGCTGAATGGCGGCCTTTTCCAAATCTTTCTGCGCCAGGCCGCACAGGGTTTCAATCGGCGATGCGTGTTTTGCCATCGGTCACCCCTTAACCAAAAATCGCCTGCAGATGCAGACAGGCGTCGTCAAAGGTGCTGCGCTCAAACATGCCCTGCTGCAGGAAGGTTTCCAGTTCCGGGTAGAGTTTGATCGCCTTGTCGAGCATCGGATCGCTGCCTGCCGCGTAGGCGCCCACGCTGACCAGATCGCGGTTGCGCTGATAGCTGGAGAGCAGCTGCTTGAACTGGCGTACCCGCGCGTAGTGCGTGTCGTCGATCAGGTGCGACATTACGCGGCTGATCGAAGCTTCAATATCGATCGCCGGGTAGTGGCCCGACTCCGCCAGACGGCGCGACAGCACGATATGGCCGTCCAGAATGGCGCGAGCGGAGTCCGCAATGGGATCCTGTTGGTCATCGCCTTCGGTCAACACGGTGTAAAAGGCAGTGATAGAGCCACCGCCGTCGATACCGTTACCGGCGCGCTCCACCAGCGCAGGCAGTTTGGCGAATACGGATGGCGGATAGCCTTTGGTGGCAGGCGGCTCGCCGATCGCCAGCGCGATTTCACGCTGCGCCATCGCGTAACGGGTCAGGGAGTCCATAATCAGCAGCACGTGCTGGCCGCGATCGCGGAAATCTTCTGCGATACGGGTCGCGTAGGCCGCGCCCTGCATACGCAGCAGCGGAGAAACATCCGCAGGCGCGGCGATAACCACCGAACGCGCGCGGCCTTCGGCGCCGAGAATATTTTCGATAAAATCTTTAACTTCGCGTCCGCGCTCGCCGATCAGGCCAACCACGATGACGTCAGCTTTGGTGTAGCGCGCCATCATGCCCAGCAGCACGCTTTTCCCGACGCCGGAACCGGCAAACAGCCCCATACGCTGGCCGCGACCTACGGTCAGCAGCGCGTTAATCGCCCGCACGCCGGTATCCAGCACGTCGGTGATCGGGGTGCGCTGCAGCGGGTTGAACGGCGGGGTAATCAGCGGCGCGCGGTAGCCGGTTTCCGGCGAAGGCAGACCGTCCAGCGGTCGGCCGCTGCCGTCAAGTACGCGGCCAAGCAGCTCCGGGCCGAGCATCAGCTGTTTGCCGCTGTGCTGGCTGTCGCCCGCAACGCGAGCGTAAACGCGCGCGCCCGGCAGAATGCCTTCCACTTCTTCCAGCGGCATCAGAAAAAGTTTCTGGCCGTTGAAGCCGACCACTTCGCTTTCGACTTCGCTGACGCCGTTGCCGTCCATACGCTCAATTACGCAGGTGGCACCCAGCGGCAGCTGCAGGCCGGTCGCCTCCAGCACCAGGCCGGTGGCGCGGGTCAGACGGCC
Source organism: Erwinia sp. CGal63 (assembly GCF_037026505.1). Taxonomy (NCBI): domain Bacteria; kingdom Pseudomonadati; phylum Pseudomonadota; class Gammaproteobacteria; order Enterobacterales; family Erwiniaceae; genus Erwinia; species Erwinia sp. CGal63. The sequence goes on from NZ_JAKUMN010000001.1 coordinate 498,402, forward strand.
ATAGCGGCGAACGTCCGGCACATTGGCCAGACGCTGTTCGAAGGAGTCAAGCGCGCCAAGCCAGCGCGAAAGGCGAGTGGTGGTGGTCATTACAGTTCTCCCGGCGCGGCAAGGCGGCAGAGTTCATGCCAGCGGGTAGCGATGCTGGCGTCTAAATCGCCATCTTCGGCGCTGACTTTGCAGCCGCCGGGATGGATAGTATTGTCGGCCACCAGACGCCAGCCGTGCAGGCTTAGCGTCGCGCCCAGCGTCTGCTCAACGCGCTGCAGATCGTCGGCATGGACGCGCAGGGTTGGCTTGCCGCTGAACATCGGCTCCTGTTGGATCATGCCCTGAATCTGGCGGAGCAGGGCGGTGCCGTCGACGTGCGGCGCCTGGCCGATCACCTGACGCGCCGCCTCCAGCGCCAGCTGCATCAGGCGTGCAGCAATCACGCTGTCCAGCGCTTCCAGCGTATGGGAAAACTCGGAAACCAGCTGCTGCATGCGAGCCTGCAGCGGCGCCTGCTGCTGCTGCGCCTCCGCCAGACCCTGCTGAAAACCGGCGTCGAAGCCCGCTTTCTGCCCTTCGCTGAAGCCCTGCTGGTGACCTTCGGCGTAGCCCTGGCTCTGCGCTTCGCTGCGCGCCTGGCTCTGCATCAGCTCCAGCTCGGACGGCTGCTGACCGAAAGGATCTTCTGGCAGGTCAACCAGCGGCGCTTCCGGCTCGTCGAACGAGGCCATCAGCGGCTTGTTCGGCATCCCAAGATCGTTGGGCTGCCAGCGCTGCCAGGGCAGCGAAGATTTATCAGACATACTGTTCCTCGCCACCGCCAATCACCATCTCGCCGCTTTCCGCCAGGCGACGAACGATAAGCAGGATTGCTTTCTGTTCGCTTTCCACCGCCGACATACGCATCGGGCCGCGGTTCGCCAGGTCGTCGCGCAGGATATCTGCCGCGCGCTGCGACATGTTGCGCAGGAACTTCTCGCGCAGCGGCTGTTCGGAGCCTTTCAGTGCCACCAGCAGCGATTCCGATTCCACTTCCTGCAGCAGGCGCTGGATGCTGCGGTCGTCGACTTCCACCAGGTTTTCGAACAGGAACATCTCGTCGATGATCTTCTGCGCCAGCTCGCCGTCGAAGTCGCGTACGGCTTCGATAACCGCTTCTTCCTGCTGCGTTTTCATCAGGTTGATGATTTCCGCTGCGGTTCTCACGCCGCCCATCTTCGCACGCTTGAGGTTCTGGCCGTCGAGCAGGCCGTTCAGTACTTCGGTCAGTTCCGCCAGCGCCGCCGGCTGTACGCCGCCGAAGGTAGCGATACGCAGCATTACGTCGTGACGCAAACGCTCGTCGAACTGCGCCAGGATATCCGCCGCCTGAGAACGCTTCAGATGAACCATGATGGTAGCGATGATCTGCGGATGTTCGTCGCGGATCAGGTCGGCAGCCGCCTGCGGTTCCATAAAGTTGAGCGTTTCCATGCCCGTAGTGGTTTCGCGCGTCTCCAGAATATCTTCCAGCAGGCTGGCGGCGCGCTCTTCGCCCAGCGCTTTCGTCAGCACGGTACGCAGATAGTCGTTAGAGTTAACGCTCAGCGCCGCAAACTGTTCGGCGTCGCCTTCGAACTCGCGCAGCACTTCGGTCAGCTGCTTGTGAGAAACCTGGCGCATGTTAGAGATGGCGGCGCTCAGGTGCTGCACTTCGCGGGCGCCAAGGTGTTTAAACACCTCGGCCGCGCGGTCTTCGCCAATCGTCATCATCAGAATGGCGCTTTTTTCGGTACCGGTGAGACTCATAGTTCGTCCTTCATCCACTGGCGAATGACCAGAGCCACCACGCGTGGGTCGTTTTCCGACATCTCACGAATACGCTGGCTCATTACCTCAGCACTCATGCGGTGCTGAGACTTACGTTCTTGATCAAGCTCGTCTTTCGACAGCTTCACGGAGACGGCTTCGTCGTCGCTGCCCGCTCTGACCTGGACGGCTTCCGCCATCGCTTTCTCCTGCGCCGCTTTACGCTGCAGCTGTGGACGAACCAGCTTGCGGTAAAGGATCCAGGCCACAATCAGCACCAGCAACCAGCGTCCGGCTTCCATCATCTGCTCGATAAAGGACTGCTGCTGCCAGAATGGCAGGTCGCCACCGGTTTCAACCGTATCGTTGAACTGCGAGTTCACCACGTTCAGCGTGTCGCCGCGCTGCTCCGAGTAGCCCATCGCTTCACGCGTCAGGTTGTCGATCTGCTTCAGCTGCGCGTCGGTCAGCGCTACCGGCTTGCCGGCCGCGTCGGTTTTATAGTTCACCACTACCGCTACCGAGAGACGCTGTACTTCGCCCACATTCATCTTGGTATGCAGGATGGTGCGGTCTACTTCGTAGTTAGTGGTGTCGTCGTTACGGCTATTGGTCGGCCCGGTTTTGACGGTGCTGCTGTTCTGGTTCGCCGTCGCGTTATTCGTCGCCGCACCGTTGGCGCCGTTAGCCCCATTTGCCCCGGTCGCCGCGTTCGCCGCTGGCGTGGTAATCGGGCCGGTGTTAGCCGGAGCAGGCTGGTTAGAGAGCGCGCCGGGCACGCCGCCTGACTGGCCGCCGTTCTGTTCGCTGTTGCTGCTCTGCCGTGAACGAATCGCCTGTTTAGAAGGATCGGTATTAGGCTGATACTTCTCGTCGGTCTGTTCACGAGCGTTAAAATCAATCTGCGCCGTAACCTGAGCGTGTACGTTGCCGTTACCCACAATAGGGTTCAGGATCGCTTCGATACGCTGCTGGTAGCGGGTTTCCACATCGGTGGCGTATTTCAGCTGCGCGTCGTTAAGCGCACGGTCGGCGTTATCGGACTGCGTCAGCAGATGACCGGCCTGGTCAACCACGGTTACGTTGCCTGGCGGCAGGCCGGCGACGCTGCTGGAAACCATATGGACGATGGCGCTAATCTGCCCCTGGTCCAGCGCGCGGCCTGGCTGCAGCGTCAGGGTCACTGACGCGGTTGGCGCTTTCTGCTCGCGTACAAACAGCGACGGTTTCGGCATAGCCAGATGGACGCGAACGTTCTTCACCGGGCCCAGTGTTTCGATGGTGCGGGAGAGTTCGCCTTCCAGCGCGCGCTGGTAGTTAACCTGCTCGCTGAACTGGCTGATACCAAATTTTTCCTGATCCAGCAGCTCGAAGCCGACCGCGCCGCCTTTCGGCAAGCCCTGCTGGGCGAGACGCAGGCGCAGCTCGTGCACCTTCTCTGCCGGCACCATCAGCGCACCGCCCTTATCATCAAACTGATAGGGGATGTTCATCTGGGTCAGCTGAGTAACGATGGCGCCGCCATCTTCATCGCTGAGATTGTTATAAAGCACGCGATACTCAGGCTGTTTGGCCCACAGCACCATGGCGATAACAATGGCAACGGCAGCCGCCGCAGCGATGATAATCGGGATGCGAGGATTTGCCTTTAAACGAGCGAAAAGGTCGGTTAACCCTTTCTTCTCTGGTTGATCCTGCGTGACAGTTGCATTCATGACTCTTTCCCGCCTGACAGTTGACCGGACTGTTTCGTGTAGTGTCGTAACAAATCTGACTCCCTGATGTGCTGGCTAAACAAAATTAATCCACCTCTTATGGGGTGCCATTATTTTCTGAATTGGAAAATTCGATGGGCGGATAAGCTATGACTTTTGCTCTTATTTACGGGCTTTGTCTTATTGACATTGTGGTAAGTTTTCAGACAGCAAAAATCACCCCCATTTTTTAACCGAGGCAAATCATGGCAATTCAGGGTATTGAGAGCGTAATGCAGCAGCTGCAGACCGCAGCGATTCAGGCATCAGGTCAGCGCACCGACGCCACCAGTCACGCGGACTTCGCCGACGCAATGAAAGAAGCGCTGAACAAAATCAGCGATACGCAGACTGAAGCGCGCACTCAGGCGCAGGATTTTGAGCTGGGCAAGCCGGGCATCAACCTGAACGATGTCATGGTCGATATGCAGAAAGCTTCTGTCTCTATGCAGATGGGCATTCAGGTACGTAACAAGCTGGTTAACGCCTACTCTGAAGTGATGAATATGCAGGTGTAGCACGTCAGCCTGTAAAAGACTGAATAATGCCGGGGTTGTACGCTGGCGAATTGCTGGATGCCGTGGATAAACGGCTCCGGCGGCGAGTAGCGCGCCGTGCTGAGCGGGCGACAGCCGCCGGGGCGCGCCCAGTTTTCAGGCTTTGCGCTTATTAAAGCGCAAGCATGCGCCGCTACAGGGCAAATTTGATCAGCGGCGGCAGAAGCAGCGCCAGGACAAGGGTGCTGACGATTCATAAAATAATGCTCTGCTTCGCCTCGCTGACGTCGGCTTTTGTGGCGTAGCCAGCCTTGATAACTGCCACGTCCGTTCTGGCGCCCGCCTATCCTGTTCCCTGTTTTCTCTGCAATTAAACATCCTTGTTCCTCCGTTCGCGCCTGTCTGCCAAAAGATCCCTGGCTTCTGCAATAGCGTGCTGTTTATTTTTTGTCCATATATGGGCGCAATCTACTCTCCTGTAGTCGTACTGTCACATCGCTTTTTCGCGACCTTTGATAAAGAGGGGGCATGAAGCTGTGAAGCGGGAATCAAGTCTATGCCAGCGGCAACAGAATCGCTGCCGCCAGTTTGCAGAGCAGGGAAGCGTGTTCCAATAAATTTTATCGGTTGCAGAAAAATGGCGGGGTGTTGTGGCCCAGCCCGCAAAAAAGCATGAAACCCTGCCTGGTTACAGAGCCTCATGCCTCTCTGGCCGTTATCAGGCCGCCATTTTTTCGCACGCTTCCGCGCAGTTTTTACAGGCGCTGGCGCATTTCTGGCAGTGATCGTGATCGTGTTTTCCGCATTCTTCACTGCATTTGCGGCAAACTTCCGCACATAGCTGACACAGCTTTTTCGCCTCTTCGCTCTCCAGCGCCATAAACTGTGCGGCCAGGCGGCAAAGATTGGCGCACTGCATATCCAGACGAATGCAGTCGCGCATCATATCGACGTGCTCTTCTTTCAGGCAGGAAGCGGCGCAGCGATCGCAGGCCGCCGCACAGAGATAACAGGCTTCGATACAGCGTTGATAAGCTTCGGTCATGGTATTTCCTCCAGAATGACTTGTGCCGTAAGCCTGGAAGAGAAAAAGAGGTTATGCAAAAAAGGCAAAACGTTATCTTCGGCACGGCAAAGCCAGGCCTGATGAAGCGGATAGGATAAACGGACATTTTACATTATGTTGGCGTGGCGTTTAGCGTGCTCAGGCAAAATAGGGCGGTCATTGAATCTACAGGGCGAACTCGTCATGATAACTTTGCTTGTCTCGGCGCTGGTTTTTTTCTTATTGCTACTGGCCATGCACTGCCTCAGAAACCGCATTGGCAGCAGGCGACCTCTCGGCACGGAAACTGGACAGGTGATTGATAAATCACGGTTCACTGTTTCTGGCCGTACAAAATCGAAAGCTTGAAAAGTTTTTGGTACGGTTATTACCGCTAAAACCGCAGCCGGCTTTACATAAAAGCAGGGCCTGGCGCAAATCATGACAGGGAAAGACAATTTGCAGACGAACCTGTGGATGCGCAGGCGTAAGCCTGATTATCGGTCGGTCAGGCTGTGGCCAGTGATAGCGTCTCAAACGTCCTGAGAAGCCGCTGGTACTGTTGCCGGAAGCAGCCGGGCCAGCAGGCGATGTAACCTGCGAACGCGATAGCAGTGGCTTAGCAGGCGTTTTAGCGTCATTTCCGTTACGAGGTAAAGCAGCCGGTCAACATGCCCGAAGGTTTAACCTCCTAAGGCGGGAGTAGAAAGCGGTTCGGCTGGCTTAAAATTCGACAGTGAAGGGTAAAAATGGTAGAGTAGCTATTCAATTTCGTAATACTAAGGCTATTTATTCCTAATATTAAATTCAGATGTCCGCTATGCCACGGATGTCAGTACCGCTTCTCGTTACACAATATCACGCCAAAAAATCCCCACGGTGCCAACTGCATCTTCTGTAAAGCCACAATGACGGTCAGCTACAAGGCCTTTATCAGCTAGTACCCTCCGCTTTAAATTTTCCCGGCCCGGGAGATTTTCAATAATCGGGCCTGATTTCTGCCGCCTGTTTTACCTGCTGCCCGCAATCCGGGCCCTGACTGTTGCGTCTCGCAACGATCGGGGCCATCGGTAATCTATTCGATCCGCCGCCATCGTCACGCCTGACGGAAAAAAACTTGCCTGGCTGCCAAAAGAAATAATACTGTATATAAAACCAGTATAAATCACAGGGGACAGCCGTTGTGTCACTCACTCACCGCTTTCATTACCCGCAGACTACAGCCTGCCAGCAGTCGGGAAACCCTTCTGGCAAGCTGCTCTTCCTGCGCCAACAGCGCCTGCATTTGGCCGCGACGGGCTTTATAACGGCTTTTGCTGGTACCGCCGGGTCGGGCTTTTTTCCAGATGATAGTGGCCATAAAAAACCTCCGGGAAGAAACAAAATAACAGATTTCCCAGCCACTTAAGCGCGATGACGGGGAATGTTAAGCGTGGAGAACTTATCCACCTTAAAAAACAATAGCCATAGTTATTATTAATATCAATAGGTATTGCATCTATAACTTTTGTTATTGATTTAAGTCGTTGTTTTATATGGTTTAATTATTTTCTTAACGCTTTTTTTACGCATTATTCTGGCGATGTTATTAAAAGCTTTACTAATCTATTCAGTTGAATCAATGCGCCAAAGCCTCTGCGCAGATTAACTGTTGCAGAGGATGGGTTTTCGCGAGGATAAGCTGATGATATCTGTGCTGCACAGAGTGTCTGGAGGGCGTTACAAAGAAACCATTCTGCCGGGGCAGAATGTCAGTACTTATCGCCTTAAATCACGGATTAAAAAGATCGCCACGCCAATCAGTTCTGACTCCTCTGAGAGTTCAACGGCGGGCAATCGGGGGTCGTCAACGGTCAAAAAACCATTGGAGGGGCCTTCCAGATAGCGATAAACCGAGATGCGTGAACTCACCCTGGCCATCACCAAATCTCCAGATTCAGGTGGTACGTCGGTATCGACAATAACGATGCTGCCGGCAGTGGCTTCTGCGCAGCCGCTGTTCCTGTCAAGAATATAGGCGCGCCAGGTTCTCTTCGCCCTTACTCCATTGGGCGCAGAGACTATTTCCCCTGTTTTACCTTCCGGTCCCCAGACCGGAATTGTCGATCCACTTTTAACTTTTTCAATGGCGCTTAGCGCCGCGTTGCCGCGCATCTCTCCTTCGCCGCTGGCCAGCCATTGCACATTAACATCCAGAGCCCTGGCGATATCGACCAGTTTGCGCGACCCTTCGGCCTCGCCTTTGGTCAGGCGCCAGATTGTAGGTTGTGATACGCCCGATGCTTTAGCTAAAGCACCCTGGGTGATTCCCATCATGGACATTGCCATGTTCAGTCGGTAGGCGAGTGTATTCGGTTTCATATACCAGAATTTATAGCGACGCGTATTTTTCGTCAAACACGCTTTGCTATTGGCAGGTTTAATAACCTATGCTATTAATTAAGGTGTGTTGATACTAAAACGGATAAAACTTCTTCCTGGAAGCTATCGATTTCAGCACACCCGCTCTTTGACAATCAGGCCGTCCAGCCTAACCGCTGGCAACCCTTTTGACCCAGGGAAAACAAGCGAAGCGGCAGAGCCGCACGCAAAAAATAGTACCGTTTTGAAATTAGCAGCTGTCAGGGAAAAGTGCTGAAAACTTCACTTTTTCTTCTGCTTTATTCATGCTGAAGGGGGTCAAAATGCGAGATATGAAAACTTTGCTGGAAAAATGGGGCGGCTGGGCGGCGACGGAACAGAGCGGCGTAAGCTATTCGCACATCGCCGCCGGTTTTCGCGGCCTGATTACGGCCGCGCCGGCCAACCGTCCTGTATGTAGCGATAACGACGGCCTGATTCTGGATAGCTGTATCAGCCGGCTCAGAATCAATCATCCTGACGAACACGCGCTGCTGGTCGCTCACTATCACTATCGTATTTCACTGCGTTCTATTGCGCGCCGACGTCGCTGCGCCGACGGCACTATCCGCAAACAGCTGCAGACTGCCGAAGGGTTTGTCGAGGGAGTGCTGAGCGCGCTGGAAGTCGAACTGGAATGCGAAAAATAATTCGCCGGACGTCCGCCTCCTAACTCTCTTATTTTCATTAAAAAAAACCAATAACGTTAAATACATTTCATCGATAAGAAGAATTTTCCAGAAAAAATTGGTTGCGTACGCGATTTCGGTTCTAATGTGTTAGAAAGGCAATTTGAAACGCCTGCTAAATTATAAAATTTCATTTTCACCGGGGAAGTGTCCTTATCCATTCCGCCACGGCGGCTATTTTATGAAGGGGTGAAAAATGAGCAAGATAATTCAAATTCTGGCCTATGAAGAAGGTTATAAAGAAAAACCTTATATTGACACGGAAGGTTATCCAACGGTTGGCTGCGGTATTCTTATCGGCCCTAAAGATGCATCGATAAAAAATTATACTTTTACCGTTCCCCGCGAAGTGGGCGATATATGGATGCAAAAAATCATCAACGAAAAAATAAAGGAAATGAATAACAGGCCGGTATTAGTGGCGGCATTGAAACAGTGCAACGATGCCCGTGCCGATGTGCTTTACAGCATGGCCTACCAGTTAGGCATCGACGGGCTGGCCGCTTTCAAAAATACGCTTCAGATGATTGCCACCCAAAATTTTGCGGGCGCGGCGGAAGGCCTGTTGAGCAGCCTCTGGGCGAAGCAGACGCCCGCCAGAGCGAAGCGTCACGCGGAGGCGATGCGCAGCGGCACTTACGATGCGTGGCAGGGGGTTATATGAAATTTATTCTCTTTATCCTTGCTGTGCTGGCGATCGCGCTGATCGTCTGGCGCAGCAGCAGAAAGGGCACAATCGAGCTGGTGGCTCATGCCCGGCTGCTGTTTAAAGCCTGGTCGGTGTGGCTGGCTTCGGCTGGCTCGGCGATTGGCGCCTGGGTTCAGGCTTTTCCTGATTCCGCCACCAGCGCCTGGAGCGGCCTGCCAGAAGATGTGAAGACGGTGATTCCGCAGCACTTTTTGGGTTTTCTGGCTTCTTTTATGGTGGCGATGGCGGTGATCGCCCAGTTTATTCGCCAGAAAAAGTTAGCGGCGGCGAAAGAAATGCTGGCAGCGACCCCAACGGCAGCGCCGACGGCTTCATCAATGGTGGCTCCAACGGCGGCGCCGACGGCTTCACCCATGGCAACGACGACAACAGCGCCTGCGGCTTCATCAACCACGACCACAGCGGCAGCGCCTGCGGCGCCAGCCTTAGCCTCAGTGCCAACAGCGGCAGCCGTTGGGCTAACGCTGGCGTCATCTTCTGAACCCAAACCAGCGAGTGTCGCAGCGCCGTCGCCCGCAATTTCACTGGTAACAACGGAGCAAACCACTATGTCTGATAAAACCAATACTTCACCCTTAACATCAGCCGAAACCGTCTCACCAGCGGTATCGATAGTGACCTCAGAGCAGACGGCAGTGGCGGGCAGGCCGAGAGAGGTAGATGTTGCCACGGCGCCCGCATCGCCAATGGTTTCAATAGTCACCTCGGAACAAACGTCGGCGGCGGGCAGGCCAAGGGCGCCGGCAACGTCAGAAACAGCGGCGGAGGACACCGGCTCTTCCGCGACTACCTCGCAGACGGAAGCGACAGACGAGTCGGCTGAATCATCTGCCCCAGAGCCCATGGAACCTACCAATGGCGTATCACCGGCGGTATCAATAGTGACCTCAGAGCAAACGGCGTCGGCTGGCAGGCCAGCGGTGGATACGCCCGCTACGGTAGATGTGCCTCCCGCTGCGACAGACGCAACGCCTGCTGCGGCAGATACGCCGTCCGCTGCTACAGATGCGCCGTCCGCTGCGGCAGACTCAACGCCTGCTGCGACAGATACACCGTCCGCTGCGACAGACGCAACGCCTGCTGCGACTGACACACCAACCGCTGCGGCAGAGACACCGCCCGCTACGGCAGATGTGCCTCCCGCTGCGACAGACGCAACGCCTGCTGCGGCAGATACACCGCCCGCTACGGCAGATGTGCCGCCCGCTGCGACAGACGCAACGCCTGCTGCGACAGATACATCGCCTGCTAAGACAGACGTAACGCCCACGGCGGCAGATGCGGCGCCCACTTCGGCAGATGTGCCGCCCGCTCCAGGAGATGCACCGCCCGCCGCAGGAGAGAAAAAATGACCGCTTTCCTCTCTTTATTTAACGGAAGCTGGCACCTGCTGGCCGGGATTGGCGTGGTTATCGCGGCCATCGTGGCCAGCTGGTTCGGCGGCAAAAAAACCGGCAAGGTGCAGCAAAAGGCGAAGGCGGACGTGCAGGCCGCTAAAGTCGAAAGCGCGCAGATATCCGCCGTCGCCGAAAAACAGGCAAAAAACAGCGAGGAAGCCAGAAATGTTCAGGCCGTTAATAATGCTCTTAATGATGATGACGCTCGTCGCAAGCTGCGCGAGTCGCAATTCAACGACAAACAGCCCTAAACTCATTGTCGATTCGTCCTGCACTTTATTTTCGCCAATCAGGACCTATGGGCAAGACTGGAAATTAATGGACATCAGGACAGTAAAGGAAATTAATGTGCACAACGATATGTGGAATAAAGTGTGCGCCAAATAAACAGGAAATAACCGTCCTTCAGGAAGAGTTCGACGGATAATAATAAAGGCTAAACGTTCAACTATTAATTATTCACTACAGACAATTTGCACCTGCTTATTGTCGCGGAGGTTATTATGATTGAAGTTAACTCTTTTGCTGAACTGAGAACGACCACGCCATCTAAAACCGGCGAGCTGGCTATTCTGCGTCGTTATTATAATAATGATAACTACTATCGCGGCGGCGGTAATTTCGTGGGTTATGTTACTACCTCTTTGCCAGCGGATAATGGCGGTACGCTGGCGGTCGGCAACGGGTTTTACTGGCGCCGCGTAGTGGACGATCCGGATGAGGTGAACCTGTTTCATTTTGGCGCTCGCGGCGATGGCGCGAACGACGACACTACGCCGGTAAAAAATATGCTGACCTGGGCGCAGACCTATAACACCAGCATGCGTGATATCGCTGTACGCTTCCCGGCGGGTAATTTTTTGGTCAAGCCAATCGATATTTCAGCAAACGAGACGGCGTTTTTCTATATCTACGGGGACCACAACCCGCACGGCGCCATCCCGCGTACCACCATTCTTTCCGACAAATCGTCTTCGCCGGTGTTCAAGGTTAAATCGCGCCGCGTCACTATCGAAGGTATCTGCTGGAATGGTCAAACGTCTGCGGATGTTAAAACCAACACGGGGGCGATTACGGCGGAGATGTGTTCCAACACGCAGCCGTTCTTTGAAAACACCATCGTGGCGGGCGAATCAGTACTGATTGACGGCTTCCGCGCGCAGAACTGCGGCGGTACGGTAATCAAGCTGCTGGATACGCTGGATACCAAGTTCAACCAGATCTACACCACCACTACCTACGGCAGGATTTTCGACGTCAACTACTCCGGCACGGCGGCGGGTTCCTGGGACCACTCGACGGCGATCGAGCTGACCAATGCGAACTTCCAGTACAGCTATGCGGACGCCGCACTATGGATGCCGCGCGTAACTCAGGGCCTGATCTACAACGTCTGGATCGAGCACAGCCGCTTCCCCGGCAACCTGCGCGACGGCCAGTGGATTGTGGATGCGCTGAGCGTCGAAGATTGCCCCAACAAGCTGGATATGACCAACAGCCGCGTGCAGATGCGCCAGCTTAACCTGCAAAGCGGCAGCGCGCTGGATCTGAGCTTCGACGATAAAAGCCGCTGGCTTTCCGCTTTTGAGTACGGCTGGCGTCGCGATGAGAACTACGGTATCTCGCTGAACGGTTCAATTCGTCCCGGCTGGTACTCCGGTTATCGGGTCACCAACAATACCAGCGCTGACAAGTGGTTCAATCTGGGATTGATTAACTTCCCTAAAGATAACCTGCAGTGGATTTTCGAGATTATCGGCAAGCTGAGCACGGAAGCACTGGACAAAACTTTAGGCAATCCGACCACCTCGACCAACTCCTGTCTGACATGGCTGAATATCTCACGCTGCTGGAACGGCATCTATGGCGATATACAGCATAAGGGGCTGCCGTCCGTACTGGATGCCAAAATCAACCGCGTCGGGATGACCGTGGCGGAGGTTTTCATCAAGGTGAAAGCCAACAGCGGCGATACTTCGTTCAGCCTGCGGGCGACCGGCCCAAGCCGCTTTGATTCCGGCGAATGCTGCTACTACCGGCCAAGCCTGGTGGAGGTGACCGATCCTAACCTGGTCGGCACCACGGCGGTTAACGCCAGGATGAGCCTGCATAACGGACTGGCAGGCGTAGGCGCCAATGAAAAAGGAGTGCTGACGATAGCTACCACTACCGCTACAGCACCTTCGACCACGACAGCCGCAGGCTATGTCACGGTCAATATTAACGGCACAGACCGTAAAATTGCTTACTATTAGCCGATAAGGCTTTGGCCGCCAGCAATGGCGGCCTTTTTTTTACAGCACAAATTCCGGAAAGACCCGATTCCTGCCGCCGCTTTTGGCCAGATAGAGCTGCTTATCGGCGCTCTTAATCGACTCATCCAGGCTTTTGGCGTCCACCAGCTTCAGCGTGCTGATGCCGATGCTGACCGTTACGCTCAGATCCTCATCGTTCAGAATAATGGTGTGCTGCTCAATGCTCTGACGCAGACGATTGGCGAGCAGAAAAGCGCGTGTCGCCGAAACGCCCTCAATCAAAATCAAAAACTCCTCGCCGCCCATCCGGCTGATAATCGCCGTCTGCTGCAGCGTCTGGCGAATGCGCTCGACGGTTTGCGCCAGCACATAATCTCCCGCCGCATGACCAAAGGTATCGTTGATATTTTTAAAGCGATCGATATCCACTAAAAAAGCCGCGCCGTTAAAATCTTGATCCCGACGGGCGCCCAGGGTGTCAAGCCTGGCCGCCAGGCCGCTGCGCGTCAGCGCGCCGGTCAGCAGATCGTAATCGGCCCTGCGGGTAATGCGCGCTACCAGCTTTTTATTGGCGGTGGCGCTGAGCGCGACGATCAGCGGACTGATGGTCATCGCCGCCACGCCGAGCCGCGCCGAAGCCAGGCTGTCGATCAGAAAGAAATCATCTCTGCCCTGGATGTTCAGCACGTTGCTGGCGACCAGAATAATTTCCGTGATGCCGGTCATCATCGTCAGCAGGCAGGTGATAAAGAGCGGATAGCTCACCGCGCACCACATCAGCGCCGGCAGCGGGAAAATCAGGCTGCCGCCGCCGCCCACGTAAATGCCCATCACGCCCGAAACCAGCAGCGAAATCAGCGGCAGCGGCGAGGCAGAGCGAATATCCCTGAGCAGTTCGTTCAGCTCGTCGCGGCGGGGCAGCGTAATCACCAACGGCAGCAGCAGAATAGAGGTGGAAACCTGCTCGCAGAACCAGGAGATCCAGCCTTTTACCAGGTCGTCATGGAAATAGTGCTGGCTGGCGACCGAGCCGATCACCGCACAGACCGCCGCGCCTACCACCGAAGCGGGAAAAACGCGATTCAGCGCCTGCAGACGGCGTGCGGAGCTGTCGCCGCTCAGCAGGACGCCGAGCCCCGTCACGATAAAGGAGAGATTGGCCGCGTCCATGCCGATTGAAGGCGCGACCGCGGTGCCGAAGGCGATATCCGCCGTGACCAGGGCGACGTAGACGGCAGGAAAAGTCAGCGCCGAACTGAACTGGGGAAAACGCACCAGCAGCCCCAGCAGGATCGCGTTGCAGGGCCAGAAAAGAGAGAGCGCGGCGGTGGTGCGGCAGTAAAGCCCCAGCATCGTCATACAGAGCGTGATAAAAAATAGCAGAATAACCAGATTGATTTTATATTTACTTAGCGGCATTTCTTTGGCTCAAATTTTATTCAAGGCAATACCCTGAGCCGCGCACGAACGTTGTCACGACGGCCGACTTTCTAACTTCATGATTCAGTTGTTTAAAAAATGAGTCATCCCTGACAGGCGGCGGCATAATAACCCCTGGAAAAAGAGGGAGTACGCCGGAAAGCGCGTAAAGAATATCCCTGCGATTATCTAATTTCAATCGTCTGGTGAAATAATAAACCCGGCCTGATTTTCTATAGGACAGAAGGTTTAACGCTATATATAACGCAAAAAATTTCTCTTTACGCGCTATTATGCGCTGCCTCTATTTGTTTAAGAGCATTCCCACTTTGAGCGGTACTAAAACAGCCTCTCCGGCGCGGGTAAAAAGGCGCCGGATAAGGCAAATGGCGGGCGATTAAAGCTCGTTTTTGATACAGAATTCTTCCCAGCTCATGCCCAGCGCTTCAGCGTGCTGGCGCAGGTAGGCTTCGATAGCCTGGGCGGCCACTTCTTTATCCGGTTCGGCGAGCTGAATGGCGAACAGCATCCCGTCGAGCTTTTTCTCTCGGGTATAGGCGGCCCAGGCGCGATCGGTCTGCAGCCGCTGTAAAGCGGGCAGGGTCATGCCCAGCGAATCCGCGTCCTGCTGGCTCAGCGCGGCGATGCCGCTTTTGATTTCCGGGTACGCCTCCAGAAAAAGTGCGGTAGCGGTGGCGTAATACTCTTCTATGGTTTTCATAACGGGGATCCGGCAAAAAATGAGGCGCTAAGTTTACACTTCCATCGCCTTTTCGGCATCTGCTGATGAAAAGCGCGCGGGCAGGGCGAGACTGCTTGAATTGTACGGGTAAAAGATTATAACGTAGCGCCTGGTTGACGAGTCAGGAACTGAAAAATGAAAAAGTGGATTTTAACGGTCGCCGCCGTAGCGCTGGCCGGCTGCGCGCAAATACCTAACTACCAGAGCGCGATTAAGACGCCGCCGCCTGCCGACCTGGTCGGTAACTGGCAAACCTTTGGGCCGCAGAAAGGGCTGGTCAGCAAAGAGGCGACGGCCAGCCTGATTATCAGCGCGGCTGGCGACACGCTGGACTGCCGTCAGTGGCAGCGCGTGATCGCTAAACCGGGCAAAGTCACACAGTTTTCCGGCGACTGGGTCAACGTGAATAATGAAGTGCGGGTGATGCCGCTGGAGCTGAAAGGGCGCGAGCTGCATTACGACAAGCTGGTGCTGCAGAGAGTTCCGCAGCCGACCGCGGAGTGTCAGGAAGCGTTAAAGCATGTTAACGACCGGGCGCAGGCAGAAAAAGCCGCCAAAACCACAGGCGGCAAATCGCACCATAAAGTCATGATGAAAAACGGCAAATCCTGATTGTCTGCCGGTTACGCGGCCTCTTCGCTGCGCGCGTGTTTAGTCAGCCAGCACCCAGACGCTGACGCTGCCCGCGTTGCAGAAGAAGGTCGCGTTGCCCTCCTCATCGGACGTTACCTGCTCCTCACGATGCCCCAGATAGTCCCGCCAGCTTTTTCCGGCAAAATCCTCGCCCAGCGGCAGCGTCTTTTCGCCTTGCTCCCCGTTTGACATGATCACCACGCAGCCCGCGTGTTCATCTGTGCCGCTGCGCGCAAAAGCCACGCAGTTAGCGTGATCGAACCATTCAGTCTGAATGCCGTGCGCAAACTCCTGACGCGCGCGCAGCAGCGCTTCCAGCTCCGGGATAACAGGCATATCGATCTGATACTCTTCGCCGTCGCCGCCTTCATCCTTGTAGCTGGCGCCGAACAGGTCGGGATAAAACACGGCGGGCACGCCCTGTTCGCGCAACAGGATTAGCGCGTAGGCCAGCGGTTTAAACCAGGGTTCTACCGGCGCTTCCAGCGACTGCAGCGGCTGCGTGTCGTGGTTGGCGACAATAGTTACAGCATGCCAGTGATCGTGTTCAACCAGCGTGCCGCTGAAAATCTGGCTGAGATCGAAGTTGGCGCCCTCGCGCGAGGCGTTGTGGAATTTCATCTGCAGCGGCGCGTCGAACAGCATGGTTTTGCCTTCCACGTGGTGGATATAGTTTTGCAGCTTCTCCACCTCGTGCGACCAGTATTCCGCCACGATAAACATCGGCTGTTCCGCCACTTCCTGAATATGATCGATCCACTGCTTATAGAACCAGGCGGGAATATGTTTCACCGCATCCAGACGAAAGCCGGTGCAGGGAAGCTGCTGCATCATCCAGCGCGCCCAGAACTTCAGCTCTTCGGTAACGGCGTGATTGCGGAAGTCGATATTGGCGCCCATCAGGTAGTCGAAATTGCCCAGCTCGTCGTCGACCTGTTCGTTCCAGCCGTCGCCGGTATAGTCATTGACGATCTTAAAGACGCCGTACTCTTCCGGATTATCGATGCAGTCCACGCCGTTAAAGCATTTATAGTCCCAGATGAATTTCGAGTGCTGGCCGGCGCGGCCCGGAAAGGTAAAGCGCGTCCAGGCTTCCGCCTCGATGACTTCGTCATCAATCTCTTCGCGGTTTTCGGGATTGACGCGATTAACCTGCACCTTCTCTTTTTCGTCGGCGCCCATTTTGTGGTTGAACACCACATCCATAATCACGCCGATCTCGTGCGATCGCAGCGCGTTAGCGGCGGCAATCAGCTGCTCTTTATCGCCATATTTGGTGGCGCGGCTGCCTTTCTGTTCGAATTCCCCAAGGTCAAAAAGATCGTAAGTGGCGTAGCCCACGCCCGTGCCGCCTTCGGAACTTTTATAAGCGGGCGGCAGCCAGACATCGGTGATCCCAGCCTGCGCCAGCCATTCGGCACGCTCAGCCACTTCCGGCCACAGCCTGCTTCCGTCAGGGTAATACCAGTGAAAGAACTGCAATAGTGTGGGATTACGCATGCCATTTTTCCATTAATCGTCAGTGGGAACCTGAAGTATGGAAGAGGCGGCGGGAAAAGCTCGGGGTAAGCGCAGAAATATTTCACGCTTCGCTTACCCACGAAAAGCGGGCCGGTTTAGCGGCCGCGAGAGCGGTTAAACGCTCTGGGAGTTTTGCGGAAAAAGAATGACGCCTGACATGCCGCCGTAGGTTTTATTGACGCTCTTTTGACGGCCGGTCTGGCTAATCAGCAGCGAAAGCTCCGCCTTGCGCGCCTGCAGCAGGCTGGTTACTTCCGCTTCGTTGTCGAGAATATGGCGCAGCACGGGACGCAGCTGCTCCTGTGTCTGAGCCGGCACCGGCGTTTGCTGCGTACAGGCCGCCAGTTTGCTCACCGCACTGACATAGTCGGCTTCCATTTCGATCAATCTATCCCAGTCGCCCTCTGTTGCCAGACGCAACATTGACTGGCTGAGCACGAGTAGCTGTTGGTAAATCGACATCAGATGCGGTGCGATATTCATTAAACGGCGTCCTGAAAAACAGCGGTGGCGGTAACCTCTTTCCAGGCATCGGCAATATTGCGCAGCAGCTCTTCAACTTCCTGAACGGCGGCGACATCATTCTGCAGATTACCCTGAAGAAGGCGTCTGATCATATAGTCATAAAGGGCGAGCAGGTTATCGGCCAGTTCATCGCCGCTTTCATTCACCAGCCCGACCTTCAGACCATTTTCAATAATATTGATGGCTTTAGAGATGGCGTTGCCTTTGCCCTCGATCTGACCATCCTGCATAAACAGCCGTGCGCGAACCAGGGCGCTGAGCGCCCCGTCGAACAACAGCGTGGTCAGCTGCTGCTGGCTTGCGCCTAACACGCTGCTTTCCAGGCCTACCTTGCGGTAGAGCTGCGCTCCTGAATCTTTATACATATCGTCCCCGGCTTAGTTAGCTGGATGAAGAAGATGATGATGAGAACTGCGACGTCAGATAAGAGGCGGTATTGGTCAGCGAGTTTATGAGCGTACTCAGGTTCGTAAACTGCGTTTTATACCGGGCCATCGTCGCGTCAATCGAGTCGCTCATCTTGTCGTAGTTGTCGCTCAACGTTTTTAACGTGGTGTTAATGCCGTCCTGGGCGTTTTTGATAATCCCTTCTTTACCTACCGTGGTGCTCAACATCGCGGTCAGGGTGCTGTCCAGCTGGGTAGCGAAGCCGGTTTTGCTGCCGTCGCCGATAAAGAACTGGCTGACGGCCTGCGGGTTATTGGTCAGCGCGGCGGTGAGTTTGGTATCGTCCACGGTCAGCGCGCCGGTAGAGCCGTCGCTTTGCGTTGAGGGATCGATAGTTACGCCCAGCTGCGCAAGGATAGAGTAGGAACCGCTCTGCACCGAAGTCAGAATCGAGTTCATGCTGTTTTCGACCGAACGCACCACGCTGTCACCCAGCAGCGCGCCGTTGCTGCTCGACTGCGAAGCGCCTGCTGCAACTGAGGTATATTTCGTCACCGAGGCGATAGTCGACTTCAGCGAGTTGTAGGCCGTTACGAAAGCGTTGATGGTCTTTTTGGTGTCATCGATAGAGCGTGAAACGCTCAGGGTTTCGCCGGACGCATCGGTGCTGGCTGACTTCAGGTTCAGCGTCACGCCGGTCAGCGCGTCGCTGATGGTGTTGCTGCTGCGCTCGATCGCCACGCCGTTGATGCTGAGTTTGGCGTTCTGCGAAGCGGTCTGCACCGTCATATTCTGCGTGCCGGTTGCGCTGGCGTCATAACCAATGGCGCTCTGCAACGTGTCGTCGCCGGTTACGCTGATGGTCATATCGCTGTCGGTGCCGGTGGTTTTCGAGCTGAGCATCAGGCGATAGTCGCCGCTGCTGGCCTTGATAATGCTGGCGCTGACGTTGCCGGCGCTTTTATTGATGGCGTCGGCGATGCCAGTCAGCGACGTCTGGCTGTCGGTAAGCGTCAGCGTCAGCGGCGTCGACGTGCCTGGCTGCGTGATGGTCAGGGTACGGCTGCCGCCCGTGGTCGCGCCCAGCTGCGAGCTGTTGCTGCTGAACGAGCCAGAGATCAGCGTCTGTGCTTTCGCGATCTGATCGACATCGACGCTGTAGTCGCCGGTAGAGGCGGTCGCATCGGTGGTCGCGGTAAAAGAAGTATTGGTGCTGGTCACCGCCGTCGCGCTGAACGCGGTGGACTTGGTTAGCGCCGCCGCAGCCGTTTCCAGCGCCGCCATAGAACTCTGCAGCTTGCTGTAGGAGCTAAGCTTGGAATTATAGGTCGTCTGCTGACTGGTAATAGTAGTCAGCTTGGTCTTCTCAGCGGTTTCTAAGTTGGTGTAAAGCGAATCCAGGTCGAGGCTGGTACCAGCGCCAAGCGAGCTTACACTTGCCATAGGGAGTCCTTAAAGAATGAGATATGTACAAAACACATATCGGCCGCAGAGAAGGAAAGTTTACGCCGGGCGAAAATTTTTAATGGGCAGAATAAGAGGGATAACCGCGGGCAATTAGCCAGATCGTTTTTTCCGTTTCTCATTATTATGGCTACAGTTGCAGGAGAGGACTCAGGAAGCCGACAGCGTCAGCGAGCTCAGCGGATGATGACGATGGATTTACGGGTTTTGCACTTTTTTTCTAAAGTTCAGATTAACCCATCCGATAACTTCAGTAACGGTGACAGACGCCGTGAGCGTGAAATGCTCAGCCTTATAAAACTTACTGATTTTGAAGGAAACTATTATGTCCGTTATCAACACTAACATCATGTCACTGACTACTCAGAACAACCTGAACAAATCACAGGCTTCTCTGAGCACCGCTATCGAGCGTCTTTCTTCCGGTCTGCGTATCAACAGCGCTAAAGACGACGCAGCGGGTGAAGCTATTGCTAACCGCATGAACTCTCAGATCAAAGGTCTGACTCAGGCGGCACGTAACGCTAACGACGGTATCTCTCTGACCCAGACGGCTGAAGGCTCTCTGAACGAGATGAACACCAACCTGCAGCGTATCCGTGAACTGACCGTGCAGGCGAAAAACGGCACCAACAGCGCTGACGACATCGACTCTATCCAGAAAGAAGTTGACGCTCGCCTGTCTGAAATCAACCGTATCGGTAAAGCTTCTACCTTCAACGGCACGGCGATTTTCGACACTACCGGCAGCGTAAAAATTCAGGTTGGCGCTAACGACGCGACCGACGCTAACGTTATCAGCATCGACCTGTCAGGCGCTGGCTTCCAGACTACTGGCCTGGGCGCGACTTTCGACGTGACCGGCGGCGACCTGTCTGACCTGGACGCGCGTATCAAGAACGTCGATACCGCACGTAGCGGCCTGGGTGCGATTCAGAACCGTTTCGAATCTACCATCAACAACCTGAACACCTCTGTGACCAACCTGACCGCGTCACAGTCCCGTATCCAGGATGCTGATTACGCAACTGAAGTTTCCAACATGTCGAAGGCGCAGATCCTTCAGCAGGCAGGTACCTCTGTGCTGTCAAAAGCCAACCAGGTTCCACAGGGCGTTCTGTCTCTGCTGCAGTAATCCCGCACGACACGTTTCGTCGACCCGGCTACGGCCGGGTTTTTTCTGTCTTGCCCACATAAGATGGCGCGGAGAAAATGTATGAATCGTCTTTTAATTACTATTGATCAACTTAACCGGTTAACCGATACAGAAACGACTCTGATGGATGTGGTCGATCATTTCCACACGCAGGGCTGGCAGATCGACCTGGTCACGCGGCTGGTGGAAGGCGCCTGTTTACGCCGGCTGAAGACGCTGCAGCAGAGCGGCAGAGTGCAGTGCTTTATGGAAGATGAGCATCCGCTGGCGGCGCACTACGATTTAATCTGGATTTGCCAGGGTTACATGAGTCTGAAAATGATCTCGGCCCTGCAGAAAGGCGAAATATCTGGCGTTTGCGTTTTTCAGCACTACTACGCCTACGCGGATCAGGATCTGCCCTACGGCGCTCCGCTGGAAAACAAACTGGCGGCTTACAGCCTGGCCGTTTCCGCTATCTCCTATGCGAAGCTCGCGCTGAAAGGCATTGACCAGCGTAAACTCCATATATTTCCTCTTTCCGTCAGCGACGATTTCGCGCAGGTCGCGCCGCAGGCTATGCCGCAGCTGGCACGCATCCTGCTGATTTCCGCCGAGCAAAACGAAGCGGTCACGGCGCTCAGCGCGCTGCTGGCAGAAAAGGGCGTCAAGCTCGATCATATCAGCTCGCGGCGTCGCGACGTTGAACTGACGCCGGCTTTCCTCAGCCGTTATCAGCTGGTGATGGGCCAGTCGCGTCCGGTGGTGCAGGCGCTGGCCGCCGGCGTTCCCGCTTACCTTACCGATACGGTTTCCGGCGCGGGCTATGTCAACGGCGAGACGCTGGAAGCGGCGCTCGACTCGCATTTTCTGGCCGACTTTGGCAGTGCGCCTCATCAAAGCCCGGAAGAGTGGGTAAAAGAGATCATCGAACCCTATGCCGACGCCTGGCAGTGGACGCAGAGCTTCCGCGCGGACGCTTTCCAGCAGTGGTCGCTCAGCGGCCAGATCGCTGCGCTGCTGGCCCGTTTGCCGCAGGCGGCCAAACTGCAGATTAACGAAGCCGAAGCCGCCAGCCTGACGCTGCACCGCAAGGTTATCGCCGACGACGCGGAAAAATCCCGCGTGCTGGAAAACTGGCTGAAGACGCGCCAGCCTTCCGACGCGCGCGTCAGCGTGCTGCTCTCCTTTATTAATCAGATGCCGGAAACCAGCAACATCGGCGTGGCAATCCTGGATACGCACGGCGACGCGGCTGCGGTAGAAAAAACCCGCGCTTCGCTGGCGGAGCAGTATCTGCAGCCCGCGCTAACGGAAACCCTCGGCGACAGCCAGCAGCTGGCCCGGCTGTTCAGCGAGACGCAGGCCGACTCGCTGCTGCTGGTAACGGCAGGCTGCGAGCTGGTGCCCTGGGCGCTGCTGGTCTTTGCCGAACATCGCCTGCGCCAGCCCGATGCGGCGCTCTGGTACTGCGACAGCATCAACGGCGACAACCTGCTGGCTGCGGAAAGCCTGTTTAAACCCGATCTCAATATCGACCTGCTGCGCAGCCAGCCCTATATCGGCGAGCAGATGCTGATTAACGTGGCGGCTGCACGGGAAGCAGGCGGATTCAATGCCGACTTTACAAGGCTGGGCGGCATCGATCTGGCGTGGAAATTTATCGAATCTCGCGGGGCTCACGCTATCGGCCATATCGCCGATGCGCTGATGCTGGTGCCGGAAATGGCGGAGAGCTGGCTACAGCAGCCAGAGATTATCGCCGAAAGCGTGGCCTCAACCGCTGCGCATCTGGCTCGTTGTCAACTGCCTGCCGTGGTGGAGCCTGGCCTGCTGCCCGGACTGCATCGTGTGCGCTTTACCCATCAGCAGCAGCCGCTGGTTTCCATTATTATTCCGACCCGCGACCGCCTGCCGCTGCTGCGCCGCTGTATCGAAAGCCTGATGGAAAAAACGCAGTGGCCGCGCTACGAGCTGCTGATCGTGGACAACAACTCGCAGGATGATGACGCTCGCGACTATCTGGCGCAGCTGGAGGCGCTGGGTATCGATCAGCTGCGGGTGCTGCGCTGGCCGCAGGCGTTCAGCTTCTCCGCCATTAATAACTTCGCTGCTGAGCAGGCGCGCGGCGATCTGCTGCTGTTTCTCAACAACGATATCGAAATCGTCGAGGGCGACTGGCTCTCCGCGATGGTCGAGCACGCCACGCGTCCTGAAGTGGGCATTGTGGGCGCGCGTCTGGAATATCACGACGGGCGCGTACAGCATGCCGGTATCGTGGCGGGCGTGGGTCTGGGCGTATCGCCGGTTTACGACGGCGTTAGCGTGGATAACACGGGCTACATGCAGCAGCTGAAGTCGATCTTTAACGTCACCGCCGTCAGCGCGGCCTGCATGATGGTGCCGAAAGAGGTCTTCAGCGAGCTGGGCGGCTTCAGCGTGGAGGAATTTCCGGTTTATCTGGGCGACGTCGATTTTGCGCTCAAAGCGCGCGCCAGCGGTTATCTGACCGTCTGGACGCCTTACGCGCGTCTGCTGCATATGGGCGGCGCGACCCGCGTGCTGGGCGAAGAAGTCGGCATCGCTTCCCACGTTGGCCCGGAGGTTTTCGATACGCTGCGCGAAAAATGGCGCGGCCAGCTCAGCGTGGATATCAGCTATAACCGTCAATTGACCAAAGTTGGCGGCAACTTCCAGCTGGGCACGCGCCAGTCACGCTACCAGCAGCCGCTGCCGGGACGGCCGCTGCCGGTTATGATGGCCTGTCATAAAAATCTGACCGGCTGCGGCAACTACCGCGTGATCAAACCATTCCGCGCGCTGGAGGGCAACCTGATTCTGGAAGGCGGTTTGACTCACGGCCTGCCGGCGGTGATGGAAGTAGCGGAAATCCAGCCCGATACGCTGCTGCTGGAGCTGGTGACTGACGTTTCTATCCCCGAGCGCGTGAAGCAGTATCGGCAGGTCAGCAACACCAAAATCATCATGGAATATGATGACTACATTCCCAATCTGCCGCTGAAAAGCGTGTTCCGCAGCAAGCTGCCGAAGGATATCGTGCGCCAGCTGCGCCGCTCGGTAGAGCAGGCGGACTGGCTGGTGGTCTCCACCGCGCCGCTGGCCGAAGCCTATGCGCCTTATCATCACGATATTCGCGTGGCGCAGAACCGGCTGGACGATCAGTGGGCCTCGCTGAACAGCCTGCGTCGCCAGGGCAAAAAACCGCGCGTCGGCTGGGCGGGCGGCAGTAGCCATACCGGCGACCTTGAGATCCTGCTGCCCTTTATGAAAGAGCTGGAAAACGAGGTCGAGTGGGTATTCATGGGCATGAAACCGCAGAACGTGAAGTGCGAATTCCACTATGGCGTGCCGTTTGAGTTCTATCCCGAAAAGCTGGCGACGCTAAACCTGGATCTGGCGCTGGTGCCGCTGGAGATGAACTTCTTTAACGAGTGTAAAAGCAACCTGCGTCTGCTGGAGCTGGGCGCCTGTGGCGTACCGGTGATCTGCACCGATATCGAACCTTATCGCTGCGATCTGCCGGTAACCCGCGTGACCAACCGCTATAAAGACTGGATGAGCGCCATTCGCGACCATCTGGCCGATATGGACGCGCTGGCGGCCCGGGGCGACGCGCTGCGTGACGGCGTGTTCCGCAACTGGATGCTGCGCGACGAAGGCCTGCTTGACTGGCAGGAAGCCTGGCTGCCGCGCGGCTGATTTTCCACGGCAACCCCAGCGGCTGACGGAGCAAAAGCGCTTCGTCAGCCTGTTTAATGGCAAAGAGCAGCGTAGGTGCAATATGATCAACGGGAAAAGAACAGGCGTAGGCATTGTGACCTACAACCGTAAAGCCGGTTTGATGAAGCTTTATCACTCCCTGCCGCGCGATATTATCGACGCGCTAATCGTGGTTAACGACGGCGCTTATTATCCCGAGCTGGGCGAGCTTGAGTGCCATCTTCACCATAATGAGGTGAATCAGGGAGTAGGGCGCAGTAAAAATATCGCGCTGCGCTATCTGCAGTCACAAGACGTCGATCATTTTTTTCTGATTGAAGACGATATCTTTGTGAAAGATCCCTCTGTGTTCGCGCGCTATATCGAACTGTCGATGCGTACCGGCATTCAGCACTTCAATTTCAGCCAGCACGGCGATAAAAATATGCTTCCCGACGGCACGCCAAATCCCTGTTTCACCATGGACTATGGCGACTTCACCATGCCGCTGTTTCCGGCCTGCGTCGGCGCGTTTTGCTACTACTCGAAAAAGTGCCTGGATAAGGTCGGGCTGATGGATGAGGTTTACTACAACGCCGCAGAGCATCTTGACCACACCTACGCCGTGATTAAGGCGGGTTTTCATCCTTCCTACCACTATTTTCCGGATATCGAAAACGCAGGCTCTTATCTGGGCGATGAGGGCTGGAGCCCACAGCAGTCGACTATTTCCGGCAAGCTCTCTTCGCGCGCCATCGGCCTGGTCGCCGTGACGCATTTTCAGGAAAAACATGGCTGTCCGCCGACCAAGCTGCCGCGAATCGGCACGGACGCGCTGAAAAAAGAGCTGCTGACGTTAAGGAAGCGTGCGGGTAGTCGGGCGCTCGCCTGAGTGACCCACGAAAACAGTATAAAGGCCTCCAATAGCGAGGCCTTATTTTTTCAGGCAGCTTAAACCTGCTCGCGTCCGGGCCGCTGACGACGACTTATGACCTTTCTTTCCGCCACGCTGGAGTTTTGACCCGCCAGGCCGATACTCTTTTTTTATACCTGGCTTTTATCTTTTTTGCGGAGTGTGACATGCGCTTCAATTACGACCTGCTGCCTGGCGATCTGTTGCCGTTCGATGAGATAGCCGAACGCTACAGCCAGAAATATCCTGAGGATAAATCCCTAACGCCTCATGGTTTACTCAGTCCTTCCACCTCCAGCAAGAGCTGGATAATCCGGGCGATATTCGCCAGCCGGGATATCCACGGCGCGCTGGAGGATGTGCTTTTTATTTCCAACGATAACGAACGCAAAAACTACCTGCAGCGGTTTGAACACTATCTGCAGCGGCAGGAGAGCTTTCTCTATTTTCGTCGTCCACCCGCGCCGGCGCCGTGGAACGTCTGGAAAGTGATGGGCGAAAGCAAAGTGGTGGCGATGCTCGACCCGGCCTCTATTATGGCGCAAAGCCTGATGGCGCAGCGCGGCTTCACCCTCAGCCTGCTGCGCACCGATGAGGAGGAAGAGTACTGGCAGCTTTATGACGCTCAGTCGCGTCCCTGTTTCGAGTATGCCCGCCAGCTTCAGTTTCTGGTGGTGCTCAGCTCGCCGCTGCTGCCGCCAACCGCAGGCGTGATGCCGGGCACTCAGGTAGGCCGCCGCGTCAAGGCGCGCCTCTGGCAGCGTATCAGCCAGCAGTCATTTATCTCGGCGGTGCGTGAACGCTACGGCGCCTGCGTCATTACCGGCACGAAAGTGCATGAACACGCCACCCATCCCTGGGTGGAAGCCTGCCATATCGTGACGGAAGAGAACGAAAACGGCGTGCTCAAAGACAACAGCGTGGACAACGGCCTGTTTCTGCGCAGCGACCTGCAGCGGCTGTTTGCCAGCCATTTGCTGCTGATCGACGGCGCGACCGGCAGAGTCGCTTTCCGCCACAGCCTGCCGATGGATGAAGAGTTAAGCACCGCTTATCAGGAACTGGCCGGCAAGACCTGTGCGCTATGGGAGCAGGTGCCTGTGGCGACACGCCAGAGACTGCTAAGGTTGCGTTAGCTTTCTGTAAAAAGCGGCGTCCAATGCCGCTTTTTTCCACAAAAATGAAATAACCCGTCTTTTTTACCGCTATTCCGCCAATCAATCCGTACTACAGAAACAGATAATCATGCCGATAACTTAACTAACGCAGGATAGTCATAGTGAACGATCTATATACCGTCGGTGGCGTGATGGATAAAAACTCGCTGTGGCAGCGCTATGTGCCGCTGGTGCGTCATGAGGCGCTGCGCCTACAGGTCAGGCTGCCCGCCAGCGTCGAGCTGGACGATCTCTTGCAGGCGGGCGGCATTGGGCTGCTGAACGCCGTCGAGCGTTACGATGCGCTGCAGGGTACGGCTTTCACCACTTACGCCGTACAGCGTATTCGCGGCGCCATGCTGGACGAGCTGCGCAGCCGCGACTGGGCGCCCCGCAGCGTGCGCCGCAATGCGCGAGAAGTGGCCAGCGCCATGCATCGCGTTGAACAGAGTTTGGGACGGCCGGCCAGCGAGCAGGAAGTGGCGGCGCAGCTGGACGTCTCTTTAGAGGAGTACCGGCAGATCCTGCTGGATACCAATAACAGCCAGCTGTTCTCTTACGACGAATACCGTGAGGAACATGGCGACAGCGCGGAGCTGGTGACGGAAGGCCATGAAGAGGCTAACCCGCTGCACCAGTTGATGGAAGGGAATCTGCGCGAACGCGTCATTGAAGCAATCGAGGCGCTGCCCGAACGCGAAAAAATGGTGCTGACGCTTTATTACCAGGAAGAGCTGAATCTGAAAGAGATTGGCGCAGTGCTGGAGGTCGGGGAATCCCGGGTCAGCCAGCTGCACAGTCAGGCGATCAAACGCCTGCGCGCCCGGTTAACGGGAGCGCGCTGACGGAGTCAGTTTTGCACTCTCAACACCAACCGGGGACTCCAAATGGGATCCAAAACTAAAATGAGGCCGCTGAGCCGCTATCTGAAAGATTTTAAGCACAGCCAGAGTAACTGTTCACACTGCGGTAAAGTTCTCGACCGTATGGCGTTGGTTTTCCGCGGGCAGATCATCAATAAAGAGGCGATTGCCCGCATGGACCAGCCGATTGACGACCAGGTCTGGTCAAAGCTCCAGCTTGAGCTGACCGCCCTGTGCCGTTTTTGCAGCGATATTTACTGCAATACCAATCCTACCTATTTCGACATCATGGCTTTCAAACAGTATCTGTTTGAGCAGACCGAGATGAGCCACAGCACGATCCGCGAATACGTTGTTCGCCTGCGTCGTCTTGACGGTATGCTGTCAGCGCGTAATTTCCCGGCGGAAAGATTGGCCGGTAATAGCTGGCATGCGTGCCTGGAAAACGATCTTCCCGATGCGGGCAATAATAATTACCGTATCGCGCTACGTAAATATGACCAGTTCCTGGGCTGGCAGCGCAGTTAATCTGGTAAGGATATTAACGTATTCTGTTAGTTATTTCAGAGAAAAGGTAAGGATGGCTTATTTCCTGGTGATAAGGACGGGTTAATTAATCTGTTACAATTCAACGCGCCTGAAAAACAAATGCCTGTGGCTGATGACGTTCTCATCGTATTCGACCGTGGACGACAGGGCAGCGTAATGTCGCTGCCCTGAGTATTTCTCCGTAATGTACACATACTCCGCCGTGCCTGATGACATCCGGTGCGGGCTGCCGGGCTGCCAGCAATCTCTCCCTTAACGCTCGCCGGGCCGTGCAGGCCAACCAATATTAAACAGCGCGAATGTTATATTCCCTCTCACTATTGAAAATTCCGTTTAATAATTGATTTCTTATTCAACCAAAGCAAAACATAAAGCGAAATGGGAATAGTGCTGGCCAATGGTTAATAGCTTGTGGAACGGTCCCGGCCTGAATCCGTTGCCCGAACAGGCTGTCGACGCCGACGCGACGGCAGAGAGGGCTGAATAAAGAGTGCCGCTTCGCCGCCGAGCCACTTTTCGCCGGATTCCGCCGGGTAAAAAGGCGAACGCCAGCGCTTTGCGATCCCGGATATCTTATACTGGAGAAGCCCGCCCGAAAGCGGGCTTTTTCAATGTGGCCAATGCACGGACGTTGGCTGAGTCATACCCTTATTCTTCAATGGTTTTTACTTTTGTTGAGGCATTACGGGTAACTTTTTGCTGTTGTGGAGGCTACGTTGTCCTTACATCTTTTATCATCTTTCCCGCGTCTGGAACTGCTTGGCGCGCCGACGCCGCTTGAGCATCTGCCACGGCTTTCCGACTATCTGGGCCGCGATATCTTTATCAAACGCGACGATTTTACGCCGGTGGCATTGGGCGGCAATAAGCTGCGCAAGCTGGAGTTTCTGGCGGCGGACGCGCTGCGCGAAGGCGCGGATGTGCTGCTGACCGCGGGTGCCATTCAGTCCAACCACGTGCGCCAGACCGCCGCCGTCGCCGCAAAGCTGGGCCTGAAGTGCGTGGCGCTGCTGGAGAATCCCACCGGTACCGCCGCGCCGAACTACCTTGCCAACGGCAATCGCCTGCTGCTGGATCTGATGGAGACGGAAGTAGTGATGGTTGATGCCCTGCACGATCCCGCTGCGCAGCTGGCCGAACAGGCCACGCGTCTGGAAGCGCAGGGTTTTCGTCCCTATGTGGTGCCGGTCGGCGGATCTAACGCGTTGGGCGCGCTGGGATACGTAGAATGTGCTCAGGAAATTGCTCATCAAAGCGAAGGCGTGGTAGATTTCGCCGCTGTCGTGGTCGCTTCCGGCAGCGCGGGAACCCATGCTGGCCTGGCCGTAGGCCTGGAGCAGCTGCTGCCGGAAACCGAGCTTGTCGGCGTAACGGTATCGCGCAAAGTTGCCGAACAGCAGCCGAAAGTAGCCGCTATCCGTCAGGAGCTGGCCTCGCTGCTTGAGCTGAAAGCCGCGGCGCCCATCACGCTGTGGGACGACTACTTCGCGCCGGGATACGGTACGCCGAGCGAAGAAGGCGTGGAGGCGATCAAACTGCTGGCGAGGCTGGAGGGGATCTTCCTGGACCCGGTCTATACTGGCAAAGCGATGGCCGGGCTGATTGACGGCATCGCGCAGCAGCGTTATCGCCGCGAAGGGCCGATTCTGTTCGTCCATACGGGCGGCTCGCCCGCGCTGTTCGCTTATCAACCTCTGAGCTGACTGCGCTCGCGGGCGCTGACCACAAACCACTAATCCGCATCTCAACATGGAGTGCTTATGAATTTTTCTCTGGTTCGTCGCCAACTGGTGATGGGAATGATGTCGCTGGCGCTGGTGGCTGGCGCAACGACCAACGCTTTCGCCGCAGAAAACCTGCTGAACAAGGTCAAAGAGCGCGGCACGCTGCTGGTTGGCCTGGAAGGCACCTATCCGCCGTTCAGTTTTCAGGACGAGAACGGCAAGCTCGCCGGTTTTGAGGTGGATTTCGCCAACGCGCTGGCGCAGCACCTGGGCGTCAAGGCCAGCCTGAAACCGACCAAATGGGACGGAATGCTGGCCTCGCTGGATTCAAAACGCATCGACGTGGTGATCAACCAGGTGACCATCTCCGACGAGCGCAAAAAGAAATATGACTTCTCCACGCCGTACACCGTCTCCGGCATTCAGGCGCTGACCAAAGCCGATAAGGCGGACAGCATCACTAAGCCAGCCGATCTCAGCGGCAAAAAAGTGGGCCTTGGTCTGGGCACCAACTATGAGCAGTGGCTGCGTGAAAACGTCAAGGGCGTGGATATCCGCACCTATGACGACGACCCAACCAAATATCAGGATCTGCGCGTAGGCCGTATCGACGCCATTCTGGTTGACCGTCTGGCCGCGCTGGATCTGGTGAAGAAAACCGGTAAAACGCTGGCGGTAGCCGGCCCGGCGTTTTCGCGTCAGGAATCGGGCGTGGCGCTGCGTAAAGGCAACCCGGACATGCTGGCGGCGGTCGATAAAGCCATCGCCGAGATGCAGAAAGATGGCTCGCTGGCGAAAATTTCCGACAAGTGGTTTGGCGTGGACGTAACTAAATAATGCAGGAAAGCCTACAACTGGTGCTGGACTCAGCACCTTTTTTACTGAAAGGCGCCATCTTCACGCTGCAGCTCAGCATCGGCGGCATGTTTTTCGGCCTGCTGCTGGGCTTTGTGCTGGCGATGATGCGTCTTTCCCACTTCTGGCCGATAGCCTGGCTGTCGCGTTTCTACGTGTCGATTTTTCGCGGCACGCCGCTGATCGCGCAGCTGTTTATGATCTACTACGGTCTGCCGCAGTTCGGCATCGAGCTGGATCCTATTCCGTCGGCGATGATTGGTCTGTCGCTGAATACTGCGGCCTACGCCTCAGAATCGCTGCGCGGCGCCATTGCCGCCATCGAGCGCGGTCAGTGGGAAGCGGCGGCCAGTATCGGCATGACGCGCTGGCAGACGCTGCGGCGCGTGGTTCTGCCGCAGGCCGCCCGCACGGCGCTGCCGCCGTTGGGCAACAGCTTTATCAGCCTGGTCAAGGATACCTCGCTGGCCGCCACCATTCAGGTGCCGGAGCTGTTCCGTCAGGCGCAGCTGATTACCTCGCGCACGCTGGAAGTTTTCACCATGTATCTGGCGGCTTCGCTGATTTACTGGGTGATGGCGACCCTACTTTCCATCCTGCAGAGCAAGCTGGAAGATCACGTTAACCGCCAGGATCGGGAGGCAAAATGAGCGCCATAGAAGTCAGCAGGCTGGTCAAGAAATTCAATGGCCAGACGGTGCTGCACGATATCGATCTGGAAGTCGCCTCCGGCGAAGTGGTGGCGATTATCGGGCCAAGCGGCTCGGGCAAAACCACGCTGCTGCGCAGCATCAATCTGCTGGAGACGCCGGACAGCGGCACGATAAAAGTCGGCGATATTCGTATCGACGCGGCCACAGGCATGAACCGGCAGAAAGAGCAGGTGCGGCGTTTGCGTCAGCAGGTCGGCTTTGTCTTTCAAAACTTCAACCTGTTTCCGCATCGGTCGGTGCTGGAAAACATCATTGAAGGGCCGGTGATCGTCAAGGGCGAGCCTAAGGCGGAAGCTGTCGCCCGCGCCCGGCAGCTGCTGGAGAAGGTCGGGCTGGCGGGCAGGGAAGAGAGCTATCCGCGTCGCCTGTCGGGCGGCCAGCAGCAGCGTGTGGCCATTGCGCGCGCGCTGGCGATGCGCCCTGAGGTGATCCTGTTTGACGAACCAACCTCCGCGCTCGATCCGGAGCTGGTGGGTGAAGTGCTGAACACTATCCGCGCGCTGGCGGAGGAAAAACGTACTATGGTGATCGTTACGCACGAGATGAGCTTCGCGCGCGACGTCGCCGACCGCGCGATCTTTATGGATCAGGGTCGGATCGTGGAGCAGGGCAGCGCGAAGGCGCTGTTCGCCAATCCGCAGCAGCCGCGCACCCGTCAGTTTCTGGATAAATTCCTCAACGCCTGAATCCAGTCTGCGCCTATGGCGCAGACAGTTACTCCTTCCTGCCGTTTGGAAAACAGCGGGGTCAGCGACCGTTCCAGTACGGCATCCTGCAAAGCCCGGTGCCGCGACTGCAGCTGCTGCTACAGGCCAGGCCTCTGCTTTAATCCCGTCGGCGCTTTTCCTGGCCGTGGCGTTATAGCAGGATGAGTCCCCTGATTAGCGTTAGCGGCAGGCTGAGGCCAAAACCCTAATGCTGATAGCCAAAATCAGCCCGTTATCCAGAATGATAGCTGTAGCTGGTAAGCGCACAGGCTTCAGCGATTTGCGCTGCGGATTGTTCATTACTCTCCGTCAATATCAATCCTGGCCATAATTAAGCGCCTTCTCTTTTTTAAAGATAGCTTAATAATCTTTTCTTATATCATTCAATGGAATTGACCTGGCGGAATCGGGAAATTTAATTTTTTTAAGAGAATGGCTGGTCTTGACGGCTGATGTTTCAATTTAATTGCAGAACTCGTGCGGATAAGAGTTAAATATATACCTATGGAAAGGAGAGCCAGAAAAGCACGGCCCGCTGCCGGATGTCTTTATATGTGCGGTGTTTTTCCAGATGATCCCAGCGATTTTTTAACAGAAAAAGTTCTGCGGCTTTTGTTTTGACAGTGAGCGAACGGCCATTTATGTTTTATAAACATAACTTTACATAGCCAGCGCAAGCAGTTATTGACGGGAAGTAAATATTTAAGAAAAACCTTAGCTCGCCGATCTTCCTTAAGGCAAATAAACAGGCTATTCTTTTTTGAGGCATAAATGTCAGGCCAGGGTTTTGGGCTGCAACCCTTCTTGCCACGTCACCACTAATGAGGGCTTTAAGCCAAATAGTCGGGAAAATCCACGCCTTAATCGGCGTTTTTAAAATAAATTCTTGATTATTGTCTGGCCTATAACCTGAAAAATAAAAGGGTTATTAGCTTGTCGGAAAAATAGTTTTTCTGCCCGATTAATCCTTATCGGTCAAATCCGTGCTTATGTAAAAATGTAAAAAGACGCTGTTCAACTTTGTTGATCCATGTTTGTCTGTCTGCTTTTTCAGGCCACACGGGAATAGCAGATGAAAGGGGAAGCAGATAGTGGCGGGAATAAAATTACCAGCAGGACTGTGCATGTTTTTTAACAGTAATAAAGCGCCAGTAATTGATAAAGTCCTGACGCCGGAAATTATCGCTATCTCACTCTGCAAGCCAATGAAAGTCGGAGTAATATAATGAATACTACTCATCAGAAAGAGATCGCCTGGATAAACAGCCTGAAAGGCGTCTGTATTTTGCTGGTCGTCTTATATCATGTGGTCTTGCCAGGCTATGCAGAAACCCTGAGTCAGCTGGCCGCCGGTTTTCTGCCTGGCAAACTCTGGCTGGCTTTTAATAACACGCTCTCTCCGCTGCGTATGCCCGCCTTTTTCTTTGTCTCCGGGCTGCTGGCGACCAACGGCATTATTCATCGCCCCTGGAAACAGGTGTTTACCAGCCGCGTGACCAATCTCTTTTATCTCTACTTTCTCTGGGGCGTCATCCAGTGGCTGATGATCCGCGGCGTCTCTAATGAAGTGATGGGCGAGCAGCTTTCCAGAAACATCAATGCGGCCTGGGCGGCGACGCCGCTGGAGTCGGTGAAGCTGATGCTGCTGGCGATGAGCTCTTCCTGGTATCTCTACGCGCTCGGGCTGTTTTTTGTTTTTGCCAAACTCTTTCGCCACCAGCGCTTCGCCATGATGACGATAGCTATCCTGCTGAACTATGCGGCCGTGACCAAAATTATTCCCGGCTGGGGCCCGGAAAGCGTCGCGCAATATCTGATCTTCTTCCTGCTGGGTACCTTTTACAGCGGCACGATGCTGCGCTGGAGCGAATGGCGCCGCAGCAACTTATTACCCTGGGCGGCGCTGGCGGCACTGGCCTTGATCCACGCTAAGCTGGGCCTTTCCCATAGCCTTTTCCTGTGCGCTATCGCTATCCTGATTTCGGTGGCCGCCTGTCGCGTACTGAACCGCTGGTTTACGTTGGACTGGCTGAACTGGCTGGGCCGCAATACGCTGCAAATCTACGTGCTGCACCGTATTTTTATCGAGTTTTTCGGCATGTGGGCGATTCTGTTCGCCGAGCGTCATCATCTTTTCGCCAGCAAGGCTTTCTCCATGCTGTGGGCGACAGGTTTTCCAGTCGCGATGGTGGTGCTGTGCGCAGGCTGTTCGGTAGGCGTCTGGTCGCTGTTGAACCGAGGGATCGGCAAAAACCTGTTTATCTATCCGCGCCTGCTGCGTGCGCGGGCGGATATCTGAAGCCAATAAAAAAGGGGCGAATCGCTTCGCCCCTGGTGTTTGACCCGTCGCCTTAGCCGATAGTCATCAGGCTGGCGTTGCCGCCCGCAGCGGCGGTATTGACGCTCAGCGAACGTTCAATCAGCAGACGCTCCAGCAGCAGATTGGTTTCGCCGCGGGCAAAGCCCTGCACGGAAACAATCGCGCCTTCACGCGCCGCGACGGTTTCGCAAACCGCTCTGAGCTGATCGGCGTCGCCGTGGTAGATCACCGCTTCAAACTCATTGTGCTGCGCCAGCGGATCGGCGGCGAAGTCGATGCGGCTCTGCACGGCGGCAGGCAGTTTCTTCGCCAGCGCGCGATGCAGCTCATCATCCTGCCACAGCGCACGGCTGCCTACAGCGGTGACCGCCGCCAGCTGCACCAGCGCATCCGCTTCGTTATCCGCCAGGCAAACCACCCGTTCGCGCGGCAGCAGGGTGAAGGTGTTGCGCTCGCCCGTCGGGCCCGGCAGCAGACGAACGGTGCCGCTCTGACCCAGCTCGGCAAACTGTTTGCAAATCGTCGCCAGCTCCGGCTTATCCTTCGCCCACTCCGTTAGCGCCTGATGCGTGGTCAGCAGCACCGGCCGCAGCGCCGCATCGACCGGCCGCTCGGCGTCCTGGCGATCCAGCGTGCGCTTCAGCGCGCTTTCCGGACGGTTAGCAAGCAGACGATAGAGATAGAGCGGGCCGCCCGCTTTCGGGCCGGTACCGGAAAGGCCTTTGCCGCCGAACGGCTGCACGCCTACCACCGCGCCAACCATATTGCGGTTGACGTACAGGTTGCCGACTTTAGCGCGGCTGGTGACCTGATTGATGGTTTCATCAATACGGGTATGCACGCCCAGCGTCAGACCGTAACCGGAAGCGTTGATCTGCTCCAGAATGTGCGGCAGCGTGCTGCGGTTGTAGCGCACTACGTGCAGCACCGGGCCAAAGATCTCTTTATCCAGATCGGCGACATTTTCCAGCTCAATCAGCGTCGGCGGCACAAAGGTGCCGGTCTGCCACTCTTTGCTGTCCTGCTGGTCGTTAAACGCCGCCTGCCAGACTTTCATGCCCTTGCTGCGCATCGCCTGAATATGGCGTTCGATATTCTCTTTCGCTTCGCTGTCAATCACCGGCCCGATATCGGTGGAGAGACGCTCCGGGTTGCCCATGCGGCATTCGGCCATCGCGCCGCGCAGCATCTGCAGCGTATGGTCGGCGACATCCTCCTGAATGCAGAGCAGACGCAGCGCGGAACAGCGCTGGCCGGCGCTGTCGAAGGCGGAAGCCACGATATCCACCACGACCTGCTCCGTCAGCGCCGAAGAGTCGACGATCATGGTGTTCATGCCGCCGGTTTCGGCGATTAGCGGCGTTGGTCTGCCCTGGGGATCCAGACGACCCGCCAGGTTGCGCTGCAGCAGCGTCGCTACGGCGGTTGAGCCGGTAAACATCACGCCGCGCACGCGTTCGTCGCCGGTTAGCTGTGCGCCCACGGTTTCGCCCAGGCCCGGCAGCAGCTGCAGCGCGCCGACCGGCACGCCCGCTTCATGCAGGATTGCGACTGCCGCAGCGGCCACCAGCGGCGTCTGCTCGGCTGGCTTGGCCAGTACGCTGTTGCCTGCGGCCAACGCCGCAGCGATCTGGCCGGTAAAGATCGCCAGCGGGAAGTTCCACGGGCTGATGCAGACCACCGGCCCCAGCGGACGGTGCGTCTCGTTATCGAAATCGTCGCGCACCTGGCCGGCGTAGTAGTGCAGGAAGTCTACCGCCTCGCGCACTTCGGCGATGGCGTTACTGAAAGTTTTACCGGCTTCGCGCACCAGGATACCGAGCAGGCGCTGCAGCTGGCCTTCCATCAGCTCGGCGGCGCGGGTCAGGATCTCCGCGCGGGCGGCTGGCGGCGTGGAGAACCAAATAGGGCCGGCACTGGTGGCGGCATCCAGCGCAGCAGAGACTTCCTCTTCGGTAGCGTGGCGCACATAGCCGACGATATCGCCCGGCTCGGCCGGATTGAGCACCGGCAGCTGTTCGCCGGACGCTGCCGTTTCGCCGTCAATCACCGGCGCGGCATGCCAGGGCTGGATGGCGCTGTTGAGCAGGGCGCTGGAGAGCGACGCCAGGCGATGTTCATTCGCCAGATCCAGGCCGGCGGAGTTCTGACGCTTGTCGCCATAGAGATCGCGAGGCAGCGGGATTTTCGGATGCGGCAGGCCGACGGCGCCTTCCTGACGCGCCAGCTTTTCAATCTCTTCGATCGGATCGGCCACCAGATCTTCAATCTGCAGCGTATTGTCGGCGATGCGGTTCACGAAAGAGGTATTGGCGCCGTTTTCCAGCAGGCGGCGTACCAGATAAGCCAGCAGGGTTTCATGCGTGCCGACCGGCGCATAGATGCGGCAAGGGCGGTTCAGCTTGCCGTCGGCCACTTTGCCGACCACCTGCTCATACAGCGGTTCACCCATGCCGTGCAGGCACTGGAACTCATACTGGCCTGGATAGTAGTTGTTGCCCGCCATCTGATAGATCACCGCCAGCGTGTGCGCGTTGTGGGTGGCGAACTGCGGATAGATCAGGTTAGGCACCGCCAGCAGCTTGCGGGCGCAGGCCAGGTAGGAGACGTCGGTATAAACCTTGCGGGTAAATACCGGATAACCTTCCAGACCGTCCATCTGCGCGCGTTTGATCTCGCTGTCCCAGTAGGCGCCCTTCACCAGACGGATCATCAGGCGACGGCGGCTGCGCTGGGCCATATCGATCAGCGCGTCGATCACAAACGGGCAGCGTTTCTGATAGGCCTGAATCACAAAGCCGATGCCGTTCCAGCCTTCCAGCTCCGGCTCAAAGCAGAGTTTTTCCAGCAGATCCAGCGACAGCTCCAGACGGTCGGCTTCTTCTGCATCGATATTAATGCCGATATCGTAAGAGCGCGCCAGCAGCGTCAACGACTTAAGGATCGGATAGAGCTCGTTCATCACGCGCTCGTACTGCGCGCGGCTGTAGCGCGGATGCAGTGCGGAAAGCTTGATAGAGATGCCTGGCCCTTCATAAATACCACGGCCGTTGGAAGCTTTGCCGATAGCGTGGATCGCCTGCTGATAGGAAACCAGGTAAGCCGCCGCGTCTTTCGCCGTCAGCGCCGCTTCGCCCAGCATATCGTAAGAGTAGCGGAAGCCTTTCTCCTCCAGCTTGCGGGCGTTGGCCAGCGCTTCCGAAATGGTTTCGCCGGTCACGAACTGCTCGCCCATCAGGCGCATCGCCATATCCACGCCTTTGCGGATCAGCGGCTCGCCGCTTTTACCGATAATGCGGTTCAGGGAGCGTGACAGGTTCGCTTCGTTATGCGTGGCGACCAGACGACCGGTAAACAGCAAACCCC
The DNA here is from genome assembly GCF_037026505.1 of Erwinia sp. CGal63. Taxonomy (NCBI): domain Bacteria; kingdom Pseudomonadati; phylum Pseudomonadota; class Gammaproteobacteria; order Enterobacterales; family Erwiniaceae; genus Erwinia; species Erwinia sp. CGal63. The sequence goes on from NZ_JAKUMN010000001.1 coordinate 535,640, forward strand.
AGGTAGCCGCGTTAACAAACAGGGAAGGGCTGCGGCCCAGGTGCGACTGCCAGTTGCCATTGCTGATCTTGTCACGGATCAGCGCGTCGCGGGTTGGCTTGTCGGGAATACGCAGCAGCGCTTCGGCCAGGCACATCAGCGCTACGCCTTCCTGAGAGGAGAGTGAGAACTCCTGAAGCAGCGATTGCACCATACCGGCGCGTCCGCCTGCACCTTTTTGGTGCCGCAGCGTGGAGGCGAGCTGGTGGGCAAGCCGCTGGGTCTGCTGACCGAGCGCGGCAGGCAAACGAGCCTGCTCCACTAAAACCGGCACCGCTTCCGTTTCCGGGCGACGCCAGGCGGCAGTGATTGCAGAGCGGGTTACCGATTGCGGCAGAATATGTTCGGCAAACTCCAGGAAAGGCTGATGCTGCTCGTCGACCGGCGCCTCGTCGCTCTCCTGCGCGGCTGCCTGCAAAGGGAATTCCGGCAGGGCGTCGCCTCTCTCCAGCTGTTCCAGATAGTTAAAAATAGCCTGTTTAATCAGCCAGTGCGGGGTGCGGTCAATCTGGCCCGCGGCCTGTCTGATGCGCTCGCGCGTGGCCTCGTCCAGCTTAACGCCCATAGTGGTTGTGCCCATGCCTTCAAACTCCTTGCAAATAGTCAAAACAGATCTGGCAAGCAATATCACTTAAGTTGCAACTTTGTGCAACCTTGTTAAATGTGACCCTGATTCCAGAGTACGAAAACGCGCTTTTACAAAAGCGGCACGGATATTGCTGCAAGAATTCGGCCAGATTTACGAATCGCGGTAAAACCTGGTTTTAAAGGGGTTTTACGGCAGGTGTAACCAGTGAGACTGTGATCCAGTGCAACCTGTCGAATCAACACGGAAGATGGAAGGTGAATTTTATGTAACGAGTGTGTTAAACCGTTAGCAGGTGTTGTACGGGCTGGCGGATTACGGCAGGATACACCCGGCTGAAACCCGGCGAAATAGCGTCGTCAGGTTGCAGCTGGGGCGGGATTGCCCGAGCGGTTGCGCATTAACAATAATAAGTGGAGAACCTGAATGACAGTAAGTACACCGATGATGGTGACCTTTTGCGTCTACATTCTTGGCATGGTGTTTATCGGCTTTATGGCCTGGCGCTCAACCAAAAATTTCGACGACTATATTCTCGGGGGACGCAGTCTGGGCAGCGTAGTCACCGCGCTTTCTGCGGGCGCCTCTGATATGAGCGGCTGGCTGCTGATGGGCCTGCCTGGTGCGATTTTCCTTTCCGGCATCTCAGAAAGCTGGATCGCTATCGGCCTGACGCTGGGCGCTTATCTGAACTGGAAAATTGTCGCCGGACGCCTGCGCGTGCAGACAGAGCATCATGATAACGCCCTGACGCTGCCTGACTATTTCAGCAGCCGCTTTGAGGATAAAAGCAAAATCCTGCGCGTCATTTCTGCGGTGGTGATTCTGGTCTTCTTCACTATTTATTGCGCTTCCGGCATCGTCGCCGGCGCTCGCCTGTTTGAAAGCACTTTCGGCATGAGCTACGAAACGGCCTTATGGGCCGGCGCGGCGGCGACCATTCTTTATACCTTCGTCGGCGGTTTCCTGGCGGTGAGCTGGACAGATACCGTACAGGCCGGACTGATGTTCTTCGCCCTGATCCTGACGCCGGTGATGGTTATTTTCGCGGTCGGCGGATTAAGCGATTCGCTGCAGGTGATTCAGGCTAAAAGTATCGAAAATATCGATATGCTGAAGAACCTCAATTTTGTCGCGGTGATTTCTCTGCTGGGCTGGGGCCTGGGCTACTTCGGCCAGCCGCATATCCTGGCGCGTTTTATGGCGGCGGATTCTCATCACTCTATTCGCAACGCGCGCCGTATCGGCATGACATGGATGATCCTCTGCCTGGGCGGCGCGGTCGCCGTTGGCTTCTTCGGTATTGCTTACTTCCAGAACAACCCTGCGCAGGCTGCGGGCGTCACCGACAACAGCGAGCGTATTTTTATCGAGCTGGCTCGTATTCTGTTCAATCCGTGGATCGCCGGTATCCTGCTTTCCGCTATTCTGGCGGCGGTGATGTCGACGCTGAGCTGTCAGCTGCTGGTCTGCTCCAGCGCGCTGACGGAAGATCTCTACAAGAACTTTCTGCGTAAAGGCGCCAGCCAGCGCGAGCTGGTTTGGGTCGGGCGCCTGATGGTGCTGCTGGTGGCAGTAATCGCTATCGCGCTGGCTTCCAATCCTGATAACCGCGTGCTTGGCCTTGTAAGCTACGCCTGGGCAGGTTTCGGCGCGGCGTTTGGCCCGGTGGTGATCTTCTCGCTGCTCTGGAAGCGCATGACGCGCAACGGCGCGCTGGCCGGTATTATTGTCGGCGCGGCTACCGTACTGATCTGGAAACAGTACGGCTGGCTGGATCTTTACGAGATTATTCCGGGCTTCCTGTTCGCCAGCTTCGCTATCGTGCTGTTCAGCCTGCTCGGCAGCAAGCCTTCCGTCGCGGCGGTGAAGCGCTTTGAAGCGGCGGAAACGGAGTTCCATTCGCGTTAACTTTTGAAGTTCGCGGTAAAGGCTCGCTTCGGCGGGCCTTTTTTATAAGGAAAACAAGGCAGGCGGCATCGGGATTCACTGACTTTTTGGCTCCGGCTAAGGGGTTATGACCCCATCATCATCGCCTGAAGCTGCGCCTTAATGCGCGGCCGCGCGTTGGCTAGTTACGCGGAGTGAAAATAACTGCCCCGGCCCTTGTATTTCTTCCAGCGATAATGATAATCGGTATCGTTTAAATTTACCTTTCTTTACCCGCGTGAGAACGCATTTTACGCCCGAAGGTGCTTATGTTTGTGCCGTTCCTGATTATGTTACGTGAAGGGCTGGAAGCCGCGCTGATCGTCAGCCTGATTGCCAGCTATCTGCAGCGCACCCAGCGCACCGAATGGTTCGGCGCCATGTGGCTGGGCGTATTCGTCGCCGCCACGCTCTGCCTGGTGCTGGGCTATGCCATTAATGAAACCACCGGCGAGTTTCCGCAAAGGGAACAGGAGCTGTTCGAAGGCATGGTAGCGGTTGTCGCCGTCTGCATTCTGACCTGGATGGTGTTCTGGATGCGCAAAGTCTCACGCAATATCAAAGCGCAGCTGGAAGGCGCGGTAGATAACGCCCTGCAGCGCGGCAAGGGCGGCGGCTGGGCGCTGATCCTGATGGTCTTTCTGGCCGTGGCGCGGGAAGGGCTGGAATCCGTTTTCTTTCTGCTGGCCGCGTTTCAGCAGGATGTCGGTATCGCGCCGCCGATCGGCGCTATCCTGGGCCTTGCCGTCGCTATCGTCATGGGCATGCTGATCTACTGGGGCGGCGTGCGGCTGAATATGGCGGTGTTCTTCAGATGGACCAGCCTGTTTATCCTGCTGGTCGCGGCGGGACTGGCGGCGAGCGCCATCCGTGCTTTTCACGAGGCTGGCCTGTGGAACGCTTTCCAGGGGAGGGCTTTCGATCTCAGTGAAATCCTCTCGACCGGTACGCTGACGGGCACGCTGCTGGAAGGCCTTTTCGGCTATCAGGAAGCGCCCAGCGTCAGCGAGGTCGTGGTCTGGCTTTGCTATCTCATTCCTGCGCTGCTGCTGTTTTTCCTGCCGGGACGTCCTCCGGCCAGAACCGTCACGCGCTAATCTGTCTGCCTATTTAAAGGATTTATTATGATACGTCGTTTTACAACTTCGGCGCTGGCGGCAGCGATGCTAAGCGCGCTGGCCGCTTCGTCAGCGGCGCAGGCCGCCGGGATTCCCCAGGTAAAGATCGTCGTCAACGACAAACAGTGCGAGCCGATGAATGTTACCGTCAAAGCCGGTAAAACGCAGTTTTTGATCCAGAACCACAGTCAGAAAGGGCTGGAGTGGGAGATCCTGAAAGGGGTCATGGTGGTGGAAGAGCGCGAGAATATCGCGCCGGGCTTTACGCAGAAGCTTACCGCCAACCTTGAAGCGGGCGAGTATGAGATGACCTGCGGCCTGCTCAGCAATCCCAAAGGTAAACTGATCGTGCAGGGCGCGCAGGATGCGGCGGCGCAGCCGATGCTGATGCAGCTGACCGGCCCGATAACGGACTATAAAGCCTGGGTAATGCAGGAAACGGCGGCGCTGGTCGCCGGCACCCAGGCCTTTACCGAGGCGGTGAAAGCGGGCGACAGCGCCAAAGCCAAAGCGCTCTACGCGCCGACTCGCGCCCACTATGAGCGTATCGAACCCATCGCCGAGCTCTTTTCCGACCTGGATGGCAGCATCGACGCCCGCGAAGACGATTACGAGAAAAAAGCGGCCGATCCTGCCTTCACCGGTTTCCATCGCCTGGAGAAAGCGCTGTGGGCCGACGGCTCGACCAAAGGCGTGGAGCACTATGCGGATAAGCTATATGCCGATGTGCAGGAGCTGCAAAAACGCGTTGGCGAGCTGGCTTTCCCGCCGGGCAAAGTCGTCGGCGGCGCGGCAGGTCTGATTGAAGAGATCGCCGCCAGCAAGCTTTCCGGCGAAGAGGAGCGCTATAGCCGTACCGACCTGTGGGATTTCCAGGCCAATCTCGACGGCGCGCAGAAAATCGTGACGCTGCTTCGTCCACAGCTGCAAAAGGCGGATCCGGCGCTGCTGGCGAAGATCGACGGCAACTTCAAAAAAGTGGACGCTATTCTGACAAAATATCGCAGCGGCGACGACTTCGAAGCTTACGACAAGCTGTCCGGTGCGGATCGCACCGCGCTGAAGGGCCCGATTACGGCGCTGGCGGAAGATCTCGCTTTGCTGCGTGGAACGCTGGGACTGGATTAAATGAGCAAACAACTCAGGGATGAAACGGCGCAGCCTTCGCGCCGTCGGCTGTTAAAAGGATTAGGCGTACTGGGCGGCGCGCTCGCGGTGACCGGCGGCTGTCCGGCGCATGGCGCTGCGGAGAGAGCCTTTTCGCCCGGCGCGCTGTCGCCTGACGCCCGTAAGCAAACGCAGCCATTTTACGGCGCGCATCAGGCGGGCATCGTCACGCCGCAGCAGGCCGCGATGATGCTGGTCGCGTTTGACGTGCTGGCGACGGATAAAGAAGATCTTAAAAGGCTCTTTCGACTGCTGACCGACCGTATCGCTTTTCTGACCAAAGGCGGCGAAGCGCCGCAGGTCGCCAATCCGCGCCTGCCGCCGATGGATTCGGGCATTCTGGGCAGCCATATCTCTCCGGATAACCTTACCGTTACGGTATCGGTCGGCGATGCGCTGTTTGACGATCGCTTTGGCCTACAGGCGCAGAAGCCGCGCAGGCTGCAACCTATGTCGCGCTTTCCCAATGACGCGCTGGATGCCAGCCTGTGCCACGGCGATCTGCTGCTGCAAATCTGCGCTAACACCCATGATACGGTGATCCACGCGCTGCGCGATATCATCAAGCACACGCCGGATCTGCTGAGCGTACGCTGGCGTCGCGAAGGTTTTATTTCCGACCACGCGGCGCGCAGCCAGGGCAAAGAGACGCCGATTAATTTGCTGGGCTTTAAAGACGGTACGGCTAATCCCAATACGGCTGACGCCGCGCTAATGGATAACATCCTTTGGGTGACGGCAGAACAGGATGAGCCGGCCTGGGCGACCGGCGGCAGCTATCAGGCGGTGCGCATCATCTCGTTTCACGTTGAGTTTTGGGACAGAACGCCGCTGCGCGAGCAGGAAAACATCTTCGGCCGCGTCAAGCAGAGCGGCGCGCCGCTGGGGATGCGCAACGAGCATGACGAACCCGACTACGCCAGCGATCCCGACGGACTGGTCACGCCGCTGGACGCCCATATTCGCCTCGCTAATCCGCGCACGCCGGAGACGCGAGAGAACCTGATGCTGCGTCGCGGCTACAGCTACTCGCTCGGGGTCTCTAACGCCGGTCAGCTGGAAATGGGGCTGCTGTTCGTCTGCTATCAGCACGATCTGCAGAAAGGCTTTCTCACCGTGCAAAAAAGGCTCAACGGCGAGGCGCTGGAGGAATATATCAAACCCGTCGGCGGCGGATATTTCTTTGTGCTGCCCGGCGTCGTTGACGACAAACATTATCTGGGGCAGGCTTTACTTCAGGCCTGAGCCGTTCTTCAGCCTTCCGCCGCGCCTCGTGCGGAAGGCTGTTTTTTAAGCAGCGCGTCGCCTGGTGTCGCACAAACAATTTGTGTTAATTTGTTCAGCATAAAATAAATTCCTATCTGCTTGATCCTTAAAGAAACCTAATTAAACCGCCGCGTACGCGTCCCTTTATTCCGCGCTTTTCGCTCCTCACAACGTAAAATTAATGTTGCATTATTCCAGGAATATGTTGAAATTTAATTATCAGGCGTCAGTTGTTTCCAGTGTGCAGCACGGAGATCGCGAATGGACAAGTCCTTTTACGGACACAAGCGTCAGACTAATAGCGTGATAGCTTCCCAGCGCGAGGGCATCTTTGCCCCGGTGACTTTCTCCTCTCTCTTCTTTTGGTCAGTTCTGCAACGTTCTCCGGTACCCGGTATTGCCCTACGTGTACCATTTCAACGGCCCGTCAAGGCTTACAAGGAAGCCAGCAAAACCTCTAAAGCGTTCACGTAATCGCACCGCTGTTTTGGGTGCGGGAAATGAAACCAACTGTAAGGTGCCACTATGGGAAGACAGAAAGCAGTGATCAAAGCTCGTCGTGAAGCCAAACGTGTGCTTCGTAGCGATTCACGCAGTCACCGTCAGCGTGAAGAAGAATCGGTCACCTCGCTGGTGCAGATGGGTGGGCTGGACGCTATCGGCATGGCGCGCGATACGCGCGATCATTCACCGATTGCCGCCCGTAATGAAGCTCAGGCGCACTATCTTAAAGCCATAGAGAGTAAGCAGCTGATTTTCGCTACCGGCGAAGCAGGTTGCGGTAAAACCTGGATTAGCGCCGCGAAGGCGGCTGAGGCCCTGATAAACAAGGATGTCGACAGGATTATCGTTACGCGGCCGGTGCTGCAGGCGGATGAAGACCTGGGCTTTCTGCCCGGCAATGTCTCAGAGAAGTTCGCCCCTTATTTCCGACCCGTCTATGACGTTCTGGTTAAACGTCTTGGCTCTTCCTTTATGCAATACTGTTTGCGTCCCGAAATCGGTAAGGTGGAGATCGCGCCTTTCGCCTATATGCGTGGACGTACCTTTGAAAATGCCGTGGTGATCCTTGATGAGGCGCAAAACGTCACTGCCGCCCAGATGAAAATGTTTCTGACCCGCCTCGGGGAAAATGTCACCGTGATTGTTAATGGCGATATTACCCAGTGCGACCTGCCGTCACACGTTCAGTCCGGCCTCAGCGACGCGCTGACGCGTTTTAAAGAGGACGAGATGACAGGCGTAGTGCGTTTTGGTAAAGAAGACTGCGTGCGTTCGCAGCTTTGCCAGCACACGCTGATGGCATACGGCTAAACCACAGCCCGGAAAATGACTGCCGACTTTATTGCCACGTCAGACGCAAAGTCGCTTCATTATCCGGGCTATTTAACGGGCAGCGGGTTGACAGCGTTTTTAAATTTTGTACAGCCGGCGATCGCGAAATATCCTGATTAAACATAACCTCTCTATTCTTTATTGACGTCCATTTATTTTTCAGAGCAATATTTCAGTTTTTGACTAAAGATGCCCGCGCGTGAATATTTCCATGTCTTTTAATTTCATTGTGATCTATATTCCTCTGGTGCCTGATTACGGCACGACTATATCGGAAGAATTAACACTGAAAGGAAACAAACAATGCGTGAATTAAATCATAACGAAGTTAATGCTATTAACGGAGCGGGATCGTGGAGCCACTTTACTGCAGGCGTTTCAAAGGCTTTGAGTTCAGTCTCCACTGCGCTGGAGAGCACTACCACTGAAATCTCCACCTCTTCTAATCCTGGCCTGGTTTTCAAGGCGTTTGGCCTGAGTATTGCGCAGGCGCACCTGACTTTCCTGTCTGGCCTGAGCGGTACTGCTGGCAAAAATACCACAGATAGCGCCGCAAATTAAAGCGAAACGATCCTGTTTATTTCATACTATTCGCGTAAGCGACAGGATGGGTTATTAATCCGTCTGAAATAAAAAGGCTCTGTTATTGAATGTTTTGCTTATTAACAAAGAGCCAGGTTCTTTATTGCGGCTCTTTGTTTTTAAGACGTCTTTTCTGGCGACCGACAGCAGCAGGTAAATTAAAATCCGCGAGCGAATCGGCTGCCTTTTTATTGCCCGGCACAACCGAGAAGCAGGCTACCTTATCCCGAACTTCCTGCCCGTCCGGGCTGGCGCACCGGCCCGCGCGGCGCCACACCCGTTGGTAAAGCACACAGCTAAGGCAGGCTGCCTCTGCCACACAGATCGGGTAGACGGATGAGGCGAAGCCGGCAAACAGCCGACGCCGGAAACCGAGGCCGGAGAAAAACAAGACAGAGCAATATTTTGCGCGTCTGTTTCAGCTGATCTTAATAAATCATAGGTAAATTTTAAGTAGTTCTACTAAGCCTAATAACCCCTCCCGCCAGTTAACCTTTTGTAAAGTAAACTACTTTATTCTTTTTCCGCGTTACCTCTCCTGTGCGCCTTTTATTTTTACAATAATTCATTCATTTATCTGAATGTTTTGACTGGCTTAAAAATAATAACGTTAGCTTTACTAAAGGTTGTGACGCGTGCGCCGATTAACTACAACCGTAAAGTTAATGTTTTTTGCATTTTATCCTTTAAGAGGCGCAAAACAGATGTTGAAAAACCTGTCGGTTAGTAAAAAATTTATTGCGGCTTTTGGTGCCATTGCGGCTCTGCTTGTGCTGCTTTGCATCGCCTTTTTCATTAATTTCTCGCGCATTATCGATTCCAATAACTGGAACGTGCATACCTGGCGCGTGATTGATGAGAGTCGCTCGCTGACGCAAAGCCTGGTGAATATGGAAACAGGGCTGCGGGGCTACGCGCTTAACGGTAAAGAGGAGATGCTGGCGCCCTGGACGGCAGGGCAAAAATCCTTTTCTCAACATATTCAGAAAATAAAATCCCTGACCGCAGATAACGAGCGGCAGCAAACCAGGCTGGAGACGCTGCTCAGTCAGGAGCAGGCATGGGAATCCTCGTTTGCGACACCGCTAATGACAAATCGTCAGGCTTTGAATGCCGGCACGCTGCCTTATGAAGCTTTCCTCGCCGCTTTTGAAAGCAACACCGGCAAAGCGCAAATGGATGGTATGCGCAAACTGATTGATGAGGTAGCGGCGGAAGAGCAGGGACTGTTAATGAAGCGCCAACAGACCGTTGACGCTACCGAGACGCAAACCAAACTGACGCTGATTTTGGGCGCTTTATTAGGACTGGGCATTGCGTCAACGCTTGGCTATCTGTTATCACGCGCTATCACCGGGCCGTTAAAGCAGGCGGTTAACGCGGCCAAATCAATAGCGGCAGGGGATTTAACCACCGTGCTGACGGCAAGTTCGAAAGATGAAACCGGCGTGCTGATTGCCAACTTTGCTCTGATGCAAACGCAGCTGATCAACCTGGTTTCCGGCATTCAGAGCGCCGCCGCTTCGATCGATACGGCGGCGAAAGAGGTTTCTGCGGGCAACACCGATCTTTCCAGCCGCACCGAACAGCAGGCGGCTTCGCTGGAAGAAACCTCTGCCAGTATGGAACAGCTTACCGCTACGGTACGGCAGAATACCGCTAACGCGCGACACGCCAGCGATCTGGCCGCAGACGCTTCTCGCGTGGCCACGCAGGGCGGCAAGGTGGTAGGGCAGGTGGTGACGACGATGTCGGCTATTCATGACAGCTCGAAAAGCGTGGGCGAAATTATCAGCACGATTGAAAGCATCGCTTTTCAAACCAATATTCTGGCCCTGAACGCCGCGGTGGAAGCCGCGCGCGCTGGCGAGCAGGGACGAGGGTTCGCCGTGGTCGCATCCGAAGTCAGGGCGCTGGCGCAGCGAAGCGCGACGGCGGCGAAAGAAATTAAAGCGCTGATTGAAACTTCCAGCCTGCGTATCACGGAAGGCAGCGAGCTGGTGGCGAACGCCGGGAAAACGATGGAGGATATTGTCACTTCCGTCAGCAATGTTTCCCAAATTATGTCGGAAATTTTTACCGCTTCAGACGAGCAGGTTAACGGCATTGAACATGTCAGCATCGCGGTCAGCCAGATGGATGAGGTCACGCAGCAGAACGCCTCGCTGGTGCAGGAAGCCGCCGCTGCGGCTGCCTCGCTGGAAGATCAGGCGGTGCAGCTTAACCGCACTATCGCTGTATTCAGAGTGGCGTAAAGCGCCGACTGCTTGTTTGTTGAGGGACTGGCAAAAAAAGCCTGAACGTGAGTTCAGGCTTTCTCTTGAAATATGGCGGTGAGGAAGGGATAACATGAGGCTCGCTGAGCCTCACCCTGACGGGCAGCAGTTTGCTGTGCAAAACGGCCTGGCTGGCCGTTTTGTCGAACCCTGGTCAAGGCTTCTCACCCTTCCTCGTGGGGAATATGCATAAAAAAAAGCCTGAACTTTCGCTCAGGCTTTCTCTTGAAATATGGCGGTGAGGAAGGGATTGACTCGCTGCGCTCGCCCTGCGGGCAGTCCGTCCGCGAGCGTCCGGCCTGTCCAGGTGGCTAAAGCCGGTTGTCGAACCCTGGTCAAGGCTTCTCACCCTTCCTCGTGGGGAATATGCATAAAAAAAAGCCTGAACGTGAGTTCAGGCTTTCTCTTGAAATATGGCGGTGAGGAAGGGATTCGAACCCTTGATACGTTGCCGTATACACACTTTCCAGGCGTGCTCCTTCAGCCACTCGGACACCTCACCATATTGTAAACTTCCGTCACCCTCTCGGGCGACGGGGCGCTACTATAGGGAGTCTGGCCCTGAGGGTCAAGAAGATTTTTTTCTTTTTATTCTGGCAGGTTAAGCGGTGTACAGGGCGCAGGTAGAACACCAGTCAGGTCATCAAGCTGCCATCTTGCTGACACAAAAGCGTCACGGTTGTGTCGCAGACTAAGCTCCTGAAATTTTTAGCAACGTTTTCTTATGGAGTCGTCTGATGAAAAAAAGCCTGTTTACGCTTTCGCTTGCCGCCACGCTGTTAACCTCCGCGCTTTGCGCGCAGGCCGCCGACTATAATCGCGCCGCGCAGGGCGATATTACTCAGCCCGGCGGCGCTCGTCGCCTGAGCGAGGATCAGACCGAGGCGTTAAAGGCTTCGCTGAGCAACAATAAGGCGAAAAACGTGATTCTGCTGATCGGCGACGGCATGGGCGATTCGGAAATCACCGCCGCACGCAACTATGCCGAAGGCGCAGGCGGCTTCTTTAAAGGTATCGACGCGCTGCCGCTGACCGGCCAGTATACGCACTACGCGCTGGACAAAAAGACCCATAAGCCCGACTACGTGACCGATTCCGCCGCTTCCGCGACGGCCTGGAGCACCGGCGTCAAATCTTACAACGGCGCGATCGGCGTGGACGTAAACGGCAAGGATCATCAAACCATCATGGAAATGGCGAAGGCGGCAGGTAAAGCGACCGGCAACGTCTCTACCGCTGAACTGGAAGACGCCACGCCTGCCGCGCAGATTGCGCATGTAACCTCGCGTAAATGCTACGGCCCGGAAAAAACCACTGAAGTCTGCGCGGGCAACGCGCTGGAAAAAGGCGGCAAAGGCTCTATCGCGGAACAGCTTCTGAACGCCCGCGTCGACGTCACTTTTGGCGGCGGCGGCAAAACCTTTAATGAAACCGCTAAGGCAGGCGACTGGCAGGGAAAAACCCTGAACGAGCAGGCGAAGCTGCGCGGCTATCAGCTGGTCAATAACCTCGACGGCATGAACGCCCTTACGGAAGCTTCGCAGGACAAGCCGGTGCTGGGACTCTTCGCCGATGGCAATATGCCGGTGCGCTGGAAAGGGCCGAAGGCCACCTTACACGGCAACCTCGAAGGCAAGACGGTCAGCTGCGAGGTAAATAGCGAGCGCCCGGCCTCCACGCCGACGCTGGCGCAGATGACCGATAAGGCTATTCAGCTGCTGAGCAAAAATCAGAACGGTTTCTTCCTGCAGGTGGAAGGCGCCTCGATCGATAAGCAGGATCACGCGGCAAACCCATGCGGCCAGATTGGCGAAACGGTCGATCTGGATGAAGCGGTGCAGCAAGCGCTGGCATTCGCCCGCAAAGATGGCAATACGCTGGTAATCGTCACGGCCGATCATGCCCATTCCAGCCAGATTATCGCCAACGACAGCAAGGCGCCCGGCCTGACGCAGAAGCTGGAGACCAAAGAGGGCGGCCTGATGACCATCAGCTATGGCAACTCGGAAGAGGAATCTCAGGGCCATACCGGCACCCAGCTGCGCATTGCCGCCTATGGGCCTCATGCCGCCAATGTGGTAGGGCTGACCGATCAAACCGATCTCTTTTACACCATGAAAGCGGCGATGGAAATTAAAGAATAATTAATACGGCTGGCTTATTTTATCAATGCGCTGTTGCTGAAAGGTAACAGCGTTTTTTTATTTCCAGCGTTTAACGCCTGTTTATTTTTACCCTGAAAGGAAACAACTACTCTGGCGCGGGTTTTTACGTCGACGGTGCGGGTTGTTGAGAAGGGACGGAATAGTGCATTTTTTAAAGAAGATTGAGCATCAGGGGAAAGTTCTTCGTCAATATTTGCAAAAGGATGAGCGCTATTTGTTGAAGGCGTACTGCAAAAAGCACTGTAGCGCAGCTATTTTTCGCCAGCCGGAATCGCTGAATGAAAAAATCATCCACCGTATGCTCTACGCCCGTGACGATCTTTTTACGCAGCTGGCTGATAAGTATCGCGTGCGCGACTATGTGGCAAGGCGGATTGGCGAGGATCATCTGATCCCTTTGCTGGGCGTCTGGCAACGAACGGCGGAGATCGACTACGCGGCGCTGCCGGAAAGGTTTGTGCTCAAGTGCAATCACGACAGCGGTAGCTGTCAGATTATCCTTGCCAAAGATCCGCAAGCGATAGCGAAATATAATCGGCAGCTGGATTATTGCCTGAAGCGGAATTTCTATTATGTTTCTCGTGAATGGCACTATAAAAATATTACGCCGCTGATTATCGCCGAAGCCTATATCGATCTCTTTGCTGAAGCCGATATGAATATTACGCCGGAGCTTTATCGCGTTCACTGTTTTCATCATAAAGCCAGAATTATTGAAGCGGATTTTACGGACAGCGCAGGCCATAAGCTTACCAATATTTATGATGAAAACTGGCGCCTGCAGCCCTTTACCATGAGCCAACCCAATAACCCGCGCGCTATTCCCCGACCCGTTTTGTATTCCAGGCTGCTGGATCTGGCGGAAAAACTCGCTGAGGGGATCGATTACTGCCGGGTAGACTTCTTTATCAGCAGCGAAAATATCTGGTTCAGTGAAATCACTTTTACGCCAGAGCGGGGAAAAATCCGTTTTTCGCCCAGGATTTGGGATTACCGGCTGGGCGAGCTGTGGCAGCTGCAGGTCGGCGCCTCATAATACCGGCGGCTGTTTCTTGTCGTTATGGCATAACGTCCCGGCTATCCTGCGGCGGGTTCAGCAGGGCATAGCGCGCCAGCAGCTGTTTCAGATGCAGTTCCGTTTGCGCGCGCAGCGCGGCCGGCGCAGGATCGCTGGCTGGCTGAGCGGCCAGCTGGCGCAGCAGCTCCTCGGCGGGAACCGTCTGATTAAACGCCTGAGTGATGGCGAAGACCTGCGATTTCAGCTCGCTGACCGTCATATATTTTCCTCTCTTTTCATCCAGACCATCGAGCCGGTTTGCCAGCGACTGCAGTAGCGCCATACCCTGTTGCCAGTTCTCCAGGCTCGCCGTCGGCGCGGCAATAGCGTTCAGCTGCTGTTGCCAGCGGCTGGCCAGCGCGTCGGTTTCCGGTCGCTCAGGCCAGAGATGCTGCGCCTGGCGCACGAGCAGGCTGCCGTAGTTCAGGGGCCAGACCGGCGACAGCCGGGACAGGCTATCCAGCTGCGCTTGCGCCTGCGCTAACCATTTCTTGCCGTCATTTCTGCCGCTTTTTTGCAGTTGCTCAAGCGTGGCTATCGGCAACGGCGCGGGAAGCGGCGCGACGCTGGTCATTAGCGCCTGTCGCTCCGGTTTATCCATTATATGGCTGGCTCCCCACTGAACCAGGCTGCCGACCACCAGCATGGTGAACATTCCCGCTACAAAAGGGCGCCAGTAGCGCCGTGGCGGCTGGGCTAAGTCGGTACTGGCAGGTTCCGGCCGCGCGGTGCTGTCGCTGATGTTCTCCGCAGGCGCGGTCGTGGCGACGGGCAAAACCACCAGCGGGAGGTCGTCGCCATGCTCGTCAACAACGTTTTCCAGACGAACGATGGCATGGCGAAGCTGCTGAGCCAGCGCATCCAGCCCGGTCTGCTGTTTCAGCTTCAGGCGCTGCAGCGTATCGCCGATGGCGGCAAGCCGCTTTTCAGCCTGAATCAGCGCGCTTAAGTCGGTGTAGCTCAGCGTCTGCATACGCAAAAGCTGCTGCAAACGGCGGAAAAGCGCGCTCAGGATCTTTATCCGGACGTGGGTTGCCTCCGGCCACAGATTGCTCCACTGCCGGGTAATCAGTCGTTCCAGAATAGCCAGACCTTCATTCATACCGCTGAGAGTCGCGAGCTGCGCACGTGCCAGCGTATACCAGGCGGCGGTCTGTAAATCAACCCCGTTATGGTCGAACAGATCCAGACAAAGCGTTTCGGCATAGGCCCAGTTCACGTCGGGCCTTGCCGGATGGGTCAGTTTATTCAGCTCATCGCGCAGGGCCGTGTAACCGGCACAGGTGCGCGGATCGCCGCCTGTGCGCAGGCGGTCTTCAGAGAGAGAGGTCATAGGGAACTCCGAAAAAGAGAGACAAAGACGGCTTACAGCGGCGTCCGCGCATCCAGATACTGTTGCTGTTTCAGATGACGCAGCAGGACGCGGCCTTCCGGCATAAATTCGGTGCCATAACGTACCAGACCCACGCCTTTCAGCTCGGCATCGATGGCGTAGCGCAGCTCGCCGGGCTGCGTCTGTTCAAGCAGCGTCACGGTAAGGCTTTTTAGTCGCGGCTCATACTTCAGCAGCACCGCCGACAGCGTGGCCAGCAGCTGATGGGCGGTGCCGGGCATACCCTGCAAAATTTTCGTCATATCGGGCATGCCATAATCGGGCAGATGGGCCAGCGAGCCGGCCCGGCAGTTGAGAATGCGCTGCATATTATCGAGCACCGACAGAATCACCTGCTCTTCCTCACTGACAAGATGCAGATCCAGACCGCCGGCGACATTGCCGTAGAGAATGTCATAAAGGGAAGGGCGCGGCATATTACCTGGCCTCCCGAGGCTGCAGCGTCAGCCGATTATCGCCAGCTTCAATAATGCGAGGCCTGTCGGGATCGAGCTCGTCCCGATGCAGCACTACCCGCCAGCTCTGGTTGGTCTGATCCGGCGCGATAAACATCGCGGCTACGGCCACATACTGCGCTTTTTCATCCATCGGCATATCTACCGTTACAGCGCCGCCGGGCTGCAGCCGCACATCTTTTTGCGCCACCGCGTCCGCCTTCAGCGCCTGGCTGTCGCTGGCGAACAGCGACGGATAGTCCGTGCTGTCAAATGCCTTCCGATCTTTCAACTGGTAAATGCGTATCACGGTGGAAAGCGGAACGCCGCCGTCATTGCTGTTGACCGCCTCACGCGCGCGGATATCCAGGTGCAGAGTTTTTACCTGCCGGTAAAAAATGGATTTTGTGACGGCCACCGTGCCGTCGGTGACTTTTTGCGTCAGGCCGCAGCCTGTCAGCGACAGCGCAAGCGCTACGGCCATCAGGCCAGAGGCGGCCCTACCAACGATAATCGCCATCTTCGTCGATCTCCTTTCGTTTACGATTTTCCTGAACCCGCTGATAGCGGCCCAGGCTAATGGTGAGTTTTCGGTACTGCGGCGCAGTCTTTGTTGCCAGCGGCCTCAGCACCGCCGTGCGTCCCAGCTGCGGACTCTCCGCCGCCGGACGGCAGTTGAGCCGCGCGTCCGGCAGTAAAGCGCGATCCACGCGCAGCTGCAGGCGAACATCCAGGCGACTGCCGAGGTAGACGTGCAGCAGCGCCAGCAGGTCGGTGTGTAGCTGACCGCCCGGCAGCCAGCCCAAAGCTTCCCCGGCATCTTCGGTTGAGAGCTGCAGCAGCACCTGTCCATTGACGTCGGTGGCGTAATTCCCCATCACCGGACGGCCTCTCAGGCTAATCGGCTGGTTTACGCGCATGGCCGCCGGCGCCTTCAGCGGAATGCGCTGCGGATCGTGATGCCAGACGCTGGCGCGAGTCGCGGGCGCCAGCAGCGTGACCAGCGAGATCAGGCCTTCCGCCGTACGGCCCGGCAGCAGCATCGCCGGCAGCAGAGCCAGGAAGCGCGACACCGGCGTGGCGATATTCTGCGCGCATCCCGGAATGCCAAGCCCGGCCAGCCCCAGCAGGTATTGCGAGGTGTTGTCCTGGCCGCCAGCCGCAAAAGTGGCCGGCCAGGAGTATTTGCGCCAGATGCGGTAGTACTGGGCGATAAGGCGATGGTTGAAGATATCGAGGAAATCCGTCGTGGCTTCATAGCCTTCTCGCCGCTGCACGATGTCATCGATATAGTGGGTTGGCAGAGGGGACTCGACGCCGTAAAGTCCCATAAAAGTCACGCGCACCGTCGGCGGAAGATGCGGGTGCTCTGGCGCTTCCGCGCCTTTGATTTCGCTGGCCGGAAAGCCCATTCCCGGATGCGGCCGGAAGCGCACGGCTTCCTGACGTACCTGCCAGCCGCTGCCGATCACCGGCGCCTCCGGCTGGCTTCGCTCCAGCAGCAGGCCGAAGCGGTAAAAACTGCTGTAGGGGAGATAGTCCTGAAGCTGCGCTATCAGCCGGGCAGGCGCGGACTGTGGTTCTCTTTCCACCGGATGCATTTTCCTTCTGGCTGAACGATCAGCGTGAGCTGGTTAAACTGGTTCATATCGGCGTAGAGGGCCAGCAAGCGGTTAAGCATCTCGCCAAAGAGATGAATGTCGCCTTCGCCGGTAAAACCGTTGCGGTCAATCGTCACCTCAATGTCCAGGCCCCGCAGCAGAAAACCGTTTTCGAAGCGCTGGATGCGGTGGTGCTGCACTGCCTGAATGGCGTCAAGGCGACGGTTGTTCAGCTCGTCCTCCTGCCAGTTGTAGAGCGCCAGCGTGCCGCGCAGCACTTCCGCGCTGCTCATCATATTGAGAAAGCCGGTGCCGAGATGGCTCATCACTCGCCAGTGGAAGCGATCTTCCGCCGGTGGATAGACCGGTAAAGTCGGTTTGCAGAGGTTGCGCACGCTGACTTTTGTTTGC
Organism: Erwinia sp. CGal63; assembly: GCF_037026505.1. Lineage (NCBI taxonomy): Bacteria > Pseudomonadati > Pseudomonadota > Gammaproteobacteria > Enterobacterales > Erwiniaceae > Erwinia > Erwinia sp. CGal63. The sequence continues at coordinate 552,999 of NZ_JAKUMN010000001.1, forward strand.
AGCGTCTGCTCGCAGCGGTCCAGTAGCGCGCTCTGCAGCGCGCGACGCGGAAGCTGTCCGTTGGTGCCGGTAATGCGCAGCGAAACCGTTTCCCGCTCTGTTATTTTGTCCGCTTCCCACTGCTGACCGCCCAGAATCAGCCAGGTGTCATGCATCCCCGTGACGCCGCGCTTGACGCGAGTATGGTAGTAGCGCTCCGGCGCGTCCCGACGCAGCATCCCGCCGCGATGGCGGAAGCTGGTAAAGGGAACATACTCGGCGTTGCCAGTACGTGCGGAGCCTGTTACCGCATCCACGGAATAAATTTCCGTGTGGCCGTCCTGCAGGCGCTTTGGCCGCAGCAGATATTCGCTCTCCAGGCCGCTGATGGTCAGCGGGTCGGCTTCAAGCGTAAACAGGTTGATTACCGGCACGCAGTGTAGGCGCAGGGCGTCGCTGGTCACCGGCAGATCGGCGGGCCAAAGCTGGTTGAAGACGACTTCAATATCGAAACTCGCGATGCCCGCAGGCAGAGTGACATTCTCCAGCCCGTTAAGATGTACGAACATAAATTTTTCGCGGAAGGTGAAATACTCCAGCAGCAGCTGATAGCCGCTGAAGGCGCTTTCGCCTTTGGGCCACAGGCGATCCTCTTCCGTAAAGCCGCCGGGCGAAAACCAGCCGTCAAGGCGTATGCGCTCGCTCGCTCCCGGCAGGCGCAGATAGATCGCCGCCTGGCGTTTCGTCATCATCAGATGCAGGGTGCTGCTGACCGGCGCTTCTGCGGCCAGATAAAGGCTAAGGCGACTGAGATCGGCCTGAGACCAGTCCGCCTGCGGGCTGCAGGCAAAGCGCATCCGCAGCAGCGAACGACCATCTGGTTCCGTGGTCATGGTGACCTGTTCGATCGCCATTGGGTTGAGCGGCATGGCGCGGGTAGTGCGGTAGCGGCAGACGGTATTTTTCGGCCCTATGGGCCGGGAGGCGATCTCCAGCCCGGCAGGCACCGTTTCGCTTATTTTCATCGCCGACAGCTGCGGCGTCAGGGCCACTATCGACAGCGAGGGAATAGTGCGCAAATAGTGGGGCCAGAGCATACTCACCAGGCTTTCGGTCAGCTCCGGCAGATCGTCGTCGATTTTCTGCCGCAGACGACCCACAGAAAAGGCAAAGCCTTCAAACAGACGCTCCACATAGGGATCGGGCGTACCGGCCTTGTCGAGGTCAAGCATCGCCGCCCGGTCGGGATGGGTTTGCGCGAATTCCTTTCCGGCTTCGCGCAGATAGCGCATCTCGGCGTCAAAATAACGCAGCGTTAAATCATCCATATAACACCTGTGAATTAATTGTGGAACCCGACAAGCTGTAAGACACTGTATGAAATGGGGAAAAATATAATATCGCTTGCCAGTGCCAGCGGAGTTAACACAATATTAGTGGCAAGATTTCCCGGATGAAAATCGGTGGCTCTCTTCTTCGAGTAGAACTCGATATTGTATTGTCTTTCCAGCGATTCAGTTTCGTTAAAGGAATAATTTAGCTGTGCTTTAGGAATGATAATGCCGCCAACTTCAACGTTTTTAAAGTACTCTCCTTCATGTATAGTAAATCCAGCCTGGCTGATAATATCGCTTTCTTCTTTGGACATTTTATTTGTTGGCTGGTTTACCGCTATAGTTAAAATTTCTCTGAAATAGAGCAAGGCTTTGTTTTTTGAAGAACCTGTCAGGTCGAATTGCAAAGTATGTTCTTTACTGTCCGAAATTAAAGGAATGCGCGCCGCTATTTTATTCAGCGCCAGAAGTTCATCTGTGCCTCTGGTCAGAATATAAATGTTCTTTTCTCCTACAAAGGCCACGCCTTCTGCCGGTATATGCAGCGGAACTTTTTTCTTTTCCTGAATTACCGAGGCCGCGAGATTTTTATACTGGTAAATAGCGGTGACTTTATCCTGAAACTGTAGCTTTCTTTCAGTGTATGAGGTTGTCACCTCATTACCGTTCCACAGTAGCGCCGTACAGCCGGAAAGCAGTAACGAGCAAAAACAAACAGCTATTAATTTGGTTTTTATCACTTCGATCACTCCATTGATTATCTTTTAGTTTTGCTTTAGCTGCATAATACCGCCGCTCTGGCGGGATCGACCGCCACCAGCCCGGCCAGCAGCTGTTCCATTTCGGGCTGCAGGCGCGCTTTGTCGCTCTCGCTACGTCCGGCCTTCATGCGCAGCAGTTTCAGACGGCGGGCTTTTACCTCAAACAGCAGATCCGGTTCCCACTGCGGCAGAGTCAGCGCGGCCGCGTGGACGTCCAGCTCCGCGAGCAGATGGAGCGCCAGTTCATTTTTCCCCGTTTGTTCGGCTACGCGGGCCATCAGCAGACGCAGCAGCCAGCGACCGCGCGCAGAGTGAATGCCCGGACGGCTTTGCAGCCAGGCGAGCGCCGCATCCGTTCCCTCGCTGTCCGCCATCTGCAGGGCTTCCGGCTCCAGCGTCAGGATGTCGTTCACCCCGGAGGCTTCCGCTGCCGCAACGGGAGTCTCTTCCGGCCAGCGTTCGCCATCATCCAGAACCTGCTGGCGTATCCAGTTCAGCGTCACCTCATCGGCGAACGGCGTGCCGTCGTTAAAAGCCAGCGTCTCCAGGCCGGAAAGACGGCTAAGCAGGCCTTTCAGATCGTTTTGAATAATGGCCGCGACAGCGTCCTGACCCGATTTCAGCAGCGCCTGGTGGATATACCACTGCAGATCCAGCCACAGATGATTGGCGCCTCGGGTAAACATGCCGTCGCTTTGCTCCAGCAGCTCCAGCCAGCTCTGCTGCAGCCACAGCCTTTTCAGCAGCGCGCGCTGATCCGGTTTTGGCGGCTCGATGCGGGTTCTGCCATCGGCAGAGAGCGGCGGCAGCTGGTGCAGCGTGTCGTGGCGGATGCTTTTCATCAGGTGATGACCGGAGAGCCAGCCATCAGGCTGGTTGCGCAGATATTTCGCCAGGATGCGCGCCTGGGTCAGCAGATCCTGACCTGAGGTGATGCCGGAGAGCAGGGGAGCGCTGTCGCCAGCCGCGGAAACAGGCGCGTCCGCCACGTTCTGCGGCACAACCGCATCGACACCACCGGCTTTCATCAGCCGATTTTCCAGCGCCTGATAAAGGGCGCCCAGCATCGGACGGTTCGCGTCGTCGGCAAAAGTTTGCTCTGTGAGCCACAGCGCGCCGGCAATGCGCAGAGTATCCTTTTTCACCACCTCCGGATAAAGCGAGAGGCTGTCGAGGATGCGGCTGCTGCAGAGCCACTCTATGGCCGCTTTTCGGCTGCGATCGCGCTGCGGATGCAGCCCGGAAGCAAAACGACGCAGTAATCCGGCCAGCAGCTCCAGCCCGTCCGCCAGACCGCTTTCGCCATCCCGGTGCAGCCTGGCCCAGATATAGTAAGTGGCGACGCGGATATCTTTCGCCGTAGTAGTCAGCAGTTTTTCCGCAAGCTGGCAGACGAGATCCGTATTGGCGCCGGAAAGTTTATTGACCTCTTCACGCATCTGCTGGAAATCATCGTCGTAGCCGGGATCTTCCCCGGTCGGGTTGTCCGGCGCAAGCGGCGCGAGCCAGTTGTCCCACAGGGCGATGCGTGCTTGCGTTTGTTCAGTTAGTTCTTCTTCTGCGGCCTGACAGGCGCTGAGCAGGGAATGGATAGTGGCCATTAGTCAGCTCCTTCCGTGGTGTTGTCAATATGCATCAATTCGTTGTTATCGCTTGTCGGCAGCGCAATTGCGTCCACGCTGAAAATAGCGCCCGGCAGGGTGAAGTTACGCAGCCTGAGCAGCGCTAACGGGCCTTCGCCAGCTTCGGTGCGCAATACGTAGTTAAGCATCCGGCCATCCTGCGCTTGCCAGCTCAGGCGCCAGCTGCTGGGTATGCCCGGATAAGCTTCACGTCGCGCCTTGTCCAGCAGGCGGATTAACCCCCAGCTGCCCGGCAGATCCGCATACTGCCGGGTGCCGGCCTGAGTGCTTATCCAGCTTAAGCTGGCGCCAGGCGCTTCCGTATCCGCAGGCCAGCGGAAGCGCTTCCAGACCGGCATCTGATTAACGTAAGTCAGCTTCTGGCCGTCGACGGTCAAATCTGTCTGCATCACGCCTGCCGCCGTGCCAGCACGCAGATCGAAATGCAGGGCCGCTTCGCCGTTGGTAAAGGCCACGTCGGCTATCTGACTCAGCGTGTTGATGGCCTCCAGAAACGCCGGGCTGAACGTCAGTCCCTGGGCGTTGATGCTGTCCGGCATCCAGCGGCTGCCTTCCCGGCGCAGCACGCCGCTCAGGTTGGCCTGCAGAAAGCGCGTGATGCGTCCGGATTCGGCGTTGAGGTATTTTGCCAGCAGCGGCAGCGAAGCATCGCTGCTGACGTTTTTAAACGGATAGCGACCGGCGAAGGCGCTGTTCCAGTCCTCCACTATCGCGGCGCGCCACTGGGCGTTTAAACTCTCCGCCGCCGGGTTCAGCACCTGCTGCCAGGCCTGCTCCATCGGACGGATAAACAGAGTCTGGCCGAAGCCGCTCCACTCCTGACCAAGACCCGCCGCCAGCAGGCTGCCGTAGTCCCGCGTCGCGGTCAGATCCACGGTTTTGCCCTGAAAAACGGTCTGCGCCAGCGTGCGGGTCATGGCCTGCGGATCGGCCGAGTTCGTGACCTGCTGTAAGCGCAGGCGAACCTGGGTTACGCGGGTCAGAAAGGTTTGCAGGTTCAACGCTTCGCTGCCGCCGGCCTGATTATCCATCAGCGCCAGCACCGGCCCAAAAGTTGCGTCCAGCGGCCCGTGCGCGACAGCGCTCTGATCGATCGCCGGTTGTTTATCGCCGGCAAGCAGGTTCTTCGCCGATTTCACCAGCGCGTCCGCTACCGCTACCTTTGTCCGGCCGGTGCGTCCCTGAATATTCAGGGTGTTCATCAGCGCGACCAGCGGCGACTGGCGCACGTCCGCCATCAGAGTCAGCTGATCCACGGCATCGGAGAGCGTTTCCGCTTTTTGCCAGCGCAGGCTGTTAAGAAAGGCGAGCCAGGCGCCGCCGAAATCCGCAAAATAACGCTCCGTCAGCCGCTGCTTAATCTCCTCTGGCGAAGCCTGCTGCTGCGTCGATCGCGAGCCATCAGTGAGTACCCAGTCCATCTCTTCGCGTCGGCTCTTCGCCACTTGCTCAATCGCAGGCTCAACGGCCTCTTCCCAGGCCTGGCGGGTGAACATACCCGGCACCACCTGGTCGGTAGTGAACAGCCGGGCCGCGTCGGTGTCGCCGGTCATCTCTGCCAGACGCATATCGGCAAACTGGCGCGCCACCTGCAAAAGCACTTTCTGATACAGCGTGGCGTCACTGTTGCGCATTCCCATCTGGCGAACCAGCAGGGTACGGCTCTGGCTGATAAGATTGTCATCGGCCGTCAGTTGCCACTGCGGGCGGGCCACGGATTGCGCGCCATAAAACGCCAGCAGCGTCGGCCCTTTTGCCCGCCAGATACCTTCCTCAACGCCTTCGCGTTGTGGCCAGTTTTGCATCAGCGTGCGGCTGAACCAGGCCGCGTCCATCCGCTGCGGCTGCGCCAGCATCAGATAGAGCCTGAGCTGATCATAGGCCGTCTTCGCCATCTGGCCGCGCTGCGGGCTATCCGGCGGAAGCTGAACAAAAGCCGTCAGCTGCTGCTGAAGATAAGCGGCAGCCGCGTCACGTAACAGGGGCAGGGCGCTTTCTTCGTAGCGAGGCAACAGCGCGGCCAGCAGCCCGGTATTCTGATCCATCCCGGCATGTAGATACCAGGGCGTGCCGTGCGCTTCGCGATACTGCAGGCGAGCAAGGGTTTTCTGCAGCTCTGCCAGCGCCAGCAGACGTTCGCTAACGGGCTGGCTGGTATCCTGAGCCTGCCGCACCTGCTGCTGCGCCTCAGCCAGCATATGACGGTTGCCGAGGAAGGCGACGACCATGCCGGCTCCCCATAAGAGCATCAGCGCCGCGGCGATAACCGCTATCCCGCGACGCCAGCCAAATCCCGGCCTGCGCGGACGCAATCCGGCGGGCAAGGCCTGAACCGAATCCGGCAGGATCTGCCAGCGGTTGTCCATACCCCAATGATGTTTCACGCTGCGGGCGCCGTCGACGGTGGCCGGGCTGAACGCCACGCCTGCCAGCGGCAGTGGACGACAGGGATTCAGCAACGCGGCCAGCGGCCCGGCGATGCCTGCCAAATCATTCGTGAGCCGGTGGGCCAGCGACAGCAGAAAATGGTGGGCCGGCGCGGCGCAGATCTGCTGTACTCCCTGTGTGACCAGGCCAGGGATCAGCGCCTGCAGCTGCGCGTTCAGCCTGTCCGGGCGACATCCCGACGGCAGCAGACAGCCTACCGGTTGCGTAACGCGTCCGGCTTGCTCGCCGGGAGCCTGCAGCGACCAGACGTACAGCGGCAGCCGCCAGCCGAGACACTCATAGCGCGCGCTGATGGCCTGGTAAAGGAGATCCAGCCGGTCTTCCGACAGGGTTGCGGATTGATCTTCGCTTAGCGCGCCGGTCACCCAAACCAGCCCGTCGGCCGGCCGATGGCGCAGACGACGCAGCGCCAAAAGCCAGGCCCGATCCTCCGGCTGCGCCGGATCGCCGCCCCAGAGCAGCAGGGTTCCCTGATCCTCCTGCCAGAGCTGCTCCGCCAGCTTCGGCGTCAGCCGCTCTACGTCATCGACGCTGCCGGTAACCAGCAGAATGCGGACTTTGCGGTACCAGAAGCGACCGTGGAGCTGGTGGAGCGTTTTGCGGATGCTGTCGACAGTGACGTGATGAGGAGGCGTTTGCGCCAGGCGGGACTCATCATCAGGCAAGCCGCTTTCCTGGCGTGCTCTGCGGCGATGGCTCAGCTCCTGAGCGTATTTTTTTATGACCGGCAGATAGACGAAAAACAGCACGGTCAGACATGAAACCACCAGCGTCAGAACTTGCTCGCCGCGGGTTTCAATTCCCATAAGACCGCCGTAACGGACAATCAGCCCCCAGAGCATGGCCACGCAGAAAAGTACTATCCCGGCGCGTCCCAAATGGCCAAATAAACTACCTGATGTGTTCATTTTCACTTCCTGATGTGACGGTACTGATAAAGCGTTCCTCCCCTGAAGAGAACAACATCAGAAGGGAGGTTTTCTGCAGAGTAACCAGGTCAGCCGCCAGTGCGGTCAGCAGCCAGGGCGCTGCGGGGCCCGGAATGCCGCACCATTTTTCCAGATGCATACGTTCGGCAGGCTCCCACCTGGCGCCATGCGCATTGCCGATAGTTATCAGCGGCGCGGCTATCGCTTCCCAGCCAGCGCTGTCGCCGAGGACGCTAGTGGTGCGGCAGGCAGCCGTCTGGGTTTCAAGAAACAGCGTAAAATCTTCATCAAATTTATCCCTATCCAACGGCATCGGGCGTAAAAGCCGGGCAGAGTGCGGCAGGCGATATTTTTGCGCCACATCGTCGCTGGTCATCAGCAGCGCGGCCAGCTCGTCAGAGTAGGCTTCACCACCACACAACTGCAGCACCAGCACCAGGTCGACCGTCAGAAGCGGCTGCTGTAGACGTTGTTCAAGCTGGCTCATGGACATGGCAGAGACAATATTGAAATCGTCCGGAACATCTCGCTGCGGAAACAGAGAGCACCATGCTGTGGAAAAGGCTTCCGTCAGCTCTTCACCAGGTAAATCGGTTATTAGCGTTACCCTTAAAGGCAGATCGCGCGGCAGTTGTTGTAAAGAGGACTGCAGACTCGCCAGGAAGGAATTTACCGGATTACCAATTTCTTTCAGCCGTCTTGTTAGCGCTCTTCTGGAAGGGAGTGCATCGACAGACGAATCCAGAACCGCACTTGCCGTCACCCCATCCGGTAACAAAACAGCATTGGCGAGGATAACAAGATATCTTTCTGCCCAGGCCTCCCACTGCTTCTGGCCCCGATCTGCCTCTTTCTTCAGAAACGCATACTTATCAACTTCTCTTTCCCATAACCAGCCACGCAGGCAAAGCAGAAGCAGCCAAAGTCCGGACGGCGTCAGGGAAAGCCACCAGATATTGAATGCGTTAAGCTCTTTTACCGTACCGGAAGCATGAAGGATAAACAGTAATACGCTGAGTAATGCTATAAATGCGCCGCTTACAAGCCATCGCATCATAGATGGGGAAGGCGGCAGCTCTGTGGTTGGCATTCTGGTTCTTTTCCAGCCCATAATTAACCTATCGTACTGTTAGGGGCGCTGGATATTACCTGGCAACCACACTGGCATTTACAGCCATCTACCACTACGGCACGTCCGCCGCAGGTTCGCTGTGATGCGCCTTCAATAATAGGGTTAGTACCATGATCTTTTATCGGACAGCTAACCATGTCACCAACTAACGCCACCTCTTTACCATTTATAATAATATTTGATGAGGCGGAAATGACTTTTCCGCCATGAGTGGTTTTATCACCGAGTAAAACAAGTCCTTTGAGCATAAGAATCCTTCTGAATATGAGATGATGTTTGGTTTCATCTTAACTGGTTAGGTATTATTTACAGTTATAGCTGATAATATTGTAATAGGTTAAGTAAAATATATTTTCTTTCGCAAGATCACGTAGATTAATATTTTACCTATGGGTGCTGCATTTGTTTAATTAAAATAAATTGCAGTCAGTCATTCTTAACGGAAGAAGCCGTGCTAGCATTAAACGAGAATAGTGTCACTTTCACTTACAATGAAGCTAAAACGCTGTAATTTATTATAAAGGCTAATTATCCAGCAGAGCTTCTGTAGCATTTATAATAAACATATCTTACTTCATGAGAAAAGGGACTGTATAAGGCGATGGGTTTTTAATCTCAATATTTACCCACTTTGTGTCCTTTGGTGGTGAAAGCTCTTTGTTAACGGTACTACTGCAGCCACTAGTAAGAAATCCGGCTATACTAATCAGGCAAGCTTTTGATGTGGGTTTCATAATTTATTTCGCCAATTTTGTGATATCAGGATGGGTTGAACCATCAGACACAATTGTACCATCGGGATAAATTATTTTATAGAAAGCTCCTATTTTAAATTGAGTTGGCGCTATCATTCTCACAACTTTTGACTCATCCAGCACAGGGATGAAATTAATGTTGACGGAATTATTAAATATATTAATTTTCTTTTGTAAAAAGTCTTGCTCACCCCACATGCTTAATGAGTCATTTTCACGGATCATTTTATTGGTTTTGATTAATGGGTAATACGTTGGTGAAAAAGTAGGGTTATTATCAGCTAAAATATCAAACTGACCATTCCGTGAAGCATCATCATCAAAAGCAATTGTCGCACCTACAGCTGTTCCTGGGATAAGATCCTTGCCAAGATGAGTTGCATCTATATACTCAATACCCAACGTGACTGCACTTAAAGACCAGTTACATGAACCGCCACCGTTTATTGCAATTTTTTCTTTCCATATATTTCCATTTTGTTGCATGGGAATTTGAATTACATTGTAATTAGGTTCGGTTATAACCGAGCCATCAAACCCGCTTATTCTTTTTTTCTTACATTTATATGAAATATATCTTACTTCAAGAGGAAAAGGCGCCGTATAAGGCGATGTGTTTTTAATCTCAATATTTACCCACTTAGTGTTCTTTGATGGTAACAACTCTTTATTAACGCTATTACTACAGCCTGATATTATAAGCATTGTAAGTAGCATTGCTTTTTCTCCGTAATACTTAATTCTTAAAGCAAAAAAATATATAATTATAGGATAAATATAATTTATAATCATTTTATCTTTTCCAATTTATTGAAATCGGGATTTATTTCCCTGGAGGGTATTTTCTCACCGTTAGGATACAGAAAATTATATGTGGCACCCTCTTTATTATCATTAGGAAAGATCATTTCAACTTTTTTACTTTCATTAATTTTAGGATGATAAAGTATCCATGCTTCTTGATTTTTATTTATATCTAAATGAACATTCCAAAATGCATTTTCTTTACCAAAAAGATATAATTTATCGACCATTCCTGGCTCTTTCTCATTTTTCCATCTCTTTATAAGTGGATAATATTGAGGTGAGTAGGTTAATCTGTTTCCAACAATAATATTAAATGTCCCATTACGCGAAGCATCATTATCAAAAGCAATTTCTGCGCCTACAGCAGTTCCCGGCACAAGATCTTTTTCGATGTGAGTTGCATCAATATACTCGATGCCCAACGTGATTGCACTCAATGACCACTTACAAGTCCCGCCTCCGATCGTCGCTACCTTTACTTTCCAGATATCATCACTTTGTTGTTGCAAAGGAACTGAAATAACATTGTAACTGGGCTCGGTTATAACCGAGCCATCAAAGCCGCTTATTCTTTTTTTCTTGCATTTGTATGAAATATATCTTACTTCAAGTGGGAAGGGCGCTGTATAAGGCAATGGGTTTTTAACCTCAACATTTACCCACTTAGTGTCCTCAGGTGGTGATGATATTTTATTGATAGTACTGCTGCATCCGTTAATCAGTAACATTGATAAAGATAAGCAGATGCTATTTATCCTGTTAAACATATTAGTTTTAATACCTTTCAGTGAGTGAGAAGTTCATGAGGTAAAAATCAATTATTTATACAGGCTAATCATCATTGAGGATCAGTCAATATAATTACATTAATGCAGTTTCAGCTATTTCACTTCCATCTTTTCGACTTTGTTAAAATCGGGGAAAAGAGTTCTTTCAGGAGCAATGCTTCCATCGGGATAAATTATCTTCGAGTAGACGCCATCGATTTTTTTTTCTGGCTCTATACGACGGGTGATTTTTCTTTCATCGATTTCAGGATGGAAATATATATTTTCAAGGTTAAGTGCTCTGTATGGGATAAAACTTTCCTTGCCAAACAAAGAAAGGGATTTCTTCTTTTCTAATATTTTTCTCTCTCTTATGTAAGGGTAATATTTAGGAGTGATTTTTAAATCACCATCCACAATCCTGAACTGACCATTTTTGGAGGCATCATTATCAAAAGCAATTTCTGCGCCTACAGCAGTTCCCGGCACAAGATCTTTTTCGATGTGAGTTGCATCAATATACTCGATGCCCAACGTGATTGCACTCAATGACCATTTACAAGTCCCGCCTCCGATCGTCGCTACCTTTCCTGTCCAAATATCATCGCTTTGCTGTTGCAAAGAAACTGAAATAACATTGTAGCTGGGCTCGGTTATGATTGAGCCATCAAAACCGCTTATTCTTTTTTTCTTACATTTATATGAAATATATCTTACTTCAAGTGGAAAGGGCGCAGTATAAGGCAATGGGTTTTTAATCTCAACATTTACCCACCTAGTGTCCTCAGGTGGCGATAGCTCTCTATTAACAGAACTGCTGCAGCCACTGGCAAAAAACATGGGTATGAAAATCAAAACTACTTTTTTCTTTTTAAACATTTTCTATTACCTCTTCGCTATATTTCATAAACCTTAAAAGTGTATCCTTACCGTAAGGCATTGATAAAGTGGGAGATAGTGAGGAATTCAATAAATCTTCAACTCTAAGAAAAATTTCGTTTCTGATAAATTCTTTTACCGGTATATCCTGTTTGTTTTTTACCATCTGCTCCTTAAATAGATCAATATTGTTACGATGCTCGCTGAGGCTAGTTTTCTCATCCAGGCTCTCGCTTTTAATAAGCTCCAATAACTTGTTGTAAATATAGGGCATATAAGAAGTCATAAAATGTTTGGTAATACCAGTGTTAATCCCTCTGTCATGGTTTTGGCCTTTGGGAAAAAGCTTTTGTAAATCGGCTTCTGTTAATGATGCCTTAAATTCTTTCTGTTCCTTACCGGCCTGCTGTATCTCCTCGTCTGCCAGAGCTGGCACCAGGTAGAGTTTGGCTTTAACGGGAAGGCGGTTTCTGATGGCGATACAGCCATTGGGAGTAGGCAGGCTCACTTTACACTCCTTCCACTCGCGGCTCTGGGTCGCGGTCAGAAATGCCACCGTGTTACCATGATGCCAGAAACAGTCCCCCCAGGAAACCATCTGGTAAGCCATCAGTTCTCCTATAGACCAGACAAAACCCAGAAGTCCACCTAAAGGCCCCCAAATCTTATATAACTCGTTATCCAGGTTGGCTTCCGGCGGCACGGCAGGAATGGGATCGTTATCGTTTACATGACGGTAATGGGTAATATCAGGTAGCTGTGCCACGGCATCGCGAGTAAAAGTTCGTGGCATGCCGTAAGTATAAAGTAAAGGGTTATTTGTTCTTAACTTTGCTGCATGTATTAATGCTAAGGCTCCACCTAAGCTATGACCACAGATAAATAGCTTTAAATCTGTCATTAAATCATATAAATTTTCGAGCTGCTCTTTATATTTTCTTTCTACCCGCCCGTAACCATTCCAAAAGCCTGTATGCACCTTACCTACAGGAAGCAACGAGGTACACTGCGTTTTATCTTTCTGACAGGTCTCCGGGCTTATGGGGCGGAAAGAAACGTCAGTTATAGCATCATAAATACTGGCCGTTCCGCGCCAGGCGACAATGACCTTATCTTCGTTATATACATAAAATAGCTGTGTATCACCGTCCGCTTTTTCTGCGTCTGACTTCTCTTCTTTTAGCGCAGCTTTCTCAGAGGGCATTTTATTTGATGCCTTTTTAGATGTATCTTTGGAGGTATCCATAAATACCGGTGTATGATAACGCTTGCTGAAAGGCACATCCTGTACCAACGTATTCCATGACAAACCGTCTTTATTAAGCGTAGGTAAACGAGAAAGATCCCGACATTGATTAATAAAAAAATGTGTAATTGATACTTTATCCAGCACATTCTCATCGGCATAAGCGAGCGTTGCCGCCACCCCAAGGTTAATGCCATTGGCAATGGAATAGTCTTTTTGATGATGCAGAACCAGTTCCCAGGCTCTGAAGGGGCATATTTCAATCACATGGCGATGTTGAAGCTGGTGTGATTTTATTATTGCTCCTTTCATTAGCTTTTCATGCGGGAAGTGGAACGGCGGCCAATTCCTGACGTTCCTCAGCAAATCAGGAAGAGTGCGACAAAGCTCACCAATCACGGCGTAATGCCAAATATAGCCATTCTCTTCAGCTTTTGAGCGAACCACAGAATCCTTCTTCGGGTTTCGACCAACCCGAAGGGAGCGTTTTTCCATTTCTTCTGCCAGCATGTTTCCGTCTAATGTGAGTTTTAACTCAAATCCATGTGGCATATTGATACGGATCAGTCCTTGTGCATCACTTTGGCCAGAATACGTAAAATTATCTACACGACCTGAAACCGGATGTGAGCTTTCAGCAATCCACGGCATATTAGCTACTGGCTCGTTTCGTTCATCGACCAGCTGAATTTCAACCCACTTTGTTTTTTGCCTTCCGGTTCTGACATCCACTTTAGTATGAGTAACGGAAGTAATTAATGAATTTTTTTCCATGAAATCCTTTTCACCTCGTATTAATTGCTATCGGCATTATTTTTATTAGCCAGGTATATGGTGGAGACTTTTAATATTTCCGAGAGAATAATTGCACAAATAACAATGATGCTGTTTTTTACTGTTAAGGTTTTAAATAGCCAGGGTAATACAGACAAGGAAGGTAAGGCGTAAAGAAGTCTTAATGGTGTTTGAGCATAGATAAGCCAGTGTACATTTTTCCGTTGAATAAAAAGTAAAGCAGCAGAAAAAAGAATTGAAACGTTAAGTAATAACGAAAGAACAATAAGAATCAGCGCATACCCCCCCTGTTGTGGAAAAATGTCAATAAATGAGAGTATGTCATCAATAAGAGGAATACGCCTCTGTGAAATATTAATCCAGACAAATCTGGCAATATAGAAGAGATCGAAAGTTGCCCAGAAATAAAATATGCTACTTGTTTTTATATGACTTTTCATTTCTTTTCCTCATAAATTTCATCGGCGGTTGCTGGTTGCCAGTGCCAGGAGCTACCTGACACTGCCCAGTTATCATCGCCTTCCAGAAAAGTTTGCGTAACTTTTCGCCGTTCACCATAATGATGTATTGCCGATCTCTGCCGCATATCTTCTGTAGCGTCTGAAGGCAGGGGCCGCCATTCCTGAATCTTGTCTCTCTTTGTATTCATATAATCCTTACCTTCGGAACCAAAAAGACGTCCTTCATCTCCCATCGTGGTTAAGCGATTGATTGCCAGAATTGCGGCGTTTTTAAGCCCATGATAATCATGTTCGACTGTCACCCAATGACCTGGCCCTTCTTCTTTTTCCTCATCAGGAAATTCAATTTTCATTTGACCAGGCATAGCCGAATAAAGATGAGTTGTATTTCCGGAAGCGTCGGTCATTCCTTCGAATATTTCACCTTCTGCAGAAGTCACTCTATACTGAGTGAAAGGCTTAATCTCACCTGTTTCTGAATCTCTGATGGTGAAGGTGCCCGAATAACCTTTTGGAAAAGTAACGGGAGGCGCTTCCATTGAAGCCGGCCCGGTCTGAACCATATTTGTCGCTTTAACCAGTATATTGCCAGGACATCCCAGTTCAATATTGCCACCACTAAACTTTATATAAGCGCCGCCACAGTTCAGCACTAACTCCTGACTGGCGTTAACTTCCACTTTACCCTCAGAGCTGGTAATGGTGATGTCCTTTAGCGCAGAAGTAGTTATGGCATCTGATTGAGCTTTGATATCGATCTTACCTTTACCCGCATAGAGTTTCATTTCTGCAGATTCGGCAAACAGGCTTACTGCTTCGGTCGCCGCCACGGTGAAGGATTGCCCGGCACTGATATCGGTGTTTTTGCCCGACATCAGGCCGATACTTTCTCCCCCAGATGCCAGTCGTACGGCTTTGGGACTGAGAATACCTATACCTGCCGGGGCATGTGCCAGTAATCCTGGCATCTGGAGATATCTTAATGAGTTGTTCAGTGTTTCCTGGCTCTCCAGATCTGACTGGAGAGCTTCTGCCTTTTTAACGGCAATCTGCATACTTCGGGCAAGCGTAAGAGCCTGTTGCAGCTGCGCTATTGCCGTATCCATCTCCAGCATTATACTGCCTACATCAGGCTGAACATCAGCCGTCAACAATATGCCTTTACCACCGCGAATACTTACCCAGTCATTGGTTCTTAGCTCCGCGCCTTCGCCGCGCAGCGTTCTGGAGGCATCAACATTATGCCCAAGATTAAGCTGCGTCTTGCCGCCATACTCGGTACTGAGCTTGATATGCTCTTCGCCGCGTTTGTCTTCCATGCGCAGCTTATTAAGCCCGGCGGTGCGTATCACGTTTCGGGTACTGTTCTTGTCCGTTACGTGATCGACATGTCTTGAGTCGTGCAGAGCATGAGCGATATAGGGTCGGTCCGGATCGCCTTCATGAAAAGCGATTGCCACTTCAGTACCCTGAATCAGCGGGAAGTGAAAACCATAGATATCGCCACCGTAGGGTTTCGCCAGGCGCACCAGCATACTTTCCTGGCCCTGGGTTTTATCGTCCAGATCGGCGTCGAATTTTACGCGGTAGCGGCCAGCCTCATCCTGCCAGGCGTAGATATCGTCTTCTTTGGCGCTGGTGACACGAGCCGTCATGGTGCCGGTCACTTTCGGCCGCGGCAGCAGAGCAGGGCGCCAGCACAGCGTCTCGCTATAGGGAACGGCGCGGAAAGAGACGGTCAGCGCATCCCTTCTGCTGGCCGAGAAAATCAGACCGATAAGCAGGATCGGTTCCTGCAAAGGCGTCGGCAGCGTCGGCGGAAAAGTATCGGTGATGGTCAGCACCTGAGCTGGCGAAAGCGTGGCGTCGGTACTCATGCCGGTAATCGTTGTTTGCCCGGCCAGGTAGCGTTCGTGATCGAGACGCGCGTAAAAGTTGGCGGTCTCCGGCGCCGGATCGGTTTTGTCTCCCCGTTCCAGATGACGAGGATGATAGTTATAGACCTCGCCATAATTGATATTTTCGCCGTCGCCGCGCGTCATATCCGCCGGTGCGGACTGCAGCAGATACTGGGCTTCCCGATAGTTGTAGTCTTTGGTGGTGACGCTTGCTGCCACCACGTTATGCTGCACGTTCAGCGCCCATACTGAATCCGCGCCGCTGTCACTCATGCCGGACGGACTGTTTAGCGGCAGCGTTTTGTCAAAGAACAGCGCCGACTGGCTGTCAGCGAAGTGGATCACTTCCGTGTGCGTATCCGGCTGCAGGGTAAAGAACCAGAAGATACCCAGTTCGGCCAGCAGCCGCTGGATAAAGGCGAGGTCGCTCTCCTGATACTGGTTAATTTGCTCGCGTATCGGATAGGTTTTCTGGAGGTGGAACTCGAACTCCCAGCCTTTCAGACCGTGTTCCGTCAGCACCTGCGTCACCACATCCGGTACGGATTTATTGACGAAAAAACGGTGGCTGCGGTGCTGTTTTTCCAGCAGGGAAAGAAAGGGCTGCAGCGTGATGCGATAGAGCGCCTGATCGGCAGAGCCGGACATTCTCCTGAAATCCGTGATAACGCCGTGAACTTTTTTTTGCCCGCTCAGGCCTGTCAATAACCCGGTGCCCATCGTCAGGTTTGCCGGCTTGCGCAGGAAGTGGGCGGCATCAAGATGTTTATCCGTGCTGGTAAACAGGATGTCATATGAGTACATCCGGCTGATGCCTTCGCTGCCGCTGAACTCTTCAACATCCAGCGAAGCAGGGCACGAAGGGATATCAAGACGATAACGATTCAGGGTTCCCGACGCCAGAGCGTTTTGCAGGGAGTCAGTCAGATTCATTCGTTTCACTCCATGAATTTAATTGAGAAGCGCTGACGGAAAAACTACCGGGAGAAATATTCCTTTTTCCGGGCTGCTTTATAACATTTAATGATTTTAATTTTATGCTGGATATTACCAGCTGCCGTAGGGATAGGTTTTTCCTTTAATAAACTCTTCTGTACCTTTAGCGTATTTGAAGCCTTTAGGGAAATTGGTCACACCTTTGCACATCTGCATCTGGTCACCGGATACCGTGGTGATTTTCGCATCCGACTGTGGAACTACCGGATTGCCTCTGTCTCCCAGCCAGACGCTTACTTTTCCTTCAGGAGCCAGGCCTATAATCATTACTGATCGATAATAAGTTTCATTGCGGTAACTGTCTGTGTAGGGCGTGATCATCTGTTGCCACGTGCCCTGATTAAATATCACCAGAGTTTCATAGCTTTTTTTATCGATAACCGAATCCCAGCAGAACCGCAGCATCAGCGGCAGGGCTTTGCCTTTGTTATAGTAAGCCTGTACTGCGCCCAGGCGATCGTTCCAACGCCCCACACTGACCTTACTTGGTTCGGTGTTGTCCATATACTCAAAGGTGGTCTTGTAACCCTCCGCATCCACCATTAAAGCCTGCGTGGCCAGTGCCGGTAATTTCCAGGGATGGATAAACAGAAACTTCCATTCTTTATAGGGAATTTTTCTGTAACCCCATTCAGTTCTGTCAGAGGCGGTTGAGGAAGACTGCCCTGTGGTGCAGCCTGTTACAGACACCATCAGAGCTGCGATTAAACAAATTTTAAAAGTCATAATGTGCCTGTTAAGCTAATTTATCTGTTCGCTGATTTGAGGTGAAATACATAGTGGAGATCTTTAAAATTTCTGAAACAACAAGGGCTAAAATAAAGATAATGCTGGTTTTTACCGATAACGATTTTAATAACCAGGGTAATACAGACAAAGAAGGTAAAGCATAAAGAAGCCTGAGTGGTGTTTGAGCATAAATTAACCAGCGTACACTCTTCCACTGAATAAATAATAGGGCAGCCGAAAAAATAATTGAAACGTTAAGTAATAATGAAAAAGAGAAAAGAGTCAGTGAATACCATCCATGCTGCGACAAAAAAGGAGCAAATGAGGTTATGTCATCAATCAGAGGGATTCGTCCCTGAGTAATATTTACCCAAATAAATCTGATGATGTATAAGAGATCAAAGGTCGCCCATAGATAAAATACACTGCTCTTCCTTATGTAGATCTTCTTCATCCTTTTTACTCCATGAAATAAACTGAGAAGCGCTGGCAGAAAAGCTATCGAGAAAAATATTCCTTTTTACAGGCTGCTTTTATTACATCTTCTTCTGAATATATAAATATTCTATTTACAGTAAACTTTACGATCTTCCGGCAGGTCGCGCTTTTCACCATAGGGCCGTGCTATTTCCATGTCCGTAAGAGGGATATTGAAAACGCACCCGTTGGCAATTTCCACCCCGGACACCATTTGGCGTGGGGTTTTTTTATGATGTTCGGAGCGTAAAACATAGCTGGCAATAAACTGGCCCTTCTCCGGGAAAGCGTAAAATGATGGGGGGACGCACAATTGGCCATTCACAACGCGTAGCGCCGGATTAAATATTATTTTCTGCTGCCTGGATGGCGTACCGCGTGGATAAATAGTGATATCCACAGGCTGATAATCCTCTGCGTCAGGCACAAAAAAACAGATACTGTCGCCTATGGTGCTGACTGTCGTCTCTTCATCGAATCGCCATCGATTGCCCGGACAGCCGGTCAGCGTAATAAGACATGTTAAAAGAAGAAGGAGGGAATAGTAATGCTGCCGGATGGTGCTTACCATGGAAAACCTCGCATAATGACATCCTGTCGCGTTAACAGGCAGGGGTACCGCTCTGCCGCTTGCCGTTCTCCTGCCATCTATTCGTTGAGCAACGACAAACGGCGGCCTGAAAATTTTTGCAGCAGAGTTTGCTCTGCTCCCGAATATTTTTATTTACAGTAAACTTTACGATCTTCCGGCAGGTCGCGTTTTTCACCATAGGGCCGGGATATTTCTCTGTCCGTAAGAGGAATGTTGAAAACGCACCCGTTGGCAATTTCTACTCCGGACATCATGCGACGCGGGGGCTTTTTATGATGTTCTGAGTGCAAAACATAGCTGACAATAAACTGGCCATTCTCCGGGAAAGCGTAAAACGAGGGGGGAACGCATAACTGGTCGTTCACAACACGCAGCGCCGGATTAAATATTATTGCCTTCTCTCTGGATGGCGTACCGCGGGGATTAATAGCGATATTTACAGGCTGATAATCCTCCGCGTTAGGTACAGAAAAGCATATATTGTCGCCTGTAACGCTGACGGTCGTCTCTTCGTCGGGTCGCCATCGATCGCCCGGACAGCCGGTCAGCGTAATAAGACAGACCAAAAGCAGAAGGGAGGAATAACAATGCTGTCGGCTAGTGATTACCATGGAAAACCTCGCAAGGTATTATCATAATGTTGTTGAAGAACCAATTCGCTAATATTGCCATCAAGCGTAATAACATCAGCATTTCTGAGATCGCACCATTCACGGTATCCCTCCTGGCGCAGGGTAAAATGGTCAGCGATAATCTGCGCCTGCTGCTCCATGGGATACTCGCTTAACAGGCGGCCATCAAGCACATAACGATAACTCACCGCCCAGCTAAGCAGGCCGCGTCCGATAACGCACATTCCCTTTTCCCGCTGCCAGACATGCGCCATTTCATGAATAAACAGATGCTGATAAAGAGACGTGCTGAGTGAATAATCCTTCTTATAATCCGTACGAATATAAATCTCACCGTTTGGCGCCATAGCCGTGGATTTATCCTGCAGGCCAAAAGGCAGATAACTATCATGGTGGATCCAGACCTTGTTATAAGAGATGGTTGACCCGAAGACTGACTTTGCAAGCTTAATTTCGCCCAACGTCAGCAGCCGCAGCGAGCCCTCCTCGCCGATATCTTCTTCCTCGTCTCTGTCCCGATCGTGAATGGTCATTATTTGTCATCCTGACTCAGCTCAATGATAATCCCTTCCTCTTCGCTCCAGCCCAGCGTGAGGTTCTGCAGCTTTTGCTTCGCGGCAAGATGACTCAGCAACTGCTGGCTTAGCACCGGCAGAATCTGCTGATTCAGCAGGCTGTCGACATTGCGCGCGCCGGTATCCGGCAGCAGGCAGGCGGCAGTGAGCGCATCGTACAGGCTCTCAGCAATGCTGGTGCGAATGCCGTAGTGACGGGCCAGCCGCTGCGACACTTTATCCAGCTTCATGGCGACAATAGTCCGCATCGCCGCTTCGCTTAGCGGCCTGTAGATGATGGTCTGGAAGCGCGCCAGCAGCGCGGGCTGGAAATGCTCCCGCAGCAGCGGGCGTACCAGTTCGTGCAGGCTGGCATCGGTGGCTTCCGGCTGCTCTTCCAGCAGCTGCATCACGCGGTCGCTACCCAGATTAGAGGTCATCAGCATCACGGTGTTGCGGAAATCGATTTCGCGCCCTTCACCGTCGCGCATAAATCCCCGATCGAAAACCTGATAGAACAGATTCATCACGTCGCGATGGGCTTTCTCCACCTCATCCAGCAGTACTATGCTGTACGGACGTTTACGCACCGCCTCGGTGAGAATGCCGCCCTGGCCGTAACCGACATAGCCCGGCGGCGAGCCCTTGAGCTGCGAGACGGTGTGCGGCTCCTGATATTCCGACAGGTTGATGGTAATCAGCGATTTCTCGCCGCCGTACAGCGCGTCGGCCAGCGCCAGCGCGGTTTCTGTCTTACCGGTGCCGCTGGGGCCGGTCAGCAGAAAGACGCCCTGCGGGCCATTCTCCGGCGTCAGGCCGGTTTTGGCGGCGCGCAGGCGTTGGGCAATGGCGCTGAGCGCCGCATCCTGACCGACCACCCGCTTGCCCAGTTCACTTTCCAGCGTCAGCAGCTCGGTCTGTTCGTCTTTCATTAATGAAGAGAGCGGCACGCCGGTCCAGTCGGCAATCACTTCCGCCACCGTGCGGGTATCCACGTCCGGCTGGATAAGCGCGCCATCCTGCTGCAGACAATCCAGCTGCCGCTGTAGGGCAGCGAGATCCGCGTGACGAGCGCTGTCCTGACGGCACGCCATCAGCTGCTCTACCAGCTGTCGTTCTTCTTCCAGCCGGGCTTGCTGCGTCTCCAGCTCCGCCTCAAGCCCGGTTCGCAGGGTTTCAATGGCGCCCAGTCGTTCATTTTGGGGTTTGCCGCCCAGCGCGATGTCTTCCAGCAGCGCCTGGGCTTCCATGTCGAGCGCCGCCAGCTGTGCTTTCAGGCGAGTGAGATTTTCCGGTACGGTATCAAGGCCCATGCGGATGCGGGCGCTCGCCGTATCCAGCAGGTCGACGGCCTTGTCGGGCAGCTGTCGACCGGTCAGATAGCGACGGGAAAGGGCGACGGCCGCTTTCACCGCGTTGTCGGTGATATGCACGCCATGGTGCTGCGCGTAGCGCGACTTCAGGCCTCTGAGCATCAGGCAGGCGGTTTCGTCGTCTGGTTCATCCACCAAAACCCGCTGAAAGCGCCGCTCCAGCGCCGCATCGCGCTCGAAATATTGCTTGTATTCGCTCCAGGTGGTGGCCGCGATGGTGCGCAGTTCGCCCCGCGCCAGCGCCGGCTTCAGCAGGTTGGCGGCATCCGCGCCGCCTGCCTGATTACCTGCGCCGATAATCGTATGCGCCTCGTCGATAAACAGCAGCACAGGAGAAGGGGATTGCTGCACGGCATCGATAACGTTCTTCAGGCGCTGTTCAAATTCGCCTTTCACGCCTGCGCCCGCCTGCAGCAGGCCCAGATCCAGCGTCCGCACGCTAACCGGCTTCAGGCTTTCCGGCACGTTGCCCTCGGCAATACGCAGCGCCAGGCCTTCCACCAGCGCGGTTTTGCCAACGCCCGGTTCGCCAATCAGAATCGGGTTGTTTTTGCGGCGGCGGGAGAGAATATCCACCATCTGGCGGATTTCGTTATCGCGGCCAAAAATCGGGTCGATGCTGCCTGCGCGCGCTTTCGCCGTGATATCAAGGGTGAACCTCTCCAGCGCGTTCTGCTGCGCCGGGGAGAGGTCGCCTTCGCGAACGTCGGCCTCGCCGGAACGCTCCGCAAGATTTACCTGATGCACCGGCTCCTCATTGAGCTGCGCATCGGGCCGCTCTTCGGAGTGTGCATCCAGCAAGGGGCGCAGGCGTGCCAGCTGGCTCTGGCCAAGCGTCAGCAGCGGCCACAGGCCATCGCAATGCAGCAGCTTTTGCTGCTCAACCAGCGCCGTCAGCAGATGTACGCTGCGGATCTGCTTTTCATCGGCCAGCGAAGCCTGCAGCCAGGCCTCCTGCATCAACGTCTGGAGATTCGCAGAGAGCTGAGGCCGCTGGCGGACGGAGCGGGGAAGGGTATCCAGCCAGGCCAACAGATCCTGCCAGAGGGTATCCATATCCCATTCGTAGCGGCGCGCCAGCACCGTTAAATCGCCTTCGCCCTGTTCCAGCAGCTTCAGCAGCCAGTGCTCAGGCATAATTTCCGCATGCGCCCGCGTCTGGCAAAGAACGGCGGCATTCTCAAGGGCGCGTGCGCAGTAGGGATTAAGACGACGTAATAAAACGGCCGGATTTTCCATGTCGGTGAACTCGTAGTCAGGGACCTTCAGGCACGCTACCGCCCATCGCTATTCCTGCAGCTAAGGAGCCAGAGCGCATCAGGTCAGATTTCCAGAATTGTGAGGTTTTACTCAGCGCCCGTCAGACCGACGCTCAGGAAAACTGCGGGCAGGAAAACCTGCCCGCATCAGGCTTACGCGGTGGCGCGTTCATTCCAGGAATCAGAATGAATGATGTTGCCGTCCTTGTAGGTCCAGGTGATTTTTTCGTAGCGCAGCTCGATCTCTTCGAGATGGTTGTGCTTCTCTTTGGCCGGATCTTTGATGTCGTGCATCAGCGGGGCCACTTTCACCACCTTCACGTTCTCCAGTTTGGTGTTGAAATACTCCACTTCCTGACCCGCGTCGTTGATTTTGTACCACTTGAACTCGGCGGATTTCAGGGTCTGACCTGTGGTCACGGCCTTGAACAGGTAAGGGCTGGAGGAGTCAATTTCTTTGGTGAATTTGAACGGCGTGTGGATACGAGTTCCGGTCAGTTTGCCGGTGTTGTTATCGGTCGGGATATACAGGTTATGTGCCTGCGCCACCACTTCGATGCTGCCCTCGCGGTCCTGCACGTCCACCGATCCTTTGATGTCCGCGCCGCCGTCGTCTTTCAGCCAAAGATAAACAGGAATTGCCATGTCAGTTCTCCATTTCAGTTGTTAACGCGCCACCATTATCCGGCGATGGCACGGGGGTTGCGTCCGGGCGACAGGCATCGGCCTGCGGCACCAGACTGATTTCGACACGCCGGTTGAGCGCGCGCCCCTCCGGCGTGTCGTTAGTGGCAACAGGGCGGCTTGCGCCATAGCCCTGCACCGCAAAACAGCTTTCCGGCACGTCGCCGGTATCCCGCATCCAGTCGCGTACTGCTTCCGCGCGCTGCTGCGACAGCATCTGATTACGCTGCGGATTGCCGGTATTGTCGGTATGGCCGCTGACCACAATCAGCCAGCCCGGTTTCGCTTTGATGCCCATCAGGGCGGTGATCAGCACTTTGGTGGAGCCGGCTTTGAGCTGCGCTTTCCCGGAGTCAAACAGCGCCAGGCTGTCAAGCCGTACCGACTTCGGCGCCTCAACCACCTGCGTAATTACCGGTGGAGGAGGCGGCGGCGGCGCCCAGTCGCTGAGCGCGGCTTCGACCGGCGGGATCAGCCGCAGTCCCTGGTACAGCCCCAGCCGGTAACGCAGCGGCGTTCCGCGACGCAGCCAGTCGTCCAGCAGATTGCTGTCGGCTCGCAGGCGTTGTTGCGCCTGCACTTTCGGCGCGGGCGGATGACCGTCCAGGCGGTGATAGAGCGCCAGATGATCGCCAACGCTGCGAACCAGCCGCTGGTTATTAAGAAAGGAAGCCAGCATCGCCAGCAGCAGAAACAGGCCGACGATAGTGCCCGCCTGCCACCAGTGCCGCTGAGCGCGGCTGAGTCCCCGACGACGCGGCAGGCTCTCCAGCAGGATATCCGGCAGCGGCAGCCTCTCCTGGATGTCATTCGACGGCGGCAGAGCGGTAAGCGCGGCGATATGCTGTTGCCAAAGGTTGTCGGCAGAAGCCATAACCGGCGTCAGACAAAAACCCAACGCGTTAGGGCGCATTGCCGGCAAGTCTCCCTCGCGAGTATTTAAGAACGCCCCTACGTTTTGGTCGAACCATCCCTGTAGCGCCTCCAGCCAGAAAGCTTCGCTGTGGCGCGAAAGCCGGACGCTGGCGGGGCTTTCCCGCAGCCATTGCGCTACGGGCGGCGTGTCCAGACCGGGCAGCCGTACCCGAACGCCCGTCAGCGCAGGCGTGATGGTAAACCAGCGTGCAGGCTCCGGGCCGTCAGGGGACTCCGCCTGCGTCGGGCCTGAAACCATCAGCGCAACCGCTAACGGAGGCTGGCCGTTCAGCCAATGGCGACACTGCATCACCGCGCGTTGCCAGCTACGTAAATGCTGCCCAAACGCCTCATTCGAGGTATGCCGCTCGGGCAGCAGAACCAGCATCACCGCTACCTGAGGCAGCAGAGCCGGGCGCAGGGTCGCCAGCTGTTCCGCCAGCATCGGCAGCTGCTCCGGGCTTTCCGCCTGCAGATACCAGCCCTGACGGGATTCGCAGAATGGCTGTCCGGGAAGAAAGCAGGATGCGGCGTCGCCAATCGCCAGCAGCACGCTTCCCTGAAAATCTTCCGGCGGAAGGTGGTCAGCGCTGAAACGGCTCAGCGCATCGCGGCGCGACAGCTGGTGACGCCGCTGACACCACGCTATTCCGCCAGCGGCGACAACGGCCAGCAGGCAGAGCACCCATTGGCTTGTGACCGATAGCGGCCAGAAGCCGAGGATCAGCCACAGCGCCAGCAGCAGGGCCAGTATCGTCAGCAGAAAACGGGAACTTTCGCGCATGTTCATCCCAGCCCCGTAATTTGCGCTACCATGCCAGCCAGCATCGATGAGAGTGCAAACCAGAGTCCCGCCAGTGCTGCAACGCCTGCGGCCCACCATAGCCAGTACATCCTTCGCAGAGTACGCCGTCCGCTAGCCTGAACGACAATCGGCGTGCTCTGATCGAGAGTAAACGGCGGCATACGCTCGCTAAGCGCGCGCACCACATCTTCGCGCCGCTCATCGTCCTGTGTGCGGTACTCGCCGGTGAAACCAAGCTGCAGGGTACGATACAGGCACATCAGCACCGCCCTGTCCGGCGCCGGAGATTTCAGCTGTTCGCGGATGCGCTGCCACAGCTCCTCGCCGGCGTTCAGCGTGCCGAAAAAATGCGCCTGCAGCGGGTCCTGCTGCCAGCTCCGCCAGCCATCATCCTCTATGCCGCGGTTCAGGACGCTTTCATCCGCCAGCGCGCAAAAGGCGTACAGCATGGCGTCGCTGCTCGCCTGACTGAAGCCCGCTTCCGCCAGCTGCACTTTCGCCTGCGCCACCAGCTGACGCGCCCGGCGGTAAAGCGCTTTGCCGTCCTGAATCTCCTGGCCGCTGCGCAGCTGGCTTACCATTAACCAGCCGGGGAAAAAGATCTGCTCTGCCTGAGCTATTCCGGAATCATTCATGTTCGCAGCACCGCAAAGAGTTCCAGTTTTACCTCGCCCAGCGAAGCTGGCGTGTAGAAAGTGCAGCTTCCCGCATCCAGCATCGAACGGGCGGCATCCGTGCTTAAATCCAGCGCGAAATATTGATTTTCCAGGCGCAGCGGAATCGCTGCCGGAACATGGGCGACCGGCCGGATGACTATCCCGCTCAGCGCCACATTGACCACTTCCGACACGTCATCCGGGCTGCCAGCCTTGCACAGCTGCGGAAATTTCGCCTGCAGCTCATGGGCCGGCATGGAAGAGCGTACCGAGAGCCAGAAATCGGCGCCTTCGCGCAGGCGGGCGTCGTGCAGCTTGCCTTTCCACATCACGCCATCCTGCTCCAGCTCGATGGCGACGACCCGTGACGGCAGGCTGGCCTCCAGCAGTTTGTCCAGCAGAGAGAGCAGCGGCGGAAAGACCTGCTCAGGTTCCGCATGGCGATAGGTCGGAATATCACTGGCTCCGTGTTCGAGGGAGAAGGTCAACAGGCTGCCGGCAAGCCTGACCAGCTCGCGGTAAATCAGTTCCGGATGACGGTTCGGAACCTCAAGCAGCTCGCTCAACACCGGCTCCGCGCTGTTCAGGGCGTTAAGCAGCCAGAACAGCGACACGTCGGCCACGGCGAAATCGGCAAGGCGCGCGTTGCTTTCCCGCCTCATCGCCATTAGCCGCTGGCGGCGGGCCTGCAGGCGATGCAGTAAATCCCGGAGGCTGGAAAGCAGCGCCGGGCAGGCGGAGAGGGCGAGCATGGGCGGGATAAAACTGGCGTCACGACGCCACTGTCCCTGCACATCGCGCACCAGACGAGCGACCGGGCAGGTCAGATAAGCCGTATTCTCCTGATGAGCCAGGCGTAGCGTTAAGCTGTGGCGCAACACCGCCAGCTCGCTGCGTTCGTGCCCGGCGAGCTCCTGCACGGTTACCCGTTCCGCTTTCCAGCGGCGGGGACGCTCGCTGTCGCTGCCGTCGTCAAGGTTGCCGCCGCTGGCGCTGAGCAGCGGCAGAGCCAGCACGATATCCACCGCTGTGCGATCGGCAACTGTCGACAGATCGCAGGCTGGCGGCAGATTGTCAGAGAGATCGGTGTCGATAAGCGTGCCATCGGCGAACCGGACTATCAGACGGCTGGCGTTGAGGCGGGAGAGCGCCAGCAGACTATCGTCAAACTCGGCGGCCACCACGCCCCAGGGATGCGCTAAACCCATACGGGCAAGGGTATCAACCGTATGAGCATCCCATCTGGCCTGTTGCTGAAACTGTTGTGGGGCCAAAAAGGCCCCGTCTTCCCATAACGGGCGAAAGATCTTCATCCCTGAGGCTCCGCGTTACGCTTTGGCTTTCGGCATCTGTGAAACCAGAGAGAGATTTACGTCCATCCCTTCCACCTGGAAATGAGGCACGGCGAACAGCTGCACGCGGAAAAAGCCCGGATTGTCCTCAATATCTTCCACCACCACTTTGGCGTCGCGCAGCGGATGGGATGCCTGCAGCGCATCACCCGGATCGGTCATTTCCGTCACCAGCCCTTTCACCCAGTTATTGAGCTCCAGCTCCAGCAGACGACGATCTTTGGTGGTGCCGATGTTTTCGCGCTGAATGATTTTCAGGTAGTGCGCAATGCGCGACAGCAGGAAGATATAGGGCAGTCGGGCGTTGATACGGCTGTTGGCGGTCGCGTCCGGGGTATCAAACACGGCAGGCTTCTGCGCGGAGTTAGCCGAAAAGAAGCAGGCGTAATCGCGGTTTTTATAATAAGAGAGCGGAATAAAGCCCAGGTTTGAGAACTCGAATTCACGGGTTTCAGGGATCATGACTTCCGACGGGATTTTCACCTGATTGCCGGTACCCAGATCGTAGAGATGAATAGGCAGATCTTTTACGGCGCCGCCAGCCTGCGGACCGCGGATCTGCACGCACCAGCCATTGTTGATAAAGCTGCGAACCATATTCGCGGCAAAAGCGAAAGAGGCGTTGGTCCACAGATATTTCTCGTGATCCGGGCCTTTAACTTCCTCGATATAGTTAAAGCTGCGCACCGGCACGGTATCCGGGCCGTATGGCAGCCGACCCAGCACGCGTGGCATCACCAGGCCGATATAGCGGGCGTCGTCGGTTTCACGGAAGGATTTCCATTTAATATATTCCGCGCGGTCAAAGTAGTTGCCGATATCGCGGATAGCGGCGACCTGCTCCATATTATCTTTCAGAAAGAATTTCGGGCCGGCGGAGCCGATAAAGGGCATATGGGCGGAGGCGGAAACTTTGGAGATATTGCGCAGCAGCGTGACATCCTGCGGGCTGGCGTCAAACTCATAGGCTGAAATCACCGCGCCAATAGGTTCTCCGCCCGGCGTGTCATATTCTGCGATATAGGTTTGCGTATAGAGCCCGCTCTGAATAATTTCCGGCGCGTCTTCAAAATCCTGACGCAAATCATCTTTCGACACGTCCAGGATTTCGGTTTTAACGTTTTGACGGTAATCGGTGTTGTCCACCAGGTGCTTCAGCCCACGCCACAGGCCTTCAGTACGCTGAAAGCTCGGATGATGCATTACCGCGTCCAGCTGGCGGCTAATCTGATAATCCAGCTCGGCGATATGATGATCGATTAGCGTTTTGTCGATTTTCTCTACTTTTTGCCCTGATTTAAGCAGGCAGTCGATAAAGACCTGTACGCCGGCCGTCACGCGTTCGTTTGTGCCGGCTTCGGCCATTACGGTTTCGTCTTGCCAGGTACTGACCTCACGCAAAGCGGCAACGGGTTCAAGGTTGATTTTACTGAACAGGGAAGCGTATACGCTCTCAGCAGTAGTTTGTTCCCGGACGAGGGTTTCGCCGGAAGGAGAAGTCGTGTTTTGTACAGACATCAGCATTATCTCGTGTTAATCCGTGAAAAAATCAGTCGTCTTTAGGCGCCAGAGCAGAAAGCTCAGCGCGTAGTTCATCGCTGAGCGCCGGATCGCGTAATATCGCTTCCAGTGATTTTCTGAAGGTGGCGTTGTCAAGGAGATTGGATTTGAGATCCCGCAGAAGATTACGCATGGCGAGCATAGCTTTTAACTGGGGAATTTGACGGGCGACCTGTTCCGGCTCAAAATCTTTCATATTCCGAAAAATAAGATTAACATCTTCTTCGGAGCCATCGCCGGCCAATGTATTTTCAACGGTTAACTTCACGGCTGGTGAATATTCGGAAAGAACGCTGTTAAAATTATTTTTATTAACGTCGATCTTTTCCCGTTCTGCTAAAGGACGCTGCTCTGCGCCATTGCTGAAATCACCTACCACCAGGAGTTTTAACGGTAATTCTACTTTCTTTTTGGCGCCGCCGGTGTGTAAATCAAGCCGAAGATTAACGCGCGCTTTCGGCACTTCATTCTGGAAGCTTTCGCTCATAATTCCCTCTTTATATCGGTGTTAATAGTTTTCCAAACTACTTTTACTGGCGGGCAATGATAATACTCACTTCAGAATGAAAGCAACAAAATGTATTAATCGACATGCAATAGGAATACTCTTTATTTACCTCCTCGATTAACTTTTGTTAATGCGCTGATCGCTGTAAAAGGCTTTATTGCCGGTCTGGCTGCGCCTCAGGTGGGTAATGGTAAAATATTTGTAATATTCGTTAAGTGTTGGCGAGATAAAATAATTAAATTCAATTGATTTAAATCAAATCAGAGTAGGTTTTAAATTTGTTAAAAGTGTTTGGTTTTTATAATTGCGCGGATGAAAAAGCGCAGGGGAGGGTTAAGGATTTAACCTGGAGAGCAAATATAGCCTGAGGTAAGCTTCCTCTTCACTTTCAACGTGGCGGCAGGAAATCGGCGGTATAGAGAAAAATTGCCTGATGATTAACCGCGTACTTTTATGAAACA
The DNA here is from genome assembly GCF_037026505.1 of Erwinia sp. CGal63. Taxonomy (NCBI): domain Bacteria; kingdom Pseudomonadati; phylum Pseudomonadota; class Gammaproteobacteria; order Enterobacterales; family Erwiniaceae; genus Erwinia; species Erwinia sp. CGal63. Next base: position 582,386 of record NZ_JAKUMN010000001.1, read on the forward strand.
GGGTAGTGAGAGGGGAACAGGCTTTCTCCTGGAATAGGGCGGTGAGGAGAGGATTGACTCGCTGCGCTCGCCCTGCGGGCAGTTCGTCCGCGAGCGTTCGGCCTGTCCAGGCGGCTAAAGCCGGTTGTCGAACCCTGGTCAAGGCTTCTCACCCTTCCTCGTGGGGAATATGCATAAAAAAAAGCCTGAACGTGAGTTCAGGCTTTCTCTTGAAATATGGCGGTGAGGAAGGGATTCGAACCCTTGATACGTTGCCGTATACACACTTTCCAGGCGTGCTCCTTCAGCCACTCGGACACCTCACCATATTGTTACGCAGGTTGCTGCGTGGCCGGTAATGTAGGGAAAAGCGGGCCGCCGGTCAACTCTCTTTCTGCACTTTTCCATCTGTTTACTCATTTTTGCAGCAGCCTGCTGGTAAATTCGGCAAAAACATCGCGCCATTAAGTAAAACTCATCGAGATCAGCGCAATCGCCCGGACATTGTGCATAATAATGCGCTTTATCGGGCTAAAAAATCATGAGGTCACAGTGACGAACCAGACCAATTACGGCGCGGCGTCAGAGCCGCAAGGCACGCGCGCGCTCTTCTTTATCCAGATTTTTGCCACGCTTGGCTTTGCCGTGCTCTATTCCACGCTGGTGCTTTACGCCACCAAAAGACTCGGCTTCAGCGAGGCGCAGGCCAACGCCATGATGGGTGTATTTGGCGCTTTCAACTATGGTCTGCACCTGTTCGGCGGCTATCTTGGCGGCCGCTACCTCAGTAACCGCAACCTCTTTGTGCTCGGCATGGTTCTGCAGGTGATCGGCTGTTGGATCCTCTCAGGGCAGAGCGCGGACGGCCTCTACTGGGGACTGGCGATGTTCCTGACCGGCAGCGGACTGAACGTCACCTGTATCAATATGATGCTGACCCAGCGCTTTACGCCGGAAGACAGCCGACGCGAAAGCGCCTTTCTCTGGAACTATGCCGGAATGAACCTGGGCTTTTTTATCGGTTTTACCGGCGCGGGCTATTTCCAGCTGCAGGAGCATTATCAGGCGCTGTTCCTGTTCGCCACGCTGGGTAACGCCGTCGCTATTGTGATTTCGCTGCTGCGCTGGAAAACGCTGGCGGATCTCGATACGCCGCTGCTGCACGTCAGTAAAAGCCTGTTCCGGTTACGGATGCTGGTAGGGCTACTGATTCTGGTGGCGCTGGTGCCGGTTATTCGCGTCATGCTGACCCACGCCGATTTTACCGGCGCTTTTGTACTGGTTCTCGGCGCGATTGTCTTTCTGCTGCTGGCTTTTACCACCCTGCGGCACCGGCCGCGAGACGAACAGCGCAGGATGGCCGCTTACCTGATCCTGGCACTGGGCGCGCTGGTGTTCTGGACGCTCTATCAGCTGGCGCCGATGGGACTGATGCTGTTTACCGAACACAATATTATGCTCAACGTCTGGGGCGTGCAGGTGGCGCCTCAGTGGGTGCAAAACATCAATACGCTGGTGATTGTTTTTGGCGGCCCGCTGCTGGCGATAGGTTTTCGTAATCTGCGTGAGCGCGGCTGGCGCGTCGACATCCCTTTGCAGTTCGCCTCCTCGCTGTTCTGTATCGGGCTGGGCATGTTGGTTTTGCCTGTAGGCATTATGCTGGCAGGCGGCGACGGCATGGTGGCGTTTAAATGGATTGTGATCAGCTATATCCTGCAGAGTCTCGCCGAGCTGCTGATCTCGCCGGTCGGCTACGCCATGATCGGCAAACTGGCGCCGCTACGCTATCAGGGCGTGATGATGGGCTGCTGGATGATGGTAACCGGCGTCGCTTCGGTGCTTTCCGGCTACGTTTCCGGCCTGATGCCGGAAAATAGCGGTAGCTCGCCCACGCTGACTAATCCGGGCTACAGCCATATTTTCCTGCTGCTGGGCTGCGGCAGCGCCGCCACCGGGCTGATCCTGCTGCTGCTGATGCCGCTGTTGCGCAGACTGATCCAAACGGCGCGCTAGTTTCTTATTGGGGTCGTAAAGACCCCACTATTTTTCGCTTGCCACAAGACGTGTTTTCCCCGAGCCTGAAAGAAAAACAGGAGAACTTGCGTGGATATCATCTTTTACCATCCCTCTTTTAATGCGGAAAAATGGATAACGGGATTGCAGCAGCGGCTGCCGCAGGCCCGCGTGCGCGCCTGGACGCCGGACGATCGGGCTCATGCGGACTACGCCCTGGTGCGCCAGCCGCCGGTAGCGATGCTGCAGGGACGCCGTGAGCTGAAGGGCGTTTTTGCGCTTGGCGCGGGCGTCGATGATATTCTCGGTCAGCTTCGCGAGCATCCGCAGATGCTGGCCGAAGGCGTTCCGCTGTTTCGGCTGGAGGATACCGGTATGGGCCGCCAGATGCAGGAGTATGCGGTGTGGCACGTATTGGGCTGGTTCCGCCGTTTTAATGACTACCGGCAGCAAAAAAGCCAGGCGCTCTGGCAGCCGCTGCGTAACCTCTCGCGTGAGGATTTCACCATCGGGATTTTAGGCGCGGGCGTGCTGGGTCGCAGCGTGGCCGAGAGCCTGCGTTTCTGGGGTTTTCCGGTGCGCTGCTGGAGCCGTTCGCCGAAAACGCTGCCTGATGTGGCCAGCTTCCACGGCCAGGCGCAGCTGGGAGCGTTTCTTTCCGGCACGAAGGTATTGATTAATCTGTTGCCGAATACGCCGCAGACCGTGGGCATTCTGAATCGCGCTTTGCTAAGCCAGCTGCAGCCGGAAGCCTGTTTGATTAACCTGGCGCGCGGCGCGCATCTGGTCGAAGAGGATCTGCTGGCCGCGCTGGCGGCGGGCGAAATCAAAGCGGCGGCGCTGGACGTTTTCGCCCGCGAGCCGCTGGCGCAGGATCATCCTTTCTGGACGCATCCGGACATTGCCATCACGCCGCATAATGCCGCTGTCACTTTGCCGGGCGAAGCTATGGATTACATCGCCGAGGCTATCCGTCAGCGCGAAGCGGGCGAGATGCCAGCAGGCCAGGTAGATCTGTCGCGAGGCTATTAACCCTTTCGGGCGGCGTCGCCCGATAACAAGGAGAAGAACGATGTACCCTGTGGATCTTCATATGCACACTGTCGCCAGCACGCACGCTTACAGCACGCTGCGCGACTACACTCAGCAGGCGCAGACCTGTGGCGTCAAACTGTTAGCCATTACCGATCATGGCCCTGATATGGCCGACGCGCCGCATCACTGGCACTTTATCAATATGCGCATCTGGCCGCGCATGGTGGATGGCGTAGGGATCCTGCGCGGCATTGAAGCCAATATCAAAAACCTGGCGGGCGAAATTGACTGTACGGGCCCGATGCTGGAGGTGATGGATATCGTGGTAGCGGGCTTCCACGAGCCGGTTTTCGCGCCGCGCGATAAGGCCACCAACACGCAGGCGATGATCGCCGCGATGGCCAGCGGCAACGTGCATATCATCAGCCATCCGGGCAACCCGAAATACCCGGTTGATATTCCCGCTATCGCAGCGGCCGCCGCGAAATATGAGGTGGCGCTGGAGCTGAACAACTCCTCATTTACCCACTCCCGTAAAGGCAGCGAACCCAACTGTCGCGCGATTGCGGCGGCGGTGCGCGACGCGGGCGGCTGGATCGCCTGCGGCTCCGATTCCCATACCGCTTTTACCCTGGGTAACTTTGAACACTGCCTGCGGATCCTCAAGGAAGTGGATTTTCCCGAAGAACGCGTATTAAATGTCACGCCGCGTCGCCTGCTCGATTTCCTGCAGCGCAGAACCGGCGTAGCCATTACCGAATTCGCTACGCTGTGACGTTGTCACGTCTACTATTACGGATCTATTTTTATGAATGAGTTTTCGATTATCTGCCGCGTTCTGGGCTCGCTGTTTAACCGTCAGCCGCAGGACCCGCTGCTGGTGCCGCTGTTTACCCTGTTGCGTGAGGGCAAACTGCAGCAGCAGTGGCCGCTGGAACAGGACGAGCTGCTGACGCGTCTGCAGCAGAACAGCGAGCCGCAGTCGCTGGCCGCCGACTATAACGCGCTGTTTGTCGGCAGCGACTGCAAGGTGCCGCCGGAAGGTTCGCAGTGGGAAAACGGCCCGCAGGAGAGCGAAGTTCGCGCCTTTTTGCAGAGTCGCGGCATGCCGCTTGGCGAAGCGCCAGCCGATCGTTTTGGCTCGCTGCTGCTGGCCGCTTCCTGGCTGGAAGATCAGTCGCAGGAGGATGAAATCCAGGCGCAAATTACGCTGTTTGATGACTATCTGCTGCCGTGGTGCGGCCAGTTTTTGGGTAAAGTGGAAGCCTGGGCCGATACGCCGTTTTACCGTACCCTGGCCGCGCTGAGCCGCGAAGCGATTCAGGCGATGCGCGACGAGCTGGCGGAAGAAGGGGAAGCCTGATACCGCTGCGCGCTACTGCCGCCACGCTGTCGCCGCTGAACCCAGCGGCACAGCGGAAGAGGACCAGACCAACGGCGTACCGGGCAGGCGTACCGGCGGCTTCAGGCGCAGGCCGATACCCCAGGCGGTGATCTCCGTTTCCACATTGGTGTCGTGCGGGTCTGCCGGCCCCAGCCCCGAACATGGCGTGGGTTGCGGCCAGGGCGAGTCGGTCAGCAGGCAGGCGGTACGAGCCAGCGAGAGCCTGGCGGTAAAGCCGGTGCCGTTTTGCAGCCTGAGCCGCATGCCTTCCAGCGCGGCGGCGGCCATCAGATAGCCGGTAGCATGATCGAGCGCCTGAACCGGCAACGGCACAGGTTCGTCGCTCCGCTTCCAGCTGCGTCCGGCGTCCGCGATGCCGCAGCCCATCTGCACCAGGCTGTCGAAGCCGCGTCGGTCGCGCCACGGCCCGCTCCAGCCCCAGGCGTTCAGGCTGACATCCACCAGGCCGGGAGAAAGTTTTTGCCGCGTTTCGCTGTCATAACCCAGCTTGCTTAGCGCGTCGGCGCGATAGCCGTGGATTAAAATATCCGCTTGGCTCAGCAGCCGCTCAAATATCTCTCTTCCCGCCGCCGTGGTTAAATCCACTTGCGCGCAGCGCTTGCCCAGCGTGACTTCCTCCTCCAGCGTCGGCTCCTGCCAGTGCGGCGGATCGAGGCGCAGCACCTCTGCGCCCAGACCGGCCAGAAAACGCGTGGCGACCGGGCCGGCGATAATACGAGTCAAATCCAGCACCTTTACGCCGTGCAGCGGACGCAGCGTCGGCAGCCTCCAGCCGGGCGCAGCGGCTTCCGGCTGCAGGCTTTGCGCTATCAAAGGCTCGCGCCGCACGCGCTCTCCCTGCGGATGCTGTTGCCAGGCCGCCACGCTGCGCATCTCTGCGGCGCAGCCCGCGGCGTCAACGATCGCCTGCTCAAGCGCGGTTTTTTGCCAGCGGCCGACGGTGTCTGCCAGCGCAGCGCGACTGGCGTGGGCGCCCAGCACTTTTTCCATGGCCGCGCGGTGGTGCGGCGCGTTGGTATGCAGGCGGATCCAGCCGTCTGCGGCGGCGTAATCTCCGGCGAAGGCGTCCCACAGCGCGGGCGCGCTGCGGTTAACCGGCAGGAAACTGTGCTGAAACCAGCGGGAAGCCAGACGCATATCAACGCATTGACGGCGGGAATTGCCGATCAGGGTAGCGGCTGCCTGCATCGCCAGCGCGATGCTGGTGGCGGCCAGCTCCGTAACCGGATAAGCGGAACTAAGGCGCTGCGAGCCGATAAAGTCGATGTCAGGGACAGGAACGCTGCTGTTGCGCAGTGCCTGCCAGAGCTGCTGCCAAAAAAGTGCGGTTAGCCTGGTCGTCATTGCTCTCTCCTTTGGATTAACCATAGCAATGAAGATCGGCTGTCGCTAGCGCAGCCGCTTCAGCTTCGGCAGCCTGGCGTGCATACGCAGATTGCGCAGATTAATCACCGCAATCGCCGTCCCGACAATCACCAGCAGCGAGCCGGCCACCTTAAAAACGTTCATGCTGTCGCCCAGCACCAGCACGCCCATTATTACCGACAGCACCGGCGTCAGCAGGGAATAGGGCATAATCAGGTTGACGTTATAGGTGCGCAGCAGACCGTACCATAAAGAGTAGGCGACGATGGAAGAGCAAATAGCGCTGTACAAAATGGCGAACCAGCCGCGCCACGAGGCGTGCGCCAGGCTGGCAAGCTGGCCGCTTTCCATCACAAAAGAGGAGAGCCCAACGACAGGGATCGCCAGAAAAGAGAGCCAGCCGGTCATGGTAAGCGGCTTGATCGCCGGAGACTTTTTCACGATCAGGTTGCTGACGGCCCAGCCTACGGCGCTGCACAGCAGCAGGCAAAGCACCCACCATGACGGAATGGTCGGGCTGCCCGCCAGCACCACCACGCCGCTTAGCGAAATAGCTATGCCCAGCATCTGCACCAGCGACAGTTTGTCACCCAGAAAAATCATCGCCAGGATCATCGCAAAGGGCGTGCCGAGCTGCACCACAATGGCGCCGGTGCCCGCGTCGGTAAATTTCAGGCCGAGAAACAGCAGCGAAAAGTGCATAAAGCCGAAAGTGAACGCCAGCGGCAGCAGATAGCGCAGCTGCGCGCGGGTAACGCGGGTAAACGGCACCAGAATTATTGCCACCACCACAAAGCGCATCATGGTCAGAAACAGCGGCGGCACTTCGCCCAGCCCCCATTTCACCGCCACATTATTAAAAGCCCAGGTCGTTACCACCAGCAAAATCAGGAAAAAATGACGTACGGCCACAACGTAATCCTTTAGTGTGTTTAATCACTCGCTTATCATGACATGAATTGCCGCGATTTTAAGCGCGGCGACGTTTTTTGTTGCGATTGCCGCATTAACCGGCGCCTTTATAAGGATAGTTCCGACAATGACCACGCTTCCTGTAGCCATTATTCAGTTTGAAACGCCGCCCGCGAACGTCATGTCGCAGGTAGGCGAGCAGCATCACTGGTTTATCGCCGCCACGGGATTGCAGCCGCATGAATACCTTGTGATACGTCCCGACCTGGGCGAAACGCTGCCCGATCCCGCTTCGCTCTCGGCCGCTATCCTCTCCGGCTCCTGGGCAATGGTCACCGATCACGCGGAGTGGAGCGAGCGTTCAGCGGCCTGGATACGCAGCGCCATGGATCACCAGCTGCCGCTGCTGGGCGTTTGCTATGGCCACCAGCTAATGGCTTATGCGTTGGGCGGCAAGGTCGGCGACAATCCGCGCGGCTGGGAAGGCGGCGCGCAGCAGATTACCCGTCGCGCGGAATGCGCTGGCGACATGCTGCCCTGTGCGCTGCCGGAAACTTTTACCGCGTGGCTCTCTCATCAGCAATCGGTGCTGCAGCCGCCGGCCGGTGCGCAGGTACTGGCTTCTTCCGCTATGGATCCGTGTCAGATTATTCGCTATAGCCCGCAGGCGTTCTCGGTGCAGTTTCATCCAGAATTCACCGCGACCATTATGGCCGCCGGTCAGCATAGCAGCCAGCGTCCCTTAGCGAGCGAAGTCTCTCCTGAACCTGTCTGGCCGCTGCGGCTGCTGCAGGCTTTTTGTCAGCAGCATCGCGACGCCGAACGTCAGGCCTGACGACAGTTTCGTCTTCTCCGCTTCACGCCGCGCCGCTTTCCTTTCGGCGCGGTCACACTTTCCATCCTGCCGGGCGGTGAATTTCTCCTGTTCTGTTAGTGTTAATTTCAAGTTGTTTAATTGTTAATTAACGGGGCAATGACCATGCGCTACACCTATCCGGGCAGTCAGGATTCTTTAATCGTACTGAAGTCGCACTACGGCAATTTTATCAACGGCGAGTTCGTGGCGCCGGTGAACGGCAACTATTTCACCAATACCTCGCCGGTTAACGGCTCCACTATTGGCGAATTTCCACGCTCTGATAAGGCTGATATTGAAAAGGCGCTGGACGCGGCGCACGCGGCGGCGGAAGCCTGGGGTAAAACCTCGGTGCAGTCGCGTTCGCTGGCGTTGCTGAAGATTGCCGATCGGCTGGAGGAGAAGCTGGAGTACCTGGCGGTCAACGAAAGCTGGGACAACGGCAAACCGGTTCGCGAGACGCTGGCCGCCGATCTGCCGCTGGCGGTCGACCATTTCCGCTATTTCGCCGGCTGCCTGCGCGCTCAGGAAGGGACGGCGGCAGAGATCGACGAGTTCACCGCCGCTTACCATTTCCACGAGCCGCTGGGCGTGGTCGGGCAGATTATCCCGTGGAACTTTCCGCTGCTGATGGCGGCCTGGAAGCTGGCGCCGGCGCTTGGCGCGGGCAACTGCGTGGTGCTGAAGCCCGCCGAGCAGACGCCGCTGTCGATTACGCTGTTTGTCGAGCTGATCGCCGATCTGCTGCCGAAAGGCGTGCTGAACGTGGTGCACGGTTTTGGCCGGGAAGCGGGCGAAGCGCTGGCGGGCAATCCGCGTATCGCCAAAATCGCCTTTACCGGCTCAACCGCGACCGGCGGCCATATTCTGGAGCTGGCAGCGAAGAATCTGATCCCTTCGACGGTGGAGCTGGGCGGCAAGTCGCCCAACATTTTCTTCGAAGACATCATGCAGGCCGAGCCTTCCTTTATTGAGAAGGCGGCGGAAGGCGTGGTGCTGGGCTTTCTGAACCAGGGCGAGGTCTGTACCTGTCCGTCGCGCGCGCTGGTGCAGGAATCCATCTACGAGCCCTTTATGGCGGCGGTGCTGAAAAGGATAAAAACTATCAAGCGTGGCGATCCGCTGGATACCGACACCATGATCGGCGCGCAGGCTTCGCAGCAGCAGTTCGATAAAATTCTCTCTTATCTGGATATCGCGCAGCAGGAAGGCGCCGAAGTGCTGACCGGCGGCGGCGTGGAGAAGCTCGGCGACGATCTCTCTGGCGGCTACTATATTCAGCCGACGCTGCTGAAAGGCAATAACAGTATGCGCGTGTTTCAGGAGGAAATTTTCGGGCCGGTGGTCGGCATTACCACCTTTAAAGATGAGGCGGAAGCGATCGCTATCGCCAACGACTCCATCTACGGGCTGGGCGCGGGCGTCTGGACGCGGGATATCAACCGTGCTTATCGGGTTGGCAGGGCGATCAAGGCGGGACGCGTCTGGACCAACTGCTACCACCTCTATCCGGCGCACGCCGCTTTTGGCGGCTACAAGAAGTCGGGGATTGGCCGTGAAACCCACAAAATGATGCTCGATCACTATCAGCAGACCAAAAACCTGCTGGTCAGCTATAGCACCGAGCCGCTGGGCTTTTTCTGAGAAGCGGCGTCACGTAGCGGCAGCACTAAACGCTACGTGACACTGTCACAGATTATTAACTCGCTTTACGCTGCTTTAGCAGGCTGGCTATCTCTTCTTTCGCTACGGCGTGTGAGAAGAGATAGCCCTGCAGCTGGTTGCAGCCCGCCTCCGCCAGCGCCGCCATCTGGCTGTTTGTCTCCACACCCTCTGCGGTCACGGTCAGTCCCATTGCCTGACCCAGCTTGACCACGGATTCGATAATCGCCGTCGAGTTCTCCGTCACGCCCAGCGACTGAGTGAAGGAGCGATCGATTTTGATCTTATCCACCGAGAAATGGCTAAGGTAGTTAAGGCTGGAGTAGCCGGTGCCGAAATCATCCAGCGCGATACGGAAACCCGCTTCCCGCAGCGTGCTCATAATTTCCTGCGCGCCTTTTTCATCCTCAATCAGCACGCCTTCGGTAATTTCCAGCTCAATGCGGGAAGGCGGCGTGTTTTCCTGGGCAACGATGCTCTTAAAGCGCTCCACAAAGCCCGCCGAGCGGAACTGCAGCGGGGACACGTTGATCGCCATCGCCAAATCGGGCCAGGCCTGCGAAACGCGGCAGGCTTCACGCAGCACCCACTCGCCGATCTGGATAATCAATCCCATCTCTTCCGCCAGCGGAATAAACTCGCCGGGAGAGATCACGCCGCGCGTGGGATGATGCCAGCGCATCAGCGCCTCCAGGCCAACCACGGACTGCCCGGAAATATCCATCAGCGGCTGATAGTAAACGGCAAGATCGCGCTTGTTTTGCAGCGCGACGCGCAGGTCGGCGGCAATCTGCTGGCGAGTTTTAACCTGTTCGTCCATGGAATCGTCAAATACCCTGAACTGACCGCGCCCCTGACTTTTGGCTTCATAGAGCGCGATATCCGCTTTGCGCATCATCTCCTGGCGATCGCCCGCGTCCCGAGGCGCCGTCGCCACGCCGATGCTGACGCCTATCCAGGTTTCGCTACCCAGCAGCGTAAAAGGCTGCGCCAGCGAGGTGATAATGCGCTCGCACAGCTGCTGGATAGCCTGTGGTGCAGTGACGCCTTCGACAATCACCACAAACTCATCGCCGCCCAGCCTGCCAACCGTATCTTTCTCTCTGACCAGTTCGCTGAGACGATGGCCTACGTCGATAATCAGCTCGTCGCCTGCATGATGACCGTAGGTATCATTGACCTGCTTGAAGCGATCGAGATCCAGCAGCAGCAGAGCGATGTTCTCTTCGCTGCGGTTCAGCTTGCCCAGCGCCTGGGTCAGCCGCTCCTCCACCAGCGCGCGATTGGGCAGGCCGGTCAAGACGTCGTGAAAGGCCAGATGCTGCGCCTGGGCTTCGCTGGCGCTGAGCTGCAGCAGCGACTGCGACAGCCTGAGCGACGACAGCCACAGACGGCGCATCATCATTGCGCAGATAAGCGTAATAATCAGCACCATCGCCAGGCCGACCGGGCCAATTACCTGAAACATCTGCGAGCCGGGCGCGGCAGGCCGCCAGCTGATATAGCCGAGTCCTTCGCCCGCACGGTTGCTCAGCAGATAGTTTGCGCCTTTTTTCACCGGCTTGCCGTCGGCGTAATGCAGGTCGCGCAGCAGGCTGCGCTGCGCAAGGGAGTTGAGATAGCTGTCGTCCAGGAATTTAACGCTGACCAGCCGGAAGCGGCCATCTCCGCCTTGACCATCGTCGATAACGCTGATTGCCAGCGCAACGGGACGGTTATCGAGAAGCGTAAAATCGACGGCGCCAATCCGCTCATCATCGCTGGCAAAAGGCGCTTTAAGCTGCGCCGACAGCTCGCTGACCCGGCGGCGCAGGCGCTCAAACCGCGCAGGCGGTGCATTTTTATCCCATTCCCAGCGGTAAACCGGCCGATCCTGCTCATCAACAATATAAATAAGCTGATGACCGAACATCGCCGATAGCCAGCTACCGACATTCTGGTTCAGCCAGAGCGTATCCTGCGGCGCGCTCGTCAGGTGTCGCCCAAGTGGCTGCCACAGCGCCAGGCTACGGTTCTGTTTGATCATTTCCGCCAGGCTCTGCGTCAGCGAGGTGGCAAGCATCTGCTGCTGCTGCGCCGCCGCATCGCGGTTAGTTTTCGCTGTCGCCCACCAGACGGTAAAAGTTGCTGCGCTAAAAATAATTAATAAAACCAGCACCAAAGGAATAAGCACTTCGCGGATAAAATGACTGCGAAAACTGTCTGATATTTTCATGTTTTTTATCAACCCACTTTGGATAACCGCAATACTCCTTCTCTTTGAGGCTAGCATAAATCCTGGCTGGAGTAGGGCGGCGCACCAGGGTTGCGGGTTGAGGCATTGCGGCGGCTCAGCCGATTAAATGTGATCCCGGTCACGACGTTAAAGCAGAAAGGGCCGAGGAGCGGTTGAGCGGCTGGATGCTGCAAGTTAAAAAGCCGCCGGGATAACGCGGCGGCGCAGGGTGGCTGCTTGCCGGGAGATCTTTGCTAACTCTTTAAAAATTATAAAGTTAATTTTAAAATCGGTCAGGACTAAAGCGTAACCCGCTTTTTTATGCCGCCGTTCAGGCAAAAAAAGAGTAATCCGATCTCCATAATTAAAAATTAGCGCCAGGCCGATTAAACACGGCAATTTAAAAATTACGCTTGCCGGCAATGATATTTTCCGCTTATCAGAAAAGCCAGAGGAAAAAATAAACCTGGCCACCAGGTTTATCTTTTAATTTTTGTGGCGAAGAGAACAATATAAAAGCTAAAAGGACAACGGAGATAATTAAACACCGGTTTAATGAAACGATTAATCAGCAATCACTGTTTAACGCCATCATGAGACGCACAGCAATGTCTGGCCCGAATAATAAAAAAAACGCCTGGCCGAATGCGCGTTTTTTCGCCTTTTCGACCGCTCTCTTCGCGACCGTTAATAACATCATCCGCCTGGCTGTCGCGTTGGTCTTCTGGCCGCTCTGTAAAGCTGCTGGCGTGGCGTCTACGGCGCCATACCGGGCGCGCTTATTACCATCCATAAGCGGCATTCTTTTATTGACGGATGCGTTCGCCGCTGCCGCTCAGCGGCAAGCACCAGTCACAACTAAAGGCGAATTTCGTCGTCAGGACCACCTTTTATAGCGCCGCAGCCCGCTATGCCGTCAGGCGAAAGGTCAGGCTCCAGCTTAAAATGGTTCAGGAACAGACAAAAAGCGAATAATGATTGTTCAGCTTTTTTTATCTCTGCTTTCCTTTGTTGCAATAGTCATCCTCTGTTAGCAAAGAGAGAGGTTTATCGGGCTAATTTATAACAACATGTTGCTGGCCGGTACTATTTAGCCTGACTTCCGGCCCGGGCGTTGCCGCTTTTAAGACTATTTCCCGGATGTAGTTCGGGCAATGATTTGTTAGTCTGCGTTATTGATAAATGTTAAGCCGAGCACGATAGAAGAGATTATGTCGATTAAGCGTAACGCGATTGCGAATTATGTCGGTCAGATTTATATCACGCTTGCCGGGATACTGGTCGTACCCTTATATATTCACCAACTGGGTATGGAGATTTACGGCCTGATCGGCTTTTTCTCTATCCTGTTAACCTGGCTGCAGCTGCTGGATGTGGGGATCTCCACCACGCTGCTGCGCGAAGCGGCCCGCTATCGCGCCGATCGCGAGCAAAACCCGTGGTTCCCGTCGCTGTTCGCGACGCTGGGGAAGTTCTTCCTTATCTCTTCCGCCGTGCTGGTGGTGATGGGCTGGTTCGCTTCTCCCTATGTCGCTTCGCACTGGCTACACGCTAAAACTATTCCGCATCAGGATCTGGTGATCGCCGTCGGCATCATGGTGCTGACCGCCGCCATTCGCTGGCGTATCGGGCCATACCGCAGCGTGATTGTAGGCTACGAGCATCAGGTCTGGCTCAACGCGCTGAACCTGGTGGTGATTACGCTGCGCACCTTTGGCGCGGTTTTCGTGATCCGCTTTGCCTCTAACCCGGTTATTTTCTTCTTCTGCTGGCAGCTGCTGATTTCGGTTGGCGAAGCTTTCTTCTGCATCCGCAAATCCTATCAGCTGGTACCGAAGCAGGATCGCCATACCAAAACGGACAATTTAAAAGGCGTACTCAAGCCTTTCCTGCGCTTTGCCGTTGGCGCGGCTTTTTCCAGCGCCATCTGGACTTTTATCTCGCAGATTGACCGCCTGGTGCTTTCCAAAACGCTGCCGCTGGCGACCTACGGCTCCTTTACCGTGGTGGCGACCGCCGCGACCGGTATTGTGATGCTCAGCAGCCCGATCATGCAGGCTATCGTGCCGCGTATGACCGGTATGCGTACCAAAAACGACGGCGGCGAGCAGGAAACGCTGAAGCTCTATCGCTGGACAACGCAGGCGGTGAGCATCTTTATGGCGCCGCTCAGCCTGACTATCGCTTTCTATCCGACCCAGCTGATTTGGGCCTGGACGCAGAACCCGCAGATCGGCGAGCAGATGTCGCTGGTGATGACGCTTTACGCGCTGGGCAGCGGTATCCAGGCGATTGTCGGCCTGCTCTATAATCTGCAATATGTGAACGGCAACCTGTCGCTGCATATGAAAGGCTTTACGCTGTTCGCCATTATCCTGATCCCGCTGAATATCTTCGCCGCTATCCACTATGGCGCGCTGGGTACCGGTATCGTCTGGGTGGCGCAGAATATCTTCTATCTGGTCGTCTGGTCGTGGATTGTGCACAGAAAGTTTGCGCCGACCATCCATATGCAGTGGCTGACGCGCGACGTGCTGCTGATTTGGGGCGTTTCCGCCTGCGTGGCGTTCCTGACGCTCTCCATTCCGTTCGAGTGGAACGACAACCGCTGGCTGAATCTGCTGTTCCTGGGCCTTATCGGTTTTGTTAACCTGGCTATCTGCTGTCTGCTGCACAGCAAAGTAGGCGACTACCTGAAAAACGTGACTTTCCGTCGGCTGAACCTTCGAGGTGAAAGATGAACAACCCAGGCGATCTGGCGCAGCCAACGCTGTCGGTGATTATGCCCGTTTATAATGGACGGGCCGATCTGGGCGAGGCTGTTGACTCGCTGCTGCAACAAACGGTGGTGCCGCAGCAGATTATTATTATCGACGACGGCTCCACTGACGGCACCGACCAGCTGATTGAAGAGTATTGCCAACGCGATGCGCGTATTCAGCTGGTGCGCAACGCTCACGGCGGCGTCAGCGCCGCCAGAAACAAAGGGCTGGAGCTGGCTACCGGCGATTTTATCTATTTTATGGACGCCGACGATCTCACCGGCCCGACGCTGTTCGAAGATTTTCTGCGTGAGAAGCAGGCCTGCCCGCAGCTGGAGCTGTTCTGTTTCGCCGCCAACATGTTTCTGGACGTGCCCGTGGCGGAGCGACAGCATAAAATCACTCACGCCCGCAATATCAAAGGCGTCTACAGCGGCGGCACCGCGTTTCTGCAGCAGCTGAACAGCAGCGGCTCCGCGCATCGCGTGCTCTGGTCAAGCGTGATTTCGCGCGACCTGATCAACCGCACCAACAGCCGTTTTCTGCCGATCCAGAACCATGAAGACGCGCCTTTTATGTTCAATCTCTATCTGCAGGCGCAAAAGGTTTACGTAACGTCGCAGGCTTACTACTTCAAGCGCTACACCACCACCTCGCTTTCCGTGCGTACGCGCGACTTCTCCTGGGTGAAAAACTATTTTATCGCTCGCGAGGGAACGGAGAAGGCGATCCGCGCTGCCAACCTGCCGGTTGAAAGCGCGCTGGTGGATGATTACTACTTTCCGGTAATGAGCGGCTGCCTGAAGATGCTGCGCGAGCACGATATGACCGTGCCGCAAGAGTATCAGCCCAGGGTTAACGCGCTGGTGCGCAAGCTGACGCGTAACAACATCAAGCTGATGGTGATCTGGTATCTCAACCCGCTCTACAGCAGCCTGATGTACTGCAAGAAAAAACTCTCCAGCGCGTTATAAGCTACTTCTCCTCTTTGCTGGCGGCGGCGATTCTGGCCTGCCGCCAGTTCAGCAGCGGCGTCACCGAAATCCCGTGGACAATCACGCTGGCGACAATCAGCGTAAAGGCGATATTCGCCATGCGCGTCATTTCATCGCCCGCCACGCCGTGCGTATAGGCCCAGGCGATATAGTTGATGCTGCCGATGCCGCGAATGCCCAGCCAGCCGATGATCATTTTCTGCTGCCACGGCACTTTGATGCCGGCAGTGCCCAGCCAGACCGCCGCCGGGCGGATAACCACAAACAGCACCAGCGCCATCAGCAGGCCGTCCGGATCCCAATGCTGAGCCAGCGTTACGCCCAGCACGATAATGATCCCGGCGGCAAACAGCCGCTCCACGGTATCCCCGAACGACAGCGCATCGCCTACGACCAGACCCACAGAGCGCGTCGGGTCCGGGTCCAGCGCTTCATGACGAATATGCGGATTGACCAGCACCTCGGCGGGCGGGCGATGATCGCTGTCGTCAAAAGCTTCGGCGGGCTGGCGGCGGATCACGCTAACCTCCGTGCGGCGCAGGCCGACGCCCGCGGCGAAAGCGGCCAGAAAGCCGGAGGCGTCCAGCGCCTGCGCAGCGGCGTAGCTCAGCGCAATCAGCGCCAGCGCCAGAAAGTCATTAGGCGCCACGTCCTTATAGGTGTAGCGCAAGTGCGTAACGAGGTGGCCTACCGTGCGTCCCAGCAGGAAACCGATGCCCAAGCCGCCAGTAATGCCCCACAGCACGTCCACCAATGCCCAGTGGGTAAACAGCTCCGTGGTCATCTGCTGCTGCGTGGTCAGCAGCGTAATCGCCAGCATCAGCAGCGGCAGGGCGGTGCCGTCGTTCATTCCCGCCTCGCTGGAGAGCGACACGCGTAGGTTATCGTCGTCGCGGGCGTCGTTTACTGAAATCAGGCTCGCCAGCACGGGATCGGTCGGCGCGACAATAGCGCTGAAGGCCACAGCGTAGGGCCAGGAGAGGCCGATCAGATAGTGCGCGACCAGCGACATGCCCGCTACGGTCAGCAGCATCCCGGGGAAAGCCAGCCGTAGCCCCAGCCGCCAGCCCTGGTGGCTGAGCGGCAGCCTGAGCTTCAGACCGGTAATAAACAGCGACGCCGCCATAGCGATTTCGGTCAGGTGCGCGGTCAGCACGGCATGAGCGGCGATATCAATATGCAGCAGATCCAGCACCCACGGGCCACAAATCACGCCGGCTATCAGATAAAGCGCGAAAGTGGTTACCGGGCCGCGATTAATCCAGCCCGATGCCAACGACATTAATAATAAAAGCCCGCCCGTTGCGGCCGTCCAGCCAAGAAAATCCATATTTACTCCTCCGCATCTACCCGGCTTAATTATGGACGCTAATAAAGATTTGGCAGGGATATCTCATTGAAAAAGAAAATTTTTAGCTGAAAAGAGCACAATAGTGTCGAAAAAGGCCCTTCGGCGCCAGGCCAGGCATTCTGTGCCGTAGCTTCTGTGACGCAGCGACAAACATTGTCAGAAAGCGCCTGCGGGTATAATGTTAACAAACTCACTTTTATCGCTGGCGGAACCGCTCCGCCGCTGATTATCTGCTAAACCGAGGTTGTTTTGTCCATTCTATCCCCAAACCTTCGCCCACGACGCCTGCGTCAGACCCCATCCTTCCGCTCGCTGTTTCAGGAAACGTCGCTCAGCCTTAACGATCTGGCGCTGCCGATCTTTGTGGAAGAGGGCCTGGACGACTACAAAGCTATTCAGGCGATGCCTGGCGTGATGCGCATCCCGGAAAAGCGCCTGGCCTATGAGATTGAGCGTATCGCCAAAGCGGGCATTCGCTCGGTAATGACCTTTGGCATCTCGCACCATACCGACGCCGACGGCAGCGATACCTGGCAGGAGAACGGGCTGGTTTCCCGCATGTCCCGTATCTGCAAAGAAACCGTGCCGGAAATGATCGTGATGTCCGACACCTGCTTCTGCGAATACACTTCGCACGGCCACTGCGGCGTGCTGCACGATCGCGGCGTGGACAACGACGCCACGCTGGTGAACCTGGGCAAACAGGCTGTCGCCGCGGCGCGCGCGGGCGCGGATTTTATCGCGCCTTCCGCCGCGATGGACGGTCAGGTGGCGGCTATTCGTCACGCGCTGGATGAAGCGGGCTTTACCGATACCGCCATTATGTCCTACTCCACCAAGTTCGCTTCTTCTTTCTATGGCCCGTTCCGCGAAGCGGCAGGCACCTCGCTGAAGGGCGATCGCAAAACCTACCAGATGAACCCGATGAACCGCCGCGAAGCGATTCGTGAATCGTTAATCGATCAGGCCGAAGGCGCGGACGCGCTGATGGTGAAGCCGGCGGGCGCCTATCTGGATATTATCCGCGACGTGCGCGAACGCACCGAGCTGCCGCTGGCGGCCTATCAGGTCAGCGGCGAGTACGCGATGCTGAAGTTCGCCGCGCAGGCGGGCGCCATCAACGAACGTGAAGTGGTGCTGGAAAGTCTGGGCGCCATCAAGCGCGCGGGCGCCGACCTGATCTTCAGCTACTTCGCGCTGGAGCTGGCGGAAAAAAATCTGCTGTAGCGCCTGAATCCCTGGCAGGCAACGTGCCTGTCAGGGCACTCCTTAAACCGGCCCGCGCTACCTGACCGCTTCCACAAAAGCGGAAAACGCCGAGGAAGTGTTGCGCCGGTTGGGATAACAGAGTTGAAAGCCTTCAAACGTCGGACACCAGTCCGCTGCTGTTTATGGGCCAGTTCAGCCTCCGCGCTGGCTGCAAGCCTTCACTTCGCTACCGGTAAATCGCTGTAGCGCGTGGTCCAGGCGGGAGAGAGCATCTCGCGCTTCATCGACCAGCTTTTTTCGATGCCCTGACCGGCGAACCAGATTTTTCCCTTGCCGGACTGGTTCAGCGCGTCGATGGCGTTCATCAGCGCCGCGCTGTTGGCTTTGGGCTGCGTTTCGGCAAAGAGATCGAGCTGGGCCACGCCTTCGCTGTAAAAGTCGCTCAGCATTACGCCCGCTTTCAGATAGCGCTCGCCTTCGCGCCAGATACGTCCCAACGCCTCGGTGGCCACGCGAATAATATCGCGGGTATCGTTAGAGGGCAGCAGCAGCCTGCCGGAAGCCTGATTGTTATAGCCGCTGCCGTCGTGCGGGCTGGTACGGATAAATACGCTGATAAAACGGCAGTACTGCTTTTCGCGGCGCAGCTTCTCCGCCGCGCGTTCGGCCCAGGCGCAGATCGCCTGATGCATATCGGCATAGTCGGTAACGCGATGGCCAAAAGAGCGACTGCAGACAATCTGCTGTTTAGTGGGCGCCAGCTCTTCTATCGCCAGGCAGGATTCGCCGCGCAGCTCGCGCACCGTGCGCTCCATCACCACGCTGAAATGCTTGCGGATAGTGGGAATAGAGCTGTCGGCCAGCTCCAGCGCGTTTTTAATGCCCATCAGCTGCAGACGTTTGCCAACGCGCCTGCCAATGCCCCAGACCTCTTCTACCGGCACCAGCGGCAGCAGCCTGCGCTGGCGCGCCGGATCGGAGAGATCGACCACGCCGCCGGTTTTGCTCCACTTTTTCGCCGCGTAGTTGGCGAGCTTGGCCAGGGTTTTGCTCGGCGCTATGCCGACGCCAACCGTCAGACCGGTGGCTTTCAGCACCTGCTGGCGAACGTCCCGGCCAAACTCTTCCAGCGCCATACAGCCGCTGACGCCGGTAAGATCCATAAAGGCCTCGTCGATAGAGTAGATCTCGGTGGCGGGCGCCAGCTCGGCCAGAATTGTCATCACCCGATGGCTGAGATCGGCATAGAGCGCGTAGTTGGAGCTGAATACCTGCACCTGCTGTCGCTGTAGCTCTTTTTTAATTTTAAAGTAGGGCTCGCCCATTTTAATGCCGAGCCGCTTCGCCTCCGCCGATCGGGAGATAATACAGCCGTCGTTATTGGACACCACGACCACCGGCTTGCCGCGCAGATCGGGCCGGAACACCGTTTCGCAGGAGGTGTAAAAGCTGTTGACGTCAACCAGCGCGAACATGGCGGGTCGATTTCAGAATAAAGGTGACGACGCCGAAAATCTCCAGCTCTTCCGCATCGTGAAAAACCAGCGGCGAGTAGTGGCGGTTGCGCGGCGCCAGCTGCAGGAAAGGGCGGGTGCGCAGCTCCTTGACGGTAAATTCACCGGCGACGGCCGCCACCACGATATCGCCATGCTGCGCCGTCAGCGAGCGATCCACCACCAGCAAATCGTCATGGCTGATGCCCGCCTCAATCATGGAATCGCCGCTCACGCGGATAAAATAGGTGGCGCTGGGATGGCGCAGCACCAGCTTATTCAGATCCAACCTGTCCTCAATATAGTCCTGGGCCGGACTGGGAAAGCCGCAGGGCACGCGCTCAATAAACAGCGGTAAAAAAAGATCTTCCATAAAGTCAGCAGGGGAAATCGGCTGCATAATGCTTATTCCAGTTTAACTGTGTTTATATACAGTATCGCTGAAACAGGGCATCAGGCAAGTTGTTGATCTGAAGTTTCCCGGAAATAACGGTAATTATCGGAATTTCTTCCGTTTTTTTCACAGGGTCGCGCCGGGTTAATAAAGCGCCTTATCCTGAAGCAATAATAATAAATAAGTGGCCGGTAAAGGATAAGCGTGACTTATTTCTTTTTCGCGCTAAGTGAAATTCGCTGCGCCACTATTGCGGCAAATCCGCTAACAACGCGCTTATTGATGGCTTTCCGGACGAAAAAATGGCATAAAATATCAACTTTATCACTGGCGCTTCGCCATGTTTCTTTTCCGGATAATCACGCACGCTTATGTTTTCTTTCGACTGGCACCGTTTTTTTCTCAACGATCTTTCCATCACTTTTTTAGGCGAAGTCGCGGTGCGGGTTATCTTCGCCTACGTCGTGGTGTTCCTGTTTCTGAAAGTCTCCGGCAGGCGCGGCATCCGCCAGCTGTCGCTGTTTGAGCTGGTGATTGTGCTGACGCTCGGCTCGGCTTCCGGCGACGTGACCTTCTATGACGATGTGCCTGTGCTGCCTGTAGCGATGGTTTTTGTGGTGCTGCTGGTGCTTTATCGCTTTACCACTTTTCTGACGGCACGCAGCGCGCGTATCTCCAGATGGATCGAAGGCGAGGTAATTACGCTGATTCAGGATGGTCTTTACAAGCTCGACAGCCTGGACGGACTGAATATCTCGGAAGATGAGTTCTTTATGGAGCTGCGGCAGGAAGGCGTCGAACATTTAGGGCAGATCCGTCTGGCGCTGATCGAGCTGGATGGCGATATCAGCGCCTACTACTTCGATGACGACAAGGTCAAACCCGGCCTTTCGGTGCTGCCGCCCGAACATCGCCAGGACTTTACGCACGTGCCCGCAGACGGTCTGTACGCCTGCAACCACTGCGGGCAGACGCTGTGGCTACAGGCGCAGCAGCAGCTCAGCTGTCCGCGCTGCCAGCGCAAACTCTGGTCGCTGGCGCTGTCCAACCGGCGTTCGCGTTAACCGGCGCTTCGGCTAACGGCTCTGCAGAAAATGATAAGCCGCGCCCAGCATACCGGATTCGTTGCCGAAGGTAGCGGTATCGACCGGGATGGTTTTACCAAACCAGGCCAGATGAAACTTGACCTCCTGCAGAAAGTTTTCCCGTTCGGTAATGCCGCCGCCGAGGAAAATAGATTCAGGATCGAAGGTGTTGGCCAAATTATAAATGCCGGCGCAAAGATCCTGATAAAAAGTGGTCACCAGCCGGGTCGCTATCGGCTCTTTATCATCCCAGGCGGCGAAAACGTCCTTACCGCTGATCTCCTCCACGTCGCGTCCGGTGTGCAGCGCATAGCTTTCCCGCAGCGCGGTCATGGTGCAGTTATCGCCCATCGTATAGCGGCTGACGCTGCCGCCGGCGGGACGCGCCACCAGCAGGCAGCCAAACTCGCCAGCGCGATCTTTTTTGCCGCGCACCAGCGCGCCATTGCAGAAAGCGGCGCCGCCTAAACCTGTGCCTATGGTTATCATCAAAAAGTCGGACATCTTCTGCGCCTTGCCCAGCCAGCGCTCCGCCAGCAGGGCGCAGTGCGCATCGTTTTCCACCGTCGTGGGTAGCGAGGTTTTCTCTTCCAACCATTTGCCCAGATGAAAGTTATCGAACGCCCTGACCGTGCCGCCCATCGACACGAAGCCGCTACGGGGATCGATATAGCCCGGCACGCTGACAGCAATGCCTTCGCAGCCCGGATTTTTTTGCAGCCAGCTCAGGATATCATTGAGAATAGCTTCGCGCGTGCCGGCGTTATCCGCCTTCTCGCTGACCACTATCTCGCCTTTATCCGTGACTACGCCCATTTTTAACGAGGTACCGCCAATATCAAAAACAGCCAGTTTCATTCCGATCTCCTTTTGTTTTTTTTTGAGTATAGCCGCAGCGTTTGCGAGCCCGCGCGCGAGAAGAAGAGAAGAAAGCAGTAGGTTGAGGTGAGATAAGCGCGACAGATCGCAGCGCGGCTTTGGAGGCGGCGAACCCGACCAGCAGGCTCGCCGCAAGACTATTTACTTGCCAGATCTTTGCGATCGTCCAGCGTCTGCTGGTATTCATTCAGAAAGGGTTGCTCCGCCGGATCCAGCCTGTCCATGCCGCTGGTGAAGCGATGCCAGTAGGGATAGCGCGGTGCCGGACGGGTCACCTTTTCAATGCGTTTAATCTGCTCGTCACTTAGCGTCAGCTCCGTCGCCGCCAGGTTGTCCTGCAAATGCTGCTCGGAGCGATTGCCGACGATCAGCGAGCTGATACCGGGCCGCGTCAGCAGCCAGGCGAGGCAGACCCGCGCGGTCGAGACGTTATGCTCTTCGCCAACCTCGGTCAGCACGTCAATAACCTTCCAGGCGTGCTCCATATCATGCACGTAGGGTTCCGGCCAGCCGTTGCCCTGACGGGAAGTCGACGGCGTCTTCACACCGCGTTGCACGGTGCCGGTCAGCAGCCCTTCGCCCATCGGCCCCCAGATCAGCGTACCGATATTCTGATCCAGCGCCATCGGCAGCAGCTCGAACTCCGCCTCGCGCGACTCCGGCGTATAGTAAATCTGCTGGCTTACGGGCTTATAGAGCTGGTTAACTTCGGCGCAGCCCAGCGTTTTCATCATTTGCCAGCCGGTATAGTTCGAGGTGCCGAAATAGCGGATTTTGCCGCTTTTTACCAGATCTTCCAGCGCGCGCAGCGTTTCCTCCACCGGCGTGACGCCATCCCAGTTATGGATTTGGTAAAGGTCGATATGATCGGTTTTCAGCCGCTTCAGGCTGTTCTCGCAGGATTTAATCAGATGAAAGCGCGTGGCCCCACTGTCGTTGGGATCGTCGCTCATCGGACTGCGGGCCTTGCTGGCGAGGATTACGCGCTGACGATTGCCGCCCAGCGCTTCGCCCAGCGTCTCTTCGGCGCCGCCTTTGGAATAGAGATCGGCGGTATCTATGGTATTGACGCCTCGTTCCAGCGCTATCTCAATAAAACGGCGCGCCTGGCGAACATCGACGTTGCCGGTTTTCTCAAACCCGGCCTGGCCGTTAAAGGTTAACGTACCGAGCGTCAGCTCAGAAACCATCAGGCCTGAATGGCCCAGTTTTCTGTACTTCATTGCTTTCTCCTCACTGTTAAAACCCGAGGGCAAGCATAGACCATACAGAATGTTTGCAGGCCTGACCGCGTTCAGCGTGGGCCCGCATCCCCAGGAATTGTCCTGTTAATCCTTTCCGGGCTCGCTTTTCCTTGCGGTCGGCAAAATTAAACTATGCTTGTTGTGTGGTTTTTACACCTGAATAGTGATGCTGTTTCCGACGCGAAAGCTAATCCTTTCTGCCGCCATAACTCAGGTATGAAAACCAGTCGATGGAGAAGGTCTGCCACAGAGCAGGCTACCGTTCGTTATTTTCCGACTGGAGTGAGAGTGAGCTATGTTCAGACATGTAAAAAAATTACAATATACCGTTCGTGTCGCTGAGCCGAATCCCGGCCTGGCGAATCTGTTGCTGGAGCAGTTTGGCGGGCCGCAGGGCGAGCTGGCCGCGGCCTGCCGCTACTTTACCCAGGGTCTGGCGGATGAGGATGAAGGCCGTCGCGATATGCTGATGGATATCGCTACCGAAGAGCTGAGCCACCTGGAAATCATCGGCTCGCTGGTGGGAATGCTGAATAAAGGCGCCAAAGGCAAGCTGGCCGAGGGCACGGAAGAAGAGGGCGAGCTCTATCGCTCTATCACCGGCAACGGCAACGACAGCCATCTGACCTCTGTTCTCTACGGCGGCGGCCCGGCGCTGACCAACTCTGGCGGCGTGCCGTGGACGGCAGCCTATATTGACACCATTGGCGAACCTACGGCCGATCTACGTTCCAATATCGCCGCCGAAGCGCGCGCCAAAATTCTCTACGAGCGCCTGATCAACGTCACTGACGATCCGGGCGTAAAAGATGCGCTGGGCTTTCTGATGACCCGCGAGGTCGCCCACCAGATCTCTTTTGAAAAAGCGCTCTACGCTATCCGCAATAACTTCCCGGCGGGCAAACTGCCGCCGATTGAGCAGTACGCCAACGTCTACTACAACATGTCTGAAGGCGGCGAAGTACGCGGTAGCTGGAACTCGGATGAGAACTTTACCTATGTGGCCGATCCCGCGCCTGCGGTAGACGGCGGCGACGGCTTCGCCAGCGTCTCTCTGCCTGCGGATCAGAAAGCCGATCTGGATAACCTGAAAGCGCGTACCGCTTCCGATACTTCGGTTAATCCGGTCACCGGCACCGATCTTGGCGCCGTGGCGCCGATAGAGAATGAAGCTGCGGGTAAATCCTCGGTTAATATTCCGAAAAAATAGGCCCGTTTGCGGGGAGAACGGCTGTTCTCCCCAATTTGTACAGCTGCGCTGTATAACTTCCCGTGATTGTTCTGAAAGCCGCCGTTCAGGCGATAACCCGCTAAGATTTTGGATAATAGTTAGAAACTGTTAGTCAGTTTGTGACCATTTACGCGTTGTTGTGTCTCAAAATAGCATTTTTTGCAAAAAAAATACGCCTCATACTCTTAAGATGTTGTACATCATTTGAAAAGCTGTACAGGGTAGCCCGTTGACCCTTCAGGCATCTTTCACCTGCTTAAGAGGATCCATTATGCGTCAGGACAGTATCAACCCACATTCAGCAGAAATGAGCCTGTATTTCAGCGCGCAGGAGGCTGTCCCTTCCCATCAGGAAACGCTGGGTGAGGTAGTAATGGAAATTCTGAAAGCCGGCATGACGGTTAATCGCCAGTCCATCTGCGCAAAGCTGTTGAGCCGTCTGGCTGACGCCCGCCAGCCTGAACTTGAAAAACATCATCATGAGCTGATCGCCATGCTGTTTGGCCGCGAAGGCTGAACCACGCTGTTATCGCTATGCCCGCAGTTCTTACGGCCAGGTTTTCCTTTTCGCGTCAGCTAAGGCATTCAGCTCTGGCTGACGCGTAAAACGTTCCACGCGGCCTTCGGGCCAGAGAAGTCTCCATGGACAATCACCATTCTGAAAAAATACGGGAAATTATGCTGGGAGAGGCGACCCTCGCCATCCTTGAACAGCAGCGCCCGCTAAACCCGACTTCCCTGATGAATGAACTGCGCGCGCTGGCGGCCCGGCAAACGGACGAGGCCCGCCGCAAAGCCTGCCTGGCCGCCATCCGGGAGATCCGCTGCGCGCAGATGAACGACGGCGACGGCATGTCGCGCCGCTCCGCCAACGACGATAACGTCATCCATTAGTTTTTTCCTGCCCGGCGTCACCTTCCTGCTTATTCCGCCCTAAAACTGTTGGCTTTTGACCGCCACTGTTAATGTAAATTAACGGTAAAAAAATAAATTAGCGGCCACAATAGCTGAAGGTTTTTTGTCGCGCGCCGATACCTGTGCTGAATGGAGGAAAAGGTAGGAGGGGCAGGAGAGGCGGAATGATTATAAGAATTCAGACACAAGAGTTGCGCACCGGCATGTATGTGCACAAGCTGGAGGTTTTCTGGCTGAAGCACCCTCTGTTGCACAACCATATGTTACTTACCACGCAGCAGCAAATAGACATTATCGCGGAAAGCGGCATTAAAGAAGTCTGGATCGACCTGGATAAAGGGCGCGGCCCGGATCGGCCGGATCCGCTGCATCAGCAGCAGGCCTTGCCGCAGGTTTCGGGCATCCATGAAGAGATTGCCCAGGCGCAGGCGATCTGCCTGAACGCCAAAGGCGAGGTGATGAACATGTTCAACGATGCGCGCCTCGGTAAAACCATTGATACCGGCAGCACGCTGCCGCTGGTCAATGAGATTGGCGGCTCCCTCAGCCGTCATCCGGCCGCGCTGCTGAGCGTGGTGCGGCTGAAAACACATGATGACTATACCTATCTGCACTCCGTAGCGGTTTGCGCGCTGATGGTGTCGCTCGCGCGCCAGCTAAATCTGGATGACGAACAAACGCGGCTGGCGGGAACGGCCGGACTGCTGCACGATGTCGGCAAGGCGGGGATCGCGCTGGAGATCCTCAACAAACCCGGCAAGCTGACCGATGAAGAGTTCGACGTGATGAAGCTGCATCCGGTGATGGGCGAAGATCTGCTGCGCCGCAGCGGCGGCGAAGCGGCGGTGCTGGATGTGGCGCTGCATCACCATGAGAAAATCAACGGCAGCGGCTATCCGCACGGCCTGAAAGGCAAAGATATTTCGCCGCTGGCGCGCATGGCGGCCATCTGCGACGTTTACGACGCCGTGACCTCTAACCGGCCTTATAAAGCGGGCTGGAATCCGGCCAGCGCCATGCACCAGATGGCCAGCTGGGAAGGGCATTTCGATCGCAAATTCTTTTACGCCTTCGTTAAAGCGGTTGGCATCTATCCGGTAGGCTCCATTGTCCGTCTGGCTTCCGGCCGCGTGGCGGTGGTGACTGAACCCGGTGAAAGTTCGCTGCTGCTGCCGAAAGTCTGCGTCTTCTATTCGCTCTCCGCCAACCATATGCTGCGGCCGGAAGTGATAAACCTGGCCGATCGCTACTGCTGGGACAGCATCGCCGGCCCGGAAGAGGCGGACACCTGGAGTCACTACAACCTCAATACGCTATGGATGTCGCCCGTTGCCTGACGGGCTGCGATATAAATTTAACATTTCAATACCAACTCTCCTGTTTATAGCAAAAAATTCACAATTTCATCCTGTTCCTGGATTTTTTACCGCGCTTATTTGCCATCTTAAGACGTCAGAAAAGCACCGGCCGCGCCGGGCTGCCTGGCAGAGCCGTTATCAGCGGCTATACTGAATGCTGATGTCGTTACGCATGCGGTAACGAGGTGAGACAAACTGCACGAGGCGTGCAGAGATTATGCAGAAGGAAACAGCACCAAATACCCTCTCAAACGCATCCTCTTTCTCACCCGCCGCATCCGCTGACAAAAAATTTTTCCTCGTGCGTTGTGGGCAAAACAGACCGCGCGTCTGTTTCCGCCAGCGTCAGCCAGCTTAATGCTGATGATCGTATCGCCGTGGCACACATGATCAGGAGGAATTTCTGTGAATACGCTGGAGTCCGTCCCGCCCTTAGTTTCCGGGGGACGTTACGCTTTTTTCTTTGATGTGGATGGCACGCTGGCCGCTATCCAGTCTCGTCCGGAAGAAGTTTTTATCCCCGATGCGGCCAAAGCCGCGCTTTCCCGTCTGGCCGAACTGAGCGATGGCGCGCTGGCGCTGGTATCGGGCCGTCCGGCTCATGAACTGGATGCGCTGGTCGCGCCATTGCGCTTTCCGCTGGCAGGCGTGCATGGCGCGGAACGTCGTGACGCCACAGGCAAGACCGAACGTTTAACCCTGCCGGATGACGTTTCGGCCTCGCTGGCCTCGCTGCTGAGCGAAGCCGTAGCGAAGATGCCGGACACGCAGCTGGAAACCAAAGGCATGGCCTTTGCGCTGCACTACCGTCGTGCGCCGCACTATCAGCAGGAGATTCTGGCGCTGGCGGAAGCCATGACCCAACGCTTTCCCATGCTGACGCTGCAGCCCGGCAAGTGCGTTGTGGAGCTGAAGCCAAAAGGCGTCAGCAAAGGAGCTGCGATTAGCGCTTTTATGCAGCAGGCTCCTTTCGCCGGCAGAACGCCGGTATTTTTAGGTGACGATTTGACCGATGAGGCAGGTTTTGCAGCGGTCAATGCCCTGGACGGCATCACTATCAAGATTGGTGAAGGCGAAACGCAGGCGGGCTATCGCCTGGCCGATGTGAACGCCGTTTACCACTGGCTTGAACAAACATTATTAAAATTAGATCAAGACGATAAGTCATTAAGGAGTCAAGGTTATGAGTCGCTTAGTAGTCGTATCTAACCGCATCGCCGTGCCTGACGGTTCCAAAACCAGCGCGGGCGGGCTTACCGTTGGCATTATGGACGCGCTGAAAACGACCGGTGGTATGTGGTTTGGCTGGAACGGGGAGATCAACGAAATTGGCGAAGAAGACAAGGAGATGGATCTGTTTGAAAAAGATAACGTCACCTACGCCTCCTTCGGTCTTAACCAGAATGATTATGACCTTTACTATCTGCAATTTTCCAACGCGGTAGTCTGGCCGGCCTTCCACTACCGGCTTGACCTGGTGAACTTCCAGCGCGAAGCCTGGGAAGGTTACTGCAACGTCAATACCATGCTGGCGAAGCGCCTGCTGCCGTTAATTCAGCCCGACGACATTCTGTGGATCCACGACTATCATCTGCTGCCGTTCGCCGCCGCGCTGCGCAAGCTGGGCGTGAAAAACCGCATTGGCTTCTTCCTGCATATTCCTTTCCCAACGCCGGAAATTTTCAACGCGCTGCCGCCGCATAACGAGCTGCTGGAGATGATGTGCGATTACGATCTGCTGGGCTTCCAGACGGAAAGCGATCGCACGGCCTTCCTGGAGTGCCTGTCGCTGCTGACTCAGGTACAGAGCAACGGCAAAACGCACGTCGCCTTTGGTAATCAGTTCGCTACCGAGGTCTATCCAATAGGTATTGAGCCGGACAGCATTAAAGAGATGGCCGAAGGGCCGCTGCCGCCGAAGATGGCCGCCATGAAGCGCGATCTGGGCGATGCCAAAAACATCATCGCCTGCGAACGCCTGGACTACTCCAAAGGCCTGCCGGAACGTTTCCTGGCCTATGAAGCGCTGCTGGAAAATTTCCCCGAGCATCGCGGCAAAATCCGCTACTCGCAGATTGCCCCAACCTCGCGCGGCGACGTGCAGGCTTACCAGGATATCCGCCACCAGCTGGAGACGGAAGCAGGGCGCATCAACGGAAAGTATGGCACGCTGGGCTGGACGCCGCTCTATTACCTCAACCAGCATTTCGATCGCCGTCTGCTGATGAAGATTTTCCGCCTGACCGATATTGGTCTGGTCACGCCGCTGCGTGACGGCATGAACCTGGTAGCGAAGGAGTACGTAGCCGCGCAGGACCCGGAAAATCCCGGCGTGCTGGTGCTGTCGCGCTTTGCCGGCGCCGCCAACGAGCTGACTTCGGCGCTGATCGTCAATCCTTACGATCGTGATGAAGTGGCTGCCGCTTTGAATCAGGCGCTGACCATGCCGCTAAACGAGCGTATCTCTCGCTACAACGATATGATGGCCGTGCTGCGTAAGAATGACATCACGCACTGGCGCCAGTCTTACCTGAAAGATCTCCAGGCATTGCCGGTACGCAGTGAAGCGCAGGGAGGGGCGAACAAAGTCGCCACCTTTCCACGACTAGCATAACTCATGCCAGGTAAAGCAGGGGCGGCCTCAGGCCGCCCCTTTTTTTTGCCTGAAATAGTCATACAGAGTCAAAAAGCACCTGAAAAAGGGCCAGGTAAAAGAAAAATCGTGCAAAAAACCCCTTTTTACTAAAGAAAAGTCACTGAATGCCGATACTTAGCCGAGAGGTTAAAATTTTTGCTCAATCATTTGCATTGCTAATGTAATCTTAAGTTACATCTGTTGGCACAGGCTAAACACAAGCCTGGCGCGGCTTACAGCACCTAAACACTTCCTGCCACAAACCTGCAATATCTTACGATAGCCCGATCGTTCCCCCAGCCGATAGTCACCTTTGGTGATTAAGATTTACACACGGTTAACACCCTTAAATCGATATATTATGCTTTATATTTGCCTTTTATGGGTATTAGGCGCTGCCTGTGCGTGAAAACACATTATTCCTCCTGACAATCGACCTAAAAGGAACCATTTTCATCGGTAAATGATCGCGTAACGTTAAAATTTAACAAAAAGAGCCAGATCTGCTTAGTTAGTGAACTAATCAACAACAATTCTGAAGAATATTTTAGTTAAAATACCCCCAAAAGTGTGATCTACGTCACACTTTATCTAAAATTTAAGCTGGCCTCCGTTGTATCCGGAAATTAGAGCAGATAAAGTTGCCTTGTTTTCGGAATAGTCCTAAGAGAAAGCGATTTTCCTCCAGGGAAAACGTCAGGGAAGCAGACGAAAACAAGGGAGCAGTAACCGGCAAAATGAGTTAATGACTACTTTCTGCAGGCCGCTTTCAGGGCCGCCTGGAGCTTCGCGAACGTTTGGCTTCTGCCACTTAATTTTTTGCCACAATAAGATTTACCAGCAGCAACAAAGGTAGCGGCGCAATCCGCCAACGTTTAAGTCGAGTCAGTCAGGACGGATAAAAATGGGTACATCAGAATTACTAAAACATATTTACGATATCAACTTGTCTTATTTATTACTTGCTCAACGCCTTATTAACCAGGAAAAAGCCTCCGCCATGTTTCGTCTGGGCATCGACGAGCAGATGGCTGACGCGCTCGCTCAGTTAACGCTGCCGGAAATGGTCAAGCTGGCTGAGACAAACCAACTGGTATGTCAGTTTCGCTTTACCGACCACAATACGATTAATCGCTTAACTCAGGAATCACGCGTGGACGATTTGCAGCAAATCCACACCGGTATTCTGTTATCCAGCCGTTTATTGCGTAACGCATCCGCAAAAAATGACGAACTGCCGAAAAAGAGGGCAAGTTAATGAGCGAAAAAAGTATTGTTCAGGAAGCGCGTGATATTCAGCTGGCGATTGAATTAATTTCTTTAGGCGCTCGTCTGCAAATGCTGGAAAGCGAAACGCAGCTTAGCCGTGGCCGCTTAATTAAATTATATAAGGAACTGCGCGGCAGCCCGCCGCCAAAAGGTATGCTGCCTTTTTCCACGGACTGGTTTATGACCTGGGAGCAGAATATTCACTCCTCAATGTTCTGCAACGCCTGGCAGTTTTTACTCAAAAGCGGTTTGAGCAGCGGTGTGGACGCGGTAATTAAAGCTTACCGTCTCTACCTGGAGCAATGCCCGCAACAGGACGAAGGCCCGCTGTTGGCGCTGACCCGCGCCTGGACCTTAGTCCGGTTTGTTGAGAGCGGAATGCTGGAGCTTTCCGACTGCAAATGCTGCGGCGGCAGCTTTATTAACCATGCGCACCAGCCGGTCGGCAGCTTTGTCTGCAGCCTGTGCCAGCCGCCTTCACGTGCGGTAAAAAGACGTAAACTTATCGCAGAACCTGCCGATAACATTTCACAACTGCTGGATGAACAGGTAAAACTTGCCGTTTAATGTTCGCCACGTGGAGTGAATCCAGCAGCGGTTAAATACCGCTGCTTTTTTTTTGCCCACGCGTCGGAAAAAACCTGACCTAATCCGGTTCATCTTCAACCCACACGTCGCCAGACGTAAGGATTTATTGTGTTAATTATTCTGGGGTATATCCTGGTTGTCGGGTCGGTGTTGGGCGGCTACGTAATGGTAGGCGGGCATCTCGGGGCACTTTACCAGCCTTCCGAACTGTTAATTATCGGCGGCGCCGGCATTGGCGCATTTATTGTCGGTAATAATGGCAAGGCTATTAAAGCGACGGTAAAAGCGCTGCCGCTGTTAATGAAAGGCTCGAAATACAATAAAGCCGTTTATATGGATCTGATGGCGCTGCTTTATCGCCTGATGGCCAAATCCCGCCAGCAGGGGATGCTGTCGCTGGAAAGCGATATTGAAAATCCGCAGGAAAGTGAAATTTTCGCTAATTACCCGCGCATCCTTGCCGATAAAAGATTGGTGGACTTTATCACTGACTATCTGCGACTGATGGTGAGCGGCAATATGAATGCGTTTGAAATCGAAGCCCTGATGGACGAAGAGATTGAAACTTTTGAACACGAGTGCGAAGTGCCGGCGACGGCAATCGGCACCGTAGGCGACTCTTTGCCCGCGTTCGGCATCGTGGCTGCGGTAATGGGCGTGGTACACACGCTGGCGTCCGCCGACCGTCCGCCAGCCGAGCTGGGCGAGCTGATCGCTCATGCGATGGTGGGAACCTTCCTGGGCATCCTGCTGGCCTACGGTTTTATCTCGCCGCTGGCTGGCGTACTGCGCCAGAAATGCGCCGAGAACACCAAAATGATGCAGTGTATCAAGGTCACGCTGCTTTCCAGCCTGAACGGGTACGCGCCGCAGATCGCCGTCGAGTTTGGCCGTAAAACGCTTTACTCCACCGAGCGGCCGTCCTTTACCGAGCTGGAAGAGCACGTCCGTAACGCCAAATCGCCAGCGAAAGGGCAGGACGCATGAAGAACGACAATCACCCCATTATCCTGGTTAAAAAGAAGAAGCATTCCGGGCATGCAGGCGGTCATGGCTCCTGGAAAATTGCCTATGCCGACTTTATGACCGCAATGATGGCTTTTTTTATGGTGATGTGGCTGATTGCGATCGCCAAGCCTCAGGAACTGGCGGGTATTGCCGATTACTTTAAGACGCCGCTGCGGGTGGCGATCACCGGCGGCACCAAAACCAGCGAGAGCACCAGCGTCATTCCCGGCGGCGGCATGGACCCTTCACAGCAGAAGGGCGAAGTGCACAAGGTTGTCGATATCGACGCGGAAAAGCGCAAGCTGGACGAGATCCGCTTAAACCGACTGCGCGAAAAGCTGGATCAGCTGATTGAAGCCGACCCGCGTCTGAAGGCGCTGCGTCCGCACCTGATCATCAATATGGTGGAAGAGGGGCTGCGCATTCAGATTATCGACAGTCAGAACCGGCCGATGTTTAAAACCGGCAGCGCAGAGGTCGAGTCTTATATGCGCGATATTCTGCGCGCCATCGCGCCGATCCTGAACGATATCCCGAACAGGATCAGCCTGGCGGGCCATACGGACGACATCCAGTACGCTAACGGCCTGCGCGGCTACAGCAACTGGGAGCTGTCGGCGGATCGCGCCAACGCCTCGCGCCGGGAGCTGATTATCGGCGGCCTGGCGAGCGACAAAATGCTGCGCGTGGTGGGCATGGCCGACACCATGAAGCTGAAAAACCGCGGAGGCGACGAAGCCGTCAACCGCCGCATCAGCCTGCTGGTGCTGAATCATGACACCGAAGCGCAGATTGAAAAAGAGAACTCGGAAACTGACGCGGTGCAGGTCAGTGACGTGGCGACCTTACCGAAAATAGTGGCGCCGTCTGTACCAGGCGACGCCGCGAAAAAACCAGACCCGGCCGAGCCGGTCAGCGGACAGGCAGCACCAACTTTAACACCAGCATCGCCTGCGCCAGCGGCCCAGACCGATCGCGACTCACAGCAGAGGTGATACCGTGAGCATGGATATCAGCGATTTTTATCAGACGTTTTTCGATGAGGCCGACGAACTGCTGGCCGACATGGAACAACACCTGTTGGGGTTAGACCCGCAGGAACCAGATGCGGAGCAGCTTAACGCTATCTTCCGCGCGGCCCACTCTATTAAAGGCGGCGCGGGGACTTTTGGTTTCACTGTGTTACAGGAAACCACCCATATTCTGGAAAATATTCTCGACGGCGCGCGTCGCGGCGAAATGCAGCTCAGCACGCCTATCATCAACCTGTTTTTGGAAACCAAAGATATTATGCAGGAACAGCTGGATGCCTATAAAACCGCGACGGAGCCCGACGCTGCGACCTTCGAATATATCTGTCAGGCGCTGCGTCAGCTGGCGCTGGAAGCCAAAGGCGAAAGCGCGCCCGTAGCCGCTGCGGCACCGGTCGCAGCAGCGCCGGCTGCCGCATCCGCCGGCGGTCTGCGCATGGCACTGGTGAACCTGAAGCCGAACGAAATCCCGCTGATGCTGGAAGAGCTGGGCAATCTGGGCACGGTTTCCAACGTGATCAAAGGCGAAACCTCGGTTGAAGTGACGCTGGATTCCTCGGTTGGCCAGGATGATATCGTCGCCGTGCTCTGCTTTGTGATTGATGAATCGCAGATCAAATTCCTTGACGCCGCTTCGGCTCCGGCCGCTGTGGAAGCGCCTGCTGCCGTCGCGGTAGCGGAAGTGGCCGCGCCAGTGCCGCAGCCTGTCGCCGCCGTCAGCGAGGCCGCACCGGCCAAACGCGAAGCGGCCAAAAAACCGGCCGCGGCGAAAGCCAGCGAATCCACCAGCATCCGTGTAGCGGTGGAAAAGGTCGATCAGCTGATTAACCTGGTGGGCGAACTGGTGATTACCCAGTCGATGCTGGCACAGCGCTCCAACGAGCTGGATCCGGTGACGCACGGCGACCTGCTGAACAGCATGGGTCAGCTGGAGCGCAACGCCCGCGATCTGCAGGAGTCGGTGATGTCCATCCGTATGATGCCGATGGAGTATGTCTTCAGCCGCTTCCCGCGTCTGGTACGCGATCTGGCCAGCAAGCTGGGCAAAGAAGTGGAACTGACCCTGCTGGGTAGCTCTACCGAACTGGACAAGAGCCTGATTGAACGCATTATCGATCCGCTGACGCACCTGGTGCGTAACAGCCTGGATCACGGTATCGAATCGCCGGAAAAACGCGTCGCGGCCGGAAAGTCGGGCATCGGCAACCTGACGCTCTCTGCGGAGCATCAGGGCGGCAATATCTGTATCGAAGTGATCGACGACGGCGCGGGCCTCAACCGCGAGCGTATTCTGGCGAAGGCGCTCTCTTCCGGGCTGCCGGTCAACGACGCCATGAGCGATGAAGAAGTCGGTATGCTGATTTTCGCGCCGGGCTTCTCTACCGCCGAGCAGGTTACCGATGTCTCAGGACGCGGCGTAGGCATGGACGTGGTGAAACGGAACATCCAGGAGATGGGCGGCCACGTGGAGATCGCCTCTAAGCAGGGCAAAGGCACCACAATCCGTATCCTGCTGCCGCTGACGCTGGCTATCCTGGACGGCATGTCCGTTCGCGTCGCCGACGAAGTCTTTATTCTGCCGCTGAACGCGGTAATGGAATCGCTGCAGCCGCTGGCTGACGATCTGCATCCGCTGGCCGGTGGCGAGCGCGTGCTGGAAGTCCGTGGCGAATACCTGCCGCTGGTCGAACTCTGGAACGTTTTCGACGTGCACGGCGCGAAAACCGAAGCGACGCAGGGCATCGTGGTGATCCTGCAGAGCGCGGGCAAACGCTATGCGCTGCTGGTGGATCAGCTGATCGGCCAGCACCAGGTAGTGGTGAAAAACCTTGAAAGTAACTATCGCAAAGTCCCGGGCATTTCGGCAGCGACCATCCTCGGCGATGGCAGCGTGGCGCTGATCGTCGATGTGTCGGCTCTGCAGTCTCTCAACCGTGAAAAGCGTGTGGCGGGAGCCGCAGCCTGAATTTAACCGATTAAGGGTAGAACTATGACCGGAATGGCAACTGTCACTAAACTTGCTGGCGAAACCGTAGGCCAGGAATTCCTGGTGTTTACACTGGGTCACGAAGAATACGGCATCGATATTTTAAAAGTGCAGGAAATCCGCGGCTACGATCAGGTAACGCGCATTGCTAACACGCCTGCTTTTATTAAAGGCGTAACCAACCTGCGCGGCGTTATCGTGCCCATCATCGACCTGCGCGTTAAGTTCGCGCAGCCGGATGTGGACTATAACGAAAACACCGTGGTTATCGTGCTGAATCTTGAGCAGCGCGTGGTCGGTATCGTGGTGGACGGCGTTTCCGACGTGCTGTCGCTGACCACCGATCAGATCCGTCCTTCCCCGGAATTCGCGGTGACCATGTCCACCGAATACCTGACCGGACTGGGCGCGCTGGGCGAACGTATGCTGATCCTGGTCGACATCGAAAAGCTGCTGAACAGCGATGAGATGGCGCTGGTGGACACGCTGCGCAGCGCTTAAATAACGCCTTAAATAAAGACCTGAAACGCCCTGTCGGTATTTCGCCGCCAGGGTGTTTTTTATGACTTAAATAAAAATTTGCGGCTGAATAATTAATTTACTTATTAAAGTATCACTTTAGTAAATCTGTTTCCGGCGCGCGTAAAGTTCCATCAAATTACGCCGATAAATTCGGTGTTGATCCACTTCTTCTACCAAGGGTACCCTATGTTTAAACGCATCAAGGTCGTCACCAGCCTGCTGTTAGTGCTGCTGGTATTCGGCTCTCTCCAGCTGCTGGCGGGCGGATTATTTATCAGCGCGCTGACCAGCGATAAAACTAACTTCTCTATCGCACAGAACTCCAGCCAGAACGTTTCGGCCTTTACCGACGCCTGGGTGGCCCTGAACCAGACCCGCATCACCATCAACCGCGGCATGCTGCGCCTGCAGAGCGAAACCGCCAACAGCATCAACAGCGCTTCGCTGACCGACATCAGCAACCAGGGTAAAAGCCTGCTGGCCAGCGCCGACAAGTCCTACGCGCGCTATCAGTCCATTCCCAACACCAAAGGGATGGATCCGGCCATTACTGACCAGCTGGAAAAAAATTACGAAAACTATTCTAAAGCGCTGGGCCAGATGCTGGCGCTGATGGAAAACCGTCAGCTGGCCGATATGTTTAAGCTGAATATCGAACAGAAACAGAACGATATGCAGGATGCCTATACGACCTGGCGCAACGCGCAGGACGTGCTGACCGCAAAAGGCGTGGTGGAAAACGAAAGCGCCTACAGCAAGATGCTATGGGTGATCGGTACGGTGATGGCGCTGGTTGTCGGTCTGATTGTGCTGTGCTGGTTTGGCCTGCGTAGCGTGCTGATCAGGCCGCTGCAGGAGAATATCGCGCATATCAGCCATATCGCAGGCGGTGACCTGACCCACAGCATTGAAGTGGAAGGCCGCAACGAAATGGCCCAGCTGGCCAATAGCCTGAAAGAGATGCAGCAGGCGCTGGTGCGCACGGTAAGCGACGTGCGTGACGGCTCCGACGCCATCTACACCGGCGCGAGCGAAATCGCCGCGGGTAACAACGATCTTTCTGCCCGTACCGAGCAGCAGGCTGCCTCGCTGGAAGAAACCGCGGCCAGCATGGAGCAGTTAACCGCGACCGTGAAGCAGAACGCCGAAAACGCCCGTCAGGCTTCGCAGCTGGCGCTGAGCGCGTCGGAAACCGCGCAGAAGGGCGGCAAAGTGGTGGATGGCGTGGTGAAAACCATGAGCGACATCGCGGGCAGCTCGA
Source organism: Erwinia sp. CGal63 (assembly GCF_037026505.1). Classification (NCBI taxonomy): domain Bacteria; kingdom Pseudomonadati; phylum Pseudomonadota; class Gammaproteobacteria; order Enterobacterales; family Erwiniaceae; genus Erwinia; species Erwinia sp. CGal63. Next base: position 619,045 of record NZ_JAKUMN010000001.1, read on the forward strand.
AGAAGATCGCTGATATTACCAGCGTGATTGACGGCATCGCCTTCCAGACCAACATCCTGGCGCTGAACGCCGCGGTGGAAGCGGCACGTGCCGGCGAGCAGGGCCGTGGCTTTGCCGTGGTAGCGGGCGAAGTGCGCAATCTGGCGCAGCGCAGCGCGCAGGCGGCGAAAGAGATTAAAAGCCTGATCGAGGATTCCGTAGCCCGTGTGGACAGCGGCTCCGTGCTGGTCGGCACCGCCGGTGACACCATGACCGATATCGTCAACGCCGTCACTCGCGTAACCGATATCATGGGCGAAATCGCTTCCGCCTCTGACGAGCAGAGCCGCGGCATCGATCAGGTCGGCACTGCCGTGACCGAAATGGATCGCGTGACGCAGCAGAACGCCTCGCTGGTGGAAGAGTCCGCGACCGCGGCTGCCGCACTGGAAGATCAGGCCAGCCGTCTGACTCAGGCCGTCGCCGTGTTCCGCGTGCGTAAAGATCAGGGCGTTCGCGCCGCTGCACCTGCGCCGCGCCTCCTGAAGCCAGCGCCGCGTAAAGCCGCCGCGCCAGCCGCCGACGAAGGCAACTGGGAAACGTTTTAAACGCCGGTAACGCTATATAGTCTGAAATAATAAAAATTGCGCCGCAAACGTTGCTGGTCAACGGAGTAGGGCGCAATTTTTTTCTCTGTCGCAAGCCCGGCGATTATTTCGTACGCCGAAAAGTTTTTTATTTAACCCCTCATATGCAGTTTATCTTCCAGCCGAAATAAAGGTTTTTGCACGTCGGCTATCCATCGCCCTATAAATTGCTTTATTAAGATCTCTTTCCCTCGCCAGTCAATAAAGTTCCCCCAACGCGTGCCGATAACTAAATCAAATAGCCCCCCAACTGAGGTAGTTATGTTCAAGAGTATAAAAGTGGTGACCGGCCTGGTGAGCGTGCTGGTAGTGTTTGCCGTGCTGCAGTTGGGCACGGGCGGTCTGTTCTTTAAAACCGTACAGAGCGATAAAAAGAATTTTGAGTTAAACCAGCAGATGCGCGAGCTGCAGCAAGCGATGGGCACCTCCTGGGTGTCGCTGGTACAGGCGCGCAACACGCTGAACCGCGCCGGCATCCGCTATCTGCTGGACGTAAATAAATCAGGCATCGGCACTTCCGCCAGCGATCTGATGACTCAGGCGAAGGCCGATCTGGCCACTGCCGACAAGGCGCTGGCGGTATTTAACGCCACGCTGAGCGAAGACGGTAAAAAGGCGGAAGACGTTCAGGCGCTGCAGGCGAGCTACAAACAGTTCCACGACGCGCTGGCGGAGCTGATTGTGATGATGGAAACCAACCGCTTCAACGACTTCGTCGCCCAGCCGACCCAGAGCTATCAGGAGCAGTTCCAGCAGGCTTATAACCACTGGCTGGACGTGATCAACAACCTGACCGCGCAGGGTATCAAGGCTAATAACGACGCTTACCATCAGTCTATCTGGCTGCTGCTGGGCGTGCTGCTGGTTTCCGCAGCGGTGATTGCGCTGGCCTGGAGCGGCATTCGCAAACTGCTGCTGCTGCCGCTGAACAGCAATATCGAGCATATCCGCCATATCGCCAGCGGCGACCTGACACAGACTATCGAAGTGGAAGGCCGCAGCGAGATGACGCAACTGGCGGAAAGCCTGCGTGATATGCAGCAGGCGCTGGTGCGCACGGTAAGCGACGTGCGTGATGGCTCTGACGCTATCTATACCGGCGCGACCGAAATCTCTGCCGGCAACAACGATCTCTCTTCACGTACCGAAGAGCAGGCTGCCTCGCTGGAAGAAACCGCGGCCAGCATGGAGCAGTTAACCGCGACCGTGAAGCAGAACGCCGAAAACGCCCGTCAGGCTTCGCAGCTGGCGCTGAACGCGTCGGAAACCGCGCAGAAGGGCGGCAAAGTAGTGGATGGCGTGGTGAAAACCATGAGCGACATCGCGGGCAGCTCGAAGAAGATCGCCGATATCACCAGCGTGATTGATGGCATCGCCTTCCAGACCAACATTCTGGCGCTGAACGCCGCGGTGGAAGCGGCGCGCGCAGGCGAGCAGGGCCGTGGCTTTGCGGTAGTAGCGGGCGAAGTGCGCAATCTGGCGCAGCGCAGCGCGCAGGCGGCGAAGGAAATTAAAAGTCTTATTGAAGATTCCGTCTCACGTGTCGATACCGGATCGCAGCTGGTGGAAAGTGCAGGCGAAACTATGGCGGACATCGTCAACGCCGTGACCCGCGTGACTGACATCATGGGCGAAATCGCCTCCGCTTCCGGCGAGCAGAGCCGCGGCATCGACCAGATCGGCATCGCCGTGACCGAGATGGATCGCGTGACGCAGCAGAACGCCTCGCTGGTGGAAGAGTCCGCCGCCGCCGCCGCCGCGCTGGAAGCTCAGGCCAGCCGCCTGAACCAGGCCGTCGCCGTGTTCCGTATCCGCAAGGAGAGCGCGATGAAGGCCGTCAGCAAGCCGCTGGCGCCGGTAAGCGCGCCGAAAAAAGCGCAGGCCGTAGCGGTTTCCAACGACAACTGGGAAACCTTCTGATCGTGACGTCTGGCGCCGTTATAAAAGGGCGGCGCCAGGCGCACAGGAAAAAATAGCGCATTAAAGCAATTTGGCCTCAGGAAGATCGAATTGCTGCCGATAAATAGTTAAGCAATCTGAATTTGTCGTCGGCCAGCCGGGCAAAGCAGAACAACAGAACGCCGCGCTGGTAGTGGAAGCGGCAGCAGCCCCAGGCACGCTCGGGTCGGTCAGTAAAGAAGGCAGTGCGCCTCAGCGACTGACCCACAGGGAACACACTGTTTTAACCCCTTAATCTGTACTTTGCAGGGTGGATCTGGATGAAAAAATCAACGTTAGTAGCGCCGCCCGAAAACGCCACGCTGCTGTCGCAAATGGTGCAGCGTCTGCCGTTATCTGATGCGCATTTCAAGCGTATCAGCCAGCTTATTTATCAGCGGGCGGGCATCGTTCTCGCCGACCACAAGCGCGAGATGGTCTACAACCGTCTGGTGCGCCGGTTACGGACGTTAGGCATCGACGATTTTGGTCGTTACCTGGCGCTGCTGGAGAGCGATTCCGGCAGTGCGGAATGGCAGGCTTTTATTAACTCGCTGACCACTAACCTGACGGCGTTTTTCCGCGAGGCGCATCACTTTCCGATTCTGGCCGATCACGCTAAACGGCGCGGCGGCAGCTTCAACGTCTGGTGCGCAGCGGCGTCGACGGGCGAGGAGCCTTACTCCATCGCCATGACGCTGGCGGAAACGCTGGGCGCAGGCCCGGGCAAGTTTCAGGTTCACGCCAGCGACATTGATACCCAGGTGCTGGAAAAGGCGCTCTCGGGCGTTTATCGCCAGGAAGAGCTGCGCACGCTGTCGCCTCAGCAGCTGCAACGCTTCTTCTTTCGCGGTACCGGCCCGCACGCCGGCATGGTGCGCGTACGGCCTGAACTGGCCAACACCATTACGTTCTCTCAGCTTAATCTGCTGGGCAACGAGTGGGCCGTTCCGGGGCCGTTTGACGCGATTTTTTGCCGTAACGTGATGATCTATTTCGACAAAGAAACCCAGGAGAAAATCCTGCGGCGTTTTGTCCCGATGCTGAAACCTGGCGGCATTCTCTTTGCCGGACACTCTGAAAACTTCAGCCAGATCAGCAAAGAATTTTACCTGCGAGGCCAGACGGTTTACGGGCTGACTAAGGAAAGATAATGGGCAAAATCAGAGTATTATGCGTTGATGACTCCTCGCTGATGCGTCAGCTGATGACGGAGATCATCAACAGCCACGCGGATATGGAGATGGTGGCTACGGCGCCCGATCCGCTGGTGGCACGAGATTTAATCAAAGAGTTCAATCCCGACGTGCTGACGCTGGATGTGGAAATGCCGCGCATGGACGGTCTGGATTTTCTGGAAAAGTTGATGCGCCTGCGGCCGATGCCGGTGGTGATGGTTTCTTCGCTGACCGGCAAAGGTTCTGAAGTGACGCTGCGCGCGCTGGAGTTAGGCGCGGTGGATTTTGTCACCAAGCCATCGCTGGGCATTCGCGAAGGGATGCTGGCCTATAGCCAGACCATCGCCGACAAGGTGCGCGCCGCCTCCAGGGCTAAGCTGCACGTGCGTCGCACGCAGGCAGCGCCGGTAATGCTGAAAGCCGGGCCGATGCTGAGTAGTGAAAAGCTAATCGCTATCGGCGCGTCGACGGGCGGTACGGAAGCGATCAGGCATGTGCTGCAGCCGCTGCCCGCCACCAGCCCGGCGCTGATGATTACGCAGCATATGCCGCCAGGCTTTACCCGCTCTTTTGCCGAACGTCTGAACAAGCTGTGTCAGATCACGGTGAAAGAGGCGGAAGATGGCGAGCGCGTACTGCCGGGCCATGCCTATATCGCGCCAGGCGCGATGCATATGGAGCTGGCGCGCAGCGGCGCAAACTATCAGGTGAAATTGCATGACGGCCCGCCGGTCAATCGTCACAAACCTTCGGTGGACGTGCTCTTTAACTCAGTCGCGCAGTATGCCGGTCGTAACGCCGTTGGCGTCATTCTGACCGGCATGGGCAACGATGGGGCCGCAGGCCTGCTGACCATGAATAAGGCCGGCGCCTGGACCATCGCCCAGAACGAGGCGAGCTGTGTCGTATTTGGTATGCCCCGCGAAGCTATCGCGCTCGGGGGAGCCAGTGAAGTGGTGGATCTCCACCAAATCAGCCAGCACATGCTGGCAAAAATTAGCGCCGGACAGGCATTACGTATCTAACGCAGCGCCCGTCCCGCGGGGCTACATAAACAGGAGTAATTATGGCTGACAAAAATATGCGGTTTCTGGTGGTCGACGATTTCAACACGATGCGTCGTATCGTCCGTAACCTGCTGAAAGAGCTCGGCTTCAATAACGTTGAAGAAGCAGAAGACGGCGTTGACGCGCTGGCTAAACTGCGTGCCGGCGGCTTCGACTTCGTGATTTCCGACTGGAACATGCCAAACATGGACGGTCTGCAGCTGCTGCAAACCATTCGTGCCGACGGCACGCTCGGCAAGCTGCCGGTGCTGATGGTAACGGCCGAAGCCAAAAAAGAGAACATTATTGCGGCTGCTCAGGCGGGTGCCAGCGGCTATGTCGTTAAACCTTTTACCGCAGCGACCCTTGAAGAGAAGTTAGGCAAGATCTTCGAAAAGCTGGGTATGTAAGGAGCCGAAATGAGCGAACTTCCGAAACCGAATGTCGACGCGGCTTCCGCCAACGACATTATTTCCCGAATTGGTTCGCTGACGCGGATGCTGCGCGACAGCCTGCGTGAGCTGGGACTGGATCAGGCCATTGCTGAAGCGGCGGAAGCCATTCCCGACGCCCGCGACCGCCTGGACTACGTAGTGCAAATGACCGCTCAGGCGGCTGAACGCGCGCTGAACTGCGTGGAAGCCGCGCAGCCGCGTCAGACGGAAATGGAGAAGGGAGCAGTAGCGCTGAAAGGGCGTTGGGATGAGTGGTTTGAGAATCCTATCGAACTGGCAGATGCCCGCTCGCTGGTTTCGGATACCCGCGGTTATCTGGAATCGGTGCCGCAGCATACTGGCTTCACCAACGCGCAGCTGATGGAAATCATGATGGCGCAGGATTTCCAGGACCTGACCGGTCAGGTTATCAAGCGCATGATGGATGTAATCCAGGAGATCGAGCGCCAGCTGTTGATGGTGCTGCTGGAAAACATGCCGGAACAGCCTGCGCGACCGAAGAAAGACGCGGACAGCCTGAAAAACGGCCCGCAGATCAACGGTGAAGCGCCCGGCGTCGTGGCTAACCAGGACCAGGTCGACGACCTGCTGGACAGCCTCGGGTTTTAAGTTCCTCTTCAGGGCCGAGTTTTCGGCCCTTTTTTGCCATCCCGCAAATAACCCCCTTTTTACGCGTTTACTCGCGGCATCATCCCTGCGCCTTTTTGGCATGCTAGCGCCATAGATTATCCATCCAGCATCTCCTTTTGAGGGTAGCCCGTGTCTGGTGACAGCGAAGAGGAAAAGACCGAATCCGCAACCCCCCACCGACTTGAAAAAGCACGAGAAGAAGGGCAGGTTCCGCGCTCGCGCGAGCTGACCTCGGTGCTGATGCTGGTGGCGGGCTTAGGCATATTGTGGATGGGCGGCGAAAGCATGGCCCGCAAAGTCGGTCAGCTGCTGGCGCAGGGACTGGTTTTCGACCATTCGGTGGTCAGCGACACCAGCCAGATGCTGCACCTGATCGGCCGGCTGTTCGTGCAGGCGGTCTACACGCTGCTGCCGATGATGGGCGGACTGGTGCTGGTGGCGATAGCCGCGCCGATGCTGCTGGGCGGCGTGCTGATCAGCGGCAAGGCGATTAAAGTCGATTTCGGCAAGATGAATCCGATTAAAGGCCTGGCGAAACTGGTTTCCGCGCAGACGGCCACCGAGCTGGCGAAATCGGTGCTGAAGGCGGTGCTGGTCGGCTGCGTCACCTGGCTCTACGTCAGGCATAACTGGCCGGACATGATGCGTCTGATCAGCGAATCACCTTATACCGCGCTGGCCAGCTCGCTGAATATGATCGCCATGTGCTGCGTACTGGTGGTGCTGGGCCTGTCGCCGATGGTGGGCTTCGATATTTTCTGGCAGCTCTACAGCTACTACAAAGGGCTGCGCATGACCCGTCAGGAGATCCGCGACGAGTACAAGCAGCAGGAAGGCGACCCGCATGTTAAGGGACGCATCCGGCAGCAGATGCGCGCAGCGGCGCGGCGGCGCATGATGGCCGACGTGCCGAAAGCGGATGTGATCGTCACCAACCCGACGCACTACTCCGTGGCGCTGAAGTATGACGAACGCAAAATGAGCGCGCCGAAAGTCGTGGCGAAAGGCGCGGGCGATGTGGCGCTGCGTATTCGCGAACTGGGTAAAGAACACCGGGTTCCGATTCTGGAAGCGCCGCCGCTGGCGCGTGCGCTCTATCGCCACAGTGAAATTGGTCAGCATATTCCCGGTACCTTATATGCGGCTGTTGCAGAAGTGCTGGCCTGGGTCTGGCAGCTCCGTCGCTGGAAGCTTGAAGGCGGCCTGGCCCCGAAAAAACCTGCTAATTTACCGGTGCCGGAAGCGCTGGACTTTGGCTCTGGAGAGAAAGACTGATGGCGAACCTGGCCACCCTGTTACGCTTACCCAATATGAAAGATACCCAATGGCAGATTATGGCCGGGCCGGTATTGATTATGATGATCCTGGCGATGATGGTGCTGCCGTTGCCGCCATTCATCCTCGATCTGCTGTTCACCTTTAATATCGCGCTGTCGATAATGGTGCTGCTGGTAGCGATGTTCACCCAGAAAACGCTGGAGTTCGCCGCGTTTCCGACCATTCTGCTTTTCTCTACCTTATTACGCCTGGCGCTGAACGTCGCCTCAACCCGTATCATCCTGATGGAAGGTCATACGGGCGCGGGCGCGGCGGGCCGCGTGGTGGAAGCGTTCGGCCACTTCCTGGTCGGCGGTAACTTCGCCATCGGTATTGTGGTGTTTATCATCCTGGTGATTATCAACTTTATGGTTATCACCAAAGGCGCAGGACGTATCGCTGAGGTTGGCGCGCGTTTCGTACTGGATGGTATGCCCGGCAAACAGATGGCGATCGACGCCGACCTGAACGCCGGACTGATTGGCGAAGATGAAGCGAAAAAGCGCCGTGCGGAAGTGACCCAGGAAGCGGACTTCTACGGCTCGATGGACGGTGCGAGTAAGTTCGTTCGCGGCGACGCCATCGCGGGCATTATGATCATGGTCATCAACGTTATCGGCGGTCTGCTGGTAGGCGTGGTGCAGCATGGTCTGGACGTGGGCCACGCGGCGGAAAGCTATACGCTGCTGACCATCGGTGACGGCCTGGTCGCGCAGATCCCGGCGCTGGTTATCTCTACCGCGGCAGGCGTTATCGTTACCCGCGTGGCGACCGATCAGGACGTCGGCGAACAGATGGTGACCCAGCTGTTCAAAAATCCGCGCGTGATGATGCTGAGCGCCGGTGTTCTCGGCCTGCTGGGCCTGATCCCCGGCATGCCGAACCTGGTGTTTCTGCTGTTTACCGCTGCGCTGCTCGGCCTAGCCTGGTATATGCGCGGTAAAGAGAACAAGCCGAAGGCCGCGCCGCAGAGCAATCTCATTAAAAGCAACGATACGCCGGTTAACATGGAGGCTTCCTGGACCGACGTGCAGCTGGAAGACACGCTGGGCATGGAAGTGGGCTACCGCCTGATCCCGATGGTGGACAATACCCAGGATGGCGAGCTGCTGGGCCGTATCCGCAGCATCCGTAAGAAATTCGCGCAGGAGATGGGCTTTCTGCCGCCTGTGGTGCATATCCGCGACAATATGGAGCTGCCGCCGGCGCGTTACCGTATTCTGATGAAGGGCGTGGAAATCGGCAGCGGCGACGCCTATCCGGGCCGCTGGATGGCGATCAACCCCGGCACCGCCGCAGGCACGCTGCCGGGCGAAGCGACGGTCGATCCGGCCTTCGGCCTGGCCGCCATCTGGATCGACAGCGCGCTGAAAGAGCAGGCGCAGATTCAGGGCTACACCGTGGTGGAGGCGAGTACCGTGGTCGCCACGCACCTGAACCACCTGATCGGCCAGCACGCCAGCGAGCTGTTTGGCCGCCAGGAAGCGCAGCAGCTGCTGGATCGCGTGACTCAGGAGATGCCGAAGCTGACGGAAGATTTAATTCCTGGCGTGGTTACGCTGACCACGTTGCACAAGGTGTTGCAGAATCTGCTGGCGGAGCGCGTGTCGATTCGCGATATGCGTACCATTATTGAAACGCTGGCGGAGCACGCCACCGTTCAGACCGACCCGCATGAGCTGACTTCAGTGGTGCGCGTGGCGCTGGGCCGCGCTATTACCCAGCAGTGGTATCCGGGCAATGGCGAAGTGCAGGTTATCGGCCTGGACACCACGCTGGAGCGACTGCTGCTGCAGGCGCTGCAGGGCGGCGGCGGCCTGGAGCCGGGTCTGGCGGATCGTCTGCTGGCGCAGGCGCAGAGCGCGCTACAGCATCAGGAATCCATCGGCGCGCCGCCGGTGCTGCTGGTGAATCATCCGTTACGCGCGCTGCTGGCCCGTTTCCTGCGCCGCAATCTGCCGCAGCTGATGGTGATTTCGAATCTGGAGCTGACCGACAACCGTCAAATTCGCATGACTTCAACGATTGGTGGTCACTGATGAAAAAAGCGCTGCTGTTACTCGCTGTTTTGCCGCAGCTGGCGCTGGCCGCTGGCGGCGCCTGGCACGCTTCGGCGCCGGGGCCGGGTTTGATTAATCGCGGTATGCAGCTTTCCTCGCCGGATTTAAAGGCGGCGGAACCGGTTAGCGGCGCCATCACGGAAATCAGCTGGCGCTACACGCTGACCGGCCCGACGCCTTCCGGTTTCGCCGCCTGGCTGTGCGCAGAAAGGCGCTGCGTGCAGCTTGACGGCGCCAGCGGCGCGACGCGCGGGCTGACTAATATCCAGGCTGGCGAAACGCTGCACTTTGTTTACGGTATTCAGGGAAGAGGGCGACTGCCACAGATGCTGCGGGTGCAGAGCAATGAAGTGATGGTGAATTACCGGTAATTTTCTCGCCGCGCTAAGCGTAGCGTTAATGCGAAAGCCGGCTAGTGTTGCAGCTGATAAAGCCGAGCCTGCCTAGCGGGAAAAGTCGATGTCATGTCCACGATCGGCCTTCTCGGCAGACGATCCAGAAACGATATTGATGACAAACCAGGACTTAAAATTGTCGCTTGCGAAGCGGTAGATGCAGAGCGGAACACAGACACGCCGTGAATACGTCCCTGTAAGCTCGTTTGACGCGTCCATGCGCCAAAACTGTCTGTTTATCCGCTCAGCCTCTGCTGCCGTGATGCTGCGGTGTTGCGGTGAAAAAAACCAGCCTGCTAAGGTTTGTCAGCTGTCGGATAAACTAGGCTTTCTCAACGAAAATGAGGGCCGAAGACTCGGCCCTAACTCGTCGTTACATCCTTTCTACGGTTTCAATACCCAGCGTATCCAGACCCTGCTTCAGCGTTTTCGCGGTCAGCAGCGCCAGCTTCAGGCGACTCTGCTTCGTCGCTTCATCTTCTGCCGACAGGATGGGGCAATGCTCGTAGAAGCCGGAGAAAAGACCGGCCAGATCGTACAGGTAAGCGCACATAACGTGCGGCGTACCGTCGCGCGCTACCTGAGTAACGGTTTCTTCAAACTGCAGCAGACGCACGGCCAGCGCGGCTTCACGAGCTTCGGTAATTACGGTTTTGCCGGTTACCGCCGCTTCTTCAATGCCGGCTTTACGGAACACGGAAAGCACGCGCGTGTAGGCGTATTGCATATAAGGCGCGGTATTGCCTTCAAAGGCCAGCATGTTGTCCCAGTCAAACACGTAGTCGGTGGTACGGCTCTTGGAGAGATCCGCATATTTCACCGCGCCGATCCCTACCGTATTGGCGAGCTTCGCCAGTTCGTCGGCAGGCATGTCCGGGTTTTTCTCGCTGACCAGCTTGGTGGCGCGCTCTACCGCCTCATCCAGCAGATCGGAGAGTTTGATGGTGCCGCCCGCACGGGTTTTAAAAGGTTTGCCATCTTTGCCCAGCATCATACCGAACGCGTGGTGCTCCAGAGGAACGGATGCCGGTACGTAGCCAGCCTTGCGCACGATAGTCCAGGCCTGCTGCAGATGCTGATGCTGACGTGAATCGATATAGTAGAGCACGCGATCGGCATGCAGCGTTTCATAACGATATTTGGCGCAGGCGATATCGGTGGTGGTGTAGAGATAGCCGCCATCCTTTTTCTGGACGATCACGCCCATCGGTTCGCCGTCTTTGTTTTTATACTCGTCCAGGAAAACCACGGTGGCGCCTTCGCTCTCCACCGCCAGGCCTTTCTCTTTCAGATCGGCCACAATCCCCGGCAGCATATCGTTATAGAGACTCTCGCCCATCACATCGTCACGGGTCAGCGTCACGTTCATGCGGTCATAAATTTTCTGGTTCTGCGACATGGTGATATCGACCAGACGCTTCCACATCTTACGGCAGTACTCATCGCCGCCCTGCAGTTTCACCACGTAGCCGCGCGCGCGTTCAGCGAAGGCCGGATCTTCATCATAAGTACGCTTGGCTTCGCGGTAGAACGCTTCCAGATCGGAAAGCGCGATCTCTTCATGCGCTTCGTTCTGCTGCTTCTCCAGAAAGGCGATCAGCATACCGAACTGGGTGCCCCAGTCGCCGACATGGTTAGCGCGAATGACGTTATGGCCCAGGAAGGAGAGGGTACGCACCGCCGCGTCGCCGATAATCGTCGAGCGAACGTGGCCCACGTGCATCTCTTTGGCGACGTTAGGCGCGGAATAGTCAATAACAATCGTCTGCGGTTCCACCGGCGCGACGCCAAGACGTGGCGCGTCGGTCACGCTGTCCACCTGCGCGGCAAGCCAGTCGGCGTCCAGGAACAGGTTGATAAAGCCAGGGCCGGCGACTTCCACCTTGCTGACGATCCCCTGCAGATCGAGATGTTTTAACACCTCTTCAGCCAGCTGTCGCGGCGCTTTACCCAGTGTTTTTGCTACGGCCATGATGCCGTTCGCCTGGTAATCGCCAAACTGTGCTTTGGCCGACTGACGCACCTGCGGCTCGCAGTTGGCCGGAGCCCCTGCCGCGATCATCGCCTGACTGACTTTATCTGTGAGAAGAGCCTGAATATTCACCGGATTACCTTATATGCAAAAACGCCTGCGCCAGAGGGCAGGCCGTCGTACTCAACGAAGCCGGACAGCAGAGCTGCTGTTCGCTGGCGCTAAAAAAGAAGGGAAAAAGTATACTGCATTTGGGAGGCAGTTATCCAGGCGTGTAAACGAGAGCGCAGGTGGGAAACAGGGTAGACTGTTTCCCGCGCGTGTTAGTCAGGTACGACGACGATGGTGAGGGCGATGAGGGCTGGCAATCGTCATTTTTTCGTTACGAAGCTTCCAGTGCCTCACCAGAGCAAAGCCCATCATAACGATAAGCGCTGCAATAAGTATTAACATCAGCATTTGCTATTCCTTGTGTGAGTAGCGGAACGAATCTATAAGCAATAAGAATACCCGGAGACAGGAAAATTTGATTTAAGAAAAGTCGCATTGTATTAATTTAACCAAATTAAAACATTAAGTTAAGGCAAATTTCCTAAATGATGCGCTGGAACTAAACCAGTTTTAACTACAATAACGCGATTATCTCCGACTTATCTGTAGATATAACCGGATGTTACCTTATATTGCAGCAGTATAGCTGGCCCGGTTTAACTGGCTAATAAATGAACAATAGTTAATTATTTTAAATTGAATAAGTGAAAGAAATATGTTTCCAGAAAAGGTTGCAGTGGAATTAACCGATCTTGCTAATGATTCGGCAAGGTTTCTACAAAGCATTAACGAGCTGGCAGAACGGCTGGGGCTCGATTTAACCACGCTGGCTGCCGATCATATCGCCGTTCGCTGCCATCAAACCGCCACGGCGGAACGCTGGAAAAAAGGGTTTTTGCAGCACGGCGTGCTGTTTTCAGAAAAGATGATTGGCGGCAGGCCGGTTGCCCTGTTTGAGCTGCACGAGCCGTTGCAGGTCGGGCCGTGGCGAATCAGCATGGTAGAGCTGCCCTGGCCGGGCAAAAAGATCTACCGACATGAAGGCTGGGAACATATTGAAATCGTCCTGCCTGGCGATGAGTCGCAGCTTAGCGCCCGCGCCCTGGCGCTGTTGTCGGACGAGAGCCTGTCAAAACCGGGGATCTCGGTTAAAAACAGCGCGCCCAAAGGCGAAGGCGAGAGGCTGCCCAATCCCACGCTGGCGGTGAGCGATGGCCGCGTAACTATCAAGTTCCATCCCTGGAGCCTGAAAGAGATAGTGGAAAGCGAGCTAGCGCCTTAGCGTCCTTACCGCCTTTTCCATTCGCCTGACGGCTTCCGCCAGCAGATCGCGAGGAGAGCCAAAATTCAGGCGTATAAAATGGTCATCGCCAAAATCGCGTCCGGCGGAGAAACCCAGCCCGTGGCGTTCAAAAAACAGCGCCGGGCTGGCGACGCCAAGCTGGCTGGCGTCTATCCAGGCAAGATAGGTCGCTTCCGGCCCAACCAGCGAAAGCCCTTCAATCGCGTTGACGCGCTTGTTCAGCCAATCGCGTGATCCTCTGAGGTAGGCCAGCTGCTCGTCCAGCCACGGCTGTCCATCCCGCCAGGCGGCCGTAGCGGCCACTAAAGCCAGAATGTCAGGCTGCGGCACTATTCCCAGTCGCGCTTTGGTAAAGCGGGCGCGCAGCTCTTTATCCGGAATAATCGCCACTGAAGCGCCCAGACCCGCGATATTAAACGTCTTCGACGGCGAAATCAGCGTGACTGAACGCTGCTGCGCATCCTCGCTCAGGCTGCCGAAAGGGATATGCTTCGCGCCTTCATCCAGCAGCAGATCGCAGTGAATTTCATCAGAGCAGACGATGAGGTCGTGTTGACGGGCGAAACGCAGCTGGGCCTCCAGCTCTTCGCGCCGATAAACCGTGCCGCCGGGATTTTGCGGATTGCACAGCATCAACAGTTTTTCACTGCCGGTCATGGCGGGCGACAGCTCGTCGAAATCCACCAGCCAGCGTCCCTCGCGCAGCTGCAGCGGCGCGTTGCTCTGCGTGCGACCAGCCAGTTTCGCCGCGGAGCGGAAAGGCGGATAGATCGGCGTGGGCGCGATGGTGCCCTGATGCGGTTCGGTAAAAGCGCGCACGGCAAGATTTAGTCCGCTGACCACGCCCGGCAGCATAACCAGCCATTCCGGCCTGATCTTCCATTGATAGCGCGTCTGCATTCTGGCTACCACTATCTCGATCAGCTCTTCCGGCGCCGTGCCATAGCCGAACACGCCGTGCGCCACGCGCTGTTGCAGGGCGTCGATAATGCAGTCCGGTGAACGAAAATCGGTGTCCGCTACCCAGAGCGGCAAAATATCCTGTCCGCCATATTTTTGCCATTTCAGGCTATCGCTGTGACGGCGATCGATACGCTGGTCGAAAGTACATGCCATGTTGGTGATTCCCGTTACTATTATTTTTTAATGTCTGCACTCAGACTAAACAGCGAAGATTATTTTCACAACCAGCCAGCAGTCATTAACAGGAGGATGAAATGTTAAAACTGGAAGTATGCTGCTACGGAGTCGATTGCGCGCTGGCCGCGCAAACCGCCGGCGCCGACCGGGTGGAACTCTGTTCCGCGCCTTCGGAAGGCGGGCTAACCCCTTCGGCTGGCAGCCTGATGCAGGCCAGAGAAATGCTGACTCTTCCCGTTCATCCGCTGGTGCGGCCGCGTGGCGGCGATTTTTGCTTTAGCGACAACGAGTTCCGACAAATAAAATCGGACATCGCTTATATCCGCGAGCTCGGTTTTCCCGGCGTGGTGACAGGAATTCTGGATGTGGACGGCCATATCGATATCGGCCGGATGAAACAGTTGATGACGCTTTGCGAAGGAATGGCGGTTACCTTTCATCGCGCTTTCGATCTCTGTCACAGCCCGCTTACCGCGCTGCAGCAGTTGACCGATTTGGGCGTGGCGCGCATTCTGACTTCGGGCCAGCAGCAAAGCGCCGAAAGTGGTTTACCTTTATTAAGGGAACTTAATCAGCAAACTCGGGGTCCAATCATTATGGCCGGTGCAGGCGTACGTATGAGCAACCTGCATAAGTTTGTGGAAGCGGGGTTAAGTGAGCTGCACAGCTCGGCCAGCCAGCGTATCGCCTCTGCAATGCGCTATCGCAAAGCCGGCGTATCCATGACGTCGGTCGCAGAGACAGATGAATTCAGCCGCGCCTGCGTGGATGGCGATATGGTGGAAGCCATGAAAGCCTCGCTGGCGCTCCGTTCGCCCGCAAGCGCCGTCTGAACCGATTTTGCCGCACAGCACGCCAGTTCGACGACGTGATGTTTGCAAGTACCAGGCCTCATCATTTTGGTGAGGCTTTTTTTCTGCCGCGGGTCAAAATACCTCTTACACTAATCAAAATAATGGCTGCCGCGAGCTTGTGGATGAAAATCACCGTACCGATCCTGACTGTTACGCTTCTTATGACTGCTGTAGCCCAGGGCGCCGAAACCTGCCCCGTTAACGCCGCGCGTATCAACGACAGCAACAGCCTGCTGCTGCTGGGCGGCACCGCAAAGGGCACGATAAAGCAGGTAGTAATGGGCGAGTTTGGTAAAGACGTTGACTGGCAAAAGAGGTTGCTGAGCGAGTTTGACCGCTGCGGCGCCCTGCTGCGGGCAGATATCAGCTTTGATAAAAACGAAGGAAACGTCGTGCTGAAGATGGCGCAGAACATTACCCGCGTCGCTACCGGCTGGAAAGCCGTCTATGCGCTGTCGGTCTATGTGTTGCAAAAAGGCGAGCTGGTGGAGGTGAATAACAAGCGGGGCACCATCAGCTACCTGACCGGTAAAAAGGGCGTGATCACCAGTTCGTCGGAGGCTTTTTTGCTGCAGGGCAAGGAAGGCTTTACGGAAACCACCAACAGTTACGACAGCCGCCTGCGCCTGGTAAAGAGCGTAGCAAGAGGATCGGATGCGGACGCCAACGGCGAGTTTCTCTATCGATGGGACGCGCAAAACCGGCTAATCACCAGCAGCTCCGCCGACAGCGAGACGCAGTGGCGTTACGACACAAAAAACCGGGAACAGGGTTTATTAACCCACAGACATCAGCCGCACAGCGAGCTGACCACGCAGGATGAGTGCCAGCTGTGGGACGAGCATGACAACTGCACCCTGAGCTACTCGCACGAGAAAGAGGTCTTTGCGGATGGCAACATCGTACGCAATATCAGCACGGCCTGGCGCTTTGAGTATTGGGAAGAGCCGCAGGACAAGGAGAAATAAGCGGCCCGCAGACCGCTTATCTGGCGCTACTCCACCGTGCGGCTGAAAGCGTCCACCGCTATAATCGCGCTGGCGATATCCTGCGCGCTAAGGTTGGGATTGAGATTTTTCAGCGTATCGCCTTCGCTGTTAGCCAGTTCGCCGACTTTCAGCAGGTTCTCCCGGCTCTCATTTTCCAGATGCATCTCTTTCAGCGTTGTCGGCATCTTTATCGCACGATAAAAGCGAATATAGCGCGCGATCTCTTCATCAGGACGCGGCTCCAGCATCATCTGCGTCAGCGTGCCATAGGCGACCTTTTCGCCATGCGTCAGATGATGGATATCGCCATCAATGGCGGTAAAGCCGTTATGGATAGCGTGCGCGCCCGCCAGGCCCGCGTTCTCGAAGCCCAGACCGGAGAGCAGCGTGTTGGCCTCTACCACGGCTTCTACAGCGGGCGTAACCACTTTTTTCTCTACGGCCTGATAAGCGCTGTAGCCCCAGGTCAGCAGCGTTTTTTCACAGGCTTCCGCTATCGCCATACCCGCGATAGTGGGATCGCCGTTGACCATGGATTTGCTGTGCGAACGCTTCACCGCCTGCGCCTCGACAAAGGTCGCCAGGCCGTCGGCGATACCGGAAGCGAACAGCCTGACCGGCGCCTGCGCGCAGACCCAGGTATCCACCAGCACCAGATCCGGGTTTTTATTGTAAAAACGGTAGCTTTCAAACACGCCGCTCTCTGAATAGATCACGGACAGCGCGCTGCATGGCGCGTCTGTCGAAGCGATTGTCGGCACAATCGCTACCGGCCGCTTCAGTTCATCGGCCACGGCCTTGACCGTATCCAGCGTTTTACCGCCGCCGACGCCGATAACCAGACGTACATCGGCTTCTTTCGCCAGCGCCGCCAGCCGGGAGATCTCGTTGCCGGAGGCTTCCCCGTTAAATTGCTGATAGTGACACTCCACGTTGTACTGCCGCAGCGACGCCTGCACCGCTTCGCCCGTCAGCTTCCAGACGATTTCATCCGCCACCACAAAAGCGCTGTTGCCCAGTTCCGCCACATAGTCGCCCAGCTGCGCCATCACGCCAGCGCCCTGAACATATTTACGCGGTGAAGAGAAAACAAATTTACTCATGGGAACTCCTTTTGGTGAAAAAAAAGTCGTGCAGGTTCAACCCTGGCCCTTTTGTGGCAGAAGCGCTAGCGGATACAAGACATTTTGGGAAAAAGGCGAGGTTTGCGCAGGTGAGAAGGCAGAGAATGCGCCCGGTTAGCTGCATATTGATAGTTACAACATACTAAAAGAAACGCGTTTTGGGCGAAGATTGGCCTGGCGATGCCAGGCCAATGTGGAGAGCAGTCAGGGTTTGCGCGCCACCAGCACCGCGCGCAGCGGCGCCGGATAGCCTTCGACAGTTTTGCTGCTGTCATTGGGATCCAGAAACTCTGCCAGCGATTCGCTGGTCATCCAGTCGGTGCGGCGCTGCTCTTCGGTCGAGGTTACGGAGTAGTCCGCAATCTTCACGTCCACAAAGCCGCACTTCTCCAGCCAGTTTTTCAGCGCGCCGGTCGAAGGAATAAAGTAAACGTTGCGCATCTGCGCGTAGCGCTCGCCCGGCACCAGCACCGCGTGCTCGTCGCCTTCCACCACCAGCGTTTCCAGCACCAGCTCGCCGCCGCTGACCAGCTGATTTTTGAGCTGGTAAAGATGATCCAGCGGCGAGCGGCGATGATAAAGCACGCCCATTGAAAACACGGTGTCAAAGGCCTTCAGCTCCGGCAGCTGTTCAATGCCGAGCGGCAGCACGTGCGCGCGCTGATCGTTGCCCAGCAGCTTACGGACGGCCTCGAACTGGCAGATAAAAAGCTGCATCGGGTCGATACCGACCACCAGATTCGCCCCGGCGCCGACCATGCGCCACATGTGGTAGCCGCTGCCGCAGCCGACGTCCAGCACGGTGCGACCGGCCAGCGGCGAAATATGCGGCAGCACGCGATCCCACTTCCAGTCGGAACGCCATTCGGTGTTGATATGCACGCCATACAGCGAATAGGGGCCTTTGCGCCACGGCATCAGATTGCGCAGCAGGCTTTCAATGCCGCCGCGCTGACGATCGCTCAGCTGGCTGCTGTCGGCGGTGACGCTATGCAGCAAATCCAGGGTTTCCGGCACGATAGTCGGCAAATGTTCCACCGAGCGATCCCAGTTTTTGAAATGGCCGTGTAGCTGTTCGCGCTGCCAGGCGGCGATCTGCGCGGGCAGCGTCTCCAGCCAGTGTGACAGCGGGCTTTTGGCGATAAGCTGATAAAAATTACCGAAATCCATTAGCGGTCGCCTGCCTTAAGCGCGATCAGCGAGCCGAAATTAAAACACTGGAACCACAGCTCAGCGTGTTCAAATCCGGCCAGCCGTAGCCGCTCTTTATGGGTTTCCACGCTGTCGGTCAGCATCACGTTCTCCAGCATGCTGCGCTTCTGGCTGATCTCCAGCTCGCTATAGCCGTTAGCCCGCTTGAAGTCATGATGCATATTGAACAGCAGCTCGCCCACATCGGCGTCTTCAAAACTGAACTTCTCGGAGAGCACCAGCGCGCCGCCGGGACGCAAACCCTGCCAGATGGTATTCAGCAGCTGCTGACGTTCGGCGGGTTCCAGAAACTGCAGCGTAAAATTCAGCACCACCAGGGAAGCGTTTTCAATGGGGATAGCGCGAATATCCGCTTCAATCACCTCAACCGGCGTGTCGGCGCGAAAGGCGTCGATATGGCGGCGGCAGCGCTCGACCATTGCCGGAGAGTTATCCACGGAGATGATTTTACAGCCGTCGACTTTGATATTACGGCGTACGGAAAGCGTGGCGGCGCCCAGCGAGCAGCCGAGATCGTAAACCTGGCTGTGCGGCTGCACAAAGCGCTCGGCCAACATGCCGATCATGGAAATAATATTCGAATAGCCAGGCACCGAGCGCTGGATCATATCGGGAAAAACTTCGGCCACGCGCTCGTCAAACGTCCAGTCGCCCAGTTTGGCAATCGGCGCGGAGAACAGCGTATCGCGGTTAGACATAGTGGTAAGTCCGGAACAAAAACGGAAAGGGCGTATTCTGGCAGAAAGCGGCGCGGGCTGCACCTTTTCCGCCTCAGTTCAGGGTGAAAACCAAATCCCAGGGCAGAAAAATCAGGTTGACCAGGATCATGCCCAGCAGCGACAGCAGCGTGAGGATCATCCCGTTTTTACGCCAGACGAGCGTGCTGGTGCGCATACCATAGCTGTGCAGGGCGCGGCCCAGAAAAAAGAAGAGGCCGGTAAGATGCAGCATCCACATATCCGCGCCGTTCATCTCCATCACCACCAGCAGCAGCAGCGCTGCGGGAATATATTCCACCGCGTTGCCGTGAACGCGAATGGCGGTCTGTAATTCATAGAAGCCGCCGTCGCCGTAGGCTACGCGATACTGGCGGCGCAGCCGCACGACGTCGAAAGAAAACTTGATAAGAAACAGTGCTCCAAGCACCACGTACAGCGCGCTGACCATCCTGACTCCACCCAGACTGAAACTTCTGGCGCCATCATAGCGGCGAAAGAACAGACTGTCAGCAAATGTACAGGTTCGTTTAGGATCAGAAGAGACTTTCCTGCTGAGGCCAGGCGGGCGGCTCGCCGATATCGGGCACGGCCTGGCGCAGCGCCTGCCATAAGCTCTGCACCATCGCGGGAGCAAAGGCCACGTCCGGGGTATGAATAAACAGCCACGGCTGGCCCTGTTCGCGCCACTGCGGCAGTTTGTTGCGCCAGGCCTCGAACCATTTCAGGTTAGCCGTCGCGTCGTCGCCGCCGATAAAGCGGATCATCGGCTGGTCGGCGGTCATCACCGCATGAACCGGCAGATGCGGTTTTTTCCGCTGCGCCTCTATAATCGCCGGGTTACTGGGGATGGCGGAATGCACGCCGCGCGTGTCCAGGATCACCCGGTTGACGCCGCGCTGATGCAGTCCGGCGTTCAGCGCTTTTTCCGCTTCTCCTTTGGCAAAAAATTCCGGATGACGCACCTCCACGCCGTAGCTGAAATCCTTCGGCAGACCGTCGAGAAAAGCCCACAGCGCGGCTAAATCGGCTGGCGCGAAGGCGGCAGGAAGCTGGAGCCAGTACTGACCGACGCGCGACGCGAGCGGCGAGAGGAGGCTAAAAAACTCGGCGGTCAGATCGCCGCTGTCGCGCAGTGCAGCCTTATGACTGATGGTCGCAGGAAATTTAAAGCAGAAGCGGAAATCGTCATGGGTCATCGCATACCAGCGCTGTACGATCTCCGGGCGGGGCAGCGCATAGAGCGTGGTATTGCCTTCCACGCAGTTAAAAAAGCGGGCGTAGTCGGCCAGCGTCTCCATGCCCAGCTTTTTCCACTGCGGATGCTGCCACTGCGGCAGGCCCAGATAAAAAGGTTTCATTATTCCTCCCTTAACTACGGCGATCGCGATCGCCTCCCTGCGATCGCTGGCGGCGATTACAGCGCGGCGATGATTTCGTCAGAAGTCCGCACGCGGCCCAGGCGCGGGAAAATATAGCTAAAGCTGCTGTTATGCTCTTCCGTACTGCCTGCCGCGCAGATATCTTCCGCTACGATCAGGTTGAAGCCCAGTTCCCAGGCGTTACGCGCGGTGGATTCCACGCCGATATTCGTGGAAATGCCGCCCAGCACGATGGTGTCGATACCGCGGCGACGCAGCTGCAGCTCCAGATCGGTGCCGTAGAACGCGCCCCACTGATGTTTAATCACTTCGATATCGCTTTCCTGCTTGCCCAGCGCTTCCGGCCAGTCCCACCAGTTTTCCGGCAGCGGGCCGCCGTGGCTGCTGTCTACGGGCTGTTTTGGCGCGTCGCCGAAATCTTTCGCCCAGCCCACGCGCACCAGCACGACAGGCGCGTTGACGGCGCGGAATTTATTGGCCAGCTTCGCCGAACGGGTAACCACGTCTTCCGCTTTATAAGGGCCGCCGGCGAAAGGCAGAATGCCTTCCTGCAGATCGATCAGCACCAGCGCGGTGGTGGCGGCGTTTAGTTGCAACATAGTGACTCCGGGTGTTTGGGGAAAACCGTTGAGAATACAGGCAGTCAGCTCACCAGGGCGATAACAACAATGTGAGAGACGCGAGAAATTTGTTAGCTTTTGTGAGGCGCAGGCTAATTGTAGCGACTTTCCGCACGGCTTGCAGGAACCGGCTCTTATCGCGCCCGGCTTTTTCCATTATAATAGCCGCCTTTTTCGCGGCGGCATCGCCCCGAACGGATAACTAAAGATGCTGCCCGCGAGCGGCGAAGTTAAAAGGATAGCGTTATGCGTACCGAGTATTGCGGACAGATCAACCTGTCTCACGTAGGTCAACAGGTGACACTTTGCGGCTGGGTTAACCGCCGCCGCGATCTGGGAAGCCTGATCTTTATCGATATGCGCGATCGTGAAGGCATCGTGCAGGTATTTTTCGATCCCGATCGCAAGGAGGCTTTTAACCTCGCCTCTGAACTGCGTAACGAGTTTTGCATTCAGCTGACCGGCACCGTGCGTGCGCGCGACGAGAAAAACAAAAACAGCGAGATGGCGACGGGCGAAGTGGAAGTGTTCGCTACCGATCTGACCATCATCAACCGCGCGGAACCGCTGCCGCTGGACTCCAACCAGACCAACAGCGAAGAAGCGCGCCTGAAATACCGCTATCTGGATCTACGTCGTCCGGATATGGCGCAGCGCCTGAAAACCCGCGCGAAAATCACCAGCTTTGTGCGCCGCTTTATGGACGATAACGGCTTTCTGGATATTGAAACGCCGATGCTGACCAAAGCCACGCCGGAAGGCGCGCGCGACTATCTGGTGCCAAGCCGCGTCCATAAAGGTAAATTCTACGCGCTGCCGCAGTCGCCTCAGCTGTTCAAGCAGCTGCTGATGATGTCCGGCTTCGACCGTTACTACCAGATCGTGAAGTGCTTCCGCGATGAAGATCTGCGCGCCGACCGCCAGCCGGAATTTACCCAGATCGACGTGGAAACCTCCTTTATGACCGCGCCGCAGGTGCGTGAAATCATGGAAAAAATGGTGCGTGAGCTCTGGCAGAGCGTGAAAGGCGTTGAGCTGGGCGACTTCCCGATGATGACCTTCGCTGAAGCGATGCGTCGTTACGGCTCCGACAAGCCGGATCTGCGTAACCCGATGGAGCTGGTGGACGTTGCCGATCTGCTGAAAGAGGTCGAGTTCAAAGTCTTCTCCGGCCCTGCTAACGATGCCAAAGGCCGCGTCGCCGCACTGCGCGTGCCGGGCGGCGCGCAGCTCAGCCGCAAGCAGATTGATGAATACGGCAAGTTTGTGGAAATCTACGGCGCTAAAGGCCTGGCGTGGATGAAGGTTAACGAGCGCGCCAAAGGTCTGGAAGGCATCAGCAGCCCGGTCGCCAAATTCCTGAACGCGGAAATCGTTGAAGAGATCCTGAGCCGCACCTCTGCTGCGGACGGCGACGCCATCTTCTTCGGCGCCGACAGCGCGAAAATCGTGGCCGACGCGCTGGGCGCGCTGCGCCTGAAGCTGGGTCGCGACCTGGAGATTACCAACGGCAACACCTGGGCGCCACTGTGGGTGGTGGACTTCCCGATGTTCGAAGAGGACGGCGAAGGCGGCCTGACCGCAATGCACCATCCGTTCACCGCGCCGCGCGATATGACGCCGGGCGAGCTGAAAGCGGCGCCGGAAACGGCCATCGCCAACGCTTACGATATGGTGATCAACGGTTACGAAGTGGGCGGCGGTTCCGTGCGTATCCACAACGGCGACATGCAGCAGACGGTGTTTGGCATTCTGGGCATCACCGAGCAGGAGCAGCGCGAGAAGTTTGGCTTCCTGCTGGACGCGCTGAAGTTCGGCACGCCGCCGCACGCTGGTTTAGCCTTTGGTCTGGATCGCCTGGTTATGCTGCTGACCGGCACCGACAATATTCGCGACGTTATCGCCTTCCCGAAAACCACGGCAGCGGCCTGTTTGATGACCGAAGCGCCAAACTTCGCCAACCCGGCTTCGCTGGCGGAGCTGGGCATAGAAGTGGTGAAAAAGGACAAGCCTGAGAGCCACTAAGATGGCTTTCAAGCGGCCCGTATCGGTGCTGGTGGTGATTTTCGCCCGCGATAGCGGACGGGTGTTGATGCTGCAGCGGCGGGACGATCCCTCTTTCTGGCAATCCGTTACCGGCAGCCAGGAAGAGGGCGAAACGCTGCTGGCGACCGCGCAACGTGAAGTGCGGGAGGAGACAGGAATTGATATTAACGATGGCCAGCTCACCTTAGTGGACTGCCAGCGTCAAATAGAATTCGAGATCTTTGCGCATTTCCGTCATCGTTACGCGCCGGAAGTGACGCACAACAGCGAACACTGGTTTTGCCTGGCGCTGCCGGAAGAGCGGCCGATAGCCTTGAGCGAGCATCTGGCTTACCGCTGGATAGCCGCCGCCGACGCTGCCGCGCTCACGAAGTCCTGGAGCAACCGCCAGGCGATTGAAGAATTTGTAGTATAACTTGTTTAATTATCGCCTGATGGTCAGGCGGTATCGATGATGCTAAACCTTCAGGCGTATATCGGCGCAGTGAGTTTGTTCGCTGCCAGCGCACAGGAACCGCAGCGTACTTTAGTACGTGAGGATTCCGCGCACTGCCAGCGGACAAAATCACAAGTAAGATAGCCTGTGAGGGATCGAGGAGGAATTTAAAGCATGGCTGGTCATAGTAAATGGGCTAACACCAAGCACCGCAAAGCGGCGCAGGACGCTAAACGCGGCAAGATTTTCACTAAAATCATTCGCGAGCTGGTCACGGCGGCGAAGCTGGGCGGCGGCGATCCGGGCTCTAACCCGCGCCTGCGTGCGGCGATGGATAAAGCGCTGTCCAACAATATGACTCGCGACACCATGAACCGCGCTATCGCGCGCGGCGTGGGCGGCGAAGACGACAGCAACATGGAAACCATCATCTATGAAGGTTACGGCCCTGGCGGCACGGCAGTTATGGTGGAGTGCCTGAGCGACAACCGTAACCGTACCGTTTCCGAAGTGCGTCACGCCTTCACCAAAACCGGCGGCAACCTGGGGACGGACGGCTCTGTAGCCTACCTGTTTACCCGTAAAGGCGTTATCTCCTTCGCGCCGGGTCTGGAAGAAGACGCGGTGATGGATGCGGCCCTGGAAGCGGGTGCGGATGACGTCGTGACTTACGATGACGGCGCTATCGACGTCTTTACCGCCTGGGAATCGCTGGGCGAAGTCAAAGACGCGCTGGCGGCAGCCGGTCTGAATGCCGACAGCGCTGAAGTGACCATGATCCCTTCCACCAAAGCGGATATGGACGCGGAGACGGCACCGAAGCTGCTGCGCCTGATCGATATGCTGGAAGACTGCGACGACGTGCAGGAGGTCTACCATAACGGCGAGATTTCCGACGAGGTGGCGGCTACGCTGTAATGGCGTTATTTCCACAGCTGGCCGGAGGAGCGTGATGGCGATCATTTTGGGTATCGATCCCGGTTCACGCATCACCGGCTACGGCATCATCCGCCAGGTGGGTCGCCAGTTGACTTACCTGGGCAGCGGCTGTATTCGCACCAACTCCACCGATTTGCCGGCACGCCTGAAGATAATCTATGCGGGCGTTAGCGAGCTTATCACCCAGTATCAGCCGGATTATTTCGCCATTGAGCAGGTCTTTATGGCGAAAAACGCCGATTCGGCGCTCAAATTGGGTCAGGCTCGCGGCTCGGCGATCGTCGCGGCGGTGAATCACGATTTGCCGGTGTTCGAGTACGCGGCGCGTCAGGTCAAGCAAACCGTGGTCGGCATCGGCAGCGCGGAAAAAAGCCAGGTGCAGCATATGGTGAAAACGCTGCTGAAGCTTTCCGCCAGTCCGCAGGCCGACGCCGCGGACGCGCTGGCTATCGCCATTACGCACTGCCACCTCAGTCAGAACGTCAACCGGCTGGGCGAAGGCAAACTTAACCTGGCGCGTGGCCGCCTGCGTTCCTGATAAGCTGGATATCTATCCAGCTTTTTTTGTGATATAAAACCCCGCATTACTCTTTTCTGAAGGAAGCTTAAGGTGATAGGTCGTCTGAGAGGCAAGATTCTGGAAAAACAGCCGCCGCTGGTTCTGTTGGAAGTGGGCGGCGTAGGCTATGAAGTGCATATGCCGATGACCTGCTTTTACGAGCTTCCCGAGCTGGATCACGAAGCAACGCTGTTCACCCATTTTGTGGTGCGCGAGGACGCGCAGCTGCTGTTCGGTTTCAACAGCCGTCAGGAGCGGGCGCTGTTCCGCGAGCTAATCAAGGTTAACGGCGTCGGGCCTAAGCTGGCGCTGGCTATTCTTTCCGGCATGTCGGCGCAGCAGTTCGTTACCGCCGTAGAGCGCGAAGAGATCGCCTCGCTGGTGAAGCTGCCGGGCGTGGGCAAGAAAACCGCCGAGCGTCTGGTGGTCGAAATGAAGGATCGCTTCAAAGGGATGCATGGCGATCTGTTCGCCGCCGATGCGCCTTTCGCCCTGACCAGCGAAGTCCAGGCGCCCGACGCGGGCAACAGTGCCGAAGAAGAGGCCGTTGCCGCGCTGGTATCGCTGGGGTATAAACCTCAGGAAGCCAGCCGGATGGTGGGTAAAGTCGGTCGTCCGGACGCGGATTGTGAAACGCTGATCCGCGAAGCCCTGCGCGCAGCTATTTGAGGTAAAGCATGATTGAAGCCGATCGCCTGGTTTCGCCGGGAACCATCAGCGAAGAAGAAGTGATTGACCGCGCTATCCGGCCTAAACTGCTGGAAGAGTATGTCGGCCAGCCGGTCGTGCGCGAGCAGATGGAAATCTTTATTCAGGCCGCCAAAATGCGCGGCGACGCGCTGGATCACCTGCTGGTGTTTGGCCCGCCGGGCCTGGGCAAAACCACGCTGGCGGGGATTGTCGCCAACGAGCTGGGCGTAAACCTGCGCACCACTTCCGGCCCGGTGCTGGAAAAAGCGGGCGATCTGGCGGCGATGCTGACTAACCTTGAGCCGCACGACGTGCTGTTTATCGATGAGATCCATCGTCTCTCGCCCGTGGTGGAAGAGGTGCTCTATCCGGCGATGGAAGACTACCAGCTGGATATCATGATCGGCGAAGGCCCGGCCGCGCGCTCTATCAAGCTGGATCTGCCGCCGTTTACGCTGATTGGCGCCACCACGCGCGCCGGCTCGCTGACTTCGCCGCTGCGCGACCGCTTCGGCATCGTGCAGCGTCTGGAGTTCTATCAGGTGGAAGATTTGCAGCATATTGTTGGCCGCAGCGCCAGCTGCCTTGGGCTGCCGCTGAGCGAAGAGGGCGCGCTAGAGATCGCGCGCCGTTCGCGCGGCACGCCGCGTATTGCCAACCGTCTGCTGCGCCGCGTACGCGACTTTTCCGAAGTGCGGGCAGCGGGTAGCCTGAGCGGCGAAGTGGCCGCCAGAGCGCTGGATATGCTGAACGTGGATACGGAAGGCTTTGACTATATGGACCGCAAGCTGCTGCTGGCGATCATCGATAAGTTTACCGGCGGCCCGGTCGGGCTGGATAACCTGGCGGCGGCCATTGGCGAAGAGCGCGAAACCATTGAGGACGTGCTGGAGCCTTATCTGATCCAGCAGGGCTTTATCCAGCGCACGCCGCGCGGCAGGATGGCCACCCAGCACGCTTACCGGCACTTTGGCATCACGCGGGAAGAGTAAAAAAAACCGGTCATCGCTGACCGGTTTTTTCTTGCCTGGCGAAGAGCTACACCGCAGGTTTTCTTACCATGCTGAGCATAAA
This sequence comes from Erwinia sp. CGal63, assembly GCF_037026505.1. NCBI lineage: Bacteria > Pseudomonadati > Pseudomonadota > Gammaproteobacteria > Enterobacterales > Erwiniaceae > Erwinia > Erwinia sp. CGal63. The sequence continues at coordinate 645,797 of NZ_JAKUMN010000001.1, forward strand.
CATCAGCGATGCGCCCAGCACCACGGAAGGCCCGGCTGGCGTATCGTAAAACGCCGAGAAGGTCAGGCCAGCGGTCACTGCCAGAATGCCTACCAGAACGGCAAAGGCGGCCATCTGCTCTGGCGAACGGGCGAAGCGACGCGCCGTGGCCGCCGGGATAATCAGCAGCGAGGTGATAATCAGCGCGCCGACAAATTTCATCGCCACGCCGATAGTCAGCGCCGTCACCAGCATCAATATCATTTTGGTTCGCTGGATATTCACGCCGTCGACCTGCGCCAGCTCCGGGCTGATGGTCATGGAGAGCAGCGAGCGCCAGTTGGCCGCCAGTACCGCCAGCACTATCACTACCCCAGCCGCGATGGTGTAGAGATCGGTCGGCGTCACCGCCAGCAGATCGCCAAACAGATAAGCCATCAGATCCACGCGTACGCCGGACATCAGGCTGACTACCACCAGGCCCAGCGACAGCGCGCTGTGCGCCATAATCCCCAATAGTGTATCAATGGCCAGGTGAGGACGTCGCTCCAGCCAGACCAGCAGCAGCGCCAGCAGCAGCGTCACCGCGATCACCGCGTAAAACGGACTGACGTTAAGCAGTAGGCCGAAGGCGACGCCAAGCAGCGAGGCGTGCGCCAGCGTATCGCCAAAGTAGGACATGCGGCGCCAGACCACGAACGAGCCTAGCGGGCCGGCGGCAAGCGCCAGCAAAAAGCCCGCCAGCCAGCCGGGAAATAACAGTTCAATCACCTGGTTTGTCCTCTGCGCAATACGATACGTCCCTGAAGGTCGTGACGATGATTATGCTGGTGTCGATAGATAGCCAGCTGCTCGGCGCCGCGAGGGCCAAACATAGAGATAAATTCCGGATGGCGGGAAACCGCCTCGGGCGTGCCGGAGCAGCAAATGTGCTGATTCAGGCAGAGCACCTCGTCGGTTTTCGCCATCACCAGATGCAAATCGTGGGAAACCATCAGCACGCCGCAGTTGAGTTCACGCCGCAGTTGATCGATTAAATCGTACAGGGCGACCTGACCGTTGACGTCCACGCCCTGCGTTGGCTCATCCAGCACCAGCAGCTGCGGCTGATTAAGCAGGGCGCGAGCCAGCAGCACGCGCTGCATTTCACCGCCGGAGAGTTTTTGCAGCGGCGCTTGCAGCAGCTGGCCGGCCTGAACTCTTTTCAGCGCAGGCAGAATATCGGTGCGCCTGACGCCGCCGCGCAGCAGCATAAAGCGTTCAACGGTCAGCGGCAGCGTGGCGTCCAGGTGGATTTTTTGCGGCACGTAGCCGATGCGCAGCTGTTCATGGCGCACGACTTTGCCCTTCGTGGGCGAAATCAGCCCCAGCACCACGCGCACCAGCGTGGATTTGCCGGCGCCGTTAGGGCCGAGCAGCGTCAGTATCCGGCCAGGCTGCAGCTGCAGCGACACGCTGGAAAGCACGGCGCGCTGGCCAAAGCTGACGGAAATGTTTTCAAGGCTTATCAGTGAAGACATAGTGATTACAGGTTGCAGAAGTTTTATAATGTTATAATATCACAATCCATCGACCTGTCACGATGGACTGAATCATTATGTTACATAAAACTAAGCCCTTGTTTACCCTGCTTTCCGCGCTCGGCCTTGCCGCTTCGCTTACCTCTGCTGCTAATGCTGCGGTAGTCGCCTCCGTTAAACCGCTGGGCTTTATCGCCGCCGCTATCGCTGACGGCGTTACGCCGGTCGAAATCCTGCTTCCCGATGGCGCTTCGGAGCATGACTATTCACTGCGTCCTTCGGACATTAAACGCCTGCAGGGCGCGGATCTGGTGGTCTGGATCGGGCCAGAAATGGAAGCCTTTATGCCGAAAGCGGTAGCGACGCTACCCGCACAAAAAAACCTCGAACTGGCTGATTTAACCACGGTCAAACCGCTGCTGGTTCGCGGGCAGCATGACGACGAGAGTGAACATGAAGAAGGTGCTGCAGGGGATGCCGAACAGGCTCACGCGCACCATCATGGCGAATATAATATGCACCTGTGGATGTCGCCGGAAATCGCGAAGCAATCTGCGGTTGCAATCCACGCAAAATTATTGGAACTTATGCCGCAAAGCAGAGACAAACTAGACGCGAACCTGCAGCACTTTGAGGCAGAATTGGCCACGGCTGATACGCAAATAGCCGCTCAGCTTGAGCCGGTAAAAGGGAAGGGTTATTTCGTTTTTCACGATGCATATACCTACTTTGAAAAACACTTCGGTCTGACCCCCAGAGGGCATTTTACCGTTAACCCTGAAATCCAGCCCGGCGCTCAGCGTTTACATCAAATTCGAACAGAGTTGGTTGAGCAAAAGGCGGTCTGCGTCTTTGCTGAGCCACAATTCAGGCCGGCCGTGATCGATGCCGTCGCCAGAGGAACCAAAGTGCGTACAGGAACGCTGGATCCGCTGGGTACGGACATCACTCCGGGAAGAGATAGCTATGTGAAATTCCTCTCACAGCTGTCCAGCCAGTATGCGAGCTGCCTGAAAGGAGCTTAGAGGAACTAATACGTGCAGCAAATTGCCCGCGCTGTCGCCATGGCGTTTAATACATTGCCGCGAACCCACCGCGTTATGCTGGGTTCGCTCACCGTCGTTACGCTGGCCGTCTCCGTATGGCGGCCTTTCGTTTATCACCCGATCGTCCCCGGGGAAAATCCTGTCGTCAAAAGCATCGAGCTGGACAAAGAGCAGCTGCGCACGCTGCTGCCGGAAGCCAGCGAGCCGATTGACCAGGATACGCCTTCGCCGGACGAAGACGTGCCGAAAGATGAGATAGATCAGGATGTGCCCAGCGAAACCGGCACGCATGATTACGTGGTGTCAGCGGGAGATACGTTAAGTAGCGTACTCAACCAGTATGGCATCGATATGGGAGATATCAACCAGCTGGTCAAAGTGGATAAAGATCTGCGTAATCTGCAGATTGGCCAACAGCTCTCCTGGACGCTAACCGATGACGGCCAGCTGCAGCGTCTGACCTGGGAAGCTTCGCGTCGCGAAACCCGCACCTACGACCGTTCCGGGGATACCTTTAAAGCCTCTTCCGCCGTCCAGCAGGGCGAATGGCAGAGCAGCGTGCTTGCCGGCACCGTACAGGGCAGCTTTGTCACCAGCGCCCGTAACGCGGGTCTGAGCAGCGGCGAAATCAGCGCGGTGATCAAAGCGCTACAGTGGCAGATGGACTTCCGCAAGCTGCGTAACGGCGATCGTTTCTCGGTGATGATGTCCCGCGAGATGATGGACGGTAAAAGCCAGCAGAGCCGTCTGACGGGCGTGCGCCTGCAAACCGGCGGCAAAGACTATTACGCTATTCGCGCCGCGGACGGCAAATTTTACGATCGCAGCGGCGCGGGTCTGGCGCACGGCTTTATGCGCTTCCCGACGGCGAAACAGTATCGCGTCTCCTCCAATTTCAACCCGCACCGCCTGAACCCGGTGACCGGCCGCGTTGCGCCGCACAAGGGCGTAGACTTCGCGCTTCCGCTGGGCACGCCAGTATTAGCGGTGGGCGACGGCGAGGTGATCGTGGCGAAGCGCAGCGGCGGCGCAGGCAACTATGTCGCCATTCGTCATGGCCGCCAGTACATGACGCGCTATATGCATATGAAAAAGCTGCTGGTGCAGCCGGGCGACAAGGTGAAGCGGGGCGAGCGTATCGGCCTGAGCGGCAACACCGGCCGTTCTACCGGGCCGCATCTGCACTTTGAAGTCTGGATCAACAACCAGGCGGTCAACCCGCTGACGGCGAAGCTGCCGCGGATGGAAGGGCTGACCGGCAAAGAGCGTAGCGACTATCTGGCACAGGTTCGCGAAATCACGCCGCAGCTGCGTTTTAATTAATCGTTCCACCCTGAAAGACAAGCCGACGGATCCTCCGCCGGCTTTTTCTTATGGGTAAAACGAGGCGAACGTTGCAAAATAGTTCGTCAGCACTATCATTAGCCGCTCAGAATTTGAGGCGAGTGCATGAATAACAAAAAAAGCAATATTGAATTTATCCCTGTTTTTCAGAAATCCTTTCTGCTGCCGCGCTACTGGGGAAGCTGGCTGGCGATAGGATTGTGCGCCGGTATGGCCTGGGTACCCGCGCGCCTGCGCGATCCGCTGCTGGGTGCGCTGGGTCGCTTCGCCGGCAAGTATGCGAAAAGCGCTCGCCGCCGCGCGCAGATCAATTTGTTCTACTGCCTGCCTGAAATCCCGGAAGCCGAACGTGAGAAAATCATCGACGAGATGTTCGCTACCGCGCCGCAGTCCATGGTGATGATGGCGGAACTCGCCATGCGCCCAGAGCATGCCCGCCAACGTATAACCTGGCACAACAGAGAGATTATCGAGCAGATCCGCGCTGAAAATCAGAACATTATCTTTCTGGTGCCCCACGGCTGGGCCGTGGATATTCCGGCTATGGTGCTGGCCTCCGAAGGCCAAAAAATGGCGGCGATGTTTCATAACCAGCGTGACCCGCTGCTGGACTATATGTGGAACACGGTGCGTCGCCGCTTCGGCGGCCGTATGCATGCCCGAAACGACGGTATCAAGCCGTTTATCAGCTCTGTGCGTCAGGGCTACTGGGGCTATTATTTGCCGGACCAGGATCATGGAGCCGAGCACAGCGAGTTTGTGGACTTTTTCGCAACCTATAAGGCGACGTTGCCAGCGGTAGGTCGATTAATGAAAGTCTGCCGCGCTCGCGTAGTGCCGCTGTTCCCGGTTTACAACAGCAAAACGCATCGCCTGGATATTCACCTGCGTGCGCCGATGGACGATCTGCTGGAAGCGGACGACAAAACGCTGGCGCGCAGGATGAATGAAGAAGTGGAGAATCTGGTGCGGCCGAATCCGGAACAGTACACCTGGATCCTGAAGCTGCTGAAGACCCGCAAAGAAGGCGATATTGAGCCTTATCGGCGTAAAGATCTCTTCCGCAAAAAGTAGCAGAGAGCCCCGTTATCCAACGGGGCTTTTTTTTATTCCGCCAGCGCGACGATGCGCCTTTCGCGCTCGCGCAAAAAGGCTTTCACCAGCCAGAACCAGCACAGCCCGCAGGCAAGGTTCACCAGGCTGAACCAGAAGCTGCCGCCGCTGAAATAAGCGCTTTTCACCGCCTCGATCCCCAGCGTAAACACCAGAATGCTTACCATGCCGAGCATGGCGGCGACGCTGCCTTTGCCCGACGAGCTGGAGAACAGCGTCAGGCGATAAAGCCCGGCGTTGACCAGGCCGGTGCCGAAGCCGTACAGGCTCAGGCCGGCGGTCAGCCAGAGATAGCTGTGTGCATTCAGCATTGTGGCGAAGGCCGCTACCGCCAGGCCAATCAGAATCGGCCACGCGGCCAGCTTCAGCGGCTGCTCAATCGGTACGCGGCCGGAAAGTTTACCCAGCGTCAGATTTCCCGCAATCATCGCCAGGAAAACCGGCAGCTGCAGCAGCGCATAGTCCATCCGGGAAAGATGCTCGCTATGGATCAGGATCACCGGCGACAGCGCGACCCAGCCCAGGCAGGGAATGCTTACCAGCCCGATAGCCAACGAACCGCTCATCACCTGACGATCGCGCAGCAGATGCAGATAGCCTTTGCCCAGCGACTTCAGCGCTACCGAAGCGCCGCTGTCGCCGGCGGTTTCCGGCATCGTCCGCCACAGGCCGATTAACGCCACGGCGCTGACGGCGCCGAACAGCCAGAACATGGCGCGCCAGTCGCTTACCGACAGAAAGGCGGCGCCCGCCAGCGGGCCGGCCAGCGGCGCCAGCAGCGCGATATTCGCCATCAGCGCCATCATCTTTACGCTCAGCGCCTCGTTAAAAGCCTCCTGAATGGCCGCGTAGCCCACCGCGCCGATAAAGCAGAGGCTGGTGCCCTGTAAAAAACGCATCAGGATAAATTGCCCGATGGAGTCGACCCAGTGCGTAGCGACGCAGGCCAGCGTAAAGAAAGCCACGCCGGCCAGCATGACCGGCCGCCGGCCAAGCTTGTCGGAAAGCGGCCCCAGCAGCCACTGCAGCACGATACCGCCAGCCAGATAAGCGGTCAGCGAGGCGGAAACCCATTCCGGGCCAACGCTGAACTCGTCGGTAACCAGCAACATGCCCGGCTGGATCATGTCGTGAGCGATATAGCTGGCAAACTCAAACAGCACCAGCGAAAGCGGAAAAATTAAATGGCGACGGGTTAAGGTCGACACGGGGAGAAAAGAGGGCATTCAGGCACCTTCCGGACAAGTAAACAGGATCTGCAAAATCGCGCCAGCATACGGGTTGTGTATGGAGACTTGATGAATGTGTTGCTGAAAAAACAGCGAAAAGAGGAATAATAGCGCGGAAAAGGTTATCGGGCGCGACGGCCCGATAACGTCTGGAGATTATTCTACCCGCAGCACGCGGCTGGTGTTGGTGGTGCCGGTGGTGCTCATTACGTCGCCCTGGGTGACGATCACCAGATCGCCCGACATCAGGAAGCCTTTATCGCGCAGCAGATTGATAGCGTCATGCGCGGCGGCCACGCCTTCGTTGTTGCTGTCGAAGTAGACCGGAGTCACGCCGCGATAGAGCGCGGTAAGGTTCAGCGTATGCTCATGGCGCGACATAGCGAAAATCGGCAGGCCGGAAGTGATGCGCGAAGTCATCAGCGCGGTGCGGCCCGATTCCGTCATGGTGATGATCGCCGTCACGCCCTGCAGATGGTTGGCGGCGTACATGGCGGACATGGCGATGGCTTCTTCGATATTGTCGAACTGCACGTCCAGGCGATGTTTGGAAACGTTGATGCTGGGGATCTTCTCGGCGCCCAGGCAGACTTTCGCCATTGCCGTGACCGTTTCCGCCGGATACTGGCCCGCTGCGGTTTCCGCAGAAAGCATCACGGCGTCGGTGCCGTCCAGCACGGCGTTAGCGACGTCCATTACCTCGGCGCGGGTTGGCATCGGATTGGTAATCATCGACTCCATCATCTGCGTAGCGGTAATTACCGAACGGTTCAGCTGACGGGCGCGGCGGATCAGCGCTTTCTGAATGCCGACCAGCTCAGGATCGCCAATTTCAACGCCCAGATCGCCCCTGGCGACCATTACCACGTCGGAAGCCAGGATAATGTCATCCATTGCTTCCTGCGTCGCTACGGCTTCGGCGCGCTCGACTTTAGAGACGATTTTCGCCTCGCAGCCCGCTTCGCGAGCCAGACGACGGGCGTAATTCAAGTCTTCGCCGCAGCGTGGGAAAGAGACGGCCAGGTAATCCACGTCAATTTTCGCGGCGGTAATGATGTCCGCTTTGTCTTTTTCGGTCAGCGCTTCGGCAGAGAGCCCGCCGCCCAGCTTGTTGATGCCTTTGTTGTTGGAAAGCGGGCCGCCGACGGTGACTTCGGTAAAGACCTTCATGCCCTGAACTTCCAGCACCTTCAGCTGCACGCGGCCATCATCCAGCAGCAGGATATCGCCAGGCACAACGTCCGCCGGCAGTCCTTTGTAATCGATGCCGACTTTTTCCTTATCGCCTTCGCCTTTGCCCAGGCTGGCGTCCAGCAGAAAACGGTCGCCCTGGGTGAGAAACACCTTGCCTTCTTTAAAGGTGGATACGCGAATTTTCGGGCCCTGAAGATCGCCCAGGATGGCCACGTGGCGGCCCAGTTTTGCCGCAATCGCACGCACGTTGCTGGCGCGCTGCATATGGTCTTCCGGCGTTCCATGTGAGAAGTTAAGTCGAACCACGTTGGCGCCGGCAGCGATAATTTTTTCGAGGTTGTTGTCGCGATCGGTAGCCGGACCCAGGGTGGTAACGATCTTGGTTCTTCTTAAACGTCTGGACATGTGTGACTCCATTGACTTTGAAAGAGGTGTTGCCGCAGCAATTCCTGAAGAGCGCGGCCATTTTATAAGGGAAAGGCGTTCCGCTTCGACCTTTTCCCTGTAAATCCCTCAGGCTGGCTCGCCGCATAACAATATCACCCTAAGCGGGCGCTGGCATATCGTCGTGAGAAAAATTCTTTAATCTCTTATAAACGGCGGCGAGATGGGCATTTTGCTCGGATACTCGCCGCTTTAGCGTTTATATATTTTGTCGATTTCAGTCAAAGGGGAAATCGATAGCCGCCGACGTCGCGGGATAGCGTCACGGAGTAACGCTGACGTCGCCGTTTCGCCGCCGTTTGCCGCGAGTTATCACTTTTATGCGCAAAAAACGGCCTGTTACGCCGATACGAAAGCTAACAAAAAAGTGGAAAGATTAAGCACATTCTGTCCGCGTATTGGCCAGCAAATCGGTGTGAACCTGGCTACGCTGTGCTGGCGAAGCGCAGTCAGGTTTACGCAGACCCGGCAAAAGCAGTACATTGTATTGAAAGAAAATCAAAAAAGCCTGACCGCGCCGGGATTCGCTGGTCGGGTCATCCCAATGAGGAGAATAGAATGGCGGTTACACAAACAGCCCAGGCATGCGATCTGGTGATTTTTGGTGCCAAAGGCGATCTTGCACGCCGGAAACTGTTGCCTTCCCTGTATCAGCTGGAGAAAGCCGGTCAGATTCACGAAGAGTCGCGCATTATCGGCGTAGGCCGTGCGGAGTGGGATAAAGCGGCCTACACCAAAGTCGTGCGTGAAGCGCTGGAAACCTTTATGAAGGAAACCATCGACGAAGCGCTGTGGGACAAGCTGAGCAGCCGGCTTGATTTCTGCAATCTGGACGTGAACGACGCGGCGCACTTCACCCGCCTGGGTAAAATGCTCGATCAGAAAAAGCGCGTAACCATCAACTATTTCGCTATGCCGCCAGGGACTTTCGGCGCGATCTGTAAAGGATTGGGCACGGCTAAGCTGAACGCGCAGCCTGCGCGCGTGGTCATGGAGAAGCCGCTGGGCACCTCGCTGGAAACCTCTCGCGAGATCAACGACCAGGTCGGCGAATATTTCGAAGAGAACCAGGTTTTCCGTATCGACCACTATCTGGGTAAAGAGACGGTGCTGAACCTGTTGGCGCTGCGCTTCGCCAACTCGCTGTTCGCCGCCAACTGGGACAACCGTACTATCGATCACGTGCAGATCACCGTGGCGGAAGAGGTGGGTATCGAGGGACGCTGGGGCTACTTTGATAAAGCGGGCCAGATGCGCGACATGATCCAGAACCACCTGCTGCAGGTGCTGACCATGATTGCGATGTCGCCGCCTGCGGATCTGACCGCTGACCGCATCCGTGACGAAAAAGTAAAAGTGCTGCGCTCGCTGCGCCGTATCGACCATACTAACGTGCGTGATAAAACCGTGCGCGGCCAGTACACTTCCGGCTTCGTACAGGGCAAAAAGGTGCCGGGCTACCTGGAAGAAGAAGATGCCAACAAATCCAGCAACACGGAAACCTTCGTCTCCATCCGCGTGGATATTGACGACTGGCGCTGGGCTGGCGTGCCTTTCTACCTGCGCACCGGCAAGCGTCTGCCGACCAAATGCTCCGAGGTCGTGGTCTACTTTAAAAACCCGGCGCTGAACCTGTTCAAGGATTCCTGGCAGGAGCTGCCGCAGAACAAGCTGACCATTCGTCTGCAGCCGGACGAGGGCGTTGATATCCAGATCCTGAACAAAGTGCCGGGTCTGGATCACAAGCACAATCTGCAGACCACCAAGCTTGATCTGAGCTTCTCGGAAACCTTTAACCAGTCGCATCTGGCCGACGCCTATGAGCGTCTGCTGCTGGAAACGATGCGCGGCATCCAGGCGCTGTTTGTGCGTCGCGACGAGGTAGAGGAAGCCTGGAAGTGGGTCGACTCCATTATGGAAGCCTGGGCGGCGGATAACGAAGCGCCTAAGCCTTATCAGGCGGGCACCTGGGGGCCGGTCGCTTCCGTGGCGATGATCACCCGCGATGGTCGCTCCTGGAACGAGTTCGAATAAGCCCCTCAGCCTGTTCCGCTACCGAAAATCGTTCGGTGGCGGAACGGTTTCCCGTCACGAAATGATATTCTTCAGAAACCGCAATAACCTTCAGCAACCAATATTAAATATAATAAACTCTCTTTCCAGATACATATTAAATGAATTTCTTTACATCGGGACTTAAGATATTAGAATCACACCTGCCTGAATAATTGTTATTTATGGCATGTTATAGTTTTAGTTCTTATTAATAAGATTAAGGATAAACCAATGAGAATGTTAATGGATTTTGAAATAGCGTCTGTCTCCGGCGCCGGTAGCTGCGACTCAACAACCACTACGACAGGAGGCTCTCCGGTGGCGCCGCGTGAGCCAGCTGCAGGCATGACGGGCAAAGCGATGCTCAGCGACGGCAGCAAATATGAAAGCGCTTATGAAGGAGATATTTTTGCGGCCTGGGATGCATGGAATGCACAACTTGAAACGCTTAGCGGTAGAACTTATTCAGTATTCGCTGTTCATGGGAATAACAACTCCTCTGCTTCTGCCATAGCACTCTGATAATTAACATCGATTAATTTAATTTCTGTGGTTACGGAAGGGCGGCTTTATTTTACAGAAAGGAAAATAGTCTGAATTTCGTAACCTTTTAATCTTTTTTAAGCTTATTTTTTATGAAAATGTACGGCCACTCTGGCCCGGGCAGACTATGCTCCTGAAAAATGAACCGCAGTTTCAAAAACAGATTTCACGCATGGACGAAGCCGCTAAAAATCCTGTATGGTAGACAGCTTCCGGACGCCGCGCGCGTCGTTTTTGCCCGCCTCGCTGGTAACAGGGAACAGGCAGGCCTGAAAGGAGAAGCAGGACGATGAGTAACTGGAAAACAAGCGCTGAACAAATTCTGACTACTGGCCCGGTTGTGCCGGTTATCGTAGTCAACAAGCTGGAACATGCGGTGCCGATGGCGAAAGCGCTGGTGGCGGGCGGCGTGAAAGTACTGGAAGTGACGCTAAGAACCGCCTGCGCTATGGATGCGATAAAAGCGATGATCGCGGAAGTGCCTGAAGCCATTGTTGGCGCGGGAACGGTGCTGAACGTACAGCAGCTGCGGGAAGTCACCAATGCGGGCGCAAAATTTGTTATCAGTCCCGGCATTACTGAGCCGCTGCTGAAGGCCGCTGTGGATGGGCCCATTCCGCTGATCCCGGGTATCAGCACCGTATCAGAACTGATGGCCGGTATGGATCATGGCCTGCGCGAGTTTAAATTCTTTCCGGCGGAAGCCAACGGCGGCGTCAAGGCGCTGCAGGCGATTAGCGGGCCTTTCCCGCAGGTGCGCTTTTGTCCAACCGGCGGCATCTCTCCGGCCAACTATCGCGACTATCTGGCGCTGAAAAGCGTGCTTTGCATCGGCGGTTCCTGGCTGGTGCCTGGCGACGCGCTGGAGGCGGGCGATTACGATCGTATTACGCAGCTGGCGAAAGAAGCCGTGGCGGGCGCGCGCTAACAGCGCGGCTGGCAGGAAAACAGGATGGCCTGAGCCATCCTTTTTTACGGATGCCGCCTGAACCTCAGCCGCTGACTTTCACGCCGGCGGCGCAGGTCACGGCACGTTTTACGGCATCATCGATATCGTCGCCGGTAGCCAGCGCTACGCCCATCCGGCGCTTGCCGCGCACCTCGGGCTTGCCGAACAGGCGCAGCTGCAGGCCCGCGCCCAGTACCGCTTCCAGATTGGCGAACTGCACGTTGTCGCTCTCCAGCTCCGGCAGGATAACCGCAGAGGCCGCTGGCCCGTACTGGCGAATGCCGCCAACCGGCAAACCCAGGAAAGCGCGAACGTGCAGCGCGAACTCGGACAGATCTTGCGAAATCAGCGTCACCATACCGGTATCATGCGGGCGAGGAGAAACTTCGCTGAAGATCACTTCGTCACCGCAGACAAACAGCTCGACGCCAAACAAACCGTGGCCGCCCAGCGCGGTAACGACTTTTTCCGCAATCTGCTGCGCGCGCTGCAACGCCAGTTCGCTCATCTGCTGCGGCTGCCAGGATTCCCGATAGTCGCCATCTTCCTGACGATGGCCGATTGGCGCGCAGAAGTGGATGCCGTCAACGGCGCTGACGGTAAGCAGCGTAATCTCAAAATCAAATTTCACTACGCCTTCAACAATCACGCGGCCGGCACCAGCACGACCGCCTTGCTGTGCATATTCCCACGCGGCGGCCAGTTCGCCCGCTTCGCGAATAAAGCTCTGGCCTTTACCCGAGGAGCTCATCACCGGCTTAACGATGCAGGGGAAACCAATTTCCTGCGCGGCCTGATTAAAATCCGCCACGTTATCGGCAAAGCGATAAGAAGAGGTCGGCAGAGCGAGCTCTTCGGCCGCCAGGCGACGGATGCCTTCGCGGTTCATGGTCAGACGGGCGGCACGCGCCGTAGGGACAACGCGCTGTCCCTGTTTTTCCAGCTCAATCAGCATATCGGTAGCGATAGCCTCGATTTCCGGCACGATATAGTCCGGACGCTCCTGCGCCACCAGCGCTTTCAGGGCTTCGCCATCCAGCATATTGATCGTGTGGCTGCGGTGAGCGACCTGCATCGCTGGCGCGTCGGCATAGCGATCGACTGCGATAACTTCCACGCCCAGACGCTGACATTCCAGCGCCACTTCTTTGCCCAGCTCGCCCGAGCCGAGCAGCATTACGCGAGTCGCCGCAGGGCGCAGCGCAGTACCCAGAGTTGTCATAAATCTCTACCTGATTGAGGGAAAAAACGCGGCCGCAGTATAAACGAAAACGATTGCGCGATCATCCGATTTCCGGGCTTGAGAAAACTTCCTGGTCTGATATACTGTATAAAAATACAGTTAAACGAGGTGGGCACTATGGCTGTTGAAATCAAATTTGTTGTCGTCAGAAAAGGTGAGGAAAAGATGACTTTCGCCAGTAAGAAAGAAGCCGACGCTTATGACAAAATGCTCGATATGGCCGAAGTGTTCTGCGACTGGCTGAGCGCGGCGCCGCTGGAGATGGACGAGAATCAGCGCGAGGCGCTGGGTATGTTCCTGTCGGAAAACAAAGATGCCGTCCAGCATATTCTGCGTACCAGTAAAATGCCGGAAGCGGAGCGCTCGCGTCCCGTGGCAGCGGTAGCAGAAATCGCGGCTGAAGATGTCGACGCGGAAGAGAAGAAGCCCAAAGCGGGCCGCAGTAAAGCGGCCTGACGGCGCGTCGCTGCAAATAAAAAGCCTGTCCGCAGACAGGCTTCAGGTTGCCGGGTAAAGTAAACCTTTTGTCAGGCGTCAGTCAGGCGATATCTGCGCGCAACAGCGCTTCAGGGCGTGCATCGCTTCTCTGGCTGCCTCCGTCGGCGCCTGCTGTTTAATCTCATCATTAAAGACCTCCAGGCCGATTGGGCCGCTATAGCCTTCCTTCTGCAGATAATCCAGCAGCGTATAGAGCGGGAAATTCCCCCGGCCCGGCAGCAGGCGATGATGTCGCGCCGTATCCACCAGTTCGCTTCCTGAGGGCAGGGTAGCCAAATCGGAAAGCTGCACCAGAAAAATTTTCTCCATCGGGATGCCGTTTAAATCGGCGACGGTACGGTTACGCACAAAAATATGGAAGGCGTCCACCACCAGCCCTAAATTAGGCTCGTTAACACGCTGTACCAGCTGCCATGCGGCGGCCGTCGTGTTGATGTGCGTGCTCCACGCCATTGCTTCGAAAGCGACCCGTAGCCCGCGCTTTCCCGCTTCCTGCACCAGCCAGCGAATATCCTCTTCCTCGCGCTCGGCGACGCACTCTTTTTGCGTCGAGGCCGGCGTCAGCAGCGTAGTCGCGCCCAGTTTCACCGCCGTATCCATCATTTTAATAGCGTCCTGACGCTTCTCCTGCCGCTGCTCATCCGGCGCGCCGTCAAAGTCCAGCAGTACCTGATAATCCGTCAGGGCGATACGCTGATTATCCAGCAGGCTGGCCACATCCTGCGCGGCTCCTTTAGCTGACTCCACATCCTGCCGCCACAGCTCCAGCTGAGTGAATCCTGCCTGCGCGGCGGCAATGATTTTCTCTTCCGTCGTGCCGCCCAGTAAAACCGTATTAATAAATAATGGGTTATTTTGAAAACGCATTTCTTCCCCTTATCAGCTGTGTCTGCGAAACAAACCGGCGGGAAACGGTCCGACCTTTTGACTCCCGCCTGTCTACAAGTATAGCGAGTCGCGTTATTCCGCCAGCGGCGGCAGGGCAATAAAGGTTTTCCAGGCTTTGCCTGACTTGACGCTTGCTGACAATAACCGCTTTATGCTAGTCATTATTTAACAAGGAGCAAATATGACTAACTGGCTGCAACAAATTCAAAACGTGCTGGGCAATGTAAAAGGCAAGAGCGATGGCGAAGGGCTAAGCAAAATGCTGGCGCCAGGCGCGCTGGGCGGACTGGCTGGTCTGCTTATTACCAGTAAATCCTCACGCAATTTGCTGAGCAAATATGGCAAAAACGCGTTGATTGTTGGCGGCAGCGCGGCGGCTGGCGCACTGCTCTGGAACAAATATAAACAGCGGATCAGCGAAACGCGTCATGATGAACCGCAGTTCGGCCAGCAGGCTACGGCGGTCGAGCGTCGCGCTGAGCGGCTGGTACAGGCGCTGGTCTTCGCTGCTAAAAGCGATGGTCATATTGACGCGCAGGAGCGTAAAGCGATTGACGAACATATTCATCAGGCGGGCCTCGGAAAAGAGGGCGAGCAGCTGATTCAGCGTGCTATGGATATGCCGCTCGATCCCAAAATGCTGGCGCAGGACGTAAAGAATGAAGAAGAGGCGCTGGAAGTCTATTTCCTCAGCAACCTGGCAATTGATGTCGATCACTTTATGGAGCGCAGCTATCTGCAGGCGCTGGGCGATGAGCTAAAAATTCCGCAGGACGTCCGCGACAGCATGGCAAAAGATATTCAGCAGGAGAAACAAAAGCTGAGCGCCTGACCACTTTCCGACCGACGCGCCTGATTATCAACTCTTATCGCTGCGCCGCGCTTGGCAATCATCGTCGTAGCTGCCACCCTTACTCTGTATAACTGATTCAGCGGGGCAGCAGAATGATAAAACCACCAGTCGCCAGAAAGATCCCTTATGAGATGAGCGCTCACGGCGAAACGCGTATCGATAACTACTACTGGCTGCGTGACGACAAGCGCGAAGATCCGGCCGTGCTGGACTATCTGCACGCAGAAAACGATTATGGCCAGGCGGTGATGCACACGCAGCAGGCGTTGCAGGATAAGCTGCTGAAGGAGATGGTCGATCGCGTGCCGCAACGCGACAGCTCCGTGCCGTACGTGAAAAACGGCTATCGGTACCAGCGTCGCTACGACGAAGGCAATGAGTACGCTGTTTATACTCGTCAGCCGGAGGAAACGGCGACGCCGGATGAGTGGGAGATCCTGGTCGACGGCAACCAGCGCGCCGCGCACAGCGAGTTTTATACGCTGGGCGGTTTGGGCATCAGCCCTGATAATGAAGTCATGGCGCTGGCGGAAGATTTCCTGTCGCGCCGTCAGTACGGCATCCGTTTCCGTAATCTGAAAACCGGAAACTGGTACCCGGAAATGCTGGACAACGTCTCCAGCAGCTTTGTCTGGGCTAGCGACAGTCAAACCTTTTACTACGTCCTCAAGGATAAACAGACGCTGCTGCCGTGGCAGGTATGGCGTCATCGGCTCGGCACCTCGCAGCGCGATGACGAGCTGGTGTATGAAGAGCAGGATGAAACTTTTTACGTCAGCCTGCATAAAACGATGTCCGAGCACTTTATTCTGATTGTGCTTAACAGCACCACCACCAGCGAAATCCAGCTGCTGGACGCCGAATTTGCCGATGCGCAGCCGCAGGTGTTCTGTCCACGCCGCAAAGATCATGAATACAGCCTCGATCATTACGATCACCACTTTTACGTGCGCTCCAACCGCGCCGGTAAAAACTTCGGGCTCTACCGCACCGCCCACGTAAAAGAGGAAAAGTGGCAAACGCTGATTGCGCCACGCGATCACGTGATGCTGGAGGATTTCGCGCTGTTTCGCGACTGGCTGGTGGTGGAAGAGCGCCAGCGCGGACTAACCAGCCTGCGGCAGATCAACTGGCAGAGCGGAGAGGATTACGGCATCGCCTTTGACGATCCCGCCTATGTCACCTGGCTCTCCGTCAATCCCACGGCGGATACCAGCAAGCTGCGCTACGGCTACTCCTCAATGACCATGCCGGACACGCTTTTTGAACTGGATATGGACAGCGGCGAACGCCGTATTCTCAAGCAGGCGGAAGTAAAAGGCTTCGAGGCGGGCGACTACCGCAGCGAACATCACTGGATCAAGGTTCGCGACGGGGTGGAAGTGCCCGTTTCGCTGGTTTATCACCAGCAGCATTATCGCCCCGGTAAAAACCCCATGCTGGTTTACGGTTACGGCTCTTACGGCAGCTGTATGGACGCGGACTTTAGCTCCAGTCGCCTGAGCCTGCTGGATCGCGGCTTTGTCTACGCGCTGGTGCACCTGCGTGGCGGCGGCGAGCTGGGCCAGCAGTGGTATGAAGATGGCAAGCTGCTGAAGAAGCTCAACACCTTTAACGACTTTATAGACGTTACTCACGGGCTGGTAGAGAAAGGGTACGGCAATCCTGAAAAGCTGTACGCTATGGGCGGCAGCGCGGGAGGCCTATTAATGGGCGCGGTCATCAATATGGCGCCAACGCTTTTCCACGGCGTGGTAGCGCAGGTGCCTTTTGTGGACGTGGTGACCACCATGCTGGATGAATCCATTCCGCTGACCACCGGCGAGTATGACGAATGGGGCAACCCGGCGGAGGAGCAATATTACCGCTATATGCGCCAGTACAGCCCTTATGACTGCGTCAGCGCGCAGCCTTATCCGCATATGCTGGTGACAACGGGTCTGCATGATTCGCAGGTGCAGTACTGGGAACCGGCTAAATGGGTGGCGAAGCTGCGAGAGCTGAAAACAGACGACAACTTGCTGCTGCTCTGCACGGACATGGATGCAGGCCACGGCGGTAAATCAGGACGCTTTAAATCTTATGAAGGCGTGGCGCTGGAGTATGCTTTCCTGATTGGCCTGGCGCAGGAGACGCTGACCGCAGCCAGTCTCCGCTAATCCGCTGACAGCGCCCGTTCCATCGCGCTTTTCAGATCGGGTTTCAGATCCGGGATATTTTTCAACATCCATTTCAGGTATCCCGGATCGCGTTTCACCACGTCGTCAACGCGGCTGCCGCGATACTTGCCGAAAGGAAAGGTCACGGCGGAACCACGCGCCTGCATACGGCGCACCATTTCCGCCGCGTCCCAGCCGGAAAAAGTCATAATGCGGATCAGCAGGGCGGCGGTCACGTAGCAGTCATACAGCGCGCGGTGAGCGTGCAGATCTGCTGGCGGTGTCACTTCCAGCTGCAAGGATTCACGCAGCGCCTGGTTGCCATATTTTCTGCCTGGCCACAGGCTTTTCGCCAGCGTCATGGTGCAGATCCATTCGCCCGACATCTCCGGCAGCATACGACGATCGAAGCTGGCGTTATGGGCGACGTAATAAGGACTGCCGTGATAGCGGCCAATCGCCTCTTCGATGGTCGGCTTGCCCTGTACCATCGCTTCGGTAATACGGTGGATGGCCATTGCCTGGCGACTGATAGGGCGATCCGGGCAGATCAGATCGCTCATCGGGTTCACGATCCTGCCGTCGATAACGTCAACAGAGGCGACTTCCACTACGCCGCCCTGAAGACCACAGGTTTCGGTATCTATTACGCGTAACATACTCAATCTCTCAGCTAACGGGCGTCGTGCCGAGTTCATGCACTTCGCCCTGCCATTTATTATCCTTGCGGCGTGCGATCACCAACTGTTCGCCATGACCGCCGACGATCACCTGTCTGCCGCTTTCATCCCAGACGGCGCTTTTGCCGGCGCTCTGAAAACCGCCGGTAGGCAAAGCGTGGTTAGCCATCAGTATGGCGATATTAAACTCGCGCGACCAGCGCGCCAGATAGTCGCAATCCTTTTGATAGCCGCGTTCGGACAGCAGTACGCTGGTCGCGTAGAGACTGGCGCCGCGTCGGGCGGCATCGCGCGCATACTCTTCTTCGCTGATGTCCGCGCAAACCGCCATCGCCACATGATGATCCTGATAGCCAAACACGGGAACGCCCGTGCCTGCCTGGAAAAAGGGTTTCTCCGCCTCGACCAGCTTACGCTTGAAGTAGGCCAGCCGCGTGCCGCACGGCAAAAATGCCAGCGCGCAAAGGCGAGTGCAGTCACCATCCTGAAGAGGAACGCCGGTGATGATGCTCATCTGATGTTCGGTAGCCGCTGCGGCAAAGGCATCAAGGCGAGGGTCATCTATCGACATGGCCAGCTCGCTGGCGAGCGCCAGTTCATAGCCGGTGATGGAGAGCTCCGGAAACAGCAGCAGATCGACCTGATGCTCTGCGGCCTGGCGAACAAAAGCCAGGTGACGTTCAATATTCCACTCGACTTCTCCGGGACGAGACCCTGACTGCGCGGCGGCGATGCTCCAGACGGACATAAATTTACTCGCGTTACGGATTTTGAGCCGTTATCTCAACCGAAGCGGTCAGGAAACACAAGTTATTCGCTAAACTATTTTTGTTTGGGTTCATAGGGCAGACGGGAAAAACTTAGCGAGGCCTGACGATAATGCGTAAGCCGCTGGCGAAACCAGTCTCGCAGCGCTTCCGGCTGCTCGCGCTCAACCATCTCCGCCACCACCGGCATATTGTAACGCTCTTTAAACGCGACGCCTGCTGCGGCCAAATCGACATTCACTTTATCTTTCTCTTCCTGCGGCAGTGCCGCCAGATTGTAGTTCATTGGTACCTCCGTAGACTCGCGGCAAAAATAAAGCAGAGCGGGGCGTTTCGCAAGCCTGGCGGCAGGTTAAAAAGCCGTTAACGACTCGACACTTTATTTTTAGCGGAGTATTCTTTCGGCCTTGCCGCAGCCCTTAGCTGCATCAAACGGGATGGATTCAATGCGTAGGTCAATGATTTTCGCGCTGGCGCTGAGTGCCGCCGCTTTCTCGCAGCAGGTTTCTGCTCACGCCCACCTTAAAAGCCAGTATCCGGCCGCCAATGCCAATGTGCAGGCGTCGCCGCAGGCGCTGACGCTGACGTTTTCCGAAGATATCGAGCCGGCTTTCAGCGGCGTCGAGGTGACCAATGAGAACCAGCAGGCTATGCCGCTCGCCGAGGCCGAACGCGCGCCCAGACAGCATAACCAGCTGATTGTCCCCTTAGCAAAACCTTTAAGCAGCGGACGCTATCAGGTGAGCTGGCACGTGCTGTCGGTAGATGGTCATAAAACTAAAGGAACCTACACCTTTAGCGTGAAGTAAGATGTCCCTCAGCTTCTTCTATATACTTTGCCGCTGGCTGCACTTTGCCGCGCTGATGACGCTGACCGGCGGCGCGGTGTTCACCACGCTGCTGGCGCCCGCGAGTTTTAAAGCTTCGCTTGCGCAGCGCCTTAACGCGCTGCTTGTCGCCGCCGCGCTAATCTCGCTGTTAACGTCGGCGCTGCTGCTGGCGGCGCAAACCGGGCTGATGGGCGACGGCTGGGGCGATATCGCCAGAGCCGCGGTCTGGCAGGCGGTGTTGCAGACGCGTTTTGGTCAGGTCTGGCAATGGCAGCTGGTGTTTGCGCTGATTGGGGCGGCCGCGCTGCTGTTGAAAGGAAAAGCGCGGCAGCAACTCTTTTTGCTGGGTGGAGCAGGGCAGCTAATTGGACTGGCCTTCGTGGGACACGCGGCGATGCTGGATGGCTTTTCCGGCTGGCTGCAGCGCAGCAATCAGGCCATTCATTTGCTTTCGGCGGCCTTTTGGGCCGGTGGATTAGTGCCTGTAGTGCTCCTTATGCGGGATATGCGGCGTTTTCCATCGGGCTACGACGCCATCCGCGTGCTGATGCGCTTTTCCCGCTACGGTCATCTGGCCGTCGCGCTGGTTATCGTCAGCGGCATCGTTAACGCTTTTATTCTGCTGCCGGCCTGGCCGCCGACATTTGGCCGCTACAGTCAGCTACTGCTGCTGAAAACGCTGCTGGTCGCGGCAATGTGCGCTCTGGCGCTATTTAACCGCTACTGGCTGGTGCCGCGCTTTCGTAGCTCAGGGGAGCACGCTCGCGCCGTATTTATTCTGACCACGCTGGCCGAGCTGCTGCTTGCCGCGATGGCGCTGCTGCTGGTAAGTTTCTTCGCCACGCTCGATCCAGCCTGAATCGTTACCGCCTGTTTACAGGCGTTTTTTACAAGAGGTAGTGCAAGATATGAAAAAATTAGTTGGCCTGCTGCTCGCTCTGAGCTTTTGTTCCAGCGCAATGGCGTCGGAAGTGATTACCGTCAGCCGTTTTGAAATAGGCAAAGACAAGTGGGCTTTCAATCGCGAAGAGATCATGCTGACCTGTAGCAAAGGCGGCGCGCTCTATGCTATTAATCCCAGCACACTGATGCAGTATCCGTTAAATGACGTAGCGCAACAGCAGGTAAAAAGCGGACAGGCCAAAGGTCAGCCGATCGACATTATTCAGATTGACGATCCGGCTCATCCGGGCGAGAAAAAAAGCCTTGCGCCCATTATTGAGCGTGCACAAAAGCTGTGTGACTGATCCCTTCTGCCGCGTCCGCACTCTGCGGACGCGGTAGCACTAATTAGCCTTTCCTGCCATCCTGATACTGTTTCTGCCGTTACGATCACAGAGCTGTCATATTTTAGCTGGCCCTGGATGCCGGGGCTGGAAAATTCCCGCGCCTGTACTACCTTTTAAGGTGCAAGGCGTCATAGCCTGCACAAATGCCAACTTTTAGCGCACGGCTCTTACCAGAGCCATTCCCCTGGACCAAAGACAGGAATCGTCTTTGGTCTTTTTTTGGTTGGGGTTTTAAAACAAGTACTTATAGATAAATCAATCAGTTATGTCCCGCCCAGTTGTACCGTATTACCCCCTGTAAGAACCTATGTAGACACTTTGTAGTCACTTTTTGGACCATTCTCGCCAGCGGATTGTTGGTCACGGCCTCTTCCAGATGATCGGGTGCAAAGTGCGCATAACGCATGGTCACGCGGATATCTGAATGCCCCAGGATGCGCTGCAGTACCACGATATTGCCACCGGCCATCATAAAGTGGCTGGCAAAGCTATGACGCAGAACGTGGCTCATCTGACCTTCTGGTAAGGTTATTTTGGCCAGACGTATTACGCGGTAAAACTGCCGATAGCACTCCGAGAAAAACTTCCCTTCTTTATCTTCAAGCATCGTCGATGCTGGCAAGCGCGATCCCCACCTCTATTGAATCGAGGTCAGGCACGCCCAGAATGCGCGGCTTTAAGTCGAGTTGGGTCTGCGCGCTTAACAGCGTCTTTATGCCAGTTTACTGCCCGTTTTTGTTGGTGGTACCGATGATATTGGGGATGGTTTCTGCTTCGGCCAAGCGTACTACAATGGTGAAGAGCTTTGACTGGTCGGCAATCGCCTGCAAGGATGCGGTCAGCGTACTTTTTTACCGGTTCTGGCAATAGCACTCCGTTAAATGAATGCGCTCAGATTTTCCGCTGAAGTGGAACGATGCATGCGATTGGATTTGCTGAAGATTTAATAGTAAATGATCGTTTTATTTTGTTGTGGCACTATAAACTGCCATCATTAAAAAGAGGGAACTAAGATGATTTCAGCAACGGCAGAAAGACAGGAACCAGGACGGTATTATACCTTTGAGTCAAGATTACCTCAGGGGGAATTTTTTGAGCTTCGGCCTAATAATTTACCCCGTAATGCAAAACCGATTACAGACGAAACAAGCGGCATGTGTATCGGATATACGGTGGCACAGGCACCCGGGCTATGGAAAATATACGACGTCCAGGGGTGTTTTGTGCGCCTTGAAGAGGCTCCACTTGAATCACCGCTAATTGATCCGATAGATATTGCGCTGGTTGCATTTGGCGTTTTCCGTATTCTTCGGACAGGTCGTGTTCTATTTGAATCGGGTACGCGTGCGGCTATCTCAGCAAAAATTAGCCAGGGTACAGTATCCCTGTTGCGTGGCAGGCTAAAAGTCGGGCTGCACGCCCGTAACCTTAAAATGACCGAAACTGCGGCAAAGCACATGTATGAACCAGGCCGGTATGTGCCTTTGCAGATTCAGGAGAGAGCCATCCGCTATGGTACTCGCATGGCCGATCCTCGCAAGGGAAAAGGCATGTTCAGATATGAAACAGAAATGTTTAAACTTCGCCTTGATAAAACGACCGGGGAGTATATATACAAAAAATACAAACTTGAAATTATCGTTCGGGAATCAGACTGGACAATTTTTCATTTTATGTATTTTTAACAAGCTGACAGGAACGCTTATATGTTTGACTTCAGAAACGATAATTTCACTTTCACAGTATCTCCCTTTGAACGCGTAGCTGACAGGGAGGCAGATCCGATTGAACATTTATGGGACTGGATTCAATGTTGGATTGAGTTCTCAGTAGATGGTTTGAAATCTCAATTTCAGACCGAATTCACCATCGGAGAACTAAAAATATTGCGTGATAGCTTCTCTAACCATCACGAAGCACTAATCGCGCAAAATGATATAAAGCCTTTTGAATTTCATAGCGAACGCCATCAATTAGATATGGTGCTCAGGAAATTAAATGATGTTGATAGTGTAATTATCGAGTATATCCTTAGACCAGAGGCACATGCTGACAGCGTCCAGGTTAAAGGAGATTTTAGTATTAACGAAAGCTATTTTCCTGACATACTGAAACGGTTGGATGAAATGATTGCGTGGCAGAATTAAACATCCTGGCATCCGATATGTTTATCAGAGAATCCCCGCCGGGCGGGGATCATTATCAGGCTGGCTTTTCCGGCCAGATAATATCCGGTGCGGCAAAGGTATCGACGCGATTCAGCGCCACCGATACCTTTTCCACTAATTCAGCAGGGATTTCTTGCTGTCTGTATCGATGCTTGATTCATCCGCATTCTGCAAAGGCTGGATAACACAATCGGCATTTGCCCTAACGGCGTTTTTCTCATTTTCAGTCTGGAATGCACTAATCTTCGAAAGGCAAAGTCATTTACGACGAGATCATCTCTAACAGTGGTAGTACTGGCGATGCCATAACAGTGATCGCAATGAAACTTTACAGCCTGCGGCGTCAAAAGCAAAAGCCCCTTCATTGGTGAAGGGGCTTAGCGTTCTACAGGTTAAAAGCTTTCCCAGCTTTCATCCGCCAGGGCCGTAGCGCGCTGTGACGCGCGTGCCGCAGGCTGCTTAACCTTTTCCGCTTTGCTGGCAACATTGTAGCCAGCCGACAGTTTAAATGTTGACACCAGCCTGCTGAGATTTTCTGCCTGATCCTGCAAGGATCTCGAAGCGGAAGAGGCTTCTTCAACCAGCGCGGCGTTCTGTTGCGTCACCTCATCCATTTGTCCAATCGCCTGATGAACCTGCTCGATACCACGGCTCTGCTCGGTCGCCGAAGTAGCTATTTCATTAACTATGGTAGCAACCTGATTAATGGAATCCGTGACCTTTTCTGAGTTCTCGCCGACGTTGGCGGCCTGCAAAGCACCACTCTCAATCTGCTGTACGGAAAGGGAAATCAGCTCTTTAATCTCTTTTGCGGCAGAGGATGAACGTTGGGCGAGATTACGCACCTCGCTGGCTACCACAGCGAAACCACGGCCATGTTCACCGGCTCTTGCTGCTTCTACCGCCGCATTCAGTGCCAGGATATTAGTCTGGAAAGCGATGCCTTCAATCAGGCCCGTAATTTCAGAAATCTTGCCGGAACTGGTGCGGATCTCATCCATGGTCGTCAGCATATCTTTTACCGATCTGCCGTTTTCAGAAGAGAGTTTATTGGCATTACCTGCCAGCAAGTTAGCTTCATCGGCGCTGTTAGCATTAATTTTTACGGTTTCGCTAAGGGTGGCCATGCTGGCCGCCGTTTGCTCCAGGGAAGCCGCCTGCTGTTCGGTACGGGAAGAGAGATCCTCGTTGCCGGCCGCGATTTGTGACGAGCCGGTACTGACGGAAAGCGCTGACTGATTCACTGAAAGCAACGTATCGGCAAATTTGCCAAGAAGCTGATTAAACGCTCTGGCGGTTTTACCTATCTCATCATGACGGCTGTCGTCGGCGCGGCAGCTCAGATCCAGTGAATTGCTCACTTCGCTCATCGTGTTTTCAATATCCTTCAGGCTTTTTCTGATAGCCAGAATGGTTTTAATGGCAAAGAAGCTCAGAACGAGAATAATCAACGCAACGCCCGAACACATAATCCAGAGAGTTTTGCTATAAATTTTCTGGTTTTGTACTTTTAGCTCATTGGATATCCGAATATTCAGTTCGATTTGTTTATTCAAATCGGCGGCTAATTTGCGGCCAGACGCACCGATACCGGTATCGCCATGCAGGAGTGAGAGCGCTAACTCAGCGTTATCAGACCTTGCAGCAGTTAAAAAAGCAGGCAGGTCGGCCCGTAACGCAGCAATATCCCGCCACGCCTGTTCCGTCATTGCACGATCTTCCTCATTGGAAATATCATTATCCATATAATAGTCGGTCGCCTTCTTCAGGTCGTCCAGAATAGTATTGATTTGCTGCTCGGCAACCTGCATTTGAGATTGATCGGTCAGTGCCTGATATTTGTATAAGGCCAGGCCCAGACTACTGGAAGCGCTGATGGCTTTATTGAGATCTTTAATGCTGGGTATCGCATTGTTCTGCACGTACTCGAAACGAGTCTGAAAGCCAGTAATGACAGACAGCGATGAAAAAGCGATAACGCAGAGCGCCAACGCCAGCATGCTGAATGTTAAAAATAAACGTTGTGTAATAGTCATGAACGCCTCGACGCAGGGAAGACAAACTAAGCTGATAAAGAGCGAACGCGCTCCGGGCTCAGGTTATCGGCCAGCGTGCAGGCAGGTTTAGCGCATAATTTCTCTGTTCTGAGAGCAAAAACTGGCTGCAAACCGATCTTTTTTTCAGCGTGTTGATTTTACAGCGATTTAAAACGTTACTGTTGTAAAACCCGGCATGCTTTGTCAAACAACGTTACCACTGGTAACAAACACCTGGCAGAGTAAGCCTCATTTCTGTACAGCAAATCTCTTTTTCAGACCGGGGCGAGCAGGGCAAAGAGAAGCCAAAGAGCCATTTTGCTCTCAGCGTCGCACAGGTTTTTGAATCTAAACCTAAATTTTTTAAGATTTGTGCCGATAAACTCATTGGTTTGCAGGCAGATAGCTTTCAGCTTGCCGTAAGGCAGTAAGAGAGTGAAGCCTTATTGGACTCATTTTATTTTTTAAAAGGAAAGTTTGTGAAAAAAATTATCAAGTGGATATTTTTTATTTTTGTGGCGCTGGTAGTGATTCGGGCAATTACCGGGCCAGGCGAAGCGAATAAAGCACCGGCGCAAACCGGGCAAAGCGCTGATACGACATCATCGTCAAAACCGCAGAAAGAAATTTATCGCGTTTCAGCCGCGAAGCTTTTCAAAGACTATGAAGATAACGAAGTGGCTACGGATGAGGCGATGAAAGGCAAAACGATCGCGGTAACCGGCACGGTTCAGTCTATTGATAAAGATTTCAGTAACGCCATTATCATCCGGTTAAGAACTGCGAATCAATTTATGCCTGCCAGCCTGGAAATGCTGGACTCGGAGAAAGAGACAGCCTTAAAGCTGAAAAAAGGTACGCAGGTTGAAATCCTTTGTCAGCGTATGGCACGCGTAATCGGCACGCCTTCGGGACGCCGCTGCGTATTCAATCAATAAGGTTGCGATAAAAGGTTGTGCACCGGATATCCTGGGCGCAGCATACAATGCCTCGATCCAGAAATCGGGGCTTAATTATTTTCGCTAAATAATAGCCGTTTTTACAAAGCCTTTCCCGCCGATGTTTCTTCAGCAGTAGCTATCCAACAGGATTTAAAGCAGAGCAAAGCCGCAATCCGAAAAATAATGATAAATTGTCATATTTATTGTTTGCGGAAAGTAAATAACATGATTTTAATATGTGATTTTAATGTTTATTTAAAATCAAGGCCTGACAAGTAATTCCACATTAATAATTAAGGTGATAAAGTACGGGCCTGAAATTTTATATAAGGAAATAGACATGGCCTATATCGATGACAACCTGATTGGCAATGAAACGCTGCTGTACCGTGGCGAGGTGACGCTTTGGGCTCTGGTACCCTGGGTGCTGTGGGCGTTCATTTTACTCCTGCCCACGGCGGGCATAGCGCTGCTGTTGATACCTTTGGGCTATGTGGTACTACGCGCAAACGAAGCCGGGATTACCAATAAACGGATTATCGCTAAAACAGGATTGATCAAACGAGAAACTATTGAGATTAGCCTGAATAAGATATCGAGTCTGCAGATCAAGCAAAGCATTGCAGGACGTATTCTGGGTTATGGCTCCCTGGTTATTTGCGACGTTGGCGCTTCACGCGCGCCCGTTAAATATATTAAAAACCCCATGGCCTTCAGGCGGCGTTTTTTTGAGTTGCAGGAAGAAAACACGCAAGGCTAATGCAAATAGCTGGCGGTAAATTGGCTTTTATCGCCAGATCTACCCGTAAAAAATCACTTTACTCTTCATCAAAAAAAAGAGGCCGAAAAGAGGAAATATCCGCAGGCGTTAGCTGTCAAATTTTAGCGGCGTGACCATGCGAATAATACCGGCCTGAAGCCGGTATCAGAGAGCTGTTCAAAGAACTCAGATTATGACTGCGGCTGCCCAACCGGGCCCGCGCCCAGCGTACCGCCCGGCACAGATTGCGCGCTCGGCGCATGAGGACGTCCATCCTGGCCCACCGCGCTGCTGCGATGCATACAGCCTGCCAGCGACATCACGGCCAGGAGAGCAATAATACCTTTCGTGCAATTTTTCATAATATTTTCCGTGGGTTAAAAATGATTCAGAGGTTTAAGCGTAGCCTGGCGTCTGTTTATTGCCAGCAGCAAGGTAAGAAAAGCCCCGCGCCAGGTTAGCTTTAAGTCGCCAGCGTCGTACGGATCCTCTACTACACTTAACTGACCGGAATCCAAAGGAGCGAGCTATGTCTGATAAAGAATTAAATAAAAAGCGTAAAGATGAGGGCGACGTGCATAAAGGGCTGCCTGAGGCTGCACCTTCAGCCGGCAACGCCTATGAGGAGGACGATCATCCGGCCAAAGATGCGCCTGCCGAACATGGCGAAATGCCGCGTACTCGTGATGACAGCCAGGCGGATAAAAAAGATCCTTATCAGGAGAAATAAGAAAGGCGGCGCAATGCCGCCTTTTTCATTGTTAGCCCGTTAGCTTGCCAGCGGTTTCAGTTCAATGCCGTACAGCGTGTTATTAACGTAAACCTGCAGACACTGGGTAGCGTCATTAAAGCCGCTGACGGGCTGCGTCTGTCCCTGCAGCAGCAGCTGATTATTGTTATTAAAGCCGAACCCGACACCGTCTCTGCCGCTCCAGTGCTGGTGGTAGCAGTTATCCGCCAGCGTTTCGAGCGTGGCGACCTCTTCAGTAGTCGCCTCGCGATAGCCCGGATAGAAGCGGAAATGCACGCCCGCGCTGAAGCGGTCAAAATCATTGGTTTCAATTTGCGCCGTACAGTAGCCCGTATAGGCGGCGACTTTGACGTAAACGGCAATTCTGTTGCTGACGCTGCCCGGCTGTAGCACCACGCGCGTGATGGGCAATGAACCTTCTCCGGCCCAGGTACCGATAAAAGAGCCGTCCTGAAGGGTCTGCAGGGAGATCACCGCACAACCTTCAGCCGTGCGTCCCGTATAGCCGGTTTGCGTCGAGGGGATACTGTTGTAGCTGCCGGAGCCGTCCAGACGAATTTTGGTCTGCACTGAAATCTGAGAATGGAATACCTCGCCCAGATAAAACCATCGATCGCTGTCGGACTGGTTGTTCATTTTGCCGCTGCCGCTGAGATATTGATAATTCATGGCGCCATCCACCTTAACGCCGTGGTTTTCAATATGCACGCTACCCATTTCATACTCGGAAATACTTTCCCAGCGATCGCCGGTTTCGCTGCTGTCGATGCTGCTCTCGCCCTGTAGATTAATCTGGTTAAGAATGGTGCGGCTATAGTGGGCTTCCAGCGGATTAGTACAATTTTCCATGCTCAGCGCGTTGATAATCCACTGGCCGTTAGAGATATTGCCCGGATAAGCGCTGTGCTCAATCCAGCCGTTCCAGATCAGTGATTGTGTTGCCCGCTGTAAATCGATGGCCGGATTAACCGTCTGGGACTGTACGTTAAAGTTAGAGAGCTCAACGGCGGTGATATGATCCCAGCTACCGGTGCCGGACCAGGTGGCATAAATAACCGTGCCGCTACAGGCGCTTGAATACCACTGGTCGATCTTACAATCGAGCGTATCCAGCATATCCAGACCTCTGCCGCCCAAATTCATAAAGAGCAGGCTGGTAGCGCGCATATATTGCCCGGCCGTGGTGATATTTTTAAAAAAGCCTTTGGTGTTTTGCGCGGCATCTGTTTCGCCGTTAATAATCAAGCTGGAAATTTCCGTATGGCGTGCCTGTACGGTAAACATCGCCTCGCTATTTTTTCTGTCGGAATAGAGCGTGGTAGCCGGGAAGTAACCGAAATTAACCTGCCGACCAACGAGTCGGAAGCGGGTGACTTCCGCGCCGGTGATATCAAATTTAGAGATTAAAAATTCCCCGGCAGGAAACTGTATTCCGATATAGGGATAGTTACTTTGCGACCAGTTCCACATCGCGGTGACGGCGCTATGACAATCGGTGGTGCCATCGGCGCGCGCACCGAAAAAAGAGACGTTAACATCATTGGGGTCGTTAACCATGCGTTTCCAGCGCGCGCCGCCAGCGGTGACGATGGTCATACCGCTATCATCAGTAGTGGTGGTGTCTGTGGCATCATAGACAAAGATGCCGCCGCCGCTGCCATAACCGGTGGCGTATTCGTTAACCACAGCGACATCACCGGCCGCCGCAGGCTCAAGCTGGCGCAGCTCAGCGATGGTAGCCGCCGTATTGAGTTCAGTTAAGGCGTTGCCGTGCCGCTCTGTAAACTCCATGACCAGTTTATTGAGCGATAACTCTTCATTATTATGATTATAAGCTTTGAACCCGAATTTTTTTGGCGTCTGAGTATTGTTGCTGCCAGGCCGTGCTGTGTTGTCAATAGTCATAATAAGCCTCATCGGTAAAGTTAATAGTAAAATCGCCGCCCGTAACCGCAGGTATAAATTCAGAGTGTTGTGGGTATTTTAGCTGGCTCATTAAAACTAATTATCGATTCAGAGCATGGCAATCCTTTTTTTCTGTGAGTGTGAGCTGAAACTTTATGTGAAATCAAAGGGCTTTTAAGGTTTCGTTATTAACCGGAATGGGTGTTATTATTGATTTATTATAGTGGCGGGATTAACAAGTTCGACTCTGGATTTTATTAATGAAAATCTGTGTTTGTTTAGCGCGGGTTTTTGTATAGAAAAGCCATTCTTAGCTTCGAAATTAAATTGCTTTTTATCGTCCAGGGCTGATGGCGACAGGCTGAAAAAGAGTAATAAAAACATAATAAGTTCTGTCTCCTAAAAAGAGGGTTATTTAATTAAATAATTATCTTTAAGGTGGAAGGTGCCAGAGTTTAATCCGCCGGAAATTTGTTACGTTCTGAGGCTGCCGCCAGCGTTCCCTGCTTGTATCTCTAAGGCGAAAGCACTACGCTGCCTTTTCCACGCCACGCGATTTGCGCGTCTGGCGTTCTGGCAGGAGCAAGCCTGATGAAAAGCAGCAAAGAGATTTCTATCGACCAGTTTACCGACGGTGAAAAAGAACTGATTGCGGCGAAAGTAAAAGCCCTTACGCTAAAAAAAGGCCATATTCCTTCGCAAAAAGAGGAAAAGGAGATCCTGAAAGAGGCTAAAAGGCTGGTGATGAAGGAACGCGTTATCAAAGAGAGTAGCAAGGCCGTGGTCGCCAGAAAGCCCCGCAAGCCTGCCGCCGCTAAAGAGAGCGAAGTAAAAGAATTTAACTGGAGCGCCTCGCTACGCAACAACCCTCGCGCGCTGAAAGGCAGCTAGCCGATAAACAGCAGCAGCGCCCTGACCAGCACTTCCAGCAGCAAAGCGCCGCCAACGATAACCAGCGCCAGCATCACCCTAAACTGTTGACAGACGTCCATGTTCTGCAAACTTCCTGCTACGTTAAGACTATAATGTAGTACCTGATAACTGAACAATGCATCAACATATGATCACTTTCATTCCGGGATGCAACTATGACGTATCAATTTCTTAACGGTGCGGACTGGCGTCAAATCTTTATCGTGGGTGACTTGCATGGTTGTCTCGGTATGCTGCAGGAAGAGCTGGCCGAGCGACGCTTCGACGCCGAAAGGGATTTGCTGATAGCCGTGGGCGATTTAATCGATCGCGGGCCGGACAGCTATGGCTGTGCGAAATTGCTCAATGAGCCCTGGTTTCGCAGCGTACGCGGCAACCATGAAGAGATGGCTATCGGCGCGCTAAGCCGGGGCGAACACCAGCAGTGGATCGGCAACGGCGGCGACTGGTTTTACCGGCTGGAAGGAATGAAGATGATCGAAGCCAAACATGCGCTAAGCCGCTGCCGCCTGATGCCGTTAATTATTCATCTGCAGCTGGCCGATCGCGTGGTGGTGGTAGCGCACGCCGACTATCCGGCGGATCGCTACTCATGGCAAGCCGAAGTCGATCCTTTTAAAGTCGTCTGGAGCCGCAGCCGCGTGGAGCAGGTTCAGCAGGGCAGAGGCGAAGCGATTAGCGGCGCCGACGCGTTCTATTTCGGCCATACGCCGCTGGCCAAACCGCTGAGCGCCGCTAATCTGCACTTTATCGATACCGGCGCCGTCTTCGGCAACCGGTTGACGATGGTACAGGTGCAGTGATTTTCAGGAAAAGAGTCTGCCGTCCCGCACGAGTTCGCGCGGATAGCTGTTTTTAATTCGACTACCTACTTTTTTCGCCAGGCCGATCGGCTGCTGCTGGCAGGTAAGGATAACCTCGTCGGCCGGCAGCGCTCGTTCAGGCCAGATATCTCTTCCGCGATACCATTCCTCCGCTTCCGCCAGCGTCAGCTCAAAACGGTTTTTCGCCTGCGGCTGCGCCAGGGCGACAGCAGCTTCGTGCTGCCAGCGCCAGCCTTTGGCAAAGGTTTCCGCCAGCTTCAGCCCAATGCGCGAAAAGCGAACTTTTCCTAACAGCGGCTCTACAGCGCGTGGAAACAGCCAGAGTTCTTTGTCGCGCTGCCAAAGTGCATGGCTCTCTTGTTCCCAGCTCAGCCCAACTTTGGCCGCCGCCGCTATGATTTCCTGCTCTTCTTTGCGCTTAACCGGCGCGAAAGGCAGCTTGCCGACCTTGTAACCGGGTTGAGGCAACGGCGGTACGCTTGCAGTTTTACGCAGGCGCGCGACAAAAAAGCCTTCGCTGTCGAAAAGGTGTGGGAAAACATGCAGAAAGCCTTCTGCCGTAGCGACCCGTTCCGCGCCGGGGAACAGATCGCCTAACGGTTCTACCGCTACGGCGTCGGGATAGCGCGCCAGCAGCCAGGCAATGACCTGCTGATTCTCACTGCGGTTTAACGTGCAGGTGGAATAAACCAGCGTGCCGCCGGGCTTCAGCGCGTGAAAGGCGCTTTCAATTAAATCTTGCTGGGTGGCGGCGATCGCCTCATTGCTTTCCGGCGACCAGTTGCGCAGCGCGTCGGCGTCCTTGCGGATAACGCCTTCGCCGGAGCAGGGCGCGTCCAGCAGGATAGCGTCAAAGGCTTCCGGCAAAGCGGGCCCAAAAACGCGACCGTCGAAATGGGTTATCGCCGCATTGCTGACGCCGCAGCGGCTGATATTGGCATGGAGCACTTTTACCCGGCTGGCGGAGTATTCATTAGCCAGCAGCGCGCCTCTGTTATTCATGCCAGCTGCGAGCTGGGTTGTTTTTGAGCCCGGTGCAGCGGCCACATCCATCACGCGTTCCGGCGCGGGCGAACCGGAAAATAAAGCGGTTACCGGCAGCATCGAGCTGGCTTCCTGAATATAGAAAAGCCCGGCCAGATGCTCCGCCGTGCTGCCCAAAGGCAGCGTGTCGGCATCGTCACGGCTAATCCAGAAGCCTTCTTTACACCACGGGATCGGCGTCAGCGCCCACTGATAAGGTTCAACCAGCGTCAGAAAGGCCTCGACGCTGATTTTCAGCGTATTGACACGCAGGCTGCGGCGTAAAGGCTGCTGGCTGAGGGTGATAAAGCGTTCGAACTCTGCGCTGTCGGGCAGCAGCTCGCGCATCTGGCTTAAAAAGAGATCCGGGAAGTACACGCGTGAAGAAGAAGACACTGAAAATTTCCGCTGGCAATAAAGTAGGGCGGAGTTTACCACATTCCGCCGCAGCAAAAAAAACGGGCAGCCAGGCTGCCCGTTTCACTTTCCGTTGCGGTTATTTCGCCGGCAGCGCCGTGCTCCATTTCCGCCACTCTTTCGGCTCTTCATCCTCCAGCAGATAGTGCTTGCCGCTGGTGGCCTGCGGCGCAAGCGGCACGGTTGGCGGCGTGGCGAACTGAATGCCGCCCTGGATAAATTGCTGGAAGGTGCCGGTTTTCACTACGCCGCCAATCAGGCCGAACTTGAAGTTGTAGCCGGAAGCCAGCCAGAACACCGAGTTATTGCGCACCAGATGCTGATACTTTTTGCTGATGCGCAGCGTGATCTGGACGCGATCCGCCATCGAGCCAAGCGAAGTGCCGGTTACCGTACCCACTTCAATGCCCCGGAACAGCACCGGCGTGCCGATGGAAAGCGAACCGCCCTCAGCCGCGTCGAGGATCACGTTCAGGCCATCCAGATAGCGCGCGTCGGTAATCGTCGATTCCTGCAGCTCGAAAGCGCGCTGAGCGCGGCCTTTGCCCGGATCGACATTGATATAAGGCTGCAAAATCGTATCCAGATGATTGACGCCCGCTGCGGAAATCTCCGGCGACACCACCGAGAAACGACTGCCCAGCCGCGCGAAATCTTTTACATATTCGGGATAGAGCACGGCTTTCGCTACCACCTGGTTGCGGTCGCTGTTCAGCGCCAGCGACTCCACCTGTCCGATGGTAATGCCCAGATAGCGGATCGGCATGCCGGATGAGAGCTTGCTGGCGTCATAGGTGCGCAGCGTGATCTGGCTGCCGACCGCTCTGGCCGCCGTTTCCGATTCGAATAGCGTGCGCTTGTCTCTGCTGGTCAGGCCCGCGCCCGCGCCGCTGAGGTTATCGAAGCTGATAGCGCCTTTCAGCGCCCGGTTCAGCGGCGAAGCCTGCACGGTAAGACCGCTGCCGTTAAGCTGCACGCGCGCGCCGCCTTCCGACCAGAAGACGCTGTTCGGCGTCAGCAGCTTGCGGTATTCCGGCTTGATATGCACGCGGACGTCGAACTCGTTGGCTTTTGGCGTTACGTCTACAATCTCGCCGACCTGAAACTTACGATAAAGCACCACGGAGCCGGCCTGAATATCGGGCAGACTGCTCGCGGTCAGCGTCAGCGTGGTCGGCAGCTGATTGGTGGTGATGCCTTCCGCCGCTTTTTCCGCATTGGCGAACAGCGGGTAGCTCTCTTTTGGCGCGCCTTTGCTGCCGGGCTCCAGGCGAATGCCGCCGTCAATCCACTCACGCGCGCTGGCGCCGAGCACTTCCATGCCGTCCAGCCCCAGCTTGACGTCCAGCCGACTGTTGATAATAAACTTGCTGTCGCCGTGCACCAGATCGCGATAGTCCGGCGTAATGGCAACGATAAAATCTACCCCTTTTTCGCCGAGTTTTCGGTTCACCACCTGGCCAATTTGCATACCGTGCAGCATGACGGGCTGGCCGGCGTCGATGCCGTAGCTTTCCGGCGCGGTGAGTTTCACTTCCAGCGTATTGGGGCGCTGCAGCAGGGTTTCATTGCTCTGCAGCACGGTAAAGCGATTGCGGGGTTCGCCTTCGCCCGGCACCAGCTCCAGCGTATTGCCGGTTAACAGGCTGCTGAGACTGGTATCGGCCAGAGTAATTTTCGGGCTGCGCATTTCGATGCGCGTACCGGTGCGCATCAGTCCGGTTACGGAAGGGTCGATAGTGAGTTCGCCGGTAACTTTGCCGTCAGGCTGCAGATTAAGGGCGGTCAGCGTGCCGACTTCCAGACCCTGATACATCAGCGGCGTACTGCCCGCTTTCAGATTCTTGCCGCCGGGCAGATCGAGCGTGATAAGCACGCCGCGCTTGCTGTGCGCCAGATCCGGATAGAGCTGGTAGTTGTCGTCGCTTTTCGCCTGTGCGGAATCGGTCGGCGAATCGAAGGCGATGGCGCCGTTGACCAGCGCGGCCAGGCTTTCCAGCTGCACTTTAGCGCCGCTTAAGCCCACGTCAGCCTTGACGCCCGAGACGTTCCAGAAGCGGCTCTCTTTCTTCACCAGGTTGGTAAAGCGGCGTTCGATCAGCACGTCGACCGTCACGCCCTGGTTGCCGGGATTGATGCTGTAGTCATAAACGCGGCCTACCGGAATTTTGCGAAAGTAGACCAGCGAGCCGGTATTTAACGAGCTTAAATCGTCGGCGTGCAGATGGATCAGCATTTCGCCCGTATTCACGCGGTATTTCGGCTGCGTATCCTGCGCCACAAAGTGATCCTGCGGATTGCCTTTGCCCGGCATCATGCCGATATAGTTGCCGCCCACCAGCGCATCCAGCCCGGAAACGCCCGCCAGCGACGCTTTTGGCGTCACCAGCCAGAACTGCGTTTTGTCGCGCAGCGCGTCTTTCATATCACGCTTGATGCTGGCCTTGATTTTAATGGTGCGCAGATCGTCGGTCATGCTGATGCCTTCGACCTGGCCGACTTCCACGCCCTGATAGCGCACCGGCGTTCTGCCTGGCACTATGCCGTCCGCGGTAGCGAAATCAATAGTGATAGTTGTGCCGCGCTCCTGGTAATTGGTCCAGACGAGCCAGCCCGCAATCAACAGCGCGATAAACGGCAGCAGCCAGAACGGCGAAATTCTGCGGCGGTTTTTAATGCGTGCGCTAGTCGGTGTAGTCGGCGTTTCCTGTTGCATGTGCATCCCAAAGTAAACGGCTATCCAGCCACTCGACGGCAAGGATAGTAAGAATGACCGCTGCGCCAAAATAGAAGGCGGCTGGTCCCATAGTAAAAGCCAGAAGCTGATCGCGATTCACCAGCGACATGGTTAAAGAGATAACAAACAGGTCCAGCATAGACCAGCGTCCAACCCAGGTGACAACCCGCAGCAGACGGATGCGGGTTTTCAGACCCTGTTCACATTTAAAGTGGATGCTGACCAACAGCGTCAGCAGCACGATAACCTTGGTAAACGGCACCATGATACTGGCGATAAACACCACGATCGCCACCGGAATATTACCGGAAGCCAGCGAAAGAATACCGGAAAGAATCGTATCTTCCTGACGCGCGCCGTTGAGATAAATAATGGAAATCGGCAGCAGGTTGGCCGGGATCAGCAGCACTATCGAAGAGATCAGCGCCGCCCAGGACTTTTGCAAACTGTGGCGCCGACGCAAACGCAGCGGCGTATGGCAGCGCGGACAGCGACCGCGCTCGTCCGGCAGCCCGGTATGATGGCAGTTCAGGCAGACCCGCAGCTGATCCAGTGAAGTGTGCGGCTGCGGCTGCGGATAAAAGCGGTGCCAGAGCTGTTCGACGTTCATATGAATCAGCGTGACCAGGCTTAGCGCCGCCAGCGACAGAAAGGCGATCAGGCCAGTGCCGGGATTGATATCCGCGTAGTCCTGCACCTTGATGGAAGCGACAGCGACGCCCACCAGATAAATATCCAGCATCACCCACTCTTTCAGGCGATCGAGTATCAGCAGCGCCGGTCGCAAATTCAGCCCCAGCCGGTTGCCGAAAAAGAGCCAGCCGATAGCGGCGACCAGCGTAGCGGGCGCGCCGATGGTGCAGAACGCCACCATAGAAGCGGTAATAATGTCGCCCTGCTGCGCCATCTGCATAATGCCTTCCAGCAGGCTGGCGCGAATATTGGTGCCCAACAGGCGAATGGTCAGCAGCGGCTCGCTGAAGGCAAACGGCATCAGCAGCAGCATGGTGACGGCCATCGCCGTCAGCCGCGTCATCGACCAGTCGCGGCCGTTGAGAATGCGGGCGTTGCAGCGAGGGCAGTGCGCCGATTGCCTGGATTTAACATCTGGTAAGGAAAAAAGGGTATCGCATTGCGGACAACGCTGATAACGTTCCTGAGGCAGAATTTGGCTGATAGCGTATATTTTCACGGATTACCCGGATTGGCTGGGTTGCGGTCAGGTTAAATCGTCCCGGCGAACCCCTCTTCGTTATGCTTTTAAGGCTTTTGACCAACAAGAGTATATTAACAAACGGAATCATTCACCTTGTCCGTCTGGACATTTAATGCTTATTTTATCAGGCGAACTCATTCCGGGCTTCGTACAAGTTTTAATAATGGTTAAAAAATGACTAAAAAAGAATTTTACTCGGATCTTAATCGCGATTTGCGCGCGCTTATCGCTGGCGAAACCAGCTTTCTGGCCGCAATGGGCAACTGCAGCGCGCTGCTTTTCGAACGCCTGGAAGGCGTAAACTGGGCCGGGTTTTATCTGCTAACGGAAGAAAATACCCTGGTGCTGGGGCCGTTTCAGGGCAAAATCGCCTGCGTACGCATTCCGGTAGGGCGCGGCGTTTGTGGTACTGCCGTAGCCGAGAATGCCGTACAGCGCGTGGATGACGTCCATGCTTTTCCCGGCCATATCGCCTGCGACGCGGCCAGCAACGCGGAAATCGTCCTGCCGCTGACGGTAAATGGTGAGGTTATCGGCGTGCTGGATATCGACAGCGTGGAATATAATCGCTTTGATCGGGAAGACGAAATCGGGCTGATCGAGCTGGTTGACGGGCTTTGTACAGTACTGGCCGGTACTGACGTGGAAAAATTTATTCACATGAAACGCAGCTAAAGTGCTGGATCACGTAGCATTTAACGATGGGGTCATTATAATGACGCCTGTTCATGCCTGCGCTGGTTGGCAAACCCGTTGTAATCAGGAAATTTCATGGAAAATCAACCCAAGTTGAATAGCAGCAAAGAAGTAATCGCCTTTTTGGCGGAGCGGTTCCCACAGTGCTTTAGCGCCGAAGGCGAAGCGCGACCGCTTAAAATCGGCATCTTTCAGGATTTAGTCGACCGCGTGCAGGGCGAAATGAATCTGAGTAAAACTCAGCTTCGTTCCGCGTTGCGCCTCTATACTTCAAGCTGGCGCTATTTGTACGGCATCAAAGCCGGTGCGACCCGTGTTGACCTCGACGGCAACGCCTGTGGCGTGCTGGACGAGCAGCATGTGGAGCATGCCCGCAAGCAGCTCGAGGAGGCTAAAGCGCGCGTTCAGGCGCAGCGCGAACAGCAGCAGGCGAAGAAACGCGAGGCCGGTGAAGAGTCCGCGCCGCGTCGTCCGCGCAAGCCGGTTCGTAAACCTTCTGCTGAAGGCGAGCAGCCTCGGGCCGCGCGCGCTAAGCCACAGCGCAATCCCGGCCGCGCGCCTTCCGCAGAACGCCAGCCGCAGCGCACCACTACGCCCGTTACGGATACCGCAGCACTGCAGGTGGGCCAGAATATCAAAGTCACGGCAGGCAAAAGCGCCATGGATGCAACCATTCTTGAAATTACCAAAGATGGCGTCCGGGTACAGCTGGCTTCCGGCCTGGCAATGATAGTACGCGCAGAACACTTGCAGTTCTGATACGGAGGCCAATCAGGGCATGAACAACTTTTTCAGAACCACCGTTATTGCTGCGCTGCTGTTAACCGGAAACGTTTTCGCCGCCGATACCATCACTCGCGCCGATCAAATCCCGCAGCTTCATCAGGAACCGCAGCACGCGACCGTCAGCGAACGCGTGACGTCGCGCTTTACCCGTTCTCACTATCGTCAGTTCGATTTGGACAAAGACTTTTCGGCGAAAATCTTCGCCCGTTATCTGAATCTGCTGGACTATAACCACAATGTGCTGCTCGCCTCTGATGTGGCGCAGTACGACACGAAAAAAACTACGCTGGGCGACGAGCTAAAATCGGGCCAGCTAAACGTTTTCTACGACTTATACAATCTGGCGCAGAAGCGCCGTTTCGAGCGCTATCAATACGCGCTGACGGTGCTGAAAAAGCCGATGGATTTCAGCGGCAACGATACCATTGATATCGACCGCAGCAAGGCGCCGTGGCCGCAAACCACCGCCGAGCTGAATCAACTCTGGGACGCCAAAGTCAAATATGACGAGCTGAGTCTTAAACTCACGGGCAAAGAAGAGAAGGAGATCCGCGAGGTTCTCACCAAGCGTTATCAGTTCGCCATTCGCCGTCTGGCGCAGAGCAACAGCGAAGACGTGTTCCAGCTGGCGATGACCGCTTTCGCCCGCGAAATCGATCCGCACACCAGCTATCTTTCACCGCGCAACACCGACCAGTTCAACACGGAAATGAGCCTGTCGCTGGAAGGCATCGGTGCGGTGCTGCAGATGGATGACGACTATACCGTAATCAACTCTATGGTCGCGGGCGGCCCGGCAGCGAAGAGCAAGGCCATCACCGTAGGCGATCGCATCGTTGGCGTCGGTCAGCCGGGCAAACCGATTCAGGATGTGATCGGCTGGCGTCTGGATGACGTGGTAGCGCAGATTAAAGGGCCGAAAGGCAGCAAGGTTCGTCTGGAGATCCTGCCGGCAGGCAAGGGCACCAAAACCCGCATCATTACCCTGACGCGTGAAAAAATCCGTCTGGAAGATCGCGCGGTGAAGATGAGCGTGCATAACGTCGGCAAAGAGAAGGTCGGCGTGCTGGATATTCCTGGTTTCTACGTAGGCCTGACCGACGATGTCAAAGTGCAGCTGCAAAAACTGCAGAAGCAGAATATCGACAGTATCGTTATCGATCTGCGCACCAACGGCGGCGGAGCGCTGACGGAGGCGGTATCGCTTTCCGGCCTGTTTATCCCAAGCGGCCCGGTTGTGCAGGTGCGCGATAACAACGGCAAGGTGCGTCAGGACAGCGATACCGACGGCGTGGTCTACTACAAAGGGCCGCTGGTGGTGCTGGTTGACCGCTTCAGCGCTTCCGCTTCGGAAATCTTCGCGGCAGCGATGCAGGATTACGGCCGCGCGCTGATCGTCGGTGAACCAACCTTTGGTAAAGGCACGGTTCAGCAGTATCGCTCCCTGAACCGCATCTACGACCAGATGCTGCGGCCGGAATGGCCTGCGTTAGGCTCGATCACCTATACCATCCAGAAGTTCTACCGCGTCAACGGCGGCAGTACTCAGCGCAAAGGCGTGACGCCGGATCTGCTGATGCCGACCGGTGTGGAAGCGGTGGAAACGGGCGAGAAGTTCGAGGATAACGCGCTGCCGTGGGATAGCATCGACGCGGCTACCTATACCAAGACCGGCGACGTGAAACCGCTGATCCCGCAGCTGCTTAAAGATCATCAGGATCGTATCGCTAAAGATATGGAGTTCCAGTACATCCTGAAGGATATTGCTCGCTTCAACGCCATGAAGGAAAAGCGCAACATCATCTCTCTGAACCTCGCCGAGCGCGAGAAAGAGAATCGCGAGGATGACGCGCTGCGGCTGGAGCGGATTAACGCCCGCTTCAAACAGCAGGGTAAAAAGCCGCTGGCGAAGCTGGAAGATCTGCCGAAGGATTACAAAGAGCCGGATCCTTATCTGGACGAAACGGTTAACATTGCCAACGATCTGGCTCATCTGGAAAAAAGCGAAAGCGCCAGCCAGACGAGCGGGCAGTGATCTCAGGGCAACCCTGAAGCAATGTCGGTCAGTGACTTGAGCATGTAGCGCGAACCACGGAAGGTTCGTTGTAAAAGCCTTTTCAGACCGAGGCGTATTCAAATCGACAGTGATTCCATACCCTAAGGCACAGCGAAAGCTGTGCTTTATTTTTACCTGAATTTTCCAAAAGCAGGTTAAAACTTCACTCTTCCTGACGATAAACTTTTCCGGAACGTTATAAATTAAGACAAAATGTAAAGTTATGTCTTTTTAGGCACTTAATGCGCGTCGCCGCTTGAAATGTTTTGCCGCGCCCATAGGATAGGTATCCGCTGAAAGCGATTTTTTAACTGAGGAAGAAGAAAGTTTATGATGCGTATTGCGCTTTTCCTGTTAACCAACCTGGGCGTAATGTTGGTTTTTGGACTGATTCTCAGTCTGACGGGAATTCAGTCAAGCAGTGTTCAGGGCCTGATGATTATGGCGGGTCTGTTTGGCTTTGGCGGTGCGTTCGTCTCGCTGCTGATGTCCAAATGGATGGCGCTGCGCTCCGTGGGCGGCGAAGTCATCGAGCAGCCGCGTAATGAAACCGAGCGCTGGCTGATGCAGACTATCGCCGGTCAGGCGCAGCAGGCGGGCATCGCCATGCCGCAGGTGGCAATTTACCACGCGCCTGATATTAACGCTTTCGCTACCGGCGCGCGTCGCGACGCCTCGCTGGTGGCGGTATCAACCGGTCTGTTGCAAAACATGAACCGCGACGAGGCCGAAGCGGTACTGGCGCACGAGATCAGCCATATCGCTAACGGCGACATGGTGACGATGACCCTGATTCAGGGCGTGGTGAATACCTTTGTTATCTTTATCTCGCGCATTATCGCGCAGATCGCTGCCGGTTTTATGTCGGGCGATCGCGATGAAGGCGAGAGCAGCAACGGCAATCCGCTGGTCTATTTTGCGGTATCGATGGTGCTGGAGCTGGTGTTCGGTATTCTTGCCAGCATTATCACCATGTGGTTTTCGCGTCACCGCGAATACCATGCCGATGCCGGTTCCGCACGCCTGGTTGGCCGCGAGAAAATGATCGCCGCGCTGCAGCGCCTGAAAACCAGCTACGAGCCGCAGGAAGCGAGCACCATGATGGCGTTCTGCATCAACGGCAAGTCAAAGTCGCTGAGCGAGCTGTTTATGTCGCATCCGCCACTGGATAAGCGTATCGAAGCGCTGCGTAGCGGCCAGTACCTGAAATAGCGGTCGCGGACCGCCGATAAACCGGAGCCTGGGTCCGGTTACAGCA
Organism: Erwinia sp. CGal63; assembly: GCF_037026505.1. Taxonomy (NCBI): domain Bacteria; kingdom Pseudomonadati; phylum Pseudomonadota; class Gammaproteobacteria; order Enterobacterales; family Erwiniaceae; genus Erwinia; species Erwinia sp. CGal63. The sequence goes on from NZ_JAKUMN010000001.1 coordinate 686,927, forward strand.
AATGCCGGTCATTGACCGGCATTTTTTTGCCTGGCGATCAGGCGTTCTGCTGCGGACGCGGCTGGGTAAGCCGCATGGCGCTGACCACAGCGGCGACGGTAGAGAAACCGCCCGCCAGCAGCAGCGAAGCATGGGTTCCCTGTTCCTGAAACAGATTGAACATTAGCGCTACCAGCGCGGCGCCGCTGGTTTGCCCAAGCAGTCGCGCGGTGCCGAGCATACCGCTGGCGCCGCCGCTGCGATGGCGCGGCGCGGAACTGATTATCGTGTGGTTATTGGGCGACTGAAACAGGCCAAAGCCCGCACCGCAGATAATCATGCGCCAGATAATGCTCCAGTTATCCGGCGAAGTCGGCAGCAGCGCCAGCGAGAACAGGCCGATAGCGAAAAAGACGAGGCCGATGGCGCCCAACAGTCCGGCATGGTAGCGCTCAATCAGCCTGCCCGCGATCGGCGCCATCACCATTGTGGCCAGCGGCCACGGCGTCAGCAGAAGACCGGTTGCCACCTCGTCGCGGTGCAGCACGGTTTGCAGAAAGAACGGCAACGAAACCATCGCCAGCATTTGGGCGCAGAATGAGCAGACCGATGTTCCCAATGAGAGCGAAAAAACCGGGATACGCAACAGATCCACCGGCAGTAGCGGCACCGGCAGACGCAGCTGCCGACGGATAAACAGCGTGCCGATAACCAGCAGCGCGATCAGCTCCGCTGCGATTAACCTGCCGCTTTGTCCCTGAGCGAAACCGCTTAGCGCGGAGATCAGCAGGCCAAAACTCAGGGCGTTCATGACGGCGCTGGGCACGTCGAAACGCTGGCCTTTGGCTTTTTGCGGATTATCCGGCAGAAAGCGTAACGCCAGCACCAGCGCCGCGATGCCTACCGGTACGTTGATCAAAAATAGCCACTTCCATGAGGCTACCGACAGCACGGCGGCGGCGACAGTAGGGCCGGCAGCGGTAGAAACCGCCACAATCAGCGAATTGATGCCCATGCCGCGTCCCAGATGGCGCTGCGGATAGATAATGCGGATCAGCGCCGTATTGACGCTCATCAGCGCCGCGCCGCCGAAACCCTGCAAGACCCTGGCGAAGGTCAGCGTCTCCAGCGAGCCGGAAAGGGCGCAGAGCAGAGAAGTCAGGGTAAAAACCACCAGTCCGCACTGATAGACGCGGCGATAGCCGAGAATATCGCCCAGAAAAGAGAGCGACAGCAGCGAGACGATAATCGCCAGCTGATAGGCGTTAACGATCCAGATAGAGGCTGCCGGACTGGCCTGCAGATCTCTGGCGATAGTGGGCAGCGCGACGTTGGCGATAGCGCCGTCCAGCACGGCGACGGTAATGCCCAGCGCGATAGCCAGAATAGCGCCGTAACGTTGTGGAACGGGCAGGCCGTCCGGTTGCGAAGTTTGCGGCATAGAGGGAAATAGTCAGGAGAGTGAATATCATAATGCTAATCATTTTTCCTGCGCCGCGCTACGGGTAAAGCGTGGCTAACTATCAGCAAATGTGTCCGTCGCGGCGCGAGGTTAACGTTGCGCTGTCAGGATGGCAAAAAGTATAATAAAAATAGTGTTCCATTTTTTATAAAACAGAAAAGGCGAAATAATGGCGAAGGATGAGGTGGATAAACAACCTGATTCGGTTTCCTCCGTACTCAAGGTTTTTGGCATTTTACAGGCGCTGGGCGAAGAGAGAGCGCACGGCATTACCGAGCTTTCCCAGCGCGTCATGATGTCCAAAAGCACCGTCTATCGTTTCCTTCAGACCATGAAGTCGCTGGGTTACGTGGCACAGGAAGGCGACACGGAAAAATATAGCCTGACGCTTAAGCTCTTTGAGCTGGGCGCGAAAGCATTGCAGAACGTTGATCTGATCCGTAGCGCCGACGTGCAGATGCGCGAGCTTTCTCGCCTGACCCGTGAAACCATTCATCTGGGCGCGCTGGAAGAGGACAGTATTGTCTACATACACAAAATCGACTCGCTTTATAACCTGCGCATGTATTCGCGCATCGGCCGGCGCAACCCGCTTTACAGCACGGCTATTGGTAAAGTGCTGCTTGCCTGGCGCGAGCCGGAAGAGGTTAAAAATATCCTTTCCCAGGTCAATTTCCAGCAAAGCACCGTCAGGACGCTGACCTCTGCGGAGGCATTAATAAGCCAGCTGGAGAGAGTCCGCGCGCAGGGCTATGGCGAAGATAATGAAGAGCAGGAAGAGGGATTGCGCTGCATCGCCGTGCCGGTGTTTGACCGCTTTGGCGTGGTTATCGCCGGGCTGAGCATCTCTTTCCCCACTATCCGCTTTACGGAAGAAGAGAAAAGCAGCTATGTTGCCATGCTGCATCGGGCGGCGAGGGTGATTTCAGAACAGATGGGCTACAGGGCTTATCCTTTCTGAATAAGCGGGTCAGCCTCGTGCCGACCCGCGCGCCGTCAATTATCCACGACTTCGCTGCTTTTGCGTAATAATGGGCAGTCGGTCACGCCGATGATGCCGCTGTCGGTATGCAGATACTGCGCGGTGGTCATACCGCGAGCGGTCAGATACTGGCACTGCAGTCCCATCCCGGCGACGTTTTTATGGCTGCCGGCAAGAACGCCATAGCCGGTGACCAGCAAAGCCAGCCAGACCACCGCCAGCAGGGCGACGAAGCGAACGAAAAATCTCATGTTATCTCCTTGGTGCGTCGGCCTTTCCTGCGCTTCGCCGACGTCTGTACATTGTGAGCAGGTACGCAATATCTTGTCAGCATACCGGATTGTTTCCACAGCGCCTGCGCGAAGGTTCCTAAATTTCTGTCAGCCCGCTATCAATTCGTTGATGAACAGGTAAAATTTCGGCTTGCAAAATTATGCGTAACATCAGGAGCGTAGGTATGTTGAATGAGGTCGCGAACGGCGCGGCGGGTACGGGATTGTTTATCGTTATCGCCATCATTGGGCTGTTCGCCTGGTTTCTGGTAAACCGCGCCAGCGTCAGAGCCAATGAGCAAATCCGGCTGCTGGAAGCGCTGCTTGAGGAGCAAAAGCGCCAGAATCAGCTATTGAAAACGCTTGTGGAAGCGCAGGAAAATCCTGCTCAGGCTGCTGAAGGCGCGACGGACGAGTCCGATTTTATTCGCTTAATTCCGGAGCGCTAACCGCTCCGGCACAAGGAGATCCGCATGGCCTGGCAAAATCCCTGGTACGATCCGCAAAAAGAGCATCATACGCCGCAAGGATTCCGTAATCCGGAGCAGGAGCTGCGGCAGCAGGGCGATCTTCAGCGCTGGCGCAAGGAGCGTAAGGCGAAAGGCCTGCCTTTTCCGCCTGCGCAGGGCTATCAGCAATTTATCCATCAGTGGTGGCAGCCCGCTGATTTGAGCGGCGACGAGGACGCGATTTGGTGGCTGGGCCATGCCTGTCTGCTGCTGCGCACGTCGGGAAAATACACGTTAATCGATCCGGCGCTGTCGCCGCGCGTCTCGCCGCTCAGTTTTTACGGGCCGAAACGCAAAACGCCTGCGCCATTAACCATCGAGCAGCTGCCTGCGCTGGATCGCGTGCTGATTTCTCACAGTCACTACGATCATCTGGACAAGCCTACGGTCAAAAAGATCCTGCGGCGTTTTCCCGACGTGCATTTTGTCGTGCCACTGGGGCTGGCGGAGTGGTTTAAAAAACGCGGCGCCAAAAACGTCACGCAGCTGGACTGGTGGCAGAGCGTCGAAGACCGCGAGCTGCAAATCGTTGCGGTTCCGGCGCGTCACTGGAGTATGCGCACGCCCTGGGATCGCAACCGTTCTCTCTGGTGCGGCTGGGTGGTGAAAAGCCAGAAGTTAAACTTCTGGTTCAGCGGCGACAGCGGCTATTCTGAAAACCTGTTGGCTATTCCGCGCAGGCTGGGGCCGTTTAACCTCGCCGCGTTGCCGACGGGCGCCTATGCACCGCAATGGTTCATGCGCGGTCAGCATATGGACCCTGAACAGGCCGTATCGCTGCATCGGGACATGGGCCAGCCGGAAACTATCCCTATCCACTGGGGCGTGTTTGAGCTGGCGGACGAATCGCTGGATGAGCCGCCGCGCGTACTGGCGGAAGCGATGCAGGCGGCCGGGCTTGAAGCACGACGTTTCAGCGCCTGGAAAATTGGCGGCAAAATGTTACTTAATAATATAAATTAAGAATAATCCTAACGGGCGAATTTAAAGCGGGCGCTCGTCAGTTGAGTTGCCCGTTAATCCAAATGGATTGAACCAGGCGCGCTCAATTAACTGATAAACCTTTGCGTTTAAATGGGGCAGGGAAAATTACATTCTCCTGATTTTGGTGCAATTTAAATTTAAATATGTACCGGATGCTTCTTTTGATACGGTAATATCATTATCCACACCGCAGCGTCGTGCCATTTTTAAATGAAGTTTTTTGAGTAAGCAATGCCATATTTTTGCAATAAACCCGGCGGAAGATAGGGGACGGCACGGTGCGGGGCCGTAGACTTCAGCGCGACGGCGGAGTATGATGCTATTCAGAAATTGCGTGACTGCCAGGCCTTTGTGATTCGGTTTTACCCTGTAAACGTTTGGCCATCCCTTTGTTGATGTGCAATAAGCGTCTGGGAAGTTTCAATTATGTGCGACAGCCCGACGACTTTATAAAAATGACTTGCCATTAATAATCGAATATGTGATAACGCTTTTGGTAAAACGGGGTACAGTTCTGTTTATGTATGGCAGCTTCAGTAAAGAAGTTCTGAGTAAAGACGTTACGTTGAATACCGCTTCCTTGCCGAGCCTTAATTCATGCCTCATGCAGTCGTGTCTCTGATTTTTCTGTACGTCACGCCCTCGGGCGAATTAACACTCTAAGGAATTTGCAAAATGGCAAAGATTAAAGGTCAGGTTAAGTGGTTCAACGAGTCTAAAGGTTTTGGCTTCATCACCCCGGCAGACGGCAGCAAAGACGTGTTCGTACACTTCTCTGCTATCCAGGGTAATGGTTTCAAAACGCTGGCCGAAGGCCAGAACGTTGAGTTCGAAATTCAGGATGGCCAGAAAGGCCCTGCTGCTGTGAACGTCACCGCTATCTAATTTTCGATCTTGCCGTTGCCCGCGCGACGGATCAGGCAAGTATCAGAATAGTAAAGCCCTGCCATAACGGCGGGGCTTTTTGCTTTCCGCGCCAGGAAACTCTGCCCTGGCCTGCCGATTTCCGGTAAACTGCCGCCCTTACTGTTTCCGGAGAGTTGTTATGTCTTATCTTTGCCCGCTTTGCCATCATCCCTTGCTGCCCGACTCAGCCGGCTGGCGATGTGAAAACCGGCATCAGTTCGATCGGGCGAAAGAGGGCTATGTCAATCTGCTGCCGGTACAGCACAAGCGTTCAAAGCAGCCGGGCGACAGCGCGGATATGATCCAGGCGCGGCGGGAATTTCTTGACGCCGGCCACTATCAGCCGCTGCAGGCGCGCGTTTGCGAAATTTTTCAGGATAGCCTGCCAGCCAGTGGCGTCAGCGTGCTTGATATCGGCTGCGGCGAAGGCTACTACACGCATGCCGTGGCGGATGCGCTGCAAAAAAGCGGCGAGGCGGAAGTGCACGCGCTGGATGTCTCCAGAGTGGCGGTTCGCGCCGGCGCGAAGCGCTACGGCAATGTTCGCTTCTGCGTGGCCTCCAGCCATCGCTTGCCTTTCGCCGACGGGCAGTTTGACGCCGTACTGCGGATCTATGCGCCGTGCAAAGCGGAAGAGCTGGCGCGCGTGGTGAAGAACGATGGCTATGTGCTGACCGTTACGCCGGGGCCGCGCCATCTGCTGCAGTTCAAAGAGCTTATCTACCAGCAGGCGCGCCTGCACGATGAAACGCCGGAAGCTTTGCAGGGCTTTACGCTGGTGGAAGAGCAGTCGCTTAATTATTTAATGCGCCTGAACAGTGAGACGGCCGCCGCGCTGCTGCAGATGACGCCTTTCGCCTGGCGGGCGCGGCCCGAAGTCTGGGGCGTACTGGCGACCACGCCGCTGTTCGAGGTAGAGACGGATTTCACGCTGCGCCTGTGGCGCCGGACGATCGAGAGGTCGAACGCCGACGAATAACAAAACAGGGCCGGCCGTTATCAGACGGCCTTCTGTAAATGTAAGCAAATATTTTGACGAGGTCTGCAACGCTGTTTACAGTAGAACTCCTTAATTTTAACAGGAGTCACGGGCTTGCGCCCTCCTTATGGATCGTCACCGAAGTCCTTTCACTCAGCTATTGGGCCTGTTGGCCGCTCCGCCTTTCACTGGCGCTTTTTCTCTCTGTCCTGACGCAAGCTGCGCGACGCGGTCGCCTGCTGCCTTTTCCCGTATCTGCTTTCGGAGCCTGTCATGGAATTTCTGTTAGACCCGTCAATCTGGGCCGGTCTGCTGACGCTGGTCGTCCTTGAGATAGTATTGGGTATAGATAACCTGGTTTTTATCGCCATCCTTGCCGATAAGCTGCCGCCAAAGCAGCGTGACAAAGCGCGTCTGATCGGACTGTCGCTGGCGCTGGTAATGCGGCTCGGCCTGCTTTCGCTGATCTCCTGGATGGTAACGCTGACGCGGCCGCTGTTCAGCGTGGCGGATTTCAGTTTCTCGGGACGCGATCTGATCCTGCTGGTCGGCGGCTTCTTTCTGCTGTTTAAAGCCACGATGGAGCTGCACGAAAGGCTGGAAAACCGCGAGCACAGCGGCGAAGGCAGTAAAGGCTACGCCAGCTTCTGGGCGGTAGTGGCTCAGATTGTGGTGCTGGACGCCGTGTTCTCGCTGGATGCCGTGATTACCGCCGTGGGCATGGTCAACGACCTGGCGATAATGATGACGGCGGTAGTGATCGCGATGGGCGTAATGCTGCTGGCTTCGAAACCGCTGACCCGCTTCGTTAACGCGCATCCTACGGTAGTGGTGCTCTGCCTCAGCTTCCTGTTAATGATTGGCCTCAGCCTGGTGGCGGAAGGTTTTGGCTTCCATATTCCGAAAGGCTATCTCTACGCGGCAATCGGCTTCTCCGTGCTGATCGAGCTCTTCAACCAGATAGCGCGGGTCAACTTCAACCGTCATCAGGCCAGAAGACCGATGCGCGAACGTACCGCAGAAGCTATTCAGCGGCTGATGGGCGGCAGACGCGGCCAGGCGGCCAACGGCGAAGAGGAGAGCGAAACGGCGAAGCTGATGCCGCAGGAAGCTTTTAAGGATGAAGAGCGCTACATGATTAACGGCGTGCTGACGCTGGCCTCGCGTTCGGTGCGTAGCATCATGACGCCGCGCGGTGAAATCTCCTGGGTCAATGCCGAACGTCCCGCGGATGAAATCCGTATCCAGCTGCTGGACACGCCACACAGCCTGTTTCCGGTTTGTCGCGGCGAGCTGGATGAGATCATAGGCGTGGTCAGAGCGAAAGAGCTGCTGGTCGCGCTGGATCATGGTATTGATGTCGCTACCTTTGCCGCCGCGACGCCGCCGGTAATCGTGCCGGAAACCCTGGATCCGATCAATCTGCTGGGCGTGCTGCGTCGCGCCAAAGGCAGCTTTGTGGTGGTGAGCAACGAGTTTGGCGTAGTGCAGGGATTGATCACGCCGCTGGACGTGCTGGAGGCGATTGCCGGCGAGTTCCCGGATGAGGATGAAACGCCCGATATCGTCGCTGACGGCGATGGCTGGCTGGTAAAAGGCGGTACCGATCTGCACTCGCTGCAGCAGCTGCTGGATACCCAGATGCTAATCAGACCCGAAGACGATCACGCTTCGCTGGCGGGTCTGCTGATTGCCCAGAAAGGGCAGCTGCCGCAGGCGGGCGAGGTGATTGAGCTGGCGCCGTTCTCGTTCCTGATCGTTTCCGCTACCGACTACCGCATCGATTTAGTGCGCGTCACGCGCGAAAATCCGCATGCGGAGGAAGAGGAATAAGCCTGACTATCAGCCGCCGCCCGGCGGCTGATGCTCGCTCAGCCACTGTGGAAAGCTTTCCAGTGGCATGGGCCGGGCAAAAAGATAACCCTGCAGCACATCCACGCCTTTCTCGCGCAGATAGGCTGCCTGCTCTTCCGTCTCGACACCTTCCGCCACCAGGCTGATATTCAGCCGCTGCGCCAGCGAAATCACCATATCCGTGACTGTGGCGTTGATAGCATCCGTGCCGAGCGCGGCGGTAAACACCTTGTCGATTTTCAGCACGTCCGGGCTCAGCGTCTTGAGATAAGAGAGCGAGCTGTGGCCGGTGCCGAAATCGTCAATCGCCAGCCTGACGCCATTTTGCCGCAGCTGCGCCACCACGCGGCGATCGACTTCCGGCAGCGCGTCGCGCTCTGTCAGCTCCACGACCAGCTGTGGCGCCGGATCGGCAGGCCACCAGATCTCTTTTAAATCCAACAGGATCTGACGGCGATGAAAATGGCTGGAGGCGACGTTGATGGCGATATGAAACTCGGGTTTGGCGGGCAGATGAGGCAGCTGGCTAACCACTTCTTTCAGCACGTAACGCGTCAGCGGCGCGATCAGGTTGTGACGTTCGGCCAGCGGGATAAACAGCTCCGGCGATATCCAGCCCTGGCGAGCGTTATGCCAGCGCAGCAGCAGCTCGATGCCTTCGCACTCGCCGTTGCGGGCGCTGATTAACGGCTGGCAGTAGACCAGAAATTCGCGCGCGTTAATGCCGTAGCTAATCTGCCAGGCGAGACTCATGCGGTTAGCGAGCGCCAGCCAGACAATATAACCGGAGAGCAGGCTCAGCAGCAGCGCCAGCGGTAACTGGTCGGGCAGGGTAGCGAGCGCCAGCCGCGTGGGCGCCGGGCCGAACAGCGTAACGGAAAAAGGATAGCGCAGCGAGGCGTCCTGATAGCTGACCTGATCTTCCGAGGGCTGCGCTTTCTCAATCAGCGGATTGCCGTATTCCAGGCTGCGATTGGCCACGTTGAAAACAACCCGTTCCACCCAGGGCAGCTCAGGCTCAAGCAGATAGTTGCTCATCAATTCGATATTGATTTCCTGCACGATACCGGCTTGACCATGCGTGTCCAGCGGCGTCCACAGCAGCAGCACCGGCGAGCCTTTCAGCAGGTTTTCATCGGTAGTCAGCAACATGCGCTGATTATTTACCGCGAGCTCGGGATAGCTCTCGCTAAAGCCGATATTGGTGCTGCCGAAAATGCTGGAGCAGTACATATTGTTACGATCGACCAGCATGATTGACCGCACTGTCTGCAGCGAGGCGAGTTTCGCCACCAGCGGGAAACGCACCTGCTCACAGGGCAGGCCGACCAGTCCGAGAGTATTGTTGGCCGCCACATCAAGCGGTGAAAACAGGCGGTCGAAACGCTGGATTGCCTGACTGGCGAAAATGCGCGACTGCTGCTCGACATGGTGTTTTTCAATGATAAAGCGCAAAGCCAGGGTAAGGATAAGCACCAGTGCGGCTATGATTACTGCAATGAACAAGCGTCTGCGGCGAAACGCCCCAGTTGCCTCCTGTGACACTTGCATCAGTTACCATCCTTAAAGCGAAACGCGAACCAGGTCGTTATCGGCAAAAACAGAATTAAGTTTAGCGCTGGCGGATGAAAACGAGATGAAAAGTGCGGCCCGGCGATAACGCGCGTGCGGGAAAAGAAAGGAAAACCAGCGCCGCAGCGGGCGCTGGTTAAGGATTAGTCACACTGAACTTTAATCGCCAGTCCGCCACGAGAGGTTTCCCGGTATTTGGCGTTCATATCTTTGCCGGTTTCATACATGGTTTCGATAACTTTATCCAGCGACACGCGGGCTTCGCTGGTGCGGCGCATTGCCATGCGCGCGGAGTTGATCGCTTTGACCGACGCAATGGCGTTGCGCTCGATACAGGGAACCTGTACCTGACCGGCAACGGGATCGCAGGTCAGCCCCAGATTATGTTCCATGCCGATTTCCGCCGCCACGCAGACCTGCTCCGGGCTGGCGCCCAGCAGTTCAGCCAGGCCCGCGGCCGCCATCGAACAGGCAACGCCGACTTCGCCCTGACAGCCGACTTCCGCACCGGAAATTGAGGCGTTCATCTTATACAGAATGCCGACTGCGCCCGCCGCCAGAAAATAACGGATAAAAATATCGGGACTGACCGAGGCGATGAAATGATCGTAATAGGCCAGCACGGCCGGAACGATGCCGCAGGCGCCGTTGGTCGGTGCGGTTACGACTCGTCCGCCTGCCGCGTTCTCTTCATTCACGGCCAGCGCGAACATATTCACCCAGTCGATCACATTCATCGGATCGCTGGAAAGCTTGTCGGAAGAGACCAGCAGGCGACGCAGCGCGGCGGCGCGGCGCGGAACCCGCAGTGGCCCAGGCAGCACGCCTTCAGTGTTCAGGCCGCGATCGATGCAGTCGCGCATACTTTGCCAGACATCGGCGAAATAGCGTTCGATCTCTGCCCGGCTGTGCAGCGCCAGCTCGTTTTTCATCACCATGCCGGAGAGCGACAGCCCCGTATCGTGGCAGTGAGCCAACATCTCTTTAGCGGAGTTAAACGGATAGGGCACCGAGACTTCATTTAGCGATGACTGACCAAAATGCTCTTCATCAACGATAAAACCGCCGCCGACAGAGTAGTAGGTTTTGCTGTAGATCAGCTCGTCGCCGGCGAAAGCGTGAATACGCATACCGTTTTCGTGCAGAGAGAGATTGTCGCTGCGAAACACCATGCCGCCTTCACGCGGAAAATCGACCTCGTGCGCGCCGTCGGCCAGCAGCAGGCGCTGGCGCGTTTCGACATCGCGGATAAAAGCCGGGATACCGTCGATATCCACGCTCTCCGGCGAGGCGCCCGACAGGCCCATAATAATGGCGATATCGGTGTGGTGGCCTTTGCCTGTCAGGGAAAGAGAACCGTAAACGTCCACGGCGATGCGCGTCACGTCGGTTAATTTTCCGTGGCTGACCAGATCGTCAACAAACTGTTTGCCGGCTTTCATCGGCCCCACGGTATGGGAGCTGGATGGGCCTATGCCGATCTTAAACATGTCGAAAACGCTAATCACATTCTGCTCCCGGTCTGCATTCGCTGGATATTAAGTAATGGTAATCATCATGTGAACGATAGTCGCATGAAATAAACTAATCTGCTGTCGAGGGAAAAGTTATCGCTGCCCGCATGGCGCTGGCATCAGGCGGTTTTTCCTGCCCAATCTGCGTTAGGGCAAAATCAATGCCGGGCCGTTAATGGACACCGCCGCGACATTCGCGCTGCAATATAAAGGAATTACGCTAATTGTGAAGGGGAAAAACAAACTAAAACAGGGAATTTCTTCCCTGTTCTGCTTTAAATCACTGGCAAAAACGCTAAGCGGCGCTATTTTGTGCGAAAAGCTACTCCGCCACCTGCAGGCTGAGCTGGCGAATAATGCCGGCGGTCATGCCCCAGATGAAATAGTCGTCAAACCAGGAGAGCCAGACGCGGTGAGCGACGCCGTGCCGATGAATATCCAGCGGCGAATAGCGTCCCAGCCGCAGCGCTTCCTGCAGCGGCATCTCAAACACCGATTCCACCTCCGACTCGCTGGCGTGCCAGCAAATAGTGTCAGGCAAGATGCCCACCACCGGCGTCACCTGAAAACCGGTGCTGCTGGTAACGGGCGGCAGCACGCCGATGACCTTTACGCATTCCGGAGGAATAGCGACCTCTTCCTGCGCCTCGCGCAGCGCGGTGAAAATCAGTGACCGATCTTCTTTATCACGCATACCGCCGGGGAAAGCGACCTGGCCGGCATGTTTGCGTAGCGTAGCGGCGCGTCGGGTCAGCAGCAGACCAGGACGTGTCCGGTTGATAATCGGCACCAGCACCGCAGCCTGGCGAACCGGCAGCTGCGGCGCGGCGGCGTCGGGCCGCTGTAGCTGAAAACGGGTGAGAAAATGCGCCAGCGCTGGTGAGGTTTCAGCCATCGGTTTGCTCCAGACAGGGAAGAATACGTTTCACCTTGTCGAATGTTTCCTGATACTCCGCCTGCTCGTCGCTGTCCGCCACGATACCGCCGCCGGCGGTACAGTAAAGCTGGCCGTTTTCCGCCGTCAGGGTGCGAATAGTAATGCTGGTATCCATGCGGCCGCAGGCGCTGAGGTAGCCGATGCTGCCGCACCAGGCATTACGGCGGTGCGGTTCCAGCTCGTCGATAATCGCCATTGCCCGCACCTTAGGCGCGCCGGTAATCGAACCGCCGGGAAAGCAGGCGCGCAGCAGATCGCAGGGCGTCAGCTCGGGCTTCAGCCTGCCGGTAACGGTGCTGACAAGATGGTGCACCGCCGGAAAAGGCTCTACAACGAACAGCTCCGGCACTTTCACCGTGCCGGGCACGGCCACGCGGCCAATATCGTTGCGCAGCAGATCGACAATCATCAGGTTTTCCGCGCGATCCTTCGGCGATCGCGCCAGCTTTTCCGCCTGCAGCCTGTCAGCTTGCGGATCGCTCAGGCGCGGCAGCGTGCCTTTAATGGGCCGGGTTTCAATTTCGCCCTGCTCGATCTGCAGAAAACGTTCGGGAGAAAGGCTTAACACGGCGCTTTCCGGCAGGCGAAGAAAAGCGCTGAAAGGCGCACGGTTTTGTTTGTTGAGCAGCAGAAACGCCTGCCATTCGTCGCCGCTGTAGCTGGCCTGAAAGCGCTGAGCGAGGTTGATCTGGTAGCAGTCGCCGCTGCGCAGCCAGGCCTGAACCTGGCGGAATTTTTCGCCGTAGCTTTCGCGGCTCATGTTAGAGCGCCATGGGCTGGTCAGGCGAAAAGGCACGGCTGCCTTTGGCTGTTGCTTATCCAGCCAGCTCAGGCGCTTCGCCGGGTCGCCGTGGGTTATCAGCGTCAGGGTACGGCGATGATGATCGGCGATCACGGCCCAATCGTAGAGGCCGACGGCCATATCCGGCGTGGTTAAATCCTGCTGCGCCAGCTGCGGCAGTTTCTCGAAGCGCCTTCCCAGGTCATAGCCAAACAGCCCCAGCGCGCCGCCCTGAAAAGGATAGTCCGCGTGTTCACTCGCCTGCAGGCCGCTTTCGTGAAGCGTCTGTTGCAGCAGGCTAAGCGGATCGTCTGTGCTTTCCGTAATGCCATCGCCATGCTCGATACGGGTCAAACTACCTCTGGTGGTCAGCGTTGCGAGCGGATCGGCGACCATGATATCGAAGCGGTTATCGTTATGCTGCGCGAAACCCGAATGCAGCAGCATCGCCCAGGGCTGATGAGCGACAAGGTTAAACAGATTCCCGAGGCTTTCGGGCGTATACTCCAGGGGATAATAAACAGGTGACATGGCGTAAGCAGATCGGAACCCAAACAGGCAGCAAGCCTGCCATATTTTTCCGCCGCTGGCATCTGTTTGTTACGCGTGGAATAATTCCGGCGACCGAAACAGGAGTAGATATGATTAGTGGTTTACCGGCGCTGTCGCCTGAACAGCAGCAGCAGGCAGTAGAGCGTATTCAGGAACTCATCGCGGAAGGCATGAGTAGCGGGCAAGCTATTCAGCTGGTGGCGGCCGAAATTCGCGAAACCCATACCGGCGAGATGATCGCGGTGCGTTTTGAGGATGAGGATGACGACCCGCTGCAGCCTGAATACGACGACGCTGACGAAGAAGAGTAGTCCTGGCGCGCCAGCCGGCGCGCCATTCGTTTACCTGGCGGCGACGATTTTGATCTCAACCAGATATTTCGGGTTCATCAAACCGGCCTGCACGGTGCAGCGCACCGGCGCGTTACCCGGCGAAACCCAGGCGTCCCAGGCGCGATTCATCGCCGGAAAATCTTCCTTGTGCACCAGAAAAATGGTCGCGTCCAGAATACGGCTTTTATCTGAACCCAGTCGGGCCAGGATACGATCGATGACCGCCAGCGCGTTGGCGGTCTGCGCTTCGGCATCTTCATCCAGGTTTTCCGGCACGCTGGTGTAGTAGATGGTATCGTTATGAATCACCGCTTCGGACATGCGGTGTTCGATAGGTTCAACCCTGATTATTTCCTTAGACATATCAAAACCTTAATTGTTGTTTGCCTCACGCTTAAAGTCAGTGTGGGACAGATTTGGGACATTCTGGTTAAAAATATCATCAATCCGCCTTGCATGCAGGGACAAATGGCCTGATGAAAAGTGAGCATATCGCCTTACCATGTTGATATTTTGCCAGCCGCCCATTTCCTGCAGAACCGAAATAGGGACGCCGGCCATAATCAACCACGATGCCCAGGTATGCCTCAGATCGTGAAATCTGAAATCGTCTATACCAGCCCGCCTTAGAGCAGCTCTCCACCCGGTATTGGTATTGCTTCTTACAGGCCGGGTTGTTTTTGTCACTTCACCATTATCGTGTTTAACTGTATCTACATATGCGAACACGTATTCGTCATTCCTGCCGATATTCTTTCTCAATACCGCGCAGGCTGTATCATTCAGGGCAACGCCAATTGCCCTGCCTGATTTACTCTCGTCCGCATAAATCCACGCCATCCTCTTCTGCAGGTCAATCTGCTCCCACTTAAGGTTGGTGATATTTGAACGCCTCAGGCCGGTACACAGCGCAAACTCTACAGTAGATTTGAGGGGCTCAGAGCACTCCTTAATCAGGCGCTGCGCCTCTTCAGGCTTCAGCCATCTGATCCGCCGTTCCTTTGCTACGGGAACTTTTACAACCGGCGCCCTCTCAAGCGCTTTCCAGTCCCTTTCAGCAGCTCGCAGGAGAGACCTGATGAAAGAGAGGCGCTTTATCCTTGTGCCCTGCGAAGCAAGCTTAGGCTTGTATTCTGGCGCTGGTTTCCCTCTTTTTGCGCAAGCCTCTGCTCTCTGCTTCCAACGGTTAAAGTGATTGCGGTTTTCGGTCTTAGCTACCGCCGCGTAGATTTCCCTTTCAGTGATATCCCTTAGTTGCTTTCCCGCCATCGACTCAAGCCAAAACTTGATTATGTGCTTATCGTCATCGAGACTTTTCTTTTCTGACTTCTCGTGTATCCAGCGGACGCAGTCCTCTTCGAATGTCATAGAGACCGGCTCCCCCAGCTTAACTATTCTCCATGACTCAGCTTTTAGCCTGTCGTGGAGTTCCTGCGCCTGCTGCTTGTCGGGCGTGCCAAGAGATTGCTTAACTCTTTTGCCGCCCGCTGTTGTGAAACTGGCGTACCAAATTTCACCCCTACGGAAGATCGACATGGTGATTTCTCCTCATGTAACGCATCCGCCGCGCTCACGGCGACAGTGTGCAACGGATTATTCAGCGCGGCAATACACGCCTGCCGCGTGACCAGGTAAGGCGATTTGTTTTTGCTCGGGTCTTTGCGTGTTGCAGTAAGGCGCCCGGAGCGAATCCAGTTCCTGGCCGTCGGGCGCGAGATGCCAAGAAACGCGCAGGCCTCATCGAGCGTAAGTGAGTACGCTTCCATATTGACCTCGATTATTTAGTCGCGATGTGTGGGGGAGGGAATTAAGATTTCAGGAATAAAATCTAGTGAGTTTTGTCGCCTTTGCCGGTGTGCTGCCATATAGTCGGCTTCTGATCGGTTAGCGCGATAACCTGGCTAACTGGTATCTGCGTTTCGTTCCACTTAAAGATAAGCGTGCCGTGTGGCCGCAGTACGCGAAAAGCTTCAGTAAATCCCGCCCGAATGTCATCTCGCCATGTTGCTTTGTTCAGCGCGCCGTATTTTTTACGCATCCAGCCATTCTCTCCGGCACGGTCGAGATGTGGGGGATCGAAAACAACCTGGGCGAAAGTGTTAGCCGGGAATGGCAAATGTCGGAAATCCGCTATCACGTCCGGCGCGATATTGAGTAGCCGGCCATCACAAAGCGTGTGGCTCTCGCTGCGCACATCAGAAAAAACTGCTCTGCTGTCCTGCTTATCCAGCCAGAACATGCGGGAGCCGCAGCACATATCTAAAATGGTTGCTTCGCTCAATTCTTTATCTTCTTATCTACCACGCGCACGAAGTAGACCAGCCATTGTCTGGCCGGGTATCTGCCAGGCGGCAGCGCGGTAATTAGTTTGGTGTATTTGTCTAACCGAAGGGTGGTAATGCGGTCGTGCTCGGATTTTGGTTTGCCTTTCTTGGCGCTGATAATTTCCTTTCTGCAACTTCGGGCGACTGACCGCAGGGCGTTCTCAGTCGGCGCGTCCATTAAGCAACTCTCCTTTGCCTCTCTGCACGCGCAAGCCGCTCTGCATCTTCCCGGCACTCTGGCGAGCAATCGCTGGTGCCTGGCTGCGACTTCTCGCTACAATCCCCGTTCCGACAAACCAGCGACGGCGGATCCGGCAACTTGCGATTCTTCAGCGCCAGTTCGCGCTCCCACTCTTCACGTTCAAAGGCTTCATCTGCGATATCACACATAGGTAACTCCTGAAATTTGGGCGTAAAAAAACCGCCTTATTGGGCGGCTCTTCAATTTATCATCGAGGTTTGTGTATTTTTTTTACGTCAGGAAGGTTATAAATGACGCTTCCATAGCTAGTTAGCTCCGAGTATTCTTTTACTTCCAATATTTCTGTTATCAGTCCGCACAGTTTTTCATGATATTCTTTAACATGCTCAATACTTCTATTAACCAGTAAAAGTAAGTTTGAGAATGTTCCATCTTCTAATGTGGCAGCCATAAAGCTTGTACATATTATCCTTTCTACTTTGTAATGCTTATTTCCTTTGTTAAGTACAATTCCGTTTAAGCATTGAAGATAGGCGTTTTCGTCATGAACTATATTCTTGTTTCTCATGTTTTTAAAGTATCTAAATGCTTCTAAAGCTTCCGGTGGCTCGTCTTTAAATACTAACTCGGGGTCGAGCTTTCCTCTGGATACTTGATTTGAGAAACACTTTATGAAATGAATTATAGCAGATCGCCAAAGTGATTCTTGGATTTTGGCCTCCCCTAAAGTTACCACCTTGTTTATTGCATTTAAACTACTTAAAGCAATTTCTAAATCTGTGAGGTGTAATGCATAGTCTGCTAAATCCCCAGAAATATCTTTTGGTAGATTTACAATTTTATCTGCATCCTCTATGCCATGTACTTCTACCTTTCCTTCGTTTATCTCTAGCCACATATAACCACCTTAAAAGGTCAACAGATCATTAGACTGGTTATATATTTACCTACTATTCTTGATACATTCAAGTAGCGTAATATTACGCGGATTCGACTAGCTCGTCGCGGCGGATGCTGTAAACGTTGGTCGCCATGTCCAGCTTTTCGGTGTCGGCAGCCAGCTTGCGGGCGGCGTATTTGTAGAATTTGTCCAGCTCCTCAACGCTCACGGCTTTGCTGGCCGCTTCGGTGAAATCTTTCAGCAACTCCTCCGGCGTTCGGTCAGGCTCCTGACTGGTTTCCTTTGGTGCCGCATCGGCTGGCTTCTGATTGATTAGATTGTTCAAGTCCTGCCGGGTGCGAGCTGGTGTTACGTCGCGCTCAACGCGCTCTTTCTGCTCGAACTCGTCCGGCGTGTAGACGCCCAGGATAACGTCTGGGCAATAGAGGCGGGCCCAGTATTTTACGGCCAGATAAGCCAGCTGTTGCTTTGGCGCTGTCTTCCAGAGCGGGGAGTTACGTGTGGTGACAAACTCCATATAGAGCGGCTCACCCCACGTGATTTCCGTTTCGCCACGCAATACTGCACCGACCCGGACGCACAGGCCTTTCTCATTCGCCGCATTGGCCGGGCCGGGGCGGAAGTTTTCCCAGTTGCCGCCGTATTCGTACTTAAAGCGCCCCTGAACGGCAGTAGAACTGGTCACCACGGCGTTAACCAATTGTGCCTCGTAGCCCAGCGTACCGTTTACCAGATGCGTCTTTTGTGCCACGGCGAACGGGTTCATTCCCCATTGTGCCGCCTGCAGCGCGACAGCCAGACAGTCGGCAGGCTTACCCGCCAGATGTGCCGGAACCGTCGATTTGCCCTCTGCCATGACCGATGCGAACGCCTGCAGCTTCTGCAGACCTGACGGGCTGAAGATGGCCGCTTTGGTGTCGGCCTCGTTAACCGGGGCGTGAATGATTTCGTTGCTCATGAGTGATCCTTTTTCTTCGCCCAAGCCGGGCGGGTGATTTCTTCAATGCCGCCCCAGCTGTTAGTCGTGCGGCATTCGTGATAGGTGTCCAGGCTGCGGCGGAACAGCTCAAACCCGGTGGCGGTGTCTTCTTCGGCCAGCTGAAAAACGCGCGTGGGGTAGCGGCCACAGTCGATGGTTTCGCTCACGGCGATAAAGATAAACATGGGGTATTCGTTGAAGTGTCGGTAAAAGCCCTCGCGGTACATGGCATCCTGCATGTGGTAGCGGAATTCTTCGACGTGGCGCGGGAAGCGATCCATATCCGCGACCTTCTTCACATCGACAACAACCGGCTGCCCGTTGAGGAATTTGTCCGGCCGGAACCGGCACAGCTCGCCGGTTTCATCGTCGTTCCAGTAAATCGACGCTTCGCAATGGCCGTCAGCCTCCAGAAGCCAGCGGGCGGCGGGGTGGGCCAGTGCGCTCTCGCGCATCAGCTTTAATTTCCGGCCCTGTTCGGCATCCATAACCGTCATACCGTTGTGCTCGCAGTCCTTCAGAAATTGCTTTTCTTCCTCCTTGCCTGCCGTGGTGCGCCGGTTAAACTCCGGCGCCACGATAAAGCGCTTATCGAATTCGTCCGGCTCCAGTAGCAGGCAGTGCAGGGCGGTGCCCATGTCCAGGGCTTTCAGCTTTTCGGTATCGACCGGTGCATGCTGCCGCCATCTGAAGATCGCCGGGTTGATCAGGATATCGTCCAGCTGTGATTTGCTGACGCCAGCTCCAGCGTGATAGTCCTCGTTGCTGATGTCGAGATAGAAGCCCGGCACCATCAGTGTCCCTCCAGAAAGCCAATCTCAATAAGTTGGTCGTGTTCTTCAGCCTGCAGGCGCGCCAGCCGATCAACGAAAGCTGCGTATTCGTCCTGAGCGTGGGGGCCACGAAGGAACATGCGCACCTCGACAGGCATATTCAGCATGTTTGCAAAATCGGTAATGCACTCCGGATACTGGTTAGCCATGCTCAGTGCGATAACGTCAACGCGCGAGACGCGCTGCGCTTCCTGCTGCTCTGCTGCGTCCTGCAGATCTTTGTAGCGCTCCTGCTGAATGTAGGCGTTCATGGGCGGCCCTCCGCTCGGAGGATTTCCCAAAGCTTTTGCAGCCAGCTTTTGCGCGGTGGCGGGGTAAAGCTGGCGCTGGTCAGGATGTTGGAGCGGTGAAACTGGATGCTGTGAATAGCGTGGAAAGGGCGACCGCATGCCGCCCCTGCAATAGCGATTTGCATGGGTGATTTCCTTAGTTAGTGGGTTTCATAGCGGAGAGGCCTCTGTGAAGCCGCTTTGTTATGGGCGAAAAAAAGCCCGCTCGGTAGCGGGCTCTCATGTTAAGTGTATTAATTATTATTTTTGTTTAAATGCAATAACGACAGTTATTATTAGACCCAATACACCTAGCGCTAAAGTTCCACATACCCACATAAACATTTGATAGGTACGATCTATTTGATGATCAAAGTTATCAGATAATATTTTTACTTTATCTTCTAAGTTATCAATATCTTTATTAATCATTGGAATGCTAAGGCTTTTTTCTGGATTGGAATTGACTGCGTGGTATAGGTTTTCAATTTTATCATCTAATTTTTCAATTTTTAAATCCAATTGATTTATCTGTATTGCATTTGCGAAATTATAATTTTTTGCTTGGTTTTTTATTTCGTTAGAGATGTTAATTGCTTGGTTAATGAATTCTTTGCTTTCTTGGAATTCTTTCTCCTTTATCTTCATGTTGTACATTTTTTTATAAATTCTGAATTGTCAATTCCATAACTTGCACTTGGCTTTTGCACAGAGAAGTAAAACGAGATAGATATCCCTGCCATTATAAGTCCGATGGACGTACCGAGCGCTATAAAAAGATTGACTCTCCTATTGGTTTTGATATCCATTTTTCTCTACTCTCATTACTTTGATATTAAAAAATAACATATAGTGCAGAGTGATATCTATTGTGCGCTGATATTTTTTATAGTCCTATATCCAGCCTGATACTTCGCAACCTCTGGCAGGCACATCGATGTGCTCTCACACTTACTGCGCACGCTCGGAGCGTTTACTGCTTTCAGTACGCGGTCAGAGCAGCCGGTCATGGCCTGCGTTAGTTTGCGTTCAAAGCGCTGCTGCCCGATCTGCTCAGCTGATTTCTTGGCGTTAAATGCAGCCATACGGCGTTGGTTACGGTTCATGGGTTTTCCTCAATGAGTGCTTGGGTGGTGAGGTGGCGTGACATTGTGGCTCTGGTCTCAGCTGCGCCGACTGCCATCCCGATTCGCTCATGCTCTGAGAAGCAATCCGCGTTACTTTTAGGCTCGGACACCTCACCCCGAAGCACTCGCCTCGGCCTGTGTATTCACAGGGTCATATTGTTAAAGAGCAGAATCAGCAGACTGCGTAACGGAGTGTCGTGCTGATGGGGCTAATATACAAAATGTATCCCCATCTATCAATACGTAATGTATACTTATTTTATGCTGTATACGT
This sequence comes from Erwinia sp. CGal63, assembly GCF_037026505.1. Taxonomy (NCBI): domain Bacteria; kingdom Pseudomonadati; phylum Pseudomonadota; class Gammaproteobacteria; order Enterobacterales; family Erwiniaceae; genus Erwinia; species Erwinia sp. CGal63. Next base: position 707,451 of record NZ_JAKUMN010000001.1, read on the forward strand.
TATGTGATGTTTTTAAAGGTAATTATTTTTTTCAGGAGGAAATGCATTAGAGCGGGAAGGCAAATCGCAGGCACAAAAAAAGCCCGCAGGGGGCTGCGGGCAAACGGTAGCTGTCATCGTTGTTTTGTGAGTCATATGTTAGACGCTCTGACTATGTAGGTATTGATTTCAGTCAAACGGATTCACAAAGGCGCCAAAAGGACACAAAAAATCCCGCTCGGGGCGGGCTACAGGGGGGTAAAATCTGCGCGGTTGCTAGGGTCGGCTGCTATTTAGCATCAACAATATATAGCCTATTTATTTGACCCTTTTTCACAGTAGCCTTCGCAGTAATCGTGAAAGCAGATGAGGGATCACCTTTCGTCGAAATATAGGCACTTAATGCATTGAGGTAGGGATTATTCTTTTTGCTGGCCGCAGGATCGCTGATCTCAGAAGTTATCCGCTTTCCGGATTCATCCCCCTCTAGTAATATTTTTGCGGTCATATTCTGTGCATCAAATTCTGTAAGGTAAGCGCGGTACTCTGTCAATCCTAAAACTTCATCATCATCAAGTTTGTCGATCTGAGATTTGTCGCTCTCATCTACACTCAAAAGGCATCCATCTTTGTTAGTAGAAATGCTAATTTTATCACACGTATTACCAATCGGAGAAACTGCCTGCCGGACGGCTGGGCGCAGCTCTACAGCCATCTTATCAATCACAGAGATTAATTTATCGATGGTGCCAGAATCCTTGTTACCAAGCGCCTCAATGGCTTTTTCCAGAACCTGCTGTAGAGCTTTCATTTCATCTTTCTTATTAGAATTTCTCGCAAAAATATACTGAAGTATTGCTCCCAGTATAGTTGCCGCGATCCCTGAGAACAACTGGTTCTGGGTTACAAAATTTAAGGCGGCTTCGAGGGTGAAGCAATTTGCTTTAGCCTCTCTCGCGTACACCTTAACTTCCTGATAATTCGATAATTTACTATATTTTTGTGTAGCTGAAAAAGACGCAGCAGTGGATAAAACTTTAGAGAACCCTTTAAGAGACTCCCCTAGACAGTTGAGGTCAATTTCATGATTTTCAGCATCCTTACCGTCGTACCGCAATGATATTTTTATATCCTGTAAAGCATTGTCTTCCATAACCTATTCCTCAAATATATGTTGTTTTGTTTACCCAAACTTCTCTTCCGGCCACTGAGCGTAAGCTTCAGGCTTTACGTTTTCGATACAACCATAAGGCTACCAGAGCGGCCACAGCAGAGAGTGCAGCTTTAGCAGCAATGACCGTAAACTCAAAGTTGTCCATAGCCTCTTCGCCATCACCACTGATGTGAACGTGATGCTCAACTAAGCTGCTCAATAAGCTATCAGGGATAAAAACCATTGCGGCGACAAAACCGATAAAAAAAATGATAATTTTCATCTTACTTCACACTTAGAAAAGTCCGGAACTCCACGGACATCAATCCGACCATACGCCATAAGACCTTTGCCACCCGGAACGCGGATTTTTTTACGGTTTAACAGCGATTTCCTCAAAGTTTGAAAATCAGACGATCTGTAGAATGTAATGCAACCCCATGATACGCCGGAGCCATCAGTATTGAGAGGATGCAATCGAAAGCTCCCGCGGCGAGCGCCGTTTACAAAAACATAGTCGCTCATTGTTTCCGAACTATACAGACCAAACCATTCTGAATGGTGATTTTTATAAAGGTGAGCCAGATCAATCGCTTCTGCTCGCAACTGGTTAAACCAACTGCCTGTTGGCCTGTCGACAATCCAATAAGTGCCGGGTGGGATTGCAGCCTTCTCAATGTCTGAGCAGTTGGGTTTGTTAATAAAGCGCTCAATACCCGACAGAACATCAAAAGAGCCCACCCCATAACAATTTAATTTTAGGCTCTTACCATCTTGAGAAAGTCTTCCATAATCCATCATGCAGATCTGCACTTTTAATACTCCTGAAATCAGTGTTACTACCCATTTCCTTTAGAAGCGGTAACCTAAATAAGCCGCATCTTCGTCTCAATCGCTACACCAATGATTCGGCAATTGCCGTTGATAGGCACCATAGGCCACTGCGGGTTAAGGCCTCGTAGGTACTTCTGGCTGCCGTCTATAACCAGCTTCTTGAAAGTTGCCTGGTTATCATCAACCAATTTTGCCACGACCAGGCTGCCGTTTACCGGTTCCCGACCGGTATCGAACAGCACGAACGTACCTTCCGGGATGCTGAGGCCCATAGGTGCAGTCATAGAATCGCCGTCAACCTCAAGCCAGAATGCGTCACCTTGTGTGCTGGCGTCTGATTCGAGCCATAGGTCAACGTCCTTAAGAGTGTAAGGCTCGCATGCCTCAGCCCATGTCCCAGCCTGAACTTTGCTCAGAACAGGGTAACGGCTACTCGGGGTATATGGCTCATACCCGTCCACATTACTAATGGGACCTGCTGGCGCTATGGTTCCATCATGGTTTACAACGAACTCCTTCAGGCCAAGATAGCGCATAATTTTAGCTATATCTTCGAGGCTTGGCTCTCTGCGCGCGTTTAACCAATGACTGACAGCACCCTTGGTGATGCCAAGGTGCTCAGACAATTTCTCTTGCCCGATCCCCATGTCACGCATGCGGATTTTAGCGAGCTCATTCCATTTCATATTCATGACTGAATCATACAATCCGTATTGTTTTGCGCGAGACACATTTTGTATATTTAACTTGATGTAATCAGATACAAAATGTATACTTTGATTTTTAAGGAGGAGCCTATGAACAACTTACGAGTTATCCGTAAGCGACTGGGGCTGACACAGGGTGAGATTGCAAGCGAGCTCGGTCTGACCAAAGGCGCGATCGGTCATTATGAAAACGGACGCCGTAGCCTGAATGTTTCCCAGTGCCGACTACTGGTGACGGTATTTAACAAGTATGGCGCATCTGTCGGGATAGATGACCTATTCCCGCCATCAGCAGCATAAGCAACACCGCTCTTTATCAATCTGACTCTCCCTTGGAATACCAGGGAAAACCAAATGTGGCACCCCACGGTGCCGTCACGTAACTAATCAACCTGGACATATTAATAAATGGAACACGCAAATCCACGCAAATCAGGAAGTATTGCGTTTATCGGGCGCCACCTTCTGGCTTCCGCTCATCAGGCACTGACTAATACCCGCCAGTCAGTCGTCGCCATGCTGCTCGGAGTAGCTGATTCAACCGTCCTTCGCCGTACCGAAAAATATCCGGAAATTATGGAAACTCTCGCCGCCAGCGGTGTAGAGGATTTTGTGATGCGCGGAGAAAAGAAGATGCCGCTGGAAACCTACCGGCACCTGATCTGGATACAGCTTGAATACTCGCGACTGCAGTTGGAAATGACAAAAGAAAAAGCCCCGAACTGCGGGAACAGTTTCGAGGCCTGATGCGAAAAGTTTGGATCAATTCACAGGAGTAATTATGAGTTCTTTATCACTGCTTTACAAGGCAAAAGACAAAAACGGCACTGAAACGACCGTTAAAAAAACGTTTCTGGTACCGCTGAGTGAGCTGTATGTCGAGCCGGGCTATAACGTGCGTGAAATCGACCAGGAGCATGCTGCCGAATTCCGCGATGCGTTTATCGCTGGCGAGTTTGTCCCGCCTCTGGCGGTGCAGGTAACGGAGCAGGGCGTGAAGGTTATCGACGGCCATCACCGCTATTACGGGGCCATGATGGCTACCGATGCCGGGCATGAAGTCGCCAGACTGGAATGCAAAGATTTTGTTGGTACCGAAGCCGATCGCATCGCTTTCATGGTTACCAGCTCGCAGGGTAAAGCGCTGGCGCCGCTGGAGCGCGCAGCGGCATATCAGCGCCTCAGCAATCAGGGCTGGGAGCCAGCGGAGATAGCGAAGAAGGTGAAGCGCTCCGTGGCTGACGTGAATTATCACCTGCAGTTGCTGGAATGCGGCGACGGCCTGATCGCAATGGTCAAGTCCGGCGAGGTGGCACCGACAACGGCGGTTGCTCTTTCTCAACAGCACGGTGCCGCAGCGGAATCAGTAGCGCTGGCGCAGATGGACAAAGCCCGCGCCGCCGGTAAGAAGAAGCTCACGAAAAGCGACGCCATGCCTCAATTCAGCGCGAAGAAAGCCCGGCGTCTGGTTGAGCTGCTGGTTGATGCGCTGTATGTGAACGAAGAGGTTATTGAATCACTCGTTCTTGCTTCTGGCACGGCTGACGAAATTCAACGCATTTTGGCTGAATACCGCGCTGGCATTCCAACTAACGGCGGGGAGGCTGCATGAATCTCGCTTATTCCAACGTAACACCATTACGGCCTGATAAGCAGGCCGCTGACAGACCGGAGGCAACCGGTAAGGGGTTTGCCTTGCTGCACAGAAAAATAATGGAACTGCCTTTCTACAGGACGGATTCTGACGCTGTTCACCTGTGGATACACTTCATCCTCTCTGCTAACCACTCTGCCGGGACGGTCTCGACGGAGTTTGGCGAGCTGCTGTGCAGGCGAGGGGAGTTCATTACCGGACGCCATACCCTGGCACAGGAAACCGGTATCGATCCGAACCGGATAAAATACCTGCTGTTGAAGTTCGAAAAACTGGGGATGATCAGCAAGGAATCGAACAAGAAATTCTCGAAGATTCTGGTCACAAAATACGACGATTATCAGCAAAAAGTTGTGCCAACAGATTGCCATCAAAGTGCCATCGCAAACCCGCATACAGCAAGGGCTGGCGGGGAGGTTGTGCCAACAGATTGCCATCAAAGTGCCACAAACAATATAACATCTAATACTAACGTATTAGATTCTCGTCAGAGAAATCTCCCTCCTGCTGTCCAGCAAACGAAACCGCAACGACCTGAAGCAGCCATTCAGTCACCGAAAGGCGACAAGTGGGGAACTGCTGACGACCTCAAGGCGGCTGAGTGGATGTTCGAAGTGGTGAAATCAATCGAGCCGTCTGCCAAAAAACCTGCTTTCGCAGGCTGGGCAAACGACATCCGGCTGATGCGCGAGAAAGACGGGCGCGACCATCGCGACATGTGCAGCCTGTTTCGCTGGGCCAGCCAGGACAGCTTCTGGTGCGGCAACGTGCTTTGTCCTGCAAAGCTTCGTGAAAAGTGGTCACAGCTGGCGATTAAGCGAGATAAGGCTAAATCTGGTACCGGCGGCAAGCAGGCGCTGGACTTCAACAACACTGACTGGGCAGAGGGGTTACAGCTATGAGAAATGTCGTTACCGCCATCCAGAACCGCGATGGCCAGGCGCTGCAGCAGATGTACGCTGCTGAAAAGCCAAAGCAGCAGGTGCCTGAGCAGGCGATCCACATCTTCAACGAGCTTTTCCGTCAGCTGAAAGCGGCCTTCCCGGCGCTAATGGCGAATATCAAAACTCAGGACGAGCTGAACGAGCTGCGGCGACAGTGGGTGCTGGCGTTTGCCGAAAACGGAATTACCAGCATTGACCAGGTTAACGCCGGTATGAAGCTGGCCCGCCAGCAGGAAACTCCGTTCCTCCCGTCGCCCGGCCAGTTTGTCGCCTGGTGCCGCCAGGGTGAAGCCAGCCGCTATGGCCTGCCAGATGCCGAAGCGCTTTACGACATGGTGATGGAGTACAGCGCGCGCCGTGGCTTCTACGACAGCCCGGAAAAATACCCGTGGAAGAGCAACGAGTGCTGGCTGATGGTTCCGGCCCTGTATTCGCAGATGCGTGCCATGAACCTGACACCGGCAGAGCTGCGGCAGAAGTGCGTGAAGGAATTGCGCTCGATGGCAAAACGCCTGGACTCAGGTGAGAAGATAGGCGCGCCGGTCGCACAGATACCGAAGCTGCACTGCCCCGTTAGCAACGAGAAGGGCCTGGATAAAATCGCAGAAATCCGGCGGAAACTTGGAATGCGAAAGGTGCAGCCATGAGCAACGTAACGCAGCTGATAATCGAGCCGCCGTTATTAAGCACGGCACGCAATCTGGCGCTGGCAATCGTGAAGCTAAGCAATAAACCTAACGCTACGCTGGCCGACGCTCAGGACACGATACATGCAATGGGAATGCTGGCGCGCGAAGCTCACGATTACATCGTAGATGCTGAATTTGAAGAGCGGAAACCAGAAAACAAAGGGAGGGGATAATTCAAAAGCATTACAAGGTAAATGCTTTGCTATTTTTCTTCACAATTTAGTTTCATTTGGCATAAGTGACACTATTCTTTTTAACTAACTTAATGATTACTCTGTCATTGAACGTGCTGGCTTTCCAAATACGTGAGGGTGTCATGGACAGTAGATTTATAGCGGTCATAGCGCTTGAAGGTAAAGCTCTGGAATGGGCAGCTTTAAAATCTATTGGTGGAAAATGGCCCGCCAATTTACACGGGCGCTGGGACAAAGCAGGGTTTTTGATAAGCAATCTGAACATTTATATCAGCGGTGGCGGTCGTGAGAACACATTTGTGGCTTTCATCGACGAGCGCACACCTTCAATGGGTCGCGATTTGCCTGAAGCTGTTTTCAGAACTGTCGTTCAGTCAGTGATGGGTGATGTAGTGCTCATACCCGGATCAGTACTTGAGGGCGATTCAAACCAAAATTTATCAGGAGAAAATCATGAAAGCTGAAATCATCCCAATTAAACCCCGTCCGGATCATCTTTCTGAAGTGAGCGCAGGTCTGGCGCTTCTGAAGATGTTCCATGAAACAGGCGGACACAACAAGCAAACTATCGAGCTGATTATGGCTAAGATGGAAGATGACCTGGCCAAGGCGCAGGAGAGCACTTACCGGAGGTGAGTCGTGCAGGACTTTTGTTTGCACAAATCCACCCTGGGGCAGTTTACCAAACACATCTTCGACCTCGTATCTTCCGGCAAGCGCTGGCGCATCAAAATCACAGAATGGCGTGATCGACGCAGCATCCCTCAGAACTCCTTACAACACTTGTGGTACGCAGAGCTGAGCGCTTATTTAATTAAGCGCGGTAAGCCCTTTGCATCTCCTGAATGGGTTAAGGATGCGATGAAACACACCTATCTGGGCTACGAGACGCGCGAAATGGTCGATGTGGTAACGGGTGGACGAACCCAGGTACAGACGCTACGGCATACGGCAGATCTCGATACAGGCGGAATGCATCACTACCTGACACAGGTGGAAGCATGGGCACTGAATGTCGGCTGCCGGCTGACCGTTCCGGCTGACAGCGAATACAATCAACTCAGGAAAAAGCAGGTCGCATAATGAAGGCAACCGCCAATAAGCCAAAACGACGGCGCTGTAAAATATGTCGTGAATGGTTTCACTATCAGGATTTCAGAACCTGGTGGTGTTGCCCTGAACACGGAGCGCGATTCGCTCTTCAGAAAAGGGAGGCAGACCGAGAGAAAAAAAGAAAAGACGAAGCGCAGCAGGAAAGACGAAGCATTAAAATCCGCAAGCTCGCAGTACAACCCCTCAGTTACTTCCATAAACAAGCCCAGGCAGCCTTTAACGAATTCATCCGCACCCGCGACGCCGGACAGCCCTGTATCAGCTGCGGCCGCAACACAGGCGCGAAGATGAATGCCGGTCACTACCGCACGGTAGGAGCCAGCAAAGAAACCCGCTACGACGAAAGCAACTGCCATCTCCAGTGTGAACACTGTAACTCCTACCTGTCCGGCAATATTGGTGAATACAAGCCAAGGCTCATAGCGAAGATTGGGCAAGCTGCTTTCGAGGGTCTTATGGGCCCGCACGAGCTTAAGAAATGGACGCGGGAAGAGCTGCAGGAGCTGGCGCGGAATTACAGGCAGAAAACCAGAGAGCTGATTAAACAAAGAGAGACAGCATGAGAATAGAGCGTGACTATCAGCAAATCGTTCGACTGGCTGGCGTTCGCAGTTCCGCGGATATGCGTCGGCTATTCGGCACTGGCTGGAAGACGATAAATAAATCGCAGCAGGCCTGGGTGCGGCATCTCCTAACGGTCTGGGGCGATCACATGTCCGGCGACGAATACGAGCGCAGCGAAGTGAACGTTATCGGCCGCCTGATGATGCGCTGTGAATGGAGTGAGCAAAAGGGCAGGCAGATCGAAAAGGTCGTTACAGAGCTGCACTGTGAAGGCTACAGGGGGGAAGAGCTAATGCGGAAAGCACGCGATATCCTGGTCCCGCAATCCGCTGCAGGCAACATCATCGCTCTCGCCAAAGAATCAGATGATGCCGCCTTCATGGAATCGGTCATTGTGAAAACGTTCGGCCGGGATAACCCGATCCGTTCTGTAGTCAGATTACGATACTGCAAGTGCAAGAGCGCGCAAAACATCGCGTCATCGCTTATTTACTTCACAGGCATCACCCAAAAAGAAGCCCGTAACAGAATGGAATGGGCATCAGATATCCTTGAAGGAGAATTGTATTACGCCGTGAAGCGTGAAATGGAGAAAGAATATTCTGCAACTGCTGCCTGATGGCACGAATAGCTAAAGACATTGGGCAGGAATCCTGGCAAATTGCGTATATGCTCGGGAAGTAAAGCGTACTGAGCTAACGAATGAAGAAGAAAGCCCTGGCCTAACCGCCGGGGCTTGTGAATACATAGAGCATTATAAGTTAGAAACTAATTGCCTCTCAATAACGTACATTCCTTGAGCATTGGGGTCTTAACAATATCGCCAGCGCCTAAGCATTGAGCTTTGATTCTATACCCTGATTTTAAACCAGCCAGAGAGCTTTCTTCTGATTTGTTAAATTTCAGCTGTGGCGAACTGAATTCATTTTCAACCGATAATGATACGTATGGTTCATTTAAAATATCAGTGCTTATTTCACTAACGGTTCCTTCTAGTAAAAACCATTTATTTTTGTATTTTATATCTGCAGCAACTGTGTTTTCATCATATTCATCAGAAAGCTGCTGAGCCGAAAATGTATTAAGTACGTCTGCTGATGGGCGAGAATCAGTCTGTCGCTCTTTTAGTGATTGCGACGATCCATATGAGCTAGAAGTAGGCTTTGTATCGGGTAAAGTGCGATTCCACCAAATAATTGAAAGCACAAAATAACCAAAGCCAATAGCTCTTGCTTTCGTAGAGTACCCTTTACGGAGTAAAAACCATATGAAGATGATAGGCACGAAAACTATTCCAATGACAAGTAAGATCCCAACAGGTCGGGGTTTCTTGTTTTCTGGGCTGGCACTATTAATTATCTTCTTTGTAGGAGCTCCGCAGTAAGGGCAAGAAGCCGCCGTATCACTTATCTCTTTTGAGCATTCGTAACATTTTATCAATGCCATTATTCATGCACCTCTTACTCTAAATGTTAAAATTAAATTACCTTCCTGCATCAATGAATTTTATTTCTTGTCGAAATTAATGCCTAGCCAATCAGGTAAGCTACTGATTCTTCAAGTGCAAGGTAGTTAATTAATGCCGATTGAACTAACTCTATTGGATTATAATTTCTTATCGGCATCTATGTAGAGATCTTTAGGGTAAAGCAAGCTACTGGTAATGGCCTCAATCTAAACGGCAATAACATTTTCAAGGCTCACTTCGGCGGGCCTTTTTTTTGCGCCCACTCCGGATTTCCCCATGTGACAGGGGTGGAGCGCTTTTTACATGGATTTCGATCGGTGACTGACGCACGGCGGGAAGATTTCTCAGGTGACATTGAGAAGTTTAACCGGACTCGCTCAGGTCACAATCTCATCAAATCCTAAAGCGAGTCCCCTGTAATGGGGGTGGAAATGCGCAAGATGCCAGATAAAGATCCGGGCTACTGGGCCAGCCTGATAGCCTGGCTTTATGCCCATAAGAGTGAATCAGGATACGCGGCGCTGGCCGGGGCTATGGCTCTGCTCAGGGCGTCGTATTTCGGTAAAGACACATGGCCGCGCCGGTTAATGGATGCCGCTATGTGCAGTATGTTCGCCTTTTTCGTGAAGCCAACCCTTCAGGTCATCATCTCTATCTTCGGCTGGAATGTCGGGGACGACTTCGCTTGGGTGGCAGCAATCCTTATTGGCTTCATCGGTGTCGATTACATCTCGTTCCGGTTCAAGAAGCTTACCGATCGGAAATTTGGAGGCGCGGATGAAAATCAGCAATAACGGCATTGCCTTTATCAAACGTGAAGAGGGCGAAAGACTACTGGCCTATCTTGATTCGGTTGGCGTCTGGACTATCGGCGTCGGGCATACCGGCACAGTAGACGGGAAACCAATCGCAAAAGGGATAACCATCACGCCCGCTCAGTCAACCAGCCTGCTGTTAAGCGACTTGGCCTGGGTAGAGTCAGCCATTAACGGAAATGTGAAAGTGCCGCTCACGCAGAATCAGTACGACGCGCTGTGCAGCTTTGTTTTCAACGTGGGCCGGACATCTTTTGTTAACTCCACGCTGCTGAAAAAGCTTAATGCGAAGGACTACGCGGGCGCCGCTGACCAATTTCTACAGTGGAAGCGCGCCGGTACAATCGCGGATCTGCTTTTGCCGCGGCGCAAGCGAGAAAGGGAGCTGTTCAAAACATGAAAATTATCGGCCTCTTCAGGAATTACTCTTACCTCATCGTGATCGGACTCATTTGCGTCTGCCTGTGGGGGCTTAATGCCCGCAACGCACAGCTGACGGCCACTAACGAAAGACTGGAAAAGCTCTCAAACAGCAAAGACGACCAGATTAACGATCTGCGTTCTAAAAACGATGGCCTGGCATCTTCAGTAAATGACCTGGTCACAGCAGTGAATAAGCAAAACGCCGTCATGTCTCAGGTAGTCGAGCAACGGGCAGAAACAGCACAGCAAAACAGGAAGCTTCAGAGTGAAATTAAACGTTACCTTGCGGCGGACAAGTGCGCTGTTGCTCCTGTTCCCGCTGGCGCTGCTGACCGGTTGCGCGACGCAGCAAAAACCGCAGGTGCAGTACCGGACAATCAGCCAGCCAAATCTGCCGATCCCCACTGAGTTGACCAGTCCGATTGATGTGCCGCCGGTGCCGGACAATATGACGTTCGGCCAGGCGGTGGAGTTATCAGCAGAGCTTTATGGACTGCTGGGGCAGGCCAATATTGACCGGGCGGCGATCCGCAGCATTGAATCAACCCGCCAAGGTAAATAACCCATGAGCGAAGCAAAACCGCAGGATGGAAGTACTGTTAAGGGCTATCGCACATTAACAGCAGGCGACATTGAGGTGATGAACCGGCTGAAAGATGTGAGCCGCCATTTTCTGAGCCTGCTGGAGACGTCCAAAGAAACTGGCGCAGACCCGCGATGGGCTGCGATGGCAAAGACTGAAATGCAAAAAGCCTGCATGTTCGCCTGTTGCGCCGCGGCTCAGCCGGATGACGATTGCTGGGGTCATCACAAGGCGCATTTGTGGATGCGCCCGATGACGGTTGCAAAGTTACCGAATTGCAAATGCCTTCCACTATTTAATAGATAGCATTCTGCTATGCTAAAAAAGCAATCACTTACTCCTTTCCAAACTTCTTTCTGAGGTATGATATGCGTGGAAATATTAAGAAAATCACCTTTATTATTCAATACCCTGATGGCTCAGAGAAAATAGCAGAAATGGAAGGTATTGATAATGTTTATGCTATCTATTTTAACGAATGTGTAATGAATGGAGATATGATAAAAGAATTTAATGTATCACAGGATTGGACCCAGAACCCGACCATGATGATTCATTCAAAAGAAGGTGTTTTTGCAAATTGTAAAATAAATCAATGTCGTATCAACTGGGGTGGGTAATAGAAGTAGGGTCGCTACGGTGACCCTAATCAATAGTAATGCATATGATTGTAAGGTGCTAATTACTTCCATTCTAAAATAAATTAAGGGAAGTAGTCACTGGATAACAGAGATAAAGCTTGGTCTCTAGCATCTTTAGCCAATTCTAGACCAGCACGGAAATGCTTTATAGCTTGAGTATCCCCCCCCGCTATAGAGTTTATTAGTTGATTGAAAAGTACTGATACGGTTGATCTATAAGCGCTATTTATTGCATCTTCCGTCAAGTTCATAATCGTCTCCTATATAAAGACAAAGAGATTTTAATGGGTTTAAACATTTAATATAGATTGATGCTGAAAGCATTAATTTATCAGTCGTCACAAAAACGCTACCGAGCATTTTTTATTGAAGCAAGCATGATCACAACCTCAAATGCTCTGGTAATCGGGGCTAACTCTTTCAGCGGTATCTGGGTGCCTGGCGCGCTGAGCATTGGCAGGGCAGTTAAGGCGGGCATCAAGGCTATCGATCTGACCATGATGAACCTCGACAGTCGCATCTCATATAATGGCCCGGCGCATCTCTACTGGGACGAATCAGGCATGCTGGTAACCTCTGCCGCTAACGCCTGGCCGCTGGAATACCGCAACGGTCTGGCTATCGGCAGGCATCAACCAGAACCGGCATCAACGAATATTCAGGTGAACGGTCGCGCGATTGCTGAGAGTACCAACGTGCAGAAGTCCGGCACGTTCTCTATCGTGGTAGACCAGACCGGCGCACCGGACGGTAGAGCGATTGGGCGCCTGCCGGTGGCCGCCAGTAGCTACATGGTCAGTCAGGACGTAGGCGGCGCGCAGATAGTACCGCTGGCCCGCTACAACCTCACCAGTAAATGGCAGCGCATGGCTGCAGCCGCAAGAGTGACTGATTCCAGCCGTGTTCGAATCTGGTTAGGGCGCAATGCAGACGCCAGCAACGGTCAGCCGTCCTTGTGGCTTACACAGAGCGCTAACGTGGCCGCCGGTAATTACGTGTTCTCATGGTTCGTTAAGGCCAGCGATGACAGCGTAACGTTCCCTGCAGGCCTGGGAATGATAGAGATAGGAAACTATCCCTATGCAACGTCTCCGATCGTCACTGAGTCCACCTCAACGGTCACGCGCGCGGCATCATCGGTAACTGTCCAGAGAGACGGCAACGCCAGCAGCATCAGGATTTATTTCAGCGACAACACCAACACCACCATTCAATTTAACGGTGCCGCATCGGTAACTGTCCCGTTTGCTACCACTCACTGGGGAGAGAGATACATGACGCGCATTGAGTACGAGGCATAACGATGGCGACCGAGACAATCACGCTCACCGATAGCGAATACACGCAGATTACTGATGGCACTAACAACGCCTATATGACCGTTGTAAGCTGGCCTGGATTCTCTGAGGTGTGTTGGGCTGACTCTTCATCAAAGCCTGCGGCTAACGCTCCAGCGCACGATGAGACGGGAAAGATAGGGTTTGCCGCGCCGCTGCAGGTATGGGCAAAGGCCAAGAGAGGCAGCGCCCTGATCAACGTTACCTGCTGGAGTTCCTGATGCCTTCTGCCATCCCTCGCGCATGCCGTAAGCTTGGCTGCCGTAAGACAACCACTGATCGCTCTGGCTACTGTGATGATCATCGTCATGAAGGTTGGCAACAGCATCAGCGTGGACAAAGCAGGCACCAGAGAGGATACGGCAATAAGTGGGTCATTATTCGTGCCCGCATCCTGAAGCGTGATCGTCACATCTGCCAGCAATGCCTGAAGAACGGCAAGCCTGTACCTGCATCCACGGTAGATCACATCAAACCCAAAGCACATGGCGGCACAGACGGTGATAGCAACCTGCAATCGTTGTGCTGGCCGTGCCATAAGGACAAGACGGCGAAAGAAAAATCCAGAAATTAGCTATTTTACTTTTTTGAAAACTCGCAGACGATAACTCCTTTATTAAACAAAGGAGAAAGTTATGAGTTTGCAACGAGGTGAAGCATCTGCATTTATGACCAAGCTGGTTAACGATACAGCGAGCTATGTGACTCTGATAGCGGCTATGACATTCATTGTGATTTTGGCTGATAAACATGGATATTCCGGAGCAGGAAAAGTAATGGTTTACTTCTTTGGGCTAAGCGCAATGGTTATGCTCGGATACTGGATTTCGAATGTTTTAGAACAATGCCAAAGTTTTATAAAGCAGAGAAGAGGCTTTGTGCCGGGATTACACGTAGCAGCAATATCGTTCGTTACTGTCCTCAGCTGCCTTAGCGCTTTGATTATCGCTATTACCACTCTTGAGCAGACACTTAAATAGTGGGAGGGCGGGGGAAAAGTTCAGGGCCTGCTCCCCAAAGGACCGCCGCCTAAGTTTTTCTCGCATCGCCGCAGGTTAGAAACCTTTTTTATGGGTACCCCCAAAGTACCCTTTCAGTGGAGTTTCCCCAATGTCAGGACCACCGAAAACCCCGTCACACCTGGTTTTGGTGAGGGGGAACCCATCCAAGCGCCCGATTAACCAGAACGAGCCCAAACCAGAGAAAGGGGTACCCAATACTCCGAAGCATCTCGACAAAATGGGCAAGTACTGGTTCCAGCAGATTGCCCAGGAGCTTGACGGTATAGGTGTGCTTACCCAGCTCGACGGTAAGGCGCTTGAGCTGCTGATAGAAGCCTATACCGAATATCGCCGCCATTGCGAAACGCTCGATACGGAAGGTTATACGTACCGGGTGGAGACACAAACCGGCGACGTGATGATAAAAGCGCATCCGGCTGCAGCAATGAAGTCGGATGCCTGGAAACGCATTCGCGCCATGCTGTCAGAGTTCGGCATGACCCCGGCCTCGCGCAGCAAGGTTAATGCTGGTGGCCCCGATAAGGTCGATCCGCTGGAAGAATTCCTGAAAGCGAGGGACTGATGGCTAAAGTTGCAGACGGCATCCGCTACGCCGAGCGCGTGATGAGCGGCGAAATCGTTGCGTGCAAATACGTTAAGCAGGCCTGCGCCCGTTTTCTGGACGACCTGCAGGTCGGCGAGCAGCGCAATGTTTTCTTCAGTGAAAGCCGCGCCCAGCACATCCTCAATTTCTATAAATTCGTGCCGCACGTTAAAGGCGATCTGGCCGGTAAGCCGATTGACCTGATGGACTGGCACATCTTCATCCTGATTAACATTTTTGGCTTCGTGGTGCCGCAGATAAACGAGCTAACGGGCGAGCAGGTGCTGAACAGCAAAGGCAAGCCGGTCATGGTTCGCCGCTTCCGTACGGCTTACAACGAGGTAGCGCGTAAAAACGCCAAATCAACGCTGTCCTCCGGCATCGGCCTGTATATGGCGGGTGCTGACGGGGAAGGCGGGGCCGAGGTGTATTCCGCCGCCACCACACGGGATCAGGCGCGTATCGTTTTTAACGACGCCGTGAACATGATTAAGCAGTCCCGCGCCGCGCTGGGCAGGCTGTTCGACTACAACAAGCTCGCGATTTTTCAGGAGCGCACCGCCTCAAAGTTTGAGCCGCTCTCCAGCGATGCCAATAACCTCGACGGCCTGAATATCCACTGCGCGATCGTTGATGAGCTTCACGCGCACCGCACCCGCGACGTGTGGGACGTTCTGGAAACCGCAACCGGCGCCCGCTCGCAGTCCTTGTTGTTTGCCATCACCACCGCAGGATTTAACCGCGAGGGCATCTGTTACGAGCTGCGCGACTACGCGGTGAAGGTACTGAGCGGCGTGGTGGATGACGACACCTTTTTTGGGATTATTTTTACCCTGGACGAGGGCGACGAGCCTTTCGACGAAAAGGTGTGGCAGAAGGCCAATCCGGGCCTGGGCATCTGTAAGCGCTGGGACGATCTGCGCCGCCTGGCCAAAAAGGCCCAGGAACAGATTTCTGCTCGCAACAACTTCTTCACCAAGCACCTGAATATCTGGGTCAGTGCCGAGTCGGCATGGATGGATATGGTGAGGTGGGAGGAATGCGAATCGCTGGCACCGGCGCATGAGCTGAAAACGTACCCGATGTGGGTCGGCGTGGATCTGGCAAACAAAATTGATATCTGTGCGGCGGTGAAGGTATGGCGCGCACCTGCAGGTCACGTTCACGCAGACTTTATGTTCTGGCTCCCTGAGGGCCGGCTGGATCGCTGTTCCCGGCAGATGGCCGAGCTGTACCAGAAATGGCGCGACAGCGGCCACCTGACGCTCACGGACGGTGACGTTGTGGATCACGCCGTTATCAAAGAAGACCTCCTGAAGTGGATTGCCGGTGAAAACCTGCGGGAAATCGGTTTTGACCCGTGGGGCGCAACGCAATTCAGCCTGTCGCTGGCGGAGGAGGGTGTGCCGATGGTGGAGGTGGCGCAGACGGTGCGCAATCTCTCTGAAGCCATGAAGGAAACGGAGGCGCTGGCCTATGCCGGGCGCCTGCATCACAACAATCACCCGGTAATGACCTGGATGATGAGCAACGTCACCGCAAAGACCGAAAAAAACGACAACGTGTTCCCCAATAAATCGACGCCAGAGGCAAAAATAGACGGCCCGGTCGCCATGTTTACCGGGCTCAGTCGTCTGATCCTCAACGGCGGAGAAGAGCCGCAGGACTTAAGCGGCTTCTTTGATAACCCGATAATGGTAGGTTTCTGATGAAAGAGAGCAAACAGCCCGGCAAGGTGAAAAGCGCGCTGCTGAACTGGCTGGGCGTACCGATCGGGCTGACTACCGGTACGTTCTGGCAGGAGTGGATGGGTTTAAGCAGTAGCGGAAAAGTGGTGTCGGCTGAAAAAGCAATGCACCTGTCCGCCGTCTGGGCCTGCGTCCGGCTGCTGAGCGAGTCCGTCTCCACGCTGCCGCTGAAGATTTACGAGCGCCAGCCGGACGGCTCGCGTAAGCCCGCTACGTCGCACCCGGCTTATCAGGTGCTGTGCCGCCGTCCGAATATGGAAATGACGCCGTCGCGTTTCATGCTGATGGTGGTGGCCAGCATCTGCCTGCGCGGCAATGCGTTTGTCGAAAAAAAGATGATCGGCAACCGTATGGTATCGCTGGTACCGCTGTTGCCCCAGAACATGGTCGTAAAGCGGCTGGATAACGGCAATCTGGAATACACCTATACCGAGGCACAGGCGCAGCGCGTCATTCCGGTAAAGAACCTGATGCACATTCGCGGCTTTGGCCTGGATGGCGTCTGCGGCATGATGCCGATGGCCGAAGGACGGGATGTGATTGGTTCCGCAATGGCCATTGAAGAGTCAGCGGCAAAACTCTTTGAGAATGGGCTACAAAGTTCCGGGTTTCTGTCAGCAGAGCAGGCGCTTAATGACGATCAGCGAGAGCGCATCCGGGGTTATGTCCAGAAGTTTATCGGATCGAAAAACGCTGGAAAGGTAATGGTTCTCGAAGGTGGCATGAAGTACCAGGGCGTCACGATGAACCCTGATGATGCCCAGATGCTTGAGTCTCGCGCATTCAGCATTGAGGAGATTTGCCGTTGGTTCCGCGTGCCGCCGTTTATGGTCGGTCATGCTGATAAGCAGAGCAGCTGGGCGTCAAGCGTTGAGGGCATGAACCTCCAGTTTCTGACCAACACGTTGCGCCCGCTGCTGGTGAATATTGAGCAGGAGATTTCCCGCTGCCTGCTGGACGGCGACGAAGACCTTTTCGCGGAATTCTCCGTTGAAGGCCTGCTGCGTGCCGACAGCGCCGGGCGCGCTGCGTACTACACGACCGCGCTGCAAAATGGCTGGATGTCACGTAATGACGTGCGTCGCCTTGAGAACATGCCGCCGATTGAAGGTGGCGAGCTTTACACCGTCCAGCTGAACCTCACACCGCTGGAAGACTTGAAAGCCAACAGTCAGGCCGCTCAGGCCGCGCAGTTGCTGAAGCTGCATAACCATATTTTTCCCGACATACCTTTCGAGCAATCCCCGCTGAAACAGGCGGCTTAGGAGCTATTCCATGACACTGAAAAGCCTTCCGGCAGCACCGGCGGGGCGGCCTTCTGCACTCTCAAAACGGGATTTGCCGTCTGCTGCTATGGAGCGCTGGAACGGCGGCATCAAGGCCGCAAACGCTGACGACAACAGTATCTCTGTTTTCGACGTAATCGGCGCCGACTACTGGGGCGATGGCGTAACGGCCAGCCGCATCGCCGGTGCGCTTCGTTCAATGAACGGCGCGGATGTCACCGTCAATATCAACTCGCCTGGCGGCGATATGTTCGAAGGCCTGGCGATCTATAACCTGCTTCGCGAGTACAAGGGAAAAGTCACCGTCAAGGTGATGGGCCTGGCAGCTTCTGCTGCCTCAATAATCGCGATGGCCGGTGATGACGTACAGATCGGGCGCGGTGCCTTCCTGATGATCCACAACTGTTGGGTTTATGCGATGGGTAACCGTCACGACCTGACGCAAATCGCAGCGGATATGGAGCCTTTCGATAAGGCGATGGGCGATATCTACGCAGCGCGCACGGGCCTCAGTATGGAGGAAGTGGCCGCCATGATGGACGGCGAAACCTACATTGGCGGCAGTGACGCGGTTGATAAAGGCTTTGCCGATCGCCTGCTGTCTGCTGACGAAATTTCTGACGACGACGACAGCCCGGCCGCCGCGCTGCGCAAGCTTGACGCGCTGTTAGCAAAAACCGATACCCCGCGCTCCGAGCGTCGAAAACTGCTTAAAGCTTTATCCGGCAGCAAGCCAGGCGCTGCTGCCAGTCCTGAAGGTATGCCGGGCGCTACCGACGAAATCAACCCTGAAAATATTACACAACTTCAAAACGCGCTGGCCGCGTTTGGCAAATAAGGAATCACCATGTCAGATGTAAACGAATTACTGAAAAAAGTCTCCGCGAAGCTGGAAGAAGTATCCGGCACCTTCAGCCAGAAGGCCGAAGACGCCCTGAAAGAGGCGAAGAACTCCGGCCAGCTTTCTGCCCAGACTAAGGACGCCGTGGACAAAATTGCCACCGAGTTCAATGCGCTGAATGAAGCGAATAAAACTCTTAAGGCTTCCCTGGGCGAGCTTGAACAGCACGTTGCCAACATGCCGCTGGCAAACGCAAAAAAGGTCGTCGAGTCCGTGGGTCATACCGTGATCAGCTCAGAAGCGCTGAAGGCATTTGCTGCCAGCGTGGAAGGGGGCAAGCGCGTCAGCGTGCCGGTTAACGCTGCGCTGCTGTCAACGGGCGTCGCTGACGGTGTAGTTGAACCTCAGCGCCAGCCGGGTATCGACACCGCGCCGAAACAGCGCCTGTTTATCCGTGACCTGATCGCGCCGGGTCGTACCAGCGCGCCGGCCATCTTCTGGGTACAGCAGACCGGCTTCACCAACAAGGCCGCTGTGGTACCGGAGGGTACGACCAAACCATACAGCGATATCGAATTCGCCACGCAGATCACGCCGGTAACCACCATCGCCCACATGTTCAAGGCGTCTAAGCAGATTCTTGACGACTTCGCGCAGCTGCAGTCCACCGTGGATGCTGAAATGCGCTATGGCCTGAAGTATGTCGAAGAGCAGGAAATTCTGTTCGGTGACGGCACCGGCGCACACCTGAAAGGCATCGTGCCGCAGGCGTCCGCTTTCGCTGCAGCGTTCAGCGTTGAGCAGCAAAACGGTATCGACGATCTGCGTCTGGCCATGCTGCAGGCGCAGCTGGCGCGCTTCCCGGCGTCCGGCCACGTTCTGCACTTTATCGACTGGGCGAAGATCGAGCTGACCAAAGACACGCTGGGCCGCTATATCCTGGCGAACCCGTCAGCGCTCACCGGCCCGACGCTGTGGGGTTTGCCTGTTGTGGCCACCGAGGCCGCCGCGTTCCAGGGCAAGTTCCTGACCGGCGCTTTCAATGCCGCCGCGCAGCTGTTCGACCGCGAAGACGCCAACGTGGTTATCTCCACTGAGAACGCCGACGACTTCGAGAAGAACATGATCTCTATCCGCTGCGAAGAGCGTCTGGCGCTGGCCGTTAAACGCCCAGAGGCGTTTATTTATGGCGCCTTTACCGCACCGGCAGCCGCCGGCGCATAACCCATGACGGCGGCCTGCGGGCCGTCAATGCAATGAGGAAAAAGCCATGAAACTGCGATCCATCAAGCCTATCTACCACCAGGGCGAAGTCCTGACCGAAGGCACGGCGTTTGAAACGCTGGAGCAGCACGGGCGCGAGCTTATCCAGCGGGGCTATGCCGAAGAGGCCGGCGCTAAAAAACAGTCCGGGGACGAAGGCAGCGCCAAAGGCAAGACGAAAACGAAGTAAGGAGTGATTATGCTGACCGTTGATCAGGTAAAGCATCACTGCAACATCGAGCAGGACTTTACCGAGGATGATACCTGGCTGGCGGCCCGCATAAAGGCGGCGGTGCGGTACGTGGAAAACTCTACCCGCCGCACGCTTTATGAAGATGCCGCCGATCCTCTTTATCTTGCCGATCCGGACGCGCTGCTGTACGGCGAGGACATTGAAACCGCCATGCTGATGCTGATCGCACACTGGTATGCAAACCGCGAGGCGGTGGTGACCGGCGTCAGCGTGACCACGCCAGATTTCGCTGTTGAAGCGTTCCTTCAGCCCTACCGGATTTATGGCGTATGAGGGCGGGACCGATGCGTTACCGGGTGACGCTGCAAAAACCCGCCAGCGGCCGCCTGCCGTCCGGCCAGCCCGCTACCGGCTGGGAAAATGTGGCAAGTTGCCGGGCTTCCATAGCCGACGTGTCCGGGCGTGAGCTGCTGAACGCCGGTGCCGAGCTGTCCGGCACTACCACCCGCATCTGGCTCCGCAACAACCTGCGCGAGGCCATATCAACCGGCTGGCGCGTGGTGCATAACCCGCCGACCGGTGCCGGCGAGGTGTACGACATCAAATCGGCCATCACCGCCGAAAACGGTACCCGGCTGGAGCTGCTTTGTGAGAAGGGGGTGAAAAAGTGATTGATACCCGTCTGGATTTCTCCGGGCTGACTGACATTGCCAGAGACCTGGAAACGCTCAGCCGCGCGGAAAATAACAAGGTGCTGCGTGATGCCACGCGCGCCGGCGCCAGTGTGCTGCGTGATGAAGTCATTGCCAAAGCGCCCGTGCAGACCGGAAAACTTAAGAAAAACGTCGTTGTGATGACGCAGAAAGCGCGGCGCCGGGGGGAAATCTCTTCCGGCGTGCATATTCGCGGGGTGAATCCCGGCACCGGCAACAGTGATAACACGATGAAGGCCAGCAACCCGCGTAACGCCTTCTACTGGCGCTTTGTGGAAATGGGTACGTCAAAGATGGCGGCGCATCCTTTTGTGCGTCCGGCTTTTGACGTCAGGCAGGATGAGGCATCGCGCGTTGCGCTGGCCCGCATGAATCAGGCCATTGATGAGGTGCTTTCAAAATGACTGAGGCCGATATTTATCCCCTGATCGGCAGCCTGGCGGGCGGGAACGTTTTCCCTTACGTTGCACCTTCCGGCACCGCCGCGCCGTGGGTGGTTTTCCTGCTGCCCACAGCCGTATCCGGCGACGTGTTCTGCGACCAGGCAGAAACGGCCAGTACGCTGCAAATCGACGCCTGGGCGCAATCCGTTGATGAAGCGCGGGCGCTACGAAGCCAGATCCGCGCGGCGATCGCGCCACTCAGTCCCGTCTCGCTTAACGAACTAAATGACTACGAGCCCGATACGTCGCTTTACCGCGCCACGCTTGAAGTTCAAATCTGGGATTAACCCCGAACAGGCCGCCTCCGGGCGGCTTTTTACTATCCGGAGATAACCATGTCCTCAAAGTATGAAAAAACGCAGGGAACGAAAATCAACGTTTCCGCCGATGCGGCCACGGAAGCCAACCCGACCGGCGCCACCTGGCAGAGTATCAACTGCTCCACCAAAGAGCTTAGCTACACCGGCGGCCAGAAGTCCGATATCGAAACCACCACGCTGTGCTCCACCGAGCAGGAAATGACGAACGGCCTGGCTGCACCCGGTGAGGTAACGCTGTCCGGTAACTGGTCAGCGGACGAGATCGGGCAGAGCACGCTGCGAACTGCCTATGAAACCGATGCGGTACACGCGTTTCAGGTGATCTTCCCGTCGGGTAACGGCTATGCCTTCCTGGCCGAAGTACGCCAGAACAGCTGGAGCCTGTCCACGGCGGGCGTGGTCACCGCATCGTTTACCCTGCGCGTGAAGGGCAAGCCTGTGGCGATCGTACCGGCACCGGCGGCAGCATAATAACGGCGGCTCAGGCCGCTTTCCCCGCATTAGTCAGAGAGTTATTAAATGGCAAAGAAGGCATCAAACAACCCTTTACGCGCGCTGGCGCTGGCACCTATGGCCGGATTTCGCAGCAAGGTTATCACCGTTCCTGAATGGGAAAATACCAGCGTAAAACTGCGCGAGCCGTCAGGTCAGGCCTGGCTGGAATGGCAGCAGATAATTAACCCAAATCCGGAAGGCGAGCCGGAGACGCTGACCGCCGCCGAACGTGCCCTGCGCAACAAAAGCGCCGACGTGGTGCTGTTTATCGACGTGCTGCTTGATGAAGAAGACATGCCGGTGTTTACCGCTGAAGACAAGCCGCTTATTGAAAATATCTATGGCCCGGTACATGCCAGGTTGCTTAAGCAGGCGCTTGATCTGAGCACGTCGCAGGCGGCCGCTGAGGCAAAGTAAAAGAGCCCGGCACTTTCTTTCTAATGACGCTGGCGCTGCGGCTGGGGCGCACTCTCCATGAGCTGAAAGAGACGCTGACCGCCAGCGAGCTCCGGATGTGGATTGAATATGACAGGGTAAACCCCATCAGCGACCGGCGCGGCGATATTCAGTCTGCCCAGGTGGTCACCGCCGTCCTTAACTCGCAGGGGGCGAAGGTCAAAATGGAAGACGTTCTGCTGCAATGGCGCGAGCCTGATCCGGTTGAGGAAAGTGGCGGGCTTGAGAATTTCTTTGCTGCGCTGTCCGGCTAGCGCAACACTAACAGGGTGATTTATGGCTACGCTGCGCGAACTTATTATCAAGATTTCGGCAAATTCCAGCTCGTTTCAGTCCGAGATTGCGCGCGCGTCGCGGATGGGCTCTGATTACTATAAAACCATGGAACAGGGCGGGCGCAAAGCCGCCGCCGCTACGCGGGAAACGCAGCGATCGCTGGGAGAGCTTAACTCTCAGCTGGCGTCCGTGCGCTCTACCGCAACCGGTATGGCGGGCGCTTTCGCTGGCGCTTTTGCTACCAGTCAGCTGATCCATTATGCGGACACATGGAACCAGCTCAGCGGTCGCCTGCGGCTGGCATCGACTTCAGCTGACGATTTCGCCAGCTCACAGCAGACGCTGATGACCATCAGTCAGCGCACCGGCACATCGTTTGAAGCCAATGCGAACCTTTACAGCCGTATTGCCTCATCCCTTCGTGATGCGGGCTATGCGTCTGCGGATGTGGCAAAAGTCACAGAAACCGTGGCAACATCCCTGAAGCTTTCCGGCGCCAGCACGGAAGAGGCCAGTTCGGTTATTACCCAGCTCAGCCAGGCGCTGGGATCGGGCGTGCTGCGCGGTGAGGAATTCAACGCCATTATGGAAAGCGGCGGGCGGCTGGCTAAGTTTCTGGCTGACGGCCTGCATACATCCATTGGCGGCCTGCGCAACATGGCCAATAACGGCGAGCTGACCACCGATAAAATCGTGCCGCTGCTGACCAACGTTGAGCAGTTGCGTAAAGAGTTCGACACGCTTCCGGCATCAATAAGCGGATCGGCTCAGAAGGTGGAAAACGCCTTTATGCAGTGGGTCGGTGGCGCTAACAATGCCGTAGGCGCATCTTCTTCCCTGTCAGGCGTACTGGATGGTCTGGCAAAAAACATTGATACCGTCGCCAACGTGGCAGGCGCGCTGGTTGGCCTGGGCGTGGCGCGTTATTTCGGCAACATGGTTTCCAGCGTTACCACGGCGACCGCTTCGGTTATCTCCAATACGGCAGCCGAGGTTGCGCTGGCGCAGGCGCAGGTTCGCGGCACGCAAGTCAGCGTGGCCACTGCGCGGCAGGCAGTCTATCGTGCGCAACAGGCGCGGGCTGCGGCAGCAGGCATTGAGGCCCAGATTGCAGCTGAGAGGCAACTGGCAGCAGCGCAGGCAGGGCTTAATACCTCGATTGCCAGCAGGAGCGCGGCAGCAACACGTCTGACGGAAACGGCATCAGTTATGTCACGTCTTGGCGGTGGCGTGCTGGGTATACTTGGCGGCTGGCCGGGTGTAATTATTGCCGCAGGAACCGCTCTCTACGGTGTTTCTCAGCATATGGAGCAGGTGCATAACGAGGCTGTGGGCTTTGCTGACAGCCTTGATACCATTAACGGCAAGCTGCAGAAAATGTCGGTAGCGGGACTGCGATCAACCTCTGCCGATGCGCGCGGCTCGCTGGATGCGCAGAAAAAAGATCTGGCTGATATTGACGAGCAGATCCGTAAGACGCGTGACAGCCTCCGCAGCATGCAGGACATGGAAAAGCAGTACGATGAGCACCCCTGGCTGGCGCGCATTAATAACCTCATGTCTCTTGAGGAGCTAACAAGAAAACAGCAACAGGCTACGGATGAACTAAACCGACTGGAATATCAGCGGGAGCAGGCATCATCTAAGGTAGAGCAGACACAGAAACTGGTAAATGACGCCAGCGATTTAGCCACCAAAAAAGCTATTGAGCAGGCTGGCGCTGTTTCCATCCTTAAGGGCGCTTACGATCTCCTTAACCGCTCAATGAGCGCTACCGGCAACGCGACGCCGCCTCAGTATACCGGGCCTGTTGTTTCGCTGGCAAAAGCCACACCTCAGCAGACGACTGCACTGGAAAAGGCCCGGCGCGATAACGAGCTGGCCAGCCTGTCAGGGCTGCAAAAACTACATGCACAACATCAGTACGAAGCCGATGATCTGAAGCTTACCGGCGCGCTGTATACGCAGTACGTTTATAACAAAGACCAGGCGGCAAAGAAGGATGCCGAATCAGCACAGGCTAAAAAGGACGACACAGCCGCAACTAACGCTCAGAAGAAAGCAGCACGTGAAGCAGCACAGACGGCAGAACAGTACTCACGTAAGATTGCCGATCTAAGTGTTGCCACGGAGGTTCAGCGCGTCAGAGCTACTCAGGGAGAAAAAGCCGCTGACCTTTATGCTGCTTCGCATGAGAACGGGACGAGGTGGAGCGACGAGCAGCGCAAATCTATAGAGGCGGGAGCGGTTGCTCTGGCTAAGTGGACGCAAAAAGCAGATGAGGCAGTGCGCAAGCAGCGCGAAATGGCTGATGCACTAAAAGACCTGAAAGATGCTACTCGAAAATATCAGGATGATGCCACGTTAACGACGGAAACTGCCGGTATGGGCGATCGGCAGCGTGACAGATTCAACGAGCAGCAGCAGGTCGAGCGTGTTTTTGATAAAACAGACAAGGGCGCAGAAGCCATTGCCGCGCGCAATGCGGCACTGGATGCGCTGGATAAAAAGTACCAGGCAACTGCTGCCGCAGAATCCAGCTGGCTGAACGGCGTTTCCCGCGGCTATGAAAACTGGCTCGAAAGCGCCAGCAATATCTCCGGCACGGTTTCACAGGGGATCACGTCCACGATGGACAGCACGCTGGATAATATGGCAGCCGGACTGGCAGGGAGTAAGGCCGACTGGAAAAGCTGGGGACTGTCTGTCCTGCAGATGATTTCCAAGGTGGCGCTACAGATGGCTATTGTTAATTCTCTCCAGGCGGCGGGTGGGTCTGCGCTTTCAGGCATATTCAGCGGGCTGGCAAGCGGTATCGGCGGCGCAGCTACGGGATCGGCCGGGGCAGCAGGAGGAACAGGAGCCCTGGGAATGTCTACCAGCTTCAGTGCCTATGACGGCGGCGGCTTTACCGGCGCGGGCGGAAAATATGATCCGGCCGGCATTGTGCACCGTGGCGAGTTCGTCTTTACCAAAGAAGCCACTGACCGGATCGGCGTATCCAACCTGTACAGCATGATGAAAGGCTATGCCAGCGGTGGCGTGGTAGGTGGCTCGGCGGGTATCAACGCGTTTTCCTCTGGCGTAAATGCGGCTTCCGGTAACGGCATAGGAGGAATTCAGGTTAACGCGCCTGTGACGATTGTGCAGGATAGCGGAGGAAGTGATATTAATAAGGCTAATTCAAACAGCACAGCTAAACAATTACAGGTAATTATTCAAACAGAAATTTCAGGTAGGCTTCGCAAAGAGATGCAAGCTGGAGGGTTACTATACAAAAGACAATGATTTTTTGATAAGAGGGACATAAATAATAACTTAAATCAAATTTAAGGAATTAATAAAAATAGCTTTGTCATTTAGTGCTTTAGGATTATTCTTAGATGGTTGCTTACTTATTGAAATACATTAAAGGAAAATGATGAAAAGGTTGGTCGCTTTAGCTGTTACTTGTGCTCTTTTAACTGGATGCTTACATACTACTCCAATGCCTGTGCAAATTTCGCAACCCGGCGATGAAATGATGTCTTGTCAGTCAATCATTTCTGAAATGGGGAATATGACTAATGAAGTCAAACAAAGTGACAGCGACCATACCAAGCAAGTTGCGACTAACTCAATTTTGGGCGTGACAGGCTTTTTACTCCTTATTCCATGGTTTTTCATTGATACGAGTGACGCTCATACTGTCGAAGGTGGCGCTGCTAAGACACGCTTGAAAAAGCTGAACCAAATCTATACTGATAAAGGATGCGCCAAGTCCCAGCCGCTTGCTTTAGAAATGCCACGTTAAATTTAAATAAATTATTTTTAAATAAACCCGCTTCTGGCGGGTTTTTTATTGGCCGGAGAAAATATGGCAATCGACACATTTACCTGGTGTCCGCAGGTGCAGGCCAGCGAGCAACTGGCGGTTGCGACACTTCAGGCTCAGTTTGGTGACGGCTATAAACAGGTGGCCAGCGCAGGGATAAACACGGCGGTGGAAGTATGGGCGCTGTCCTGCAACGGCGATAAAGCCGACATGCTGGCGCTGCGATCGTTTTTAAAATCGCATGTGCTGGCTTCTTTCTGGTGGACTAACCCCTGGGGCGAAAAACATCTCTACCGAGTAAAGTCTGATTCCATTAACCCAAAGTTCATCAATGGAAACTTTGCTGAAATTACTTTCACATTCGAACAGGCCTTCGCGCCTTAAATTTCCCTTCTGGTAACCGGGTCGCTCAGGCGGCCCTTTTTTATGGGCTGAATATGAGCTTCACACAGGACATACAGCAGCTGGAGCCGGGCCAGCTTATCCAGCTGCTGGAAATTGACGGCACCGCCTTTGGCCTGGACAACATCCTGCGCTTCCATGCGCACAATATCGCTTCAGAAGGCTGGGCCTCATTCGCCGCGGATAACCTGCCGTCGATTATCTGGCAGGGCAACGAGTATGAGCCTTATCCCTATGAGCTGAAGGGACTGGAACTATCCAGTACCGGATCGCAACCTACGCCGACGCTGTCCGTGGGCAACGTCGGGAATTACGTTACTGCGCTGTGCCTGCAGTTCGACGACCTGGTGAAGGCGAAGGTTAAGGTTCACACCACGCTGGCGCGGTATCTGGATGCGGCCAACTGGACGGCGGGCAACGCGAACGCGCAGCCGACGGAAGAGCGCGTGCAGCTTTTCTACGTGAATGCCAAGACCACCGAAACCCGGACTCAGGTGGATTTTGAGCTGTGCTCGCCGTTTGACGTGCAAAGCCTGCAGCTACCCTCGCGGCAAATCACGCCGGTCTGCACATGGTGTATGCGCGGCTGGTACCGCACCGGAACTGGCTGTGACTACAACGGCACGCGCTACTTTCTGAAAGACGGCACGCCGACGAATAACCCGGCACTGGACGTGTGTGGCGGACGCCTGAGCGACTGCAAACTGCGGTTTGGCGACGATCAGCCGCTGCCGTTCGGTGGCTTCCCGGCGGCAAACCTTCAGGGGAGATAGCAATGCGGAAAAAAATCATGGATGCCATTACGGCCCACGTGCAGGCGGAATATCCAAACGAGGCCTGCGGCGTGGTGGTGCAGATCGGCCGGGCGCAGGAGTACCTGCCGTGCCGGAATATCTCCGACACGCCGACCGAGAGTTTTACCCTGGCGCCGGACGATTACGCCGCGGCGGAAGCGCAGGGCGATGTGCTGATGATTATTCATTCCCACCCGGATGTCGTGCAGCTGGTGGCGTCAGAGGTTGACCGCATCCAGTGCGATCACTCTGGCGTGGAATGGGGGATTATGTCGTGGCCGGACGGCGATTTCTGCACGCTTTCGCCACGCGGCGATCGGGAGCTGGCAGGTCGGCGCTGGGTATTAGGTCACGCGGACTGCTGGACGCTGGTGATGGATTATTACCGGCAGGAGCATGGTTTGGCGCTGAATAACTGGTCGGTGGATTACGAGTGGTGGAAAGACGGCAAGGAAAACCGCTATGACGACAACTGGCAGGCTGAAGGATTTGTCGAGGTGCCGCGCGATGAAATGCAGCCGGGCGATATGGTGATGATGCAGGTCAGCGCACCAGTCACCAACCACGCCGCCATATATCTCGGCGACAACATCATCCTGCATCACGCCTTTGGCAGCCTGTCGGCACGGGTGCCATACGGCAAATACTACCGGGATCGAACGGTGCGCGTCGTGCGCCGGAAGGAGTTAATGGATGCTTAAGACACTGACGCTCGGCGGCGCGGCGGGCAAGAAATTTGGCAAAACGCACTCCTACCACGTTGCCGACTTGCGCGAGATGCTGCGCGCCATGTGCGCCACCGTGCCGGGATTCAAAAAGTATATGTCGAATGCGCATCTTAACGGCGTGCGCTTCACGTTCTGGTGCGGCAGCAACAATATCGGCCTGGCGGAATTTGATATGTCTGGCGGGGCGGAGGAGTACCACATGATGCCGGTTATCGAAGGGCGTAAAAGCGGCGGCGCACTGCAGATTGTAGTCGGTGCGGTGGCGCTGGTCGCGGCGTTCTTTACTGCCGGTGCTTCGCTGGGGGCCTGGGGCGCTACGATGGGGCTGGCAACCGGCGCCGCAGCGGCAACAGGCGGAACCGCGCTGGCGGTAACTGCCCTGACCGGAATGGGGCTGTCGATGATGCTTGGTGGTGTGGTGAGCATGTTAACTCCGCAGCCAAAATACAACATCGGCTCGGCTTCCAGCACCGATAACCAGCCCAACTA
Source organism: Erwinia sp. CGal63 (assembly GCF_037026505.1). Taxonomy (NCBI): domain Bacteria; kingdom Pseudomonadati; phylum Pseudomonadota; class Gammaproteobacteria; order Enterobacterales; family Erwiniaceae; genus Erwinia; species Erwinia sp. CGal63. The sequence continues at coordinate 736,415 of NZ_JAKUMN010000001.1, forward strand.
CGCGTTTGGCGCGCCGGTGAACACCGTTTCTATGGGCTATCCGGTACCGCTGCTGTACGGCAGTAGAGAGATAGGCGGCGCGATTATCAGCGCGGGAATTTTCTCCAGCGACCAGCAGTAAATCACATCAGCTTCAGGTCACCTCCGGGTGGCTTTTTTTATGGGTGGAATATGCAATTACTCCAGGGCGCGACGATGATCCATGGCCGCAAGGGCGGCGGTGGCAGTGCGCATACGCCAGTCGAAGAACCAGACGACCTCCTGTCGGTAGCGAAACTAAAAATGCTGCTGGCCATCTCTGAGGGAGAGATTCAGGGCGAGCTGACCGCGCAGCAAATTTTCCTGAACGATACGCCGCTGGCTAACGATGACGGTTCATACAATTTCAGCGGTGTAAAGTGGGAATACCGCACCGGCACGCAGGATCAGGCCTACATACAGGGCCTGCCGGAAATTGATAACGAGCTGAGCATCGGCGTGCAGGTAAAGGCCGCTTCACCCTGGGTGCGCCAGTTCACCGATCTGAATCTCGACGCGGTGCGCGTAAAGCTGAGCCTGCCAGCGCAGTATGCCTATAAAGACAACGGCGATATGGTTGGCACCGTTACCCAGTATGCGATTGACCTGTCTGTTGACGGCGGCGCCTGGCAAAACTTCGTCAATGCCTCGTTTGACGGAAAAACCACCTCAGAATATCAGCGCGATCACCGTATCGATCTGCCTTCTGCTGCGTCCGGCTGGTCGGTTCGCGTCCGGCGCATCACCGCTGATTCCACCTCAACGAAACTGGTTAACGCTTTTAGCGTGTACTCCGTCGCAGAGGTAATCGACAGCAAGCTGCGTTATCCCAACACGGCGCTGCTGTACATGGAGCTGGACTCCAGCCAGTTTAACGGTAGCGTACCGAAAACGACCTGCAAGCCTAAGGGCAAGCTGGTGCGGGTACCCACAACCTACGATCCGATCACACGCACCTACGTCGGCACCTGGGCGGGCGACTTCCGCTGGGCCTATTCCAATAACCCGGCGTGGATTTTCTACGACCTGGTGCTTGATGAGATTTACGGTATGGGCAACCGCGTCGATGCGACCATGATCGACAAATGGGAGCTGTACGCCATTGCGCAGTACTGCGATGAAATGGTGCCGGACGGCGCTGGCGGCACGGAGCCGCGCTTTACCTGCAACGTTTATATCCAGAGCCAGCAGGACGCTTATAACGTGCTGAAGGACATAGCGGCGATTTTTCGGGGTATCACGTTCTGGGGTAACGACCAGATTTATGTGAAAGCTGACGTGCCGCAGAACGATGTGGATTTCGTCTATCACGCTTCTAACGTTATCGACGGCCTGTTTACCTATGCGGGCGGCACGTACAAGAACCGTTACACGTCCTGTCAGGTGTCCTGGTCCGATCCGCAGAACCACTATTCCGACACGTTTGAGGGCGTTTACGATACTGACCTGGTGCAGCGCTACGGCGTCAATGAAACGCAGCTGACGGCCATCGGCTGTACGTCGCAAAGCGAGGCGCACCGCCGGGGCCGCTGGGCTATCCTGTCGAACGCTAAGGACGGGACTATCTCGTTTGGCGTTGGCCTTGACGGTTATATCCCGCTGCCGGCTGAAATCATCGGTGTGGCCGATCCGTACCGGGCGGGCAAGCCGAACGGGGGCCGCGTCAGCGCTGTTAATGGTCTGAGCATCACCCTCGACCGGGCTGCTGATTATGCTGCCGGCGATCGCCTGGTGCTGAATCTGCCGGACGGCAGCGCGCAGACGCGAACCATAGCTTCTGTCAGCGCCGATAAGAAAACGATGCGCGTCAGCACCGCCTACAGTCAGACACCAGCTGCTGGCGCGGTATGGGCTATCGACAGCGACAACCTGGCTATCCAGTACTTCCGCGTGACCTCCATCGCGTCCGGCGACGACGGAACTTTTACAGTGTCAGGCGTGCAGCATGACCCGAACAAATATCGCTATATCGATGACGGCGTGAAGATCGACCCGGCACCGATTACCGTGACGCCGCCCGGCGTAATGCAGGCGCCTAAAAACATTATCATCACCGAAGTGGATCACGTCGCCCAGGGCCTTACCGTGGCCTCCATGCAGGTGACGTGGGATAAAGCAGACAATGCCATCCGCTATACGGCACAGTGGCGCAAGGACAATGGCGACTGGGTGAATGTGGGACAGGTCAGCTCGCAGGGCTTCACCATTCAGGGTATTTACGCAGGCGTTTATAACGTGCGCGTACGGTCAGTGAATGCGATGGAGGTGTCCTCGCCGTGGGGCTATGCCGAATCCGCCACGCTTAACGGCAAGGTCGGTAAGCCCGGCACGCCGGTCAGCCTGAAGGCCACGGATGATGTGGTGTGGGCTATCGACATTACCTGGGCGTTTCCGGATGGCTCCGGAGACACGGCTTATACCGAAATACAGCAGGCCACCACGGCAGACGGCCAGAATCCGCTACTGCTGGCTTACGTGCCTTATCCCGGCGTGAGCTATCAGCAAGGACCGATGCCCGCAGGCGTTCGCCGCTGGTACCGCGCGCGACTGGTGGATCGCATCGGTAACAAGGGAGACTGGACGGCTTTTGTCGGCGGCATGTCGTCCGTAGACGCGACAGCGCTGCTTGGCGATATCACTGATAAATTCCTGACTGCAGAGGATGGCAAGGCGCTGTTAGCGGAACTGGAAACCGACCCGGAGGCGCTGCTGCAGAGCATGCTGGCGACCTATGAAACGGTGGATCAGCAATGGGCTACGTACGGAGAGAACCGGGCAGGTATCCTGCAGGCACAGAAAGTAGCCGCCGATGCGGAAAGTTCCGTAGCGCAGCTGGAAACGGATGTTGTAGCGCAGTATGCGGAGACCCAAGCTGCGCTGCAGCAGAAATTTACGGCCTACGCTGATGCGTCCGGCGGCTCGGCGATCTATACGCTGAAAACAGGGCTACGCTACGGCGGCACGAACTACGACGCAGGCCTGTCTGTGGCCGTCACCATCAACGGCTCTTCCGTCGATACCCGCCTGGCCGTAAATGCCAACCAGTTTGTGGTAATCAGCGGCAGCAGCGGTAACTATTACTCCCCGTTTGTCATCAAAGACGGGCAGACGCTCATCAATCAGGCCTTTATCGGCGAAGGCTGGATAACCAACGCTATGATCGGTAATTACATCCAATCTAATAACTATGTGGCAGGAAGCACGGGATGGAATATTAACAAGGCAGGGACGTTTGAGATAAATGGCTCGGTGGCAGGGCAGGGAAGGCTACTTATTTCTAACAACAGGATTGTGTCTTACGACGAGAACAACAACCCTGCCGCAGTAATGGGACAGCGCCTATGAGCATGGGGCATCAAGCTTTTGTAAAAGGGACGTCATTTGACGTCCTTAATGCGATGTCATTTAACTTTGTTGCAGAAGTAACAGACATATCAGGCTCTGACAGCAAAACTTATTCGCTGCCAGGATTCACTCTATCCGCCGCTTTGATGAATACGTTTGCCACAGCAGGGACGACCAGCCGCAGTTATACGGTATCGGTTAGCGGTCAAACTGTTTCATGGAACGTCGCTAACGGCTGTAAGATGATGGTTACTGCCACGCCCACATCGGGTGCGGGCAGCAGCCTTTATTTCGGATTCACGCTTTATGACTACAGCACGAATCCGCCGACTTTTAAAATAGCGCCTGATTTCACTCCTTATAATCTGGCACAGGTGATAGATCTAACGCCTGGCTATGGGCAAATACTCCAGACAACCATTCCGGCATCCATGCCAATGATAGCTTTCCACCGCGCGCTAAATGGAGGCTATGACCATGTCTGGTGGGAAGAAGTTAATCAGAACGGATACTGGGCATTAAAATTCAGGGGAAATACGGGCCTTAACGCAATGCAGTCATGCCGGATTTACCTGTTTGCTAAGGTGATGATCAACGCTCCAGGCTGGGGTTTCTTCCTGTACCGGCAAGGCCAGCTGGTCTGGCACAACAACTGCCTTCCGCTAAAAATGAACATACTGAATGGCGGAACGGTGACATCATCTGTACCGCTGGCATCAACAAATGCAGTGACATCCTGCCTTTTTCAGGTAAGCGATCCTGCTTTTCCTGGCAACGGTATTCAGTGGTTTGAATGCGCCAGCGGCGGCACCAACAGCGAAGGTGCCTATGCTGCAACAGCGAATGATCGTTATATGCAGAATCAGGTCACAGGAACATCACGTCCGGCGACCTGGGTGGCTGGGACTGTCGGTTATATTGAATGCAATGTCTACGATGCTTATTACAAACAAGCATTGGGCTTATAGTTTGTCGCATTCTGACGTATCAATAAACTGTGATTTATCCGTCCACGTATAGAAAGGATACCCGGCCATATAACGGGATTCTTCCTTTTTAAAGACGGCAATGTCATAAATATGATTGGTGAAATTTGCTTTGTTAAAGCAAATTGGAGGCGAACTGGAAACACATCCGGAAAGAGCATAAGCGCCGAAGATGATGATAATCTTTTTCATTTAAATATCCTTGTGTTTTGTGCATTTAATAGGATTTATTATCTGGCCTATCCAGACAATAAAAGCCTTTTTTTACTCTTAATTGATTAATTAAAAGTTAAAGACGACTAACTATATCGGAGATGGCTATGCCAGCAGGCACTATTGCTTTAACGAACGGATCGGCAACCGTAACCGGTACCGGAACTGCTTTTACAACTGAGTTCAAAGTGGGTGACTTTCTCGGTGTTGTAGTTGGCGGCGTACCCTACACGCTTATTGTTCAGGAGATCGCTTCCAGTACTTCATTGACGATTGCTGCGCCATTTACCGGGCCGACAACGAGCGGCCTGGCCTGGAATGCTGTTCCCGCTACGCTACAGGCGGCAATCACCCAGCAAGCTATGAATGATATGTCGAAGGTTTTGCGCGGCATGATTCAGGAAAAGGCCAACTGGCAGCAGGTTTACAGCGGTACCGGGACAATCACAGTTAAACTACCTGACGGCAGCACGTATAGCGGGCCAGCGTGGAACTCTATTACTAATGCCATTGCCGCTAAAGCAGACTTGACCGATGGCGCAGTATCTTTGTCCCAAGGCGGAACGGGTTCAAAAACTAAAGCTGGCGCTGCAACAAATTTAGGGCTCGGTACAACTGACACCCCTACATTTAGCGGCATAGGAATTAAAAGTTCTGCTCCATCTTTTAACTTTTACTTCAATAACTCATCTTCAATAACATCTCGTTTTGTGCAATATGATTCCAGTAATTTAGCTCTCCTTGGCGCGAATTTCAGAGCACCCAAATATTTAATTGGTGATGGTGCAAATGGCACAATGGAGTTTACTGCCGACTCAACACTGAGCACGATTACAATGACCGGTGCTCCGGTTCTGTTTAAAAATGGCATTGCAGGCGCAGGTGCCAATGGTGTGAAAGTAAACAACTACTGGAACATGCTTTATAACGGCACTTTAAACTGGTTCATTAATAATGCGAACGTCGGCTATGTGTCAGTAACTACATCAGATCGCACGCGTAAAAAGGACATCAGTTACGATATTGATTATGCAGAAGACCTGAAAAAAGTTATGGCCATCAAGCCCGCATCGTTTGTCTGGAATGACGGGCGTGAAGATAAGAGCATAAAGCGCGGTTTTATCGCACAGGATCTGTATGAAGTCGCTGATGATATGGCGCTCAAGCCGCTTGATATCTGGGGTGTTGAGATGCTGCCGCTACTGAGCCGCCTGGTAGGTGCTGTTAAGGCACAACAAAGCATTATAGACAGCCAGACTATAGAGATTAACGAGTTGAAAGCCCGCATGAAAGCTATAGATGGACTCGACGCCTGACCGTTCAGCCAGTTGTCTTAAAGCCTTGCTCTGGACTACTGTATATAAAAACAGTTACTTGGGAGGGCACATGGCACGCTATGACGATATTGGGACGGCCTACAGGCAAAGTATCAAAATCAGTCCTAAGGGCCGTCGCACGGTCAACACAGTGGATTTCGTGCAGAATTTGGCAAAGTTCAATCACATCTGGACACTGCGCCAGGCAAACGAGTGGATCGAAATCTACCAGTGCAGTTTCAAGGACGTTTCCACTGAAGAGGGCGCCCGGCGCACATTTCAGCTGTTCAATCCGAACAATGGGGGGTTTTGATTGAATCCCCGTTAAGATAGGCCTTATAGGTCCAGTTTGGCTTTTTACAGGCAAAAAAAAGCCCACTTTTGTGGGCGAAATTCGTTACAGGAGTATTCTCCCTGCTCTAAAAGACCGTGTTTACTCTGGAAAGTTCACTGAGTTATTATGAACTTAGTAAGTTTTTGGAGAGGGCCGAAAAATGAGCTTTAAGGGTGCGAGCAATACGATGGGAGTTGAATGGGCTATTGGTTCAGTCACGCGTAGCCTTCTTGCGCGGGATGCCGAAATAACCCCGGCAAACATGCTTGCAGAACTAATCACACGTTCTTCTTTTAAGAGCCCAGCTGAAACAGTAAGCAACAAAGCCACAATTGCATGGCTTAAAACCCGCATAAATTAAGCAGCCCACAGTGAACTGTGGGCTAAGCAGTAATAGGTAACGAAAATTATTACAAACGGGCTAAATCTCTTCCCATTTTGGAAGGTGATTGGCTTTCCCTCGCCATGCCTCCAGAGCTGACGCCATAAGGCCAGCTATTATTCCAACAATGACAATAGTCGCTGTTGCAGAGAAGAGATGCTCCCGCTCACCCTTCCAGAAAACAATCCACATCACTATGCCCCAGAACGTGGTGTTTACGCTGGTCATGCAAAGAAAATTTGTCCAGAAAGGGGCGAAGGGAGGCGGCGCAACATGGAAACCCATCTTCCATAAGAAAACATGACATGGCGGGGCATAAAGGCTGGGCCACATTCCTTTCTTGTTCATGATAGCGATCGCACGATTTTTTTTTCGTTCGAATGCCAGATTTTCTTTCATGATTATAATTCCCCATAATTTCCCAGGTTATTTAATGTTAGCCTTAAGGGACGAAATATTTCCTTTTTTAAGAATTATCGTGAACTAAGCTAGTCGATGAATAGATTAAGCGTCTATTTTTAATAAAAAAAGTACAAAAAAGCCTGCAATCAATTGCGCTCAAAGTAGGAATGCAGCGCATGAGGCCATTACTCAATGACATGCCGATACGTAGTGCCGTGGTGCTGCAGGTGATGAAAGTGCGGGATGAACGGCTGCCGTTTTGATGGGACAGTTTTGGGACACGCAAAGGTTTGTGACCTTTTCCAAGCCTTTGCATGTTTTGTCATCATGGGACGTGTGAGCGCGACAGGATGCGGTAATTTATTGATTTAAAATATGAATTGTCGCATCGGACATGCGGTGCTCCGGGTCAAGACGCTCAATGGTCATCAGATTCCCTCTTTAGATCGCTGTAAAGGGTCGACAGCCTGACACAAATCCCGGCTCTTTGTCATCCAAAACGGCTGTCACGACAGTGATATAATCCGCTTCAGCTTTATGGGAGGCACAAATCATGCCCAATCATGACGAACTTTTTCTGCGTCTCGCGCGTTCGCCGTTTCGGCAAAAATTTCATTTAGGCCATGCGGAGTACCGCTATTGCCTTGAAAAAGGCGAAGAGCAAATCAGCGCGCACGCTGCGGATTTTATCTGCGAAAGACTCTCCGCCGCTCTACCGGTCAATGATGGCAAACAAACGCCGATGCGCGGCCATCCGGTTTTTATCGCCCAGCACGCTACGGCGACCTGCTGTCGCGGCTGCCTGAGCAAATGGCACGCCATTGCTGAGCGCCAGCCGCTGACCACGGAACAGCAGGCGTGGATCGTGCAAACCATTATGCACTGGCTGCGGCTGGAGATGCAGCGTTCGCCGCCGCCAGCAAAAGCGGCTAAAACAAAGCCGGGCGACGATAAACAGCTGTCGCTGCTGTAGCGCCGGAAAGCTGGCGTAATAATCTAAGAAACAGACATTAACAAAATTTACCGAAAGAGCACCGCAGAGAGCTTGCGACTTTACCGGTAACATTCTAATTTCCCTGTAGTGGGCTAATCCACTGCTAAAACAGGGTTATGATGATGAAAAGTTCAAAATCTATTGTTTTAATAGAAAAAATAGCCATTGCGGCTTTTGTGGTTCTGCTGGTTTACTTTATCGCTACCGGCTTTTTTTCCGCAGCAGGCTGGGATCATAGCTGGCCTTACCCTCATCGCTGAATAGCGGTTTTTACACCAGGGAATATCAAAAAAATTAATATTGAGAGCCGTTTATCCCGACCATCGGCCCGGAAAATGTTGACCAGGATCGCGCAGCCTGTCACCTCTTTGATTTACAAAAATTTTATCTTTCGAAAGCGCATTACTCTTTGATAACTATTTGATTTTTAATGATTTGTATCCTTGCTGCAATACTGACATAATAGCCCGTTTTTTAACGGGCGGTGAGGATACGTGGTAAACGATTTTGCAGCAGACGGCGCGCTGGCGCAGGCCATTCCCGGATTTAAGCCGCGCGAGCCTCAACGGCTGATGGCGGAGGCGGTCGCAGAGGCGATCGACAACAAACGCGAATTAGTCGTAGAGGCAGGAACAGGCACCGGAAAAACCTATGCCTATCTTGCGCCGGCGCTACGATCGGGCAAAAAAGTCATTATTTCCACCGGCTCCAAAGCCCTGCAGGACCAGCTCTACAGCCGCGATCTGCCCACCGTCGCCCGCGCGCTGAAATATAAAGGGATGCTGGCGCTGCTGAAAGGCCGCTCCAACTATCTTTGCCTGGAGCGGCTTGAGCAGCAGTCGATGGCCGGCGGCGAGCTGGCGGCGCAGGCGATGAGCGACCTGGTGCATCTGCGCGGCTGGTCGAGCGAAACGGTGGATGGCGATATCAGCACCTGCGGCGGCGTCGCCGAAGACAGCCCGGTCTGGCCGCTGGTCACCAGCACCAACGACAACTGCCTGGGCAGCGATTGCCCGCTCTACCAGGACTGCTTTGTGGTAAAAGCGCGCCGGAAAGCGATGGACGCAGATATCGTGGTGGTCAATCATCATCTCTTTCTGGCAGATATGGTGGTGAAAGAGAGCGGCTTCGCGGAGCTGATCCCCGAGGCGGACGTAATGATCTTCGATGAGGCGCATCAGGTGCCGGATATCGCCAGCCAGTATTTCGGCCAGCAGCTCTCCAGCAAACAGCTGCTCGATCTCGCCAAAGACATTACCATTGCCTATCGCACGGAAGTGCGCGACGCCCAGCAGCTGCAAAAATCGGCCGATCGTCTGGCGCAGAGCGCGCAGGATTTCCGGCTGGCGCTGGGCGATCCCGGTTTTCGCGGCAATCTTCGCGAGGTGTTGAATAATCCCAATATCCAGCGTGCTCTGCTGCTGCTGGACGACGCCCTGGAGCTTTGCTACGACGTGGCAAAATTGTCGCTGGGCCGTTCCGCGCTGTTAGATGCGGCTTTTGAACGGGCGGCGCTCTACCGCGGCAGGCTGAAGCGGCTGAAGGATACTTCGCAACCTGGTTTCAGCTACTGGTACGAGTGCAACAGCCGTCATTTTGTGCTGGCGCTGACGCCGCTTTCGGTATCCGATCGCTTTCGTGAAGTGATGAACGAGCGGCCCGCCAGCTGGATCTTTACCTCCGCTACGCTGGCGGTAAATGAACAGATGACGCACTTTGTGGAAAGGATCGGTGTCGCCGATGCAAAAACTATGATCCTTAACAGCCCGTTTGATTTCGCCAGTCAGGCGCTGCTCTGCGTGCCGCGCAATCTGCCTTCGCCCAATCAGCCAGGCGGGGCCAGGCAGCTGGCGCGCATGCTGCTGCCGCTGATTGAAGCCAACAACGGCCGCTGCTTTTTTCTCTGTACTTCGCACCAGATGATGCGCGAGCTGGCCGAGCAGTTCCGCGCCATGCTGACTCTGCCCGTGCTGCTGCAGGGCGAAACCAGCAAGGGCGAGCTGCTGAAACAGTTTATCGCTGCGGGTAACGCAGTGCTGGTGGCGACCAGTAGCTTTTGGGAAGGTGTGGACGTGCGCGGCGACGCGCTTTCGCTGGTGATTATCGATAAGCTGCCGTTTACGTCGCCAGACGATCCCCTGCTTAAGGCGCGTATGGAAGATTGCAAATTGCGCGGCGGCGATCCCTTTGATGAGGTTCAGCTGCCGGACGCGGTTATCACGCTGAAGCAGGGCGTAGGCCGCCTGATCCGCGACGTCGACGATCGCGGCGTGCTGGTCATTTGCGATAACCGGCTGGTCATGCGCCCTTACGGCGCGGTTTTTCTGAACAGCCTGCCGCCGACGCCGCGAACCCGGGATATTCAGCAGGCGGTTGATTTCCTGCGGCCGCAGTAATTCCTCGCGCAGTATGCTATGCTGCGCGCCGAATTTTTTCTCCCGCCAGAGGTAAGTAGATCCATGCGAATTTTAGCTATTGATACGGCCACCGAGGCCTGTTCGGTCGCGTTGCTGAATAATGGCAAAGTCACGGCGCATTTCGAGCTGTGCGCCCGCGAGCACACGCAACGCATTCTGCCGCTGGTGCAGGCGCAGCTGCAGCAGGAAGCGATTGCCCTGAACGTGCTGGACGCGCTGGCGTTCGGCAAAGGGCCAGGCAGCTTTACCGGCGTGCGCATCGGCACCGGCATCGCTCAGGGGCTGGCGCTTGGCGCGATGCTGCCGCTGATCGGCGTCTCGACGCTGAAAGCGATGGCGCAGGGCGCGTGGCGGCTACAGGGCGCGACTCGCGTGCTGGCGGCAATCGACGCGCGCATGGGCGAGGTTTACTGGGCGGAATATCAGCGCGATGAGCAGGGCGTCTGGCAGGGAGAAGAGACGGAAGCGGTGCTGAAGCCGGAAGAGGCGCTGCAGCGCATGGCGCGGCTGGAAGGCGAATGGGCGATGGTCGGCACCGGCTGGCAGGCGCATCCGCAGCTGGCTGCCGACAGCGCGATTTCGTTACAACATACTGAAGTGCTGCTGCCCTGCGCGGAAGATATGCTGCCGCTGGCGGTGCTCGATCTGTCAGCAGGCAAAACCGCGCTGCCGGAAGAGGCCGAACCGACCTATCTGCGTAACGAAGTCACCTGGAAAAAATTGCCTGGCAGAGCCTGAACTCAGCAACTAATCGGCCCGAAAGCAGTCAAAGCTGATAGTGTCCCGGGAGAGTCTTATGCGTAATAAAAAGTTATTGCGGTCAGGTAGTTTACTGTTTATCGCGGTGCTGCTGGCAGGCTGCGCCAGCGTACCGGATTCCATTAAAGGCAGTTCGCCCACGCCGCAGCAGGATTTAGTGCGCGTGCTGAACGCGCCGAAGCTCTATGTCGGTCAGGAGTCGCGCTTCGGCGGTAAAGTGGTGAAGGTGACTAACCAGAACGGCTCAACCCGACTGGAAATCGCCGCGATGCGTCTGGACGACACCGGGCGTCCGCTACTGGGCAGCCCGTCCATCGGCCGTATCTACGCGGATATCAATGGCTTTGTCGATCCCATCGATCTCAATAACCAAATGGTGACGGTCGTTGGTACGATTAAGGGCACGGAAAAAGGCGAAATCGGGCAGGCGAGCTATCAGTTTGTCACCATAGCCGTAACGGGCTATCAACGCTGGCGTCTGACGCAGCAGGTGGTAGCGGCGCCGCCGCCAATGGATCCCTGGATCTGGTATGGGCCGCCGCGCGGTCGCCATCGTGGCGGCTACTGGGGGCCGCCGCCGGGGATGATGTTCTATAATCCAGGGCCGGCGGAAGTACAGACTATCCTTACTGAATAGCCTGAAAGTGAACTGTTGCAGACCCGACGGCGGTTTCCTGCCGCCGGGTTATTTTTTGTCTGGCCGGGACAATAAGAAATTAGTGATATGCTTCGCAACCTCAAAACGGAACGGCCCGTTAAACTGGTACGCTGAGTTAATATAATGTTAACAAATGGAGCGGCTGAGGGATTGCGATGACGACAAATATAAGTTTCAGAGGTGTTTCCTTGAATAAGGTCTGGCTCAACCGCTATCCCGCAGATGTTCCCGCAGAAATCGACCCCGATCGCTATCCTTCCCTGATCGACCTCTTTGAACATGCCGCTAAGCGGTATGCTGACAGGCCCGCCTTTATTAATATGGGTCAGACCATGACCTACCGTAAGCTGGAAGAGCGCAGCCGGGCTTTCGCCGCTTATCTGCAGGAAGGATTGGGGCTGAAGAAGGGCGATCGGGTTGCGCTGATGATGCCTAACCTGCTGCAGTATCCGATTGCGCTGTTCGGCATCCTGCGTGCGGGCATGATTGTCGTCAACGTCAATCCGCTCTACACGCCGCGCGAACTGGAGCACCAGCTTAATGATAGCGGCGCCAGCGCTATCGTGATCGTCTCCAACTTCGCGCATACGCTGGAAAAAGTAGTGGCGAAAACGCAGCTTAAGCATGTGATCCTGACGCGCATGGGCGATCAGCTCTCTCCGGCAAAGGCGACGCTGGTTAATTTCGTCGTGCGCTATATCAAACGGCTGGTACCGAAATACCATCTGCCGGGCGCTATCTCTTTTCGACGCGCGCTGCATGAGGGTTACCGAATGCAGTACGTCAGGCCGGCGATAGTCAATGAAGATCTCGCTTTTTTGCAGTACACCGGCGGCACGACCGGCGTGGCGAAGGGCGCGATGCTGACCCATCGCAATATGCAGGCCAACCTGGAGCAGACAAAAGCGACTTACGGCTCCCTGCTGAAAGCAGGCGAGGAGACTGTGGTCACCGCTTTGCCGCTTTACCATATATTCGCGCTGACGGTGAACTGCCTGCTGTTTATCGATCTGGGCGGCGCCAACCTGCTGATTACCAATCCTCGCGATATTCCCGGCCTGGTGAAAGAGCTGGCGAAAATCCGCTTTACCGCCATTACCGGCGTCAACACGCTGTTTAACGCCTTGCTGAACGACAAAGATTTCCAACGGCTCGATTTCTCCAGCCTTTCACTGTCGGCAGGCGGCGGCATGGCCGTGCAGAAAGCCGTCGCCGAACGCTGGGAGAAACTGACCGGACACTATCTGCTGGAAGGCTATGGCCTGACCGAGTGTTCGCCGCTGGTATCGGTAAATCCTTACGATATTCGCTATCACAGCGGCAGCATCGGTCTGCCGGTGCCTTCCACCGATATTCGCATTGTGGATGGTGAAGGCAATGAGGTGGCGCCGGGCGAGGCTGGCGAGCTATGCATCAAAGGGCCGCAGGTGATGCCGGGCTACTGGAATCATCCGCAGGCCACCGAGGAAGTCCTGAAAAACGGCTGGCTGCACAGCGGCGATATCGTCACCGTCGACGCGGAAGGATTTATTCGCATCGTCGATCGGAAAAAAGATATGATTCTGGTTTCCGGTTTTAACGTTTATCCTAACGAAATCGAGGACGTGGCGATGCTGCATCCAAAAGTGCGCGAGGCCGCCGCGGTAGGCGTGCCGGATGCGGTGGCGGGTGAAACGGTTAAGATCTGCGTGGTGAAAAAAGAGGCTTCGCTGACTCGCGAAGAGCTAATTGCCCACTGCAAAAAGCATCTGACCGGCTATAAAGTTCCAAAGATTGTCGAGTTTCGCGAAGAGCTGCCGAAAACCAACGTCGGTAAAATTTTGCGTCGCGAGCTGCGGGATAAGCTGCCTGAAAGCTAGCCAGTCGCGCCAGTCACTTCTACGCCGGTTAATCCGGCGTTTTTACTGAACCACACTGAGGCATAAGAAGCCGCAGCGAGAGGATCATTTTGAATTACACCATGATAACCACCAACGAGGCGCTGGCCGAAGTTTGCCAGGCCGCCCGTCAGGTTCCTGCCGTGGCGCTGGATACCGAATTTGTCCGCACCCGCACCTACTATCCCGGACTTGGCCTGATTCAGCTGTTTGATGGCGAGCAGGTTTCGCTGATCGACCCGCTGCCAATCACCGACTGGACATCGTTTCGCGAACTGCTCCTTGACCGAAACGTGATTAAATATCTTCATGCCGGTAGCGAAGACCTGGAAGTCTTCCTGCATGAGTTCGACGCGCTGCCTGAGCCAATGATCGATACGCAGATTCTGGCCGCTTTCACCGGCCGCCCGCTCTCCTGCGGTTTCGCGACCATTGTGGAATCTTTTACCGGCATCGCGCTGGATAAAAGCGAATCGCGCACCGACTGGCTGGCGCGCCCACTGACGGAGAAGCAGTGTCACTATGCTGCTGCCGATGTCTGGTATCTGCTGCCGATCGCGCAGAAGCTGATGGCAGAAGCGGAGACTGCCGGCAGGCTGGAAGCCGCGTTAAACGAATGTTCGCTGCTGTGCCAGCGTCGTCGTACCGTGGTTGCGCCGGAAGAAGCTTACCGTGAAATCGCCAACGCCTGGCAGCTGCGTCCTCGCCAGCTTGCCGCGCTGCGTCTGATGGCCGCCTGGCGGCTGGAGCTGGCGCGCGAAAAAGATATGGCGGTAAACTTTGTGGTGCGTGAGGAAAACCTGTGGAAAGTAGCGCGCTTTATGCCAGGTTCGCTGGGCGAGCTGGACCATCTGGGCCTGAACGGGCAAGAGATCCGTTTTCACGGCAAGGCGCTGGTGGCGATGGTGGCGCAAGCGAATGAGCTGCCGGAAAGCGAACTGCCGGAACCGCTGGCTAATCTCATCGACAATCCATCCTACAAGAAAGTCTTTAAGGCGCTGAAGACGCTGATAGCGGAAGCGGCGGAGAAAAATGGCGTCAGTCAGGAACTGCTGGCCTCACGGCGGCAGATTAACCAGCTGCTGAACTGGCACTGGAAGCTGAAACCGGTAAAAACGCCGGAGCTGCTTGACGGCTGGCGGGGCAATCTATTGCGCGACGCTATCCTGGCGCTGCTGGCGGATTACTAAAAGACGCGGGCTCTCCCGGCCCGTTTCCCCTGTAACCACACAGGGGAAAGAGAGGCGAGGCGGAGAGTCATTTCGTGGTTTCTTCTGCCTCGGGCAGCGTCACGTTAAGCTCAAGAATGGAAATATCGTCATCTTTCTGATCCAGCTTGACGCTGAGCATCTCCGGATCGATCTTCACATATTTACAGATAACTTCCAGCAGGTCTTTTTTCAGCTGCGGCAGATAGTGGGGCTCGGCGTCGCCCCTCCTGCGCTCCGCCACAATAATCTGCAGCCGTTCCTTGGCTATATTGGCTGTGCTTTTTTTACGGGATAAAAAGAAATCAAGTAAGGCCATGTTTTATCCCCCAAACAGGCGTTTCAGGAAACCCTTCTTCTCTTCTTCGATGAAGCGGAAGGGACGTTCTTCGCCCAGCAGGCGATCGACGGTATCGGCATAGGCTTTGCCTGCGTCGGACTCGGTATCCAGAATCACAGGTTCGCCCTGGTTGGAAGCGCGCAGGACGGACTGATCTTCCGGAATAACGCCAGCCAGAGGAATACGCAGGATCTCCAGCACATCCTCCATGCTCAGCATATCGCCACGGCTGACGCGACCCGGGTTATAGCGGGTCAGCAGCAGATGCTCTTTAATCGGATCCTGGCCATTTTCCGCACGACGGGATTTGGAAGAGAGGATGCCGAGGATACGGTCAGAGTCACGAACGGAAGAGACTTCAGGGTTAGTGGTGATGATCGCTTCGTCAGCGAAATAGAGCGCCATCAGCGCGCCGGTTTCAATGCCAGCCGGCGAATCGCAGACGATAAAATCGAACGCCATCTCGGTTAAATCATTGAGCACTTTTTCCACGCCTTCACGGGTCAGCGCGTCTTTGTCACGCGTTTGCGAGGCGGGCAGGATATAAAGGTTTTCGGTGCGCTTGTCTTTAATCAACGCCTGATTCAGCGTGGCGTCACCCTGGATGACGTTAACAAAATCGTAGACTACCCGACGCTCACAGCCCATGATCAAATCGAGGTTACGCAAACCGATATCGAAATCGATGACGACGGTTTTTTTACCTTTCTGGGCTAAACCGGTAGCGATGGCCGCGCTGGACGTGGTTTTGCCCACGCCTCCTTTACCCGATGTAACAACAATAATGCGTGCCATATAATAATTTCCTTAAGAAAAGAAAGGCTTGTGAGCCTGGCTCAGTTCAGTGTCTGTATAGTCAGAGCGCCATCTTTTAAGCAAAGACGTGACGCTTTTCCAAAAAATTCAGCAGGGATTTGGTCCATAATCCAGTACTCACCGGCAATGGAAACCAGCTCTGCTGATAAATTCGTGCAAAAAATCTGGCAGTCACGATCGCCACCGGCACCGGCCAGCGCGCGACCGCGCATCATGCCGTAGATATGAATATTGCCGTCGGCGATCAGCTCGGCACCTGCGCTAACGCTGCTGGTGACGATCAGGTCGCTGTTTTTAGCGTAAATTTGCTGGCCGGAACGAACGGGGGCATTAATCACGCGCGTTCTGGCCGCCGGAACCTCTACAGGTTTTACCGGTTCGGCTGCGGGTTTCTGCTCTTTGCCTTCAGAAAGCAGCGGCAGGCCAGCTTTGGCGATCTCGCGCTTAAGCGCGTCATCCCTGCAGCCGCTGACGCCGACGATAAGAAGACCGGTTGAGGCGATGGCCTGCTGCATCTGTCGCCAGTTGACCTCACTGGTGAGCGTGGAGACGTTCAGCACGACTGGCGCGTTTTTCAGGAAAGCGGGAGCCTGACTGACTTTATCCTGAAGCGCCTGACGTACCACATCCGCATCGTGGTGATGTAAGTGAACTACAGACAGAGTAAAACTGCTGCCCTTTAACTCGATTGGCGTTTGTGACATCTGTCCCGCTCAGTCCTGTTATTTCAAATCCCGGCGAAAATATCCCCATCAGGGTGACAGTTAATCGCGCCAGGACGATATTCCGAAGTTCAGCAAGCATGTTATAGTTACAGCTATATTCAGGCAAGCCACCGACCAGGTTAATTCGAGT
This sequence comes from Erwinia sp. CGal63, assembly GCF_037026505.1. Classification (NCBI taxonomy): domain Bacteria; kingdom Pseudomonadati; phylum Pseudomonadota; class Gammaproteobacteria; order Enterobacterales; family Erwiniaceae; genus Erwinia; species Erwinia sp. CGal63. The sequence continues at coordinate 753,335 of NZ_JAKUMN010000001.1, forward strand.
AAAAAATATGTTTTGTGTGATCTACAGAAGTCCTAAACGTGACCAGACTTATCTCTATGTTGAAAAAAAAGACGATTTTTCACGCGTGCCTGCCGAACTGCTTCAGGGATTTGGCAAACCTCAGCTGGCCATGGTACTGCCGCTGGATGGCAGTAAACGTCTGGCTAATGCGGACCAGACTAAAGTGAAGGAAGCGCTGCTTGAGCAGGGCTATTATTTACAAATGCCGCCGCCGCTGGAAAGTCTGCTTAAGATGCATCTGGAAACGAGTAAAAAAGATTAATTAGGAATCATCTGTAAGCTATTTTCCCACCTTTGTTCTTTCCCGCCGAAAATAACGGTCGGCGGGCAGCACTATAAAAGGGCGCCTTCATGAAGCAATCCTTCCTTACCTCGATAATTTTCTCCCTGCTGCTGGCCGGATGCGCCAGCCAGAACAGCAAGGCACTTGAGAAGAAAACGGCGCCGACGTCGCCCCAGCAGAAAACGACTCTCGCCGCCACCGGGCGCGATCCTGCAGAGTTTCCCGGCTATGTCGAACAGCTTAAGCGCCAGGCGCAGGAGCAGGGCATCGATGCCGCGACCATTGACACCGCCTTCAGTAATATCCATTTCGTCGATCGCGCCATCTCCGCCGACCGTAATCAGTTAGAGAAGAAAATTACTCTGGACGACTACCTGACGCGCGTGCTGCCAGAGTGGAAAAAGCAGCGCGCACGCGAAAACTTTCAGCAATATCTGCCGCAGCTGCAAAAGGTCAGCCAGCGCTATGGCGTCCAGCCGGAATATATAGTTGCGCTCTGGGCAATGGAGAGCAGCTTCGGCAAAATTCAGGGTAAGGAAGAGGTAATCTCGGCGCTGGCGACGCTGGCTTTTGAAGGGCGTCGCGAAGCGTTCTTCACCAAAGAGCTGATGGCCGCCCTGCAAATTATCCAGCAGCAGCATATCAGCGCGGCGGAGATGAAAGGCTCCTGGGCCGGCGCGATGGGGCAAAACCAATTTATGCCTTCCTCTTTCCTGCGTTACGGCGCGGACGGCGACGGCGATGGACGTATCGATATCTGGAACAATCTGGACGATGTCTTCGCCTCGACGGCGAATTACCTGGCAACGGAAGGCTGGAAAGCGGGCGAAAGCTGGGGACGGGAAGTCATTCTGCCGGTGGATTTCGTTAAAACGCAGGCCGGACTGAAAACCGCGCAGGCGAAAACGGCAGGCGAATGGCAGAAGCTGGGCGTGCGTTTCAACAGCGATACAGCGCTGCCGGACAACGGCCAGCGCGCCTGGATTATTCTGCCTGACGATGCGCCGGGCCGGGCATTTATGGTTTACGACAACTTCCGCGTTATTATGCACTGGAACCGTTCATATTATTTCGCCATCAGCATCGGCATGATGGCCGATGCCATCTCTCAACAGGATGTGGTCCGCTGACCACTCACGTAAACAGGCAGGGGAAGAGTATGTATCAGCATCATAACTGGCAGGGCGCTTTGCTGGACTATCCGGCGAGCAAAGTGGTGTGCGTAGGCAGCAACTATGCCAAACATATTAAAGAGATGGGCAGCGCGACGCCTTCAGAGCCGGTACTGTTTATCAAGCCGGAAACCGCGCTATGCGATCTTCGCCAGCCGCTGTCGATCCCGAAAGATCTGGGCGCGGTTCATCACGAAGTGGAACTGGCGGTGCTGATCGGCGCTACGCTGAAGCAGGCTACGGAAGAGCATGTGGCGAAAGCGATTGCCGGCTACGGCGTGGCGCTGGATTTAACGCTGCGTGACGTGCAGGCGGGCTGTAAAAAAGCGGGCCAGCCGTGGGAAAAAGCCAAAGGCTTCGATAACTCCTGCCCGGTTTCCGGCTTTATTCCGGCCAGCGAGCTGGGCGCGGATCCGCAGAATATTGAGCTAAAGCTGGTGGTTAACGGCGAAGTACGGCAGCAGGGTTCTACCGAAGATATGATCCATAAAATCCTGCCGCTAATTGCCTATATGAGTAAATTTTTCACGCTGCGTGCGGGCGACATTATCCTGACCGGCACGCCGGAAGGCGTTGGCCCGATGTTCTCCGGCGATACGCTGGAAGTGTCGCTGGGCGGACGCGGTGTGGCGACGCGCGTGCTGTAAAGCTTGCAACCGAGGCCCGAACTGTTTATAAGGTGCGGGCTTTTAATCAAACAGGACGGCAAAATGAGCGATACCCCTTTCTGGCAGCAAAAAACGCTGGAGCAAATGAGCGACGAGGAATGGGAATCCCTGTGCGACGGCTGTGGTCAGTGCTGCCTGAACAAACTGCAGGATGCCGACACGGATGAAATTTACTTTACCAATGTCGCCTGCAATCAGCTGAATATCAAAACCTGCCAGTGCCGCAACTATGAGCGGCGTTTCGAGCTGGAAGAGGACTGCATCAAACTGACGCGCGATAATCTGCCGACCTTCTCCTGGCTGCCGCCGAGCTGCGCCTATCGCGTACTGGCCGAAGGCAAAAACCTGCCGATCTGGCATCCGCTGCGCAGCGGCAATAAAGCGGCGATGCATGCCGCGCGTATCTCTGTAAGGCATATTGCCGTGAGAGAAAGCGAAGTGCAGGACTGGGAGGATCACATCATTAATAAGCCGCGCTGGTACGGTAAGTAGCTTGATCTCTGTGTAGTTGAGTTCACAGCAGACGAAAAATCCATTCCGGCGAGCGCCACTTCTTGAAATCAGGCGGAACCTTTCCGCCAGCTTGCCGATTTTCAACGCCTTATCATCAAGATCCTTTCTGTTGTTTGGCTTAATAAAGAAAGCGATCTGGTTCCATATAAAAACGGTAGCCAGCCAGAAAAGCGTTTTGCTGGTCGAGCCGATTAAAAATAACGTTCTGTTATTACTCTATCCTGAAAGCTTCTAAAAAAGAAAGCGGGCTTCAGTGTTATCACTGTCTGGTAAAAGTTCGTTGGCGTGGAACAGAGTAAAATAAGAGACACGCGGCATTTCTGATGAACATGAAATAATTTAGCGATTATACTTGCCCAGGCTAATCTGTTAATCACTTTAATGCTGGCTCAAAGGACAAAAAAATGAAAATTTCCTCTCTTACCCTGGCCTTCGCGCTCTTTCTGCCATCGTTCGTTTATGCCGATGCGCAATGCGGCCCTTTTCATCTGGCTGGCCAGGCCGCAGATGGCGGCTGGCTGACGGTTGATGGCCAAAAAGTTAAACAGCGGAAAGTCACTTTTCTCAAAGAGAAAGGCGATACCGATAACGTAAAAATGCACTGGACGGTGGCCGCGACGAAATTCTCCGGTAACTATGCGATGGATTATCTCAGTAAAGCTGGAAAAGCGACGCTGGAGGTGGAGATAGTGCGCAGTAGCCGCAGTCAGATAAAACTTTCTGGCTCTTATGACTGTCAGCGTTCAGATTAAAACCCTGCTTCGCTCAATATCTTATCTGGCTGTTTGCTATGCTTAAAGTCTTTACCCTACAGTGGAGGTAAAGCAATTATGCACCGCAGAAAATTTATCGGCGCCGGTAGCGCGCTGGTGGCGCTTTCATTAATGACGCCAACCGCTTCGCGCGCTGCGCAAAATCCCGGTCGTGAGACGATAAAAACACGGGAAACGGCTAATCCCACATTGCAAATTAAAGATATTGTTATTGGTGCCGGCCAGCCCAAAGTTATCGTTTCCACAACCAGCGAGAACGCGCAACAAACGCTGCAGTATATTGACTCGATAGCGGACAGAAATGATTTCAACGTCCTTGAATTGCGGATTGACGCGCTGGAAAACGGCACCAACGCGACCGCGACGGCGAAGTTAACGCAACAAATCTCCTCGCGGCTGGGAAATAAGCTTTTACTGGTGACCTTTCGCACCAGCGCGGAAGGCGGTAAGAAAACGATTAGCGATCGGGAATATGCCGCGCTTTACCGCACCTTGCTGGAGCAGGGAGAGTTCGACCTGCTGGATATCGAAATGTTTCGTGACAAAGCGCTGACGACGCCGTTAATTACGCTGGCACATAAAAAAGGCCGTTATGTCATTCTCTCCAGTCACGAACTGCACTCGACGCCTTCAGCTCAAATCATAGTTTCTCGCCTGCGCGAGCAACAGGCTCGCGGTGCGGATATTTTAAAATTTGCGGCGATGCCGCAAGGCCCGGCGGATGTTTTAACGCTGCTTAATGCCACGCTGGAGATGCATCAACGCTATGCGCAGCGGCCACTGCTCACGATGTCGATGGGAGAAACCGGCGTGCTGTCGCGAATGAGCGGTGAACTGACCGGATCGGCGCTGACGTTTGGCATGATTGGCGACGCTTCCGCATCGGGTCAGGTCGCCGCAGAAGATCTGCATAATGTACTGGGCGTGGTGCATAAGGGCATGGCTTCCTGAAGGCGCAGCCACAGGCTTATCGCCACGATCTGCATTGCAGAGCGTATGACAAGGCCTGTGGCTGCAAAACCTGTAATGGCGGAATTATGAAGTGACTGTCACGGTCGAGACGGCGGTAATCACCTGATTGGAGGTGACCGAAGCATCAACGGCGGCGAGCTGGCCTTTAATGACGCAGCGATACTGTCCCGCATCGCCGGCAGTCACGGAAGCCTTGCTGTACTCTGCCTTGTTGGCGCTGGCAATAGTCGTCCACGTGGTGCCGTTGGTCGATTTTTGCCACTGGTAGCTTGCCGCATCCTTAGCCGCGACGCTCAGGGTTAAGGTGCCGCCTGCGGCAACGGAAACCGCAGTCGTTGGCTGCGTGGCGATTTGCGGCGTAAAGGCGTAGTAAGGCATCGCGTATTCAATGCCGTTGATGTTGATACGCATCCACTGCCGCGGTTTGGACTGCTCAACCGGGACGGCCGAAGAGGCCTGCGAGCGGGTGCTGATGCCGGCGACGTCATCCTGGGCGCCAAAACCGGCCAGACCGTTATTCATCGACATACGAGCTTCTGCCGCCACGCCGTCCGGCGCTGCGCTCTGCGTGACGCCAGACGGCGTGAACTTCGCCCAGCTACCGTTCTCGCTACGCATTTCACCGGTGCCGCGAACGTGCACGCCATATTCTCCGATGGTGGCAGGCAGCTTGATCCAGAGGCCCGGCAGCACGGCATTATATTGCTGGGCAATATACTGTACCTCGCTGATGCCCGGCGTGCCTTCCATCCAGTAGGTGACTGCCGGAACCGCTCCTGCGCCTCGCGCTACATGGATATGCAGCGTACCGGCAGAACGATCGTTCTCGATCGGCATAGCCGTATCGCCGCCGATGCTGCCGTATCCGCTACGGCAGTCCACCTCGATCTTCCAGTGGGTACCGGTTTTCGGCATCTGGAAAGAGCCGATATTCAGCCAGCGCTGGTTGCTGTCGATAGTGCCGCGCAGCACGCCGCTCAGCCACTGCGCGCGCAGCGGGTGATCCAGATAGGTGCCGGTGTTCTGAAACAGCGACATGCCCATTTCATACGCGGAGAGTTTGGCGACGATATCGCTGCCGTCCGGGTTCTTCGGATAGCTGAACCACGTTGCGCTGCCCGGTGTCGACGTCCGGTCGTACTGAACTCCGGTCGGGTTTGACCATTGCGACATAATGACGCGGGAATTATAGAACACGGCATCGTAGGTACTGGATTCAATGCTCAACGCCTCAATCAGCCACTGGCCGTTGTTGATATCCATCGGCACCGCGCTATGTTCAATCCAGCCGTTGCGGATCAGGCCCTGGCCATGACGCGGGATCCAGATAGCCGGCGCATAGCAGTACTGGAAATTAAACTCGGAAAGTTCAATCGCCGTAGAGTGATCCCAGGCGCCCGCAGGGCGATTGCTCCAGCCTACCTTCACGACCGGCCCCGCCACGCGACTGCAATAAATCTGGGTGAATTTGCTGTCGAGGCTGTCCAGATAGTAGATAGCCGCTTCGCCCGTATTGCTGGCTTTAAAGTAAGAGACGTTGGCAAAAGTGCCGCCCACGCATTCGTTAGTGATAAACGGCTGTTTGTTGGACGCGGTATCGTTAAACACGCCTGGCGTGGCGCCAATCAGCATATTGGTGTTTTCATCCTGCTTCACCGTTTGCTGGCCATCCCACTCGATGCCGTAGAGGGAAAAGTAGCGGTGGTTTAGCGCCAGTACGGCCGAAGCTGATTTGTCAGAGACAATACGCGTGCCGATCTGCTTGCCGAAGCTGGTGGTCACGCCGCGCATGACGAAATCGCCTGCGGCGAAATAGCCGCTTGGGTTATAGGGTAATTCCGTATTGCTGGCCGGGATTTTATCGCCATAGCGGCGCAGATCGAGCGGCTTAACCAGATAGGTGCCGGCGCCAAAACGGATACCGACTTTAGAAGAAAGGCCGCTGGTAAAGCCGCGGGCGAAGCTGCCGTTCATAAATTCATGCATCGCCTTAACGGCAGGCGCGCAGTCAACCGTGCCGCCCGGAACGGCGCCGAAATCATGTACGGTCAGCGCCTCGATCTCCTTCTCCCGACGCCAGTGCCAGGCGCCGCCATTGCTGGCAATGAACCCGCCGTCGTCAGCGGCCGCCGCCAAGTAGCCGGTAAACCAGCCGCTGCCGAATTTTACGGAACGGTCTGCGGTGGCCTGGGCGTTCCAGGAGGTTAAAAAAATGCGCTCGCCGTCGTTTGCCGGCTTACGGCTACGCAGTGCGGCGAAAGAAGCGACTTCGGTGGAAATAGTGGTGTCAGCCATAGTGTCATATCCTTTAAAAGTGAGTTATTAACTGTATGTTTATACAGTATCTGCACTCTATGCCTTTGTCAGGGGAATGACAATATAATTTTTCTTTTTATTTCATGAAGTTAAGTGAATATCTCGTTACGAGTTAATCAGGGGCGGTATAGTCACGATGCTCTTTTTCGGGAAAGTTAGTATGTTGAGGAGGAGAGACGGGCAGGGAAAAAGGGGAGCGCGCTTTGATTGAGGGGATCGATCTGAAGAATCCCCGATCGTTGGCTGCCAGATCGGGGAAGAGGGTTGCTCAGGGTCGCAGCTGCCCTACCGGACTGGTGCCGCCCGGCATGCCAGAAGGCTGCTCATGGTTGCCCGGCGGTGGCGGCGGTGGACTGTGGGTATCTTTAGCGCCCCAGTGCGCGCAGCCTGCAAGCAGACTAATCGAGAAAGCTAAAGAGAGAGCTAACAGAATGCTTTTCATAAGATCCCCTTTTACAGCAAAGTGTCATTGAAGCGTAGCCGTTGCGCCTCAGACTGACAAACCTGCGTTGGGAAAGGGTAAACTGCGGCCGCGCCAGCACGGCCGCAGGCTTAGCGTGAAAAAAGCTCGCGTTTTTTAGGCGGGAAAAACTGCGCGAGCAGCACCAGCAGCGCAACAAGCAGATAAGCGGCAAAAATAATCACCATCCACTGCGGCATGCTCAGGGAAAAGAGCGACCACTGATTCTCCGCGCAGTCGCCGGTGGCGACAAAGACAGAAGGCAGCCATTTATCCAGCGGCAGCCACTGTGGAAAGCGGGCGGCAAAGTCGCAGGTAACAAACGGGTTAGGATGCAGCTGGATCATGGTGTGCTCCCAGGCAAGGCGCACGCCTTCTACGGCGCTATAGAGCCAAATCAGGATAGCGACCCAGCGCAGCGGCGTTTTCGGCGCGATAGCGCCAACCAGCGCGGCACCTAAAATACCGAACAGCGCGCAGCGCTCATAGATACACATCACGCAGGGCTTAAGCAGCATCACGTGCTGAAAATAGAGCGCCACCATCTCCAGCATAAATGCTGTCAGGGCCATTAATAGCCAGGCGCCTCGCCCGCGAGAACAGCTATTCAAATATTGCAGCATAATCAATCCCTGTAATAAGCGTTGAACCGGCAGTGTAAACCAAAAGACCTGCCGTGCCAGCCACTATGGGGTAAATTTACCTTGTTGAAAACGCTCAGGACTAAACGCAGTGTAAATAAATGTATCGCCTTAGCGTACAGCAGAAAGCGCGCTTTCAGAAAAATTGCGATATCGACGGCGTTACGCTGCCGCCAGGCTAGGTGACGACGATGCCATCTGGTATGATGAGCCGAAATTTTGCAGTCATGAACGCAACGGAAACAATACGCTATGGTCATTAAGGCGCAGAGCCCTGCGGGTTTCGCTGAAGAATATATTATTGAAAGTATCTGGAACAGCCGCTTCCCGCCGGGATCGATTTTGCCCGCTGAACGCGAATTGTCAGAGCTGATCGGCGTTACCCGCACCACGCTGCGCGAGGTTCTGCAGCGGCTGGCGCGCGACGGCTGGCTGACTATTCAGCACGGTAAGCCGACAAAGGTTAATGACTTTTGGGAAACTTCGGGGCTGAGTATTCTGGAAACGCTTGCCCGCCTCGATCACGACAGCGTGCCGCAGCTGATCGACAGTCTGCTCTCCGTTCGTACCGATATCTCCTCCGTATTTATCCGCCGCGCGATCCGCCTTCATCCTGAAAAGGCGCAGATGGTGCTGGCTGCCGCGCAGCACGTCGAGGACAAGGCGGAAGCCTATACCGATCTGGATTACACCATTTTTCGCGGGCTGGCTTTCGCTTCCGGCAATCCTATCTATGGCCTGATCCTTAACGGCCTTAAAGGGCTCTATACCCGCGTGGGTCGTCACTACTTTTCCAATCCGGAAGCTCGTCGCCTGGCACGCGACTTCTATTTGCAGCTGCTCTCGCTGTGCAAACACCAGCAGCTGGATAAAATTGTGGAAACAGTGCGCGACTACGGCCACCGCAGCGGAGAAATCTGGCACGGGATGCAAAACAGTTTGCCAACGGAAACAGGCCTTCGCCGCTAGCTGATACAGGGCTCACAACAAAAAGCTGGCTTTTCTTAGCCGGCTTTCAGACTGCTGATAATCCTGGACAGCTCCTGAAGTTTGGCTTTTTTTGCAGCAATACGGCCGCTTCTCAGCGGCAGGGGCTGAGCGGATAAGCGGACCGTTTGGCGCAGGGATGCGCCAACCGAGCCTCCAGGGACGGATTCACGGCGTGTCCGTGTTCCGCTCTGCCTCTGCTGCTCTGTCACTGATTTAAACGCGACCAGGGATTTATCAACAACAAAAAGCCGGCTTTTTTAGCCGGCTTTTCACCTTAAAGCTTTATAGCGAGGAAGGGCGCGGCGGACAGCGATCGAGGATTTCCGTACTGCCGTCGTCGTTTTGCTGCTCAAGATGCACATCGAAACCCCAGAGGCGATGCACGTGCTTCAGCACTTCACGGCGGCTTTTGTCCAGTGGCGCGCGGCTGTGCGGCACGTAGCGTAGCGTCAGCGAACGGTCACCACGCAGGTCGACGTCGTAAACCTGAATGTTAGGTTCCAGGTTGCTCAGGTTATATTGCGCAGAAAGCTGCTGGCGAATCGCCCGATAGCCCGCTTCGTCATGGATGGCGGCGATTTCCAGGAAATTGTTGCGATCGTCGTCCATCACCGTAAAGAGCCTGAAGTCACGCATCACCTTTGGCGACAGGAACTGACTGATAAAGCTCTCGTCTTTAAACTCGCGCATGGCGAAATGCAGCGTCTCCAGCCAGTCGGAACCGGCGATGTCCGGGAACCAGTAGCGATCTTCTTCCGTTGGTTCCTGACAGATGCGTTTAATATCCTGGAACATAGCGAAGCCCAGCGCATAGGGATTGATACCGTTATACCACTGGCTGTTATAGGGCGGCTGATAGACCACGTTGGTATGGCTGTGCAGAAACTCCAGCATAAAGCGCTCGCTGACTTTGCCTTCGTCATAGAGGTGGTTGAGGATGGTGTAGTGCCAGAAAGTCGCCCAGCCTTCGTTCATTACCTGGGTCTGCTTCTGTGGATAAAAATACTGGCTGACCTTGCGTACGATACGCAGAATTTCACGCTGCCAGGACTCCAACAGCGGCGCGTTTTTCTCCATAAAGTAGAGCAGGTTCTCCTGCGGTTCGCTGGGGTAGCGCGCGGCTTCCGCATGGTGCGTTTCCGCCTCACGACGCGGCAGCGTGCGCCACAGCATATTCACCTGGCTCTGCAGATACTCCTCGCGGCTGCGCTGGCGGGCTTTCTCCTCCTGCAGCGAAATTTTTTGCGGGCGTTTATAGCGATCGACGCCGTAGTTCATCAGCGCGTGGCAGGAGTCCAGCAGCCGTTCGACTTCCTCTACGCCGTAGCGCTCTTCGCATTCGCTGATGTAGTTACGGGCGAAGATCAGATAATCGACGATAGAGCTGGCATCTGTCCAGCTGCGAAACAGATAGTTGTTTTTAAAAAAGGAGTTATGACCGTAGCAGGCATGCGCCATCACCAGCGCCTGCATCGTGATGGTGTTCTCCTCCATCAAATAGGCGATACAGGGATTGGAGTTGATCACGATCTCGTAAGCCAGCCCTTGCTGACCATGCTTATAGCGCTGTTCGGTTTCGATAAATTTTTTACCGAACGACCAGTGAGCGTAATTAATCGGCATCCCGACGCTGGAGTAGGCATCCATCATCTGTTCGGAAGTAATGACTTCGATTTGGTGAGGATAGGTATCCAGCCGGTAGAGTTTGGCGACGCGGTCGATCTCCTGCAGATAAACATCCAGCAGATCAAAGGTCCAGTCTGGTCCGTCACTGAGTCGTTGGCTGTTCTTAACAGACTCATCAAAGATAGTCGTCATAGCGCACCCCTTTTTTAAAACCGGTTTTCGACGTTACCCAGGTAGCGGCAAATATCCGTTTTTATTGCGACCCGCCGTGACTTAACCGTCGTCGAAGCAGGTCTGGAATTGAAGCCAGTCACTCAATGATAGTTCACTCTCTCCGATCGCTCTGGCGAATACAACGGAAATCTTCGACAGAAAATAGAGCCGAAACCAAAAAATAATTTTAACGTCAGGCAAAGCGCGCTAATTAAGAATTCAGACAGAATAATATCCTGTATATAAGCGGAAAGTATGGCGTAATAATATTCTGCTGCCGCCGCGCGTAATTGGCCCTGTGGCGATTATTTGCTGCTGCGGAGCGGATTAATGCAAGATTTAACTCCGATTTAACCTCGGCATCTTGTTTTTATTCCCCTTCAGGGTAAAAAAGAGGGGCATTATCTTTGCGTGTCGTGCGGCAGCTTTTTACACCGCATCGGTCGCAGATATCCAGCGTAATCATCTTTATAACCGGCTGTGGGGTAGCGATGCGAGTTGTCATTCTGGGAAGTGGCGTGGTGGGCGTGGCCAGCGCCTGGTATCTGGCCCAAAGCGGGCATGAAGTCACGGTTATCGATCGTCAGCCCGACGTGGCGCTGGAAACCAGCGCGGGCAACGCCGGGCAAATCTCTCCTGGCTATGCCGCGCCCTGGGCCGCGCCGGGCGTGCCGCTGAAGGCGGTGAAATGGATGTTTCAGCGCCACGCGCCGCTGGCGATCCGACCGGACGGCAGCCGTTTCCAGCTGGCATGGATGTGGCAGATGCTGCGCAATTGCGATATGCGCCACTATCAGGAAAACAAAAGCCGCATGGTGCGCATCGCCGAATACAGCCGCGACTGCCTGAAGGCGTTGCGCCAGCAAACGGGCATCGCCTATGAAGGCAGACAGGGCGGTACGCTGCAGCTTTTTCGTACCGCGCAGCAATATGAAAGCGCCACCAAAGATATCGCCGTATTAAAAGAGGCGGGCGTTCCTTATCAGCTGCTGGAAGCCAGCCAGCTGGCCGAAGCGGAACCGGCGCTGGCGGCAACGCAGCATTTGCTGACCGGCGGTCTGCGTCTACCCAACGACGAAACAGGCGACTGCCAGCTTTTTACCCGACAGCTGGCGGAAATGGCGAAAGCGGCGGGGGTGACTTTCCGCTTCAATACGCCGGTCGACGCGCTGCTGCAGGAAAATAACAAAATCGTCGGCGTGAAGTGCGGCGCGGAAATCGTGACGGCGGAAGCGTACGTGGTGGCGTTCGGCTCTTACTCGAAGGCGCTGCTGAACGATATCGTCGATATTCCCGTTTATCCGCTGAAAGGCTATTCGCTGACTATCCCGATTAAAGATCCCGAGGCGGCGCCGGTTTCCACCGTACTGGACGAAACCTATAAGGTCGCCATCACGCGTTTTGACGACCGCATCCGTGTCGGCGGCATGGCGGAAATCGTCGGCTACAACACGAAACTGCTGCCCGCGAGGCGCGAAACGCTGGAAATGGTGGTGCGCGATCTCTATCCGCAGGGCGGCCATATCGAACAGGCAACCTTCTGGACCGGCCTGCGCCCGATGACGCCTGACGGTACGCCGATCGTCGGCCGCACGCCGTTGAAAAATCTTTACCTGAATACCGGTCACGGAACGCTCGGTTGGACAATGGCGTGCGGCTCCGGCCAGCTGCTTTCTGATATCATCTCGGGACGCGCACCGGCGATCGCCGCTGATGATTTATCGGTTATGCGCTATCTGCCCGGCTTTGCCCCGACCGCAGGTCATGTTCTGCACGGCGCACGCTAGAGTTTCCGCTTATCACAGGAGAAGTTATGTCTCGTCCTATTGTCGCGACCATCGACACCAGCGCGTTGCGGCATAACCTGGCGATCGCCCGCCAGGCTGCTCCCCGCTCCCGGATCTGGTCGGTGGTGAAGGCCAACGCCTATGGGCACGGTCTTGCCCGCGTCTGGCAGAGTCTGTCCGCTACGGACGGCTTCGCCTTGCTGAACCTTGAAGAGGCCATCCTGCTGCGTGACAGCGGCTGGAGTAAACCCATTCTGCTGCTGGAAGGCTTTTTTCATGCGGATGAACTGCCGCTGCTGGATCGTTACCGGCTGACCACCAGCGTACACAGCAACTGGCAGATTCAGGCGCTGGCGAAGGCGAAACTCTCAGCGCCGCTGGATATCTATCTGAAAATGAACAGCGGCATGAACCGGCTGGGTTTTCAGCCGGGTCAGGTGCAGCAGGCCTGGCAAAAGCTGCGAGCGCTGCCCAACGTCGGCGAAATGACGCTGATGGCCCACTTCGCCGAAGCGGAGAGCCATGAGGGGATTGTTGAGCCGATGGCGCGTATCGAGCGGGCGGCGGAAGGCCTTAACTGCCCACGCTCGCTGGCGAATTCGGCCGCGACGCTGTGGCACGACGAAACGCATTACGACTGGGTGCGTCCGGGCATTATTCTGTATGGCGCTTCGCCGAGCGGCGACTGGCAGGATGTCGCCAGCAGCGGACTGCGATCGGCAATGACGTTGAACGGCGAGATTATCGGCATCCAGTCGCTGAAGGCGGGCGACGGCGTCGGCTATGGCGCCCGCTATCGCGCATCGGGCGAGCAGCGTATCGGCGTGGTTGCCTGTGGCTACGCGGACGGCTATCCGCGCCAGGCGCCGACCGGAACGCCGGTTTGGGTGGACGGTGTAAGAACGCAGATTGTCGGCGCGGTATCGATGGATATGATTACCGTCGATCTCACACCTTGTTCCCAGGCAGGTATCGGCAGTCAGGTTGAATTGTGGGGAAACAACATCAGGATCGACGAGGTAGCAAGAGCGGCCGGTACGGTTGGCTATGAGCTGCTGTGCGCGCTTGCGCCGCGCGTACCGGTAAAAGTTGTTTAAGATTTCAGCGCGGTCAGCGTGCCGCGCACTTTTTTACTGTAAAGCCACGCCGTACCGGTCAGGATCGCACCCAGCACCATCATCAGCGCCAGCGCGGATTTCTCCGCCAGCGGCAGCGCCATCACCAGCAGTCCGCCCGCCGCGCCGCCCGCCATCTGAATAAATCCGGCCAGCGCCGAGGCGACGCCCGCCTGCTGCTGATAAGGCTCCAGCGCGTAGCTGGTAGCCGGGCCAACGGTAAAGGCCAGGCCCGCCACGGAAACCGCCACGGGCAGCATATAGAGCGCCCAGTTATGCTGCCACGCCGCCGGAAACAGCATGACGCCGCCCAGCAGCATTATCGCGCCCAGCGCCATAGCGACAGAGCCAACGGCCAGACAGATCGGGCGGCCCAGTTTGCGGATCATCTTATTAACCAGCACGCTGACCAGCATAATCCAGAAGCCGTTTGCGCCGAAAGCGATGGAAAACTGCAGCGCCGAGAGCTGGCCTTCGGTCATCAACACCTGCGGCGCCAGCGAGACATAGGTCAGCACCATACCCAGCGCGCCCGCATTGGCAAAAGCGAAGGCGAGAAAGCGGGGCTGACGCAGGATCTGCCAGTACTGGCGCAGCGGAATGCCTTTTACGGCCAGCGTGCCGGCCGGACGGGTTTCCGGCAAAAAGAAAATCACCAGCAGACCAATGACAACCGCATAGGCGGTTAAAAACCAGAAAGGCGCGCGCCAGCCAAAAGCTTCGGCCAGAAAACCGCCGAGCATCGGCGCCAGCGCCGGCACGATATTCAGCGCGCCGTTAAGAAAGCCGTAGGCGCGAGCGGCATCGTCGCCGTCAAGACGATCGCGCACGCCGCTGAAGGCGACCACTGCCGTGCAGCAGACGGCGCAGCCCTGGACAACGCGCGCGCAGAGAAACTGCGGCCAGGCGGACGCCGTTGCCGCCAGTACGCTGCCGGTGACATAAAGCAGCAGGCCAGCCAGAGCAATGGGTTTTCTGCCCAGGTTATCAACCAGCGGCCCGGCAACGATCTGTCCCAGTCCCATAACCAACAGAAACAGCGGAATAGTGGTTTGCACGGTGCTTACCGGCGTATTCAGCCCCAGCGCGATATCGGGCAGCGTAGGCAAATAGAGATCGATCCCCAGCGGCGCCAGCAGAACCAGGCTGAGGAGAAGTAGGGTGAATTTTTGCATCAGGCAGGCGACGTCCAGTAAAAAAGCAAGCCGCACAGAGTAGAGATAATAAGAAGAAAAGAAAAGCAAAACTTAAGGGACGCATTGCGCGTCCCCTGAAAAGTACTCAGTAAGCGCCGTCGCGTCTTAATACGACGCCGGCGGTTTTAAACAGAATGGCGATATCTGTCCACAGCGCCCAGTTTTTCACATACCAGGAGTCGAAATAGACGCGGGTATCGTAATCGATATCGTTGCGGCCGCTGACCTGCCACAGGCCGGTCATGCCGGGTTTCGCCATCAGATAGTAATCGACGTCGCCCGCGTAGCGCTCCAGCTCCGCTTCGATAACCGGACGCGGGCCCACCAGGCTCATCTCGCCGCGGATAACGTTCCAGAGCTGCGGCAGCTCGTCCAGGCTGGTTTTACGCAGGAAAGCGCCGACTTTAGTAATACGAGGATCGTTTTTCAGTTTAAAGTCTTTGTCCCATTCCGCGCGCGCTTCCGGGCTATTAGCCAGCAGCTCCTCCAGTACCTCTTTGGAGTTGGTGACCATCGAGCGGAATTTCAGACACTTGAACTTTTTACCATCCTGGCCGACGCGCTCGTGACCATAAATCCTGTTGCCGCCGTCGCGTCCGACCAGCCAGCAGATCAGAGCGAAAACCGGCGCAAGAAACAGCAGCAGCATCGAGGCGACCACCACGTCAAACACACGTTTAAGCACGCGGGAAGAGCGTTTCGCCAGATTGTTGCTGACGCGCAGGATCATCACTTCATGGCTGAAAATAAAGGACATATCCGTACCGTAAAGCGGCACGCCGCGCAGCGTTGGCACTACTGAAACGCTGCGGCATTTCTTTTTCGACAGCAGCTTCAGCCATTTATCGCGCATCGCCTGCTGCTCATACTCCATGGCCACGATAAACTGAGTGTTTTCCAGATCAACCGTGTCCCAGATAATATCTTTGGCCGTGATCACCGGTACGCCGTTCAGGCTTTCCGCGCCGGTATGACCGTTGGAGGCGACAAAAGCCTTTACCTCATAGCCCAGGATCTCTTCGCTCTGCAGCGCGGCATAGGCCTCGCGGGCGTTTTTGCCGGAGCCGATGATAATCGTCTGCTTTTGCCACTGTCCCGCTTTCAAAATGGCATGTTTAACGCTGGAGCGCAGCAGCGGCACCAGAATCAGCGCGTAAGCCCAGGTGAAGCTCCACAGCAGCCGGGAAAAATCCCATTTTGAAAAAGCGATGAGCGCCAGGTCGAGCAGGGAGAAAATCACCAGCGTTTTGATGATCTCTTTCAGCTCGAACCAGAAAGGTTTGCGGTAGGTATAGTGGCGTAGCCGCATCCAGAACCAGGCCGTGCAAACCACCGACATCACAAACTGGGCGGTAAAGCGAATCTGAACTTCCTGAGGTGGAATAAATATATCCAGGTTTCCCCAAATACCTCGTACGGTTGCCGCGGATAAAAACAGGGCCAGGTTAATGGAGATTAAATCGCTGAGACTTAATGCCAGTTTGGCGATAATGTTTTTTCGGGTGCCGCTAAATGCGCGGCGTCGGTCATTCAGTACCAGAGTACTTGCCATAATGCCTGCTCTCTTTTCATAAGGAATTGCTGACCTGACGAGGATCAAGCACGCGTTCAGGAGTCGTCTCACAGAGATTAAGCCTTTTAATCTCAGTGGGTTAATAAATAAATTGCCGCATGTTTCGGAAGGGTAATAAATGAAACACGCCAGCTCTGTTTCATCTTGAAGCAGTGAAGCGAGTATGCAGGAGATAAAGAGGTTAGTTAATACGGGTAATTCCGAAAATGGCGTAAATGCTTTTCAGAAAAGAAATCAAAGTTAAACGAAGCGGGTAATTAAATTGCAAACGGGAAAATATGACAGGAGGATAACAAACATAAGACAAAAATATAATAGCACGCCGCGGCGAATTAACGCAGCGGCGGAATGAGGGATGCTGATGGGGGTTCAGGCAGGCTTTTTTAGTACCCATTTATCCTGCTGGGTATCGTAGTGCCCGATAGCCAGATCGACAGGTTCGCCGTCGATCCAGGCGGGCACGCTGGTTTCATTATCCCACCCGTCGAGCTGATAGCTCAGTCCGGGATTGGTCTTACAGGGAATAACGACCGTATCGATATTTTGCGCATCCAGCTCCGCATCGACTATTTCATAGCGACCAATTTTTACGACATGAGCCATAATTTACTCCCTTCAGGACAGACACGAACTTTAAGCGTAGTCGTTATTTCCCAGAGATCGAGATGAAGAGGGCCAGGATTATTCTCGCTCTTCCGCCATCCGTACGCCGACTTTCACTATTTCGTTGTCCTGTTTCTCCGCCACGGTCCAGATCATCTCTTTCCATTCCACCTGATCGCCTACTACTGGCGCGCCGCCAATCATGCCGCCGATCAGCTGGCCAAGCGTCTGCTGCGTATTGATCTCTTCATCCAGCTCGATGCCGTAAATTTCAGACACATCGTGCAGTCGCGCATCCGCCTGCAGAATAAAGTCGCCAAAGAAGCGCTGATCGAGCGAAACCGGCGGCGACTGGCTGAAAAGCTTGCCCAGCTCGGGCAGATCTTTTTCCCGGCCAATCACACACAATACGTCGCCTTCGCGCAGACGGGTGTTGCCGGTTGGATGCAGCAGCAGATTATCGCGAAAGAGGGCGGCGATACGCGTCTCGCGCGGCATCTTCAGCTCGCGTAGCGCGGCACCGATACACCATTTATCGCCGCCCAGCTGATAAACAAACTGCTCCCAGGGATTTTCAGGATGGATATCCAGGCCTATCCGGGAAATCGGGGAAGCGGTCGGCGGCACAATAACTTTGGCTTTGCGCGCGGCATAGCCAAGAGAGGTGCCCTGAACCATCAGGGAAACCAATACCACAAAGAACGCGATATTGAAAAACAGCGAGGCGTGCGGCAAACCGGCCATCATCGGGAACACGGCCAGAATAATCGGCACCGCGCCGCGCAGGCCGACCCAGCTGATAAAAAAGCGCTCGCGCGTGGTAAAGCCGCGAAACGGCAGCAGGCCGATAAAGACGGAGAGCGGACGCGCGAACAGGATCAGCCACAGCGACAGCAGCATGGCGGGCAGCGCGATGCTCCAGAGATCGGAGGGATTAACCAGCAGCCCCAGCACCAGAAACATGCCGATTTGGCTCAGCCAGGCCATGCCGTCGAAAGTTTGCAGAATGCCGTGGCGGTTGCGAATCGGGCGATTTCCCAGCCAGAAGCCGCACAGATAGACGGCAAGGATACCGCTGCCTTCCAGCACCGTGGTCAGCGCAAACACCAGGATGCCGCCGCTGACGGCCAGCAGCGGATAGAGGCCGCTGGCCAGGGAAACCCGGTTAATCAGCTGCAGCAGCGCCCAGCCGCCGCCCAGACCCAGCACGATGCCCAGGCCGAACTGCTGAATCAGATGCACGACAAACATCCAGCTCAGGCCGGTCTGACCTTGTTCAATCATTTCGATTAGCGTAATGGTCAGGAATACCGCCATGGGATCGTTGCTGCCCGACTCTATCTCCAGCGTGGCGCTGACGCGTTCGTTCAGTCCTTTGCCGCCAAGCAGCGAGAAAACGGCCGCCGCGTCGGTAGAGCCGATAATAGCGCCGACCAGGAAGCCTTCGCTCAGGTTAAGACCAAACAGCCAGGCGGCCGCCATGCCGGTCAGACCGGCGGTAATCAGCACGCCAACGGTGGAAAGCGAAAGCGCCGGCCCCAGCGCTACCCTGAACGAACTTGCCTGGGTACGCATACCGCCATCCAGCAAGATCACCGCCAGCGCCAGGTTACTGATCAGATAGGCGGCGGGATAGTTATCAAAAGCGATGCCGCCGATGCCGTCCACGCCGGCCAACATGCCCAGCGCAAGAAAGATCACCAGAATAGGAATGCCGAGCTTTGAAGAGAACGAACTGAGCAGAATGCTTGCCGCCACCAGCACCGAACCGATGATAAACAGACTATAGATAGCGCTGGCTTCCAATGGGGCAATCTCCTGTGGCAGATAGAAATGTCGCGTCAACGTCCTGTTGTAAGAATACCCTGAATGTCAAGTTTTGGGCAATTTTGTTTCGCCACTGCTGTTTCAATAACTTTTCAAAGCCTGGCGTAAACAACCCTATGATAACAGAGAACTTATGCAACGATAGCAAGAACAACGGTAACAAATAGCCTTTGCTTTTGACATCGGAATGCGATGAATATTGTTAACCGGCGGCAAGCTGGCATGAAAATACCAGGAAAGCGGTAGAAAGCGGAGGTTTACTGTTGGAATAGTAAAATAATGAACGTCGGCAGGCAAAAAAAATCAGCCAGATGATAACGCTGGCCGATCTCAGAATGCGACGGGCTTTTCATCAGCCCGCCTGGCGACAACTTCGCTACGGCCCTTAAGCGTTTTCCGCCTGTTTATGGAACAGCTCGCGGAAGACCGGATAAATATCTTCCGGCTCCCGAATATGCTGGATAGCGAAATTATCGAACACCGCCTGCAGATGTTCATACTCACGCCACAGCGTCTGGTGAGCGCGTCGGGTGATTTCGATATAGCTATAGTAGCGCACAACCGGCAGAATATTTTTCGCCAGGATTTCATGGCACAGCGGGGAGTCGTCCGCCCAGTTGTCGCCATCGGAAGCCTGCGCGGCGTAAATATTCCATTGTGCCGGATCGTAGCGCTCTTTCACTACCTCATCCATCAGCTTCAGCGCGCTGGAAACGATGGTACCGCCCGTTTCCTGCGAATAGAAAAACTCCTGCTCGTCTACCTCTTTCGCCTGCGTATGATGGCGGATATAGACCACATCGACGTTTTTGTAGGTTCGGCTCAAAAAGAGATAGAGCAGAATGTAAAAACGCTTGGCCATATCTTTGGTCGCCTGATCCATCGAACCGGAAACGTCCATCAGACAAAACATAACCGCCTGGCTGGACGGCTCGGGACGCTTCTCGAAATTCTTATAGCGCAGATCGAAAGTATCGATAAAGGGCACGCGTTTGATCCGCGCGCGCAGTTCGGCGATCTCTTTACGCAGGCGCTCTTCTTCCAACAGCTGCGCCGGTTCCGCTTTCTGCACCGCTTCCAGCGAGGCTTCCAGCTCCGTCAGCATCCTGCGTTTTCCCGCTGTCATGGCGGTACGACGCGCAAGTGAATTCTGTAGCGATTTCACCACGCTGATATTGGCCGGCACGCCGTTGGAGGTAAAACCGGCCCGATGCACCTTGTACTCATTGAGCTGCCGATGCTGATTTTTCTTCAGGTTCGGCAGAGCCAAATCTTCAAATAGCAGATCCAGATACTCATCTTTAGAGATATTAAACACGAACTCATCTTTGCCTTCGCCATCCTGGCTGGCGTTGCCCTGACCGCTGCCGCCGCCACCGCCGCCGCCCTGAGGACGTTCCACGCGGTCATTCTGCACAAAGTGGTCATTACCGGGATGCACGCGATGGCGCTGGCCGCCACGACCCTGATGAAACACCGGCTCGTTGATGTCATCAACGGGAATGGAAACGGATTCGCCGCTCTCTACGTCGGTTACCGAGCGCTTATTGATGGCCTCGGAAATCGACTGTTTGATTTGCGACTTATAGCGGCGCAAAAAGCGCTGGCGGTTGACCGCGCTCTTATTTTTGCCGTTAAGACGCCGATCGATAAAATAGGCCATAACTCCCCCAAACAACGCTGGTCGGGTCAGGTTTCCCTGACCCACAGGAATGCTCTTATGAAGTCGGGATCAGGATGATTTCCTCACGCGCAGATACCATTCGCACAGCAGACGTACCTGCTTGCGGGTATAGCCTTTCTCCATCATGCGGTCGACAAAATCATCATGCTTTTTCTGCTCGTCGGTAGACGTTTTGGCGTTAAACGAAATGACCGGCAGCAGCTCTTCGGTATTGGAGAACATTTTCTTCTCGATAACCGTGCGCAGCTTCTCGTAGCTGGTCCAGTTCGGGTTACGGCCATTATTGTGCGCTCGCGCGCGCAGCACAAAGTTGACGATCTCGTTACGGAAGTCTTTCGGGTTGCTGATCCCGGCCGGCTTCTCGATTTTCTCCAGTTCCGCGTTCAGCGATTCACGGTCGAACAGCTGGCCGGTATCGGGATCGCGGTACTCCTGATCCTGAATCCAGAAGTCGGCGTAGGTGACGTAGCGGTCGAAAATATTCTGGCCATATTCAGAATAGGATTCCAGGTAGGCGGTCTGGATCTCTTTGCCGATAAACTCGGCGTATTTCGGGATCAGATAGCCTTTCAGATGCTCCAGATATTTTTCGGCTAAATCCTGCGGGAACTGCTCGCGTTCAATCTGCTGCTCCAGCACATAGAAGAGGTGAACCGGGTTAGCGGCAACCTCGGTATGATCGAAGTTGAAGACGCGCGAAAGAATTTTAAAGGCGAAACGGGTCGACAGACCGTTCATGCCTTCATCCACGCCGGCGTAGTCGCGATACTCCTGATAGGATTTGGCTTTCGGGTCGGTATCCTTGAGACTCTCGCCATCGTAAACCCGCATTTTCGAGTAGGTACTGGAGTTTTCCGGTTCTTTCAGACGTGAAAGAATCGAGAAGCGGGCCAGCGTCTCAAGCGTGCCGGGCGCGCAAGGCGCGTGGGAAAGCTCACTGTGCGCCAGCAGCTTGTCGTAAATTTTAATCTCTTCCGACACGCGCAGGCAGTAAGGCACCTTGACGATATAGACACGGTCAAGAAACGCCTCGTTGTTTTTGTTGTTGCGGAAGGTGACCCATTCCGACTCGTTCGAGTGCGCCAGAATGATGCCGTTGAACGGCAGGGCGGAAATTCCCTCGGTGCCGTTGTAGTTACCTTCCTGAGTAGCGGTCAGCAGCGGATGCAGCACCTTGATTGGCGCTTTAAACATCTCTACGAACTCCATAATCCCCTGGTTGGCCCGGCAAAGTGCGCCGGAGTAGCCATAGGCATCAGGATCGTTCTGGGCATGGTTTTCCAGCTTGCGGATATCGACTTTACCCACCAGTGCGGAAATATCCTGATTGTTTTCATCACCCGGCTCGGTTTTAGCGATAGCGAGCTGCTCCAGAATCGATGGCCAGACTTTCACTACCTTAAAGCGGGAGATATCGCCGCCGAACTCATGCAGACGCTTGGCCGCCCACGGCGACATAATGGTGCCGAGGTAGCGCCGCGGTACGCCATACTCTTTTTCCAGAATATTGGCGTCTTCCTGCGGGTTAAACAGGCACAGCGGATGGTCGTTGACCGGGCTGCGTTCGCCGTCGGCGCTGAGCACGTAAATCGGCACGCGCTGCATCAGCGACTTCAGGCGTTCGGCCAGGGAAGACTTACCGCCGCCTACCGGGCCAAGCAAATAGAGGATCTGTTTCTTCTCTTCCAGCCCCTGAGCGGCATGTTTCAAATAAGAGACAATCTGTTCAATCGCCTCTTCCATGCCGTAAAACTCTTCAAAAGCGGGGTAGCGCGCGATAACGCGATTGGAAAACAGTCGGGAAAGGCGTGGCTCCTGGGCAGTATCGACCATTACCGGCTCACCAATAGCCATTAATAGTCTCTCTGCCGCGTTGGCGTATGCACTGCGATCTTGCCGGCAAACGGTAAGAAATTCCTGCAGTGTAAACTCTTCGTCCTTGGCTGCTTCATAACGCTGACGATAGTGATCGAATATATTCATAGCGATGCCCGTCCTTTCGTTTTTAGCACAGGTACCAGGAGCCTAATGAGGGAAAGCCCCTGAAGGAACTTATAATGAGTACAGCAACCCTTATGCCAACCTGACTTCTAATCGGGATAAACAAAAACCTATGGTTACTCTGCTCTGCAAACCTTGGGTCTGTCATTAAAGCTTAGTTGGCATTTAAGAAATTTCCTGAACCTCCTCGCATTTCCGATGCAATTTCAATAACAAAGTCAGAAATGATCTAAGCGCTGTCCCTTGCCTGGTGCGGGCTGGCAGGATTTTGTAAAAAAGCGCCTGTAAGAATTTTGCTGCTGGTAAGGTTAAAATTGATTCTGAGTGCGACAGGAGTTTTTAAAATTTTAAACAAATGCCGTAAGGCTGATAAACTGCATAAGCTGATTGTTATATTTATGGAATGAATTAATTGTGAACTATTTCAAAGTTAGCGCGCTTGCCGCGTTTTTACCTCTCTGTTTCGCCGCTGCTGCGCAGGACAACCCGTTAACGCTTGGCGCGTCGGTGATCTATAGCCAGAGTCCTTATAAAGGTGGCCAGGATCGTTATTATCCTGTTCCCGTCATCAACTATGAAGGCGACAGCTTCTACGTACGCAGCCTGACCGCAGGTTACTATCTCTGGAAAGATCAGCAGGACCAGCTGTCGCTAACCATTTTAGGCTCGCCGCAGAATTTTGATCCTGACGACACCGACAACAAGCAGCTGAAGGCGCTCGACAAGCGTCATATGACGCTGATGGGCGGCGTGGCTTATCGCCATACGGCGGAGTGGGGCACGGTCAGAACGGTGCTGGCGGGCGATTTACTGGATAACAGCGATGGCTTTATCTGGGATCTGACTTATCTCTATCGCTTCAGCTTTGGCGACTTCAGCCTGACGCCGGGCATTGGCGCCACCTATAACAGCTCCAATCAGAATGACTACTACTATGGCGTATCCAAAAACGAGTCGCGCCGCAGCGGGTTACGCAGCTACGAGGCTGACGACAGCTGGAATCCTTATCTGGAGCTGACAGGCGTCTGGGCGATCAATCAGAACTGGAACGCTACGGTTGCCGGACGCTACACCCGTTTGAGCGACGAAGTTAAAGACAGTCCAATGGTAGACAAAGATTCGCAGGTCGCGGTCTGGACCGGTATCAGCTACACCTTTTAACCCGCCATAGCTGCACTAATCAGGGGCGCGCTGCGCCCTTTTGCATCTTTATGGCGATCCAAAACCGTGCAGGAGGGCAGCATGACTAAATTTATCGATTTTTCCGGTCAAAGCTTGCCGGCTATAGGCCAGGGAACCTGGTATATGGGCGAAGAGAGCAGTCGGCGAACGCAGGAAATCGCCGCGTTGCAGGCCGGGCTTGAACATGGGCTGACGCTTATTGACACCGCAGAAATGTACGCCGACGGCGGTGCGGAAGAAGTGGTTGGCGAAGCGCTGCGCGGTCGTCGCGACCGTGCCTGGCTGGTGTCCAAAGTTTATCCGTGGAACGCGGGCGTGGTGGATGCCGTTGAGGCGTGCGAACGCAGCCTGCGACGGCTGCAGACGGACTATCTTGATCTCTATTTACTGCACTGGCGCGGCAATATACCGCTGGAAGAAACTATCCTGGCGATGGAAAAACTGCAGCAGGCGGGAAAAATTCGCCGCTGGGGCGTTTCCAATTTCGACAGCAGCGATTTAAGCGAACTGCTTGCGGAAAAGGGCGGTGAAGCCTGCGCGGCCAATCAGGTGCTTTACCATCTTGCCTCGCGCGGCATTGAATTCGATCTGCTGCCTTACTGCCAGCAGAAAGCGATTCCCGTTATGGCTTATTGTCCACTCGCCCAGGCAGGCCGTCTGCGGCACGATCTTATGACGCACGCCACGCTCAACGAGATTGCACAGCAAAAGGGCATTACGGTGGCGCAGCTGCTGCTGGCCTGGGTGATCCGCAAAGAAGGCGTGATGGCGATACCAAAAGCCGGTTCGCTGGCGCACGTTGCAGAAAATGCCGCCGCGCTGAATATTGAGTTAAGCAGTGAAGAGCTGTCGCGACTCAACGAGGCTTTTCCACCGCCCAGCCGTAAGATGGCGCTGGACGTGGTGTAGCTAGCCGAAGCGGGCGTGCTGCCCGCTCAGACTATCAGGCGCCTTTGCGCACTTTAATTGTCACGGCCAGCCGGGCAGGAGATTCACCGGCGCTTACCATTGGCTTAGTCACATGCGCCGTTTCGACGCAGACCATGCTCTTATAGCCCTCATTCGCCATATCGCTCATGCTGCACGACAGCGCCGGGCCGGGATTCCAGGTGACAACGTCACTGTGATAGTGATGATGGACTTCAAGGGTTCGGTTTCCGGTTTTATCGCTGATGATGCTGCAATCTTCCGGTTGGGTATAGATGCGGTCAACGCGATCGGGATAGCGCTGGCTGCCGCTTTCTGACAGGCCTTCCGCGTTATCACGCACCTTATCGATATAGGGCTGACCCAGGCCGCTGACCTCTACGCCGTCGATATCTTTGACTTCGAAGTTGCTGTGCAGCGCAGCGGTGGCTTCGAAATCGCCGTGCGCTTCCAGCTCTATCTCGCAGCGTTCGCTGAAGCGAAAACGGATAAACAGGGAAAAATCGTGCGGCCAGAGCTTTTTGGTCTGCTCGCTGCTTTCCAGCACCAGCGTCAACATAACGCTCTCTTCGTTTTCGTCATGCGCTGACAGCGTCCAGGGCAGAGTTCTGGCGAAGCCATGCGCCGGCTCGCCCGCCGGGCCAAACCAGGGCCAGCAGACAGGTACGCCACCGCGAATCGCTTTACCGGCGCTCCATGCGGTTTTATCGCTTAGCCAGATAACCGGCTTTTCGCCGCTGGGCTGCCACGCAACCAGCTGTGCGCCCTGCAGCGTCACCGCTGCGCGTACGCGCGGATGCGCAATAACCAATAGCGGCAGATCGCCCATCTTGCGCAGCGAGATATAGGGCGTGAGCTGTTCGGCTACGGGCAGCGAAAAGAGTTTTTCGTTCATCGGAGCTCCTGTTAATCAGCGAAAAAAAAGGGCGACCGCAGTCGCCCTCAGAATCAGCCTGTCGCAATTATTTTGCGATGTGCGCGATCAGATCCAGAACCTTGTTAGAGTAACCGGTTTCGTTATCGTACCAGGAAACCAGCTTAACAAAGGTGTCGCTCAGTGCGATACCGGCTTTGGCGTCGAACACAGAGGTCAGGGTTTCGCCGTTGAAATCGGTAGAAACCACTTCATCTTCGGTGTAGCCCAGAATGCCTTTCAGCTCGCCTTCTGCAGCGGCCTTGATCGCTTCACAAATTTCTTTGTAGGAAGCAGGCTTAGCCAGACGTGCAGTCAGGTCAACCACGGAAACGTTAGGCGTAGGCACGCGGAACGCCATACCGGTCAGTTTGCCGTTCAGCTCAGGGATGACTTTACCTACAGCTTTAGCTGCGCCGGTAGAGGATGGAATGATGTTCTGGGACGCGCCGCGGCCGCCGCGCCAGTCTTTGTGAGACGGGCCGTCAACGGTTTTCTGAGTAGCGGTGGTCGCGTGAACGGTGGTCATCAGCGCTTCAACGATGCCGAACTTGTCGTTGATCACTTTAGCCAGCGGCGCCAGGCAGTTGGTGGTGCAGGAGGCGTTAGAAACGATTTCCTGGCCAGCATATGCCTTGTGGTTAACACCCATAACGAACATTGGGGTGTCGTCTTTGGATGGGCCAGTCAGCACAACTTTCTTCGCGCCAGCCTGGATATGTTTACGAGCGGTTTCGTCGGTCAGGAAGATACCGGTAGCTTCAGCCACCACGTCAACACCGACTTCGTTCCACTTCAGGTTAGCCGGATCTCTTTCAGCGGTAACACGGATGGTTTTGCCGTTAACAACCAGATGGCCATCTTTAACTTCAACGGTGCCGTCGAAACGACCATGCGTGGAGTCATATTTCAGCATGTAAGCCATGTACTCGGCGTCCAGCAGATCGTTGATCGCAACGATTTCTACGTCGGAACGCTGCTGAGCAGCACGGAAAACGATGCGACCGATGCGGCCAAAACCGTTGATACCTACTTTGATAGTCATATATTCCACCAGCTGTTGTTAGTGAATAAAAGGTTGGCTGTAAAATTACAAAAACCTTATCAGGCGTCAAGCGGAATCGCTTCAATAGTTGCGACAAGTCAAACCCTGGAGCAGGAATAATCGCCTGAAAACGCCTTCCGCGACATGCGTCTCACCCATTAGTTTGGGGCATTCGGCGCGAATATAAAGGGCTCGACATTTTAAAGGGTGATCTAAGTCACATTTTCATCGCACGCTAACTTTCAGACTCCGCCTGAGCATAAAAAATCCCATGGCGTTGTTAAGTATTTGTTAGAATGTTAGCTGAACTTCAGACACTATTGCCAGAGATGCTTAATATGGCCGAACGCCCACTGAAACCCGAAACCGATCTAAACGAGATGCAGCACTATGTTACCCAGCAGCGCGGCACTGAGCCGCCATACTCGGGCAAACTGCTGCATAACAAAAGCGAAGGCATCTATCAATGCCTCGTCTGTAACTCGCCGCTGTTTCTTTCCGGCACCAAGTACGATTCCGGCTGCGGCTGGCCCAGCTTCTATCAGCCTTACAGCGATGAAGCTATCCGCTACCTGGAAGATGACTCGCACGGTATGCAGCGCATCGAGATCCGTTGCGGCACCTGCGACGCGCACCTGGGACACGTTTTTCCCGACGGCCCGCAGCCGACAGGCGAACGCTATTGCGTCAACTCCGCTTCACTAAGCTTTACCGATGAAGCCGGCACCCAGATTAAAGGATAGTCGCTATGGAGCTTGATGAAGTGCTCAAAGCCATGACGCCGGATATCTACCAGCGCCTGGCAACGGCGGTGGAGACCGGCAAGTGGGCCGACGGCGTGCCGCTAACGCCGGAGCAAAAAGAGAACAGTCTGCAGCTGGTGATGCTGTGGCAGGCGCGCCACAACGATAATCCGCAGCATATGAGCGTGGGCAAGGGCGGCGAGATGGTGACCAAAAGCAAGAAGCAGCTGAAAGAAGAGTTTGGCATCGACGACGACCTCACCAAAATCAGACTGCAGTAGCGACTAACGACGCCGATTATTCCTGCAGGAATAATCGGCGCTGAAAGCAGGAGCAAGTTTACTTCAGAGAATAACGGCGCCCTGAGCGGCCATTTCGGCCAGCGCGATCTTGCTATCGCGCGGCGACAGATTTACGCCACGGCAGCCTTCTGTCACTACTTCGACCTGATAGCCCAGCGCCAGCGCATCCAGCACGCTGTACTTTACGCAGTAGTCCGTCGCCAGCCCCATAATCGTCAGGCTGGTCACGCCACGGCTACGCAGCCACTCATCCAGCGCCGTTTTCTGTCGATGGCCGTTATCGAAGAAAGCGCTATAGCTGTCCACCAGCGGCTGCTGCCCTTTATAGATCTGCGTGGTCAGATAGCGCTGCTCCAGCTGCGGATGCAGCTCCGCGCCCGGCGTGTGCTGCACGCAGTGATCGGGCCACCAGACCTGCGGCAAGCCGTCCAGCTCGCCCAGCGTGCCCACGGGCTGGCCTGCATTGGTGGCGAAGCTGCCATGATTAGCCGGATGCCAGTCAAACGTTGCCACTACGGGCTGCTGAAGCCGATAAAATTCTGCGGCGTAGCGGTTGGCGACGGCAATAACTCGCTCTCCTTGATCCACGGCCAGCGCGCCGCCGGGACAAAAATCATTTTGCAAATCGATCAGAATCAGGGCCTTCATGACTTATCTCACTTTTCGTCCGGCGTCAGTTCGCCGCGCAAATTCACCTGCATCTGTCGACGCACTTCATCGCTGGAAAGGTTCTGACTGAGCAGGAAGTGCAGCTTGGTCAGCGTGGCTTCCACCGTCATATCGAAACCGCTGACCACGCCAGCCAGCGCCAGCGCGTTGCCCGTAGCGTAGCCACCCATATTTACCTTGCCGGACATACACTGCGTCAGGTTCACCACCACGATGCCGCGATCGGAGGCTTCTTTCAGCTCTTTTAAAAACGCCGGATTCTGCGGCGCGTTGCCGACGCCATAAGAGCGCAGGATCAGCGCTTTGACCGGCTGGCGCAGAAAGTTGCTGACCACATCGGCGGAGATGCCGGGATAAATAGTGACCACGCCTACAGGCTGCGGCGTAATGCTGCGCACGGTCAGCTTGCCCTGGCCGCCGGGCGCGGGCGGCGTATTCAGACGGCGGATATGGATGCCTGCTTCCAGCAGCGGCGGCAGGTTAGGCGAGGCGAAGGCATTGAAGCCATCCGCGTGCGCTTTGGTGGTACGATTGCCGCGATAGAGCTGATTGTTAAAAAACAGCGCGACTTCGTTAATGGGGTAGTTGGCGGCGACGAACAGAGAGTTAAGCAGGTTCTGCTGGCCGTCGGAGCGCAGTTCCGCCAACGGGATTTGTGACCCTGTCACAATTACCGGCTTGCTTAGGTTCTCCAGCATAAAAGAGAGCGCGGAGGCGGTGAACGCCATGGTGTCGGTGCCGTGCAGGATCACGAAGCCGTCATAGTTATCGTAGTTAGCCTTTATATCGTCGGCAATCGTTTGCCAGTCCTGCGGTGTCATATCAGACGAGTCAATCAGCGGCTGATACTCATGGATGGTAAAATCCGGCATTTCTTCACGATGGAATTCCGGCATTGCCGCCAGCTGCGCTTGCAGATGGCCGGAAACGGGCACATAGCCGTGTTCAGAACGCTGCATACCGATGGTGCCGCCGGTATAGGCTACATAGATGGATTTTTTTTGCATGGGAATATCTGGGCCTTAAAAGGGGCAGTATAAGGTGAAATCGGTGGAAAAGCGGCCCGACCAGCGAGCCGCTTTTAGCTTATTTGACCTGGCTGCAGGTCAGGCAAAACGCATAGCGGTTCTGCGGATCGTTGAGATTGTCAAACAGGCCAGGCTGGTTTTTCATCGCCGCCATTACGTCATACATCGGTGCGGGCAGCCAGGCCTTCAGCGTTTCAGGCAGCGCCGCGCGGGCGGAAGCGTCTACCTGGCTAAACAGCAGATCGAGAAAACCTGGCTCGTCCTGATACCAGTTCAGCTGGTATTGCTTAAGCTTCGCCAGCTCTGCGGCTTTGGCTACCGCATCGTCAAAGTCGCCAAGCGCATCGACCAGCCCGTTGTTCTTCGCGTCGCTGCCGGTCCAGACGTGACCCTGAGCTATCTGATCGATCTGCTCCGGCGTTTTTCCGCGCGAGGTGGCTACCAGTCCCAGGAAATTTTTATAGCCGTTTTCGATGCTCAGCTGCATCAGCCGCTGTACTTCCGGCGGCAGCGCTTTAGTCATCGCGACGTCCGCCAGCGGCGAAGTCGAAACGCCGTCCGTATGTACGCCAATCGCGTCCAGAGAGTTTTCCACCGTGTTGATCACGCCGAAAATCCCAATAGAGCCGGTCAGCGTGCTCGGGCTGGCGATAATGTAGTTAGCTGGCGTGGAGATCCAGTAACCGCCCGAAGCCGCCATACCGCCCATTGACACTACCACAGGCTTGCCTGCTGCTTTCGCCGCCGCCAGCTCTTCGCGAATGGTTTCAGACGCGGTCACGCTGCCGCCAGGGCTGTTGACGCGCAGAATAATCGCTTTAACTTTGTCGTCCAGACGCGCCTTGCGAATGGCCAGCGCAGTGGTGTCGCCGCCAACGTTGCCCGGCGTCTCATCGCCATCCATGATCGCACCGCTGGCCATAATCACGGCGATATTGCCGTTCGCGGCGGGTTTATCCTTCACCGGGTAATCATAGATGCTGGTGCCTTTATAGTCAGCGGCCTGTTTGTCCCAGCCGAAAAGCTTGCCAAACTCGTGATCCACTATGGCGCGCGAAGCCAGTTCATCCACCAGCTTGTTCTCTTTTGCATAGCGCGCGGTATCGCCGCCCACTTTCTGCAGACCGTCAAGTACGCCCTGAGCGCCAGGGAAAAGCTGCTGCGGCGTAATCTGCCGGTTAGCGGCAATGGTATTCAGATAGTTTTGCCACAGCTCGCCGATCCAACGGCTGTCGGCATCGCGCGCCGCCGGCGACATATCATCGCGCAGGAAAGGCTCTACGGCGGATTTATAGGTGCCGACGCGGAAAACGTGCGAGCTGACCTTCAGCTTATCCAGCAGCGTCTTGTAATAGAGGCCATTAGTGGCGAAACCATGCAGATCCACCGCGCCCTGCGGCGACAGATAAATCTTGTTGGCGAAGCTGGCGAGATAGTACTGCGCCTGGCTGTAGCTGTCGCCGGTCGCGTAAATTTGCTTGCCGCTGTCGCGGAACTCGCGCAGCGCCTTGCCCATATATTGCAGGGAAGGCTGGTCGGCGCCGGCGAAATCGCGCAGATCCAGCACCATGCCGGTGATATTGCCATCGTCCTTCGCCTGGCGGATAGCGTCCACCACGTCGAACAGCGAGTTTTCTTTCAGGCGATCGCTGCTGGCGCCCAGCAGCTGGCGGCCAATCTTGCTGAGCTTGTTGCTGACGGAAGGTTTATCGACCACCACGCCGGTCAAATCCACCACCAGCGCGCCTTTCTGCGTCTCTACGGGCGCCGACGATTTGGTGAACTGGAAGTAAGCCCCCACGCAGAGCACAATCAGCAGCACCAGAAAAAGATTAAGGATAAATTCCCGAATAAAATTCAGCAGGCGCCAGCCCCATTTAAAAACGCCAGCGATCGCTCGCCACAAAGTGCGCATAGTCTCTCCATAATCGCAATAAAAAACCCGTCAGGCCGCTCAACCGGCCCGCGTCGGGTCAGAATGGTGACATCCTAAAGAGCGGGGACAAACTTGTCAGCAGGAAAAAGCGCAATGCTGTAACAAATCATCATCCTGTGCTAGCTTCAGCTGCTCTGCATTCCAATCAGGAGTAAGTTATGGACGCACTGGATCTGGTAGTCAACCGACGTTCCGCCTCACGTTTAAGCGAGCCTGCGCCCGCCGGTGAAGCGCTGGAAAATATTATCCGCGCCGGTATGCGCGCGCCCGATCACGGCACGCTGCAGCCGTGGCGCTTTATTGTGATTGAGAATGAAGGACGTGAACGCTTCAGCCAGCTGCTGGAAAAAGCCGCGCGCGACGACAATATGGAGCCTAAAAAGATCGAGAAGGCGAAGCAGTCGCCGTTTCGCGCGCCGATGATTATCACCGTGGTGGCCCATTGCGAAGAGCATCACAAAGTGCCGCGCTGGGAGCAGGTGGTTTCCGCAGGCTGTGCGGTGATGGCGATGCAAATGGCCGCCGTGGCGCAGGGATTCAACGGCATCTGGCGCAGCGGCGCCTGGACAGAGCATCAGGCCGTACGCGAGGCTTTCAACTGCCGCGAGCAGGATGCCATCGTCGGCTTTCTTTATTTAGGCACGCCACAGCTCAAATCCGCCACAACGCTGGTTCCACCGGATACCACGCCTTTTGTCAGCTATTTCTGACAGACGGCTCGCCGCGAAAAAGGCAGGATAGTCGCCAGACAATCAATTTGCCGGGATAATAAGCGAACGGACGGTGAAACGCTTATCACCGACTGCTGAAAACGCTACCATCTACCTCCATTATCCTCTGAAGGAAGCCATCGCCGGATGCGTTTGTTTATTGCCGAAAAACCCAGCCTTGCCCGCGCGATCGCGGATGTCCTGCCCAAGCCGCATCGGCGCGGCGACGGTTATATCGCCTGCGGCAGCAATGACGTAGTGACGTGGTGCGTCGGCCACCTGCTAGAGCAGGCACAGCCCGACAGCTACGACAGTCGCTATGCGCGCTGGTCGCTGGCCGACTTGCCGATTGTCCCGGAAAAATGGCGGCTACAGCCGCGCCCTTCCGTGGCAAAGCAGTTAAACGCCATTAAAACCTTGCTGGCACAGGCCGATGAAGTGGTGCACGCGGGCGACCCGGATCGCGAAGGCCAGCTGCTGGTGGATGAGGTGCTGGATTACCTGGCGCTGTCGCCACAGAAGCGCGAGCGGGTACAGCGCTGCCTGATCAACGACCTCAACCCGCAGGCCGTGACCAGAGCGATCGAGCGCCTGCGTGAAAACCGCGAATTTATTCCGCTGTGCGTATCGGCGCTGGCGCGTGCGCGTGCGGACTGGCTTTACGGCATCAATATGACGCGCGCCTATACGCTGCTGGGGCGCAATGCCGGCTACGACGGCGTTTTATCCGTAGGGCGCGTGCAAACGCCTGTACTTGGACTGGTAGTGCGGCGAGATGAAGAGATCGAAAATTTCGTCCCCAAAGATTTTTTCGAGGTGAAAGCCCATATTGTGACGCCGAAGGACGAACGCTTTGTGGCCACCTGGCAGCCTAGCGAAGCCTGCGAGCCGCATCAGGATGAAGAAGGGCGGCTGCTTAACCGTCAGCTGGCCGAACACGTGGTGGCGCGTATCGGCGGCCAGCCTGCGCACGTCACCAGCTATAATGACAAACGGGAGAACGACACGGCGCCGCTGCCGTTCTCTCTTTCTTCGCTGCAAATTGAAGCGGCCAGACGCTTCGGGCTGAGCGCGCAAACGGTGCTGGATACCTGTCAGAAGCTCTATGAAACCCACAAGCTGATTACCTATCCGCGTTCGGACAGTCGCTACCTGCCGGATGAGCATTTTGCCGGCAGACATGCGGTGCTGAACGCCATCAACGCCCATCAGCCGGATCTGACGCCGCCGGCCGATTTCGACAGCGATCGCCGAAACCGCTGCTGGGACGATAAAAAGGTGGATGCGCACCACGCCATTATTCCCACGGCGCGCAGCAGCAAAGTGGGGCTGACGGAAAACGAAAAGAATATCTATCGTTTAATTGCCACGCAGTATCTGATGCAGTTTTGTCCTGACGCCATTTACCGTAAATGCGTTATTGAGCTGGATATCGCTGGCGGTAAATTTATCGCCAAAGCGCGTTTTCTTGCCGAAGCGGGCTGGCGCGCGCTGCTGGGCAGCAAAGAGCGCGACGAGGAAAATGACGGCACGCCGCTGCCGGTGGTGGCGAAAGGGGACGAGCTACTGTGCGAAAGCGGCGAAGTGGTCAGCAAGCAGACTCAGCCGCCGCGACCTTTCACCGACGCGACCCTGCTGTCGGCGATGACCGGCATCGCACGATTTGTTCAGGATAAAGATCTAAAGAAAGTGCTGCGTGCGACCGATGGTTTAGGCACAGAGGCGACGCGCGCCGGGATTATCGAGCTGTTGTTTAAACGCGCTTTTCTGATCAAGAAAGGGCGTTATATCAACGCGACTCCCGCCGGGCGCGCCCTGATCCACTCGCTGCCGGAAATGGCGGCGCGTCCGGATATGACCGCTCAGTGGGAATCCACGCTGACCAAAATCAGTGAAAAGCAGTGTCGCTACCAGGATTTTATGCAGCCGCTGGTGGGCACGCTCTATACACTGATCGATCAGGCGCGCCAGCAGCCCGCTGCGCACGCGTTCCGTGGCCTTCCTTCACCGGCGGGTAACCGTAAAAAGCCGCAGCGTAAGGCGGCAAAAGCGAAGGGCACTTAAATGAAAAGAGTATTACTGACCGTCACGCTGCTGTTCTGTTCTCCGCTCTTTGCGGCAAACATGCATATTGGCACCGGACATAGCGATTACGAGCAGGAGAATACGCAGAGCGGCGGCAACGCCGACGTGGTGGTGGATATGCCGCCGGAAGTCTGGACGCAGGGACAGAATAACAATCAGCCTCCCTGTCTGCGCTGCTGCACTTATGAAAACCGCAGCTATACGGAAGGCTCGGTGGTGAAGATGGAAGGCGTGCTGCTGCAGTGCCGCCGCGATGAGCAATCTTACGGCACCAATAACCTGATCTGGCAAACCGTTAAGTAGTCTGCGCGAGCCAGGCGTCCAGCAGCGGGATATCGGCTGGCGCCAGCTGGTAACGCAGCGCTTCCTGCGGCGAGCACCACGTCAGCGCCTGATGGCATTGCAGGCCAGGCTCGCCGCTAAAATTCTCAACCAGCCAGGCGTGCAGATGGATCTGCCGTCCGCTGACCTCGCGGCTTTCGCTGGCGATATAGCGGCTGATTTCCCCATCGATACCCAACTCTTCTTTTAGCTCTCTTTGCAGCGCCTGCGGCTGGCTTTCGCCCGCTTGAACCTTGCCGCCCGGTAGTTCCCACAGGCCTGGCTGATCGCCCTGCGGGCCGCGCTGCGCCAGCAGGATGTTCCCCTGACGGACAATCAGCGCGGCCACAACGTCAATGCGTTTCGCCGACATCAGAAACTGAATTCAGCCCAGACGGGCGCGTGGTCGGACGGTTTTTCCATGCTGCGGATCTCATAATCGATGCCGGTCGCCACGCAGCGTTCGGCTAGCGGCCGGCTGGCCAGCAGCAGATCGATACGCAGGCCGCGATTATCGTCAAAGCCTTTGGAGCGGTAGTCGAACCACGAAAAACGATCGTTGACGTCGGCGTTTTGCGCGCGCCATGTGTCCACCAGTCCCCAGTTCATCAGGCGATCCATCCATTCACGCTCTTCAGGCAGAAAAGAGCATTTTCCCGTGCGCAGCCAGCGTTTGCGGCTATCTTCGCCGATACCGATATCCAGATCGGTCGCGCTGATATTCATATCGCCCATGATAAGAACGGGATTGGTTGGCTGCTGTTCCTGCTCAAGATAGCTCTGCAGATCGCGATAAAATTTCTCTTTAGCGGGAAATTTCGTCGCGTGGTCGCGGCTTTCGCCCTGCGGAAAATAGCCGTTGATAACGGTAAGGGTACCGATCGGGCTGGCGATATCGGCCATAATCAGACGGCGCTGGGCTTCTTCGTCGTCGCCTGGAAAACCGCGACGTACCAGGATCGGCTGCTCTTTGGTCAGCAGCGCTACGCCGTAGTGGCCTTTCTGCCCGTGATAGAAGACGTTGTAGCCCAGGCTGGCGACCTCTTCCAGCGGGAACATCTCATCGTGAACTTTGGTTTCCTGCAGACCGATCACGTCCGGCTGATGCTGTTCAACAATGGCGGCAAGCTGATGGGGACGGGCGCGGAGCCCATTGATATTAAAAGAGACGAATTTCATAACAAAGCCCGGTTGGCGGGTAAAAAGATGGGCGGATGGTAGCAGAAGCGGGCGCGCACTGTCATCAGTCGATGGCGGCCGCTTTAAACACTGGAACGGAAGCGGGCCGGAATAGTGTGCCGATAGCGCTTTTATGAGGGCAAGATATGCGCGGCTGCGCGCGGCGTTTAAATTTTTCGGGTCGAAGCTTCTCGTCCTTCCCCATGGGGAATCTGACAAATTGTGCTTTTACGTTGGGATTGAAGAGATTTGAAATGGTGTGCTGAGGTTGACTCCGTGCGGGAAGGATTCACGTCGCTGCGCTCCGCGCCCTGCGGGTCAAACCTTCGAGGTCGAAGCTTCTCGTCCTTCCCCGTGGGGAATCTGACAAATTGTGCTTTAACGTTGGGATTGAAGAAGTCTGAAATGGTGGTGGGGGAAGGATTCGAACCTTCGAAGTCGATGACGGCAGATTTACAGTCTGCTCCCTTTGGCCGCTCGGGAACCCCACCAGGGGAAGCGTACTACTTGTAGAAACAGCGTTAGCTGTTTTGTCACTCAGTGCAGGAAGGATACGCGCTATTGCGCGCTTCGGGTCAAACCTTCGAGGTCGAAG
>NZ_JAKUMN010000001.1:789501-1313380 GCF_037026505.1 Erwinia sp. CGal63
AGCTTCTCATCCTTCCCCGTGGGGGATCTGGAAGAGTGTGCCTTAACGCCGAACCAACATACGTTGGAAATGGTGGTGCTGAACTCTGCTTCAGTGCAGGAAGGATTCACGTCGCTGCGCTCCGTGCCCTTCGGGTCAAACCTTCGAGGTCGAAGCTTCTCATCCTTCCCCGTGGGGGATCTGGAAGAGTGTGCCTTAACGCCGAACCAACATACGTTGGAAATGGTGGTGGGGGAAGGATTCGAACCTTCGAAGTCGATGACGGCAGATTTACAGTCTGCTCCCTTTGGCCGCTCGGGAACCCCACCACTGGCCTTACTGCTGCTTGCTAAAGCGGGGCGCATCATACCAAATGCTGGCACGCTGTAAAGCCCGGATTTATTGATTGCGGCGCGTTTGCCGCTTTTTTATTCTGACTGCTGCTTTGTCCGGCAAAACAGCAGTCTGTAGCGCTTACAGAATAATAGTGCGGTTGCCGTAAACAAACACGCGCTGCGCCAGCACCTGATAAAGCGCCCGACTCAACACGTTTTTCTCTACGTCGCGTCCTGCGCGCATCATATCTTCCGCCGTATAAGTATGATCCACGTGAATCACGTCCTGCATGATAATCGGGCCTTCGTCCAGATTGTCATTCACGTAGTGTGCGGTAGCGCCAATGATCTTCACGCCGCGTTCATAGGCCTGATGATAAGGGCGCGCGCCAATAAAGGCCGGCAGGAAGGAGTGATGGATGTTGATAATCTGATTCGGGTAACGCTGCACGAATGCCGGCGTCAGCACGCGCATATATTTGGCCAGCACCACATAGTCAGGCTGGAAGCGGTCAATCTCCGCCGCCATATTGTTATCGTGCTCTTCCCGCGTCAGGCCTTCGTGACTGACCAGCATAAACGGAATGTCAAAACGCTCGACCAGCGTCCGCAGCGTTTCGTGATTGCCGATCACGGCAGCGATTTCTACATCCAGCCCGCCGTAGGTGCTCTTCATCAGCAGGTCGCCCAGGCAATGGGCTTCTTTGGTGACCAGAATAACGACGCGACGGCGGCCGGCGGCGTTCAGCTCTCTGAACAAACCGGCAGGCAGAGCGCCATCCAGATCGGCCAGCAGCGTAGCGTCGTTGAAAATCCCTTCCAGCTCGGTACGCATAAAGAAGCGGCCGGTACGATGATCGACGAACTCATTGTTCTGAACAATATTCAGTTCGTGCTTGTAGCAGATGTTGGTGATTTTCGCGATCAGACCTTTGGCGTCCGGGCAGATGGTACGTAAAACTTTTCGTTGCAGTGTTTGCGCTTGCATTGCGATGGTAATCCTGTCAAAGCAATTCTGAGGAGGTGCGGAAGACCATTACTGGCCACAGCATTTTTTAAATTTTTTGCCGGAGCCGCAAGGACACCGATCGTTTCGCCCTGTTTCAGGGAAAGTTCCGTCGACATAATACCAGCGTTGCGCCAGTCGAAGAAAGCGTGAACGTTCATGAATAAAGCCGTTGCGCTGATTTTCAGAGTAACGAGCGAAGAAAGTGACGTAGCCTTCTGCATTATCTCCTGGTGCATCCGCCTCAACTATATGTAAACTAAGCCATCTGGTGACGGCGAAACTCTGTTCCAGGCTTTCGCGAAAGCGTGCGGCATCGCAGTCGGGATGCCAGGTGGCGATCAGATAGTCGGCGTCGCTTTTGGCATAGGCGGTATAGCGCGAGCGCATCAGGGCTTCTGGTGTGGGAGGTATACCTTCGCCGTTAAGCCAGGGTTGGCAACATAAGCTATACTGCAATCCGCTACAGCATGGACAGGGTTCAGACACGTTGTCTCCAGTGAAAATAGAAAGGAAGAATGAGTGTTGGGCGTCATGGTAACCGAGCCGCGTGTATGGCGCCATTGGTTCGTTAAGCAAACACCAGAGGTGGAATGAGACAGGTCAAGATTGGGCTGGCGCTGGGATCGGGCGCAGCTAAAGGGTGGGCTCATATCGGCGTGATTGAGGCGCTGGAACGAGCCGGCATCAGGATTGATGTGGTGGCAGGTTGCTCCGTGGGAGCGCTTGTCGGCGCCGCTTATGCCAGTCGTCGTCTTCACCTTCTTGCCAACTGGGTACAGGGATTCAGCTATTGGGACGTGCTTCGCCTGATGGATCTTTCCTGGCGGCGCGGCGGCCTGTTGCGCGGTGAGCGCGTATTCAATCACGTCCGTCGGCTGCTGCCGCATACCCATATAGAAGAGTGCGCTATGCCGTTCGGCGCCGTCGCCACTAATCTCAGCACCGGGCGCGAGCTCTGGCTGACGCAGGGCGATCTTCATCAGGCCATACGGGCCTCCTGCAGTATGCCAGGTTTACTTTCGCCGGTGGACTGGAACGGCTACTGGCTGGTCGACGGCGCGGTCGTCAACCCTGTCCCGGTTTCTCTGACTCGCGCGCTGGGCGCCGATATCGTGATTGCCGTCGATCTGCAGCATGACGCCCATCTGATGCAGCAAAACCTGCTTTCCGTTACGCCGCAAAGCGTCAGGTTGCCTGCCGAAGCCGACGGCTGGCGCGGCAGATTGCGGCAGAAGCTGAGCGGAGCAGGCATCAGGAAAACCAAACAAACGCCGGGAGCGATGGAAATTATGACCACCTCTATTCAGGTGTTGGAAAACAGAATCAAGCTTACCCGGATGGCAGGCGATCCGCCGGATGTGCTGATCCAGCCTTTCTGTCCGCAAATCTCCACGCTGGATTTTCATCGGGCGGAAGAGGCCATTGGGGCAGGCAGGCTTGCCGTTGAGAAAAAGATGGATGAATTGCTACCGCTGGTCCGTCAGTACGCGTTGCCGGAAGAACGATGACACGGCTTCAGGCAAATTCGAGAGGCGCAATTGTGGTTTTTGAGCCACTATTGTCTTATCTGGCGCACAAGGGGGGATAATGGAGAAACCATTAAGCGGAAAACAGATCCTGATAGTTGAAGACGAAGTCGTTTTCCGTTCTCTGCTGGATAATTATCTGAGCTCGCTGGGTGCTGCGGTGACGCTGGCCGACGACGGTATTCAGGCTCTGGAAAAGATGCGGCATCTGGCGTGCGATCTGATGATCTGCGATCTGGCTATGCCGCGTATGAACGGGATTAAACTGGTTGAACACCTTCGCAGTAGCGGCAACAGCGTACCGGTACTGGTTATTTCTGCCACAGAGAACATGTCTGATATCGCGCACGTGCTGCGTCTGGGCGTGCAGGATGTCCTGCTAAAACCATTAAAAGATCTGGAAAGGCTGCGCGAGGCGGTGTACGAATGCCTCTATCCTTCTATGTTTACCTCTAAAGTAGAAGAAGATGAGCAGCTCTTTCAGGACTGGGACGCACTGGTGCGCGATCCACAGGCGGCCGCCAAGCTGCTGAAGCAGCTGCAGCCGCCGGTTCAGCAGGAGATCGCCAACTGCCGCATCAACTATCGTCAGCTGACGATGGCGGAACAGCCTGGGCTGGTACTCGACGTTGCGGCGCTTTCCGATAAGGATCTGGCTTTTTATTGTCTGGACGTCACCCGAGCGGGCGATAATGGCGTGTTGGCCGCGCTGTTACTAAGGGCATTATTTAACGGTCTGCTTCAGGATCAACTTTCTGGCCAGGCGCAACGTCTGCCGGAGTTAAATAGTTTATTGAAGCAGGTTAATTTGCTTTTACGCCAGGCGAACCTGCAGGGGCAATTTCCTTTGCTGGTCGGCTATTATCACCAGGGATTAAAAAACCTTATCCTCGTCTCTGCTGGTTTAAACGCCACTTTGAATATTCACTCACATCAAATACAGCTAAGTAATGGCGTTCCTCTTGGTACTTTGGGCAGCACGCATCTTAATCAGATCAGCCAGCGCTGCGACGCCTGGCAGTGCCAGGTATGGGGCGCTGGCGGCAGGCTGCGCCTGATGTTGTCCACCGAATAATTGTCCCGCCTTTTTTATCGCTGCGCGCTGACGACAGGGCCAGCGATAAGCTTTACACTTAGGTAATAGTCTTAAATTGCGTGGAAATGAATGAACCAGGATAAATCCATCCGGGTTCAACTGATATACTCACTTCGTTTTTTAACTCGACATATCAAGTAATAACTTGAACGGCCCAAAGAGAGGTACTTAGATGTCTGCCTATAAGTCCAAAGTAAAAAAAGCGGTTATCCCTGTTGCTGGTCTGGGAACCCGTATGTTACCTGCCACCAAAGCTATTCCTAAAGAGATGCTGCCGCTGGTTGATAAGCCGTTAATTCAGTATGTCGTTAACGAATGTATCGCTGCCGGTATCAACGAGATCGTGCTGGTAACGCACTCATCTAAAAACTCTATCGAAAACCACTTTGATACCAGTTTCGAGCTGGAAGCGATGCTGGAAAAACGCGTTAAGCGTCAGCTGCTGGAAGAGATTCAGTCAATTTGCCCGCCTCACGTTACCATTATGCAGGTGCGTCAGGGTCTGGCGAAAGGTCTGGGCCATGCCGTCATGTGCGCTCACCCGGTGGTCGGCAATGAGCCGGTCGCGGTAATCCTGCCGGACGTGATCATCGACGAATACGAATCAAACCTGGCTCAGGAAAACCTGGCCGATATGATCCGTCGCTTTGAAGAAACCGGCCACAGCCAGATCATGGTTGAGCCAGTAGAAGACGTGACCGCTTATGGCGTGGTGGATTGCCAGGGCGCGGAACTGAAAGCGGGCGAAAGCGCGCCAATGGTCGGTGTGGTTGAGAAGCCTAAAGCGGACAAAGCGCCATCCAACCTGGCGGTAGTGGGTCGTTACGTGCTTTCTGCGGATATCTGGCCACTGCTGGCGAAAACGCCTCCGGGCGCAGGTGACGAGATTCAGCTGACCGACTCTATCGCTATGCTGATGGACAAAGAAACCGTTGAAGCTTACCACCTGAAAGGCGTGAGCCACGACTGCGGTAATAAACTGGGCTATATGCAGGCTTTCGTCGAGTACGGCGTGCGTCACAATACGCTGGGTGCGGATTTCAAAGCATGGCTTGAAAGCACCGTTGGCAATGAGAAATAAGATTAATTTTTTAACCGGGACAATTCAATGAAAGTCACCGTATTTGGTATCGGCTATGTTGGTCTGGTTCAGGCTGCTGTTCTGGCCGAAGTCGGACATGACGTTCTTTGTATCGATGTCGACGAAAAGAAAGTCGAGAATCTGAAGAAAGGGATCATTCCAATTTTTGAACCGGGCCTGACGCCGCTGGTGATGCAGAACTACGAGGCTGGCCGCCTCAAGTTCTCCACCAACGCGGAAGAGGGCGTTAACCACGGCATTATGCAGTTTATCGCCGTGGGTACGCCGCCGGATGAAGACGGCTCTGCGGATCTGAAATACGTTACCGCAGTAGCGCGCACTATTGCGCAGCACATGAACGATCACAAAGTCGTGATCGATAAGTCAACCGTTCCTGTTGGTACGGCTGACCGCGTGCGTAGCGTGATGGCGGAAACGCTGAAAGCTCGCGGCAAAGAGATCGAGTTCGACGTGGTCTCCAACCCGGAATTCCTTAAGGAAGGTGCAGCGGTCAACGACTGCATGCGTCCTGAGCGAATTGTGGTGGGTACCGACAACGACGCGGTTGTGGAACTGCTGCGCGAGCTGTATGAGCCGTTTAACCGTAATCACGATCGTATGATCCTGATGGATATCCGCAGCGCCGAGCTGACCAAGTATGCGGCTAACTGCATGCTGGCCACCAAGATCAGCTTTATGAACGAGATCTCTAACCTGGCGGAACGTCTGGGCGCGGATGTCGAGAAGGTTCGCCAGGGTATCGGTTCCGATTCCCGTATCGGCTACTCCTTCATCTATCCTGGCTGCGGCTACGGCGGCTCCTGCTTCCCGAAAGATGTGCAGGCGCTGATCCGTACCGCAGAGCAGATTGGCTATAAGCCACGTCTGCTGCAGGCGGTGGAAGACGTCAACGATTCGCAGAAGCACAAGCTGCCGGACTTCATTAAACGTCACTTCGGCGACAATCTGCAGGGCAAAACTTTTGCGCTGTGGGGACTCTCGTTCAAGCCGAACACAGACGATATGCGTGAAGCCTCCAGCCGTGTGCTGATGGAAGCGCTGTGGCAGGCGGGCGCCTCGGTTCAGGCTTTCGATCCGGAAGCGATGGACGAAGCGCAGCGTATCTACGGTCACCGCAGCGATCTTAAGCTGATGGGTACCAAAGAAGCGGCGCTGCAGGGTGCAGACGGGCTGGTGATCTGTACCGAATGGCAGAACTTCCGCGCGCCGGATTTTGACGTTATTAAAAATGCCCTGAAAGAACCCGTGATTTTTGATGGTCGTAACCTGTATGATCCAGAAAGAATCAGCAAACGCGGTTTCGTTTATTATGCAATCGGCCGCGGAGCTTCTATTCAAATTGCATAATTAAACGAGGGCAGTATGAAATATCTGGTTACCGGCGCAGCAGGATTTATAGGTTTTCACGTTGCACAACGCCTGCTAGGCGCCGGTCACCAGGTTGTCGGTCTCGACAACCTGAATGACTACTACGACGTTAAACTCAAACTTGCCCGTCTGGATTTACTTAAACCCCTCAGCAATTTCTCTTTTGTCCAGCTCGACCTTGCCGACAGAAAAGGCATGGCCGATCTCTTTGCCGCAGAGCGCTTTGACCGGGTTATCCATCTTGCCGCTCAGGCAGGCGTGCGCTACTCGCTGGAAAATCCGCTGGCCTACGCTGACGCTAACTTAATTGGGCATTTAAATATCCTGCAAGGGTGTCGACATAATAAAGTCGGTCATTTGCTTTATGCTTCCTCCAGCTCGGTTTATGGTCTGAATCGTAAAATGCCGTTCTCCACGGATGATTCGGTAGACCATCCGGTTTCCCTCTATGCGGCCACTAAAAAAGCCAACGAGCTGATGTCTCATACCTATTCCCATCTTTATGGTATTCCGACTACCGGCCTGCGCTTTTTTACCGTCTACGGCCCCTGGGGGCGTCCTGATATGGCGCTGTTTAAATTTACCCGGGCGATGATTGCGGGTGAAAAAATAGACGTTTATAACAACGGACAGATGCGTCGCGATTTTACCTATATCGACGATATAGCCGAGGCCATTATGCGTCTGCAGGATGTTATTCCTCAGCCGCAGGCTGACTGGACGGTGGAAACCGGCAGCCCGGCTAGCAGCTCGGCGCCGTATCGCGTATATAATATCGGCAACAGCAGTCCGGTGACGCTGATGGCCTATATTGAAGCGCTGGAAAAAGCGCTGGGAATGACTGCCGATAAAAATATGCTGCCGATGCAGCCGGGTGACGTGCTGGAAACCAGCGCTGATACCAGCGCGCTCTACAACGCTATTGAATTTAAGCCGCAAACCGGCGTGGAGGAGGGCGTGGCGCGTTTCGTCAGTTGGTATCGCGAGTTTTATCAGGTATAACAGCCATTAAAAAAGGAAGCGAAAGCTTCCTTTTTTATCACGCCTTTTAGCTGGCGTCGCGTCGGGGCAATTACAGCATAAAGTCTTCGAGCTTTTTACCCTGCTCTTCGATAGCTTTCTTAATTACCGCTGGCGTACGGCCCTGGCCAGTCCAGGTTTTGGTTTCGCCGTTTTCGTCCACGTATTTATACTTGGCAGGACGTGCCGCACGCTTGGTTTTGCCGGTGCTTTTCGCTGCATTCTGCGTGGAAAGAAGTTCATTAGGATCGATGCCGTCAGCAATCAGCATTTCACGATACTGCTGCAGTTTACGGGTGCGCTCTTCGATTTCCGCGCGAGCGTGACTTTCTTCTTCACGACGTTCGTGTACAACAACTTCCAGTTTCTCAAGCATCTCTTCCAGAGTTTCCAAAGAGCATTCTCTGGCCTGCGCACGCAGAGTACGGA
Source organism: Erwinia sp. CGal63 (assembly GCF_037026505.1). Taxonomy (NCBI): domain Bacteria; kingdom Pseudomonadati; phylum Pseudomonadota; class Gammaproteobacteria; order Enterobacterales; family Erwiniaceae; genus Erwinia; species Erwinia sp. CGal63. The sequence continues at coordinate 797,366 of NZ_JAKUMN010000001.1, forward strand.
TGTTGTTCAAAATTTTAAGTGCTTCGCTCATTGTCCTGATCTCAAAAATTATAATGGGTGAATGTTCTGCCTGATAATAATAGAGCGCGTTATAATGAACTGCAATAGCTAATTTTGTAAGAAAAGGAAATGGGTTAATGTTCTACTGTTCAGAATGCATTATTAATGCCCGCGGCAAAATATTACCTGCTGAATAAAAGCGTGGCGTACCGGAACAGATAACAGCATCAGCTAACACCTGATTTCTGATTTTATAATCAGAGTTAAACTATTATCTGCGAAAGGTACGGCAGGCTAACTTGCAGAAAACGCAGTAAATAATAGCAGGAAGATCGAATTTTCTTTAATCCTTAAATGCGCTAAAAATGGCGAAAGAAACAAATCAGAGGCACAAAAAAGCGGCGGACGCGCCTGTTCCTTAGTACAGTCAGTGCTCTGGTTGCCGTGGCGGCGGGGCAGGAAAAGCCAGGCGGTTAACGCGCCTGATCCCTGTCGATATGGTACAATAATCCAAACTCATTAAACTTTAATTCGGAGCAAGGCCCGATGGCTCAGCTTTATTTTTATTATTCCGTCATGAATGCAGGTAAATCTACTGCGCTGTTACAGTCCTCTTATAACTATCATGAGCGGGGGATGCGTACGCTTGTTTATACAGCGGAAATTGACAATCGGTTTGGTACGGGCAAGGTGAGTTCACGCATTGGCCTTTCTTCTCCTGCAAAATTGTATAATAACGACACGGCACTTTTTGACGAAATTAAATCGCACCAGCAAATGGAACCGGTTCACTGCGTGCTGATTGATGAGTCGCAATTTTTGACAAGGACACAGGTAAAAGAGCTTTCTGACGTCGTCGATAATTTGGATATACCCGTACTTTGTTATGGTCTGCGTACCGATTTTCGCGGCGAATTATTTAGCGGCAGTCATTATCTGCTTGCCTGGGCTGATAAGCTGGTGGAGCTGAAAACCGTTTGCCACTGCGGCAGGAAAGCGGGAATGGTGCTGCGGGTGGATGAAAACGGCGAGCCCTATAACGAAGGCGAACAGGTCGTTATCGGCGGTAATGAGCGCTACGTTTCCGTCTGCCGTAAACACTACAAGGCGGCTATTGAGCAGCACTCTCTGGAAGCAGTCTATGGCAAAAAGGGCCGTAAGCCAGCCTGAGAAGGGCAGCAGAGCCATTTAGCCGCTGAGGGCTGCCGGTACATTAGGCCGGCTTACGGATAAAAAAAACCCGCCTTGCGGCGGGTTCTGTTTGGGACTCTATTTTTTCACTTTTTTGCGCGTATCAACCGGTTGTGCCGTTACCGCTTCGGCTACGGAAGCAAAAGGTTCTGCGTAGTCGCGGCCGTAGAAGCTGTCTAACATAATCTGTTTCAGCTCGGCAATCAGCGGATAGCGCGGGTTAGCGCCGGTACACTGGTCGTCGAAGGCATCTTCCGCCAGCTTGTCTACTTTCGCCAGGAAATCTGCTTCCTGTACGCCAGCCTCACGAATCGATTTAGGAATGCCCAGTTCGGCTTTCATGCTCTCCAGCCAGGCAAGCAGCTTCTCAATCTTCTGCGCGGTACGGTCGCCAGGCGCGCTAAGGCGCAGATGATCGGCGACTTCGGCATAGCGACGACGGGCCTGCGGACGGTCGTACTGGCTGAATGCCGTCTGCTTGGTTGGATTATCGTTGGCGTTATAGCGGATAACGTTGCTGATAAGCAGGGCATTAGCCAGACCGTGTGGAATATGGAACTCCGAACCCAGCTTGTGCGCCATTGAGTGACAGACGCCGAGGAAGGCGTTGGCAAAGGCGATACCGGCGATGGTGGCGGCATTGTGCACACGTTCACGCGCAACCGGGTTCTTCGCGCCGTCGCGATAGCTGGCTGGCAGATTCTCCTGTAGCAGCTTCAGCGCCTGCAGCGCCTGACCATCGGAATATTCATTGGCCAGCACGGAGACATAGGCTTCCAGCGCGTGAGTAACGGCGTCAAGACCACCGAAGGCGCACAGCGACTTAGGCATATTCATCACCAGGTTGGCGTCCACAATAGCCATATCCGGCGTCAGCGCATAGTCGGCCAGCGGATATTTCTGACCGGTGGCGTCATCGGTCACCACCGCGAAAGGCGTGACTTCTGAACCGGTGCCGGAGGTAGTGGTGATCGCGATCATCTTCGCTTTCACGCCCATTTTCGGGAACTTATAGATACGTTTACGGATATCCATAAAGCGCAGCGCCAGCTCTTCGAAATGGGTTTCAGGATGCTCGTACATCACCCACATAATTTTGGCCGCATCCATTGGCGAACCGCCGCCCAGCGCGATAATTACGTCCGGCTTAAAGGAGTGCATCTGCTCAGCGCCTTTGCGCACGATGCTCAGCGTAGGATCCGCTTCCACCTCGAAGAACACTTCGGTTTCCAGACCGTGAGACTTCAGCACTGAAACCACCTGATCCGCATAGCCGTTGTTGAACAGGTAGCGGTCGGTAACGATAAAGGCGCGTTTGGCCCCGTCAGTCGCTACCTCTTCCATGGCAATAGGCAGAGAACCGCGGCGGAAGTAGATAGACTTGGGAAGTTTATGCCACAACATATTTTCTGCTCGCTTAGCCACGGTTTTCTTGTTGATCAGATGTTTCGGCCCTACGTTTTCCGAGATAGAGTTGCCGCCCCAGGAGCCGCAGCCCAGCGTCAGCGATGGCGCCAGCTTAAAGTTGTAAAGGTCGCCGATACCGCCCTGTGATGCTGGCGTATTGATCAAGATACGCGCGGTTTTCATTCTGTCGCCGAAATAGTTGACGCGCTCGCGTTCGTTGTCCTGATCGGTATAGAGGCAGGATGTGTGGCCGATACCGCCCATCGCCACCAGTTTTTCCGCTTTGCTAACCGCTTCTTCAAAATCTTTTGCGCGGTACATGGCGAGCGTAGGGGAGAGTTTTTCGTGCGCGAACGGCTCGGACTCATCCACCAGTTTCACTTCGCCAATCAGAATTTTGGTGTTAGCCGGGACGCTGATACCCGCCATTTCGGCAATTTTAACCGCAGGCTGACCTACAATAGCCGCGTTCAAACCGCCATTTTTCAGGATGATATCCTGGACAGCCTTCAGCTCTTTGCCCTGCAGCAGATAGCCGCCGTGGCTGGCGAAGCGTTCGCGGACGGCTTCGTAAACGGAATCGACTACGATAACCGACTGTTCGGAAGCGCAAATGACGCCGTTATCAAAAGTTTTAGACATCAGAATTGACGCCACCGCGCGCTTAATATCCGCCGTTTCGTCAATCACCACTGGCGTATTGCCTGCGCCGACGCCGATAGCTGGCTTGCCAGAGCTGTAAGCGGCCTTAACCATGCCGGGGCCGCCGGTAGCAAGGATCAGGTTGATGTCGGGATGGTGCATCAGCTGGTTAGAAAGTTCGACGGAAGGCGCATCGATCCAGCCGATAATATCTTTTGGCGCACCTGCAGCAATGGCAGCCTGCAACACGATATCCGCCGCTTTATTGGTGGCGTCTTTCGCGCGAGGATGTGGAGAGAAAATAATGCCGTTACGGGTTTTCAGGCTAATCAGCGCTTTGAAAATTGCGGTAGAAGTCGGGTTTGTAGTAGGGACAATGCCGCAGATCAGGCCGGTAGGTTCAGCGATAGTGATAGTGCCGAAGGTATCGTCGGTTTCGAGAATACCGCAGGTTTTCTCATCTTTATAGGCGTTGTAAATATATTCAGAAGCGAAGTGGTTTTTGATGACTTTATCTTCAACAATACCCATTCCCGATTCCGCTACGGCCATTTTAGCCAGTGGAATACGGGCATCGGCGGCAGCCAGAGCGGCAGCGCGGAAAATTTTGTCGACCTGTTCCTGGGTAAAGTTAGCGTACTCTCGCTGGGCTTTTTTTACACGTTCAACCAGTGCGTTAAGCTCAGCAACGTTAGTAACGGCCATAATGCTCTCCTGATGAAAGTTAAACTCTATTAGTAAACAAGCCAGAACTGACAATTATAGACAAGCATGGTCAGGTGTTGCCGAAACGCGCTTGCTAACGTTCTACAGGTTTACTAAAAGAGTCTACGCATCGTTGCCGCTATCCTTAGCGTGTCTGCGATGAAAAGCCCGTCAACTGCCGACATAGTACGCACTGGTGCGGCAATTGATTTTGATTTAGATCAAGGTTCATCCATGCTGACACCTTTCAGCAGCGCTGTTTCGGCGGATATGCAGGATTTTCAATAGCCTGTATTTTTACGACAGGATAAATTATTAGCGCTATAGTTTGCTTATGACGTATTTATTAGCGTAATTAACTGCTTTTTATGCTCTTTAGGGACGTTTCTGAACTGCTGTCCGGCAGAAATCCTGCGGCGCCAGCAGCCTGTTTTCGATAAATTTTTTGGAGAAAAGCGTGAACCCGACCATCCTTGATCTTTCAGGCTACGTGAAATTCTTTGTCGGGCTTTTTGCGCTGGTCAACCCGGTTGGCATCATTCCGGTGTTTATCAGCATGACCAGCTACCAGCTGCCGGCGGCGCGTAACAAAACCAATCTGACCGCCAGCCTTTCCGTCGCCATTATTCTCTGGACTTCATTGTTTCTGGGCGACGCTATTCTTCATATCTTCGGCATCTCTATCGACTCTTTCCGCATCGCCGGCGGCATACTGGTGGTGACCATCGCTATGTCGATGATCAGCGGCAAGCTGGGCGAGGATAAACAGAACAAGCAGGAGAAAACGGAAACGGCGATTCGTGAAAGCGTCGGCGTAGTGCCGCTGGCGCTGCCGCTGATGGCCGGGCCAGGAGCGATCAGCTCAACCATTGTGTGGAGTACTCGTTATCACAGCTGGCAGAATTTGCTGGGTTTTAGCCTTGCCATCGCGCTTTTCGCTCTTTGCTGCTGGCTACTGTTCCGTGCTGCACCACTGATGGTCAGGGCGCTGGGGCAGACAGGCATCAACGTTATTACCCGTATCATGGGACTGTTGCTGATGGCATTAGGCATTGAATTTATTGTAACCGGCGTCAGGGCGCTGTTTCCGGGGCTGAGCGGATAACGGTTCACTGCGAAACAGGGATTCAGGCGCATAATCTGCGCTTATTTTATTCCGCTACTAAAAAGGCGCCCTAAAAAAGAGCAAATTGCGACTATTGTGCACTCTTTTGGGGCGTTTATTTCTGCTACTTAACAGAGAGGCGTCATTATTAATGTAATTACTGAAAACTACGCCTTTTTTATCAGTGTGATAGTAAATGTGAGAAAAATAACATTTAAAATCACTGTTTTGTGACTGATAACGAAAATAAAATGCTTAATTGTGAATAAAAATCCTCATATTCTGCTGCCTGAAATGGTTTACGGCACAGCAGCTGCTGTAAACAAAGAAAATGTTCGTTAAAAAGTAGTCAAAAAGGAAATTTCCAATAAAAACGATTTATATCAAAGAGTTGATCTTTATTTTTCTGTTAAAATAAGTGGCTTGCAGCGCGTTCAGTAACGAATAAAAGAGAATTGGTTAACATTTCCGTTAATTTACCTTGGCGCGAAAAGTCGGCTTCTGATAGGTTTTGCTGCAGCGGATAAAACTGGCATCAGATGTGCAAAGCCTGTCAGGCAACGCTTTTCGTCAGACATTTCGTACAGAGGTAGAAATCCTTTCATGAGAATAGTGCAGAGTTTGCCTCTGAAGCTGGCCGCCGTCACCTCGATAGCGTTAACCGCATCCAGCCTGGCCGCAGCGCCTGTCGGCGTCGAGCTGGCCCCGCAGCAGAGCATCACCATTAATAACGGTGGCGAAGTTTCAACGCTCGATCCGCAAAAAATTGAAGGCGTACCGGAAAGCAACGTGGTCATCAACCTGCTGGAAGGGCTTGTCGCTACCGACAATAACGGGCGTATTGTGCCTGGCATCGCGGAGAGCTGGCACAGCGAAGCCGATAAAGTCTGGACCTTTACGCTGCGCAAAGCGACCTGGAGCAACGGCGATCCGGTCACGGCCAGCGATTTCGTCTACAGCTGGCGGCGATTGGCCGATCCCAAAACCGCCTCGCCCTACGCGAGCTATCTGCAGTACGCGCATATTGAAAATATCGACGAGATACTGAGCGGGAAAAAGCCGCCTTCGGATCTCGGCATCCGCGCCCTTGATGAAAATCATCTGCAGGTCACGCTAAGCGAGCCGGTACCTTACTTTACTGCGCTGGCGGTCAACGCTGCGCTGAAGCCAGTAAACCGCAAAGCCGTGGAGCAGTGGGGCGACAGCTGGACGCAGCCGGCACACTACGTCAGCAACGGCGCCTATACCCTGAGCGACTGGGTGATTAACGAAAAAATCGTGCTGAAACGCAACCCAACCTACTGGAATAACGCGGGCACCACGATTGAAACGGCAACCTTTTTGCCCATCACCTCTGAAACTAGCGATGTTAATCGCTATCGCAGCGGCGAAATTGATATGACCAACAGCGTGTTGCCGCCAGAGCTGTTTCCCACGCTGAAAAAAACGCTGGGTTCGCAGGTGCGCGTCAGCCCGTTGCTGTGCACTTTTTACTATGAGCTTAACAATAAGCGACCGCCGTTCAACGATGCGCGCGTGCGCACGGCGGTAAAGCTGACGCTGGATCGCGACATTATCGCCGACAAAATCATGGGGCAGGGACAGATTCCGGCGGGCGGCTTCACGCCACCTTATATTGACGGCGCGAAGCTGCCGCCGCCGGAATGGATGAAGCTTAGCCAGCCACAGCGCAACGAGCTGGCGAAAAAGCTGCTGAACGAGGCGGGCTACAGCGCAGAGAAACCGCTGCAATTTAAGCTGCTCTACAACACCTCTGATTTAAATAAAAAGCAGGCTATTGCCGCGGCCTCCATGTGGCAAAAAAACCTGGGCGCGCGGGTCACTCTGGATAATCAGGAGTGGAAAACTATGTTGGATACCCGTCATCAGGGCGATTTCGACGTCGCTCGCGCAACCTGGTGCGCCGACTACAACGAACCTTCCACCTTCCTGAACACGATGCAAAGCCGCTCTTCCAGCAACACCGCTTTCTATCACAGCGAAAAATTTGATGCGCTGCTGGCGCAAGCGCTGGCGACATCCGATGCCGGGCAGCGCGCCGCGCTCTACCAGCAGGCGGAACAGCAGCTCGATCGTGATTCCGCCATCGTGCCGGTCTATTACCGCGTTAGCGCCAGGCTGGTAAAACCCTGGGTTGGCGGTTTTACCGGCAAAGACCCGCAGGATCAGCCGGATATAAAATATTTCTGGATTACAAAGCATTGATTTGTGAAGAAGGTAGTAACTAAAAGAGTGATAGCCGCAGGGTAAAAAAACGGCCGTAGCGCGTTCGTTCCGTGCTATGAGCCTGGGCCCGGCAAACAGGGGTAGCTAAAGCGTCCCGGTAATAATAAAAACTGGAGTAGCACAATGACCAACATCACGAAAAAGCGCCTGCTGGCGCTGGGCATCCTCAGCGCGCTGACCGGTATGGCTTCGGCGGCGACGGTGCCCGCTGGCGTGCAGCTTGCCGCTAAGCAGGAGCTGATTAAAGGCAATGGCGACGAAGTGCAGTCGCTGGATCCGCACAAAATCGAAGGTGTGCCCGAGTCCAACGTCAGTTATGACCTGTTAGAAGGGTTACTGATCAATGATGCTAACGGCCATCCGATAGCGGGCGTGGCGGAAAGCTGGGACAACAAGGATGGCAAGGTCTGGACATTCCATCTGCGCACCAACGCCAAATGGTCGAACGGCGAGCCGGTGACCGCGCAGGATTTCGTTTACAGCTGGCAGCGTCTGGCCGATCCCAAAACCGCATCGCCTTACGCCAGCTATCTGCAATATGGTCATCTGGAAAATATTGACGACATTATCGCCGGCAAGAAAAAATCCAGTGAGCTGGGCGTTAAAGCGATTGACGAGCATACGCTGCAGGTGACGCTAAGCGAGTCCGTGCCTTATTTCTATAAGCTGCTGATCCATCCTTCGATGTCGCCGGTATATAAACCCGCTATCGAAAAATTCGGCGAAAAGTGGACTCAGCCGGAAAACTGGGTTGGCAACGGCGCTTACAAGCTGCAGGAACACATTATCAACGAGCGTATCGTTGTGGTGCGCAACCCGCAGTATTGGGACAACGCCCATACCGTGCTGGAGAAAGTGACCTTTCTGCCCATTCCGTCCGAAGTTAACGACGTTAACCGCTACTTCAGCAGCAACGGCAGCGATATGACCTACACCAATCTGCCGATTGAGCTGTTTAAAAAGCTGCAAAAAGAGAACCCGAAAGAGCTGCGCGTCGATCCCTATCTCTGCACCTACTATTACGAAATCAATAACCAGAAAGCGCCTTTCAACGATCCTCGCGTGCGTACCGCGCTGAAGCTGGGGCTGGACCGCGACATTATGGTCAACAAGGTGCTGGCGCAGGGCCAGCAGCCAGCCTGGAGCTATACGCCGCCGGCGATTGATGGCGCCAGCCTGGTGAAGCCGGAATGGACGAGCTGGACGCAGGAAAAACGTAACGAAGAGGCAAAAAAACTGCTGGCGGAAGCGGGCTACAGCGCCGATAAGCCGCTGACCTTCGAACTGCTCTACAATACTTCCGACCTGCATAAAAAGCTGGCGATCGCCGCTGCCTCGATCTGGAAGAAGAACCTGGGCGTCAATATCAAACTCAATAACCAGGAGTGGAAAACCTTCCTGGATACCCGTCATCAGGGCAACTTTGATATTGCCCGTGCGGCCTGGTGCGCGGACTATAACGAACCGACTTCTTTCCTGAACACCATGCTCTCCGGCAGTAGCAATAACACTTCGCACTACAAATCGCCAGCCTTCGACAAAATTATGGCCTCGGCCACGGCGGCCAGCGACGAGGCGGCCCGCAGCAAAGCCTACACCGAGGCCGAGCAGCAGCTGGATAAAGATTCGGTTATCGCGCCGGTGTTCTACTACGCCAATACCCGTCTGGTGAAGCCTTACGTCGGCGGCTATACCGGCAAAGATCCGCTGAATTACCTGTACGATAAAAATCTCTACATCATTAAACATTAAAAAAACGGGGGAAGCATGCTTCCCCCTGAAACTCTTTTGAGCAGTGCTGAAGCACAGGCCAGCAGGTACGGGCAATGTTAAAATTTATTTTTCGTCGTTTTCTGGAAGCGATTCCGACGCTACTAATCCTGATTACTATCTCCTTCTTTATGATGCGTCTGGCGCCGGGCAGTCCCTTTACCGGCGAGCGCACGCTGTCGCCGGAAGTCATGGCGAATATTGAAGCCAAATATCATCTGAACGATCCGATCTGGAAACAGTATCTGGATTATCTCGGGCAGCTGGCACGCGGCGACTTCGGGCCATCGTTTAAATACAAAGACTATTCGGTTAACTATCTGGTTGGCCACGCCTTCCCGGTTTCCGCCAAACTCGGCCTGGCCGCTTTTATCCTGGCGATTGTGCTGGGCGTGACGGCAGGCGTGATCTCGGCATTAAAGCAGAACAGCAAATGGGACTTTCTGGTGATGGGGTTCGCCATGACCGGCGTCGTAATCCCCAGCTTTGTGGTCGCGCCGCTACTGGTGCTGGTGTTCGCGATCTCCCTGAAATGGCTGCCGGGCGGCGGCTGGAACGGCGGCGCGCTGCCGTACATGATCCTGCCGATGGTGGCGCTGTCGCTGGCCTATATCGCCAGCATCGCCCGAATCACGCGCGGCTCGATGATCGAGGTGCTGCACGCCAACTTTATTCGCACGGCGCGCGCCAAAGGGCTGCCGATGCGCCGCATTATCCTGCGTCACGCGCTGAAGCCCGCGATGCTGCCGGTGCTTTCCTATCTCGGGCCCGCTTTTGTCGGCATTATCACCGGCTCGATGGTTATCGAAACCATCTACGGTTTGCCCGGCATCGGCCAGCTGTTCGTCAACGGCGCGCTGAACCGCGACTACTCGCTGGTGCTCAGCCTGACCATTCTGGTTGGCGTGCTGACTATTCTCTTTAACGCGATCGTCGACGTGCTGTATGCGGTTATCGATCCAAAAATTCGTTACTGATTGCGGAGCTCGCCATGATACTGAGTAAGAAAAACAGCGAAGCTCTTGATACCTTCAGCGAAAAGCTGGAGATCGAAGGGCGCAGCTTATGGCAGGACGCGCGTCGTCGCTTTATTCATAACCGCGCGGCGCTGGCCAGCCTGGCCGTGCTGGTGCTGATTGCGCTGTTTGTGATCTTTGCGCCCATGCTTTCCTCGTTCACCTACGACGACACCGACTGGGGCATGATGTCGAATGCGCCGGATTTCGCTTCAAAGCACTATTTCGGCACCGACTCATCAGGACGCGACTTGCTGGTGCGCGTGGCGATCGGCGGGCGTATTTCGCTGATGGTTGGCATCGCCTCCGCGCTGGTAGCGGTGCTGGTCGGCACGCTTTACGGCTCGCTGGCAGGCTATCTGGGCGGCAAGGTCGATTCGGTGATGATGCGTCTGCTGGAGATCCTCAACTCCTTCCCCTTTATGTTCTTCGTGATCCTGCTGGTAACCTTCTTTGGCCGTAATATCCTGCTGATTTTCGTGGCGATCGGCCTGGTTTCCTGGCTGGATATGGCGCGTATCGTGCGCGGTCAGACGCTGAGCCTCAAACGCAAAGAGTTTATCGAGGCGGCCCACGTGGGCGGCGTGTCAACCGCCAGCATCGTGCTGCGTCATATCGTACCCAACGTGCTGGGCGTGGTGGTGGTTTACGCTTCGCTGCTGGTGCCGAGCATGATCCTGTTTGAATCTTTCCTCAGCTTTCTGGGGCTGGGCACTCAGGAGCCCTTGAGCAGCTGGGGCGCGCTGCTCAGCGACGGCGCCAATTCGATGGAAGTGTCGCCGTGGCTGCTGCTGTTCCCGGCCGGTTTTCTGGTCGTTACGCTGTTTTGTTTCAACTTTATCGGCGACGGCCTGCGCGACGCCCTCGACCCGAAAGATCGTTAAGGAGTTAGCCGATGAACGTCACAACACTACAGCCAGCGATGGCGAAACAGGCGGGAAGCGAACTGCTGCTGTCGGTGAAAGATCTGCGCGTCACCTTTAAAACGCCGGACGGCGACGTCACCGCGGTCAACGATCTCAATTTCGATCTGCGTGCGGGCGAAACGCTGGGCATTGTCGGCGAGTCCGGTTCCGGCAAGTCGCAAACGGCCTTTGCGCTGATGGGCCTGCTGGCCAGCAACGGCCGCATCGGCGGTTCAGCGCGCTTTCGCGGCAGTGAGATCCTCAACCTGCCTGAAAAGCAGCTTAACCGCCTGCGGGCGGAAGAGATTGCGATGATTTTTCAGGATCCGATGACCTCGCTGAATCCCTATATGCGCGTCGGCGAGCAGCTGATGGAAGTGTTACAGCTGCATAAAGGGATGAGCAGCGCGCAGGCTTTTGAAGAGTCTGTACGGATGCTTGACGCGGTGAAAATGCCCGAGGCGCGTAAGCGGATGAAGATGTATCCGCACGAATTTTCTGGCGGGATGCGCCAGCGCGTAATGATTGCCATGGCGCTGCTCTGTCGGCCTAAACTGCTGATCGCCGACGAGCCGACCACGGCGCTGGATGTGACCGTCCAGGCGCAGATAATGACGCTGCTCAACGATCTGAAAAGAGAATTCAACACCGCTATCATCATGATCACCCACGATTTAGGCGTAGTGGCGGGGATTTGCGATCGCGTGCTGGTGATGTACGCTGGCCGCACGATGGAGTATGGCAAAGCCCGCGACATCTTCTATCAGCCGACGCATCCTTATTCCATCGGCCTGTTGAACGCCGTACCGCGACTGGATGCGGAAGGCGATTCATTAACCACTATTCCCGGCAACCCGCCTAATTTGCTGCGATTGCCGAAAGGCTGTCCTTTCCAGCCGCGCTGTCCGCACGCGATGGAGATTTGCGCCACCATGCCGCCGCTGGAGCCGTTTGGTCAGGAGCGGCTGCGTGCCTGTTTTAAACCTGCGGAGGAGCTGGTATGAGCACGGCTGAAAAAAACGTTCTGTTGGAAATCGCCGATCTGAAAGTGCACTTCGCGATTAAGGATAGCGGCCAGTGGTTCTGGCAGCCGCCGAAAACCCTGAAGGCAGTGGACGGCGTCAGCCTGCGTCTCTACGAAGGGGAAACGCTGGGCGTGGTTGGCGAGTCCGGCTGCGGCAAATCGACGCTGGCCCGCGCTATTATCGGCCTGGTAAAAGCGACCCACGGTCGCGTAGCCTGGCTGGGCCGCGATCTGCTAGGACAAAGCGAAGAGGAGTGGCGTAAGGCGCGCAGCGATATCCAGATGATTTTCCAGGATCCGTTGGCCTCGCTGAACCCGCGCATGACTATCGGCGATATCATTGCTGAACCGCTGCGTACCTATCATCCCAACATGGCGCGTCAGGAGGTCAAAGAGCGGGTCAAGAATATGATGATGAAGGTGGGATTATTGCCCAACCTGATCAACCGCTATCCGCACGAATTCTCTGGCGGCCAGTGCCAGCGCATCGGCATCGCGCGGGCGCTGATTCTGGAACCTAAGCTGATTATCTGCGACGAACCGGTTTCCGCGCTGGACGTTTCCATTCAGGCGCAGGTGGTCAATCTGCTGCAACAGCTGCAGCGCGAGATGGGGCTTTCGCTGATCTTTATCGCGCACGATCTGGCGGTGGTGAAGCATATTTCCGATCGCGTGCTGGTGATGTATCTGGGCCATGCGGTAGAGCTGGGCACCTATGATGAGGTTTATCATAATCCGCAGCATCCTTACACCAGAGCGCTGATGTCGGCAGTGCCGATCCCCGATCCGGATCTGGAAAAAAACAAGGTGATACAGCTGCTGGAAGGGGAACTGCCTTCGCCGATCGATCCGCCTTCAGGCTGCGTGTTCCGCACCCGCTGCCCGATAGCCGGGCCGGAGTGCGCCAAAACCCGTCCGCTGCTGGAGGGCAGCTTCCGCCATGCGGTTTCCTGTCTGAAGGTCGATCCGTTATAGTCGCGAGAAAACCGCAGCCGGGCGCTGCGGTTTATTCAGCTATTCACGCCACAGGATATGGCAGAGCTTGTGGTCTTTTTCACGACACAGCAGCACGCGGGCGAAAATATCGGTAACCGGATCTTCCTCGCTTTCACCCAGGCCGATGACAACCTCGGCGAAGAAATCGGGATTCAGATCGAAATCCACATGCTCCGCCCAGTCTTCTGCCGGATCATGCAGCTCCGCACCGCCGCGCTCTTCGAACTGCAGATTGAACAGCAGGATATCGGCCGGATCGAGATTATCACCCGCCAGCTCCAGAAAAATATCGTAGGCCTGCTCCAGGGTTTCATCTTCGGTAAGGCGGTTATTCAAATCCATAAAATTTCCCATAATGCGCGCATAATCCCGCCCGTTTTACAGCAACGGACTGAAGAAGTAAAACAGTCGTTCAACAATCCGCTGCCACCAGGCGCGACGCGACCACTGGCGGGCATCCAGCAGCCGCGAACGGGCGATATAGTCGTCCTGTACGTGCGCCAGGTCGCTGCCGAAACCGTCGTCGTCAATCACCAGTGTGATTTCAAAATTCAGCCACAGGCTGCGCATATCCAGATTCACCGTGCCGACCAGGCTAAGCTGCCCGTCCACCAGCACGCTTTTGGTATGCAGCAGGCCGCCTTCAAACTGGTAAATTCTGACGCCCGCTTGCAGCAGCTCCGCGAAAAAGGCGCGGCTCGCCCAGCCTACCAGCAGCGAATCATTGTGTCTTGGCACGATAATACTGACTTCGACGCCGCGCTGCGCCGCCGTGCAAATCGCATGCAGCAAATCGTCGCTGGGCACGAAATAGGGCGTGGTCATAATCAGCTGCTCGCGCGCTGAGTAAACGGCGGTCAGCAGCGCCTGGTGGATCAAATCCTCCGGAAAGCCCGGCCCTGAAGCGATCACCTGAATGGTATGGCCGCTCTCCTGCTCAAAGGGCATGATGGTGCCGTCCGGCGGCGGCGGAAGAATGCGCTTGCCGGTTTCAATCTCCCAGTCGCAGGAGTAGATAATGCCCATGGTGGTCGCCACCGGGCCTTCCATGCGCGCCATGAGATCGACCCACTGACCAACGCCCGCATCCTGCTTGAAATAGCGGGGATCGACCAGGTTCATGCTGCCGGTATAGGCGATATAGTTGTCGATCAGTACCACTTTGCGATGCTGGCGCAGATCCATCCGCCGCAAAAATACGCGCAGCAGGCTGACCTTTAACGACTCCACCACGTCGATACCGGCGTTACGCATCATTGCAGGCCAGTCGCTACGGAAAAACTGCACGCTGCCGGCGGAATCCAGCATCAGCCGACAGTGAACGCCGCGCCGCGCCGCCGCCATCAGCACTTCCGCTACTTCATCCGCCATGCCGCCAGGCTGCCAGATATAGAACACCATCTCGATATTATGACGGGCCAGCTGAATATCGCGGATCAGCGCCTGCATCGTGTCGTCCGTGGAGGTCAGCAGCTGCAGCTGATTGCCTTTTACGCCAGCGATGCCCTGACGGTTTTCACAAAGCTGAAACAGTGAACGCGCCACGTCGCTATTATCGTGGGCGAAAATGGCGTGGCAGGATTTGAGATCGTTCAGCCATTTGGCGGTGGAAGGCCACATGGTGCGGGCGCGCTCGGCGCGACGTTTCCCCAAATGCAGCTCGCCAAAAGAGAGATAGGCAACGATACCCACCAGAGGCAGAATATAAATAATCAGCAGCCAGGCCATCGCGGAAGGCACCGCGCGCCGCTTCATCAGAATGCGCAGCGTGATCCCGGCAATCAGTAACCAGTAACCGAACAGCAGCAACCAGCTAATTAAAGTATAAAAAGTCGTCATAAGAGCGAAAGTCTCGTTCACCTCTGATTACAAGAGTTTACGTGCAGAACGGAGCGGGCGAAACCTTTTCCTCAAGTCATCGGACTTGGCGTGAGGGGAGAAATCTCTATAATGCGGCGCGAGTTTTGGCAAGCAAAGAGGGTAGTATGAGACGGAGTAGAAATGAAGTCGCACGCTGGCGCATGTCGCGTCAAATTCAGCGCCGCCGCGCGCGCTGGCTGGAAGGTCAGGGCAGACGTTATGGGCGTATGCACGCTATCCGCCATCAGCTGAGCCAGCAGCAGCGCCGTTCTATTCTGTTTATTACCCAACAGGTTTAAGCCAGTTAATAAAATACCCGGTCTGACGCCGGGTATTTTTTTACCGCTTTTCAGGGCGTTATGGCTCAGGCTCCCGGCATCCATGCGCCGCTGGCGATAAACCAGACCAGCAGCGTGGCGCCCGCTATGCCGACCGCAGCCGGGAAAAGATAGCCAATTTTCATCAGATTTCCGGAAACGGGATTAAAAGGTTCGTTTAAAGGGCTTAACTGCGACCTGCTTATAAACGCCAGCGGCGATATAAGGATCGTCCTGCGCCCAAGACTGCGCCTCTTCCAGCGACGGAAATTCGGCGATAATGGTGGAGCCGGAAAAGCCCGCCGCGCCGGGTTCATTGCTGTCAACCGCCGGCATCGGCCCGGCGACGATCAGACGACCCTCATCCTGCAACAGCTGCAAACGCGCCACGTGCGCGGGCCGCACCGACTGACGCTTTTCCAGTGAATCCGCGTTATCTTCTGCATAAATTACGTAGAGCACGTTAACTCCTGTCGATCGCTAATAGTTGGCGATCACGTTAAGTCATCGTTGAATTTTCTGCAAATGAAAGATGCCTGGGCGGTCATCATCCGTTTTCTGACAAAATCCTGTCGGAAAGGAGGCGAGTTGTTGAAACTGATTGCTATTTGCATTTAAACTTACGCCTCAACTTTTATCGCAGAAAGATTATGACGACGCTGACAGAAACTTCTCTTCCTCGCCGAATTTCGCTCCCGACCTTACTCTCTGTAGGGCTGCACGCCGTGGCGATCGGCGGGATACTGTATGCCTCTTTTCACCAAAGAGTGGAAGTGCCGAAAGCGTCACAGCCGATCAGCGTCTCTCTGGTCGCGCCGGAAGTGCAGCCTGAGCCACAGGCCGTAGCGCAACCCGCGCCGGAGCCGGTGGCGCAACCAGAGCCGGAACCGGAACCCGTTCCGGCGCCTGAGCCGCCGAAGGCAGAGCCGGTGCCGATTCCAAAACCCGTGCCGAAGCCAAAGCCCAAACCTAAGCCGAAAAAGGAAGTGGTCAAGCCGAAGAAAGAGGTGAAGCCTCGCGAGGAACCGCGTCAGGCCGCGCCGCTGAATAACGATCGCACGGCGACGGCCGCAAAATCTTCCACCGCGCCAAAAACCTCTTCCGCGCCGTCAACAGCTGTGTCAACAGGGCCGAAAGCGCTGAGCATAGGTAAGCCGGGCTATCCTGCTCGTGCGCAGGCTTTACGCATTGAAGGCCACGTTCGTATTCAGTTTGATATCGACGCCACAGGCAAGGTGGATAATCTGCGCATTATCGAAGCTGAACCGCGCAATATGTTTGAACGCGAGGTAAAAACCGCCGTGCGCAAATGGCGATACGAGGCGGGCAAGCCAGGGAAGCATTTGAAGATGAACATCGTCTTTAAAATCAATGGCGGCAGCAGCATCGAATAAAAAAACGGGAGCGATTATGCTCCCGTTTGTCTGCCTGCTTAGGCTTCGCTGAAATGACTTTTCTCTGGCGGAAGCGGGCGCGCTTTGCCTTCGCTGTCCACGGCAACGTAGATAAAGACCGCTTCCGTAGTGCAGTAGCGCTGGCCAATCGGCTCTGAAGAAACCTTTTTAATCCAGACTTCCACATTAATCGTGATTGAGCTGCTGCCGGTGCGAATACAGCGAGCGTGACAGCTGACCACGTCGCCAACCGCGACCGGTTTCAGAAAGGTCATGCCGTCCACTCTGACCGTTACCACACGGCCGCCGGCGATCTCTTTCGCCAGAATGGCGCCACCCATATCCATTTGCGACATCAGCCAGCCGCCGAAAATATCGCCGTTGGCGTTGGTATCCGCAGGCATAGCCAGAGTACGCAGCACCATCTCGCCCTGCGGGAGGCGTTGTTCATCGCTCATTGTTTTGCTTCCAGAATAAAAAGGTCATGATCGTATCGGGCGCTGAATTATTTCTCTTCCTGCGGCATCAGGCGATAGATATAGACGCCGCTAAGCAGGGTAAACACCAGCGTCAGGCCGGTCAGGCCGAACACCTTAAAGTTAACCCAGATATCCTGCGGCAGCCAAAACGCAACATAAATATTGGCCAGGCCGCAGGCAAGAAAGAAGATCGCCCAGGCAACGTTCAGCCGGCGCCAGGCGGCTCCCGGCAGCGTCAGCTCTTTGCCCAACATGCTCTGGATTAGCGTCTGCTTCATCCAGAACTGGCTGTAGAGCAGCGCCGCAGCGAACAGCGTGTAGATTACCGTGACTTTCCATTTGATAAATTCATCGTTATGGAAAACCAGCGTCAGCGTGCCGAAAACGGCCACCAGCACAAAAGTGACGATAGTCATCTTCTCCAGCTTGCGGTACAGCAGCCAGCTGGCGACCATTGCCAGCGCGGTGGCGACGATCAGCGCGCCGGAAGCGACGAAAATATCGTACAGCTTGTAGAAAACGAAAAAGACCACGAGAGGAAGGAAATCGAGTAACTGCTTCATAAAGGCTTCCGGTTATCAGAACAAAATATCGGCTGCGCGCCGACAGGGCGCGCAGCGGCTGATTAACGTAACAGCATATACAGGCGGCTAAGATAGATGATCAGCAGCGCCGAAACGATATTGCTCAGCGCGTTCAGCAGCACGGAGGTGACATTGGCGGGCAGGACGGTCAGCGAAGAAGCCATCAGCACCACCAGCAGTTTAGCCAGTAACCAAACCACGATAGCGGGCGCCACGACTTTGACGTGTCCCCAGACCAGCCGCGCACTGGCGCGCATTGAGGCGAAAATGCCGACTTTTTCCGAGGTGAGAATCATCGGCGACAGCGACAGAACAATCGCGAAAATAATGCCGGGCGCCATCAGCGCCATAAAGCCTAGCTGGATAATCAGCGTCAGGAAAAACACCAGCGGCAGCAGACGCAGCAGCAGCGGCGCGGAAACGCCGATAGCGCGCAGGGCGCTCACGCGTTCGCCTGCGGAAACCATCGGGATCAGGCTGAGCATCGCACCAAGCAGCAGCGTATTGCCGACCAGCGAAGCCAGCGTGCCGGCGGCGGAAGCGTGCAGCAGGACCTGCTGCTGTTCCGGCGTCATGGTGCGGATCCACTCCATCAGGCTCATGGAGCCGCTATTGCCGTCTGCCAGCGCAGAGATATCGGGCGTCAGCGCATGGCCGATCAGCACCGTAATAAAAGAGGTCAACAGCGCGATCAGAACGATAGTCATGAACTGATGGCGAAAGAAATTTCCCGTGTCACGGTATAACGAAGCCGCCGTGAATGACATGTACACTCCTTGAGAGCCGAATTTAGCGATCCGGCGATTGTACATGGTCTTAAGCCAACCTGGCACCCTGGCTTACACAACTTTCGCTTTGCCCGCTGGTCGCTTTGCACCGGTCGTTACGGCAGTGGTCGACCCATACTCTTTTTTGTGTAAAAAAAACGCAGCAGATCAATTTTAATCGTTATTTTTCTTAATGAAATAATTACTAAATTGATTTAGATCAAGTTTAAGTCAACTTACGCTTTTTCCCGTTCCGGTTTAGATGATCTTTATGAATATAAAGGTAAAATCAACGCGTTAAAAATATTGTTAACAATTTTGCGCATCTTTCTGTGGACAAAGGAGTGGTTATGAAAATTTCAGTATTGGCCTTGCTGGTTGCGGCCTGCGCGCCAGTTGTCGCTTCAGCTCATCAGGCCGGCGATTTTTTTATGCGCGCGGGATCCGCGACCGTTCGCCCAACCGGCGGCTCGGATAACGTATTAGGGTTAGGCGAATTCGACGTCAGCAATAACACACAGCTGGGGCTGACCTTTACCTATATGCTGACCGATCACGTCGGCGTTGAGCTGCTTGGCGCCACGCCGTTTCGTCATAAAGTCGGCCTGGCTTCTACCGGCACGCTGGCTACCGTACGTCAGCTGCCGCCAACGCTGATGGCGCAGTGGTACTTTATGGGTAACAACAGCAAGCTACAGCCTTATGCCGGCATTGGCGTCAATTACACCATGTTTTACGATACCGATTTCAATCAGACCGGGCGCGACGCCGGCCTGAGCAACCTGAGCGTGAAAAACAGCTGGGGCGTGGCGGGTCAGGTGGGGCTGGACTATCAGCTGACGCCGGAGTGGATGCTGAACGCCTCGCTGTGGTACATGGATATCAATACCAAAGTGCGCTTCGATGCCGCGGGTGCAGGTCGCCAGAGCATCGACACCCATATTAATCCATTCGTCTTCTTCTTCGGCGCAGGCTACCGCTTCTGATAGCCAGAATCCGGACAGCAAAAAGGCGCATCATCTGCGCCTTTTTGTCGGTAAAACAGCGGGCGTTATTTAATCTGCATATTATTCACTACCGACTTCACGCCTTTCACGCTGCGGGTCACCTGCACGGCACGGCTCGCCATCTGCGCGGAGCTGACAAAACCACTCAGCTGCACACGACCTTTAAAGGTTTCTACGTTGATTTCACGCGATTTCAGCGCTTCGTCATTCAGCAGCTGTGTTTTAACCTTCGTGGTAATAACGGTGTCATCAATATAGCCGCCAGTACCTTCCTGCTTCGCCGTCGGCGCGCACGCGCTGACTGACACAGCCACAACGGCTGCGATAACCATACCCGCCAGCATTTTAAACAGCTTCATGATCGATCTCCCTGTGATTTGCAAATGGCCTGAGCCGTGATTACAGATTCGCTCTGTAAAAGAAGCGTAGCTTTAGGCGGTGAATTTGCCACAAAGAGGCTGAAAAAGAGCAGCTTACTTATTTCGACGTGCGTCCAAAGCGCACGGGATCAGGCACCGGCCCTGACGCCGCGCTTTAGCGACAGCCCATAGCCAATAAGGGCACAGGCGGCGATCAGCCAGGGAATTAGCTTAACGCCTTCAGCATCGCTGCCGCTCAGCGATTGCAGGTTATTAATCACTAAAATAATAGTCACGCCCATGCAAAACATGGAGGCCAGCGGCGCCCAGAATACCCGGAACTGGCTGCTGCACGCCTGCTGGCGGCGGAAGAAAAAGATAACCGCGGCGGAAACGCCCAGCTGCAGAATCAAAATGCACAGCGTGGCAACAGCGGAGCCGATGGCGAAAATATGTGTCATCGGATCCAGCCCGGCGCTGCCCAGGCCTGCCAGCAGCAGAAGCGTAATGACGCTGTGAAGATGACTGGCATTATGCGGCGTGCCGTTGGTAGGATGGGTTTTACACAGCTCTTTCCAGATAAGCCCGTCGCGACTGATGCTGAAGAGATAGCGTGAAATATTGTTGTGAAAAGCCAGCGTCGCGGCAAACAGGCTGGTGATCAGCAACACGGACATCGTTTCCACCGCCCATTGACCGACATATTGACGGGTGAGGGTAAAGACGAAATTACCAGGATCTGCGCTGGCGATAGCCACAATGCGATCGAAACCGTATGCCTGCACCAGCGCCCAGCTGGTAAAGCAGAAAAAGCCGGCGATCAGCAGCAGCGCGCAGATCGTGGCGCGAGGTACGGTCTTATGCGGATCGCGGCACTCCTCAGCATAGATGGCGGTAGACTCAAAGCCGATAAAAGCGGCGATAGTAAAAATAAAAGCGATGCCGAGGTTGCCCTGCGTAAACAGCGCGGGATCGAAAGAGTGAAAATTATAGGGGCCAGCTTTTTTAATCAGCAGCATGACGTCCGTCAACAGCACGATGGCTACCTCCGCCACCATCAGCACGCCAAGCACTTTGCCGCCAACCTCGACGCGTTTAATACTCAGTATCCAGGCGGCCAGCGCAAACAGCATGCTCAGCGCCCACCAGGGCACAGCAACCTGCAGATGCGCCGTAAGGAAAAGCTGCGTAAAAAAACCGAGCATTGCAATAATCGCGATCTGGATCGCAAAGTAGGCCGTCAGCGCCACCACGGAGGCCGATGCGCCCCAGTTTTCGCCCAGTCCGGCGGAAATATAGGTATAGAAAGCGCCAGCGTTGCTGACGTAGCGGCTCATGGCGATAAATCCCACCGCAAACAGCAGCAGGATGGCGCAGCTCAACAGATAAAATACGGGGATACCGCCGCCGTTGCCGGAAATAATCGCCACCGGCAGACCGCCGACCACGCCGGTAAGCGGCGAAGCGGCGGCGACCACGAAGAAGATCAGAGAAAACAAGCCCAGACTATTTTTACGCAAACCGGTTTCATCATTCATCGCCAGCACCTTACCAGAAGAGTGAAGAAGCTCGGGGGAGAGCCCGAGCGGGTAGCGGCATCATTTCCCGGCGGGGCGACGGCGGATAGAAAAAATCGGACAGGGCAGCGGTGCAGCGGTGCACCGCGCTGGTGCTCAGTGATAGCGCAGCCGATGGGACCAGGCGTCATGGGCGAGGCGCCGCTGGAAGTCACAGGGCGTGGTGCTGACAAAACGTTTGAACTCCCGCAGAAAATGGGACTGATCGCTAAAGCCCAAATCGAAAGCCAGATCGCTGGAAGAGCAGCCGCTGCGGTGCATGGCGCCAAGCGCGGACTGGCAGCGCAGGATCCGGCTGAAAGCCTTCGGCGAAAGCCCGGTATCCTGGCGAAACTGCCGCTGAAGGGTGCGGCAGGTATAGCCGGTCAGCGCCGCCAGCTGGTCGACGCGAATATTGCCTTTGCGCTGCCGCATGGCGTGGATCGACAGCTGTGTCGCCGGCGAGGCTTTTCGCGCCAGCCGCATGGTAAAAGCGGCGTTAAACAGCGCGATCCGGCGAGGAAAAGTCTCCGCCTGCACAATCTGCTCGAAGGCCAGCCGGGCTCCGGGCACGGCCTCCAGAAAGCTGAATTCCCGATCGGGGATCTCTTCAGCCATAACATCGAGAAAATCAGGCACGACGCCCGGCGCGAAGCGCACGCCGAAATAGTGATGATTGTGCAGCATATCCGCGCCGCGCGCTTCCAGCGTGGTGCCGCAGACACGCGCCCGAGGGTTAAGCGGATCGCAGTCAAACACGATATCCACGCAGCCGTCAGGAATGGCCAGCGTCATCTCGGCGGAAGAGGCCACTTCAAAGCTGTAAAAGTGTGAAATCGCCGGATTTTCTGAAGCGATAAGCGAGTAGTGCTTCGCCGCGTTAAGCACAAACCAGGGCTGTTCCGGCTGCAAACGGGTTATTTCAGACATAGCGGGCTCCGCAAACCAATCAGGATGAAAAGGGCAATGCAAAGCCTGTGCCACGGCGCGTGTCGCAAATCTTCAATACAGCCAACTGCGGCGCGGGCTATTTCTGTTAGCGACGGCGCGGGCTGACGCTTTAGCGCTTCTCCTGATAACTGAAAGGGGCATCACGATGACTGAGAACACCCGGATCGATTTTCTCTATCTTTCCGAGCCGGACATGATCCGCGCTGGCGTAACCGATATGGCCGCCTGCGTCGACACGATGGAGGAGATGTTTGGCCTGCTCTGGCACGGTGATTACCGTATGGCAGGCGCCAATAACGACTCGCACGGCGCGATGGTGACCTTCCCGGAAAACTCGCCGTTCCCGGCCATGCCCAAACCCACCGCCGATCGTCGGCTGATGGCAATGCCCGCTTACCTTGGCGGCAGCTTTCGCACGGCGGGCGTGAAGTGGTACGGCTCCAATATCGCCAATCGCGAAAAAGGCCTGCCGCGCTCCATTTTGATGTTCACGCTCAACGATGCCGACAGCGGCGCGCCGCTGGCCCATATGTCCGCCAATCTCCTTTCGGCCTACCGCACGGGCGCGGTGCCTGGCGTGGGTGCCCGTCATCTGGCGCGCAAGGATTCGCGCGTGGTTGGCCTGTTGGGGCCGGGCGTCATGGGCAAAACGGCGCTGGCGGCTTTTATGGCCGTCTGCCCGCAAATCGATACGCTTCAGGTAAAAGGACGCGGCCAGCGTAGCCTGGACCAGTTTCTGACCTGGGTGCAGGAAACTCTGCCGCAAATCACACGCATCAGGGTTGTGGAAAGTCTGGAAGAGGTGGTGCGCGGCGCCGATATCGTCACCTATTGCAGCTCTGGCGAAGTGGGCGATCCGCAGGCTTATCCGCTGGTAAAACGCGAATGGGTGAAGCCCGGCGCTTTTCTGGCTATGCCAGCGGCATGCAGCCTCGACGCGGGAATGGAGCGGAACGACGTGCGCAAGGTGCTGGATAACACAGGCCTTTATCAGGCGTGGTTCGAGGAAGTGCCTAAACCGGCCCACCGCACTATTCCGGTTATTGGCGTGCGCTTTATGGACATGGTCGCCGAAGGCAAACTTGCGGCGAGCCAGCTGGAGGATATCGGCAAAATCGTGGCGGGTGAGGCACCGGGTCGTCAACATGACGATGAAATCATCATTATGTCTGTCGGCGGCATGCCGGTGGAAGACGTCGCCTGGGGCACCGTGATTTATCGCAACGCGCTGAAACAAGGCATTGGGCTGAACCTTAATCTGTGGGAAGCACCCGCGCTTAGCTAGTCAACTGCACAAGGAAAAGAGATGACCACTTTGATCAAGGTAAAAACCGGCTCGCCTTTTGAAGAGCAGGCCAGCTACTCGCGGCTGGTGGCGATCGACAACTGGATTTTTGTTTCGAACACCGCAGGCCGTAATCCGCAGACAAAGGCCATTCCGGGAGATCTTCGTGAGCAGATGCTACAGGTCTTCAGCAATATTGCCGCAGCGCTGGCCGCCGTCGACGCCTCGCTGCAGGACGTGGTGTGCTCGCGTGTTTTTATCCAGTCGCCTGAGGATGTGCCGACGGTGATGGCGATTATCGGCGAAAAGTTTCGCGGCGTGGATCCGGCTTCTACCGTCACCTGTCCGCCGCTTGGCTCTATGGCCTACAAGGTGGAACTGGAAGTGACGGCCTACCGCGGCGCAGGCAAAGCCGAAGTGCAAACCCTTAACGTTGCGCTATAGTCCGGGAGCAAAAGATGGCACCAGTTATTACAGCGGTTCACACGTCAGCAGAGAGGCCGTCGGCCACCACGGTGGTGATTATCGGCGGCGGGATTGTCGGGCTGACCGCCGCCTTGACGCTGGCGGAACGCAATATTCCGGTCGTGCTGCTGGAAAAAGGCCGACTCGCGGGCGAGCAATCTTCACGCAACCTCGGTTGGGTCAGGAAGACCAGCCGCGCGGCCGAGGATCTTCCGCTGGCCCAGGCAGCGGATCGGCTATGGGCGGGCATGGCCAGGCGGGTCGGTAGCGAGGTTGGCTATCGACAGGCTGGCATCATGTTCGTCGCCCGCAGCGAGGCGCAGATGGCGCAGCATGAAAGCTGGCTGAACGGCGTCAGCGCGAGCGGACTGGATACGCGCCTGCTGAGTCATACCGAAATCGGCCGTCTGGCGCCGGGCGGAGAAGGAAAGTGGGCAGGCGGCATCTATACGCCATCGGATGGCCGCGCCGAGCCGACGCTTGCCGCCAGCGCCATTGCCAAAGCCGCAATAGCGAAAGGCGCGGTGATTATTGAACGGTGCGCGGTGCGAGGCGTAACGACCCGCAATGGCAGAATCGACGGCGTGGTGACCGAATGCGGCGAAATTCGCTGCGAACAGGTGCTGCTGGCGGCGGGCGCCTGGTCGCGCCGTTTTCTGGGAAACCTGAATATAAAGCTGCCAACGCTGCCGCTGATTTGCTCGGTGCTGCGCACCAAACCGATGAACGGGCCGACGGAGGTCGCCGTGGGCGCGCCGGATTTTTCGTTCCGCAAGCATCAGGACGGCGGCTTTATCGTCACGCAGCGGGGCGCGCTGGACGCGCCGCTGACGCTGGATCATCTGCTAATTGGCGCAGGCTATTTGCCGCAGCTGCGCCACGCGCGCGACAACCTGCGAATCTCGATAGGCCGCTATTTTATACAGGATCTGGCGCTATCCCGGCGCTGGCGGACAACGCAGAAAACGCCCTTTGAACGCGTGCGCACGCTCGATCCGCAAGCCAACCCGACGCTGAACAACGAGGCGCTCGGCAACCTGCGCGCCGCCTGGCCCGTCTTTAATCAGGCGGAAGTGGCGGAAGCCTGGGCGGGCATTATTGACGTTACACCGGACTCGATGCCGGTTATCGGGCCGGTTGAAGCGCTGCCGGGCCTGATGCTGGCGACGGGATTTTCCGGACATGGTTTCGGCACTTCGCCCGCGGCTGGCGAACTGGCGGCGGATCTGCTTTGCGGTAGCACGCCGCTTGTCGATCCGACCCCCTGGCGATTTTCGCGTTTTTAGAACCCTGCCGGAACGGCAGGGCTTCAGGATGGAGAATTAACGCGTGGCGGCCTTCAGCTTCGCCACGAAAGCTTCCAGCTCGGCCAGCATAGTGGCCGGTTCATTATGGTGGCGCTCAATGATTTTCACGATAGCGGAGCCGGAAATTGCGCCGGCTGCGCCAGCCGCCAGCGCTTCTTTCACCTGGGCTGGTTCCGAGATGCCAAAGCCCTGCAGCGACGGTACGGCGTGATATTCGGTCAGCTTTTCGACCAGATGCTGCAGCGAGTGGCTGACGCCGCGGCTTTCCGTGCCGGTCACGCCTGCGCGGGAAAGCAGATAGATATAGCCGCGCCCGTGCGAGGCCAGCTCACGGAGCAGATCGTCGCTGGCGTTAGGCGGACAGATAAAAATCGGCGCGACGTTATGACGCATCGCCGACTGGCGGAACGGAGCGGACTCTTCCACCGGCACGTCCGCTACCAGGACAGAATCGACGCCCGCTTCCTGACAGCGCGCGTAGAAGTCATCGATGCCGTTGGAAAAGACCAGATTGGCGTACATCAACAGGCCGATCGGGATTTCCGGGTACTTCTGGCGCACGGCGGCCAGCAGCTCGAAGCAGTGCGCGGGCGTTACGCCAGCGGCAAAGGCGCGCAGCGTGGCGTTCTGAATGGTCGGGCCATCCGCCAGCGGATCGGAGAAAGGAATACCTAACTCCAGCGCGTCGGCACCGCCCGCGATCAGCGCATCAATAATCTGCAGGGAAAGCTCCGGCGTGGGATCGCCCAGCGTAACGAAAGGAACAAAAGCGCCTTCGTTACGCGCTTTCAGGCGCTGAAAAAGCTGGTCATAGCGTTCCATCAGATCTCTCCCTTAGCTGTCAGAATATCGTGAACGGTAAAAATATCTTTATCGCCGCGGCCGGAAAGGTTGACCACCAGCAGCTGCTCTTTATCCGGCGCGGCGCGCATCATTTTCAGCGCGTGTGCCAGCGCGTGGGAGGATTCCAGCGCGGGAATAATGCCTTCGCTGCGGCAGAGCGTTTTAAAGGCTTCCATCGCTTCGTCATCGGTGATGGAAACATAGTCGGCGCGGCCGATGCTGTTAAGGTGCGCATGCTGCGGCCCCACTGAAGGGAAATCCAGCCCGGCGGAAATTGAGTAGGACTCCTCGATCTGACCGTCTTCCGTCTGCATCATCGGCGCTTTCATACCGAAGTAGATGCCGACGCGACCATGTTTAAGCGGCGCGCCGTGCTCGCCGGTTTCAATGCCGTGCCCGGCAGGCTCGACGCCGATCAGACCCACGGAGGCTTCATCAATAAAGTCGGCGAACATGCCGATGGCGTTGGAGCCGCCGCCCACGCAGGCGATAACGGCGTCCGGCAGACGACCTTCCTGCTCCTGAATCTGCACTTTAGTCTCTTCGCCGATCATGCGCTGGAACTCACGCACTATGGTCGGGAAAGGATGCGGGCCTGCAGCCGTGCCCAACATATAGTGGGCGTTCTCGTAGCTGCCTGACCAGTCGCGCAGCGCCTCGTTACAGGCATCTTTCAGCGTGGCGGAGCCGCTGTGCACGGGAATCACTTCCGCGCCCATCAGCTTCATACGGAAAACGTTCGGCGACTGGCGCTCAATATCCTTTGCGCCCATATAGATGCGGCACTTCAGGCCGAGCAGGGCGCTGGCGAGCGCCGAAGCGACGCCGTGCTGGCCCGCGCCGGTTTCCGCGATGATTTCAGTTTTGCCCATACGCTTAGCCAGCAGCGCCTGGCCCAGCACCTGGTTGGTTTTGTGCGCGCCGCCGTGCAGCAGATCCTCACGCTTGAGATAGAGTTTGGTTTTGGTGCCTTTAGTGAGGTTTTTGCACAGCGTCAGCGCCGTAGGACGGCCAGCGTAGTTTTTCAGCAGGCCGATAAACTCCGCCTGGAATTCGGGATCGCGCTGGGCGCTGACGAAAGCTTCTTCCAGCTGCTGCAGCGCAGGCATCAGGATCTGCGGCACATACATACCGCCAAATTCGCCAAAATAGGGATTCAATAAGGTCATATCGCTTCTCTTTTCGCAATTGCGCCGCCGCGGCGACGCCAGAAGATCAGTAGGCTCTCAGGGTACGGAACACTGAGGCAATCTTGTCCGCGTCTTTCACGCCGGGCGCGCTTTCCACGCCGGAATTAAAGTCCAGACCGGCGCAGCCGAGCTGAGCGGCGCTGACGCAGTTGTCGGCGCCCAGGCCGCCTGCCAGCAGGACATTATCCAGCTGTTGGTCTTTCAGCAGCGACCAGTCAAACTGGACACCGCTGCCACCGTTGCCGCTGTCGAAGACATAGCGATCGACATGTGGCCAGTCGCGCGCGGGCAGCGCGGATTGAATGCTGAACGCCTTCCAGATTTTCACTTCCTCAGGCAGCTGGCGGCGTAACTCAGCTACATACTCTTTATCTTCGTCGCCGTGCAGCTGAACGGCATAAAGCCCCAGCTTATTACTAAGCGTGACAACGTCACTGATGGCGCTGTTGCGGAACACGCCAACATACTTTAGCGCAGCACCGGCCATTACCACTTTTGCCTGTTCAGCGCTGACTTTACGCGGCGAACCTTCGGCGAATATCAGCCCGCCGTAAACTGCGCCTGCCAGCAACGCGCTCTGCGCATCTTCGGCGCGGGTTAGTCCGCACACCTTGTTATCGCCAATCACCACGCGGCGTACGGCGGCGGAAAGATCCGCTTCCGACATCAGCGCGGAACCAATCAGAAAGCCGTTGGCGAAATGGCTCAGCTCGCGCACCTGGGCGTAGCTGTTGATGCCGGACTCGCTGATGACCGTTACGCCATGCGCCACCTTCGGCGCCAGGCGACGAGTGCGGTCGAGATCGATAGAGAGATCGCGCAGATCGCGGTTATTGATACCGATCACCTTCGCGCCCAGCGCGGTGGCGCGCTCCAGCTCTTCATCGCTGATCACTTCAGTCAGCACGCCCATATTCAGGCTGTGCGCTACCGCGGCCAGCTGGCGATACTGCTCGTCGTTCACCACCGAAAGCATCAGCAGGATAGCGTCCGCCTGATAGTAGCGCGCCAGATAGATCTGATAGGGATCGATAATAAAATCTTTGCACAGCACAGGCTGGGTAATGGCCGCGCTGACGATGGGCAGGAAATCGAAGCTGCCCTGAAAATATTTCTCATCGGTTAACACCGATACGGCGGAAGCGTGATCTTTATAGACGCCTGCGATGGTAGCCGGATCGAAATCTTCCCGAATCAGCCCTTTGGAGGGCGAAGCCTTTTTGCATTCCAGAATAAATACGGTTCTGGCGCCCGACAGCGCGTGATAAAAGCTGCGGCTGGCCGGCTCGATCTGGTTCTGAAACGAAGCCAGCGGCTGCTGCTGCTGACGTTCTGCCAGCCAGATCGCCTTGTCCTCAACGATTTTGCTCAGTACGGTTTCCATATTATCCTCTTGCTGCCAGCGCAACGACGCGCTCATAAGCCTGGCCGCTGCGGATGGCGTTCAGCGCCGTTTGGGCGTTCTCGCGTAAATCCTCATGGCCGAAAATCTTCAGCAGCAGCGCGACGTTAACGGCGACTGCCTCTTCGTGCGCCTGCTCGCCTTTACCCTGGAGCAATCGCGTCAGAATGTCACGGTTTTCTTCCGGCGAGCCGCCCGCCAGGGCTTCCTGAGGATGGAAGCTCAGACCGAAATCCTCCGGCGTCAGCTGATAGCTGGTAATTTCACCGTCCCGCAGCTCCGCCACATGCGTCGCGCTGTGCAGCGCCACCTCATCCATTCCGCCGCCATGCACTACCGCCGCGCGCTGGTAGCCCAGTACTTTCAGCGTCTGCGCAATCGGCAGCACCAGCTCAGGGCTGTAAACGCCAATCACCGCCAGCGGCGGCCGCGCCGGGTTGATCAGCGGGCCGAGCACGTTAAACAGCGTGCGGGTTTTCAGCTGCTGACGAACAGGCATCGCGTGACGAAAACCGGTATGGTACTGCGGCGCAAACAGGAAGCAGACGTTGAGATCGTCCAGCGCCTGGCGTGCCTCTTCAGCGGGCATATCCAGATTGATGCCAAAAGCTGCCAGCAGATCGGACGAACCGGATTTACTGGAAACGCTGCGGTTGCCGTGCTTGGCGACTTTCAGTCCGCAGGCCGCCGCCACAAAGGCGCTGGCGGTGGAAATATTGATGCTGTTGCTGCCGTCGCCGCCGGTGCCCACGATATCGGCAAAGGCATAGTCGGGGCGCGGAAAAGGTTTGGCGTCCGCCAGCAGCGCCGTCGCGGCGCCGGCAATCTCTTCAGGGCGTTCGCCGCGGATCTTCATGGCGATCAGCGCGCCCGCCAGCTGCGTCGGTTCCAGCTGGCCGGTAACGATAGCGGAGAAAAGCTGATGGCTCTCTTCGCGGCTCAGGGTCTGTGCCTGGTAAAGTTTTTCCAGTATAGCGTTCATGATGCTCTCCTTATTTCGCCAGTGCCCAGGCCAGAGTTTGTTCGAGCAGGCGCGCGCCCTGCGTGGTCAGAATCGATTCCGGATGAAACTGGTAGCCGCAGACGCGGTCGGCGTCGTGACGCACCGCCATGACCATGCCGTTAAAAGTGGCATTAACCGTCAGATCGGCGGGTACGTTGCTGCCGACCAGCGAGTGATAGCGCGCAACGGGCAGCGGATTGCTCAGACCTTCGAACATGCCGCTTTCATCGTGGGTAATGGCAGAGGCTTTACCATGCAGGATTTCGCCTGCCTGGCCGACGTGGCCGCCATAGGCTTCAACAATCGCCTGATGGCCCAGGCAGATGCCGATAATCGGCAGCTTGCCGCGCAGGCGCTGCAGCAGTTCCGGCATACAGCCCGCATCTTTCGGCGCGCCCGGGCCAGGCGACAGCAGCAGTACCGGGTTCGCCATCTCCTGCAGACGAGCGATCAGCGTGTCCGCAGGTACGTTGTTGCGATAGATCACCACGTTGTGGCCGAAAGCGCGCAACTGGTCGACGAGGTTGTAAGTAAAAGAGTCGATATTGTCGAGCAGCAGAATATCAGCCATCAGAAAATCTCCTTGCAGTGATGAGCAGTGGCGATGGCGCGCAGCACCGCGCGGGCTTTATTGCGGCTCTCATCGGCTTCCGCCTGCGGGTTGGAATCCAGCACCACGCCGGCGCCAGCCTGAACCGTAGCAACGCCGTCCTCAACGTAAGCCGAACGGATCACGATACAGGTATCCAGATCGCCGCTGGCGGTAAAGTAACCGACCGCGCCGCCGTAGCTGCCGCGACGCGTCCCTTCCGCTTCGGCAATCAGCCGCATGGCGCGGACTTTTGGCGCGCCGCTCAGCGTGCCCATATTCATACAGGCGCGATAGGCGTGCAGCACATCCAGATCCTCACGCAGTTTGCCGACCACCCGCGAAACCAGGTGCATCACAAAAGAGTAGCGATCCACTTTGGTTAAATCGGCAACGTAGCGGCTGCCCGGCTCGCAGATGCGTGCCAGATCGTTGCGCGCCAGATCGACCAGCATCAGATGTTCCGCCAACTCTTTATGATCGGTACGCATCTCCAGCTCAATGCGGCTGTCCAGATCGCGATCCAGCGAGCCATCGGCGTGACGACCGCGCGGGCGAGTACCGGCAATCGGGTAGATTTCAATCTGGCGGCTGGCGGCGGAATATTTCAGCGAGCTCTCCGGCGAGGCGCCGAACAGGCTGAAATCCTGATCCTGCATAAAGAACATATAGGGGCTTGGATTGCTGTTCTTTAAGGTGTCGTAAGCGGCCAGCGGCGACGGGCAGGGCAGCGAAAAACGGCGCGACGGCACTACCTGAAAAATTTCGCCGCTGCGAATGGCCGCCTGCATCTCACGCACCACAGCGCAATACTCTTCGTCGCTCTGGCTGACCGCCAGCGACATCGTTTCCAGCGGCTGCACCGGAATAGCTGGCGCAGGCTGCAGCATCTGGCTGTGCAGCTGCTCGATACGGCGCTGCAGGCGCAAAAATTCGCCGGGAGCCGCAGTAAACAGGCTGGCCTGCAGGCGCGCGCGCTGGCTCTGATGGTCGATCACCAGTAGGGTTTCGGCCAGATAGAAACAGTAATCGGGGCAGCGCTGATCCTGGGAGAGCTGCGGTAAATCTTCAAATCCGGCCACCAGATCGTAAGCGAACAGGCCGCCAAGCAGCATCGCTTCGCGCTCGTCCGCCGGGCTTTTCAACAGATGCGGGATCAGGCGCAGCGCGTCGAAGACCGACAGCGTCTTCAGGCGAGAATCTTCATCCTGTACCGCGGCTTCCTGCGGGAATTGCAGCTCACGGCCATCGGGGCGTACGGTATTGATAACCGTATCGGGCAGCGCGGCGTCCAGCAGCGGCAGCAGCGCGCGGCCATTTTCCGACAGCGCCTGAATAGTCACGGTATCGTTCAGCGCTTTGATTCGCAGCGCGCTGTCGATAACCAACAGGCTTTTCAGATTGCGCTTGCTGTCGATATCCGCTGATTCCAGCAGCAGCGTCGCGGGACGAGCGCCGCAAAGCTGATGAAAAAGGGCCGCCGGATCCTCACGGTAAGGCGCGTCGCCGGTAATCAACTTCACTGTAGACGGATTTTGCATAAGGTCGGTTCTCGAAATTAGCTAAAAAAAAAGCCCGCTTGCGGCGGGCCTGGGTAGCGTTACAGCGATTGCTGCGTGCACGACTCCTTCGCCCGTTCAGGGAGAAGTACGCCACCAGCCGTTCGTTGCCATTTTGATTGTCATTTTCCGCTACCTCAGTGAGTGAACTTGCGTACTAGTTAACGGGTTCGCCGCGAAAAAGTCAATACTCTTTTTCTCTTAACTTCGATTACAGGTATCATGCTGCGACCTTTTTAGCGCTTTCCGGAGTCGTTTTGTCTGCAACCCCATCCACTTCCTGGCCCATCTACGATTTACACAGCCATACCCGCGCTTCGGATGGCCTGCTGACGCCAGAGGAGCTGGTGCTCAGAGCCGTGCAGCATCGCGTCGGCGTACTCGCCATCACCGACCACGATTCGGTCGACGGCATCGATCCCGCACGCGAAGCGATTATCCGGCATCAGCTGCCTTTGCGGCTGATTGCCGGCGTGGAAGTCTCTTCGCTGTGGGAAAATCATGAAATTCACATTGTTGGCCTGGGCGTGGATAATCAGCATCCGGTTCTGACGCAGTTTCTGCAGGAGCAGAGCGATCGCCGTATGGCTCGCGCGCAGCTGATCGCCGAACGGCTGGAGAAAGCGCGCATTCCCGGCGCGCTGGAAGGCGCGCTGGCGCTGGCAGAGGGCGGCGCGATCACGCGCGGCCACTTCGCTCGCTTTCTGATTGCTCAGGGCAAAGCCGATAATATGGCGCAGGTGTTTAAAAATTATCTGGCGCGTGGCAAAACCGGCTACGTGCCGCCGCAGTGGTGTACAATTAAACAAGCCATTGATGCCATTCATCATTCCGGTGGTCGCGCCGTGCTGGCCCATCCAGGCCGCTACGGGCTTTCCGCCAAATGGCTGAAGCGTTTGATCGCCCACTTTAAAGAAGAAGGTGGCGACGCAATGGAGGTCGCACAGTGTCAGCAGGCGCCCAATGAACGGACGCAGCTGGCGCGTTACGCGCAGGATTACCAGCTGGCCGCGTCGCAGGGCTCCGATTTCCACCAGCCCTGCGCCTGGATAGAGCTGGGAAAAAAGCTATGGCTTCCGGCAGGTGTGGAAGCCGTCTGGCTGCGCTTCCCTGAAATTTAATCCGGTCGCCCGTCGCGCGACGGATAAGAGGTTACTAATGAGTCAGTTTTTTTATATACACCCGGAAAACCCGCAGCCACGCCTGATCAAGCAGGCCGTCGAGCTGCTGAATAAAGGCGCCGTTATCGTCTATCCTACCGACTCCGGCTACGCGCTGGGCTGCAGGCTGGAGGATAAAAACGCCATGGAACGCATCTGCCGCATCAGGCAGCTCGACAGCGACCATAATTTTACGCTGGTCTGCCGCGATCTCTCGGAGCTCTCCACCTACGCTTACGTGGATAACACCGCGTTCCGCCTGATGAAAAACAATACGCCTGGCAGCTATACCTTTATTCTGAAAGCGACTAAAGAAGTGCCGCGTCGTCTGATGAACGACAAGCGTAAGACGATTGGCCTGCGCGTGCCTTCCAATCCGGTGGCGCTGGCGCTGCTGGAAGCGCTGAACGAGCCGTTGATGTCCACCTCGCTGATGCTGCCCGGCAACGACTTTACCGAGTCGGATCCGGAAGCGATTCAGGAAGAGATCGGCAAACAGGTCGATTTAATTTTGAATGGCGGCTACCTGGGACAGCAGCCTACAACGGTGATCGATTTAACCGAAAATACGCCGCAGGTAGTACGCGAAGGCGTGGGCGACGTTAAACCTTTTCTCTAAAAATGCGCGGCTCGCCGATATATGGGCGAGCCTTAAATAAACATTTATTTTTCGCCTGAGTGTTTTCTTAAGGTAAAACTAATATTCAATCAGGACGTGGTTTTTTGTAGCCACTCTTTAAAGTCCTGGTAAGGAATATAGAGCGAAACATCTTTTAACGGTACGCCAGCTTTGTGGCGTTTAATTTCGTTAGTAAAGCCAACAATAACACCGCCGATAGTGTCGTCACCGTTATACACCGCGCCGCCCGACATGCCTTTCACCACGCCCGCGTTGGACGCCATCGCCACGCAGGGGCGTTTGTTCCACTCATTGCGAATGCCGGTTAGCGCCAGGTTGATACCGGAAGATTCTACCGGCATGGCGGTAATAAAGCTGTAGCCGTACATTTTCACCGGTGCGCCAATGTCGCCTTCGCGGAATTTCGGCAGGGTTTTAATATCGTTTTTATGATAGATAATCGCCAGATCGCAGTAAGGATGGTAAGCCTTAACGCGCTGCACGGAGAGTTTCGCCACGTGGGCGGCGGTGAGGCTATACTCCGGCGTGATCGGAATGCTGGTGCCCAGCGAGCCGATGCCCAGAACGGTAGGGATGCCGGTAAAGTTCATATCGACACGTTTCAGGGCTTCGCTGCTGTACTCATATTTGCCTACAGAGCAGCCGGTCAGCGTCAGCAAAGCCAACGCCGCTAAAGGCATTATTCTTTTCATGATAGTTACACTTTGTCGGACACGTCAGAAAATCCCTGGTGAAGATTGATGACGTGTAAGGCCGATGCCGATTAAAACCGGCGTTATTCAGGGAGTCGTGCTCCCCATGTTTTTAAACTAATGTTTACTGCAAAAATAATTTCTGACTTAACTTAAATTTAGTTATGACTGTTTAACAGTTCATTTGGCAGGCTCTTTGTTGGCCTGAATGAATTCTACACAATCAGATTAATCTGGCAAATAGATAAACAGAGAAAAAATAATGAAAGGCGGAAATTAAGTGAACTAACTCAATCTGGAAAATTGTTCAGCTTGTTATTTAAGGGTTCATTTTGTCCTTTCACCGTAAATTTGAGTTAGCGTGCGATTAGTCACTGCCTTTTTGCAAAAGTCTGGTTTTAACATTTGGAAAACATTTTGCTTAAAGGATTCAACTTCTGTCGCGGGCAGAATTTTGCCTTATTCAGGGTTAACCCCGCGGGCGGCGCAGTATCGGCAATAATAATCTTAACTTTAATTTCCCTTAAATTATTATATTATTATTTAATAGTACGGTAACATTTGCCTTAATTGTCACTGGCGTCGCGTGGAAGAAATTGGCTTAGGAAGCGTGCTTTGGTAAGCGCGGGAAATGATTGGTCGACAGAGGCGACGGCCCGCATTCCCGCTTTTTGCTTAACAACACTTTTCCCCGTTCATTGGCCCGGTAGCGTTATCAATAGTAGATAACTTAGTGTAGAATGCGCTTCCCCTGAAAATGGGGCGGGCATCGCGCGCATGAAGTTGCAAAAACCCGCCTCCTGAGTAATGGCCCATTCATTTAATGACGCCTGGGAAGGCGACAAAGAGGCAGCGCCATGAGCGAAAAATTACAGAAAGTCTTAGCGCGCGCCGGGCACGGTTCCCGCCGCGAAATTGAAAGCATGATTTCTGCCGGACGCGTCAGCGTGGACGGCAAAATGGCCACGCTGGGCGACCGCGTAGAGCCGAGCAAAGCACTGAAAATCCGTATCGACGGCCACCTGGTGTCGGTAGCGGAATCCACCACCGAAGTTTGCCGCGTGCTGGCTTATTACAAGCCCGAAGGCGAACTTTGCACCCGTAACGATCCCGAAGGTCGTCCGACCGTATTCGACCGTCTGCCTAAGCTGCGCGGCGCACGCTGGATCGCCGTTGGGCGTCTGGATGTGAACACTTGCGGCCTGCTGCTGTTTACCACCGATGGCGAGCTGGCTAACCGCCTGATGCACCCGAGCCGTGAAGTGGAAAGGGAATATGCAGTGCGTGTCTTTGGGCAGGTAGATGACGAGAAACTCAAACAGCTGAGCCGTGGCGTGCAGCTGGAAGATGGCCCGGCGTCATTTAAAACGCTAAAGTTCACCGGCGGCGAGGGTATCAACCAGTGGTACAGCGTAACGCTGACCGAGGGACGCAACCGTGAAGTGCGCCGTCTGTGGGAGTCCGTTGGCGTACAGGTCAGTCGTCTGATCCGTACCCGCTACGGCGACATCACGCTGCCGAAAGGCCTGCCGCGCGGCGGCTGGACGGAGCTGGAGCTGGGGCCGACCAACTATCTGCGCGAGCTGGTTGGACTGCCGCCGGAAACCACCAGCAAAGTCGCGCTGGAGAAAGATCGCCGTCGCACCAAGGCGAACCAGATCCGTCGCGCCGTCAAGCGCCACACTCAGGTCAGCGGCAATCGCCGCCCGGCCAGCAAACGTTAATCAGTAAGGGCGAAGCGATTCGCCCTTTTTTACGTTCATTTACCAGTCGATACCCTGTTGCGCCTGAATGCCCGCGTCAAAAGCATGCTTGTGCGGACGCATTTCGGTAACGGTATCCGCCAGATCCAGCAGCTCGCGATGGCAGCCGCGTCCGGTGATAATCACGCTCTGATGAGGCGGACGATGGCGCAGCGCCGCGACCACTTCCTCCAGCGGCAGATAGTCAAAACTCACCATATAGGTCAGCTCATCCAGCACCACCAGATCCAGCGTCGGATCGGCCAGCATCCGTTTGCCGTGCTGCCAGACTTCAAGACAGGCCACCGTATCGGTTTCGCGATTTTGCGTATCCCAGGTAAAACCTGTCGCCATCACCTGAAACTCCACGCCATGCGGCTCCAGTAGATTACGCTCGCCGTTAGGCCATTCGCCTTTGATAAACTGGATCACGCCCACGCGCTTTTGATGGCCTACCGCGCGCGCGGCCGTACCGAAAGCGGCGGTAGTTTTGCCTTTGCCGTTGCCGGTAAAGACCATCAGAATGCCGCGCGTTTCGGTCGCTGCGGCAATGCGGGCATCCACTTTCTCTTTCAGCTTTTGCTGACGTTGCTGGTGGCGATCGGCGCTCATTATTCCGCTGGCCCCGCTTTACGTCCCGGCTGGGCGTCAAAGCTGTGACCCGTTTCCCGACAGTCGGCGCCCATTGCATACAGATAGACAGGCATGATATCCGCCGGCGTCTTCAGCTTGTCGGCGTTTTCCTGAGGAAAAGCGCTGGCGCGCATTTTGGTGCGCGTGCCGCCGGGATTGATGCAGTTAACGCGCAGCCGATCGCGATACTCTTCGGCGAACACCTGCATCATGCCTTCGGTGGCGAATTTGGAAACCGAGTAAGCGCCCCAGCCCGCGCGGCCCTGACGGCCAACGCTGGAAGAGGTGAAGACCAGCGATCCGTCCGACGACTTCAGCAGCAGCGGCAGCAGCGCCTGGGTAAGGAAAAAGGTAGCGTCAACGTTGACGCGCATCACCTGCTGCCAGACGGCGGGATCCTGCTGCGCCATCGGCACCACGTCGCCCAGCAGCCCGGCGTTATGCAGGACGCCGTCCAGCCGATCGATATGTTGGGCAAGCTCATCGGCCAGCTGGCGGCAGGCTTCCGGCGTGGCGCTGTCCAAATCCAGCGTAAAGGCGAGCGGGGCAGTTTGGCCGCCTGCGGCGATCTCATCCGCGACGGTTTGCAGCTTTTGTGCGTTACGCCCCAGCAGGATCACCTGAGCGCCATAGCGGGCATAGGTGACAGCAGCCTCGCGACCAATGCCGTCGCTGGCGCCGGTGACGAGAATAATACGATCGTTCAGCAAATTGCTGGCAGGTTGATAATCCATTGATACGCCTCTGGTGATGCTTAAATGCGAAAGGGCGACAGGGTAACGCCGCTAATCCGTTGACCGCAACAGCAAATCGTTTTTCTGCCTGGCGTCCGCACGATATTATCGTCTTGCCGGTAGCGGTTCCGGGCGACGACGGTCGCCGACTCGGCTACACTGGTCACTGATTTAATTGGATGTTAAATAAGGCGGAATGCGTGGAACTACTCTCTTATTATGGACTATTTCTGGCCAAGACGGTCACGGTGGTGGTGGCGATCGCGGCGATCGCTATTTTGATTACGCATCTGGCCACGCGCAAACGCGCTCAGGGCGGTCAGCTGCGCCTGACGCGGCTGAATGAAGCGTACCAGGAGATAAAAGATGAAATGTTGCTGGCGGGCATGAAGCCGCACGATAAAAAACGCTGGCATAAAGAGCAGAAGAAAAAGGAGAAGCTGGAGGCGAAAAACGCCAAAGCCGAGGCGAAACAGGGTATTAAGCCAGCCGAAAGCAAGCCCACGCTTTATGTTATGGATTTCAAAGGCAGCATGGACGCGCATGAAGTCGCCTCGCTGCGTGAAGAGATCTCGGCGGTAATGGCCGTGGCCCGTCCGCAGGATGAAGTCCTGCTGCGACTGGAAAGCCCAGGCGGCGTGGTGCATGGCTACGGCCTGGCCTCTTCACAGCTGCAGCGACTGCGTGACAAAAACATTCGCCTGACCGTGGCGGTAGATAAAGTGGCCGCCAGCGGCGGTTATATGATGGCCTGCGTCGCCGACCGCATCGTCGCCGCGCCGTTTTCCATTATCGGCTCAATCGGCGTGGTTGCGCAGATCCCTAACTTCAATCGCCTGCTGAAGCGCAACGAAATCGACGTCGAGCTGCATACGGCGGGCGAGTACAAGCGTACGCTGACGCTGTTCGGCGAAAACACCGAGCAGGGCCGCGAAAAATTCCGTGAGGATCTCAACGAAACGCATCAGCTGTTTAAAGAGTTCGTCCATCAAATGCGCCCAACGCTGGATATCGACAGCGTGGCCACCGGCGAGCACTGGTTCGGCAC
The DNA here is from genome assembly GCF_037026505.1 of Erwinia sp. CGal63. NCBI lineage: Bacteria > Pseudomonadati > Pseudomonadota > Gammaproteobacteria > Enterobacterales > Erwiniaceae > Erwinia > Erwinia sp. CGal63. The sequence continues at coordinate 835,940 of NZ_JAKUMN010000001.1, forward strand.
TCAGGCGCTGGAGAAAGGGCTGATTGACGCTATCGGCACCAGCGACGACCTGATTATCGATCGGATGAAAGAGCACGAAGTGGTCGCGGTACACTACGTCAGGCGCAAAAAGATGATGGATCGCTTCACCCAGAGCGCCAGCGTAAGCATCGAGCGTCTGCTGCTGCGTCTCTGGCAGCGTGGCGAGAAGCCGCTGCTCTGAATCCCGCCAGCGCCCGTTTGACGGGCGCTACCCCTGCAGATGGTAAAGCGGCGACAGCTCTGTCGCTAAGAACTTGAAAACGTTAAATACCACGGTGCTTTTTGCGCCCGGCAATCCCTGTTCATCCAGAAAATAGTCGCCGCGAAAAACCAGCACTTCACCTTTTTGCTCCACGTCGGTGGCGCTCAGGCCGGGGAAAAAATCCTCGTGGCCGGCAATCATCTCATTCGCTTTTTGCAACAGGGCAGCCTTATCGATAGCCTGAGTCTGCTTCACAGAATTCTCTCCTTTATAGAGCCGATAAGTGAGCAGTATATTACGCCGCTGCGGAACAAAAATTCAATGGCGCAGCAGGCTTGCCCGCCAGCCTACTTTTTTCCGACTTTCTGGCGTAAATCCCTTGCGGATGCTAATTAAGTTGCGTATCAGATTTTATCAGGTAGAGTGTGGGCGTTTCGGGTTCCGGGCGTAAAACTGGCTTTACGCTCTGTTATTGTTTCGCTTAACAGGTTGTAAAAGGTGTCGTTAATCAGTGAGTTGGCTTCCTGAACGGGAAGCGCTAACAGGGAAAGTGCCCGGCTCTGCCGTCGGCCATGAAGGTTTTAACGCGCTGGATTGCCCGCAGGCTTTCGGCACAATTTACTCTCGGATGTTTTAATCAGGTAAAGGTAAATATGGGTAAAGCTCTCGTAATAGTTGAGTCCCCGGCAAAAGCCAAAACAATCAATAAATATCTCGGAAACGACTACGTGGTGAAATCCAGCGTCGGTCATATTCGCGATTTGCCGACCAGTGGATCAACAGTTAAAAAGAGCGCTGACTCTACAACCAGTAAAACCACTAAAAAGGTGAAAAAGGACGAAAAATCGGCGCTGGTCAGCCGCATGGGCGTCGATCCTTATCACGGCTGGGAGGCGAACTATCAGATCCTGCCCGGCAAAGAAAAAGTGGTTTCCGAGCTGAAGGCGCTGGCGCAGAACGCCGACCACGTCTATCTCGCAACCGACCTTGACCGCGAGGGGGAAGCCATCGCCTGGCACCTGCGGGAAGTGATCGGCGGCGACGACTCGCGTTTCAGCCGCGTGGTGTTTAATGAAATCACCAAAAATGCGATTCGTCAGGCTTTCGAAAAGCCGGGCGAACTGAATATCGACAGGGTTAACGCTCAGCAGGCGCGCCGCTTTATGGACCGCGTGGTCGGCTATATGGTATCGCCGCTGCTGTGGAAAAAAATCGCCCGTGGTCTTTCCGCAGGCCGCGTGCAGTCGGTCGCCGTACGCCTGGTGGTCGAGCGCGAGCGTGAAATCAAAGCGTTCGTGCCGGAAGAGTACTGGGAGCTGCATGCCGATCTGAATACGCCGGACGGCACGCTGCTGCCGATGGAAGTGACCCATCAGCACGACAAGCCTTTCCGCCCGGTCAACGGCGAACAGACTCAGGCCGCCGTCAGCCTGCTGGAAAAAGCGCGCTATCAGGTGGTGGATCGTGAAGACAAGCCGACCAGCAGCAAGCCCGGCGCGCCTTTTATCACCTCCACGCTACAGCAGGCGGCCAGCACCCGCCTGGGCTTCGGCGTGAAAAAAACCATGATGATGGCGCAGCGCCTGTATGAAGCGGGCCACATCACCTATATGCGTACCGACTCCACTAATCTGAGTCAGGACGCGGTTAGCATGGTGCGCGGCTTTATTGAAAGCGAGTTTGGCGACAGGTATCTGCCGAAAGCGGCCAACACCTACGCCAGCAAAGATAACTCCCAGGAAGCGCACGAAGCGATCCGTCCTTCGGATGTGGCGGTGCAGGCCGAGCAGCTCAAGGATATGGAAACCGATGCGCAGAAGCTCTATCAACTGATCTGGCGTCAGTTCGTCGCCTGTCAGATGATGCCGGCGCAATATGATTCCACCACGCTGACCGTCGCCGCTGGCGATTTCAAACTCAAAGCGAAAGGCCGTACGCTGCGCTTTGACGGCTGGACTCGCGTGATGCCTGCGCTGCGCAAAGGTGATGAAGATCGCACGCTGCCGCCGGTTGAAGTGGGCAAAGAGCTGGCGTTGCAGCAGCTGAAGCCAAGCCAGCACTTCACCAAACCGCCGGCGCGTTTCAGCGAAGCTTCGCTGGTGCGCGAGCTGGAAAAACGCGGTATTGGTCGTCCTTCGACCTACGCATCTATTATCTCCACCATCCAGGATCGCGGCTATGTTCGCGTGGAAAGCCGTCGTTTCTATGCGGAGAAAATGGGTGAGATCGTCACTGACCGGCTGGAGGAAAACTTCCGCGAGCTGATGAACTACGATTTCACCGCGCATATGGAAAACAGTCTGGATCAGGTCGCCAACAACGAGGCGCAGTGGAAAAGCGTGCTGGACAAATTCTTCGCCGACTTCAGCCAGCAGCTGGAAAAAGCGGATAAGGATCCGGAAGAAGGCGGGATGCAGCCGAACCAGATGGTCTTGACCTCCATCGATTGCCCGACCTGCGGTCGTAAGATGGGCATTCGCACCGCCAGCACCGGCGTGTTCCTCGGCTGTTCCGGCTATGCGCTGCCGCCGAAAGAGCGCTGCAAGCAGACCATCAATCTGATCCCGGAGAATGAGGTTCTTAACATTCTCGAAGGTGAAGACGCGGAAACCAATGCGCTGCGCGCTCGTCGTCGCTGCGGCAAGTGCGGCACCGCAATGGACAGCTATCTGATTGATAACCAGCGCAAGCTGCACGTTTGCGGTAATAACCCGAGCTGCGACGGTTACGAGATCGAGCAGGGCGAATTCCGCATCAAGGGTTATGACGGCCCGATCGTAGAGTGTGAAAAGTGCGGTTCGGAAATGCACCTGAAAATGGGGCGTTTCGGCAAATATATGGCCTGCACCAACGACGAGTGTAAAAACACTCGTAAAATTCTGCGCAACGGCGACGTGGCGCCGCCGAAAGAGGATCCGGTGCCGCTGCCGGAACTGCCGTGCGAGAAGTCGGACGCTTACTTTGTGCTGCGCGACGGCGCCGCGGGCGTCTTCCTGGCCGCGAACACTTTCCCTAAATCCAGGGAAACGCGTGCGCCGCTGGTGGAAGAGCTGCAGCGCTTCCGCGATCGTCTGCCGGAGAAGCTGCGCTATCTGGCAGATGCGCCGGTCGCTGACGATGAAGGCAACAAGACGATAGTGCGCTTTAGTCGCAAAACTAAGCAGCAGTACGTCAGCACGGAAAAAGAGGGTAAAGCCACGGGCTGGACAGCGTTCTGGGTCGACGGCGAATGGCAGGTCACCGAGAAAGCGACGGCCAAAGCCAGTAAAAAATAGTGCTCCGGGCCGACAGTCGTCGGCCCGTTTTTTCTCTCCTCGCATATACATTCCAGACAGCTTTGGTATGATTGTTATAGATATACCTTTCCTTATTATAAAATCGCATTAGACCGACATGCCGTGCGCTTCTTTGCGCGGTCGTCGGCGCGCGGCGCCAAACTGGACGGATCAACTATGAAATTGCAGCAGCTGCGTTATATCGTCGAAGTGGTCAATCATAACCTTAACGTCTCCTCAACGGCCGAGGGGCTTTACACTTCGCAACCCGGGATCAGTAAACAGGTTCGTATGCTGGAAGACGAACTGGGCATTCAGATTTTCGCCCGCAGCGGCAAGCACCTGACGCAGGTGACGCCTGCCGGACAGGAGATTATCCGTATTGCCAGGGAAGTCCTGTCGAAAGTGGAAGCCATCAAGTCGGTCGCGGGCGAACATACCTGGCCGGATAAAGGCTCGCTGTATGTCGCTACTACTCATACCCAGGCTCGCTATGCGCTGCCAAACGTCATCAAAGGCTTTATCGAACGCTATCCGCGAGTTTCCCTGCACATGCATCAGGGCTCGCCTACGCAGATTGCGGAAGCGGTTTCCAAAGGCAATGCGGATTTCGCCATCGCTACTGAAGCGCTGCATCTCTACGACGATTTGATTATGCTGCCTTGTTACCACTGGAATCGCGCTATCGTGGTCACGCCGGATCATCCGCTGGCGGGGAAAGAGAAAGTGTCTATCGAAGAGCTGGCCGAGTATCCGCTGGTCACCTACACCTTCGGTTTTACCGGACGTTCTGAGCTGGATACGGCGTTTAATCGCGCCGGACTGTCGCCGCGTATCGTTTTCACCGCTACGGATGCCGACGTCATCAAAACTTATGTACGCCTGGGGCTGGGCGTGGGCGTTATCGCCAGCATGGCGGTCGATCCGCATTCCGACCCGGATCTGGTACGTATCGAAGCCACAGACGTTTTCAGCTACAGCACGACCAAAATCGGTTTCCGCCGCAGCACTTTTTTACGCAGCTATATGTATGATTTTATTCAGCGCTTTGCGCCGCACCTGACGCGCGACGTGGTCGATACCGCTGTTGGCCTGCGGTCTAATGAAGATATTGAAGCAATGTTTAAAGATATTAAATTACCTGCCAAATAATCCCTCCCCTGATTATCCCCCGGCAGAGCCGTTACGCGGCTCTGCGATAATCATTGGTCCTGCCTGTTACTGCGATTGATTAAATCTTTTTATTCTTTTCCGTAAATGACACCTTCATCACAGGTTTTTCCATTGTTATTCATTAAATGCGAAACAGTACACATTTTTTAGTGGGCGACTTTGCACCCCTCCAGGAAGATTCTCATACTCTGATTATCAACGCGCTACAGGGCGCGACTGGCGGGAGGTTTCCGGTAAATGCTGATTTATCAATGGTGCGAAAAAAGCGTTGCTGACAGCAGATTTGTCTTAAGGAATAAATTGTTATCAGAATTTTGGTTAAGTACGAACGACAAGTTTCATAAACTTTAATGAATACTATTAATCGTTCTGCGTAATAAAAATAGCTGGATTTCGCGCCATAAAGTGTTTAGGATTCCTCCTAATTTCTGATTGCTCAAAACAATCGTTTCAATGAGAGTGATTATCAAAAACTATGGCTAGCAGAATTACAGTAGAAACAGACTTCGGTCACAAAGCTCTGAAGGTTCAGCGTAACAGCAATCTGAGACGTAAAGCCTGGTTAGCGGTATTTGCCGGTTCGGCGTTGTTTTGGGGAGCTGTTGCAGTCGTGATTTGGCATATATGGGGGTAACGATGTACCTGCAGTATTTGAATCAAAAAACACAGCAAGCTGGAAAAATGAAGAAAGTACAGTGCAAGAGCAAAGCGAAGGAAGTCATCATCCCTGAAAGCTGGGGCCTGAGCGAAGTACAGCGCAACTTTATCGATTTAATGACGGACAAGAGTAGTAAAGCTTAAGCCTGACACCGCTATCCGTTAGTTTTATTAACCATGACAAATATAAATAAATACATTATTTAACAGACCAGCCATTTCTGGTCAGGGAACCTGCGGCCCAACTGTAGGAAGTCATTAATAACGGTAAAACCAGCTCGCTGCGGCGTAAGGTTTTGATGTAATACGTTTTGGTCATATAAGACCTGAGTGAGGGCAAAAATGAATTTAACTCAAATGACATGGTTCAGCGCCTGGACGTTATCCGCTTTATTCTGGACCAGCCTGCTATGGCTTGGCATGGTAATGCATTAATAATGCATAGCTAAACAAAAATTAATGACGCCTCGCTGCTAAAACAGCGGGGCGTTTTTCTTTTCACTATTCTGCGATGTTATCAAAACGTTACACTGAGTTTGTACTATCTTTAAATCAAACCCTGCATTTACTCAGGTTATGAAAAGATAAACAGAGGAGGAGTAATGTCGTCTACCCTACGTGAAATAACAAAAGACGCGCTGGACGTAAAAGGTCAACGTTATCACTATTACAGCCTGACCAAAGCTGCCGAACAGCTTGGCGATCTCTCCCGCCTGCCTAAATCCCTGAAAGTTCTGATGGAAAATCTGCTGCGCTGGCAGGATGAAGACTCCGTGACCGCCGAAGATATTAAGGCACTCGCCGGCTGGCTGGCGAATGCCCACGCCGAGCGGGAAATCGCCTATCGGCCCGCCCGCGTGCTGATGCAGGATTTTACCGGCGTGCCCGCGGTTGTCGACCTCGCCGCTATGCGCGAAGCCGTTAAACGCCTGGGCGGCGATGTGGCCAAAGTCAATCCGCTTTCGCCGGTCGATCTGGTTATCGACCATTCCGTTACGGTTGACCGTTTTGGCGACGACGACGCTTTTGAAGAGAACGTGCGTCTGGAAATGGAGCGTAATCACGAACGCTACGTTTTTCTGCGCTGGGGTCAAAAAGCCTTTAACAAATTTAGCGTGGTACCGCCCGGCACCGGCATCTGTCACCAGGTTAATCTGGAATATCTAGGCCAGGCAGTCTGGCATGAATCGCTGGAGGGTGAAGAGATCGCTTATCCCGACACGCTGGTAGGCACGGACTCGCACACCACCATGATCAACGCGCTGGGCGTATTGGGCTGGGGCGTTGGCGGTATTGAAGCCGAAGCGGCGATGCTGGGCCAGCCGGTTTCCATGCTGATCCCGGACGTGGTCGGCTTTAAGCTCACCGGCAAACTCAATCCCGGCATTACCGCTACGGATCTGGTGCTTACGGTTACGCAGATGCTGCGTAAGCATGGCGTGGTCGGCAAATTTGTTGAGTTTTACGGCGATGGCCTGGACGATCTGCCGCTGGCGGATCGCGCCACTATCGCCAATATGGCGCCGGAATATGGCGCGACCTGCGGCTTCTTCCCGCTGGACGAGGTAACGGTAGGCTATATGAAGCTGACCGGACGCAGCACGGAACAGGTAGCGCTGGTGGAAGCCTATGCCAAAGCGCAGGGACTGTGGCGCAATACCGGCGACGAACCGGTCTTCACCAGCTCGCTGGCGCTGGATATGGGCACCGTCGAAGCGAGCGTGGCCGGGCCAAAGCGGCCGCAGGATCGCGTTTCACTTGGCGAAGTGCCGCAGGCTTTCCAGGCCAGCAACGAGCTGGAAGTCAATCAGGCGCAAAAACAGCATAAACCGATTAGCTATAGCGACCGGGCAACGGGTCAGCAGCATCAGCTGGAGGATGGCGCTGTGGTTATCTCAGCCATCACCTCCTGCACCAATACTTCCAATGCCAGCATTCTGATGGCAGCGGGTTTGCTGGCAAAAAACGCGGTAACGCTGGGGCTGGATCGCAAACCCTGGGTAAAAGCTTCGCTGGCGCCGGGATCTAAAGTGGTTTCAGACTATCTGGCTGCGGCGCGCCTGACGCCTTACCTCGACAAACTGGGCTTCAACCTGGTTGGCTACGGCTGCACTACCTGTATCGGCAACTCCGGGCCGCTGCCGGATGAGATTGAAGGCGCTATTAAGCAGGGCGATCTGACCGTTGGCGCCGTGCTCTCCGGTAACCGTAACTTTGAGGGCCGTATCCATCCCTACGTGAAAACCAACTGGCTGGCGTCGCCGCCGCTGGTGGTTGCCTATGCGCTGGCGGGCAATATGAATATCAATCTGGAAACGGATCCGCTGGGCAATGACAAAACCGGCAAGCCGGTCTACCTGAAAGATATCTGGCCTTCGCCGGAAGCCATTGCGGAAGCGGTACAGCTGGTTTCAACGGATATGTTCCATAAAGAGTATGCCGAAGTGTTCGAAGGCACGCCGGACTGGCAGGCTATCAGCGTCAGCGAAGCGGCGACTTACGACTGGGACGAAGGTTCAACCTATATCCGTCTTTCGCCGTTTTTTGACGATATGGAGAAAGAGCCAAAACCGGTTGCCGATATCAAAGGCGCCAGAATCCTGGCGATGCTGGGCGATTCCGTAACGACCGACCATATTTCGCCTGCCGGCAGCATCAAGGCGGAAAGCCCGGCCGGACGCTACCTGCTTTCGCACGGCGTGGAGCGGGGCGATTTTAACTCCTATGGTTCACGCCGCGGCAATCACGAAGTGATGATGCGCGGCACCTTCGCCAATATTCGTATCCGCAATGAAATGGTGCCGGGCGTGGAAGGTGGCTATACGCGCTTTGTACCAGGCGACGAGCAGCTGGCCATCTACGATGCGGCCATGAAATATCAGCAGCAGGGCACCCCGCTGGCCGTGATCGCAGGGAAAGAGTACGGTTCCGGCTCCAGCCGTGACTGGGCAGCGAAAGGGCCGCGTCTGCTGGGCGTGCGCGTAGTTATTGCCGAATCATTTGAACGTATCCACCGCTCAAACCTGATTGGAATGGGTATCCTGCCGCTGGAGTTCCCGCAGGGCGTCACGCGTAAAACGCTGGGGCTGACTGGCGACGAGCAGATTGATGTGGATAACCTGAACCAGCTCAAACCAGGCGGCACGGTAACAGTAACGCTGACGCGCGCGGACGGCAGTCAGGAAACGCTGCAAACCCGCTGCCGTATCGATACAGGCAACGAGCTGACCTATTACCGTAACGATGGCATTCTGCACTATGTTATTCGTAATATGCTGGTGGAAAGCTAAAGAGCGGTAGACTAACCAGAGCAGAACAACGCCCCTTCCCGGGGCGTTTTTCTTTTCAGGTAAGCGTATTTTCTGTGCTGCTTGTGCGGCAATGAACTGTTGCGAACAGCATCGGCAACGTGTTCGTCGTTTCTAAGCTACCTGTGCGGCAGTGAACTTTGGCGACGCGGTTTATGAGCTTGTCACCATTTTCTAAGCTGCCTGTGCGGCAGTGAACGGTATGAAGCGTCACGTCACAAAGCGCGTACTTTTCTAAGCTGCCTGTGCGGCAGTGAACTCCTCTTTTAAACCAGCCATTTACCGATTGAGTTTCTAAGCTGCCTGTGCGGCAGTGAACCGCTGCTGCCATTATTGCCTCACTATGCTGTATTTCTAAGCTGCCTGTGCGGCAGTGAACGCGTCATGCTGCTAAATGCTGACACGTCGGTCTTTCTAAGCTGCCTGTGCGGCAGTGAACATTCAGGCCGGAGTGCCGTTATCGACGCTGCATTTCTAAGCTGCCTGTGCGGCAGTGAACCTGTCAGCCAAGCGGGTGCGGCACTGCCGGTTTTTCTAAGCTGCCTGTGCGGCAGTGAACTCTATGGCACAAAACATGCGGCGATATTTGAGTTTCTAAGCTGCCTGTGCGGCAGTGCACGATGAATCTGTAGGCTCTGATGATATTGAAGATTTCTAAGCTGCCTGTGCGGCAGTGCACACAGGCATCAGCTCGTTAATAGCAAAGACGCGTTTCTAAGCTGCCTGTGCGGCAGTGAACGATACGCGACCGTGAAACCCTGGACGTCATGCTTTCTAAGCTGCCTGTGCGGCAGTGAACAGAAAATTTAATCAATAGGATAAATGGTTCAGTTTCTAAGCTGCCTGTGCGGCAGTGAACGGGACAATGTGGACATTGCCAGGGCAGCGCACTTTCTAAGCTGCCTGTGCGGCAGTGAACCTGATGATGTCGTTCAAGCGGGCGCGGTATCATTTCTAAGCTGCCTGTGCGGCAGTGAACTCAATTTGCCAACACCTCACCGCTCCGCGCATTTTCTAAGCTGCCTGTGCGGCAGTGAACAAAGATCCGGAGACGGGGAAGACATGCGTAGTTTTCTAAGCTGCCTGTGCGGCAGTGAACTTCAGCCGCCAGCGCGTTCACCTGCTGCTGAATTTCTAAGCTGCCTGTGCGGCAGTGAACAACCACGGCCACGGCGATGACGTGCTATGTCTTTTCTAAGCTGCCTGTGCGGCAGTGAACTGTTGCGGGGTTACTCTAACAGCCTCTCCTGCCTGAAATTTTGATCAAAACAGGCGAAAAACCCTTTTTTCTGCAAGCTAAAATCGGCTATTACAAATCAACAAGTTAGCTTAGCGACTAAAAAAAGGGTTTCAGTTATCCTGAGAGTCGACGCGCACTACTTTAATACGCGCAGCCAGCGCACGCTCAATCGCTTTACGGTGAAAAGGCGACAGCTTGCGCCACTCTCTGGTTTCAGCGCGTGTACGTCCACAGCCCTGGCACCAGCCTGTACGGCCATCAAATATACAAAGATCGATACAGGGTGATTTCACGGACATCATGACTCCTTAACTATTTTCAGGCCATCGTTGTTGGCCACTGCTGGACTGTCTGCCTCAATCGCCTGCAAGGCGAAGTCGACCAGGTAAAATCGTTAACAGCTTGCACGGCATTATGCGTTCTCATTATACTATACCCCAGTATAGGATAATAAGAGGAGGTCTCTTATGGCGCATACGCAAAAAAACCGGAAGAGTCTGCTGACCAGGGTTCGTCGTATTAAAGGGCAGGTCGCCTCGCTGGAAGGCGCACTGGAATCCGATGAAGAGTGCCTCAAAGTACTCCAACAGGTCGCGGCCGTTCGCGGCGCAATCAATGGGCTGATGAGCGAGTTAATGGAAGGGCATATTCGCGAACACCTGATGAATGAGCAGGCTTCAGCGGATGAACGCGCTAACGACCTGGAAGAGATCGTGGGCGTTATTCGTTCCTACTTAAAATAAAGAGAACGCTATGTTGTGGATAATAACCAAATATTTTATTACGGCAGGCATGGTAGTGCTCGTTTCCGAAGTGGCGAAGCGCAGCGATCGGTTGGGCGGGCTGCTGGCCGCGCTGCCATTGGTTACCGTACTGGTGTTAATCTGGATGAAGCTGGAAGGGCAGAGTCAGGTCAAAATCGCCAGTCACGCCTGGTACACCTTTTGGTACGTGGTGCCCACGCTGCCGATGTTCGTACTGTTTCCGTTTCTTTATCAGCGCTGGGGTTTCTGGCCGACGTTGGGAGCCAGCTGTGTCATGACCATCCTCCTTTTCGCGCTTTGGGCTGGCGTGCTGCGGCGATTTGGCATCGCACTGATGTAGCGGCGTTAAAAAAACGGGAGCCAGAAGCTCCCGCTGTACCGTTACTCTTTTGACAGCAGATGGCCCATTTTCTCGGCTTTGGTGTCCAGATAGTGGGCGTTTTCCGGATTACGGCCGACAATCAGCGGTACGCGCTCCACAATATTTATGCCTGCCTCGCTGAGGATCTCCACCTTACGCGGATTATTGGTCAGCAGACGGACTTCATTAACACCCAGCAACTTGAACATATCCGCGCAAAGGGTAAAGTCACGTTCGTCAGCGGCGAAGCCGAGCTGATGATTCGCTTCCACCGTATCAAAGCCTTTATCCTGCAGGGCATAAGCGCGGATTTTATTCAGCAGGCCGATATTGCGGCCTTCCTGACGATGGTAGAGCAGCACGCCGCGCCCTTCTTCCGCAATATGGTTCAGCGCCGCCTCCAGCTGAAAACCGCAGTCGCAGCGCAGGCTGAACAGGGCGTCGCCTGTCAGGCACTCCGAATGCACGCGCGCCAGCACCGCCTCGCTGTCCGTTATATCGCCGTAAACCAGCGCCACATGATCGTGACCGGTTGCCAGTTCTTCAAAACCAACCATAAGGAAATCTCCCCACGGCGTGGGCAGTTTGGCTTCTGCTACCCGTTTAAGCTGCATGTGACTCTCCAGATACATCAGGGGCTGCGCTAACCTTTGCGCCGACCGTTCATAATAGCTATTTTGCCACATTCGGGCGCCGGGCGGTTAACCTCTTCGAGCGATTGTTTTAATACTCCGAAATTATCGCCATCTCAATCAGTATGTTATTATTTTTTATCATATTGTCATCTGAAAAGTGTCAAAACTCTCTTAATCCCGCCGGAGAAAGCCATGTATGAAATTGTTAAACGCACCACGCTGGGTGCGCTGCTGTTGCTGATAATGCCGGTCGGCGTACTGCTTTCCGGCTGGCGCTGGCAGCCGGTGGAAACCGGACCAGGCCATAAAATTTTGTTCTGGCTGACCGAAACCGTCACCAGTCCCTGGGGCGTGCTGACCAGCGCTATCCTCTGCGGCTGGTTTCTCTGGTGCCTGCGCTATCGACTTAAATCGGCGGTTATCCTGCTGCTTATCGTGGTATCGGCGATTCTGGTAGGGCAGTACACTAAATCCTTTATTAAAGATCAGGTACGCGAGCCGCGCCCTTATGTGCTGTGGCTGGAGCAGAGCCACGGGCTGAATGAGCAATATTTTTACGAGCAGAGCCGCAAGCAGCGCAGCGTTATGGTACGGGATGCGATTACGCAAGATCCGCGTCTGCCGGGCTGGCTGAAATCGCACTGGGAATTCGAAACGGGCTATGCTTTTCCTTCTGGCCATACCATGTTCGCTGCCAGCTGGGCGCTGCTGGCGATAGGATTGCTGTGGCCACGTCGCCGTATCGTGACCATCTGTCTGCTGGTGGCCTGGGCGACAGGCGTGATGGCCAGCCGTCTGGTGTTGGGAATGCACTGGCCGCGCGATCTTATCACCTCGACGCTGATAAGCTGGGTGCTGGTCACGCTGGCTACGTGGCTGGTGCAGCGCTACAGCGGCCCGCTGACCGTACCGCCAGCGGAAGAGCAGGAAATAAGCGAACGAGACGAGGCGTGATTGTGTTGGCGCGGTTTGCCCCCATAAACCAGAGAGCGCGGGCATTTCATGCGCCCAAAACGCATCAGGCAAGCAACAGGGTTATTTTTTTGGCATAATTCATCTGGTTATCACCAGACTATGGGACGGACTGTGAAATACTTGCTGATTTTTTTAGTGGTTTTAGTGATCTTTATTATCTCCATTACTCTCGGAGCGCATAACGATCAGGTTGTCACCTTCAACTATCTGCTGGCGCAGGGAGAGTACCGCGTCTCAACGCTGCTGGCCACGCTGTTTGCTGCCGGTTTCCTGATTGGCTGGGCGATTTGCGGTCTGTTCTGGCTTCGTCTTCGCGTCGCGCTGGCTAATTCTCAGCGTAAACTGAAACGTCTCCAGCAGAAGCTGGGACAGGCAGAAGAAGCGGCGGCATCGCCAGCTGTTCCTGCCGTTAAGGAATAAATTTCTATGTTGGAACTGCTGTTTCTGCTGCTGCCCGTTGCCGCTGCCTATGGTTGGTATATGGGGCGCAGAAGCGCGCAGCAGGACAAGCAACAGGAAGCGAGTCGCTTGTCGCGCGATTACGTAGCCGGCGTAAACTTCCTGCTTTCTAATCAGCAGGATAAAGCGGTCGATCTCTTCCTGGATATGCTGAAAGAAGACAGCGGCACCGTCGAGGCACACCTGACGTTAGGCAACCTGTTTCGCTCGCGTGGCGAGGTCGATCGCGCCATCCGCATCCATCAGGCGTTAATGGAAAGCGCCTCCCTGACTTACGATCAGCGCCTGCTGGCCGTACAGCAGCTGGGACGCGACTATATGGCGGCCGGGTTTTACGATCGTGCGGAAGAGATGTTTAGCCAGCTCACCGATGAAACGGACTTTCGCGTCGGCGCGCTGCAGCAGCTGCTGCTGATCCATCAGGCGACCAGCGACTGGCCGAAAGCTATTGAGGTCGCCGAGCGGCTGGTGAAGCTGGGCAAGGAGAAGCAGCGGATGGAGATCGCGCACTTCTACTGCGAGCTGGCGCTGCAGGCGATGGGCAGCGACGATCTCGATCGCGCCATGTCGCTGCTGAAAAAAGGCGAATCCGCCGACAGACAAAGCGCCCGTGTTTCGATCATGATGGGCCGCATCCATATGGCGAAAGGCGACTATGCAAAGGCGGTCGGCTTTCTGCAGCGCGTTATCGAGCAGGACAAAGAGCTGGTCAGCGAGACGCTGGAGATGCTGGAAACCTGTTATCAGCAGCTGCAGCAGCCCGAGGCTTGGGCGGATTACCTTAAACGCTGCGTCGAGGAAAACACCGGCGCGGCGGCGGAACTCTATCTTTCTGATGTTATAGAGAAGGACGAGGGCGGCGAAGTGGCGCAGGTCTATATCAATCGCCAGCTACAGCGCCATCCGACCATGCGGGTGTTTCATCGCCTGATGGATTATCACCTGCATGAAGCGGAAGACGGCAGGGCGAAAGAGAGCCTGATGGTACTGCGGGATATGGTCGGCGAGCAGATCCGCACCAAGCCGCGCTACCGCTGCCAGAAGTGCGGATTTACCGCGCACGCGCTCTACTGGCACTGTCCTTCCTGTCGCGCCTGGTCGTCGGTCAAGCCTATTCGTGGCCTGGACGGGCAATAAAGCAGAGGCCGGTTATTTAGCCGGCCTTTACTACGCTGCCTGTACGGCAGTGAACCTAATACACCATAATGCGATTACTTCCCTCTCTTTCTAAGCTGCCTGTGCGGCAGTGAACCCGCGCGTCATGCAGTCGTTTTCCAGCGAAATTTTCTAAGCTGCCTGTACGGCAGTGAACAGCGCACCTTAATTATCCGCCAATCTCTTTATTATCGCCTTTGCATCGCCTTTGCATCGCCTTTGCACAGATGCAGAGGCATATTTCGTCTTGCTTATCATTACACCTTACAAGCTAAGCTGGCGTGACGCTTTGTCATTCCGGTATAGCGCTGAGAACGGCTTTCAACCGTACCCGAACAACGCAACGAAACGGTGCAGGTTCAGGATCACATAGCTATATAGTTACAACATACTAAGATAAACCAGTCAACTAACTCTTTCCAGCGGCAGCAGCGCCCGATAAGTCAGGCAGCATACCAGGGAAAAAACGTCGCTAAACTGTGAATTTAGCGGCGCCGCAGGTAGAATGCTTGCCGTTTATCTCCTGCACCCGGCGGTGCGCTATCTCAGAGGATTTTCCTATGCAAACATCTCACGGCTCCCGGATTCTGGTCGCGCTGGACTACGCTAATCACGCCAGCGCGATGGCTTTTGTCGACCGTATCGATCCGCGCAGCTGCCGCCTGAAAGTTGGCAAAGAGATGTTTACGCTGTTTGGCCCTCAGCTGGTGCGGGATTTACAGCAGCGTGGCTTTGAGGTCTTCCTCGACCTGAAATTCCATGATATTCCCAATACCACCGCCCATGCGGTAGCTGCGGCGGCCGATCTTGGCGTCTGGATGGTCAACGTCCACGCCAGCGGCGGCGCACGGATGATGAATGCAGCTCGCGAAGCGCTGCTGCCGTTTGGCAAAGATGCGCCGCTGCTGATTGCCGTTACCGTACTCACCAGCATGGAAGCCGAGGATTTGCGCGGCATTGGTATTGAACTGTCGCCAGCCGACCATGCGGAACGTCTGGCGCGTCTGACCCAACAGTGCGGTCTGGACGGCGTGGTGTGCTCCGCTCAGGAGGCCCGCCGCTTTAAACAGGCGCTTGGCGACGCATTTAAACTGGTTACGCCCGGCATTCGCCCCGCAGGCAGCGAAGCCGGCGATCAGCGTCGCATTATGACACCGCAGCAGGCGCTGCAGGCAGGCGTCGACTATATGGTGATTGGTCGTCCCGTTACCCAGGCCGCCGATCCGGCTGCGGCGCTTAACAACATTCTCGCATCGCTTCAGGAGGCGTAATGACCAACAACAGCCGTCTGGTTTATTCCACCGAAACCGGACGTATCGACGAACCGAAAGCGGTCGCGCAGCGGCCAAAAGGCGACGGCATTGTACGTATTCAGCGTCAGACCAGCGGCCGTAAAGGCAAGGGCGTTTGCCTGGTGACGGGCGTGGATCTGCCCGATGCGGATCTGGAAAAACTGGCGGCCGAACTGAAGAAAAAGTGCGGCTGCGGCGGCGCGGTAAAAGAGGGCGTGATTGAAATTCAGGGCGACAAGCGCGATCTGCTGAAAACGCTGTTAGAAGCTAAAGGTATGAAAGTGAAGCTTGCCGGCGGCTGAAACAACAAGGCCGCATTCGCTGCGGCCTTGATTGCATCTGTTGCGCTCGCTTAGCGGCTGATCTGGTGGCCGATAATCCCGCCAACCGCAGCGCCGCCTACGGTGCCCAGACCGCTGCCGTTAGAGAGAATAGAGCCGCCGATAGCGCCCGCGCCCGCGCCGATAGCGGTATTACGATCGCGTTTCGACCAGTTTGAACATCCGCTTAACGAAAGCACCAGAGTGGCGGCCAGCAGGCCAGCGGTAATACGTTTAGTTGTTACTGACATAGTCACTTCTCCATCATTGCTGCTGCAGGAATAACGCTATAAGTATAGTGGCGAACCCCTCGTTAAGAGCCGGGGCGCGCCTGTTTATTAGCGATTTATCTCACGAAAATTAAACATCGCCGACATATATCGCGACCCCTGAAAAGGGATTTGTGAAGCAGTGCTTATACATTTGTTAAGTTTTAGACTTATTTGTGTAAAGCTATTGCTGGCACGTATTCTAAGCATAGACGATCCTCTTCACAGGTAAAAAATCTTAATTTTCCGCCGTTTTGCGTAATACCCAGCTGATTTCTGCCACGCATCCAGCTATTGCCTCCATACCCTGACGCGCTACCTGCGAGGACAATAGTGAAAAACAGCGGGAGAAACCAAATGCTGGAAGAACTGAAACAACAGGTGCTGGAAGCCAACCTGGCGCTGCCGCGTCACGGGCTGGTGGTTTTTACCTGGGGTAACGTAAGCGCGGTAGATCGCGAGCAGGGCCTGATGGTGATCAAACCTTCCGGCGTCAGCTATGAGCAGATGAAGCGTGAAGATATGGTGGTGGTCGATCTGCAAAGCGGCGAAGTGCGGGAAGGTGATATGCGGCCTTCTTCCGATACCGATACGCATCGCGCGCTCTATCTTGCCTGGCCGGAAGTAGGCAGCATTGTCCATACGCACTCGCGTCATGCCACTATCTGGGCGCAGGCGGGTAGAGAAATCCCGGCCTGGGGCACCACGCATGCCGATGACTTTTACGGCGCTATTCCCTGCAGCCGACAAATGACCCCGGAAGAGATCGCTTCCCGTTATGAATGGGAAACCGGGCAGGTTATTATCGAAACGTTCCGCGAGAAAGATTTAGACCCGCTGGCGATCCCGGCCATTCTGGTCAACTCTCACGGGCCTTTTTGCTGGGGAAAAACGCCGGAAAAAGCCGTTCACGCGGCGGTAGTGCTGGAAGAGGTGGCTTATATGGGCATTTACAGCCAGATGCTGACGCCTGTGTTGCCGGCTATTCAACAGCCATTACTGGACTGCCACTATTTACGCAAGCACGGCAGCAGCGCCTGGTATGGACAGATAAAATAATTTAATCAGAAACGGTAACGTTATTTACCCCAAACTTTCCTCGCCGTAAATCCTTTATTTTTTTATCGCCTCGTTGGCTATTTAGTCAGCGGGGTAAAAATAATTTACCTTTAAAATCAAACGAAAGTTCAGCCTTCCCGCACTCTGCATTACGCTTGTGGCGCGCTATCGCGCACCCATAAACAGAGGACGAGAATATGACCGTAATTAATCAGACCACCTGCAGGCTGTTTAGCGAAGCTGGACAAACCACTCAACTTTCAGCTTATTACGAAGAAGGACGGCGCACTTTATGGATGATGCTACGCGCGCAGCCGCGACCCAGTTTTAATCACGAATTAATCGAGGAGATAATGAACCTGAGCTATGCCGCGCAGCGCTCCGGCTTACCGATCGATTTTTGGGTCACCGGCTCGCTGGTGCCGACGATGTTCAACGCTGGCGGCGATTTGGGCTTTTTTGTGGAATGCATCAAAAATGGACGTCGCGAAGCGCTGCGTGCCTATGCGCGCGCCTGTGTGGATTGCATCCACGCGGCGGCGCGCGGGTTCGATACTGGCGCGGTGACTATCGCCATGATCGAGGGCAGCGCGTTGGGCGGCGGATTTGAAGCCGCGCTGGCGCACCATTTTATTCTGGCGCAGGACACGGCCCGCATGGGCTTTCCGGAAATCGCTTTCAACCTGTTTCCGGGCATGGGCGGCTACTCGCTGGTGGCCCGTCGTTCGGGCATGAAGCTGGCGGAAGAGCTGATCTACGAAGGCGAGTCGCATTCCGCAGAATGGTTTGAAACCCGAGGACTGGTGGATCGCCTGTTTCAGCCGGGCGACGGCTATCAGACTACCCGCACCTTTATTGATACCATGAAGCCGAAACTCAACGGCGTCAGGGCGATGTTAAAGGCGCGTCAGCGCGTACTGCAGCTGACGCGGGCGGAACTGATGGATATCACCGAGGATTGGGTTGATTTCGCCTTCTCCATAGAGCCTAAGGATATCGCCTACATGGAAAGACTGGTACAGCTGCAGAACCGCCACAGCGCGCAGGTGATGCGCAAAGCGGGTTAAGCGCCGGCGTAGCGGTTAGCCAGCCATTGCTCCAGCGCGTCTGCGGGCATAGGCCTGGCGTATAAAAATCCCTGGCGAGCGTCGACACCGCTCGCCATTATAAACTCCTCTTCCTCTGGCGTTTCGATGCCTTCCGCAATCACCTGCAGATTAAGCGCTTTGGCGACCGCCACAATCGCCCGCACCAGCGATTGTGAAACCGGCTGGCTGTTGACGCCGCGAATAAAGCTCTGATCCAGCTTGATGGCGTTAATCGGCACGCGCGCCAGCTGTGAAAGCGAAGAGTAGCCGGTGCCAAAATCGTCCAGATGCACTTCCGCGCCGAGCTCACGGAACTGCGCCATCAGCGCCAGCGCCTGCTGTTCGTTTTCGATCAGGCTGCTTTCGGTCAGCTCAATATCAATGGGGCAGTGTGTCAGCTCCGCTTTATCCAATGCATGCTTCAGGTCGGCATAGATGCTTTCATCAATCAGCTGCCGCGGCGAGACGTTGACGGCCACGCGCAGATTGATGCCTTTTTTGCGCCAGGCCATTATCTGCGCCAGCGCGTTCAGCATCACCCAGCGACCGAGCGGGACAATCAGTCCCGACTCTTCGGCGTAAGAGATAAAGTCCGCTGGCGACACCAGGCCGCGCTCGGGCGAAATCCAGCGCACCAGCGCCTCAACGCTGTGTACTTCACCGGCACGATTCAGTTTGGGCTGATAGTGGAGGATCAGCTGATTTTGCTCCAGCGCCTTGCGCAGATTGGTGTCCAGCCAGAGATACTCAAACACGCGCTGATTCATTTCGGCGGCGAAAATGCAATATTTACTGCGTCCGCTCTCTTTCGCCGTGTACATAGCCGTATCCGCGTTGCGGATCAGGCTTTCGCGATCTTCGCCGTGCTGCGGGCTGAGCGCGATACCGATAGAGCAGCCCGAATAGACTTCGATCAGGCCGATGCGGAAAGGCTGCCGCAGGCGCTCGAGGATGCGCGAGGCCATCGCCTCCAGGCCTTCCTGAGTTGCGCCAACGGCCAGCACCAAAAACTCGTCGCCGCCCAGCCGCGCCAGCGTCTGATCCTTCGCCAGGCAGCTTAGAATCGCCAGCGACACCGCTTTCAGCAGCTGATCGCCAAACATATGGCCATAGGCGTCGTTGACCTTTTTAAAATTGTCCAGGTCAAGATAGACGATGCCGATCTGCTGCTGTACATCCTCGGCCAGCGCCTCCGCAATAGCGTTATTGATCGCGTTGCGGTTCGGCAGGCCGGTAATGCTGTCGGTGTTCGCCAGCACGCGCAGCCGCTCCTGCGCACGACGCTCTTCCGTAATATCGGTGCCTGAGCAAATCAGGTAAATTTCATTTTTGCCGCTGCCGCTGTGCACAAACTTGTTTCGGAACAGAAATAAACGCTGGCCCTGGCGCGTTTTGACCCAGCGCTCTACCTCATACGAGCTGCCGTCGCGGAAAAAACCGCTGATATTGCGGCGCGAAGAGGCCGCTTCCTGACGCGTCATAAACAGCTGAAAAACGTTGCGGCCGATCACTTCCTGCTCTTTCAGGCCGGTATACTCCTCGCTTTTACGGTTAAAGCGCTGAATATTGCCGCGCTGATCAAGGATCACGATCACCGAGTTGGCTTCCGACACCACCTGTTCGGCAAACGAAAGGCCCAGCGCCAGATCGCGCGCCACGCTTTCGGTATCGCCCCAGGCAGAGGCGCTGCCCGCCCATTCAGACTGGTTGACGCGGCGGCCGACCAGATGCATAGGCAGCGGTTCGCCATACATCGACACCGTCAGATTGACGCTGGAGGTGATTACCGTCATGGCGCGCAGCAGATTAGCCTGGGAAGGCGTCAAAGGGATGACCACATGCGTGTCAGCCGATTCATCCTCGGCAAACAGCAGCGCGTCGCTGTCGGCCTTCAAACGCCAATGAGGGCTGTTAGTACCAAACCAGGTATAAAGTAACGATTGCCCTTGCTCATCGGTCATCAGATTTCTCCCTGGAGGATGCTTTTACAGGCTGTATCTTCTTATTTTAGCAACAGTATTCGGCAAACAGGATAATCTCAAGCGCAATGTTTAAGATATTTTTTATGTCGGAAATTAACCGTGGATAAAAAAGCCCCGATCGGGCGATCGGGGCGGACTTCAGCAGGGGCATTTTCCCACTTTTCCGGCGGTGGAGGGAAAGCGGGCTTCAAGGCAGTAACGGTGGAACTCCTTTTCCGTCATAGGTTTATTCAGGGGATGATGCAGCTGCATATGCCGCAGATAGGTCTGGTAATCCTGTACGCCGACCATTAGCCGAAAACACTGCGCCAGCCGCGACATTAACAAACGTAACGTTAATGACTCTTTTGTGACTGTCGCCGTTATGGGGCGGCAGCGGATGACCCGCAGTTCGTTTTTCGGGGGTGATGAAAACACGGCTTTAGCCATGGCGCGCCTCGCTTCGCAGGGAAATCTCAGCTTCATGTACCGTCGGCCGCTGGCTATTTAGCGCACGACGAATGACGAAAAAGGCGGCAATCAGCATCGTGATGGCGACCAGCATAAAAAAGGCGCAGAGCGCGGCGTTGATCTGATTACTGAAGACGATGGTCTGCATGTCCGCTACAGTTTTGGCTGGTGCTATGATCGTGCCGTTTTCAATGCCTTTGGAGAACTTTCTGGCCTGAGCGAGAAAGCCGATTGCCGGTTTTTCGTGGAAGATTTTTTGCCAGCCTGCATACATAGAGGTAATAAAAATCCATGCCGTCGGCAGAAGGGTTACCCAGGCGTAGCGCTGCTTTTTCATCTTAAACAGCACCACGGTGCCGAGGATCAGCGCCATAGAGGCCAGCATCTGGTTGCCGATGCCAAACAGCGGCCATAGCGTATTGATGCCGCCAAGCGGATCGCTCACGCCCTGATAGACAAAAAATCCCCAGCCGGCGACGGCGACAGTGGTGCCGGCCATATTGCCCAGCCACGAGCGGTTGTTCGCCAGCGAAGGCACTACGGTGCCGACAAGATCCTGCACCATAAACCGGCAGGCGCGTGTACCGGCGTCCACGGCGGTCAGGATAAACAGCGCTTCGAACAGAATGGCGAAGTGATACCAGAACGCCATCATGGCACGGCTGTTAAACACGTCAGTAATAATGTGCGCCATACCGACGGCGAAGGTCGGCGCGCCGCCAGCACGCGACAGAATCGTTCCTTCACCAACATCTCTGGCGATGCCGCTCAGCATTTCCGGCGTCACCACAAAGCCCCAGCCGTTAATGGCCTGCGAAGCGGATTCCACCGTGGTGCCGATCAGCGCGGCAGGCGAGTTCATGGCAAAGTAGACGCCGGGCTCGATAATCGAAGCGCAAATCAGCGCCATAATAGCGACGAACGACTCCATCAGCATCGCGCCGTAGCCGATCATGCGAATATGGCTTTCGCGCTCGACCAGCTTGGGCGTGGTGCCGCTGGAAACCAGCGCGTGAAAACCTGAGATCGCGCCGCAGGCGATAGTGATAAACAGGAAGGGAAACAGGCTACCGGAAAACACCGGCCCGCTGCCGTCGATAAAGCGCGTAACGGCAGGCATTTTCATTTCGGGCATGGCGAACAGAATGCCGATGGCCAGGCCGATAATCACGCCGATTTTCAGAAAGGTGGAAAGATAGTCACGCGGCGCCAGCAGCAGCCACACCGGCAGCACCGAAGCGACAAAGCCGTAGATCACCAGTACCCAGGTCAACGTAGTGCCTTTCAGAGTGAAAAAAGGCCCCCAGAACGGATGCTGAGCGATGCTGCCGCCGTAAACGATCGCCGCCATCATCAGCACAAAGCCGATCAGCGACACCTCCGCAATTTTCCCGGGCCGCAGAAAGCGCATATAAACGCCCATAAACAGCGCGATAGGAATAGTGGCGGCGATGGTAAACAATCCCCACGGACTGTTAGCCAGCGCTTTTACCACGACCAGCGCCAGCGCGGAGAGGATAATAATCATCACGCCCAGCGCGCCAAGCATAGTCACGACGCCGGCAAACGCGCCCAGCTCCTGTTTCGCCATTTCGCCCAGCGATCGTCCGTCGCGACGGGTAGAGATAAACAGGATCAAAAAGTCCTGAACCGCGCCTGCCAGCATCACGCCGATCAGGATCCACAGCGTACCGGGCAGAAAGCCCATCTGCGCCGCCAGGATTGGCCCAACCAGCGGCCCGGCGCCGGCGATAGCCGCAAAATGGTGGCCGAACAGCACCCATTTATTGGTCGGGACATAATCCAGCCCGTCGTTCAGCCTTTCAGCCGGCGTCAGCCGCCGGTCGTCCAGCTCAAATACGTTTTTAGCGATAAAGCGACTATAGAACCGCCACGCGATGCTGTAACAGGCAACGGCGGCGACCACCAGCCAGAGCGCATTTACCTGTTCGCCGCGGCTTAGCGCCAGCATAGCGAAGGCAATGGCGCCGACTATCGCTACGCCTGTCCAGGCGACGGCCGATTTAACCTTGATCATCACAATATTCCTTGTTATCTCTGAGAGAGGGTGAGGTTAAAGTAATGTTGATATTTTCTTAGCGAAAGCAGCGCAACAGAGAAGTGTGAGGCGGGCGGTTTTTTCGGCATGACGCGACGATTGCGCTGACCGATTATCGAATAGCGGCTAAGGCGCTTTGGCACCCTTAGCCGAAGCAAAGGGCAATGGCCCTTATCAACCTGGAGTCCGACATGAGCAAAAATGTGGTTATCACCGGCGCGAACAAAAGTATTGGCTATGAAACGGCGCGTCAGCTGGGGCAGAGCGGCTATCGCATCTGGCTGGGCTGTCGCAACGAAGAGCGCGGTCGGGCGGCGGTTGCCGCGCTGGCGGCCGACAATATCGACGCACGCCTGGTCATCATGGACGTGACTCAGCCTGACAGCGTTCGCGCCGCAGCGGAACGCATTCGCGAAGAGGACGGCAGGCTGGACGTGCTGATCAACAATGCGGGCATTCCGGGCGCGCAGCTGGTCGCGCCCAGTACGCAAAGCATCGATGATATTCGCAGCGTCTATGAAACCAACGTATTTGGCGCGATTCAGGTTACTCAGACCTTTTTACCGCTGCTGAGGGCCGCAGGCGAAGCCAGGATTGTCATGGTCAGCAGCGGCTTAGGCTCGCTGAACTGGGTTTCCGATCTCGATCATCCTTATTCCGCCGTCGAGGCAGTGGGCTACACCAGTTCAAAATCCGCGCTTAATGCGGTAACCGTTGCCTTTGCCAAAGAGCTGGCGAAATACGCTATCAGCGTTAACGCCGTCGATCCCGGCTATACCGCTACCGATTTCAACGGGCATACCGGCTACAGAACGGTGGAGCAGGCAGCTTCTGGCATTGTCTGGCTGACGGAGCAGGCGGTTTCCGTTACCGGCGGCTTCTGGTTCGACGGCCAGCGCGCGCCCTGGTAAACCGGCCCTCTATACGCGCATCAACAGTTGCTGTTCAGATCGTAAAGTCTGTCTGGCGCCAGTAGCGCCTGGATAAGAGGATGATGAAATGAATGCCATGCTCAACAGCGCAAACTGCCGAACGTCCATATATTGACCGGTTCGCCGGACGGACAGATAACATTTGCTAAAGCCCTCATTCATAAGCCATGTTATTGTTCTCTCCTGCCTGTTCCTGCCGAAGACGGGGAACCTAAAACAGACCTGGATGAATTATGAATAAGATTAAAATTGCCTTCATCAAAGCCAACTGGCATGCCGACATTGTAAATAATGCCCTGACAGGCTTCAGGGAAGAATTAGCCGTACAGAACGTGGACGCGGAATTAAAAACTTTTGACGTACCGGGCGCGTTCGAGATGCCGCTGCTGGCGAAACGTTTAGCTGAAACCGGTAAATACGATGCCATCGTTTGCGCTGCGCTGGTGGTTGATGGCGGCATTTATCGTCACGACTTTGTTGCCGCTGCAGTTGTGGATGGGTTAATGAATGTACAGCTCGCCACCAACGTGCCGGTTTATTCTGTTTCGCTGACGCCGCATAATTTCCAGCCGGTTGAAGTGCTGGAGACATTCTATACAGAACACTTTATTAAGAAAGGCAAGGAAGCAGCGCGCGCCGTGCTGGCGATCCACAATCTGTCGATTGACTGATTATTATATATAAACTCAACTTCCGGTATGGGCATTCATACCGGATTTTTCCGCTCATTCCGTTGTTAAGCTATGTCGAACCCGCAATCCCTGCATTTTCCCCGCCTCACTCTCTTCAAAGAAAACAATGGGTTACATTAATACCTGGCAATCCACAGCGCAAACGTCCGCTCTTTGCTCAACACAGCCATTAAATGTGTAATCCCCTGTAGATTTTCTATTCCACATAACCCTGGCAATGAAGTCGATGATGCGCTGGAAATATCTGAGTCGACTGCAGTCTGACTCGCGAGGACTGCAACAGCAGTCCTGTGCCAGAAGCAGACAATGATTAATCCTGAGGCCAGAGGGGGTATAAGTTTAATAAGCCTCTTTCAACGCGGGCAGGCAAACGGCTTCCGACCAACTTATAACAAATAAAAATTATCGCATTTGATTTTAGGCGCACCTAACTTCAGGGAAAGGCTGTAAGCCTTCTCTTTCATTAACTTGCCTGTACCACTATCGCGCATTGATTGTGTTAAACGTGAAGAGGGGCCCGTTAAGGCCAGAGCCGCGAGCAGCTGATTTCCCTCGCCAAAAACGGGCAGAGAAAAGGCAGCGATATGCGGATCGCGCATACCGGAAGTAAAAAGCGGCAATTCCGGGACAGATTCAAACAGCCTCTCATTGAGCCCCCAATGACGAAGCACTTGCCCTATTGCTGAATTATCCAGTGGCAAACAGGTGCCCGGTAAGCGCGTTTCGCGCAATCCTTCAGATGGCTCTGCCCTGAATAAGCAAAGTCTCTGGCTGTTCTCGAGCACATACCATGTAGCGCTTTCCCCCGTTGCGGTGGCCAGCGCGTGCAGTTCAGGTTGAACGATACTTGCCAGATGAAATGACTGCTCATAGAGCTTGCCAAGATAGAGCAATCTTGGGCCAAGGGTATAAACGCCGTTGTCGCGTCTGATAACGTAGTTCATGCGTTCTAGTGAGTTCATCAGACGATAAACCGTCGTTTTATGATAACCCGAAAATTGTGCAAGGGCGGTAAGCGTCAACGCTTCTTCGCCAGGCTTAAAGCAATCCAGTAACGCCAGCGCTTTCTCAACGGCAATTACGCCTTCATTCCCCATCGGTACGTTCTCCTGTTTACGACGGTATGAGTTTACAGGGTAATTTGTGATTCACATCGTATTTACATCACAAATGAATACTTAACACTGGTGAGATCTAAATTAACATCGATATAGTAGTTTTATATTGTACAACAATGTTGTACCAGGTAAAACAAAGGGGTCAATTTATGCCACACGCAGAAAATAGTTACATTAAACGCGACGTCATTCGTGTTGCGCCTGAGCTGGTGAAACAGGCTGCTGAGTTTCAGGCTGCAATCCTTGCCGACGTTGCCGGACGGCGCGGTACGCTGCACGGTCGCATTAAGCCCGTTGCGCCCACCATGAAGGTGGCCGGTCCCGCCGTTACGGTCGAGGTGCGGCCGGGAGACAACCTTGCCATTCACGCGGCGCTCGCTATCGCTCAGCCTGGCGATGTGATCGTCGTTGACGGCAAAGGCGATATCAGCTGCGCTTTGATCGGTGAGATTATGTCCACACAGGCAGAAGCATCGGGTATTGCTGGTATTATCATCGATGGTGCCGTCAGGGATGCTGACGCCCTGTGCGCAAACGGCTTCCCGATTTTCTCCGCGGGCTTGAATCCTTGCGGCCCGACCAAGTCGATTGCGGGTCGCGTTAACTTTCCTGCTTCCGTTGCCGGTGCAGCGATCCAGCCCGGCGATCTCATCATTGGTGATATCGACGGCGTGGTGGTGTTACCGCGTGAAGCCGTTCCGGCTCTGCTCGAACTGGCACAGAAAAAGCTGGATGCAGAGAGCAAGCGTATTGCGGCCATTGGTGATGGCGACATTCGCGCGCCGTGGTTAGAAAAAGCCCTGTTTGCGGCTGGTATGTTAACCGAAGGCGAGGAATTGTAATGGCATCTTCTTATCCCGTAGTGTTGGTCACCGGCAGCGATCTGGCTGAAGAAGCGCTAAGCCTGCTTAAAGGCTTCAGCGTTGTTTATGCCGGCAAACAACCCAGTGAAGACGAATTGTACAGGCTGTGCCAGCAGCATAATCCGGTTGCCATTATTGTCCGTTACGGAAAAATAAATGCCCGTATTATGGACGCCGCTCCTCATTTGCGGGTGATTTCCAAGCACGGCAGTGGGATTGACGTTATCGATCAAAAAGCGGCGGCTGAGCGCCAGATTAGCGTTCAGTCGGCGCCCGGTGCTAATGCAGCGGCGGTAGCTGAACATACATGGACGATGATTTTAGCCTGCGCAAAAGCGGTTATCCCACTCGATCGTCGAATGCGTCAGGGGTATTGGGACAAATCTACCCATAAGTCTGTTGAACTCGAAGGCAGAACGCTGGGTCTCATTGGGCTGGGCGCCATTGGCAGTCGGGTCGCCCGCATTGGCAAAGCGTTTGGTATGAAAGTGCTTGCATATGACCCGTTCGCCAAATCCTTTCCTGACGAATGTGAATCCTCGTCGCTTGAAGGCCTGCTGCAGCAGGCGGATGTGATTTCGCTGCATTGCCCACTGACTGAGCAGACGCGGCACATGATCAACAGCGACAGGCTGAACCAGTGTAAAAAAGGCGCCATACTGGTTAATACCGCTCGCGGCGGACTGATTGACGATGAAGCTTTGTTAGCGGCACTCGATAACGGCACTGTTAGTTGGGCAGCGCTGGATAGTTTTGCTGTGGAGCCCCTTACCGCGCCACATATCTGGCAGAGCGTTGAGAATGTTATTCTGTCGCCGCATATTGGTGGCGTAAGTGATAACTCCTACGTAAAAATGGGAACAGCTGCAGCAAATAATGTCCTGAAAGTGCTGGCCGAACCAGTGAAAAGGGCAGCTACCCTGTCGTAATAAGTTCATTCGAACCACAATATTTAACGACCTTACCTGACCTGCGGGAATAAGTGTTAGTCTGCGGGTAAGGTCGATTACCCTTCCTGAAGCCACCGGTATTACGCTCACCAACCCCGGCAACGAGTATTTTCCAGACAGATAACTGTCTGAAATCTGGTTGCCCGGCAACCTGATAACCTCAATGTCTTAATGAGCAGAAAGAATGTTTTTATGTGAAGCGCTGAAAAGCTATCGTTTGGCGCGTTGACAGGCGAGAGGGAATACGTGGAAAGTATCCCGCAGGCTTTGAAGTGACTACCTGCGGGATGGTGACGTTATTTACTCAACGGCGACGCGATATTTTCGGCATCGATATTCAACGCTTTTTTACGGCCCATAATCAGTACGGCAATACCGCCGATACCACATAAAATCGCCAGCGGCACCATGGCAAGTGTATGACTGCCAGTGGCCTGGTTGATGATGCCGTAAACATTGACCATTAATCCGCCGCCAATCAGATTAGCCATTGCGCCAATGGCCGCCAGACCGGCCGCCGCCGTGGTAGAAGACATCCAGCCGGAGGCCAGCGCCCAGAAAGGCCCTTTCATGGAGTACGCACCTGTCAGCACCAGCGAAAGAATAACAACGCTGCCCATCAAACTGTTGGTGATAAAGGCGGAGAGCAGACCGCCTGCAATCAGGAAGAGCGTGAGCGCGGTATGCCAGCGGCGCTCGCCGCTACGGTCAGAACTTCTGCCCCAGACAATCATCAGGACAGAAGCCAGACCGTAAGGGATGGCGTTTACCAGGCCGGTGGTGAAGTTATCCAGACCGAAGGATTTAAGCAACTGTGGAGACCAGACGCTTAACGTTGACCCTGCCGCAGACGCACCGGCATAAATCAGCGCCATCACCCAAATATGTTTGTGGCGCAGCAGTTGCCATAAAGAAATATGGCCAATCGCTTTTTTCTTCGCATTCTCCGCTGCAAGCGTGCCATTCAACCAGGCTTTTTGTTCCTGATTTAACCAGCTGGCATCTGTAGGCCGATTATTCAGCATAAAGAAAGCGGCAATGCCTAAAATTACCGCCGGGACGCCTTCCATGATAAATAACCAGTGCCAGCCGCGCATACCGTACCAGCCATCAAGTGACAATATGGCTCCAGAGACAGGCGAGCCGATAAAGTTTGCTGCGGGAATGGCTACCATAAAGGTGGCAATTACACGGGCGCGATATTTACCCGGTATCCAGTAAGTCAGATAAAGAATCACGCCAGGAAAGAAGCCCGCCTCAGCCGCTCCCAAAAGGAATCGCAATACATACAGCGTGTTGGCGCTTTCAACAAAGGCGGTGCAGACCGAGATAATGCCCCAGGAAATCATAATGCGAGAAATCCAAATCTTCGCGCCAATTTTCTGCATCGCAAGGTTACTGGGCACTTCAAACAGGAAATATCCGACAAAGAACAGGCTACTGGCCAGGCCAAAAACGGCTTTGGAGAGCCCCAAATCTTCATTCATCTGCAGCGAAGCCATACCGATATTCCCACGGTCGATGATGGCAATCAGATAGCAGACGATAAGAAAGGGCAAAATGCGCCAGACCACCTTTCTGACCGTCTGCTGTTCGATATCGGCAGAGAAAGTCGTGATTTGCTTTTTCTCAGACATGATGATCCTCACAAGTTTGTCATAGCCTTACACGGTAAAACGTGGGGAAGGTGGTTGTTTTACTGTGTAAAACCGCAGTGTACAGAGTGAAATCATATCGCGATATTCCTTCTTTTTTGTCTGTGATTGTTATCAGGTTGTGTCTCTTGTCACAAAAAGGTATGTGATGCTTTTCATTTGTGTGATGGTGGAAGGATTTTATAGCGGGTCAGATTCTGGCCAGAGTGGGTCGATTGAACCAGCGCGCCTGCGCGGCGACAGGATAGATGCCGTTAATTCAGGTGCGGAAAGAGCAATGGCTTAACGTCGCAACAGCTATGCCTCTGCGTTTGTTGCCGGGATACTGTACAACCTCGCTGCGGCAGCATTGATTTGCCTGTTGCTGCTGATTTTGAAAAGCGCGACAAAGGGAATTGAGTTTCTGGGAAAAACAGCAGAGCAGGCGGGAGAGGACTCCCGCCTGAAAGGTCGTTAAGCGACCGGACGAGCCACGATGCTGCGGGTTTCCATGCGGACTTCCGCGATAGTGACTTCAATCAGGTCGGTGACGCGATAAGCGACTTCGCCCTTGATCTGCACCGTGCCGTTCTCCTGGCTGCAAACCAGTTCATCACGCACCGCGTGAATAAACGGCGCCGGGATAAAGGCGACAGCGCCGTTAGCGGTCAGGCGCACGCGCATCCCGCCGCGGGAAACATCGATAATCTCCGCCGCAAAGCGGGTATCGGTGCCGGCCGACTTCTGCAGGAAGCGCGAGTAGAGCCAGTCGCCCACGTCACGTTCCGCCATGCGGTTCAGGCGACGGCGCTCGCTCATCTTCACGGTGATCTCGTCCTGCGGCCGCGCAGCCGCTTCGCCTTTGATCATCGCTTTCAGCAGGCGATGGTTGATCATATCGCCATACTTACGGATCGGTGAAGTCCAGGTCGCGTAGGCTTCCAGACCCAGGCCGAAGTGCGGGCCTGGCTCGATGCCGATCTCCGCGAAAGACTGGAAACGGCGAATGCGGCTGTCGAGGAACTGGGTCGGCTGCGCGTCCAGTTCGCGACGCAGCTGGCGGAAACCTTCCAGCGTGGCGATCGCCTGCGGGTCGACCTTCACGCCGTGGTTTTCCAACACGTTGGCGGCCTGCTCGGCGTTTACCGGGTCGAAACCGTGATGAATATTGTAGATGCCGAAGCCCAGTTTCTCGCGCAGCACGGTAGCAGCGCAGATATTGGCGGTAATCATCGCCTCTTCCACGATGCGGTTGGCGATGCGGCGATGCTCGGCGATGATATCGAGCACTTCGCCTTTCTCGCCCAGCAGGAAGCGGAAATCGGGACGGTCTTTAAACACCAGCGCATGGGTCTGACGCCATTCGCCGCGCGCCAGGCACAGCTTATGCAGCAGACGGATCTGCGTGGCGATAGCTTCGCTTGTCGGCTGCCAGTCGCCGCTGTTTTCCAGCCAGTCGGAAACCTGGTCGTAAACCAGCTTGGCTTTGGATTCAATCCAGGCCGCAAAGAAGTGAATATCTTCGCCCAGCGTACCATCGGCCGCTACCGTCACGCGGCAGGCCAGCGCCGGACGACGCTCGTTGGGACGCAGCGAGCAGATATCGTCGGAGAGCTGACGCGGCAGCATCGGAATATTGAAGCCGGGCAGATAGTTGGTAAAGGCGCGCTCGGCGGCGATAGCGTCCAGCTCGCTGCCCGCCGCAACGTAAGCGGTCGGATCGGCGATAGCGATAGTCAGACGCAGTTTGCCTTCAGGCAGTTCTTCAACGTAAAGAGCGTCATCCATATCTTCCGTGCTGGCGCTGTCGATGGTGACGAAGTCCAGCGCGGTAAGATCTTCACGCTCAGGCTGCTCGGGCAGCATTTCGCCGGCCACGGCTTCCGGCGCTTCGCGCTCCAGATTGTGACGGGAAAGCGTAACCCACCACGGCGCCAGATGGTCGTCGCCGGTGGTAATAAAAGCGGTCAGTTCAGCATAAAAAGTGCGATCGCCTTTCAGCGGGTGGCGCTTCATTTCAGCGACGGCCCAGTCGCCGGCCTGGAAATCATGCTTCAGGTTGCGGTCGGGACGGCACTGAATGGCGTCTTTCAGCAGCGGATGATCGGGAATGATGGAAAGACGATCGTCTTTCTTCTGCACGCGGCCCACAAAACGCGTCAGGAACGGCTCAACGAGTTTTTCCGGATCGGCGACTTCACGATCCTTATCGGTCTGCAGCACCGCGATAATACGGTCGCCGTGCATCACTTTTTTCATAAACGGCGGCGGAATAAAATAGCTTTTCTGAGCGTCGACTTCCAGAAAGCCGAAGCCTTTTTCGGTGCCTTTTACCACCCCTTCAACACGCGGCGTCTGGGAGTGGAGTTTCTCTTTGAGCTGCGCGAGCAGCGGGTTATCCTGGAACATAATCTCAACGTTTTCGTGGCCTAAGAGCGGCAGACAGTTTT
This sequence comes from Erwinia sp. CGal63, assembly GCF_037026505.1. NCBI lineage: Bacteria > Pseudomonadati > Pseudomonadota > Gammaproteobacteria > Enterobacterales > Erwiniaceae > Erwinia > Erwinia sp. CGal63. The sequence goes on from NZ_JAKUMN010000001.1 coordinate 867,323, forward strand.
ACGCGATTAACCGCGTCGCGGCAAGTAAAAAGCCCGGAAAATCGCGGGCTTTACCGCGCTTCGCCTGAGTTCGCCGCACGCTTTTTCAGCGCGCAGAGAAGGGCGTGGCGCGACGGGACAGCGGCGCGAATTCTTCCGCGCGGTCAACGGCCTGACTGCTGCTTTCAGGGCATTTTCAGAATTGATCCGCCTGGCGGCAATGGCGTGCAACGCCGCAGACAGACGTAAAAAAGCCGGGATTTACCCGGCTTGATTTAGTGGCCAACTCAGGCGATACGCAGACCCGGTTTGACTTCTGACAGCGTGATTTTTACCGGCACCGATTTCGAGGTCGGCGTACCGCTGCCGTCGCCGAAGCTGGAGAGCGGCACCAGCGGGTTGGTTTCCGGATAGTAGGCCGCCAGGTTGCCTGCGGGAATGTTGTAAGGCACCAGCTTGAATTCGGTCACCTTACGCGTAATGCCGTCGTTCCACAGCGTCTCGATATCCACATTGTCGCCTGCGGAGAAGCCCAGGCGCGCCATATCTTCCGGGTTGATAAACAGCACTTCACGCTGGCCGTACACGCCGCGATAACGGTCATCGAGGCCGTAAATCGTGGTGTTGTACTGATCGTGCGAGCGCAGCGTTTGCAGCGTAAACGGCACTTCCTCATCCAGCTGCGGGAACAGCGAATCCGGCAGGCGAGCGGCGCTGAACTGCGCTTTGTTGTTCAGCGTGTTGAAGCGGAACTCCGCTGCCGCGTTGCCCAGGTAGAAGCCGCCTTTGATCTCGCATTTCGCGTTAAAGTCGGCGAAGCCGGGAATAGTGGCGGCGATATGGTCGCGGATCAGATTGTAATCCGCCGCCAGGCCCAGCCAGTCCACTTTTTCCGAGCCGAGCACGGCGTGCGCGATACCGGCGACAATTGCCGTTTCGGAACGCTGGGTGTCGGCGATAGGCTTGCCGACGCCTTCAGAGGCGTGAACCATGCTGAAAGAGTCTTCCACGGTAATAAACTGCGGGCCGCTAGCCTGAATATCCTGCTCGGTACGACCCAGCGTAGGCAGGATCAGCGCGTCCACGGCGCCAGGGCAGAGGTGGCTGCGGTTCAGCTTGGTGCTGATCTGCACGGTCAGGCCGCAGCGGCGCAGCGCCTCTTCGGTACGCGGGCTGTCCGGCGCGGCGGCGGCCAGGTTGCCGCCCAGCGCGATCAGCACCTTGATTTCGTCACGCAGCATCGCTTCCAGCGCTTCCACGGTGTTATGACCGATTTCGCGCGGCGGCTCGAAGCCGAAGTGGTTGCCCAGGCTATCCAGGAAAGCTTTGGTTGGCTTCTCGTCGATACCCATAGTGCGGTTGCCCTGCACATTACTGTGACCGCGCACCGGGCAAAGGCCTGCGCCTTTCTTGCCCAGCTGGCCGAACAGCAGCTGCAGGTTAACGATCTCGCGCACGGTATCCACAGAGTGCTTGTGCTGCGTCACGCCCATCGCCCAGGTACAGATCACGCGCTCGGCGCTCTGGTAGATAGCGGCGGCTTCGCGGATCTGCTGTTCGGTCAGGCCGGACTGCTGAACGATATGCGACCATTCGGTAGCGGCGACTTCAGCCAGATAGGCATCCATCCCTTCGGTTTTGGCGTTGATGAACACTTCGTCAAAAATACCGGGTTCGCCTGCCGCGATCCGGGCGAAATGGGTTTCCGCCAGCGCTTTCACCATGCCGCGCACCGCCGCCATATCGCCGCCGAGGTTCGGCTGGTAATAGGTAGAGCTGATGGTGCCGGCTTTGCTGGTGACCACTTCCAGCGGCTTCTGCGGGTCGGCAAAGCGCTCCAGGCCGCGCTCGCGCAGCGTATTGAACGTCACGATTTTCGCGCCGTGATCGGCGGCGTGACGCAGGCTGTGCAGCATACGTGGATGGTTAGTACCCGGGTTCTGACCGAAAACAAAAATCGCGTCCGCATGATCGAAATCATCCAGGCGAATCGTGCCTTTGCCTACGCCGATACTGCGCTTCAGGCCGGTGCCGCTGGCTTCGTGACACATGTTCGAACAGTCAGGAAAGTTATTGCTGCCGTTCATGCGGCCAAACAGCTGATAAAGCCACGAAGCTTCATTGCTGGCGCGACCAGAGGTATAAAGCTCCATCTGATCGGGGTTATCCATCGCCTTGATGTGTTTAGCGATCAGGGCAAAGGCATCATCCCAGCTAATAGGCTCGTAACGATCGGTTTCACGGTTATAGCGTAGCGGCTCGGTCAGGCGACCCTGATATTCCAGGAAGTAGTCGCTCTGCTTATAGAGCGCGGAGACGCTGTGCTGGGCGAAGAAGCTGGCGTCGATAAAGCGGCGCGTGGCTTCCCAGGTAACGGCTTTGGCGCCGTTCTCACAAAAGCTGAAAGTGCTCTTGTTGTCGTCGCCCCAGGCGCAGCCGGGACAGTCAAAGCCTTTGGCTTTGTTCATGCGCATCAGGTTGCGCATATTTTTCAGAACTTGCTTGCTGTCAAAAACAAAGCGGGTCGTCGCTTCCAGTGATCCCCAGCCGCCCGCCGCCGCCTGGTAAGGTTTTATTGCAGTTTTAAATTTCATAGTGCTTCGCAGGTGATTTGAATGTTTTTGTCTTGTTAAGAAGTTATGACTTCTTTTATCGGCACAGTCTGTGAGTTCTTAACAAAATTGTCTAATTGATTGCTTTAATCATGCGATAGGTGGGGTTTATCGCTAAAGCGTGAGGCATATCAAAGAATCACATGGAAGCTTGTGCTTTTCTCCGCCGCACTTTTTGCGCTGGCTCATACTCAGGCTTTCCGCTGCGAAAGACGAGGGGCCTGTGAAAGAACTTGCCAGTAAAATCCATGCTTTCGGCAAGGCGTTAATGATGCCGATCTCCGTTATCGCCGCCGCCGGTATCTTTCTGGGCGTGGCGGCAGCGCTGCAAAACCCGGCGATTACCGGCGAGGCGTTTGCCAACCTGCACGTGCCGCAGCTGATTATCGGCTTTATCCGCAAGGTCGCCGGCGCGCTGTTCGCCAATCTGCCGCTCTTTTTTGCCGTCGCCAGCGCCATCGGCCTGGCGAAAGCGGAGAAGCCGACCGCCGCTTTTGCCGCCGTTATCGGTTTTATCGCCATGCATGTCGGCGTCAGCGCCACGCTTGCCGCACAGGGGCTGACCGCAGCCACCACCACGCCGGAAGCGCTCCAGGCAAAGGGGATGGAGCAAACCGCCGCCATGATGACCTCGGCGGAATATATCCCGATGCTCGGCATCTTCACCTATAACATGAGCGTGCTGGGCGGCGTGATCGCCGGGTTGCTCACCGCCGCTATCCATAATCGCTTCTACACCACGCAGCTTCCCACTGCTATCAGCTTCTTTGGCGGCAGACGTTTTGTGCCTGTGGTCACCGTGCTGGTGCTGCCGCTGGTGGGCGTGCTGCTGGCAGCAATCTGGCCGACCATCGGCGCGGGTATCGCCTGGGTCGGCGAGCTGATCGGCAAAAGCGGCCAGTACGGCGCCTTTCTCTACGGCAGCAGCGAACGGCTGCTGATCCCGACCGGCCTGCACCATATCCTCAACGAAACGGTGCGCTTTACGCCGATTGGCGGCGTCGCTACGGTAGACAACCAGACCATCGTAGGCGCGCTCAATATCTTCAACACCGCGCTGACTCATCCAGGATCGGTGCCGGACAATATTATTCGCAACGCCACGCAGTTTCTCGCTCAGGGAAAAATTCCGGTGATGATGTTCGGCCTGCCGGCGGCGGCGCTGGCGATTTATCACTGCGCCAGGCCGGAACATAAACAGCGCGTCAAGGCGCTGATGCTGGCCGGCGCGCTGACCTCCTTCACGACGGGTATCACTGAGCCGCTGGAGTTCTGCTTTATCTTTGTCTCACCCGTGCTCTATCTGTTGCACGCTTTTCTCAGCGGCCTCTCCTTTATGCTGATGTCGATGATGCAGCTGATGATTGGCAATATTCAGGGCGGCGCTATCGATCTGGTGGTGTTCGGTATTCTTGGCGGCAGCAAAACGCACTGGTGGTGGGCGCTGGTGCTGGGCGCGGTTTATGCGCCTCTCTACTACTACGGTTTCCGTTTCATTATCACGCGTATGCGGGTAGAAACGCCGGGCAGGGAAACGGAAGAGGCGGCGCCGGAAAGCCGAACGGTGGCGGCGGACGAGCGCATTCGGGTGATCATTAGCGGGCTGGGCGGCGAAAATAATATAGAAGAGGTCGATTGCTGCTTTACCCGGCTGCGCGTGCGGGTAAAAGAGATGAAAGAAGTGGTCGATCAGACTTTGATGACCACCGGCGCCAACGGCGTAAATCGCGTCAGCGACCACGACGTGCAGGTTATTTATGGCCCGCAGGTAGAGAAAATCGCCAGCGAAGTCAAAATCGCGCTGGGCGCGACCTGACGTTCGCCTCGCTCTGGTCTGACCGTCAGGCTTTGCGGGCACGGGCGGCGGCGACTAATCCCTTCAGCCACGCCTGATGGCCGTTGATCATGGGATCGGGCGTGGTTTTCGCCAGCTCTTTCGCCGGATTACCGTTCTGGGTTTCCTGGGTCAGGATACGCAAGCGCCCGCCCATATCCTCCAGCAGCCAGGCGTGATGCACATCCAGCCGCTTCTCGCCTTCGCCTGAGCAGCCGTGCCACGCCAGGCGAGCCGGTTCGTCGGCGGAAGGCGCCACATGTTCCGTGACCTGCGCATCCACCGGGAAACCGAAGGTCGTAAAGTAAAAGCGTACATCCTGCGCCAGCTCAGGGCCTTTGCCGTCATAAAAACGGATGTCAGCGGCATTCTCATAGTAAGTTGGCCACAGGGAAGGCGTGTTTAACAATGGCCAGATATCCGCTACGCAAAGTCCCGCCACAATCACTTCGTTCGAAGCGAAATTATCGCAAAAACCCGGAATATAGCCTTCAGGCCAGAAAATAGCGTTCATCGTCTACTCGTCAGGAAAGGGGAGCAGCGCCAGTCGCCGCCCGCTAAAGCCAGTATGCGAACCGCAGTAATATAAAACCAATCAGGGTTTATGATTGCTGATATCATAATTATTGATATCTCAGCTGGCCTTAACGAACCGATGAAAAACGATATTCGCACCCTGGATTTGAACCTGCTGAAGGCGCTTGATGCGCTGCTGGATGAGCGCAGCGTAACGCGGGCGGCGGCCAGACTGTCGCTGACTCAGCCAGCCGTCAGCGGGATGTTAACGCGCCTGCGTGACTGTTTTGACGATCCGCTATTCAGCCGCACGCAAAGAGGCATCGTGCCTACGCTTCGTGCGCTGGAGCTGGCCGCGCCGGTGAAGAAGATCCTCAGTGAAACCGAGGCGCTGTTACAGCCGAAAGTCTTCGACCCGGCCAGCGCGGAAATGACCATAACGCTTGCCGCAACGGACTATGCGCTAAAAGCGGTAATCGTGCCTTTTATCGCGAGGCTGCGGCAGCAGGCGCCAAAGATTCGGGTAGCGGTGGTGCCGGTGCATTATGAGCGCCTTGTCGGGCAGCTGGAGCGCGGCGAAGTGGACTTCGCGCTGGTCACGCCGGACACGGCGCCGCAGGAACTTCATGCCCGCAATCTGTTTGATGAACACTATGTTTGCATGATGCGCGCGGATCATCCTGACGCTGGCCCTGAGCCGCTGACCCTGGCGCGCTTTTGCGAACTGGATCAGGTGCTGGTCTCTTTTACCGGCGATAAATTCTCTGGCGCCACCGACGAAGCCCTGGCGAAGCTGGGCTGTAAAAGAAAGGTGGTGATGGCGGTAAACAGCTTTCTGATGCTGCCGGAAATCCTGCAGGTCAGCGATTTGATAGCGGTAACGCCTGCGCGTCTGGCAAAAGACGTAGAGAAAATGACGATAAAAACGCCGCCGCTGGCGATTACGGGCTTTACTAAAACCCTGGCCTGGCATGACCGAACCCATAGCGATTTGCGCCATCGCTGGCTAAGGACGCTGCTGGCGGAAACGGTGACTATGCAATAGTTTTCAGTGGCCGCTCTTGTTTTGGCTAATTAACGAAGCGGCAAAATGCATCTAAATTATTCATCAGCATAAAGTTTAAATATATTACACAGTGTGCAATATGAAGTTACATTTATCATCAATAATGATTTTTGTCAGAGCGTTATAGGTTGGTAATTTATTTCTACCGAGCCGCTATAAAATAAGTGGCCTTATTTCTTGCAACCTTTCTGAGGCTTGCTATAGTTATTCATGCACGACGTTCACCGGCGTTCGGTAAAACAGCAACAGCCGAGCCAACTATTATCCGGTGAGAAATTTGAAACACGAAGAGGATGTTATTATGACTCAGCATCGTGGCAATTCCGGCAACTTCGCCGAAGATCGTGAGAAAGCATCAGAAGCAGGTAAAAAAGGCGGCCAGAGCAGCAGTAGCGGCAGCTTCAAGAACGACCGCGAAAAGGCTTCTGAATCTGGCAAGAAAGGCGGGCAGAGCAGCCGCCGTAGCTGATTAGCCCGGCAGCTGCCGGGAGCGATAATTATCTGACGATAATTATGGAGTAAAGGGAGCAGATGAATAACAGGTAAAGGATATTACGTCGGCAAACTTTTGCCTGAAAAACCCGCTTTCCTCTGTGTCAGGAATGGCGGGTTTTTTGCATGAAAATAGCGCTTTTTATTAGTGATATATTCAGGCAGGAAATAATGGTTTTCAGGTTCTTATGCGGGTGATTATTTGCTATACCGGAGGATTGCCAGTAGTGATATTATTACATGGAATGACCTAATTTAAGATTGTTTCCCTTGTCCAAAGATGAGAACCTGGCGTTTTCACTACAAGGAAATATGATGAGCGCCTCTACTATTTCGATTGGCCTACTGCTTTATCCCAATTTAACCCAGCTCGATCTCACTGGCCCGTTTGAAGTCTTTGCCCGTGCGCCGAACGCCAGCGTACATCTTATCTGGAAAACTTTGGATCCCGTGGTTTCCGATCGTGGCATGGCCATTGTGCCTTCCGCAACATTTACAACCTGTCCAACGCTGGACGTTATTTGCGTGCCCGGCGGGCCAGGGCAAATCGCGCTGATGGATGATGTCGATACGCTCAACTTTATACGACGTAAAAGCGCAGAGGTGAGTCTGGTGACCTCGGTCTGCACTGGTTCGCTGATATTAGGCGCGGCAGGACTGCTAAAAGGGCGTAAAGCGACTTGCCATTGGGCATCGCTACAGCAGCTGGCGCTATTGGGCGCCGAGCCGGTCAGCGAGCGGGTGGTGCGCGATGGCAATCTGATTACCGGCGCAGGCGTCACTTCCGGCATCGACTTTGCGCTGAGCGTAGTAGCCGCGCTGTACGGGGATGAGGCGGCTCAGGCTATTCAGCTGCATATGGAATACGATCCCGAACCGCCATTCGTCTGCGGTTCGCCTCGCGTAGCGGCGAAAGAGCTGGTGGAGAAAGCGAGCGCTGAAATCTCGCCCTTTATCGCTAAAAGAGCGGCGGCAACGGCTAAAGCTGCTGCCGCGCTATCTGTCGACGGCCATCACGAGTAACAGTTAGCAGAACTATACGTGACAGCGTCACTTAAAGTCGGCGCAGGCAGCCGCCTTCGCCGGCCATCATGACTCTTTGATTCCCAACCAGTAATGCAGAAATCAGCACGCATCAACAGGCTATCAGGGTCAATAGCACGCGTTCTGAAGGAATATGGACTGATTCTGAATCCAGGCTTTTCGGCGACGATCAGGATGAATCTGCTGCCGGAATATGAATAATTATCGCAGACTTTCAGGCGAACTTTTCAGCCCAGTTGGGCGCTATTCCGGGGATTATTATGCTAACTGAAACCGTACAGACCGACGAGCTGGAAGGCAAAGCCCTGGAGTGGGCCGTCCTTAAAGCGATCGGCGGCGCGTGGCCCGCTAACGTCGCCAGCAACTGGGACAGGGCCGGCTATCTGATCACCAATCTGAATATCTTTTTAAGCAGCGGCGGCCACAAGCAGATGTTTATCGCTTACCTCGATGAAAGAGCGCCTTCCGTGGGTAAAACCTTGCCGGAAGCCGTCTATCGCGCCGTCGTCTATTCCTGTATCGGCAGCTGGATTTCCGTACCGGTTTCCGTGTTAAAAGCGTAAACAAACAGTGCGATTAATTATTAGCGTTCAGATTGTAGTGCCATTAATTTAGTTTATTTATGGCTAACGATTCAGGGTTAATTAACCCACGGGCGCTTTCTGCCTTTCCAATTTCTGCACAACTTGCCAAAAAGAGCGGCTTTCTGACCAGGTTTAGGTTTTGCCTATTCCAGCGAGAATCAACAACGCCTGGATAACGCTTGGCGACTCTGCAAATAATCAGGGTATGACTACATACCGTGTGAGAGTGGGTTTCCATAACCCTTCGGCCCTGACCTTCAGGCAGCTTGATGAAATTCTGGAACAGCAGCGATTCTGGCGTACGGCGTCGCGCAGCGCCACGTTTCGCTATTTTATGGAGTATGAGTATGAATCGGAGGTGCGCGATCTTTGCGAAGTCTGCGAGCTGGCCTATTCCCAGGCCTGTAAGGTAAAAAGATGCCCACTGGTGCTGGTGGTGGCCGATGCGAAAGAGGAACCCACTTCTGAGCCGATTGGCTAAATTGTATCGCATGCAGCCCGACAACCTTGTCTGCGTAGGCAAGAGTTGCTAAATTTATGACAGGCTGGTTAAAAAGTAATCTGATATCGGTGCCCTGAGGTTACGCCTCGGGGCTTTTTGTTTTAATCCACTGCTTTTATCGGGCCGCCGCCTGAAACGTTAGCGGTTTTCGACCCGCTTTCTGGTAATCAGGCCGTTCTGGTCAGGTCAGCCATCATAATAGCCGCTTTCTTTACGCCTCGCAGCCGCGAGGCTTTTTTATGCCCGCAATCCTGAGGAGGAACCATGCTAACCGTAAAAAGCTTTATCGGCGGCGTTACGCATATCTGCGAGGTGAGCAACATCACTATCGCAAGACGCGGCTCTGAAACCTTTGAGTTTGTGCTGATGCTCACCAAAGACCACCCGAATCCGGACTTTGCGGAGGTCATGCCCGCCATTTATCAGGATGAAGAAAAAACGAAGATCTTACAAAAAGAGGCGGTTCTGATCAGCGAAAGAGAAGGCGTGCGGGTAGAGGACGCGGCGGCCGTACTGATCAACGAAGTGGAAAGCGTTAAGATGCCGGGAATAAAAGAAGCGGACGGCACGCTGTATCAATATCTCTATCCGGGCGACAGGGTAGATGTGATGAACTCACACGGGACGGTGATTGAAACTGTTCGGTAATTTAAACAAATGTGCGTCAGCGCAACCTTTGTCAGGCGCAGGGTAGTCTGGCGCATTCTATGACGGAAGTATTCGACTCAGCTGCACGTTCGCTTGTGCTCATAGTGACCTTAAGCAGTACGCCTGTCTGCTTTGTGCCAGAAGCGGGCGTGTTTAACGCGGGCTCGCTGTGACAGAATGTCCATCAATCCATAACGGGCTAATTCTGCAGACACAGGTTTTCATACTGTTAGTGCTGTAGATTATCAGCTTGCAAAGAAGCCAACTATGAGCAACGACTTACTACAGACATCACGACAGGCAATTTATTGGGTAGAGCCAGTCCGTAACGTCAGGGTGTTGCGAATCATAAAAGCGTGGGCGGAGCGGTTGCCCGGACACCGTTAACGAATGTTCCAATAAATGCTGGAAAGCGCGGTTTGAATTGACTTCACTCCCGGGCTAACTGAACATCAGGGCAGGTCAATTTTATTGAGCACGCAATCGGGTATATCAATTCATTTATGCAGCGCTAAAATGAATATAACTTACTGAAAAAACAATAAAAATGGATATAAAACAGCTTATTTACCTGTGCAATCTGGAGCGCGAGCGCCATTTTGGCCGTGCGGCGGAGGCGAGCTTTGTCAGCCAGCCGACGCTGTCGATGCGGCTGAAAAATCTGGAGCGCGAGCTGGGGCTGTCGCTGATCAACCGCAGCAATAACTTCGATGGCTTTACGCCGGAAGGCGAAAGGGTGCTGACGTGGGCGCGCGAGATCGTTTCCGTCTATCAGGGCTTGAAGCTTGAGGTCGAGGCGCTCAAGCACGGCGTTTCCGGCACGCTGCGCATCGGCGTGGTGCCGCAGTGTAGCGTCTCGCTGCCGCTGATGCTGAAAGGCATTCAGGAGCGCTATCCGCAGCTTGACTACCGAGTCTCGGTACTCAGCGCCGATCAGCTGCTGGACGCGCTGAACAGCTATACCGTAGATGTGGGCATCGGTTTTTTTGAGCTGGTCACGCTGCGCGAGCTGCACTTCCAGGCGGAACCGCTGCAGGATAACGGCGTGGAGGTGGTTTTCCATCCCGAGCACTTTCCACAGCTGCTGGGCGAAGGGCCGCTCGACTTAAGCGAACTTAAAACCATTCCCTTTTGCCTGGCGGAGCAAACCCGCTATTTCAGACGCTATCTGGATACGCACTTTCGCGAAGCCGGCATTCATCTGCGGGTCATTCTGGAAACCACCTCGGTGTTTCAGCTGGCGCAGGGCGTGCAAGTTGGCCTGGGCTGTCTGATCTCGCCGCGTGGCCATCTGCTGCCCGCTATGACGCCCGAGCTGCGCTCCCGGCCGCTGGCGATTGCGCCAATGAGTCGCCAGGCGGCGGTGGTGATTGCCGAACCGGGCAGAGCGACGCCGTTGTCGCAGCATTTTTTCGATGAGGTGCGCCGCTGGTTAAGCGAGCGGTAAATTCAAACTGTCAGCTTCCCAGCGACTGCATCAGCCGATTATTCCAGCCAGCCAGCGCCGTACTGAAGATAACGTTCAGCGTGCTTTGCAACGACAGGCCCGCTTCCGCCAGCGGCTGCAGATGGGCAGCGCTGAAGCGCTCCGGCGAGCGGGTAAGCTGCGCGGCCGCCTGGATAAGCGCCCGATCGACCGGTCCGGCGACCGCCGCCGCTTTCTCCACGCTCTCCTGAAGCGCGTCGCGCAGCTTTTCCGGCGCATAGCGGCTAAAGCACATTCGGCTGCCGTTGATACGCGCGGCTACCGCGGCGGCCAGCTGGCCTTCCGGCGTGGTGATCCTCTCTTCCAGCACGTTAATGAGTTGTCCCCAGCCATACAGCACATCGCCGTCGTGCGCCAGCAGTCCGGCGCTGTGGCTTAACGCGCGCTGCGGCTGGCAAAAGGCCAGCGCTTCGAGCTGGTTTTCAGAGGCGTAGCGCGGCTCAACGGGCAACAGTCTTGGCTGCCAGTCGATTGCCCGTTCGAAACAGCTTTCGTCAGCATCGGCCGGTACGGTGACGCCAGGCATCCAGCGTACGGGCAGCGCAAGCAGGGCATGAATGCCTGCCGCTACCCGCGCCTGATAGCAGACGAAACCGATGATCTGACTGAAGGTAATGATATCGGGCGCGGTCAGGCCCGCTTCATCCAGCCGCTGCAGCGCCGCCTCATCAATCAGCGTTGGCTGCATCGCCAGCTGGCGGGCGTATTCGGTAATCTGCGTCAGGCGGCGATTGCTCTCGCGGGAAGAGTCCGGGCCGCTTAAGGGGTTGAGCCGCGCCGCATAGTGATTGCACAAGCGCTGCACGCCGGTGACCTGCGCCACGGTCAGCGCGGTGCTGAGGCGATCGTAAAGCGAGAGCGTATGCGTCAGCGAGGTGGTCAACGCCTCGGGGAACAGCAGCTGACAGAGATCCCGGGAAGCCAGCAGCGCGGGCTGCGCCTGCTGCAAATTCTGCCGCAGTTCGCCTTTGCAAAGCGTGGCCAGTCCCAGCAGGAAGCGGTCTTCCACCTCAGCGGCCTCGGGTACCAGAGGTTGCGCCCGCGCGGCGAGCGTGGACTGAGTTTCATGATACCAGTGGCTGTGGCTTTCCGACCGACGCTGTTCCATGATCGTTCCTTTTCAAGTTGGCTGGCCCTGACAACGGGCCTGAGGGCAAAGCTATCCTCGCGCAAGCGGAATGACCGACAAAGACCAATCGGTGCTAATAAATAGCGGAAAAGCATAATGATGAAAGAAACAGCGGTTTCTGCTGGAAAACCGCCCGCTGCCGGCGAGTCGGGCGGGTCGGCGTTCGGGATCAGCGATCTTTGCGCCAGGCGTCGGCCGTCAGCGCTTCGCCAAAGTGGCTGGTAATCAATCTCTTTGTCAGGTCGTGCAGCGGACAGGCCAGCACGTCGGCGGTGCTGCCGCGCTCCACCACTTCGCCATGATGCATCACGATAACCTGGTCGCTGATATGCTTCATCATGCCCAGATGCTGGGTCACGTAGATATAGGCGATGCCGTGTTTATCCTGCAGCTCAAGCATCAGGTTAACCAGCTGGGAACGCATCGACATATCCAGCGAGGCCAGCGCCTCGTCGGCGACGATGACTTTAGGCTGCAGAATAAGCGCGCGGGCAAGACCAACGCGCTGCTTCTGTCCTGGCGCCAGCATATGCGGGTAATAAGCGGCGTGATCGCGCAGCAAACCGACCTGGCGCAGCGTAGCGATAATCCGCTTCTCCCGCTCTTCGGCGGAAAGGTCGGTATTCAGCCGCAGCGGGAAATCCAGAATCTGGCCAATACGCTGGCGTGGATTAAGCGAGGTGGACGGGTCCTGAAATATCATGCGGATACGCTGGCTGCGGTAGCCGTAGTCGCCATACTCCAGCGGACGGTCGTCGATCAGGATCTCACCGGCGCTCGGCTCGACCATGCCGCTGAGCATCTTCGCCAGCGTCGATTTGCCGGAGCCGTTTTCGCCGATAATCGCCAGCGTCTGCCTTTCCCGCAGCGTGAAGCTGACCTCTTTTACCGCTTCCACATGCTGACGCCGGAACAGCCCGGTACGATAACGCCAGGTTTTGCTGAGGTTGCGGACTTCCAGCAGCGTCTCAATCATGGCTGGCTCTCCATATTCAGCGGGAAGTGGCAGGCGAACAGGTGCGATTTGCTGCCCGTCAGCCGCGGCGTCTCAATACATTTTTTCTGCGCGTAGGGACAGCGCGGCCCCAGACGACAGCCGATCGGCAGATGCTCCAGCGAAGGAATAGCGCCGGGCAGCGTATTCAGACGGCTTTTATGCGGCAGCGAGCGGCCAAAATCGGGCATCGCCCTGATCAGCGCCTGGGTATAGGGATGGTGCGGCTGCACGATCAAATCTTCGCTGGTGGCTGTCTCCACCGTTTGCCCGCAGTACATCACGTTAATCCGGTTTGCCCAGTGGCTCAGCATCTGCAAATCGTGGCTGATCAGCAGAATGGTGGTGTTGTTGTTCTGGTTCAGCCTGGAGAGCAGACGAAAGATCTGCGCCTGGGTCGTGGGTTCCATGGCGTTGGTCGGTTCATCGGCAATCAGCAGGCGAGGCTGATTCGCCAGCGCGATGGCGATCATCACCTTCTGGCATTCGCCTTCGGTCAGCTCATAGGGAAAGCTGCGCATAATGTCTTTATGATCTTTGATGCCCACACGGTGCAGCAGCTCGATAGCGCGACGATGGCGCCAGCGGAAACGCTGATACCAGCGTCCTTTCCATGTCCAGGCAGGGATCGCCTGCTTGAGCTGCTGACCCACGCTTTCTGAAGGGTCGAGGCAGGACTGCGGCTCCTGAAAAATCATCGACACGTTATGACCGACGATTTTTCGTCTTTCGCGCGGCGACAGCTTCAGCAGGTCGATATCGTCAAAGCGCATCCGATCGGCGGTTACGCGCCAGTTATCTTTGGTTACGCCGCAGATCGCTTTGGCGATCAGGCTTTTTCCCGAGCCGGATTCGCCGACCAGGCCGCGAACTTCGCCTTCGCTCAGGGTGATGCTGACGCGGTCTACCGCCTTGACCGGCCCGTCGGCGGTCATAAATTCAATGGTCAGATTACGTATATCGAGCAGCGGCATCTATTCAACTCCCGCAACGATGGCGCGACGAATGCCGTCGCCCAGCAGATTGATAATCAGTACGCTGAGCATAATCGCCGCGCCGGGCAGCATTACCGTCCAGGGCGCGACGTAAATCAGCTCCAGCGCATCGCCAAGCATGGCTCCCCATTCGGGAGAAGGCAACTGCGCGCCCAGATCCAGAAAGCCCAGCGCGGCGATATCCAGGATCGCCATCGACAGCGCGCGGGTAAACTCCGACACCAGCAGCCCCAGAATATTAGGGAAAATGGCGTAGCGCAGAATATTCATACTGGTCGCGCCATCCAGGCGTGCGGCGGTAACATACTCTTTTTCCAGCTCTTCATGCACTGCGGTATAGACCGAACGCACCAGGCGCGGAATAATCGCCAGAAACACCGCCAGCCAGGCATGGCTCAGGCCCGGCCCGAAGAAGGCGACGACGATAATCGCCAGCAGCAGCGAGGGAATGGAAAGGAAAGTATCCAGGATATGGTTCATTACCGCCGAACGCAGCCCGCGCGTCAGCCCGGCGAAAACGCCTAACACCAACGCGCAGAGCGAGGCCAGCACGGTAATGGCGATAGCCGATCCCACTGTTGGCGCCGCGCCGCTCAGCAAGCGGCTTAGCAAATCGCGGCCCAGATCGTCTGTTCCCAGAAAGAAGGAGACATCGCCGTAGCGCGACCAGGAGGGCGGCAGCAGCTGATAGCCTAAAAACTGTTGATCCAGGCCATAAGGCGCCAGCAGGCGGCCAAACAGGCACAGCAGCAGCAGCGCGATGAACAGGTAGAAGCCGATCATCGCGGTGGTGTCGTGGTAAAACAGCCGCCACGTCGTGCGGAAAGTGCTGGGAAGCCGCTTTTCGGCGTAAATATTATCGGAGGGCATACCATTCCTTATGCTTCAGCGGCGTCGTCAGCGCGCCAAGAATATCGGCGAGCACGTTCACGGTAATCACCAGGCCGCCGACCATCATGACGCCGGCGGAGATCGCCGCATAATCCTGCTGCCGGATAGCGTCCACCAGCCAGCGGCAGAGGCCTGGCCAGCTGAATACCACTTCGGTAATCATCGCCAGCGTCAGCATGGTGGAAAACTGCAGGCCAAGTCGCGGGATGACCGGCGGCAGCGCGTTATGCAGCACGTGACGGCGAATAATCGTCAGGCGCGACAGGCCGCGAGTTGCGGCGGCTTTAATATAATTTTGCTCCATTACCTCGCGCGTACTGATACGCAACAGGCGCACGACTTCCGTCGTGGGCGCGACGGCCAGCGCCGTAACCGGCAAAATCAGGTGCAGCAGCACGCTTTTCAGCATCTCGTGCCGCCACGGCGAATGGCTCAGCCAGGCGTCAATCAGCGCGAAACCGGTGATATTCTTCATCGGGTAGAGCAAATCGATGCGGCCCGATACCGGCAGCCAGCCGAGATCCAGCGAAAAGAAAAGCGTCAGCAGCAGCGCCAGCCAGAACACCGGCATGGAAAAGCCCAGCAGGGCAAGCGCGCTGATCGCCTTATCCTGCCAGCGATTGCGCATGATGCCGGCGGCGATGCCAAGAGGAATGCCGATGGCCATCGCCAGCACGAAAGCGAGGATACAGAGCTCCAGCGTGGCGGGGAATACCTCCAGCAGCTGAAGGGAAACCGGCTCGCCGTTGATGCTGGAGACGCCGAAATCGAACTGCAGCAGCCCCTGATACCAGAACAGCATCGCGTCGCTTAGCGAGGCGCCCTGTAAGGGCGCGTGAGGCGTAAAATAACTGAGGCTAAAGCCGACCAGCGTCAGCAGGAACAGCGTCACCAGCCACAGCACCAGCCTTCTCAGCGTATAGATAATCATGGTTTCGCCTCCCGATCGCGATAAACGCCCGCGAAAGAGGCGTTGCCGAACGGACTCAGCACCAGGCCATGAATATCATGGCGATAGGCCTGCAGCCGCAGCGAATAGGCCAGCGGCAGCACCGGCAGCGCCTGAGCCAGCATCGTCTGCGCTTTGTCGTAATAGTCGATGCGCGAGGCGAGCTGCTGCGAAAGCAGCGCTTTTTGCAGCGTCTCGTCAAAGGCGGCGTCGCACCAGTGCGCATAGTTGGTCTGCGAGCCGATAGCGGCGCAGCTCAGCAGCGGGCGGAAAAAGCTGTCGGGATCGTTGCTGTCGGTAGCCCAGCCGGTCAGCGTCAGATCGTGATTCATCTCCATCAGGCGCGCCTCCTGAAAGCGGCCTTCGACCGGCACAATTTTTACCGTGACGCCAATTTGCGCCAGATCCGCCTGAATAAGCTCGGCGGTTTTCAGCGGGCTGGGATTCCACGCCTGCGAGGCGGTTGGCACCCAGAGCGAAAGCTGCAAATCTTCCACGCCCAGCGCCTTGAGCGCGTCGCGCGCTTTTTGCGGATTGTATTCGGTCACGCGGGCGCTGTTGTCATAGGCCCAGGAAGCGCGAGGCAGGATAGACGCCGCGGTTTCCGCCGTACCGTAATAGACGGACTCCATCAGCCGTTCGTTATTGATCGCCAGCGCCAGCGCCTGACGCACTTCCGGGCGATCCAATGGCGCTTTGCGCGTGTTGAACGCCAGGTAGGCGATATTCATGCCGGGCCGCAGCGTCAGCCGCAGACGAGGATCGTCGCGCAGCACGGAAATCTGGCTGGCCGCCGGATAAGCCAGCACGTCGCATTCGCCGGTCAGCAGCTTGGAGAGGCGTCCGGTGCCGCCTGCGCCCATATCGATCACCACCTGCGGCATACGCGGCAGTCCTTTCCAGTAATTCTGATGGCGGGCGAGACGGACATACTGGCCGGTACGGTATTCGCTGAGCTGGAAAGGGCCGGTGCCGACCGGCTGGCGATCCAGCTGCTCCTGGCGATCGACTTTGCTCAGCTGCGCGGCATATTCGGCGGAAAGCACCGGCGCGTAGTGCGTCGCCAGGTGCCAGAGAAAAGAGGCGTCCGGCGCGTTCAGGCGAATCTCCACCGTATCGTCGCTCAGCTTTCTTACGCTGGCGACGCTGTCGGCGAACTGCAGGCTGTCGAAATAGGGATAGCTGCCGCCGTTGACGTTATGCCAGGGCGATTTGCGGCTGAAAATGCGCTGAAAACTGAAGGTCACGTCGTCCGCATTCATCGGCCGCGTCGGCGTAAACCAGGCCGTTTTCTGAAAGGCGACGTTATGGCGCAGATGAAAACGGTAGGTTGCGCCGTTATCCAGCACCTGCCAGCTCTCCGCCAGCTCCGGGATCAAACGGTAGGTATAGGGGTCAACGTCCAGCAGACGATCGTAAAGCTGCGCCGCCAGCGTATCCACCACCAGTCCGCCGCTTGCCATCTGCGGGTTGAAGGTGGTGGCCGAGCCGTTTACGCAATAGACGAAACCGCTCTGGCGGATATCTTCCGGCGGAGCGGCGGCGACCGAAGCGCTGATCAGGCTAAGGCCGGCAAGAAAAGTGCAGAGTAGTGTGCGCATAAGTCATCTGAAATATCAGGCAATCCACAGAGTGTACCGCACTCCGGGTTTTCCCCCAAAGTTTGCCGGGACGACTGACGCTTTTTCGCGCTGGCAAAGAGAAGAGCGCGCTCAATCTTAAAAGGCCGCGATAGCGACGAAGAATACGCCCAACGTTATTACGGTAATGAGAATTATTATCAATAAAGACTTTACAACGCTTTGTGAGAATGATTATTATTCTTCTGCGCTTCAACGGGGCTCTACCAGAGAAGGGCACGACATTGCTCACATTGCTTCCAGTATTTTTAGCCCGCCCTGCGCGGGCTTTTTTTTGTGCGGCCTATACCGCTTCGGCACTGTTGCGATGCGCTCAGGAGTGTTGCGTAAGGCCGCGCTCTTGCGGCAACTGTCGCTGCAGGAGCGGCACTCCCCTGCTCAGGCGCCGATGCTGATAACAGGCATGACCTCACCAGGCAGCCCGCAGCTATACTCAGATGACAAAGGAGGCGCTTATGTCTGAAAAAATTCATCTGTTACAGGGCGATATCACACAGATCCCGGTTGAAGCCATTGTTAATGCGGCCAACTCGTCGCTGCTGGGCGGCGGCGGCGTGGACGGCGCTATTCACCGCGCGGGCGGCGGTTCGATTCTGGCGGAATGCCGTAAAATCCGCGAGCGGCAGGGCGGCTGTCAGCCTGGCGACGCGGTAATAACCGGCGCGGGAAATCTACCCGCGAGCTACGTTATCCATACCGTAGGCCCAATCTGGCAGGGCGGAAAAAAAGGCGAGCCGGAAATACTGCGCAGCGCCTACAGCCGCTGCTTCGATCTGCTGGAGGAGAAGCAAATCCCCGGCGTCTCTTTTCCCAATATCAGCACCGGCGTCTATGGCTTTCCTAAAGCGCTGGCGGCGCAAATCGCTTTAGAAGTGATAACCAGCCGGCTGAACTCGCCAATCGAACGCGTCAATATCGTCTGCTTCGACGCGGAAAATTATGCCATCTACCGCGATCTACTGGCATAGCTTCAGCTTTCGTTGTTGATAGCAATATTGTGTTTTTTCATCATGGCGCGCAGCTGGTGATAGGTTACACCCAGTAAGTCTGCGGCGCGTCGCTGGTTATAACGTGCCTGTTCCAGACTGCGATGCAGCAGATCTTTCTCCTGCTGATGCTGCCAGCGGCGTAGATCCAGCGGCAGCGAAGGCAGCGAAGGCAGCGCATCAGCGTCGGGCTGTGCTTGCGGCAGCGCAATCCAGCCGCGCTGAAAAGGGTTAACAATAATATCATCCAGCGCTTCTTCGCTGTCGCCATGACGATAGACAGAGCGTTCCACGACGTTTTTCAGCTCGCGTACGTTGCCCGGCCAGCTATGGGCCAGCAAGGTCTGCTGCGCCTGCGCGGTAAAGCCGGGGAAAAAAGGCAGGCCAAGCTCGCGACACATCTGAATGGCGAAATGCTCGGCCATTACCAGAATATCGCTGCGGCGCTCGCGCAAAGGCGGCAGCTGCACCACGTCAAAAGCGAGCCTGTCGAGCAGATCGGCGCGGAACTTTCCCTCTTCGGCCAGCTGCGGCAGGTCAGCGTTAGTGGCGCAGACCAGGCGTACGCTGACCTGTAATGGCTGGCTGCCGCCAACGCGTTCGAGCTGGCCATACTCGATGACCCGCAACAGCTTCTCCTGCACCAGCATCGGCGCCGTCGCCAGCTCGTCCAGAAACAGCGTGCCGCCGTCGGCGCGCTCGAAGCGGCCCAGATGACGCTTTTGCGCGCCGGTAAAGGCGCCAGCCTCATGACCGAACAGCTCAGAATCCAGCAAATTTTCGTTCAGCGCCGCGCAGTTCAGCGAAATAAACGGGCCCTGCCAGCGTTCGGAGAGGTAGTGGAGTCGGCTGGCGATCAGCTCCTTGCCGGTGCCGCGCTCGCCGATAACCAGCACCGGCTTGTTCAACGGCGCCAGCCGCGAAACCTGCTCCAGCACCTCCAGAAAATTGTTTGACTCGCCCAGCAGCGTCTCTTTTTCCATTATTTTCACCAGATGTTGGTTAATTACGCCACGTTAAACAATCGCTGTCGGCGTGTAAAGTGAGCAGGTTCAATAAAATCAACAGGATAAAATTTGGCACGCTATTTGAATAGTATTAGCCGTAACCCAATTAACGCTAAGAGGATAATCATTATGGGTATTTTTTCTCGTTTTGCCGACATCGTGAACGCCAACATCAATTCGCTGCTGGAAAAAGCGGAAGATCCGCAGAAGCTGGTGCGCCTGATGATTCAGGAAATGGAAGATACGCTGGTGGAAGTTCGCTCTACCTCAGCCCGCGCGCTGGCAGAGAAAAAACAGCTGCTGCGCCGCATCGAGCAGGCGGAGATTCAGCAGGCCGAATGGCAGGAGAAGGCCGAGCTGGCGCTGCGTAAAGATAAAGACGACCTGGCTCGCGCCGCGCTGATTGAGAAGCAGAGGTTGAGCGATCTTACCACCTCGCTGACCCGCGAAGCGGAGCAGGTGGAAGAGACGCTGAGCCGCATGAAGGGCGAGATTGGCGAGCTGGAGAAAAAGCTGAGCGAAACCCGCGCTCGCCAGCAGGCGCTGACGCTGCGTCATCAGGCTGCTTCTTCTTCCCGTGATGTTCGTCGTCAGCTGGATAGCGGTAAAATCGATGAGGCGATGGCGCGCTTTGAATCTTTCGAACGCCGCATCGACCATATGGAAGCCGAGGCCGAGAGCCACAGCTTCGGTAAAAAGAAAACGCTGGATCAGCAGTTCGCCGAGCTCCAGGCCGACGATGCCATCTCTGAACAGCTGGCAGCGCTGAAAGCGAAAATGAACCGTAGCGAATAACTGGCCGCGGGCATTCTGCGGAGTGCCCGGCATTTGATTTCAAAGGAGAGTGAATGAGCGCGTTATTTCTGGCGATACCTCTGACCCTGTTTATGCTGTTCGTGGCGCCGGTCTGGCTATGGCTGCACTACAGCAAGCGTCAGAACAGTGATGCCACACTGTCGCAGGACGAGCTGCAGCGGCTGCAGCAGCTGACTCAGGATGCCCGCAGAATGCGGGAACGTATTAAGGCGCTGGAAGAGATCCTTGACGCGGAACACCCGAACTGGAGGCAGCCATGAACGGCAAAAAACTGTACCGCATTCCCGCTCGCGGCAAGGTAAAAGGCGTTTGCGCCGGAATTGCCGACTACCTGGATATTCCGGTGCGGCTGGTTCGGGCGATTGTGGTGCTGTCGATGATCTTCGGACTCTTTATGGTCACGCTGGTCGCCTATTTTATTCTGGCCTTTGTGCTGGACGAGATGCCGCAAAGCGTCGAGCAGGGCGAGCGGGCGCCGACAGCGCACATGCTGCTGGACAGGCTGGAAGCGGAGCTGCGCGGCGGCGAGACGAACCTGCGGGATATTGAACGCTACGTCACTTCTGAAACATTCAGCGTGCGCAGCCGTTTTCGTCAGCTGTAACAACCACTAATTTACCGGAGAAAACCATGCGTAACTGGCAATCTACTTTACATCGCAACGCCGCGCCAACGCTGAAAAAGGCCGGTAAATTTGTGCTGCTCGGCGCCCTTAGCTATGGCCCGGCAGGGCTGGCGGGCTTCGCCGTGAAATCGGTCGCCCGTCGTCCGCTGAAAATCGTGCTCGCCTGGGCGCTGGAACCGCTGATCCGTCGCGCGCTACGCGGCGCGACCGCGCGCTGGAATAAACCCTGAAAGTCGCGGCTATGCTATCCTGAGCCGTCGGCTTAAAGGATACTGACCCATGAAACGACTTCAGACAGAACTGATTTCCCTGATGAATCGGGGCGCGGATCGCCATCTGCGCCTCGCCGTCACCGGCCTGAGCCGCAGCGGCAAAACGGCTTTTATCACCTCGATGGTCAACCAACTGCTTAACGTCAACACGGGCGCGCGCCTGCCGATGTTTTCCGCCGCGCGGGAAGGGCGTCTGTTGGGCGTCCGGCGCGTGCCGCAGCGCGATATGGGCATTCAGCGTTTTACCTTTGATGAAGGTATGGCGCAGCTCTACGGCGAGCCGCCCGCCTGGCCTACGCCAACGCGCGGCGTCAGCGAAATGCGTCTGGCGCTGCGCTATCGCTCACGTGAGTCTCTGCTGCGTCATTTTAAAGACAGCGCTACGCTCTATCTGGAAATCGTCGATTATCCCGGCGAATGGCTGCTGGATCTGCCGATGCTGGCGCAGGACTATCTGAACTGGTCGCGGCAGATGACTGGCCTGTTGCAGGGCGATCGCGCCGTCTGGGCCGGGCAGTGGCGCAAGCTTTGCGACGGGCTGGATCCGCTGGCGCCGGCGGATGAAAACCGGCTGGCGGAGATCGCCGCAGCCTGGACCGACTATCTGCTGAAATGTAAGCGGGAAGGGCTGCACTTTATCCAGCCCGGACGCTTTGTGCTGCCGGGCGAAATGGCGGGCGCGCCGGCCCTGCAGTTTTTCCCCTGGCCGCAGGCGGAAGAGGCGAACGAAACCCGGCTGGCGCAGGCGGATGCCACCACCAATATCGGCATGCTGCGCGCCCGCTACAACTACTATTGCCAGCACGTGGTGAAAGGCTTTTATAAAAACCACTTTTTGCGTTTCGACCGCCAGATCGTGCTGGTGGACTGTCTGCAGCCCTTAAACAGCGGGCCGCAGGCGTTTAACGATATGCGGCTGGCGCTGACGCAACTGATGCAGAGCTTCTCCTATGGCCAGCGCACACTGTTCCGCCGCCTCTTTTCGCCAGTAATCGACAAACTGCTGTTTGCCGCGACCAAAGCCGATCACATTACCAGCGATCAGCACGCCAGCCTGGTTTCGCTGCTGCAGCAGCTGGTGCAGGACGCCTGGCAGAACGCAGCCTTTGAAGGCATCGCTATGGAGTGTCTGGGGCTGGCGTCGGTGCAGGCCACGCAAAGCGGGCTGGTGGATCATCAGGGAGAAAAGATACCGGCGCTGCGCGGACACCGGCTGGCCGATAATGACCCGCTGACCGTTTTTCCGGGCGAAGTGCCGCCGCGTCTGCCGGGCGGCGCGTTCTGGCAGCAGCAGGGATTTCATTTTGAACAGTTCCGGCCGCAGCGGATGGATACCGACAGGCCGTTGCCGCATATCAGGCTGGACGCGGCGCTGGAATTTTTACTGGGAGATAAACTGCGATGAACGCACCACTTAAACCGCGCATCGATTTTGCGCAGCCGCTGGCGACGGAACAGGCCGAGGCGATCAAGAGCGCCAGGCACTTTACGGAACAGGAGGCGAGCTTTATCGCCGTTGAACCCGAGTCGCGGCCGGAAGAGGAAGACGCGGGCGAAAAGGCGGTGGAAGCGGCGCTGCGGCCGAAACGCAGCCTGTGGCGCACGCTGGTGAAAACCGGGCTGGCGCTGTTTGGCGTCAGCGTGGCGGCGCAGGGCGTGCAGTGGACTTACCACGCATGGCAGGCTCAGGACTGGATAGCGTTAGGCGGCTGCGCGGCAGGCGCGCTGATCGTCGTAGCCGGTGCAGGCTCGCTGATAGCCGAATGGCGGCGCCTGTATCGGCTGCGGGAAAGGGCGGAAGAGCGCGACATCGGCCGCGAGCTGTTAAACAGCCAGAGCATGGGAAAAGGCCGTGAGTTCTGCGAAAAGCTGGCGCGGCAGGCCGGGCTGGATCGCAGCAATCCGGCGCTGCAGAGCTGGCACGCCTCGCTGCACGAGACGCATAACGATCGCGAAGTCGTGGCGCTTTACGCGCAAATCGTACAGCCGGTGCTGGATAATCAGGCGCGTCGCGAAATTGGCCGCAGCGCCGCCGAATCGACGCTGATGATCGCGGTCAGCCCGCTGGCGCTGGTGGATATGGCGTTTATCGCCTGGCGCAACCTGCGGCTGGTCAACCGTATCGCCGCGCTGTACGGCATCGAGCTGGGCTATTTCAGCCGCATTCGCCTGTTTCGGCTGGTGTTGCTGAATATCGCTTTCGCCGGCGCGTCGGAGCTGGTGCGGGAAGTGGGTATGGACTGGATGTCGCAGGATCTCGCGGCGCGCTTTTCGGCACGCGCTGCCCAGGGGATCGGCGCTGGCCTGCTGACCGCGCGGCTGGGCATCAAAACGATGGAGCTGTGTCGTCCGCTGCCCTGGCTGGCCGACGATAAGCCGAAGCTGGGCGATTTCCGCCGCGATTTAGTGACAAAGCTGAAAGAGACGCTGCAGAAATAGGCGACTGTCAACTTTTCCTTCCAGAACGCTTCTTGGCCCTGCTTTGATGGAGTATTATTAAAACCCGCCCGGAATCAATAAAGGTTTATCCATGCGTCTGGAAGTTTTTTGTCATGACCGGATTGGTCTGACCCGCGAACTGCTCGATCTGCTGGTCGAAAGAAATATCGATCTGCGCGGCATCGAAATCGCCCCTGTCGGCCGTATCTACCTTAACTTTTCAGCGGTGCCTTTCGAGCAGTTCAGCCAGCTGATGGCGGAAATCCGCCGTATTCCCGGCGTGACCGACGTGCGCACCGTGGCGTTCTTACCTTCCGAACGTGAACACCGTGCGCTGAGCGCGCTGCTGATTGCGCTGCCTGAACCGGTGTTTTCCATCGATACGAAAAGCAAAATCGAGCTGGCTAATCCTGCCGCTCAGGCACTGTTCGCGCTGAACGAAGAGAAAATGCGCAACTATGGCGCCGGCGCGCTGATTAACGGCTTTAACTTTCAGCGCTGGCTGGAAAGCGATCGTATTGAGCCGCAGGCGCATCACGTGGTGCTGCAGGGACGCGATTTTCTGATGGAGATTACCCCTGTTTTCGCGACGGGCGAAAACGAGCAGGCGAACAATCCGGCGGGCGCGGTGATTATGCTTAAATCCACCGCCAGGATGGGCCAGCAGCTGCAGAATCTGGCAGTCAACGACGACAGTGAATTTCAGCATATCGTCGCGGTAACGCCGAAAATGCGTCAGGTGGTGGAGCAGGCGCGTAAGCTGGCGATGCTGGATGCGCCGCTGCTGATCGTGGGCGACACCGGCACCGGCA
The DNA here is from genome assembly GCF_037026505.1 of Erwinia sp. CGal63. NCBI lineage: Bacteria > Pseudomonadati > Pseudomonadota > Gammaproteobacteria > Enterobacterales > Erwiniaceae > Erwinia > Erwinia sp. CGal63. The sequence goes on from NZ_JAKUMN010000001.1 coordinate 891,641, forward strand.
AAGATATGCTGGCGCGCGCCTGTCATCTGCGCAGCGCGCGCGGCAAAAAGCCTTTTCTGGCGTTGAACTGCGCTTCGCTGCCGGATGACGTGGCGGAAAGCGAGCTTTTCGGTCACGCGGCGGGCGCTTATCCCAACGCGCTGGAAGGGAAAAAAGGCTTTTTCGAGCAGGCCAACGGCGGATCGGTGCTGCTGGATGAAATCGGCGAAATGTCGCCGCGCATGCAGACCAAGCTGCTGCGTTTTCTCAACGACGGCACCTTTCGCCGCGTGGGCGAAGAGCATGAGGTGCATGTGGACGTGCGGGTCATCTGCGCCACGCAGAAAAACCTGACGGAGATGGTGCAGCGCGGCGAGTTTCGCGAAGATCTCTTTTATCGCCTGAACGTGCTGACGCTGAACCTGCCGCCGCTGCGCGATCGCCCGCAGGATATTTTGCCGCTGACGGAGATGTTCGTTGCTCGTTTCGCCGATGAACAAGGCGTCGCCAGACCGCGGCTCTCATCTCAGCTCAACGCTTTTCTCAGCCGCTACACCTGGCCGGGCAACGTGCGCCAGCTCAAGAATGTGCTCTACCGCGCGCTGACGCAGCTGGAAGGCTACGAGCTGCGCCCGCAGGATATTATTCTGCCGGAGTTCACGATGGATATTCAGCTGGGCGAAGAGGCGATGGAGGGATCGCTGGACGATATCACCAGCCGTTTCGAACGCTCGGTGCTGACCAAACTCTATCTCTCCTATCCCAGCACGCGCAAGCTGGCGAAACGTCTTGGTGTTTCCCATACCGCTATCGCGAACAAGCTGCGCGAATATGGCTTGAGTAAAAAAACGGATGGGGAAGGAAAGTAGCGGGCAGGCGGAGCTACGGCTCCGCTGAGGTTATTGCGCGCCAGACTCAGTGGAAAGGGATTCGCACATGGAAAGTAAAGCTTATATTCGCGCCGTTATTCAAAGAGAAATTGAAAATGAACTAAAGAAATTCGGCGAGTTTACCTGGGCCTATATAGTGCTTCAAAAAAAGAGTATGCAGCTCGCCTTTTATGCCACGAACTATCCGCAGGAGTGGGTAACGCACTATTTTGAAAATAACTTACAGTGTACCGATCCAGTAGTCAGCATCGGATTAAAAAGCCTGACGCCTTTTGCCTGGAACAAGCAGACCAAAGGCAGCAGCTATCCTCATGGCGATGATTTGCTTGCCAGGGCAGCAGAATATGACATCAACGCAGGCTACACTTTTGTCCTGTACGATTATTTTAATAATCTGGCTATGTTAACGTTGCTGGTAAATAGAGATGTAGTAAAAGATATCCAATATCTTCTTCATTTTCATAAAGACCGATTGAATCTATTTTTGGCCAGGTTGCATGAAAAATATCTCTCTTTAGATTTTTCGGAAAAATATAGTAAGCCGGCATCATCCACGCTTTTAACCCCAAGAGAAAACGCTATTCTTTATTGGGCCAGCGTAGGGAAAACCTACGAGGAAGTAGGAATCATTCTGGGGATAAAAACGACCACGGTTAAATTCCATATGGCGAATATTGTCAAGAAACTGGGCGTTGCGAACGCCCGACAGGCGGTTTGCCTGAGCGTTGAACTTCGGCTGATTAAACCGGAAAATTAAGGGCCGACTGGCCCTTAATTTTATTTCAGCGCGGCCAGCGCGGCATCGTAATCGGGTTCGGTGGCGATCTCGTCCACCAGCTGACTGTGCAAGACTTTATCCTGCTCATCCAGCACCACGACCGCGCGGGCGGTAAGGCCCTGCAACGTGCCGTCGCTGAGCGCGACGCCATAATCCTCTTTAAACGCCGCGCCGCGTAGCGTGGAGAGCATTACCACATTGTTCAGCCCTTCAGAGCCGCAGAAGCGCGACTGGGCAAACGGCAGATCGGCAGAGATGCAGAGCACCACCGTGTTGTCCGTTTTTCCCACCAGCTCATTAAACTTACGCACGGAAGCGGCGCACACGCCGGTATCCACGCTGGGGAAAATATTCAGCACCTTGCGCTTGCCTGCATAGTGGGCGAGCGAAACATCAGAAAAATCTTTGGCTACCAGCGTAAATGGCTTAGCCGTCTGGCCCGGCGTCGGCAGTTCGCCTGCCACAGCGACCGGATTGCCCTGAAAATGTACGGTCTGAGTCATAACCTTTCCTTATAAGCGCGGTAAACTGAATTCTGAGTGTAAGACATGGCGCTAAACTCCAACAGAGCAAAGCACAACATTTCCTGCTTTATTGTCAAAATCGTCCCGCAATAGCTATGGTGTTGAGGGAACTATTTCACTGCCAAAAGGAACCGCTAATGAGAAAAGTGAAAGTCGGGCCGGAAATCTGGCCGCTGCGCGCGCCTTTTGTTATCGCGCGCGGCGGCCGCAGCGAAGCGGGCGTGGTGGTGGTTGAACTGGAAGAAGAAGGCGTCACGGGCGTCGGCGAAGCCACGCCTTACGCACGTTATGGCGAAACCGCAGCTTCGGTACAGGCGCAAATCGCGGCGCTTGCAGGCGAGCTGGAACAGGGAATGACGCGCGAGGCCCTACAGCAGGCGCTACCGGCGGGCGCGGCGCGCAACGCCATCGACTCCGCGCTATGGGATCTGGAAACCCGCAGGCTGAACAGCGATCTCTGGCGCATCAACAATATTCTGCGGCCCGATGTGATCGAGATGGCGCAAACCATCAGCATCGACTCGCCGGAAGTGATGGCCAGCGGCGCGCTGGCGCTGTGGCAAAACGGCGCCAGGCTGCTGAAGGTGAAAATGGACAACACCCTGATTACCGAACGGCTGGTGGCGATACGTACCGCCGTGCCGAAAGCCACGCTGATCGTCGACGCCAACGAATCCTGGCACAGCGAAGGATTGGCGGCGCGCTGCCAGCTACTGGCGGATTTGGGCGTGGCGATGCTGGAGCAGCCTCTGCCGGCTGCGGAAGACGCGCTGCTGGCTAACTTTATCCATCCCTTGCCCATCTGCGCTGACGAAAGCTGCCATACCCGCGAAAGTTTGCCTCAGCTGGTGGGACGCTACGAAATGGTCAATATCAAGCTGGATAAAACCGGCGGCCTGACCGAAGCGCTGGCGCTGGCCGCCGCCGCGAAAGAGGCCGGGCTGGAGGTGATGCTGGGCTGTATGCTCTGCACTTCAAGGGCGATCCGCGCTGCGCTGCCGCTGGTGGACAAAGCCCGTTTTGTCGATCTGGACGGGCCGACCTGGCTGGCGCAGGACGTGGCGGCCGGGCTGCCTTTCCGCTGCGGTAAGATTCTGCTTTCAGAAGGGTCTGCTTAACAGCTGCACCAGCGCGGTGAGGTACTTTTCGCTGGCTTCATCGGCGGAAACGGGAGGCAGCTCGGCTGTGATCACCGGCAGGCCCAGATCGGCGCACCAGCTGCCGAACGATCCGGGCGTAGCGTAGCCGACTGAGGTGACCAGCGGCAGATGCAGGTTTTCTGCCAGCCAGCTGGCCGTCTCGCTGCCAAGCGGATCCTCAATGCAGGCCAGCGGCTCATGAAAACTCACCACCCAGGCCGGTTTCAGCTGATGAACCAGCGCGCACAATGCCTGCGTTTCCGGCTCGGAACCGGCGCTTTCTCCCGCCGACAGCGTCACGTCCCGCTCATCCGCCGCGCTGTTCCAGCGATAAACCGTTTCGCCCGGCTGCCAGTTGGCTGCCGGAAAATTGCGATTGAGATCCACGCCGCGAGCGTTGGCGCGCAGACCCAGCTGGCAGCCGTCAGGGTTGACGGCCAACACCACGTGATGCCGACGATGGCGCTCCTGCAGCGTGCGCATCGCACAGGAGAGCGTAATAACCGCCGCCGTCTCATCGCCGTGCGTGCCGGCCAGAATCAGGCCGCTGTCGTCCTGCGCTTCGGGAGCGGGAAACCAGAGCAAGGGCGCGCCCAACACGCTGGTGCCATAGCGTTGATACTCTGCGTTGAGTTTACCGCGACGAGGGCGCGGATGATTCAGAGGCATAGCGACTCCTGGATTTTCTGCAAAAGCTTTTTATAGCAGAGTCGTGGCAGGGAAGGGATCGCCTTTCTCCGCTCTGTGAAGCGGCGCGCCGGAAATTGCTGTAATAATGACAATAAGTTGCGCTAAAGTTCTTGTTACTGATTCCGCCGTTATGTGCGAGGTATCCCGATGGGGAACGCTTTTCGTTTTACGCTGACGCTGCTGACGCTGAGCGTCAGCGCCTCTCTCAGCGCCGCCGAGGTGCCATCCGGCACGCAGCTGGCCGCCCGCCAGGAAGTCGTGCGCCATATCAAAGATGAGCCCGCTTCGCTCGATCCCGCTAAAGCGGTAGGACTACCGGAAATTCAGGTTATCCGCGATCTCTTTGAAGGATTGACCAACCAGGATGCGCAGGGGAAAAGCGTGCCGGGCGTCGCCGAACAGTGGCAGACAACCGACAATAAAACCTGGATTTTCACGCTGCGTAAGGATGCCCGCTGGTCAAACGGCGATGCCGTGACCGCCCGCGATTTTGTCTACAGCTGGCGTCGCCTGGTCGATCCTAAAACCGCCTCGACTTTCGCCTGGTTCGCCGATGTTGCCGGCATCGCCAACGCCGCCGCCATTACCCGCGGCGAAATGACGCCGGACAAGCTGGGCGTGACCGCGCTGGACGATCGTCGGCTGAAGGTGACGCTGGATAAGCCAGTGCCCTGGTTTGTCAGCCTTACCGCTAACTTCAGCCTCTATCCGGTGCCTGAAAAAGTGATTGAACAGCAGGGCGCGGCGTGGACGCAGCCCGGCGAACTGGTGGGTAACGGCGCCTATAAACTGCAGGAAAGAGTGGTGAATGAAAAGCTGGTGCTGGTGCGCAACGATCGCTACTGGGACAACGCTCGCAGCGTGATCAATAAAGTTACCTTTGTGCCCATCAACGAAGAGTCGAGCGCCACCAAACGCTATCGCGCGGGCGATATCGATATCACTGAATCCTTTCCCAAAAATATGTATGGCCTGCTGAAAAAGCAGTTGCCGAACGAGGTTTATACCCCGGAACAGTTGGGCACCTACTATTACGCTTTTAACACGCAGAAAGGGCCAACGGCGGACGTCCGCGTGCGCAAGGCGCTGTCGTGGAGCATCGATCGCCGCATTATCGCGGAAAAAGTGCTGGGCACCGGCGAGAAACCTGCCTGGCGCTTCACGCCGGACGTTACCGCTGGTTTTCAGCCACAGCCCGGCTTCCTGCAGCAGCACAGCCAGGCGGAGCTGAACGAACAGGCAAAGGCGCTGCTGGCGGCAGCGGGCTACGGGCCGACGCATCCGCTGAACCTGACGCTGCTCTATAACAGCTCTGAAAATAACCAGAAAATCGCTATCGCCGTCGCCTCTATGTGGAAAAAAAATCTTGGCGTTGGAGTGAAGCTGCAAAACCAGGAGTGGAAAACCTATATCGACAGTCGCAACAGCGGAAACTTCGACGTTATCCGGGCTTCCTGGGTTGGCGACTACAATGAGCCTTCCACTTTTCTGAGCCTGCTGACCGCCAGCCACAGCGGCAATATTTCGCGCTTTAAGGACGCTTCCTACGACGAGCTGCTGGCGAAAGCGAGCAGAGAAACCAGCGAGGAAAGTCGCAATCAGGATTACAACCGTGCCGAGCAGATTCTGGCGGATCGGGTGCCCATCGCGCCCATATACCAGCTCTCTAATGGCCGTTTGATCAAGCCCTGGGTGAAAGGCTACCCGATAACCAATCCGGAAGATGTCGCCTATAGCCGGATGCTTTATATCCTCAGGCATGACTGAGGATGTTGCCTCGTTAGCGGCTAACGCTCAATAAGCCAGCAAATAGTGCGGGTGCTTCATGCATCGTTATCCGCCTCACGGCGGATAATCATTGACCATGACCCTACGCTATCAGGTGCTTTATGACTAAAATCGTGACCTTGTTCTCGTTGATGCTGCTGTTGTCAGGCTGCGCGTTTAAACAGTATCCCGCTTCGCCGCCGGTCAGTGAAGTGCAGCAAACCACGCTGGATTGCCCGGCGGTGGAGAAAGAGATTGCCAGCCAGCAACAGGTGCAGCGGCAGATTGATAAGACCGGTGAATTTGACGGGCTGACCGTACTGGGCTTTATCGGCGATTTCGGTATCGGCAACGGCGTGGCGAAAGGCCTGGCGCAGAAACATGCCGATAAGCGTATGAACCAGTTAAAATTATTAGAGAAATCAAAGTGCCATCTGGCTATGGCGAGCTAAAAAACGAATTACGAGATATCTCACAATTTTGTCACTAAAGGCTTGAGCTCAATGGGCAATGCACTAAGGTAGCGACTGGATTGCTACTGCTTCGCTGCAGGCAAAACCTGACATCGGCGCGATCCGATCGTCAGGTTTTTTTATTTATGGGTAACTAAATGGATATTATCAAAATACTCAATAACAATGTGGCGCTGGTGCTGGATAAACAGGGCAGGGAGCAGGTTGTGATGGGGCGAGGACTGGCCTATCACAAACGACCGGGCGACACGCTTGATCCCGGCCAGATAGAGAAAGTTTTCGCGCTGCAAAACAACGAACTGACGGGACGACTGGCTGAGCTGCTGATGGAGATCCCGCCGGAAGTCATTGCCGCCAGCGAATGCATTATCGCTATGGCCAGGCAGGCGCTGGCGGTCACTCTGCATGACAGTCTGGCGATTGCTCTGACCGATCATATTAATTTCGCGCTGCAGCGCCAGCGTGAGAATATTCCCTTACGTAACGCGCTGCGCTGGGAAATCCGCTTGCTCTATCCCAAAGAGTACGAGCTTGGCGTTACGGCGCTGGCGATTATCGAGAAGCGGCTGGGCGTGCGGCTGGAAGAGGATGAAGCCGGTTTTATTGCCCTACACCTGGTTAACGCCCAGCTGCACAGCGAAATGCCGGAAGTACTCTGTATTACGCGCTTTATGCAGCAAATACTGGATATCGTGCGCCACCAGCTGCAGATTGAATATCAGCCCGATTCGCTGAGCTATAACCGCTTTGTCACCCATCTTAAATTTTTCGCTCAGCGCATGACAGGGAAAAAGGGCGTCGCCAGCGAGGATCGCTCCCTGCACGACGTGGTGCGCAACCGCTATCCGCAGGCCTATCGCTGCGTGGAAAAAATCGACCGGCACGTGATGAAAAATTACGCCTACAGACTGGGCACGGAAGAGCGCATGTTTTTGACCATTCATATTGAGCGGGTCAGGAAAGAGACGCTGGCGTTAGAAGAGCGCGAGGACGAAGCCTGAAGGCAACCGCGTGGCTCAGGCTTCTGCCGACGGACAGGCTGATAAAGCGGTTATGACTTTATCAGCCGATGCGGCTTTGCGGTCAGTGTGGCGCGCAATTTTATTTTAGCGCGGCGCCCTGACTTTTGATGACTTCCTGATACCACCAGAAGCTTTTTTTCCGCTTGCGCGCCAGCGTGCCGTTGCCCTGGTCGTCACGGTCGACATAGATAAAACCGTAGCGTTTGGATAGTTCCGCTTTGGAAGCGCTAACCAGATCGATCGGCCCCCAGCTGGTATAGCCCCAGACCTCCACGCCGTCCTCAATCGCTTCGCGAACCTGTACCAGATGATCGTTCATATAGGCGATACGGTAGTCGTCGTTAATGGCGCCGTCCGCTTCCACCTTGTCTCTGGCGCCCAGGCCGTTCTCCACGATAAACAGCGGCTTCTGATAGCGATCGTAGAGTTCGTTCAGCAGCAGCCGCAAACCCTGCGGATCGATCTGCCAGCCCCATTCCGATGCGGGCAGATGCGGATTAGGCACCATATCCAGAATATTGCCGCGTGCCTGAGCCTGGGATTTATCCGCCGTGGCGCAGCCGCTCATGTAGTAGCTGAAAGAGATAAAGTCGACCGGCTCCTGAAGATCGCGCCTGTCCTGCTCATCTGTCTGCAGCTCTATGCCGTTTTCCCTGAAGAAACGGCGCATATAAGCGGGATAGGCGCCGCGCACCTGAACGTCGCCGAAGAACAGCCAGTCGCGATTTCTCTGCAGCGTCTCCAGCATATCTTCCGGGCGGCAGGTCAGCGGATAGAGCAGTCCGCCCAGCAGCATATTGCCGATTTTGCCTTCCGGCACGATCTCGTGGCAGGCTTTTACCGCACGGGCGCTGGCCACCAGCTGATGGTGGATAGCCTGGTAAACCGCTTGTTTGTCGCTCTCCTCCGGCAGGCCTACGCCAGTGAAAGGCGCGTGCAGCGACATATTTATTTCATTAAAAGTGAGCCAGTATTTCACTTTATGCCTGTAGCGCTCGAATACCGTGCGGGCATAGCGTTCAAAAAAGAGGATGGTCTGTCGGCTGCCCCAGCCGCCGTAGTTTTTAACCAGGCCATAGGGCATCTCATAGTGAGAAAGCGTCACCATCGGCGCGATATGATATTTCGCCATCTCGTCAAAAAGGCGATCGTAAAAAGCCAGCCCCGCCTCGCAAGGCTGTTCTTCGTCTCCCTGTGGATAGATACGCGTCCAGGCGATGGAGGTGCGTAAAACGGTAAAGCCCATTTCGGCAAAGAGTTTAATATCTTCCGGATAGCGGTGATAAAAATCGATGGCGATATCTTTAATGTTAAAATCGCCTGGTTGGCGTTCTACCCGCTCGCCAAAGATGCCGTGTGGTTGCAGATCGGAAGTGGAAAGGCCCTTGCCATCTTCCTGCCATGCGCCTTCAACCTGATTGGCGGCTATCGCGCCGCCCCAAAGAAAATCCTGCGGAAATCTGTTCATGTTTTCTCCTTTAACAGTTAAACGATCAGGGTTAGCAGCGCGTCGTTTTCCGCTACCTGCTCCTGCTCGCTGACGGGAAGCACATCCAGATAGTCGTCGCTGTTGCTGACGATGACCGGTGTAGTAAGGTCGTAACCGGCTTCACGCAGCGCCGGAAGGTCGAATTCAATCAGTAGATCGCCCCGGCGTACCGGCTGATCCTGCGCAACGTATGCGGTAAAATGCCTGCCGTTCAGTTTCACCGTATCAAGCCCAACGTGGATTAATAGCTCAACGCCGTTGTCGGCGATCAGGCCTATTGCGTGGCCGGTACGAAACAGCGAAGCCACATGGCCATCAACGGGCGAAATGACGCGTCCGCAGTCGGGAACGATGCCGACGCCTTTTCCCAGCAGGCCGCTGGCGAAAGTTTCATCGGCCACCTGCTCCAGCGGTACGACTTTGCCGCCCAGCGGGCTGTTCAGAACGATATTTTCCGTGAGTTTGCGTGGCGCTTCCTTCGGCGCTGCCTCAGCAGCGGCCGCCTCTGGTTGCTGCCGTGGAGCCAGACCAAAAAAGAAGGTGGCGACAGCGGCGAATATCATCGCCAGCAGCGCACCCGCCAGCACGGCATACACGGTGATGTCGATCCCCGTTTTAGGCACGCTTTGAAACACGGTAAAGATGCTGGCCAGCCCGAACGAATAGGCGCTGGCCTGGTAAAAACCAATCAGCCCGGCGCCCAGCGCGCCGCCGATGCAGCCGAAGATAAAGGGACGTCGGTTGGGCAACGTGACGCCATAAACGGCCGGTTCGGTAATGCCGAAAATCGTGGCGCTGAAGGCGGAAGCCGCGATGCCTTTCAGCCGGCGGTCGCGGGTTCGTAGCAGCACGCCCAGCGTCGCGCCGCTTTGACCCATAACGGCGGCGAACAGCAGCGGCGCCATAAAATCCTGACCGTGTATGCTCAGGTTGTTGATCATCAGCGGCACCAGTCCCCAGTGCAGGCCGAAAATAACGAAAACCTGCCAGAAGCCGCCGAGGAACAGGCCAGCAAACAGCGGGCTCAGGGCGTAAATCCACAGGTAGCCGTCAGCCAGCTGCTGGCTGAGCCAGGTGGCCACCGGCCCGATAGCCAGGAAGCTTAACGGCACCACCACCGCCAGACAGAGCAGCGGCGTGACAAAATTGCGCACCGCGTCGGGCAGGCGTGGATTAACGGTTTTCTCAAGCAGGCTGGCGAGCCAGGCCGCCAGCAGAATCGGGATCACCGATGAGGCGTAGTTGATCAGCACTACGGGCACGCCGAAGAAAGAGAGCGCTGCCTGGCCATGCTGCGCCTGGTTGAACGCTTCCAGCATCTGCGGATGCACCAGCGCAGCGCCAATCGCCATCGCGGTAAAGGGGTTGCCGCCGAACTTTTTACCCGCGCAGTAGCCCAGTACGATGGGAAAGAAATAGAACAGCGCATCGCTGGCGACGAAGAGGATGCGATAGCTGCCGCTCTGCTCCTGCAACAGTTTGGTCGCCAGCGCCAATGCCAGCAGACCTTTAAGCACGCCGGAGGCCGCCATCACACCTAAAAACGGCGTAAAGATGCCGGAGACGATGTCGATAAAACGATTGAAGAGAGACTGACTGGCGGGCGCGGCGGTGGTCTGTTCGCCTTCGCTTAAGCCGCCTTCGCTAAGTAAAGCCTGATATACCTCGCCAACCTGGTTGCCAATCACTACCTGATACTGTCCGCCGCTTTCGACGATGGTGATAATCGCCGGATTTTTTTTTAACGAGGCCGTATTGGCCAGCGCGACAGATTTAAGTCTGAAGCGCAGTCGGGTTGCGCAGTGAACCAGCGACGCGATATTTTCCCGGCCGCCTACGCCCTGCAAAATCTGTTGGGCCAGCTGCTGATATTTCATAAAATGCTCCCTGCACGATTGCCGTAACGAAAAAAAACCAAAAAAAAACCTGAACCGCTTATTTTCATGCCCTGCGGCGAAAATAAGCGGTTCAGGTTTTGCCTGCGTAAACAGTGACAACCCTGATTAGCAGTCTGGATATTTCCTCAACCGCAGAAAAATAACAAGCGGCCATAACCGGTCGTTATTCGAATCGTGAAGCCGATCGGCTTTTATTTGCAAAATGACACGCTTTTTAACAGCCGTCCGCAAAGGGAGTTTTGCTTTGGTTAGCGCGCAGGCTAGACTGTATCGCATTGATTATGCTTAGCGTGGAGCCATTGTGGAGAGCATCGCCGGCAAGGCCTTACAGGTATCAGACGCCATTATTTCCTGTCAGCTGGATGGAAAGGGCGGACTGATTCCGATTGATGATAAAGACGTAATTCACTGTGACAAGCCCTGCTGGCTACACCTTAATTACACCCATCGGGAGAGCGCGGAATGGCTGATGTCCACGCCGCTGATCCCGGACGCCGTGCGCGACGCGCTGGGCGGCGACAGTATGCGGCCAAGAGTCAACCGGCTGGGCGACGGCACGATGATTACCTTGCGCAGCGTCAACCTGAACAGCGAATCGCGTCCCGATCAGCTGGTGGTGGTGCGCGTCTTTATTAATGAAAAGCTGATTGTTTCCACTCGCCAGCGGAAAGTTTTCGCCATCGACGAGGTGTTAACCGATCTGCAAAACGGCAATGGGCCGGTTAATGGCGGCAGCTGGCTGGTGGACGTTTGCGACGCGCTGACCGACCACACCAGCGAATTTATCGAGGATCTGCACGATAAAATCATCGAGCTGGAGGATGCGGTGGTCGATCAGCAGGTGCCGCCAAGAGGCGAACTGGCGCTTATTCGCAAACAGCTGATTATCATGCGCCGCTATATGGCGCCGCAGCGCGACGTTTTTTCACGCATCGCCAGCGAAAGGCTGCCGTGGATGAGCGACGACGACCGGCGCCGTATGCAGGATATCGCCGACAGGCTGGGACGCGGACTGGACGATCTGGACGCCAGCGTAGCCCGTACGGCGGTGCTGGCGGATGAAATCAGCACCGTGATGGCGGAAGCGATGAATCGCCGCACCTATACCATGTCGCTGCTGGCGATGGTTTTCCTGCCGACGACCTTTCTCACCGGTCTGTTCGGCGTTAACCTGGGCGGCATTCCCGGCGGTAACTGGCGCTTCGGCTTCGCCACTTTCTGCTTTTTGTTAGTGGCGCTGGTGCTGGGTGTTGCCTGGTGGTTGCGTCGGCGTAAATGGCTGTAATTGCTTGCCGTACTGCGGCGATAAAGCGCAAAAAGGGGGCATAAAGCTGATCGATATCAATAAAATCAGCAGACGGCTGGGGCAAACTCTCTTTCGCAGGTGAATGCAACGTCAAGCGATGGGCGTTGCGCTCCATATTGTCTTACTTCCTTTTTTGAATTACTGCATAGCACTTTTAATTCATACGAGCCGGCGCAAGCCGGCTTTTTTTTGCGCGTTTGCCAGCAACGGCGACGCTGCCTATGCTTAAAGTTCACTACAGGCTTAAGGAGGAAGATATGCTGTCCGACTACGTAATGGATACACCGCGAGCTTCCGACCCGGTTCCAACCGATCCCGTTCCGATTCCGGATCCGATTCCAACACCGCAGCCGATGCCCGATCCGCCGCCGGACGTGCCGGATCCCATCACCGATCCGCCGCCGCATATGTAAAGGCCAGGCCGGTTAGCACAACCGGCCTTTTTGCACGCTTGCCGAATATTTCCACCTCAGTTAAAAACCCGTATAATCCGCGACAGTCCAACGCCCAACCAGGAAACCCGCCGCCGGTTTGACCGTACGGTGCAATAAGTATTTATGAATCAGACTGATACAAGAAAAGAGACGCTCGAGTTCAACAAACTGCAAAAGCGTCTCAGAAGAAACGTCGGCAACGCCATCATTGATTACAACATGATCGAAGAGAACGACGTGGTGATGGCCTGCATGAGCGGCGGCAAAGACTCCTTCGCTATGCTGGATATTCTGCTTAATCTGCAAAAGGTTGCGCCGATAAAGTTCGACGTGGTGGCGGTCAACCTCGACCAGAAACAGCCTGGCTTTCCCGAGCATATCCTACCGGACTATTTCGAAAGCCTGAACATTCCTTACTACATCGTGGATAAAGATACTTATTCCGTAGTAAAAGAAAAAATTCCGGAAGGTAAGACCACCTGCGGGCTCTGTTCTCGACTGCGTCGCGGCACGCTTTACTCGTTCGCAGAACGCATAGGCGCCACGAAAATCGCGCTGGGCCATCATCTGGACGATATCGTGGAAACGCTGTTTCTGAATATCTTCCACGGCGCGCGCATGAAAGCGATGCCGCCTAAGCTGCGCTCCGACGATGGCCGCAACGTTGTAATTCGGCCGCTGGCCTACTGCCGCGAAAAAGATCTTATCGCCTGGTCCGAGCAGAAAAATTTCCCGATTATTCCCTGCAATCTTTGCGGCTCGCAGGAGAACCTGCAGCGTCAGGCGATTAAAGCGATGCTCGCTGAATGGGACAAAAAAGAGCCGGGCCGCGTGGAGAGCGTGTTTAAGTCGCTGCAGAACGTCAGCCCAAGCCAGCTGGCGGATCGTAACCTGTTCGACTTTGTGAACCTGCCGCTGGATCGCGAAGGCGAGAGAGAAGAGTACGCCTTTACCGAGGCGACGGTTTCCTCTACCAATATCGATAAGTCGATGTTTATCGACGTCACTAATATTTGAAAATAAGGGAAGCTTGCTTCCCTTAAATCATATCATTTTTCACTAAAGTTTTAGGCTGATTTTCCCAGCTATCGATTTCCTGTATTTACTTATTAAATAAATTTAGGTGAGGCGAAGGCGATATAAAACTCCTTATCTATTCTTGAGTAGGAAAAATTAATTCAACAATTGTGTTGTCACGCGATAAAACTTGTTATAGAAATAGATGAGTGGATATATTAATCAATGGTGATGAAAGGAAATGGATTTTTATCGCAGACCTTGGGAAAAAACCAGCGAGCAGAATAATGCTTTTGCAGGCAATACCGAGTCTCCGGCGTGGCGGTTATGGGATTTGATGACCAGAATCTACGCCAACCGCTGGATCACAAAAAATGGCAATCGGCCCAGCCAACTGTGGGAAATTCAGATTGGTGCAATGAGTCCTGAACAGCTTTCTCTGGTGGGGAAAGCCTGCATAGAGCGCTGTGCGGGTGGCAATTCCTGGCCGCCTGATTTTGCCGAATTTGTCGCGCTAGTAGCCGAGGCGGGTGGCGGTATTTCAGGATTATCTACAAAAGATATCATGAGAGAATATAATCAATGGCGAAAAGATCAATGGCGTTATACCAGCACTGAAACATTCCCATGGCGTCATCCGGTGCTTTATCATATCTGTATCGAGTTAAAACGTATCGGTATCGAACAGAAATTAACGGAAAATGAATTAAAGAAGTTGGCTGCTTCGCTTTTACAGGAATGGGAAAAAAAGATTCGTGCTGGTGGTGTAGTACCTGCTATACGCGCGCAGATCGCACCACCTGTTAATATGAATGAGTTAACACCAGCACAGATATTAATAAACGCTTACCATAAAAAGAAAAAATAACAGTCAGCGTTTTATTTCGGAACTATCGTTAACGAAGACAATATCAAGCAGCTTTAACCGCTGCCGCCTGACACAGGCAGCATGGCGACGTACGCGGCAGTAACCTTCGCCAGCGCTTTTCTGCTACACTCAGCGCCAATCCCTCCTCCGGTTTTTCAGAGAGTAATTTGTGAGCGCTTTTTCAACCCTGACTTCCCTGCCAGCCAGCCAGATCGCCAACCTTAACGAGCTGGGCTACCACACCATGACGCCCATTCAGGCGGCGTCGCTGCCCGCCATCCTCGCAGGCCGCGACGTGCGTGCGCAGGCGAAAACGGGCAGCGGCAAAACGGCCGCTTTCGGCCTGGGCGTGATGCAGCATATCGACGCCGCGCAGTTTGTTACCCAGTCGCTGGTGCTTTGCCCAACGCGCGAGCTGGCCGATCAGGTGGCCAAAGAGCTGCGTCGCCTGGCGCGTTTTACCGCCAATATCAAAATCCTGACCCTGTGCGGCGGCCAGCCGATGGGCGCCCAGCGTGACTCGCTGGTGCATGCGCCACATATCGTTGTCGGCACGCCGGGACGTATTCTCGACCACCTCAAGCGCGAAACCCTGCAGCTGGATCGTCTGGCAACGCTGGTGCTGGATGAAGCCGATCGTATGCTGGAGATGGGCTTCCGTGAAGATATCGACGCGATTGTCAGCTACACGCCGCCTGAGCGACAGACGCTGCTTTTCTCTGCCACCTGGCCGCAGGACATTGCGCAGATTAGCCAGCGTATTCAGCGCGAACCGCTGAGCGTGGAAACAGATGTCGTCAGTGATCTGCCCGCAGTAGAGCAGCGCTTCTATGAGGCTGGCGCGCGTACAAAACTGTCGGCGCTAATCGGCTTGCTTAGCGACAAACAACCTTCATCCTGCGTGGTGTTTTGCAATACCAAACGCGAGTGCGACGATATCGCTGATGCGCTGTCAGCGCAGCAGATCAGCGCGCTGGCCCTGCATGGCGACCTGGAGCAGCGTGACCGCGATCAGGTGCTGATCCGCTTCGCCAACGGCAGCTGCCGTGTGCTGGTGGCGACGGACGTCGCCGCGCGCGGTCTGGATATCAAAGCGCTGGCGATGGTGGTCAACTATCAGCTTTCATACGACCCGGAAGTACACGTACATCGCATTGGCCGCACGGCGCGCGCGGGTGCGGAAGGGACGGCGGTCAGCCTGGTGGCGCCGGACGAGATGATCCGCGCCCATGCGCTGGAGGATTTTCTGCAGCAAAAGCTGAGCTGGCACAGCGTCTCAGAGCTGACCGGCGTCGCGTCGCGTCCGCTGCCGGCGGAAATGGTGACGTTAAGCCTTGATGGCGGCCGCAAGGCGAAAATTCGTCCGGGCGATATTCTGGGCGCGCTAACGGGTGAAGCGGGGCTGAGCGGCGAGGCTATCGGTAAAATCGATCTTGCGCCGACCCAGGCCTATGTTGCTATCCGTCATGAGAGCGCTCGTCAGGTAATGAAGCAGCTGCAACAGTTAAAAATTAAAGGCAAAAACTGCCGCGCGCGGCTGCTGAAATAACAAGGACTGTGGGCGGTGAAGCTGCCGCCCGCAAAGCGCGCCGGTACGTCAAGGCGCATTTGCTACGGGTTACATGCAGGCGGCATTCTTACAAAGGCTGGATTAAAACTTCACTACTTCCGGCGGCTGCGCCAGCAGCGGTTCGGCATCCGCCATCAGCGTCTTAAAGTGCGGCTGACTGCCGTGGATCTCTACGGCCTGCGCGTCCTGCCAGGTTTCATGAAAAAGATAGACGTTGCCGTCTTCCACGCTGCGATACAAATCGTAGTGGAGACAGCCTTCTTCCGCGCGCGCCGGTTTGACGCCTGCGTTCAGCACTTTCTTCAGCTCGTCCGCTTTACCCGCTCTGGCGGTAAATTTCGCCACGATACGCACATGTTTGTCGCTCATTTCGATCTCCTTAGATAAAACCTGGTTTAATCCGGCTGCTGTGACAGTTGTCGAAGAGTGAATAATATCATGCCACAGAATAACTGGCTGTTCAGGCCTTTACCGTTTTTATTCAGCGCCGCTTCAGCATTATCGCACGCAATGACAACCAGCAACAAAGGGCGTTAGTGACAACGTCACGCTACTCAGGCTGGTCATTAAGCCAAAAACGCGCTTGATGTGACACTGTCACTGATGGAGATTACCGAATAAAAATAAGAGCAGCAGCTATTGCCATTCATTATTTTTAATTTAGTAAATATTCGTGACTGCGCTCGACCCTGATAAAAACCTGGCTTATGCTGACCCACGCCTGTCCACCTTCCGGAGTTTTTTGATGAGAGCAGCGATTTTTCTGCTGGCTGGCTGCGTGCTGCTTGCCGGCTGCAGCAGCAGCAACGACGACAACGAACCGCCCCAGCAGGCGACCAGCGCCCACGTACCGGCCAAAGTAGTGATGTCCGATCTGGCGGCCAGCGCCTGTGAAAACGCCGGCGGCACGCTGGCGCTGTCGCGTCAGCTGGACGGCAGCGCCATAGGCATGTGTCAGCTGGCTAACGGACGCCGCTGCGGCGAAAGCGCGCTCGCCAGCGGCAGCTGCGCCCGTTAGCATTCCTTAGCCGGTCAGCTCGTTATCACAGTGTTCGCCGTTTTCCAGCTGCCGCAGATTTTGCAGCGTGGTGGCGGCGATGCTGGTCAGGGCTTCCGCCGTCAGAAAAGCCTGATGGCCGGTGAACAGCACGTTATGACAGGCGGAAAGGCGACGGAAGATATCGTCCTGAATCACATCGTTGGATTTATCTTCAAAAAAGAGGTCACGCTCGTTTTCATACACATCCATACCCAGCGAGCCGATTTTCTGCATTTTTAGCGCGTCAATTGCCGCCTGCGAGTCGATAAGGCCGCCCCGGCTGGTGTTGATAATCATCACGCCGTCTTTCATCTGCTGAAAAGCCGCCATATTGAGTAAGTGGTTGTTCTCTGGCGTTAGCGGGCAGTGCAGCGAAATCACGTCGGCTTCCCGGAACAGGGTTTTGAGATCGACATAGCTGGCGCCAAGCTCCAGCGCCTGCTGGCTGGGATAGGGGTCGAAAGCCAGCAGCCGCATACCAAATCCTTTCAGAATGCGCAGCGTGGCGATGCCGATTTTACCCGTGCCGATAATGCCGGCGGTACGGCCATGCATGTTAAAGCCGATCAGGCCTTCCAGTGAGAAGTTAGCGTCGCGGGTTCGCTGATAAGCCCGGTGAATGCGGCGGTTCAGTGTCATCATCAGGCCGACAGCATGTTCAGCGACCGCCTCGGGTGAATAAGCCGGTACGCGCACAACCTTCAGACCCAGCTCTTTTGCCGCTTCCAGGTCGACATTGTTAAAGCCAGCGCAGCGCAGGGCGATAAATTTCACGCCCAGCTCCGCCAGCTCTTCCAGCACTTCGCGACTGCCATCATCGTTAACGAAAATACAGACGCCATCGCAGCCGATCGCCGTTTTCGCCGTGCGCGCGGTCAGCAGGAAATCAAAATACTCCAGCTCGAATCCATAGCTTTCGTTCACCTGCTCCAGATATTTCCGATCGTACTGTTTGGTACTGTATACCGCGAGTTTCATGCCTTTCTCCTGTATCCGTCGGTCAAAGTAAGCATAACAAGAGTTCGCCTTTAGCGAGAGTCGGCCGCTGTCTTAAAATAGCGTTCTGACAGGGTTTTTACCGGCGAAAATCTTCTCGCGACGGGCAGGACGTGCCATGATTCATGGCCTTAACTTAAAAGGGACTGAAGTCATGACCCGTGGCTGGAAGCTTTTTATCATCGCTATTGCCGCCGCCGGCATGGTGAGCGGCGCGCTGCTGCTGACGCTAAGCTGGTGGCTGCCGCGCCTGGCGGGGCTATGGCTGCCTGCTGCGACTACCGTCAGTCTGGACGGTAATCCCGGCTGGCGAGACGGCGCCGTCTGGCTGCCCGGCATTCGCTACCGCACGGGCGAGTGCGAGCTGGCCACGGCAAGCGACGTGACGCTGGGGCGACACAACGGCCGTTGGGCGCTGGGCGCGCAAGCGCTGCAGATCGACAGCGCCTGTTTCAGCCGCCTTGCAGAGAGCAGCGATCAGCCCGCCGCGCCGCGTTCGCTGGCGGAATGGCAGGCGATGCTGCCAAAGGCGGAGGTTTCGATTGGCCAGGTCAGCCTGTTGCCGTGGCAGAGCTGGTCAGGCGCTTTGCGGCTCAGCCTCGATCCGCGCCAACAGCTTGTCCGCTGGCAGGGCGAAAATCTCTCTCTGCAGGCTAAGCTGACGGGGCGACAGCTGATGCTGGAGTCGCTTTCGCTGACCGCGCCGGGAGTAGCGCAGCCCATCAGCGTCAAAGGCTCGGCTTTGCTACCGGAAATCCCCGACGCTTTACCGGACAGCGGCGCGCTGACGGCCACGCTGGAAATGGAAAACAGACCGCTTTTAGCCAGCCTGCAGTGGCAGCAAAACAGCGGGACACTCTCGATAACGCCGCAGGCTCAGCAAGAGCCGCTGCTTCTTTTGCCGTGGCAGGTCACAGCGCAGCAAATCGCCATCACTCAGGGTAAGTGGCGCTGGCCCTATGCCGCGCAGCCGCTCTCTGGCGGGGTGAGCCTGACGCTGGACGGCTGGCAGCAGGGAATGCCGGCTATGAGCGTCGCCGGTCGTCTGAATGTCCTGACGCAGGGCCGCGGCGGCAAAGGCAACGTCGTGCTGTCGCTGGGGCCAGGCCATCTGGACTGGACGCAAAGCCAGCTGCCTTTCCGCCTGACGGGCGAAAGCAAACTGGCGCAGCTGCTCTTTTTCGCCGGCATTCCCGGCGAGCTGCAGGGGCCGCTGCTCGATCCGGTACTGCGGCTGAAACCCGGCGCGCTGCTGCGCATGCGCGGGCGGCTGCTTTCGACGCTGGAAGTGGACGAAGCGCGCTGGCCGCTTTCCGGCGTCGCCGTCTCTTCAGCAGGCATAGGCGGCCGTTTACAGGCGATCCTGAGCGCACACGATGCGCAGATGGGCCGATTCCGGCTTCATCTTGACGGGCAGGCTACGGACTTCTGGCCGGATAAAGGCCGCTGGCTGTGGCGCTACTGGGGCGACGGGCTGCTGGCGCCGCTGGCAGCGAAGTGGGATGTGAAAGGACGCGGCAGCTGGCAGGATCGCCAAATTGAACTGGCCTCGCTTTCCACGGGATTCGATCGCATCCGCTATAGCGGCGTCACGGTTGAGGCGCCCAGGCTGACGCTGGCGGAGCCGGTACGCTGGCAGCACGACAGCGAGAATCCCTCTTTTGTCGGCAAATTTTCACTGAACGCCAGGCGCACCAGCTTCGATTACGGTGGCTATTTGCCGCCTGCCGAGCTGGCTCTGGAGGTCAACGGCAGCGATCCCGCTCACTTTCTCTATAGCGGCAGTCTGGCGGCCGATCCCATTGGCCCGGTACGGCTACGAGGACGCTGGGACGGCGAGCGGCTGCGCGGCCAGGCCTGGTGGCCGCAACAGTCGCTGCAAGTTTTCCAGTCGCTGCTGAGCGAAGATCTGAAAATGGCGCTTCGCGACGGCACGCTTAAAGCACAGGCGGCTTTTTCAGCGGCGGCGGGCCAGGGATTAATCGCCGGTGGTCATTGGGTGGTCAGCGACGGCGCCGTACGCACGCCGGACAACCGGATTAGCGGCATCGATTTCTCTCTGCCGTTCAGGCTGCAGGCCGACCAGTGGTACTTTGGCGCCAAAGGTCCGGTTTCGCTGCGTATCCGTCAGATACAAAACCAGTTCGCGCTACAAAATATTCACGCCGATCTGCAGGGCTGGTATCCGTGGAGCGCCGCGCGACCGCTGCGCTTAAGCAACGTCGGCGTTGAGATGCTGGGCGGCGAGCTGAGCCTGGTCAGCCTGCAGCTGCCGCAAACCGAAGCGGCCACGCTGCGGCTGAGAAATATCAGCATGAGCGAGCTGGTTACGGCCATTCAGCCGAAAAAAATCGCCATGTCCGGCCATATCAACGGCGCGCTGCCGCTGTGGCTGGAAAACTCTCCCTGGCTGGTGAAAGAGGGCTGGGTCGCCAACAATGGCCCGTTAACGCTGCGGCTGGATAAAGAGTTTGCCGACGCGCTGGCCGCCGGCAATATCGCGGCGGGCGCGGCGATGGACTGGCTGCGCTATATGGAAATTACCCGCAGTCGGGCCACGCTGAATATCGACAACAAGGGCGAAATGCACATGACGGCCCAGGTTAACGGTACCAGTCGCTTCAACGATAAGAAGCAGCGCGTTTCGTTAAACTACAGCCAGCAGGAGAATCTTTTTCAGCTCTGGCGCAGCCTGCGCTTTGGCGATAATTTGCAATCCTGGACAGAGCAGCACGCCGCGCTCTCAGCACAAGGAAATATGAAATGAAAACAGCTCTGCCGCTCCTGGTCGCGATGCTGCTCTGCGGCTGCGTGCCGCGCATTGAGGTCGCCGCGCCCAAAGAGCCGATTACCATCAATATGAACGTCAAAATCGAGCATGAGATAGAGATCAAAGCGGATAAAAACGTGCAGACCTTACTGAAAAACGGCGAGGATGCGCCGCTGCGGCAATAAAAAAAGCAGCCTGGCGGCTGCTTTTCCGGGCTGAAGCTAAGCTCAGGCGCTAACCAGCTGCTGCAGCGCGGCTTTCGCCTCTTCGCTGGCTTTGGTGGCCGCTTCCGGGCCGTAGGCCATGCCTTCGGCGAAGACGAACTGCACGTCGGTCAGGCCCAGGAAGCCCAGGAACAGCTTCAGGTAAGGCGTCAGCAGATCGCTTGGGGTATCTTTATGAATGCCGCCGCGGCTGGTGATAATAATCACTTTTTTGCCGTTGATCAGGCCTTCCGGGCCTTTTTCGGTATAGCGGAAAGTCACGCCGGCGCGGGCGATGAGGTCAAAGTAGTTTTTTAACTGCGTTGGAATATTGAAATTGTACATCGGCGCCGTAATAACTACGGTATCCACAGACTGAATCTCAGCAATCAGCTCGTCGGAAAGCGCCAGCGCTTCCTGCTGACGTGGGGTCAGAGCGGCATCGGAAGGACGCAGCGCGCCAACCAGCTCACCGTCCAGTACCGGAATCGGGTTTGCAGCCAGATCGCGGATAACAATCTCATCGCCGCCGTGCGCCGCTTTCCACTCTGCGACAAAGTGATCGGCCAGCTGGTTGGACTGCGAGTAGCCTGCAAGGATGCTCGATTTCAGTACTAAAACTTTGCTCATAATGAATTTCCTGTGTTATGCGGAGAGGTATTCGCTCAATGACTTACACTCTATTGACAAATTTGCCGCAGAGATAGCGCAATATTCTGAAGCCGGCGTTCGAATTTACTGAACAAGCTTATTGCGTCGCGGCCAAAGCTAAGTAATTGAGTGTGCTACACTACGCAAAATTTTTTCACCCATACTTTATTCTCCGCCAGCCTGCTGGCGATTAGCGAGCTCTTTTATGTCTGATACTCCCCGTTCGCCTTTGACGACGCTGCTGCCGCGCCTGGACGCGCTGATGCTCAGAGATCGTCAGCGGCTGCAAAAGCGCCTGCAGGGCGCGAAAAAAGTCAAAAATCCCGCTGCGCAGCAGGCTATCGCCGAAGAGCTGAGCAATGACATCGCCGCGGCGGAACAGCGTGTGGCCATGCGCAAAGCCGCCACGCCCGCTATTCGTTATCCGGAAAACCTGCCGGTTAGCCAGAAAAAGCAGGAGATTGCCGAAGCCATCCGCGATCATCAGGTAGTGATTGTGGCGGGCGAAACCGGCTCGGGCAAAACCACCCAGCTGCCAAAAATCTGCATGGAGCTGGGGCGCGGCATCGTCGGGCTAATCGGCCACACACAGCCGCGCCGGCTGGCGGCAAGAACCGTGGCCGATCGCATCGCGGCAGAGCTGGAAACCTCGCTCGGCGGCTGCGTCGGCTACAAGGTGCGCTTTAACGACCAGGTCAGCGAAACCACGCAGGTAAAGCTGATGACCGACGGCATCCTGCTGGCGGAGATCCAGCAGGATCGCCTGCTGATGCAGTATGACACCATCATTATCGATGAGGCGCACGAACGCAGCCTGAATATCGACTTTCTGCTGGGCTACCTGCGCGAGCTGCTGCCGCGCCGTCCCGATTTAAAAGTCATCATCACCTCGGCCACCATAGATCCGCAGCGCTTCTCACGGCACTTCCACAACGCGCCGGTAATTGAAGTCTCGGGACGCACTTATCCGGTGGAGGTGCGTTACCGACCTGTAGTGGAAGAGGCTGACGACAGCGAACGCGATCAGCTGCAGGCGATTTTCGACGCGGTAGACGAGCTGGGACAGGAGAGCCGCGGCGATATCCTGATCTTTATGAGCGGCGAAAGAGAAATCCGCGATACCGCCGACGCGCTTAACCGTCGCGATCTGCCGCACACGGAAATTCTGCCGCTTTACGCGCGCCTCTCTAATGCTGAACAGAACCGCGTCTTTCAGCCGCACAGCGGCCGACGTATCGTGCTGGCGACCAACGTGGCGGAAACCTCGCTGACCGTGCCCGGCATCAAATACGTTATCGATCCCGGCACGGCGCGTATCAGTCGCTACAGTTTCCGCACTAAGGTGCAGCGGCTGCCCATCGAGCCCATTTCTCAGGCTTCGGCCAACCAGCGTAAAGGGCGCTGCGGCCGCGTCTCCGAAGGCATCTGTATCCGGCTTTACTCGGAAGAGGATTTTCTGAGTCGGCCAGCCTTTACCGATCCGGAAATTCTGCGCACCAACCTGGCTTCGGTGATCCTGCAGATGACCGCGCTGGGCCTGGGCGATATCGCCGCGTTTCCTTTTGTGGAAGCGCCGGACAAGCGCAATATTCAGGACGGCGTTAAGCTGCTGGAAGAGCTGGGCGCAATCACGCTGGATAACGAGCGTTACAGGCTGACGCCTTCCGGCCGCACGCTGGCGCAGCTGCCGGTCGATCCGCGCCTGGCGAAAATGGTGCTGGAGGCGCAGAAATACGCCTGTACTCGTGAAGTGATGATTATCGCCGCCGCGCTTTCCATTCAGGACCCGCGCGAGCGTCCGGTCGACAGGCAGCAGGCTTCGGACGAAAAACATCGCCGTTTCGCCGATAAAGAGTCCGATTTCCTCTCCTTCGTCAATCTCTGGAACTACCTGCAGGAGCAGCAAAAAGCGCTCTCTTCCAGCCAGTTCCGTCGGCTGTGTAAAACCGATTATCTGAACTATCTGCGCGTACGCGAATGGCAGGATATCTATACGCAGCTGCGCCAGGTGGTGCGGGAACAGGGCATTCCGCTGAACAGCGAGCCGGCGGATTTCAGGGGCGTGCATACCGCGCTGCTGACCGGCTTGCTCTCCCATATCGGCCAGAAAGATGTTGAAAAGCAGGAGTATTCCGGCGCGCGTAACGCCCGCTTCTCTATTTTTCCCGGTTCCGGCCTATTTAAAAAGCCGCCGAAATGGACGATGGTCGCCGAACTGGTGGAAACCAGCCGCCTTTGGGGTCGTATCGCCGCCCGTATCGAACCGGAATGGATCGAGCCGCTGGCGCAGCATCTGATCAAACGCAGCTACAGCGAACCGCACTGGGAGAAAAGCCAGGGCGCGGTGATGGCCAGCGAAAAAGTCACTCTCTACGGCTTGCCGATCGTCGCGGCGCGCAAGGTGAACTATGGCCCGATCGATCCGGTGCTGTCGCGCGAGCTGTTTATCCGCCACGCGCTGGTTGAGGGCGACTGGCAGACGCGCCACGCCTTTTTCCGCGCCAATCTCAAACTTCGCGAAGAAGTTGAGGAGCTGGAACATAAGTCGCGCCGTCGCGATATCCTGGTGGACGACGAAACGCTGTTCGCCTTTTACGACCAGCGCATTCCGCATGAGGTTATCTCTGCCCGCCATTTCGACAGCTGGTGGAAAAAAGCGAGCCGCGAGCAGCCCGAGCTGCTTAATTTCGCTAAAGAGATGCTAATCCGCGAGGGCGCGGAGAATATCAGCAAGCTCGACTATCCCAACTTCTGGCAGCAGGGCAACCTGAAACTCAAGCTGAGCTACCAGTTTGAACCGGGCACTGACGCGGATGGCGTTACCGTCCATATTCCGCTGCCGCTGCTGAATCAGGTAGAGGAGAAAGGCTTTGAGTGGCAAATCCCCGGCGTGCGTCGGGAGCTGATCGTCGCACTGATTAAGTCGCTGCCGAAACCGTTACGCCGTAACTTTGTGCCGGCGCCCAACTATGCGGACGCCTTCCTGGCGCGCGCCACGCCGCTGGAGCTGCCGCTAATGGAGGCGCTGGAACGGGAATTCCGTCGAATGAGCGGCGTCACTATCGAACGTGAAGCCTGGCAGTGGGATCAGGTGCCCGATCATCTGAAAATGACGTTCCGCGTTGTGGACGATCGCAACCGCAAGCTGGCTGAAGGGCGCGATCTGGCCGCGCTGAAAGAGCAGCTAAAGGCCAAAGTGCAGGAAACGCTGTCGCTGGTGGCGGATGACGGGCTGGAGCAGAGCGGCCTGCATATCTGGAGCTTTGGCGATCTGCCTGACCATTTCGAACAGAAGCGCGGCAGCTACAGCGTTAAGGCCTGGCCGGCGCTGGTGGATGAAAAAGAGAGCGTGGCGATTCGCCTGTTTGATTCCGAGCACGAGCAGAAAAAAGCGATGTGGCGCGGCCAGCGCAGGCTGCTGCTGCTGAACATTCCGTCGCCGATTAAATATCTGCATGAGAAGCTGCCCAACAAAGCCAAGCTGGGGCTCTATTTCAATCCTTACGGCAAGGTGCTGGATCTGATTGATGACTGTATCGCCTGCGGCGTGGACAAGCTGATTGCGGAATATGGCGGCCCAACCTGGCGTGAAGAGGGATTCCAGCAGCTGCATGAAAAAGTGCGGGCCGAGCTGAATGAAACGGTGGTGGATATTGCGAAAAAAGTCGAGCAGATCCTGACGGCGGTGTTCAATATCAACAAGCGGCTGAAAGGGCGCGTGGACATGACCATGGCGCTGGCGCTTTCCGATATCAAGGCGCAGATGAACGGCCTTGTCTATCGCGGTTTTGTGACCGGCAACGGCTGGAAAAAGCTTGGCGATACGCTGCGCTATCTGCAGGCGATTGAGCGGCGGCTGGAAAAGCTGCCGGTCGATCCGCATAGCGATCGCGCCAGAATGGTCAAGGTCGATAAAATCCAGCAGGCGTGGCAGACGTGGTTCAACAAGCTGCCGCCGGTGCGGCGCGATGACGAGGACGTGAAAGAAATACGCTGGATGATCGAGGAGCTGCGCGTTAGCTACTTCGCACAGCAGCTTGGAACGCCTTATCCGGTGTCGGAAAAGCGCATCCAGCAGGCGATGGACGAAATTGTGGTGTAACAACCGGCCAGGGAAGGCCGGTTAACGCGCGTTATTCCTGCGCCAGCGCCTGCAGATTGTCACGAAAAGCGGTCACGGCGATAGCGCGGTTGTCCGCTTCATAACGATCTTTTGCCGCCGGTGCGGAACTCTGTACCGCGATCAGTCGCCAGCCATCGTCGCTTTTCAGCAGCAGCGGCGAACCGCTGTCTCCGGGCAGGGTATCGCACTGGTGCGACAGCACATTCTTTTGCGCCCAGCCAGTAATCAGGCAGTTGCTGTGCGAGTAGAGCGTATCAAGATGATCTTCCGGATAGCCCGCCTGGGTAACACGGCGCTGCTGCGTTTTCAGGGCGGCGGTCAGATCGCTGCGGCTGCCGTCAAACAGCGGTACCGGCGTGATACCGGACGGTGGATTGTGCAGCACAACCAGCCCGTAATCATAAGGCGCGGCTGAAGAAGGGACGATCCAGCCGTCGCCGTCAGCCTTAAGCTTTTTACCTAAAGCGGGATCGACACGCGTTTCGACATCGTGAATTTCATAGCGCCAGTCGCCGTCATGACCGATAAAACGGAGCGCGACAACTTTATCGATCTTGCCCGGCGGCGCCAGCAAACAGTGTCCGGCGGTCAGGGCTAAATGGGGAGAAATCAGGGTAGCGCTGCATAAATTGCCGCTGAGGGTTTCCAGCTGGCCTATCGCTTCCCAGGGCTGGCTGGTGGTTTCGCTTACCGGATGGCGATCGTCTTTGCCGAAAAACAGCGTTCTGACATCCTGCTCGCTTTCGGCAGCGGCGCAAAATGAAAAGGCCAAACATCCCATTAAAAATACAGCTTTCAGGCGCATGTCTCTCTCTGAATGGAGAAGTAAAACCGCAGGTGGATATAACTATAGTCGGCTGGCGGTAAAAAGGAAGTTTAATTTAAAAATCAGCAGGCTACGGCTATTAAAGATAAAATGAAAAGGCGACAACGCCGCAGATAATCATCAGGCCCAGGATAATTTCGAATAAATAGCGACGCACCATCATCCGATACTCCAGGAAAGAAACACCCGGCTGAACCGGGTGTTTGAGTTAACAATCTAAGGGACTCGCTGAAGGCGATTAAGCTTTAGGTGCAGCGGCTTTAGCCGTTTTCTTGTGGTGCACTTTCTTAGCGGCCTGAGCTTTCTGCGCTACTGGCTTAGCGGCTTTCTTGTGGTGCACTTTCTTTGCAGCCTGAGCTTTCTGCGCTACTGGCTTAGCGGCTTTCTTGTGGTGTACTTTCTTGGCAGCCTGAGCTTTCTGTGCTGCTGGCTTAGCGGCTTTCTTGTGGTGAACTTTCTTGGCAGCCTGAGCTTTCTGAGCAGCTGGTTTAGCTACTTTTTTGTGAGCTTTTTTAGCAGCCTGCGCTTTCTGTGCTGCTGGCTTAGCGGCTTTTTTGTGCTTTTTAGCCGCCTGAGCTTTCTGAGCAACTTTCTTGTGCGCCTTGTGATGTTTGGCAGCGTGCGCTGGTGCAGCGGTAGTAGCAGCAGCTGGCGCAGTAGTGGCTGGCGCGGCGGTGGTTTCAGCGGCGAAAGCAGCTGAAGAGATACCCATAGCAGCGGCTACAACCAGAGCGAATAATTTTTTCATTTCACAACCCTCAAAGTGTTATTTCATTGTCAGCCCACTGCGGGGCCGGTGAAGAGACTATAAGGGAAGGGCGTACGGCTTTCCGTGAGTGATTGGTATCGGCGTGTTACCGAATGTACAAAGCCCGTCAGGGCGACGGGCTTCCAAACATCAGTTATGCAGATAGCGGTTTTCCAGATGCTGCCGGAAATAGCGTGGATTGAGGTCTTCGCCGGTAGCGTTTTCAATCAGCTGGCGCGTGCTGAAACGGCTGCCGTGCTGCCAGATATTCTGTTTTAACCAGTCGAAGATCGGCTGTAGATTACCTTCGCGGATATCGCTGTGCACCTGTGGCAGCGCCTTTTTCACGCTGTGGAAAAGCTGCGCCGCATACATCGCGCCCAGCGTGTAGGTCGGGAAGTAGCCGAACGAACCATCCGTCCAGTGGATATCCTGCATACAGCCGTCGCGGTAGTTGCCGCTGGTATCCAGGCCCAGCAGCGCCTGCATCTTCTCCTGCCACAGCGTCGGAATATCGTCGACTTCAATCTCGCCTTCCATCAGCGCGCGCTCGATTTCATAACGCAGGATAACGTGTGCCGGATAGCTTACCTCATCAGCGTCCACGCGGATCAGGCCTGGCTTAACGCGCTGGTTCAGCGCAATAAAGTTCGCTTCTTCCAGTTCCGCACAATCGCCCATCAGCGTCCTGACCTGCGGCAGCAGCAGACTTAAAAACTCGGCGCTGCGGCCCAGCTGCTTCTCAAAAAAAAGGCTCTGCGATTCATGAATGGCGGTCGAACGCGCCAGCGCCACCGGCTGACCAGCCCACTGCTTCGGCAGATTTTGCTCGTAGCAGGCGTGGCCGGTTTCATGGATCACGCCCATCATGGCGCTGATAAATTCGTTGGCGTTATAGCGGGTAGTGATACGGACATCTTCCGGCACGCCGCCGCAGAACGGATGCGCGCTGACGTCGAGACGACCGGCGTTGAAGTCGAAATTAAGCGTCTTCATCAGCGCCAGGCCCAGCTGCTGCTGTGACTCTACGGCGAACGGGCCGACCGGCACGGCGACCGGCTGCCGCGACTGCTTCTCCACAATGCGGCTCAGCAGCGACGGCAGCCACGTTTTCAGCTCGCCGAAAGTGCTGTCCAGCTTAGCGGCGGTCATGCCCGGCTCATAAAGATCCAACAGCGCGTCGTAGCGGGAACAGCCGTTTGCCTGCGCGCGCAGTTCGGCTTCCTGACGGCTCAGCTTCACAACCTCTTTCAGATTGGCAGCGAAACCCTGCCAGTCGTTGGCGGGACGCTGCTGGCGCCAGGCATGTTCGCAGCGGGCGCCCACGATCGACTTCTCCTCGACCAGCGAGGCGGGAAGCAGGGCAGCCTGGTCATAAGCGCGGCGCATCTCCAGCAGGTTGGCGCGCTCAACGTCGTTTAACTCTTCGCCTTCGGCCTGAGCCAGCCACTGGCCGACGCTTTTATCGGTCAGGATTTCGTGGCGCAACACGCTCAGTTCGGCCAGCGCCGCGCCGCGAGCGCTGCTGCCGCCCGGCGGCATCATGGTCATCATATCCCAGCCGGCGATGGCGGAGAGATGGCCGAAGCGGGAAAGACGGGTGAAGGTTTTGGTCAGATTGGCATAGGCGGATGACATAGATATCCTTTTAGTCATGGCGCTGTCAGACAGCGCGAGGAGGCGTTAAGGGTAAATCAACCGGCCAGCAAAAGCGAACGCTTGCGCCGCCGAGCGGGCTGGCGTCGATGGTAACGGAGCCGCCGAAAGCCTGGGCCACGGAATGCACTATCGCCAGCCCGAGTCCGCAGCCGCCGGTAGCGCGATCGCGGCTGGGGTCGAGACGGACAAAAGGCTCAAAAACCCGCTCGCGCTCCGCCAGCGGAATGCCCGGCCCGTCATCTTCCACCTGTAGACAGGCGGTATTGCCATCAAACCACAGACCGACGCGCAGGCGCCGATCGGCATAGCGCAGCGCGTTGTTGACCAGATTGTCCAGCACCCGCTCCATCAGGCGCGTATCGGCGACGCCGATATTCTGGCGCTGCGGAGTATCCAGCTCAATGGTGAAGTCAGGATGCACCAGGCGGATATCCTCCAGCCGCTCGCTCAGCCACGCCGCCAGATCCAGCGACTGCAAATGCAGATCGACTTTTGGCCGGTCCAGACGCGCATAGGTCAGCAGCTCCTCTATCAGCGATTCCAGCTGGCCAATATCGCGGTTCAGCGCCGCTGCTTCGCTGTCGCTAAGGTTATCGCTCATCTCCAGCCGATAGCGCAGCCGCACCAGCGGCGTCCGCAGTTCGTGCGCGATACCGTCAATCAACTGCTTTTTGCTTACCACCAGCGTGTTGATATTGTCGGCCATCTGGTTAAACGCCACGCCAAGCCGCAGCAGGCTGGAGGCATTATCGAAGTGGATACGCTCGTCCAGATGGCCCTGGCCGAAGCGCTGCGCCGCCGACTCCAGCCGCAGCATATCTTTCCAGTGCGGCCGCATCCAGATAAAAACCGGCAGCGCCAGCGAAATACCGATAAAGGCCAGCAGCGCAATATCCAGAATGCGCATCTCATGCAGGAAAAAGAGGTAAGGGATTGGGCCGACGGCCAGCACGTAATGGCTGCGCGGAATATGCTGTAGAAAGGTGTACTCGTCATCCAGCGCGACAATACCGCCGGCGCGCAGGCGACGCATAGTCGGCGCGTCGAGCTGATATTTACTCATTGGCTCGATATGCAGCTTAAAGGAGAGGTTAAGATCCAGGTTATCGATGGTCTTGTTCCAGTCGCGCGGCGGAATTTCCCGCAGCTCGCTGCGCATCAGGTAGAGCGAGCTTTTCATCAAATCGTCCATCGATTCGCGGCCAGCGCGCTCGGCGGTGAATTTATACACCAGCCCCACCAACATCGCCATTACCAGAAAGCAGACAAACAGCAGCAGATAAAACTGGATAAACAGTTTTTTCATTCCATAGCACCGTTAAAACAGCAGGTTAGTGGGTTAACGTTCAATTTTGAGTTCCCGGACGCTGTTGCCGCTACAGGCAAGAGTCAGTGCGACGGTGAATATTGCAGCAGTACTTTAAAACACCGCCGCTTTTTCTGAATAGTTTTTCCGAAATCATCGCTTTTTTATAAAGCGATTTAAAAGGTCGCGATTTAAATATTCCGGCACCGGCAGCAACTATTCCCAGGCATGAGGCGCAAACAGATAGCCTTTATTGCGGATAGTTTTAATTCGATAAGGTTCGGTGGCGCTGTCCAGCAGTTTTTTCCGCAGGCGGGAAATCGCCACGTCGATGCTGCGATCCATACCGTCATAGCTGACGCCGCGCAGGGTTTTCAGCAGCGCGTCGCGGTTAAGAATCGAACCCGCATGGGTCGCCAGCTCCCACAGCAAATCGAAATCGGCGGTGGAAAGCGCGATATTCTCGCCGCCCAGCGTTACCTGACGATTGACCGGATCGACGGAAAGCGTGCCGAAGCGCAGCGCTTTTTGCCCGCTGACGGCTGGCGCGATCGCCGCATCCTCGCCGCCGTTCGCCGCGGCCTGACGCAGATGTAGCCTCAAACGGGCGAGCAGAACGGCGGGCGGCGTGGTTTTCAGGATATAGTCATTGGCGCCCATTTCCAGCGACAGGATATGATTCATATCGCTGTCCAGCGAAGTCAGCAGCACAATTGGGCCAGACCAGCTCTGGCTGGCGCGCAGATCGCGACACAGCGTCATGCCGTCTTTGCCCGGCAGCATAATATCCAGCATCACCAAATCCGGCTTCTCGGCGGCGATGGTCGCCTCGGCGCGATCGCCACGGCTTTCAACGACAACTTCAATATCATGACGATTCAGATAGGCGGCGATTAATTCGCCCACGTCCCGATCGTCCTCAACGAATACGATTTTATTCATAGCGACATTTTTTAACGAAGGAATAACAAGATTACCCAATGTTTACGCTGACTACTATAAGTCAGGGCTAAATAACTCTCGATGTATAGTATAAATGGCGTAAAATATGCCATTATATTCGGCAGGGTTGTTGCCCGCCGGCGCGTCGCGTCGATTAACGGAGAAAGGAGAGAAAAGGGTGTCTGATAAAGAGCTGGCTATAACAGGAGCGGAAAGCCCTGTCTGCCTGAATTATATCGATTTTCTCGCGGCTTCCTGTAAAAAACGCTGGAGCTTCGTCGACGCTATATACGGCGTTATGCCCATCTTTGGCATGGTAACAAAAAACTCGCCCGATCTGCCCGGCGCGCCTTCGGAAAGGCTGAAAGCGCTGGCGCTGCAAATTATCTCCACCCAGGTCAGCGACGAGATAAATATCGCCCGATTGATAACCCTGGCTGAACAACAGCAGATAGAACGCTTTGAAATTCTGCTGCCTTATCCGCTCTCGGAACAGCAGCTTGCGGCCATCCGCGAAGAGTACGTCAAGCCGCTGTCGCTGGAGCAGCATGACGACCGCTTAACGATCGCCATGCCCGCGCTTTCGCACTAGCGCAGCAGCAGCCACATGGCCGGCGCGCTGCCTGCAATCAGCACGCCCATCGCTATTTTTTCCAGTTTATTCAGATAGCCTTCTCCCCGCCCGTTGCGGCGCGCCCACATAAACAGCAGCATGCCAGGTGCGTAAAGCACCACGGAAAGCAGCAGATGGAGCGGCCCGGAAGCGTAAAGCAGCCACAGACCATAGGCGCTGGCGCCCACGGCCACCGCCAGCGCTACGGGTTTTCGCTGCGCGCGCGCAATCTTAAACAGATAGGCGCCAACCAGGAAATAGGGCACCAGCACCATTTCGGAAGCAATAGTCAGCAGCGTGTTGTAATCGGAACCGGTCAGCCAGATCAGAATCAGACAGGCCTGCACGCTTAAATTAGTAAGCCAGAGCGAGGCGGAAGGCGCGCCGCGCGCGTTTTGCCTGGCCAGAGAACGTGGGAACGTCCCGTTTCCTGCCGCCAGCATAGGTACTTCCGCCGCCATAATCGTCCAGCTGAGATAGGCGCCGCTTACGGAAACAATCAGCCCCAGCGCGATAACCATATCCCCCCAGGAGCCGATCAAATGGTTCAGCAGGCCCGCCATCGAGGGATTGCGCATCTCTGCCAGCTCGGCGCGCGGCACGATGCCAAGAGAAAGCAGCGTCACCAGCAGATAAACCAGCAGCGCGGCGCTCACCGCCAGCAGCGTGGCGCGGCCCACATCCTTTTTGTTCCTTGCGCGCGCGGAAACCACCACCGCGCCTTCCACGCCGATAAACACCCAAAGCGTAATCAGCATGGTGTTTTTCACCTGCTCCCAAACCGGTACGCCCAGCTCAAGGCCGGAAAAATCGAAGCGAAAACGGTCGAGATGAAAGGCGGCGATCGCCAGCACGATAAACAGCCCCAGCGGCACCAGCTTGCCCAGCGTCGCGACAAGATTGATGCCTGCCGCCGTCTGTACGCCGCGCAGCACCAGCCAGTGCACCAGCCACAGCAGCACGGAAGCGCCGAGCACGGCCTGCCAGGTATTGCCGTCGCCAAACACCACGTGGCCCGGAGAGTCGGTAAAAAAGCTGAGGGCGGAAAAGACGATCACCAGATAGGAGACATTGGCGATCACCGCGCACAGCCAGTAGCCCCAGGCGGAGCAAAAGCCGACCAGCTCGCCGAAGCCGGCGCGAGCGTAAGTATAGATGCCGCCGTCCAGCTCGGGTTTAAGGCGGGTCAGCAGCAGCAGCGCCAGCGACAGCATAATAATGCCGACGCCGGTGATCGCCCAGCCAGCCAGCAGCGCCGCCGGGCCAGCCACGGCGGCCATATTCTGCGGCAGGCTAAAGACGCCGGCGCCCAGCATAGAACTCAGTACCAGCGCCGTCAGGGCGGTAAGACCTAATTTTTTGTCCAAAAATACATCCCGGGAACAGAATAAAAAACGCCATCAGGATGAATAGTTCGCGATTTATACGCCTTGAGCGGCTAAACCTGGAAAGCTCTCCTGAAACCGGCGGCGATTTTACGGAGAGGTTTTGCGAGATGCAATGCGCATGACGGTGAAAAGTGCTTGAGTATGCAAATTATGTTGGGAAGTTATGCAGGCAGCACGGCGGGCGAAGAGAATAAGGATGATTTATAATCTGCTGAATTGATGATTCCATGCTGTTAACAAAGGCGCAAAAAGCATCAATGACTGGCTACGTCTGAACCGCGCCTTCCGTGGCGCGGTTTGACCGCTGTTACTTAAACAGGTCTGCGGAGATGGTCAGGTTGCCACCGCTCTGGTTAGACCACTGGCGAGTGATGTGGTAATACTTCGCGCCTTTCTCGATAGCGGCGCGGCCTACGGCTTCGGAGATCTCCGTTGGCGTGCCGAAGTGGCCAGTAAAGGTTACGCTGTCGAAGGGCTGCATCTGCGCGGCGGTGATGGCGTTAACTTCCTGCACGCTTTTGCCTTCCGGCGTGCGCACGGTATAGCGCTGGCCGGTAGAAGACTGCGTCTCAAAGAAACGGCCAACGTTGTTGCTTGGCGTTTCGGAAGAGGCCACGCCCGGGATCTGCACATTTTTCGCCGCTGCGCCGCCCGCCGCTACCGCCGCTTTGCCCGCCTGTGAATCGGCCGGGATCAGATCTGGCGACTGCACCTTGCGCTCTTTGGCATCCGCCTTATAGATATAGGCGGTAATATACTGGTTGCCGCCGCTGTTAGCGTCAATCTGGCGGATAATAAAGAAGGAAGCCGCGCCTTTCTCTTTCGCTTTTTTGGTGATGGCGTCGTTAACATCCGGCTGGCTGTGATAGAAACCACTGATGGAAACCGTGTCAAACGGTTCCAGACGATAGGCTTCCGGTTTGGAGAGCTCGCGCACGCCGTTAATGATGCGATCCTGCTTTTTCGGCGCCGGCGGCGCGTCGTCGTGGTAGATATCCGCGACCACACGCCAGTTACCGCCGTTATTATTGCTGTCGTTGATGCTTTGCACGTAAAAAGCTTTTGCGCCCAGCTCGTCGGCACGTTTTGAGATCGCGTCGTTGGCCTCGCCGATAGCGTTAAAACGGCCGGTCACGCTGATGCGATCGAAAGGCTTCAGCGCGGCCGCTTTCTCCGGAGTCAGTTCCTGGGCCGCGGAAGCGGAAAGTGAGGTAAGCGACAACAGGGCTGATGCCAGAATGGTAATCTTCAGCTTCATAAAAATAATCCTTCGCCTTGCGCAAAAATAATGAGTACGAAAACGTGCTGGACTCTTGATGTGTAACAGATTAGCTCCCGATTATTGCATGTAATAATACATCCTGTCTCAGCCATTTTCAGCCTGACGGCAGCCTCATTGACAGCGGTAGCGGTATGAGTATTACAAAAATGTTAAATTGGGCCGTCGGCACAGGCTTTATCACTTAAGGCACTAAATCTTATCGTTTTAACAGTTAATTAACTGTTAAACAGCGCCTTTTGACGCGCTGGCTTTTCTGTTTTCCTCTTTGTCCTTAGCAGATTATACGCGGGGCATAGCGAGATAAGCGTGTAAAATCGCGTTTTTGCCGCCTGGGCCGGACTTTTCAGATATAAAAAAGTAAAACGTCCTGCTGATAGCTGGCGTGAGAACGCTATTTTCAGTAGTTTATAGGGCGTTTGCAGTAAAACCGGCGGCGCGCAGCAGACGGGCCGCCGCAGAAAAAAGATCGTCTTACCTCTGATGAAAGGGAACACTATGCTGATTGGAATTACCAAAGAGCGGTTGCCCAACGAAGCGCGAGTCGCCGCCACGCCGAAAACGGTTGAGCAGCTGCTGGCGCTGGGCTTTAGCGTCGCTGTCGAACAGGGCGCGGGCAAATTAGCCAGCTTTGACGACGCCGCCTACGCTGCGGCGGGCGCAGCGCTGGTCGATACCGCCGCCGTCTGGCAAGCCGATATCGTGCTGAAGGTCAATGCGCCGACGGATGACGAAATCGCGCAGACCCGCGAGGGCAGCACGCTGGTCAGCTTTATCTGGCCTGCGCAGAATCCGGCGCTGCTGGAGAAGCTGGCGGCGCGCAAGGTAACCGTGCTCTCTATGGACGCGGTGCCGCGTATCTCACGCGCGCAGTCGCTGGATGCGCTCAGCTCTATGGCCAATATCGCGGGCTATCGCGCCATCGTCGAGGCGGCGCATGAGTTCGGTCGCTTCTTTACCGGTCAGATCACCGCTGCGGGCAAGGTGCCACCAGCCAAAGTTATGGTGATTGGCGCGGGCGTAGCTGGCCTGGCCGCTATCGGCGCGGCGGGCAGTCTTGGCGCCATCGTGCGCGCTTTCGATACCCGCCCGGAAGTCAAAGAGCAGGTGCAGAGCATGGGCGCGGAATTCCTTGAACTTGATTTCGAGGAAGAAGCGGGCAGCGGCGATGGCTACGCCAAAGTGATGTCCGAAGCCTTTATCAAGGCAGAGATGGCGCTGTTCGCCGCGCAGGCGAAAGAGGTGGATATCATCGTCACCACCGCGCTCATTCCTGGCAAGCCAGCGCCAAAACTGATCACCGCAGAGATGGTAGCTTCCATGAAGCCGGGCAGCGTCATTGTCGACCTGGCGGCGCAGACCGGCGGCAACTGCGAGCTGACCGTAGCGGATCAAATCACCACCACGGAAAACGGCGTAAAAATTATCGGCTATACCGATCTGCCGAGCCGTTTGCCGACGCAATCCTCCCAGCTTTACGGCACCAATCTGGTTAACCTGCTTAAGCTGCTGTGCAAAGAGAAAAACGGCGAAATCGCTATCGACTTCGAAGACGTGGTCGTTCGCGGCGTAACCGTGGTGCGCGAAGGCGAAATCACCTGGCCTGCGCCGCCGATTCAGGTTTCCGCTGCGCCGAAAGCGGCGCCGGCTGCGGCTAAAGCGCCGGAGAAAGTCGAAGCAAAACCCGCTTCGCCCTGGCGTAAGTACGCGCTGTTCGCCCTGGCTATCGTGCTGTTCGGCTGGCTTGCCAACGTGGCGCCGCCCGCTTTTCTGACCCACTTTACCGTGTTCGCGCTCTCCTGCGTGGTGGGTTACTACGTGGTATGGAACGTCAGTCACTCTCTGCACACGCCGCTGATGTCGGTCACCAACGCTATTTCCGGCATCATCGTGGTTGGCGCAGTGCTGCAAATGGGACACGGCGGGTGGATAAGCTTCTTCTCCTTTATTGCCGTGCTGATTGCCAGCATCAATATATTTGGTGGTTTCACCGTGACTCAGCGCATGCTGAAAATGTTTCGTAAGAACTAAGGGGTAATCAATGTCTGGCGGATTAGTGACTGCAGCATACATTGTTGCCGCAATTCTTTTTATTTTCAGCCTGGCCGGGCTGTCAAAACATGAAACCTCCAAACAGGGCAACC
This sequence comes from Erwinia sp. CGal63, assembly GCF_037026505.1. Taxonomy (NCBI): domain Bacteria; kingdom Pseudomonadati; phylum Pseudomonadota; class Gammaproteobacteria; order Enterobacterales; family Erwiniaceae; genus Erwinia; species Erwinia sp. CGal63. The sequence goes on from NZ_JAKUMN010000001.1 coordinate 928,172, forward strand.
TGTTCGGCATCAGCGGCATGGCGATTGCGCTGCTGGCGACCATGATGGGCCCCGACAGCAGCAGCGTTGGCTGGGTGCTGCTGGCGATGGTGATCGGCGGCGCAATCGGCATTCGACTGGCGAAAAAAGTCGAAATGACCGGAATGCCGGAGCTGGTGGCGGTGCTGCACAGCTTCGTTGGTCTGGCGGCGGTACTGGTGGGCTTTAACAGCTTTATCGACCATGCGCCGGGTATGGACGCGGTAATGGAAAATATCCATCTGACCGAGGTCTTTATCGGCATCTTTATCGGCGCGGTGACCTTCTCGGGCTCGCTGGTCGCCTGGGGCAAGCTGTGCGGAAAGATCTCTTCCAAACCGCTGGCGCTGCCGCATCGTCATCGCCTTAACCTGCTGGCATTAGTGGTATCGCTCTGCCTGCTGATTATTTTTGTGCGCACCGACAGCACCGGTCTGCAGGTCTTCTCGCTGCTGCTGATGACTATCATCGCGCTGGCGTTCGGCTGGCATCTGGTGGCCTCAATCGGCGGTGCGGATATGCCGGTCGTGGTTTCGATGCTCAACTCCTATTCGGGCTGGGCGGCAGCGGCGGCGGGCTTTATGCTCAGCAACGACCTGCTGATCGTCACCGGCGCGCTGGTCGGCTCCAGCGGCGCCATTCTCTCTTACATTATGTGTAAGGCGATGAACCGCTCTTTTATCAGCGTTATCGCGGGCGGCTTCGGCACCGACAGCAGTTCAACCGGCGAAGAGGTCGAGCAGGGCGAATACCGCGAGATCGACGTCCAGGGCACGGCGGAGCTGCTGAAAAACTCCCGCAGCGTCATCATCACGCCGGGCTACGGCATGGCGGTGGCACAGGCGCAGTATCCGGTGGCGGAAATCACCGAGAAGCTGCGCGCGCAGGGGATTAAAGTGCGTTTCGGCATTCATCCTGTAGCCGGTCGTCTGCCAGGCCATATGAACGTGCTGCTGGCGGAAGCGCGCGTGCCTTACGATATCGTGCTGGAAATGGACGAGATTAATGATGATTTCAGCGATACCGATACCGTGCTGGTGATAGGCGCCAACGATACCGTCAACCCGGCGGCGCAGGAAGATCCGCGCAGCCCGATTGCGGGGATGCCGGTGCTGGAAGTGTGGAAGGCGCAGAACGTGGTGGTGTTTAAGCGTTCAATGAATACCGGCTATGCTGGCGTGCAGAACCCGCTGTTCTTCCGCGAAAATACCCAGATGCTGTTCGGCGATGCGAAAGCGACCGTCGATGGAATCCTGAAAGCGCTGTAAGAGTGAATAAAACAAGGCCGGGAACTCCCGGCCTTTCTGCTTTAAACCTTCAGAAAATGACAATCAGTCCTCTTCATCATCATCCAGCGCAACCGGCGAGGTGAAGCCTTCCGGCTTAATCGCCAGCAGATCGCAGCGCAGATGATCGATAACCTGTTCCGCAGTATTGCCAAGAAAAGCCGCCGAAAGACCGGTACGACCGATAGTGCCCAGCACCACCACGCCCGCGTCCAGCCGCTCTGCCAGATCCGGGATAACCTCTTCAGGCAGACCTTTCTCTACGTGGGTAAACTTCTCGTCGATGCTGAAACTCTGCCGCAGGGCCTTCATCGCCAGCAGATGTTGACCGCGAATGGCGTCGTTATAGACGCTGGGATCAAAGTCTGGCAGCTCAATGGCGATATTGACGGGCGTGATGGGATAGGCGCCGACCAGATGCACCTCGGTATGGTTAACCTGTTCCGCCAGCTCCAGCGTCTCTTTAACCAGCCGGGTATTCAACGGGTCGTGATGCGGCTCTTCGCTGGCAAGGTTCACCGCCACCACGGCTTTGCCGCCTTCCGGCCAGGGCTGATCCTTGACCATCCAAACCGGGCAGGGACACTTGCGCAGCAGATGCCAGTCGGTTGGCGTAAAGACCACCGACTGCAGCCGATCGTGTTGATGGGTCATCTTGAGCAGCAGATCGTAGCCGCCATCCAGCACCTCCTGAATAATCGCCTCATAGGGCCGATTATGCCAGACCACCTTGATATCGATTTTTACGCCGGCGGCCAGATAGGCTTTCGCCTGCTCGCGGATCCATTCTGTGCGCTGGCTGATTACGCCTTTGCGCATGGTTACGCGCTCGTCGGGCGACAGCAACGTCGTCATTTCATAGGAAAAATCATAGATGGGCAGAAAGGCCGTGATCTGGCCACCGAGGCGCTGATTAAGATAGACAGCACGGCGCAGCGCTGGCTGGTCGTCCTGTTGCGCGTCGATCGCCACGAGAATGTTTTGATACTTAGCCATAACGGGTTCTCCATACGCTGGTTATCTTAAAAGATAGCCCAATCATGATGGGGAAAGAAAGAAAAAGTTATAGCCAGATCAATATTATAACAAATGAAAGCCTTACGATGGCCGGCCCGGTCGCCAGTGGTTTAAAAACGGAGAAAAGCAGGGAGAAGGGAGCAGAGAAAACGCCCGATAGCGGCATCGCGAGCGGAAGGAAAAAGCCGGATCGGCAGGCCGATCCGGCGTGGCATCAGGCGATCGCGCGGCTCTGACCGGCCAGCTGCGACAGCACCTCATGATTTTCGATGGTAATATATTTGCCTTTCACCGCCAGCATGCCGCTTTTCTGAAAGCGGCCCAGCAGACGGCTGATGGTTTCCACCGTCAGGCCAAGATAGTTCCCGATATCGCCGCGCGTCATGGTCAGGCGGAACTCACGCTGGGAGAAGCCGCGTTCGCCAAAGCGGCGTGACAGGCCGTAAATAAAGGCCGCCAGCCGCTCTTCCGCGTTTTTCTTCGACAGCAGCAGGATCATCTCCTGATCGCCTTTGATTTCGCCGCTCATCAATCGCATCATCTGCTGGCGCAGGCTGGGCATTTTGCCGGAGAGATCGTCGAGCGTTTCAAAAGGAATTTCGCAGACCATCGCGGTCTCCAGCGCCTGAGAGAAGCTGGGATGTTGACCGCCGCTGATGGCGTCGAAGCCCACCAAATCGCCCGCCAGGTGAAAACCAGTGATCTGTTCATCACCCTGTTCGGTGATGGTATAGCTCTTAATGGTCCCGGAACGAATGGCGTACAGTGATTTCAGCTCGTCGCCCGCTTTAAACAGCGTTTGCCCTTTTTGAATGGGCTTTTTCCGCTCGATGATATTATCCAGCTGATCGAGTTCGTGCTCGTTCAGCGTGAAAGGAATACAGAGCTGGCTAATGCTGCAATCCTGACAGTGAATCGCACAACCGCCAGACTGAATACGTCTGTTGATAACACGCTTTTCCGGGATCATAGTGTTGGCTCGAGTGATTATTGATTGAGGTCAATTTTAACATTTTTTGCTCAGCAAAGGGAACTCATCAATGCCTTTTTAGCCACATAAAAAACAGGGATGTCACTTCTGGTGACCTCCCGTTTAAAAAAGCGTCAAAAGTTAAATCCGGGATTTATCCGGCTCCGCAACCTTTACACCATAGCGATTAACCTTGTTTTCAGCGCTTTTTCTGGAAGGTTGTTCTACCTGAATAATCAGGGTCAGCGCGCCGGCGAACAGGTAGAGCGCGGTATAGGTCCAGACCACGCCTTTGATATCAAAAAAGGGCAGAACCAGCGAGGCGATAGCGGGCGCCAGGAAATTACTCAGCCCGGCGGAAAGGTTATAGATCGAGATGGCGGCGCCCTTGTGCTTCGGCTCCAGCACCGGGAAAACGGCGGTCATGGGAACAAAAGCGGCGACCGTAATGCCCAGCATGACGGCAGGCACCAGCGCCATCCAGAAGTTATGGCCAAAGGTTACCGGCAGATAATAGAAGGCCAGGCTTGAAAGCGCGCAGCCCAGGCAGCCAAACCAGCGCACCTGACGGATCCAGCCAATATACTCGCCCAGCACGCCCCACATAATGTTGGTGAAGATAGTGACGAAAAAGAATACCGCCCAGATTTGCAGCCACTCCGACATGGTAAAGCCCAGCCGGCCAACGAACAGCATCGGCATAATCACGGCAAAACCGAACAGCGACAGCGTATTGATAATACGGATCAGGCAGGCCAGGAAAATATTGCGATTGGTGAAAAGGATCGTTACCGCCCGCGACAGTTCGGTCAGCTTTTCACGGTTGGAGAGATGCGCTTTTTCGCTTTCGCCGCCGACGTTGCGCAGCAGGAACATGGCCATCAGTCCGCCAGCCGCTACCCAGGCGATAGCAAACCATAAGGTGCCGGTTTCGCCGAGCCACGGAATGGTAAAGCTGGGCAGATAGCTGCCGACGCAGCCGATGCCCACCGAGTACATCGCCCAGAACCAGCCCATAGCCGAGGAGAGCTGATGCTTAGGCACGTTCTGTACTACCAGCATCACAAAAGAGTAGATAAACAGCGGATAGGCAAGGCCGCGAATGCCATAGAACAGCAGCATCAGCGGATAGTTGCGCAGCCCCAGACCCAGCGTCATAAACAGAATATGCATTACCACCCACAGCAGAAAGCCGATACGCATCGCGCGCTGCGGCGTAATGATCTCCGCCACCACGCCAGAGCTCCAGGCAGCCAGCGCCGCGGCGGCGCCGTAGAGCGTAAAGACCAGCGCGGACTGCGCGGGCGAGAAGCCGAGGTCGGTAATATGTTTTGATAAAAAGGCCATTTCAAAACCGTCTCCGCTCATAAAGACGGCGATGGCGATATAGCCCCAAATCAAAGACACAGGCAGGCCGAACCAGTTATTGGCTGATTTCATCATATATCCTCTCAGGCGTACGGATGGCGAACGCTCAGCGCGTCCGCGTCACTGTTCAGAAACCGGCGGCGCGGGCATCGCGCTGCTGTTGATAGAGCAGGCGGAAATGGTCAAGCCGCCTTTGCAGAAGGTGATGACGGCGGGCGTCAGGCAGATAGCGTCTCAGCACTGCGGGCTTGCGGCAAACTTCTGCCGGATCGCCGCCATCGGCCAGCCAGCCCAGTCGAGCCGCGCCCAGCGCGCCGCCCGCTTCACCGCCCTGGTGGGTAACGATCGGCAAATCCAGCGTATCGGCAATCAGCTGCGCCCAGAAGGCGCTGCGCGCGCCGCCGCCGGTCAGCGAGCAGCTTTCCAGCGCCGTGCCCGCGTCCTGCAGCGCTTTCAGTCCGTCAGCAATGCCGAAAGCGACGCCTTCCAGCACGCTGTAGCCCAGCGCCGCGTGGCCGGTAGCATGCGTCAGACGATAAAAAGCGCCGGTCGCCTGCGGATCGTTATGCGGCGTGCGCTCGCCGGAAAGGTAAGGCAAAAACAGCGGGCCGCTCAGCTGTTCTGTCTCGTCCATCGCCGCTACATCGGCCAGCAGTACGGTTTCAGTCACGTTCAACAGCTCACACAGCCAGCGCAGACTGGAGGCCGCCGTCAGCATCACGCTCATCTGATGCCAGCGGTCGGGCAGTGCGTGACAAAAAGCGTGGACGGCGGAAGCAGGCGCGGGCCGAAAACGATCGTTAACCGCAAACAATACGCCAGAAGTGCCAAGCGAAATAAAAGCGTCGCCGGGGTCTACCGCGCCCAGCCCAACGGCGCTGGCCGCGTTATCGCCGCCGCCGCCCGCTATCGTGATGCCTTCCTGCAGGCCCCAGCGCTGTGCGACGGCCGCCAGCAGCCTGCCGGCAGGCTGAGCACCTTCCGTCAGCCGCGGCATCTGGTCGCGATTCAGACCGCAGGCCGCCAGTAAATTATCCGACCAGTCACGCTTCGCTACATCCAGCCATAGCGTACCCGCCGCGTCGGACATCTCGCTGATTTTCTCGCCGCACAGCTGCCAGCGCAGGTAATCTTTCGGCAGCAGTACGCTTTTGACTCTGGAAAACAGCTCGGGCTCATGCCGGGCTACCCACAACAGCTTCGGCGCGGTAAAGCCGGGCATGGCGAGATTGCCTGCCACGCTGTGCAGCTCTGGCGCGCGAGCGGTCAGTTCCTCGCATTCAGCGGCGCTGCGTGTGTCGTTCCACAAAATGCACGGACGCAGCACTTTATCCGTGCTATCCATCAGCACCGCGCCGTGCATCTGGCCGGAAAGTCCGATAGCGCGAATTTGACGCCAGCGTTGGCCCAGCTGTGGGCGCAGCTCTGCAATCGCCTGCTCCAGCGCCAGCCACCAGTTTTGCGGATCTTGCTCCGCGTAGTGAGGCTGCGGCCGCTGGACGCTGAGTCTGGCGCCGCTAACGGCCAGGATGTCGCCCGCGTCGTCGATCACCAGCGTTTTGATCTCCGATGTGCCCAGATCGATGCCAAGATACATTGCGGTCTCCTTACTCGCTGACCGGTTGCGGAACGTTGGCCCATTCGCCGAGCGCGGCGACTCTTTCCGTTAGCAGCGTGGCGAAAGCGGCATCGTAGGCAAGTGGTCCGAACAGGGTTTCATCGGCGGCAAAACGGGCCAGCGCGTCGGGCTTTTCCATAATGTCGTGCCAGCTTTCCGGCTCCAGCGCGCCATCCTGATAAGCATAAGGAAGCTCACCGCGATGCCAGCGCTGCAAAAACAGGAAGAACAGCGCGGGTAAAAGAGCCGTTGCGCGAGGCGTTTCGCCGCGTGCATAGCACTCCGTCAGCGTTGGGGTAATAAATCCCGGAATTTTGGACAGGCCATCCGCCGCGACCCGCTGGTTGGTATCACAGATATAGGGATTAGCGAAACGCGCCAGCACCACGTCGCGGTAGGCCTGCAGGTCAAGCGGGCTGGGCGACAGCGAAGGAATAACATCCTGGGTGACATATTCCCAGGCCATCTCTTTTATCACCTGCGTCTGCGTGCTCTGATGAATAAAACGCTGTCCGACCAGCGTACCCGCCCAGGCGATGCAGCTGTGGCTGGCGTTAAGAATACGGATTTTCGCCTCTTCCCAAGGCAGCACGGAGTCCACCAGCGTCACGCCAGCCTTCTCCAGCGCTGGCCGACCAGCGGCAAAATTATCTTCCACCACCCACTGAATAAAGGCTTCGCCCATCACAGGCGCGCGATCGGCAAAACCGGTGGCGGCCAGTACGCGTGGCGCGATATCCGCCGTCGGACGCGGCGTAATGCGGTCTACCATAGTGTTGGGCGAGGTGGTTTGCTGTGTTACCCAGGCCAGCAGCCTGGCGTCATCGCATAACCGCAAAAAGGCGAGAAATCCCTCACGGAAACGCTCGCCGTTATGGCGCAGATTATCGCAGTTAAGCAGCGTGACCGGCTGGCCGTGCGCCGTCACGCGCGCCTGGAGTACGCGGCGTAACGCACCGTAGATTGTGCGCGCTTCGCCGCGCAAATCCGCCTGAATATCGGGATGACGAGGATCGAGGCGGTGATCGCTGTCCAGGTAATAGCCACTTTCGGTAACGGTAAAGCTGATAACCCGCGTGGCGTCGTCTGCGCCGCGTGTAACCATCGCCCGGAGTTCAGCATCCCAGGGAACAATATGTTTAATCGAGGTGATTTTTTCATACTCGCGTTCGCCTTCCGGCGTTACCGTTTCCAGCACGTATTTGCCGTTTTGCTGCGCCAGCGCGTCAAGTAAAGGCACCGCATCGTCGCGGATGTTGCTGAGCGCGATCTCCCAGCGCGGGGTGTCCAGCTGTAACAGACGATGCAGGTACCAGGCCTGATGAGCGCGATGAAAGGAACCCGCGCCGATGTGCAGCCAGACAGAGGGGGAAGCAGCGTTCATCTTACTCTCCTGTAATTGGGCTTTTGCTCTCTTGTTGAGCTTTTGCTTGATTGTGTTACAGCCTGGTGAAATTCTTGCCTGACGTCTGCGGGAGAGATCACAAAATTTGCTTTTGCCCGATAATCGGGCAATTATTCATTCAGTGACAGGAGAGCGAAAGAGAACCATGAGCAAGCATGACAGAAAGCTGGATCTGGCGGCCCGGGCCGCCTGGATGTATTACGTGGCGGGAGAAACCCAGCAGGATATAGCTGAAAAGCTGGGCGTATCGCGCCAGGTGGCGCAACGGCTGGTGGCGCTGGCTTCCGAGCAAGGTCTGGTCAGCGTTACGGTGAATCACGCCGTGGCGGAGTGTATGACGCTGGCGCAGCAGCTGCAGGAGAAGTTTGGCCTGCGGCTTTGTCAGGTAGTGCCTTCAGCAGGGGTTGAATCGGCCGGCCTGCAGCAGATGATCGCCGTTGCCGGCGCGGAAGTGATGGCGCAAATGCTGAAAAACGAGCGGCCGCAGATTGTCGCCGTGGGTTCGGGCAGAACGCTGCGCGCCACCATCGGCGAGCTGCCGGAACTGGACAGGCCGCAGCACAGCTGCGTTTCACTGATTGGCGCTATCGCCAGCGACGGCTCCTGTACCCGCTACGACGTGCCGCTGTGGATGGCGGAAAAAACGCAGGGGCGTTATTTCATCCTGCCGGCGCCGCTCTATGCCGACAGCGCGCAGGATCGCGAGCTGTGGTGCAACCATCGCATCTATCGCACGGTAACGGAGAAAGCCGCCCAGGCGGACGTGATGTTTGTCGGCATCGGTCAGGTCGCGCCGGGCTGCCCGCTGAACGCGGATGGCTTTATCAGCGACGCGGAGGTCGACGCGCTGCTTGCCGATCGCGTGGCTGCGGAGATGATCGGCCATTTTATCAGTGAGAAGGGCGAAAGAGCGGCAAGCGAGCTGGATAGTCGCCTGACCAGCGTTCCGCTTACACCCCACAGCCAGCGTAACATTATCGCTTTTGCGGGCGGCAGCGAAAAACAGCGGGCTATCGCCGCCGTGCTGCGTGGCGGCTGGATAAGCGGCCTGGTGACGGATGAAGCGAGCGCCCGTTTCGCGCTGGCTCAGGCGGGATGAATCTTTGCCAGCGCGCCCCGGTGAAGATACCATTAGGCTATCCTTAATTGTGGCCACCGGGGGATCTGTATCATGAGCTTTAACGACGAAGACCTGTTTAAAGACGCGATGGAAGACGTCACGCCGCTCAAGGATTGCAGCAATATACTTTGGTTGAAATCCCCCTCAACCAAATCGCCTCGGCAGCGCCAGGAAGAGCAGCAGCTGGATAACCCGCTGACCAGCGGTTTTCTGAGCGTCATCCCTCGTGAAACGCCGCTGGAATACAGAGCGGAAGGGGTTCAGCAGGGCGTGCTGGACAAGCTGCGGCTGGGCAAATATCAGATTGACGCCAGCCTCAATCTGCTGCGCCAGCCGGTGGAGATCTGCCGTCAGTCGCTCTACAGCTTTATGCTGGAGGCGGAACGGCACAACTACCGTAATCTGTTGATCGTGCATGGTAAAGGCAAAGAGGATGAGTCACACGCTAATATCGTGCGCAGCTATCTGGCGCGCTGGCTGCAGCAGTTTGATCAGGTTCAGGCATATTGCAACGCTCAGCCGCATCATGGCGGCAGCGGCGCCTGTTATGTCGGCCTGCGCAAAAGCGAGCAGGCGCGGCTGGAAAACCGCGAGAGGCATGCGAAACGCAGTCGTTAGCCTGAATGGGATTTGCGGATGGTCGCCATCAGCAGTTCAGCGCTGCGGCTAACGGGTACGCCGGTGCGGGTAATAATGCCGACCGGCTCGCCCGGGCCATGCGAGGCGATGGGCAGCGCGGCCAGCGCATTATGAAGCAGGTCGTCTTTAATGGCGCCGGAAGGCACGAACCAGACGTAGTTATAGCGCAGCGCCAGTTGACGGGCGAGGGAAGTGGCAGAGGTTTCCACCAGCGTATCCGGCAGGTGGCAGCCGTGCGTTTTCAGCATGGCGTCAGCGATGCGGCGCGGCGCAGTGCCTTCCGGCGAAATCACCACAGGCCAGTTCATGGCGCGGGAAAGCGTGACGTTGTCACTTAAAAGCGGATGGTCGGGCCGCACCACCAGCCGCAGAGATTCCAGAAACAGCAGCTCGTAAGTCAGCCCGGTCATCATCTCTGTTTCAGCCATACGGCCAATGCCTACTTCAAACTCGCCCGCTCTTAGTCCCGCCAACAGCACGTTATTGTGCAGCGTGGCGACCTGTACCAGCGTTCTGGGCTGCTGCTGCTGAAAACGTTCCAGAATCGAGGGCAGCATACCCAGCGCGACCGTGGTAAGCACGCCGATACGCAGTAAAGCCGGATCGCGGGTAGCAACAGGCGTAAGCGACTGGCCCGCATGGTTGAGCGCGTCCAGTATACGGACTGCATGGGTCAAAAACTGTTCGCCTGCCGTGGTCAGCTGTGCGCCAAGACGACCCCTTTCAAAAAGTCGGGCGCCGGCCATCTCCTCCAGTTCATTCAGCGTCTTTGAGAGCGCCGGCTGGCTGAGCGACAGCACTTCCGCGGCGCGCCCCAGCGTACCCTGCTGAGCCACGGCGACGAAAGTATGTAAATGGCGCAGGCGAATGCGCTGATTAAACAGGTAATTTTTTTCCATAACTGCAGCGTAGTCAGCTGGGCGGCGCACAGGCAAGCAGCTTGTTGCAATATTGTTAACCTTATTGCAAAATTTCATTAACAAAAGCCCGCTTTTTCCTCTCTTTTTGTCGCGCCGAATGAAAAGCCCTGATAATTTTGCTGATAAAAGCCCCTTTTTTCCCTGCGGATGCTGGCCTTTTCAGAGGAAATCGCTACAGAAAAGCGCGCAATTCGCTGGGTGAAACGTATAACTTTCCGTTATGATAGCCGACACTTTTTTACCGGAACCGACGCCGGCCCGTTTGGGACAGGCTGGCCATGGAGCGTTATCGTGGAAAGTAGTGTTGCGACAGATGTTCGCGCCCTGATTAACGAAGGCAGCGTCACCCGCTATCAACAGCGCATTATTGCCCTTTGCTTCGCCGTCGTGGCGATGGACGGCATGGATATAGCCCTGATGGGCTTTATCGCGCCTGCGCTTAAAGTGTCGTGGGGCGTCACAACTCAACAGCTGGGCGCTATTATCAGCGCGGCGCTGATCGGCCTGGCGCTGGGCGCGCTGTTCGCCGGGCCGCTTGCCGATCGTTTCGGCCGCCGGGTGATTATTATCAGCAGCGTCTTTTTCTTTGGCCTGTGGACGCTGGCAACCGCTTTTTCGCAAAACGCCGAACAGATGATGCTGTTCCGCTTTTTAACCGGCTTAGGCCTGGGCGCGGCGATGCCGAATGTCGGCACGCTGGTGGCGGAATACTCTCCGGAGCGCAAGCGCGCATTTATTATCACTATCGTCTTTTGCGGCTTTACCTTTGGCGCGGCGGGCGGCGGTTTTGCCGCCTCCTGGCTGATCCCCAATTATGGCTGGCACGCGGTGCTGGTGCTGGGCGGCCTGCTGCCGCTGCTGATAGTGCCGTTGCTGCTGAAATGGCTGCCGGAATCGCTGCGTTTTCTGCTGTCGCGCCACGCGCCCGCAGAGCGCATCCGGCAAATCGTCGAGAAAATGGCGCCGGGCCAGGTTGGGCTGGGCAGCCAGTTTGCCATGTCGGAAAAAGCGCAGCGCGAAGGCGCGGTAAAGCTGGTGCTGACCCGTCCTTATCTCACCGGCAGCGTGCTGCTGTGGGGCAGCTATTTTATGGGGCTGTTCCTGGTTTATCTGATCGGTAGCTGGCTGCCGTCGCTGGTTAAAGATATGGGTATGACGGTGACCCAGGCTGCGCTGGTCACCGCGATGTATCAGGCTGGCGGCACCCTGGGCTCGCTGTTTGCCGGCTGGATGATGGATCGCTTCAACGCCAACCTGGCGCTTGCCGCCATCTATTTTACCGGCGCCATCGCCACGGTGGCGATTGGCTATGCGCCGGCGCATACGCTGATTTTAAGCCTCGTCGCCTTTAGCAGCGGCTTCTGCCTGAACGGCGCCAATACCGGCATGAACGCGCTTTCGGCCAGCTATTATCCCACGCGCGCGCGCGCCACGGGTTCCAGCTGGATGCACGGCGTAGGCCGCATGGGCGCTATACTCAGCGCTTTTGCCGGCGCGCAGATGCTGTCGATGGGCTGGCATATCACGGAAGTTTTCTCCAGCCTGGCAATCCCCGCCGTGCTGACCTCGCTTATGCTGCTGGCGAAATACCGTTTCGGCTACCAGCGCAGCGAAGAGTAGCGTTAAAGCCCGCTCGCTACCTCTCGCGAGCGCTGTAAATTTCCCCTTACGAACGGGAAGCCATGACGCTTCCCAGTCCGCAATTCTGCTACATCATCAGCCAAAAAACCAGGGCCGATGTTTATGCTAACCTTCTGTTTTTAAAGTCTGTTGCAACCACCTTATAGTCATTATTGTTAAGCTAACGTAAGCATTTTCTGTAAATAAGGCCGCCTGTTGGACTTTGCCGTAGCGCTTGCAAATAATAGTGAGCAGATTACTCAGGACGCAGCGATGAAAAACGAACGCTTGATAAGGATAAAGACGGCGGAAGGGACACTGTGCGGTACGCTGGATAAGGAGGTTTTTGTGTTCAGGGGCATTCCCTACGCTGCGCCACCGACGGGCGCTCGCCGCTGGCAGCCGCCGAAGCCGGTGACGCCGTGGCAGGGTGAGCGCGACGCGACGGCATGGGGCGCGGCCAGCTGGCAGAATCGCCAGTACTGCATGGCGGTCGGCGGCGGCGATCCGGGCGCTTTTAGCGAGGATTGTCTCTACCTGAACGTCTGGACGCCGGAAACCGAGCCGGCCGGGCCGATGCCGGTTATGGTCTGGATCCACGGCGGCGGCTTCACTATCGGCGCCGCAGGCCTGGCGCCCTATATCGGTCGGCCTCTTGCTTCTCAGGGCGTGGTGGTAGTGACCCTGAACTATCGCCTCGGCCATCTTGGCTTTTTCGCTCATCCGGCGCTGGATAAAGAGTATGCGCCGGGCGAGGTCGTCAACAACTTCGCGCTGCTGGATCAAATCGCGGCGCTGCAGTGGGTGCAGCGTAATATCGCCGCGTTTGGCGGTAATCCGCATAACGTCACTATTTTTGGCGAATCCTCCGGCGCGCGCAGCGTGCTCTCGCTTTTTTCCTCGCCGCTCTCTGCCGGACTGTTTCATAAAGGTATCGCTCAGAGCGCCTACGCGCTGCCCGATATTCCTCGCGAGAAAGCGCTGGCGAACGGCGAAAAGCTGGCCCGTCATTTTAATTTGCCCGACGCCACGGCAGAGCAGCTGCGCTCGTTGCCTGCGGACGCCTTCTGGCCGCTGGAAAGCTCCCTGGCCAACGGCCCGGTAGCGATAGCCGGCGACAGAGTACTGCCACAGCCGATGCTGACGGTCTTCAACAATGCCGCCCAGCATAAGCTGCCGCTGATGATCGGCAGCAACAGCGACGAAGCGAGCGTGCTCAGCTATTTTGGCGTGGACCCCGCGCTGATTATCAAACAGCTGCGCGAGACGCAGCGCCTGGGTCTGCGGCTGAAAATGATCCGCCTGCTTTATGACGGGCTCTACGATGACGACAAGCTGGGCAGGCAGGTCGCGCGCGACATGACCTTTACCGCTATGGGCTATATCGCCGCGCTGTCGCAGTGCCGCAACGGCGTGCCGGTCTGGCGCTATTACTTCGACTATGTATCAGAAAATTCGCGCGATCTCTATCCCGACGGCACCTGGCACGGCAACGAGATCCCCTATACCCTGAACACGCTCGACGAGCTGTCGGAACAGATGGGCGATCGGCCTTTCACTGACAGCGATCGCGAATTCGCCCGCAAGGTCAGCGGCTACTGGCTCAACTTCGCCCGTCATGCCAGCATCTTTTCGCACCGGCTGGAAGGGGAAACCGACTGGCCCGCCTGGCGGCCCGGCACGGATGTATTGATGCGCCTGGGCGACAAAGGCCCGATCCTGAAGCTGGAGAAAAACTTTATGCGCCGGCGTATGCAGCTGTTTCGCCTGCTGATGAAAGGTATGGTCAGGTTACGCGAATAATTTTTTAACATAGTCGTTATCTGATTATAACGGCCCGCAATAATAAAAACAGAGGCGCAGCAAGGACTTAACCCGGCGAATTGACTTCTAACTTAATGAATAAAAAGAAATAACTACTCATGCTTTTATCGTGCGTGCCGATAATCCCTGTCAGGCGTCCACCACTCAGGACGAGCACACGGGTTTTTACATCGTTACGGAGTAGTTATGAATTTGCTAAAAGACTTTACCATCCGCAGCGTAATGCTGTGGATACTCGGGCTGTTCTGTCTGTTGTGGACGGCGGTGGGTATCTATAGCGTCTGCGCGCTGAACTCGCTGGGCAAGGGCAATGAGGTCGATCGTCAGCTGGTAAACCAGATGACCACCTTAAGTAAAGGCAACGACCAGTATTTCCGCTTTATCACTCGCCTGACGCGCGCAGTGGAGTCCCGTCAGGCAGGCAGCCCGACCGCTGCCGCCGATATGGCTTCCGTGCAGAAAGCGCTGGATAACATGGCAAAGCTGCTGAACGATTTTAAAGCTGAAGCGCCGGGCCCAATGGAGCCAGGCTATGCCGCCGCGGTGATCGCCAGCTGGCAGAAGCTGCTGGATGAGGGCGTGCTGCCGCAGATGCGTCTGGCCCAGCAGCCGACGCTGGACGATTTTCGCCGTCATGCCGCCAGCGTTACGCCGCCGCTGAGCCGCGCTTTCGGCGCCAGCCTGGATAAGTTTAACGTTGCCGCCGGCGAAAAACTGGATGTCACCAGAGTCACCGTGGATCATCTGACCGATATGACTAAAATGATCATCGTGCTGGCGGTTATTGCCGGTCTGCTGATCCTGCTGTTCACCGATCGTTACCTGGTTAAAATGCTGGTTCGTCCGCTCGACGGCATGCGCGAGCACTTTCGCCGCATCGCTGAAGGCGATCTGAGCCATCCGCTGGAAGATATCGGCCGCAACTGCGTCGGTAAACTGGTGCCGCTGCTGCGCGCCATGCAGGACAGCCTGCGTGACGCGGTCAGCGCTATCCGCAGCGGTACGGACAATATCTATCGCGGCGCGACGGAAATTTCTTCCGGCAACAACGATCTCTCTTCACGTACTGAACAGCAGGCCGCCGCGCTGGAAGAAACCGCCGCGAGTATGGAGCAGCTGACGGCTACCGTAAAATTCAACGCCGACAACGCGCGTCAGGCCAGCGATCTGGCACAGAGCGCTTCGACGACGGCCAGCAAAGGCGGCAAGCTGGTGAAGGATGTGGTTGATACCATGCAGGGCATCTCCGGCAGCTCGCGCAAGATCGCCGAGATTACCAGCGTCATCAACAGTATCGCTTTCCAGACTAATATCCTGGCGCTGAACGCGGCCGTGGAAGCAGCGCGCGCAGGCGAGCAGGGTCGCGGTTTTGCCGTGGTAGCCAGCGAAGTGCGTAATCTGGCCCAGCGCAGCGCCGGCGCGGCCAAAGAGATTGAAACCTTGATTGCTGACTCCGTCACTCGCGTCAATCAGGGCTCGAAGCTGGTTGGCGAAGCCGGAAGCACTATGGACGAGATGCTGCAGGCGGTAGCGGAAGTGGTGGAGATCATGAAGCAGATCGCCTCCGCGTCGGAAGAGCAGAGCAAAGGCATTTCGCAGATCGGCACCGCCATTACCGAAATGGACAGCGTGACGCAGCAGAACGCATCGCTGGTTGAGGAAGTTTCCACGGCGGCCAGCGCGCTGGAGCGTCAGACCGAAGAGCTGACGCTCTCCGTGTCTAAGTTCCGTCTTTCAGCAGGTCAGGCCGCGTCGCCTTCGTATGTTAAAAGCGCGCCGGTAAGCGCGCGGCCGCTGGCGGCAAAAGCCAGCGCCGACGACTGGGTCTCTTTCTGATTTCGTTCACCTTAAGGTACAGGCTCTTTGAGCCTGCACCTTCGCAGTACGCTCTGGCGCCCTGAACGGGCGCTTTTTTTACGCCTGAATAGCGGCCAGCAGGCAGAGCTGCTCCGCTACCTGATAAGATTTCACGAAAGAGGAGACGGGCAGAAATTCAAATCGTGAGTGGAAGTTGTGCGCGCCGGTAAAAAAGTTAGGCGTTAACAATCCCTTTGCCGAGAGCGCCGCGCCATCCGTTCCACCCCGCATCGGCGTCACTTTCGCCGGAATAGCCAGCTTTTCCAGCGCGGCGAACAGCAGATCGATCGCTCGTCGATCTTCACCAATAGCATTGCTGATATTGCTGTAAATATCGTTAAGCTTTACCTCGACCTTACCGGTTGGATACTGCCCGGCGATCAGCGCAGCGACCTCATTAATCTGCTGTTTACGCTGCCCGAAACTCTGCAGGTCAAAATCACGGATTGAAGCTTTCATCCGAGCTTCGCTGGCATTGGCCGTCAGCTCGTTAAACCAGATATAGCCTTCACGGCCGGCGGTATGCTCCGGCGTCTGCTGCCGGTCGAAATGGCTGATAAAATCCCAGGCCATCAGCAAAGGGTTGACCAGCACGCCTTTGCCCGACATCGGATGGGCCGGCACGCCGGTAAAACGGATCTCCGCCGCCGCCGCGTTAAAGTTCTCAAACACGACTTCGCCCAGCTCGCAGCAGTCGATGGTATAGGCGAAATCCACCTTAAAACGCTTTTCCAGATCCAGCGCTTTGGCGCCGCGCAGGCCGATCTCTTCGTCGGGCACGAAGGCCACCACGATATCGCCATGCGCTGCCGACGCCCTGAGGTTTTCCAGCAGCGTCATCACCACGGTGACGGCGGCCTTGTTATCGGCGCCCAGCACGCTGGTGCCGTCGCTGAAAATAATCTCCTGGTCTTTATAGGGCAAGATTTCCGGATGTTCGTCCACACGCAGCCAGATAGCCTGTTCGCGGTTGAGACAAAGATCCTCACCGGTAAAGCGTAATATCTGCGGGTGAATTTGCGGCGAAAGTCCCACATCTACGGTGTCGATATGGGTAATAAAACCAATGCGCGGCGCGCCAGGCATGTTGCCGGGCAGCACGGCGGTCACGGTCGCGTGGTCGTCCACGACCACATCCTGTAGCCGCAGCACGCGCAGCTCTTCCGCCAGCAAATTAGCCAGCTCCTGCTGACCAGGCGTGCTGGGCAGGCTGGTTGCGGCGGCGTCGCTTTGACTGGTAACGGCAAGGTAGCGGAAAAAACGGTGGGTTAGCTGGCTGGCCAGTTGCTGAGACATAAACTTTCCTGTTAACGGCAGTGAAGGGGAAAAGGGCCGTCCGGCCCCCTGATCAGCAGACGCCGAAGTCGCCATCCTCATGGTAGAGATTGACCGAGCTGGCGGGCACCTCGATCTCTTTCTTCTCGGCGTCATCCACTCTGGCACAGTAGAGCGTTTCGCCTTTCACCTGCAGTACCAGCATCTTTGGGCCGCCGGTTTTACTCTGTACGATATCATCGGGTTTAAACATGGTTTTCTCCTCTCGACTCTTATCTATTAATGGTCAGCGAATGAGCATTTGCAAGCGTACGGCCAGCAAAGTGCCGGAAACTCACTATACTCTCTATTCACCATAAGCAAACGGGAGGATATTGATGACTATTCATAAGAAAGGTCAGGCACACTGGGAAGGCGATATCAAGAAAGGTAAGGGCACCATCAGCACCGAAAGCGGCGCGCTGAAAGAGCAGCCTTACGGTTTCAACACCCGCTTTGAAGGTCAGCCCGGCACCAACCCGGAAGAGCTGATCGGCGCGGCGCACGCCGCCTGCTTCTCTATGGCGCTCTCGCTGATGCTGGGAAATGAAGGTCTGACGCCGGAAAGCATCGACACCACGGCGGACGTTTCGCTGGATAAAGTCGGCGAAGGGTTCAAAATTACTAAAATCGCGCTGCAGAGCCAGATTAAACTGCCCGGCGCCGACAGCGCTAAATTTGATGAAATCATCAATAAAGCCAAAGCGGGCTGTCCGGTTTCGCAGCTGATGAATGCGGAAATCACTCTGGATTATAAACTGAATTAATCCGCTCTTATTCTGCCCTGCCATTCGGCAGGGTATTGACGCTTTCTCTTACTTACCTGTTAGATCTTCCGACTCTATTCGCCTGCAGAGGTCTGAAAATTCCGGTCTGTTATCTCTTCTGGCATCTTATCTATCCCCTGGATTCATTTCTTTTGCCAATCTTTAATCCCAATATAGCCTTAATTGTTTTTATATGATGCTAATAAGGAAAACGGTTTGATAAACCCGATTTTCTCGTCAGCAAAAGAGTAAAAATTCCAGCACCTCTATAAGTAAAAGTAATATCTGGTTGATTAAAAAAGGTTCCTTTTGCTATTTCACGCAAACAGGGTTAATAGTGATGGCTGATAAGTTTTTAGCAGGGCTGAATGATAATGGCAGGTATAACGGCAATAACAGAGATGTAATCTAACCAAAGGGGAAGGCAATGAAGCAAAGGGGAGTAAAAAGTATTATCGCTATGGCCTTGCTGGCGGCGGCAACGGGCGCTACGGCGAAAACGCTGGTGTTCTGCTCGGAAGGCTCACCGGAAAATTTTAATCCGCAGCTCTATACCTCGGGCACCAGCGTCGACGCCAGCGCCGCACCCATCTATAATCGGCTGGTGGATTTTAAGCCGGGCACCACGGAATTAGTGCCGAGCCTGGCGGAGCGCTGGGATATCAGTCCGGACGGCACCGTTTATACTTTCCATTTGCGTAAGGGCGTTAAGTTTCAAAGCAATCGTTATTTTCGGCCCACGCGCGACTTCGGCGCTGACGATGTCATCTTCTCGTTTATGCGGCAGAAAGATCCGCAGCACCCCTACCACAACGTTTCCGGCGGCACCTATGCTAACTTCGACAGCCTTGAGTTCGCCTCGCTGATTAAGAGTATCGAAAAGCTGGACGAGCATACCGTGCGCTTTACCCTGGCGCACGCCGAAGCGCCTTTTCTGGCGGATTTAGCCTGGTATTTCGCGTCGATTCTGCCTGCTGAATATGCCGATGCGATGCTAAAAGCGGGCACGCCGGAAAAAGTCGACAGCGATCCGATCGGCACCGGGCCTTTTATGCTGGCGCAGTATCAGAAAGATTCACGCATTCTCTATCGCGCCTTTCCCGACTACTGGCAGGGCAAAGCGAAGCTGGATCGGCTGGTGTTCTCCATTACCCCGGACGCTTCGGTGCGCCTGGCCAAGCTGAGCAAAAACGAATGCCAGGTGATGCCTTTCCCAAATCCGGCGGATCTGCCGAGGATGCGCGCGGATAAAAACATTACGCTGATGCAGAAATCGGGGCTGAATACCGGTTTCCTGGCCTTCAATACGCAGAAAGCGCCAACCGACAAGGTGCAGGTACGCCAGGCGTTGGCGATGGCTATTAATAAAAAGGCTATTATCGACGCCGTTTTTCAGGGCACCGGCACCGTGGCGAAAAATCTGCTGCCGCCCGATGTCTGGAGCGCCGCCAGCGATCTGCAGGATTACGCTTACGATCCAGCGCGGGCCAAAGCGCTGCTGAAAGAAGCGGGGATCGCGCCAGGCGCTACTATAGATCTGTGGGCGATGCCCGTGCAGCGGCCCTATAACCCTAACGCCCGCCGTATGGCGGAGATGATTCAGGCCGACTGGCAAAAAATAGGGATTAACGCCCGCATCGTCACCTATGAATGGGGCGAATATCTCCAGCGCGTGAAGAGCGGCGAGCATCAGGCGGCGCTGATGGGCTGGACCACCGCGACCGGCGATCCCGATAACTTTTTCGGCCCGCTGTTCAGCTGCACCGCGGCGGAGGGCGGTTCCAATTCGTCTAAGTGGTGCTATAAACCGTTCGACACGCTGATTACCGAGGCGCGCGCCGAACAGGATCACCAAAAGCGCGTCGTGCTTTATCGTCAGGCGCAGCAGATGATGCATGACCAGATGCCGGCGGTGATGATTGCGCACTCCACGATTTTCGAGCCGGTGCGCAAAGAGGTCACGGGCTATGAGATCGATCCCTTTGGCAAACATCTCTTCTGGCAGGTCGATCTGAAATAGCCTGTTAACCGATTACGGCGGAGAAGCACCGATTTTTAGCTGGCGCTCTCCGTCATGTTGGCCAACTCCTCACAGACGAAAGCAAGAAAAAGGTTCAGCGCCGCCGAGCGCTGACGGCCCGTTACCGTCTGTATCTGCAATGTGCGCTGGGTCAGCTGGTCGATACCCAAAGAACGCAGCGCAAGATCTTTTTCGCCGAGCTGTAACAGCACGGTAAAGCGGCTGCACAGCGTTATCGCCAGCGGGTTTTGCTGCAGAAACGCGTAGAGCGTGCTGAAATTATTGCAGGTCAACACTGGCTCAATCAGCGTGCCGCTCATCTGACAGGAGAGATCGAACAGCTGGCGCACCGTAGTCGCGCGGTCTGGCAGCGCCATCGGCCAGGCAGAGAGATCCTGTAGACGAATCGGCTTTTCTGCCAGCGGATGCGTTTTACGCATCACCATCAGCACCGGTGCAGGCCACGAACCCAATACCTCCACGCCGCGCTCCGGATGCAGGCTGAACTGAAAGGCGACATCGCATTCGCCCTGGCGCAGAATATCCGCCACTTCTTCAACGCTGCCCACGGTAAGCGTAAAGCTCACTGCCGGATTAAGCTGGCGAAACCGCGAGCAAAGCCCTGGCAGCAGGCTGAACGCCAGACCATCGGGACAGGCAATGCGCAGCGCCGTTCGCCGCACCGCTTTCAGTCCCTTAATCTCCGCACGAGCCTGTTCCATAGCCAGCATGCTGCGCCTGACATGGCTCTCAAAAATCCTTCCCGCGTCGTTAAGGATCATGCCGCGTGGGTGCCGTTCAAACAGCGGCACGCCGACTTCCGCCTCCAGCCGCTGGATCTGGCGGCTGATAGCCGAAACCGCCACAAATAGCTGCTGGCTGGCGGCACTCAGCGAACCCGTCGTGGCCACGGCAAGAAAATAACGAACTTCCGGACTTAGCATAGCGCTGCCTCTTATTGGTGCATGCCGCCTGATTGTGCAGAAAAGGTTTGCTATTAAAGCAAAGCTGGTTTGATATTTTTATCATTGTGGCAAAGCGGGATTTTAGCTTAGATGGAGGCGATAACAATATAAATCAGCACACACAGGGCGACTTATGACTATCGATCGGCTTTTAGCGCAGACCGCGGCATGGTTTGACAGCGGAGAGTTTAAACAGACACTGGCGAGACGCGTGGCGATTCGTTCCGAAAGCCAGCGCGAAGATCGCGACGCGGAAATTCAGCGCTATCTGCATCAGGAAATCGCGCCAGCTATGCAGGCGTTGGGTTTTGAGCTGAGGCCGATCGACAATCCTCAGGCGCCGCTGCGTCCTTTTCTGCTGGCATCGCGCATTGAAGACGCCGCTTTGCCAACGCTGCTCTGTTATGGGCACGGCGACGTGGTGTTTGGCGACGATGAAAACTGGCGTGAAGGGCTGACTCCCTGGCAGCTGACGGAAGAGGGCGATCGCTGGTATGGCCGAGGCAGCGCCGATAATAAAGGCCAGCATTCAGTGAATATCGCCGCGCTGGAGCAGGTTTTTCAGGCTCGCGGCGGCAGGCTGGGCTTTAACTGCAAATTTCTGTTTGAGATGGGCGAAGAAATCAGCTCGCCCGGACTGGCGCAGATTTGCCGCGACAACCAGGCATTACTGAGTGCGGATATTTTTATCGCCTCTGATGGCCCGAGGCTAAGCGCCGAAAGGCCGACGCTGTTTCTTGGCTCTCGCGGCGCGGTGAACGTGCAGCTGAGCATCAACGCCCGCGATCGCGACTATCACTCCGGCAACTGGGGCGGCCTGCTCAGCAATCCGGGCACCCAGCTGGCGAACGCTTTCGCTTCGCTGGTCAATCAACATGGCCAGCTACAGGTCGCCGCGCTAAAGCCGCCGGCGCTGACGGAAGAGGTGCGTGAAATCCTTAGCGACATTAGCGTGCAGCAGAGCGAGCAAGGGCCGCAGCTCGATCCGCACTGGGGCGAAGCGGGACTGACGCCGACCGAGCGGCTTTACGGCTGGAACACGCTGGAGCTGCTGTCGTTTCTGACCGGCAATCCGGCGCGGCCAATGAATGCCATTCCGGGCAGCGCTACGGCGGTTTGCCAGCTGCGTTTTGTGGTTGGCACCGACTGGGAAAATATTGAACATCATCTGCGCGAGCATCTTGCTGCCAGAGGCTTTGGCCAGGTTGAGGTGAAGCTGTTGCGCGGTTCACCGGCAACCCGGCTCGATCCACGTAGTCCGCTGGTAGGCTGGGCGCTGGAAGCGATGCGCCAGGTCAGCGGCAAAAAGCCTGCGCTGCTGCTGAACCTGGGCGGCTCGCTGCCGAACGACGTCTTCGCGCATATCCTCAACCTGCCGACGCTGTGGGTTCCGCACTCTTATCCCGCCTGCGGCCAGCACGCCGTGGATGAACACATGCTGCAATCTATCGCGCGCGAAGGATTATTGATGATGACGCGGCTGCTGTGGGATCTGGGTGAAAAGGGCGACGAACTGATCGCCGGCCACCGTCGTTTTCAGCAGCAAAGAGGAGCGGCGCAATGAGCACGTTAATTGAGCGGCAAAGTGCGGCTGGCGTCGCAGCGCCTAATCTTTATAAAACGCTGTTCGCCACCTGTATCGGCAACGCGCTGGAGTGGTTCGACATCGCGGTATACGGCTTCTTCGCCAGCTATATAGCGCACGCCTTTTTTCCAACGGCGGATCCGGCGGTGTCGCTGCTGCTGACCTTCGGCAGTTTCGGCGTCTCCTTTCTTATTCGCCCGCTTGGCGCGGTGGTGCTGGGCGCTTACGCCGATCGAGTGGGCCGTAAAAAAGCGCTGCTGCTTTCCATTTCGCTGATGATGCTGGGCGGCGCAATTATCGTGCTGATGCCTGCTTACGCCACCATCGGTCTGGCCGCGCCCGTGCTGGTACTGGTGGCGCGGCTGATTCAGGGCTTTTCGGCGGGCGGCGAGTTCGGCAGCTCGACGGCTTTTCTGGTGGAGCATTTTCCGGAGCGCCGCGCTTTTATCGCCAGCTGGCAATTTGCGACCCAGGGCGCCAGCACGCTGATGGCTTCGGCTTTCGGTCTTGGGCTGACCCACTTTTTGAGCGAGGAACAAATTGAGAGCTGGGGCTGGCGCATTCCTTTTGCTTTCGGCCTGCTGATTGGCCCGGTCGGGCTCTATATTCGTCGCCATCTGCACGAGCCGGAGAGCTTCAGCCGGGGCGAAAAAGTACGCTCGCCGCTCAGGCTGCTTGTCGGCCAGCAGAAAAACCTGATGCTGTTGGCGATGGGCCTGATGATTATTTCAACGGGCATCAACTACATGCTTAACTATGTGCCGACCTATGCCACTAAAAACCTGCATCTTTCCGGTACGGCGGCCTTCAGCGCCACGCTGCTGGCGGGCATTATTCTGACGGTCGTAACGCCGCTGATGGGGCTTTGGGCGGAAAAAATTGGCCGCGGGCCGCTGATGTGGGGATCGCTGGCGCTGCTGCTGCTGACCATCTATCCGGCCTTCGCACTGGTGGTCAACCAGCCGACCGCGGCCAGGCTGCTGATACTGGTTGGCTGGCTGGCGCTGTTGAAATCGGTCTACTTTTCCGTCGTACCTTCGATGATGGCCGATCTCTTTCCCGTGACCACGCGCGCCAGCGGCATGGCCATTAGTTACAACGTTGCTGTAACCCTGTTTGGCGGGTTCGCGCCGCTGATCTGTACGTTACTGATTAGCGCAACCGGAACCAGCCTGGCACCGGGCTGGTATCTGATTGCGCTGGCGCTTTGCAGCAGCTGGGCGCTGCTGAAAAGTCAAAGCAGGTTACAGGCGAAGTAACCTTTCGTCGCCGAAAGGTAAAGGCCGCGCCGGTAACGACGCGGCCTGGCCTGCTTTAGCGTGCCTGCAGATAAACCACGTGCGTTTGCAGATACTCTTCCAGGCCATGACGACCGTCCG
Source organism: Erwinia sp. CGal63 (assembly GCF_037026505.1). NCBI lineage: Bacteria > Pseudomonadati > Pseudomonadota > Gammaproteobacteria > Enterobacterales > Erwiniaceae > Erwinia > Erwinia sp. CGal63. Next base: position 951,864 of record NZ_JAKUMN010000001.1, read on the forward strand.
CGCCGCCAATACCCGATTTACGCCAGCCCGCATGGAAACCCTGCATCGCCTCAAAATTCTCACGGTTGACGTAGGTTTCGCCAAACTTCAGTTTTTTCAGCGCCTGCATGGTGGTATTAAGGCTCTCGGTAAAAATCGAGGAGGTCAGGCCATATTCGCTGTCGTTAGCCAGCTCAATCGCCTCGTCCAGCGTGCTGAAGCGGATAACCGGCAGGACAGGGCCGAAAGTTTCTTCCTGCACGATCGCCATCTCCTGACGCACATTGGTAAGCAGCGTCGGCTCGAAGAAAAATCCGCGTGCGCCTTGCCGTTTGCCGCCGGTGACCAGGGTCGCGCCCTGTTGCAGGGCGAAAGCGACCTTGTGTTCAAGACGCGCCAGCGCGTCGGCCGAGATCAGCGGCCCCATATCCAGCGTATTGTCCTGCGCCGGATCGCCGCAGGTCACCGCGTTAAAGGCCTCAGTCAGTCGGCGTACCACCTCATCATACACGTCGTCCTGGACATAGAGGCGCTCCGTGCAGTTGCAGACCTGGCCGCTGTTAATCATGCGTGAAGCCACAATCGCCTTCACCGCCAGATCCAAATTGGCGTCGTTCATGACGATGGCTGGCGCTTTGCCGCCCAGCTCCAGCGCAACCTTGGTCACATTTTTCGCCGCCGCTTCCAGCGTGGCGATGCCGGCGTTGACGCTGCCGGTCAGGCTCACCATGCCGACATCCGGGCTGGCGGCTAAAGCCTGTCCCACTTCCGGCCCGTAGCCGGTCACCAGGTTGAACACGCCGGGCGGCAGGCCGACTTCCTCAACGATTTCAGCAAACACTATCGCGTTTTCCGGCGTCAGCTCGCTGGGCTTGATCACGATGGTATTGCCGGTTATCAGCGCCGGAGCGGCTTTGCGGGCGATCAGAAAGAAAGGGAAGTTCCAGGGTAAAATTCCGCTGGTCACGCCGATCGCTTTCTTAAAAACCATGATGGTTTCGTCTACGCGATCGCTTTGCACGATTTCACCCTCATAGCGGCGCGCCCATTCGGCCATATAGTCAAGATAGTCTGCGGTGAAAAGCACTTCGGTCTGCGCCAGCTGCTGCGTTTTGCCGCCTTCCGCTACGATGATCGCGGAGAGTTCCGCTTCCCGGCGGCGAATGCCTTCTGCAATCCGACGCAGCCAGCGACCACGTTCGACGGCGGGCAGCGCTTCCCACGCCGGCTGGGCGATTTTGGCGGCAGCGATGGCGCGATCGGCGTCCTCTTTCGTTCCCTGCGGGATCTGGCACAGCAGCGCTTCCGTTGCCGGATTGATAACGTCAATCCAGCGATCGCTGCGGTTTTCAACAAACTGACCGTTAATAAAACAATGATGCTGGCGCGTCACAGGCGGCTCCTTAGTGAAGAATAAATTGTTTTTTAGTTAACGTGATGTTGCTTTTAGGTTGGCGTAATGAAAACAATAACGCCTTTCTGCCAGCGCCATGCAGGATATGAACATGGCAAAAAAACAAAGGATTTCGGTCAGGACGCATCTGAAAAACAATAGTTTACAGGAAATTACAGGCGCTTGCGGTCGCCGGGAGAGGAGAAACGCTATCTGTGATCGCGGACAGGATAAGGTGCTGAATTTTGCCACTTTCACCGCGGACCAGGCAGCCAGCCTAAGGTGCGGGCGGAAGCAACCTTCGTAGACTCAGCCTACCGGGAATCTTACCCTCCTACGAAGGAAAACAATAATGAGCCAACTTATCTTTTCAGGCATTTTCTGGCATCTGGTCGGTGCCGCCAGTGCCGCCTGCTTCTACGCGCCGTTTAAAAAAGTGCGCCACTGGTCGTGGGAAACCATGTGGTCAGTCGGCGGGATCATGTCGTGGCTTATTCTGCCCTGGACGGTCAGCGCGCTGCTGCTGCCTGACTTCTGGGCTTTTTATGGGTCATTCTCATTCTCGCAGCTGCTGCCGGTCTTTCTGTTCGGCGCAATGTGGGGGATCGGCAATATCAACTATGGCCTGACCATGCGCTATCTCGGCATGTCGATGGGTATTGGTATCGCCATCGGCGTAACGCTGGTGGTCGGGACGCTGATGACGCCGTTGCTGCAGGGACGCTTCGTCGAGCTGTTCAGCTCCACCGGCGGCAGGCTGACGCTGCTGGGCGTGCTGGTCGCCGTAGCCGGCGTCGCCATCGTTTCACGCGCGGGACTGTTGAAAGAGCGGGCGATGGGCATTTCGGCAGAAGAGTTCAACCTGAAAAAAGGGCTGGTGCTGGCGATATTCTGCGGCGTCTTTTCCGCCGGCATGTCGTTTGCCATGAACGCCGCCAGGCCTATGCAGGATGCCGCGCTGGCGCTGGGCGTCAATCCGCTTTATGCCGCGTTGCCCAGCTATGTGGTGATCATGGGCGGCGGCGCGCTGGTTAACCTGGGCTACTGCTTTATTCGTCTGGCGACCCAGTCAAATCTGTCCGTCAAAGCGGATCTCTCCGTGGCGAAGCCGCTGTTAATCAGCAACCTGCTGCTGGCGCTGCTGGGCGGCACCATGTGGTATCTGCAGTTCTTCTTCTACGCCTGGGGACACGCCCGTATTCCGGCGCAGTATGATTTCATCAGCTGGATGCTGCATATGAGTTTCTACGTGCTTTGCGGCGGCATTGTCGGCCTGGTGCTGAAAGAGTGGAAGAACGTCGGCAAACGTCCGGTCAGCGTGCTGTGCGGCGGCTGTCTGGTAATCATACTCGCCGCCAATATCGTCGGGCTGGGAATGGTTTCCTGATGATAAAGCCACAGGGACGTGGCTATAGCGCGGCGGCTTTTAGCTGGCTGTGCTGCTCAAAGCGCTGGCGAAAGGCGCTTGGCGTCATCCCGGTTTCACGGGTAAACGCCACCGAGAAATAGTTGCTGTCCTCAAAGCCGCACAGAGCCGCCACGTCGCCAATTAGCGAAGGCGTACTGCGCAGCAGGAATTTCGCCTTACACATGCGCAGCTGCCGAATATACTGGCCTGGCGTCATGCCCGTCTGCTGGCGAAAAAGCTGCTTCAGCGCGCGCTCGGAAAGTTGATGCTGCCGACAAAAGTCGGTGAGATCGAAGTGAGCGAGCTGTCCCTGAATCGCCGACATCAGCAGATCCAGCTGTTCTCCTTCCGGCAGCTGCCACGCTTCGTCCGCCGCGTAGCGGTGACGCTGCAAAATCAGCACCAGCTGCAGAAACAGCGCTTCCGTCAGCTGACGCGACAGGCGGTCGCTTTTGGCGCTCTCCTGAGCCAGCTGCTGAATCACATTGCGCGCCAGCGCCATGCCGCGCGTGGTCAGCCGCCAGGCTTTTTGCTCCTGCGGTAAAAAGTTCGACCAGTCCAGGCCGAGTCGAAAGCGTTCCGGGCAGTAGATAATATTATCCAGCACCAGCTCGTTCACCGACTCATAGCTGTGGCAATCTTCCGGGCTGACGTAGAAAAGATCGCCGCAGGTCACCAGCCAGGGATGATCGTTCATGACATGCAGCCCGTTGCCGCGCCAGACGATCACCAGCTCGTTGAATTCATGAATATGGGGTGGAAACGATTGTTGAGGCGCACGGTCGGCAATGGCGACCGGCATCAGGTCGGATGGAAGATAGTCGGCTTTCGCCAGACGAAGTGGCTCGCTCACGGTTCACCTCACAGGTCAGTTTGCCTGATGGTACGCGGAGAAAAGCCAAATTCACGCTTAAATAGCGTGGAAAAGTGATTGCTGTCACCAAATCCGCAGTGGTAAGCGATATCGGTAATTCGCATTTCACTGTGGCGTAACAAATGCCGCGCCTGCAGTAGGCGCAGCCGGTTGAGATAGCGCTGCGGCGTGCTGCCGGTATGCTGTTTCAACTGACGGTGCAGCGTGCGCAGCGAAAGCGAAAAGCGATCCGCCAGCGCATCCCAGTCCACCTCTTCGCTGTAGTGTTCAGCCAGCCAGTCCAGCAGGCCGCGCATCCTTCCGCCCTGATCGTCTCCCGGCTCTTCGCTGCAGCCGCGGCGCAGCAGTACCAGTAGCTGCATAAAATGCAGCTCTTGCTCAGCGCGAGTCTCCAGCCGCGCCGGATCGGTCGGCGCCTGTAGCTCTTTAATCAACGCTTTCGCCTGCTCCATTACCCTGGTGCTGATCCGCCAGTGCGAAGGGTAGTTGCCGTCTTTCTCCTGCGGCAAAAGGTGCTGGAAATTGGTGATAAAGCGAAACGCTTCCGGGCCGCGATAGAGCACGTTGGTGAGGATCAGACTCTCTGTCTTTTCATACAGATGGCGATCGTGATCGCGAACGAAGCAGACGCAGCCGCCGCAGAGCGTGCGCGGCTCGCCGTTAAAGACGTGTACGCCGACGCCCTGTTCCACCAGCACGATTTCATGGAAATCCTCGTGGTGATGTTCAGGAAAAGCGCTCTGCGGTATACGGGGTTCGATAGCGACGGGCGCGCCGCCGCCTGGGAAAAAGTCCACGCTTTGCAAAAGGGTCATCATGCTGTCTCCTGGGCCGACTCAGCAGCAAGTCTACTGCCGCCGCCCGCTTTTCCGCCTTGATTTTTTGACAGGAAACCTCGGCAAAGCCGCTTGTTTTTCAAGAATATGCGGAAAGAAAACGGGAATTGCGCCTTGCGTCACATCGGCTTTTATTCTGCCTCCTGGCAAGAAATGTGAGCTGCTTCACGTTCACCTTTGTTCTGTTGCCAGCGGGCTATAGCGGCTGGCACTGTCAGGAAGGTGCCAAAAACAGCGGCTTCTAGACTAGTGGCACTATACAGACAGGAAGCCAATAGCCATGAGCATGCAAAATTGTGTTGCCGTTGACCTGGGCGCATCCAGCGGACGCGTGATGCTGGCCCGTTTTAACCCGCAAAATGGCGAACTGACGCTGGAAGAGGTCGCCCGCTGCGTAAATAACCTGGTCGTCAGGGAAGAGCGGCAATGCTGGGATGTGGACGCGCTGGAAGCGTTTATCCTTGATTCGCTGGCAAAGCTGCAGCAGCAGAATATTGTGCCGGACAGTATCGGTATCGATACCTGGGGCGTGGATTACGTGCTGCTGGACGAGCAGGGCGAGCGCATCGGCCTGCCGGTTTCCTACCGTGACGATCGCACCTGGGGCATCATGCAGAAAGCCTGCGCCGAACTGGGCCGCGAAACGATCTATCAGCGCACCGCGATTCAGTTTTTGCCTTTCAATACGCTTTATCAGCTGCGCGCGCTGTGCGCAGGGCAGCCTGAATGGCTGAAAGACGTTCGCCACGCTCTGCTGATCCCGGACTACTTTCACTACCGTCTGACCGGCAAGCTCAACTGGGAATACACCAACGCCACTACCACCCAACTGCTGAACAGCCGCAGCGGCGACTGGGATCGCGAGCTGCTGGCCTGGACAGGCGCCAGTCCGGCCTGGTTCGGCAAGCCTTCTGTGCCCGGCACCAAAGTGGGCGACTGGCAAACCGGCGCGGGCCTCTCCGTGCCGGTCATCGCCGTCGCCACGCACGATACGGCCAGCGCCGTGCTTGCCGCGCCGTTGAATAAAGAAAATGTCGCCTGGCTCAGCTCCGGCACCTGGTCGCTGATGGGCTTCGAAAGCCGACAGCCTTACAACAACGCCGAAGCGCTGGCGGCCAATATCACCAATGAAGGCGGCGCGGAAGGGCGCTACCGCGTATTGAAAAACATTATGGGCCTGTGGCTGCTGCAGCGCGTCTGCCGCGAGCTGGCGATAACCGATCTCACCGCGCTGGTTAAAGAGGCGGAAGCGGAGCCATCCTGCCGCTCGCTAATCAATCCCAACGACGACCGCTTTATCAACCCGGTCAATATGGTGCGCGAAATCCAGGACGCCTGCGCCGGACAAGGTATGCCGACGCCCGCAACGGCCGCGGCGCTCGCCCGCACTATTTTCGACAGCCTGGCGCTCTATTACCGCTTTGTACTGGAAGAGCTCTCGGCAGTACGCGGCGCGCCGTTCAGCCAGCTGCATATCGTCGGCGGCGGCTGTCAGAATCCGCTGTTGAACCAGCTTTGCGCCAACGCCTGCGGCATTCCGGTTATCGCCGGGCCGGTGGAAGCCTCCACGCTTGGCAACATTGGCAGCCAGCTTATTGCCCACGGCAGCGTCAGGGACGTCGCCCATTTCCGACAGCTGGTCGCACAGAATTTCCCGTTAACCACTTTTACCCCACAGGTCAGCGACGCCTACAGCCGCCACTGGGCGCTATTTCAGTCACTGACACATTCGGCTAAGGAGCTATGCGTATGACCCGAGCAATTGAGCAGGCATTTGAACTGGCGAGATCGCGCTTTGCAGAACATGGCGTGGACGTTGACGCCGCACTGGCGCAGCTGGATAAGCTGCCAATCTCAATGCACTGCTGGCAGGGCGACGACGTTCGCGGTTTTGAAAATCCTCAGGGCGCGCTGACCGGCGGCATCCAGGCGACCGGTAACTATCCCGGCAGAGCCACGACGCCTGCGGAACTGCGTGCCGATCTGGAACAGGCGCTGTCGCTGATCCCTGGCCCAAAAAGACTGAACCTGCACGCGATCTATCTGGAGAGCGACAGCCCGGTCGAGCGCAGCGAAATCAAGCCGCAGCACTTCGCCAACTGGGTGGAATGGGCGAAAGCGAATAATCTGGGTCTGGATTTCAACCCTTCCTGCTTCTCGCATCCGCTAAGCGAAAACGGCTTTACCCTGGCGAGCGCCAACAAGGAGATCCGCGATTTCTGGATTGAGCACTGCAAAGCCAGCCGTAAAATCTCCGCTTACTTCGGCGAGCAGCTGAACACGCCTTCCATTATGAACATCTGGATCCCGGATGGCATGAAAGATCTGCCGATCGACCGTTTTGCGCCGCGCGAGCGCCTGATGAACTCGCTGGACGAGATCATCAGCGAAAAACTGAACCCGGCGCACCATATCGACGCGGTCGAGAGCAAGCTCTTCGGCATCGGCGCGGAAAGCTATACCGTCGGCTCCAACGAGTTCTGCCTGGGCTATGCCGCCAGCCGCCAGACGGCGCTGACGCTGGATGCCGGCCATTTCCATCCAACGGAAGTGATCTCCGACAAGATCTCCACCGCGATGCTCTATGTGCCGCGCCTGCTGCTGCACGTCAGCCGTCCGGTACGCTGGGACAGCGATCACGTCGTGCTGCTGGATGATGAAACTCAGGCTATCGCGCATGAAATTGTGCGTCAGCGCCTGTTTGACAAGGTGCATATCGGCCTCGACTTCTTCGACGCCTCCATCAACCGTATCGCCGCCTGGGTTATCGGCACGCGCAACGCCAAAAAAGCGCTGCTGCGCGCGCTGCTGGAGCCGGTGGACAACCTGAAAAAGCTGGAGCTGGATGGCGACTACACTGCGCGCCTGGCCCTGCTGGAAGAACAGAAATCGCTGCCGTGGCAGGCCGTTTGGGAAGCTTACTGCGCGCGCCACGACGTACCTGCGGGAGCCAGCTGGCTTGACAGCGTCCGCCACTATGAACAACAAACTCTCAGCAAACGTTAAGGATGCAATATGCAACACATTCTGACTTCATGGTTCGTCCAGGGAATGGTCAAAGCCACCACTGATATGTGGCTGAAAGGGTGGGACGAGCGCAACGGCGGCAACGTCAGTTATCGTCTGCTTGATGAAGAAGTCCAGCCGTTTGCCCAGGATTTTTACCGCGAGCCGCGCACGGTTGAGCTGACTCAGCCGGTGCCGGATCTGGCTAACTGCTGGTTTATCGTCACCGGTTCCGGCAAGTTTTTCCGCAACGTGCAGCTCGATCCGGCCGACTGCCTGGTGCTGCTGCGGGTCAGCGCGGATGGCCGCGCCTACAGCATCTATTGGGGCCTGAGCAACGGCGGCCTGCCGACCTCCGAGCTGGCTTCGCACTTTCAGTCGCACAGCGTGCGCATGAAGGCGACCAACGGCGCGGATCGCGTGATTATGCACTGTCACGCCACCAACTTTATGTCGCTGAGCTACGTGGTTGAGCTGGACTCCGCTAAATTCACTCGTCTGCTGTGGGAAGGCAGCACCGAATGTCTGGTCGTCTTCCCGGACGGCGTGGGCATCGTGCCGTGGATGGTGCCGGGCACGGACGAAATCGGCGACGCGACGGCTAAGCAAATGGCGTCGCACAGCCTGGTGATGTGGCCTTTCCACGGCATCTTCGGCGCCGGCCCAACGCTGGACGAAACCTTCGGCCTGATCGATACGGCGGAAAAATCGTCTGAGGTAGTGGTGAAAGTGTTGTCGATGGGTGGAATGCGTCAGAGCATCACCACAGAAGAGCTGATCGCGCTGGGCAAACGCTTCAACGTCAAGCCGTGGCAGGCTGCGCTGGAAGCAAGGCATGACCATGTTGCGTAAGGCTTTTGTGATGCAGGTTCATCCTGATAAGCATCAGGAGTATGAGCAGCGCCACAATCCCATCTGGCCGGAGCTGGCGCAGACGCTGAAAGAGCACGGCGCGCATCACTACAGCATCTTTCTGGACGCCTCGCGCAACCTGCTGTTTGCGGTGGTCGAGATCGAATCGGAAGAGCGCTGGAACGCGGTGGCGCAAACGGAAGTTTGTCAGCGCTGGTGGCGATCAATGAGCGAGCTGATGCCGTCCAACGCGGACTTCAGCCCGGTCAGCGAAGAGCTGAAACCGGTATTTTACCTGGCATAAATTAAAAGGCTCATCGTTTGATGAGCCTTTCGCTTTTAATTGATTCTTAGCTGCGGATAACGCTTCATGCTCCAGGCGCACCAGGCCAGCGAAACGAGGCCGATAGCGCCGCCCGCGTAACCAATATGCGCCATACCCAGATGCAAACTCACCTGATTGCCCAGCAGCGCGCCGCCGCCAATACCCAGATTATAAATGCCGGACATCAGCGACATCGCCACGTCGGTAGCGTCCGGCGCCAGCGTCAGCACTCTGACCTGCACCGCCAGGCCGATAATCATCATCGCCATCCCCCAGATAACGCAAAGCGTGGCGATAGCTACGGTATGGCTGGCGGCGAAAAACAGCGCCAGCATACAGGCGGAAACCAGCGTAATTGCGCCTAACAGGAAAGTAGCCGGAAACTTATTGCCCAGCGAGCTGAACAAAACGCTGCCGATAATGCCCGCCGCGCCAAACAGCAGCAGGAGCAGCGTGGTGAAATTACCGCCCATCGACGCTACCACCTGCAGGAAGGGTTCGATATAGCTGTAGGCCGTATAGTGCGCCGTTACGATAATCACGATCAGCAGATAAAGCGAAACCAGAGCAGGGCGCCGGAACAGCATCGGTACGCTTTTCAGCGAGCCGGTATGTTCGCTGGGCAGCTTCGGCAGCAGTTTAGCCAGCGTCAGCATCGTCACCAGCGCCACTACGCCGATAACGGCAAACGTAATGCGCCAGCCAAGATATTGCCCAATCAGACGGCCAATCGGCAGGCCAAGCACCATCGCCAGCGCGGTTCCCGTCGCCAGCATACTCAGCGCCTGAGTCTTTTTACCTGGCGGCGCCACGCGGATCGCCAGCGAGGCGGTGATCGACCAGAAAATAGCGTGCGACAGCGCGATGCCGATACGCGAAGCGACCAGCACGGTAAAGTTCCAGGCGAAAGCGGAGAGCGCGTGACTGGCGATAAACAGCACAAAAATGGCAATCAGCAGAAAGCGCCGCTCGGTCTGCCGCGTCAGTAACATCATCGGCAGCGACATCAGCGCCACTATCCAGGCGTAAATCGTCAGCATCAGACCAACCTGCGCGGTAGGCATGGCAAAGCTGGCGGCGATATCGGAGAGAAGGCCAACCGGCGCGAATTCGGTGGTGTTGAAAATAAACGCGGCGATGGCCAGCATAACGACGCGTAGCCAGGCGGTCTTACGGGAAACGGTAATTGATTGCATCAGATTTAAGGACTTATTGGTGAATTAATCTCGCGTAAAGCGAAAACAGAAAAGTGCTCATATTGTGTTTTATTTATCCGACAGATGACATCGAAAAAATGCTGTTGTCGTGTAAATCAGCATAATCGGCGTATCGGGCGGGCTGTTTGCCGCATGACCGCCTTGATGATTGATTTAACGACGAAAAATCTGTCGGCCGATGAGTATAGTCAGAATTGAGGGATGCGCCAGGTCGGGATAAAGGCAAAAGCGGCGGCGCTTCGGCCCAGGGCGGCGGCCGCTGGCGGCTAAAGCATCTCCGGACGAAACAGGGAGCGGCGGCTGACGTGTTTTCCGGAAAGCATAAATTCGCCGTCGCCGCAGTAGTGCACCGTTTCCGGTTTTTTCGGTGAAGGCGCGACGTGTGCTTTTACCACTTCGAAAACAAAAAAATTCAGGCTGTCGACCAGCGCATCTTCAAAAAGGCGACATTCAAAACTGGCGTGGCACTCCGCTATCATCGGCGCGCTAACGTTACTGGCGGGCTGCGGCGTCAGGGAAAACTCCGCGAATTTATCGATCTCCTCTCCGCTGCAGTTACCAATGGCGACTACCGTATCCAGCAGTCCTGAAGTCGGCAGATTAATCACGCACTCCCGACTTTCCTTAATCAGCCGATGGCTATGGTTGCCGACGGAAATCATGCAGCCGATTAGCGAAGGCGAAAATTCCAGCACGGTATGCCAGCCCAGCGTCATAATATCGCGCTCGTTAGCCAGCGCTGAAGAGATCAGCATTACCGGGCCAGGCTCAAAAAAATGGCGCACGTTGGCCACGGGAAAATCAGCTTTTTTCATTAGCGTCATTTTTTGCTCCAGTGAAAACGGGTAACAACTTTTACATAATCTTTAGTGTAATTGCTGCAGGAAGTTCAGCACTTTGCCTGCCGTTGCGCTACCCTGGAGAGAGGCACGCTTTCACTACACTGAATAAGGAGTTCGTTATGAATCAACGTCCCGCAGTGGCCGTCCTGGGCTTGGGCGCAATGGGTCACGCCTTCGCCGCGAACCTGCTGAAAAACGGTTTTGCCGTCAGCGGCTGGAACCGTACCCGAGCGCGAGGCGAAGATTTGCAAAGCGCAGGGCTGCGGCTGACGGAAAAACCGGCTGAGGCGGTCAAAGAGGCCGAAGTGGTTATCTCCATGCTGGCGGACGCGCAGATCACCGAAGAAGTCCTGCAAAAGGCGCTATCCAGCCTGAAGCAGGGGGCGATTGTGATCCAGATGGGAACTATCGGCGTGGAATCCACGGAAAAGCTGATAGCGCTGTTTCGTCAGGATCGGCCGGATGTGGTGCTGCTGGACGCGCCGGTTTCCGGCACCAAAGCGCCAGCGGAAAACGCGCAAATTTTGGTGCTTGCCAGCGGCGATCGTGAAAAAGCGCAGGCCGCCGAGCCGGTTTTCGCTGCCATCTCGAAAGGGGTTAAATGGCTTGGCGAAGCGGGTGCGGCTTCGCGTATGAAGCTGGTGGTCAACGCCTGGCTTATCTCTTTGGTACAGGGACTGGCGGAAAGCACCCAAATGGCTAAAGAGTTCGGCTTCACCTCAGAGCAGTTCTGGGATGTACTGGATGGCGGCCCGCTGGCCGCGCCCTACGCTAAAGCGAAGCTGGGCATGATTGAAGAGGGCAGCTACGAGCCGCAAATGCAGCTTACCTGGGCGCTGAAAGATGCTCGTCTGGCGCTGGCTGCAGCAAAGCAGAGCCGTCTGCCAGGCCTGAACACTATTGCCGATCTCTGGCAGCAGGCAGTTGACGCGGGCTACGGTGAGAAGGATCTGGCGGTGATTTATCGCTATCTGCAGGAAAACAGGTAGCTTTCTGGTGAGAACAGAGGGAATAATCCCTCTGTTATTCAGGGTTATAGCGTAAATAGCAGGAACTGCTTAACAGCTTTCTTCTAAGATGCAACACTATTTGATATATTAATTCATTATCAGTTTTTTATTTGATTGATTTAAATGCTTTTTAAATCGCCGCCGACGCGGTGAAGCACACAAAAGCAAGGATCTGAACATGCTTGATATTCGTTTTCCTACGGCTTTACAAATGGTGCTCTGCATAGCCCAGGCGGAGCGGGAAGGTAAACGCAGCACCAGCAAAATTTTGGCGATGGGACTGGAAGCCAACCCCAGCTTCGTCCGCAAAATGATGGTACCGCTGACTCGAGACGGCATTATCGTCTCCACGCTGGGACGTACAGGCACTATCCGACTGGGGCGTCCGGCGGATGAGATTACGCTTTGCGATATCTATACCTCGGTACTGGAAGATAAACCGTTGCTGGCGGGGCGTCCGGAAGTGCCGGCGCGCTGCCTGGTCAGCGCCAATACCTGCTGGTTCTTTAAAGAGCTGGCGCACGAGGCCGAACAGGCATCGCTTAGCGTGCTGGCGAAACGTACGGTAGCCGATGCGCTGCGGGAAATTTACGAGCGCGACCGCCGTTACCCTGAAGGCAGCTGTGAAGCGATGAAAAATCGCGAAAGCGCCGAATCCTGATCGCATTAACCCCATAGAAAGCCGGGCCAGGTTGCCCGGTTTTTTTGTGGCCGCGATAAAGCAGCACCGCTTTCACCACTCTTTAGTCTGCCTTGCCGGCCGGTTCTGAGCAGCCTCAGTGAAATCGTGTTACTACTAAAAATTACCAGTCAGCAAAACCTTATATCAGTTAACGTCCCCAATCCCTAAAAGCCGCTGCGCCTCACAAAACTTCCCCTTTTTGCGCTTTAATCATCACCAAAAAATGCTGCCTGATGTACGATAAGCAATACTTAACCATTTTAAGTTCAGGGATAATGACATTGATATGGAAATCATTGGCGATAATACAACCGTTACCAGCCTGAAGCCTAAAACCAAAATTGTTTACTGTCGCGGCGAACCTCACAAATACTGGCATCACGGCAATACGGTAATATTTTTCCGGGCGCAGCAGTGCTCGTTATGGACGAACAGCCCTTATCAGAAAAGCCCGCTCGACGGACAGGTTTACAGTCAGCGTTTTGTGGCTGTTAAGCTGTTTCTGGTGCCTTCATTGAATAACGAGTGTCTGCAATCCACGGGCGAGCATCAGGCAGCGTTTATTCAGTGTCTGAATCCGGCCAGCCGGGCAAAAACTTTTCCGCAGCATACGAATCCGACACTGAACGGCATCGGTACCGATCCTCGCAGTCATTCGATGGCGCATCGCTATTTGCCCTATATCCATAATCAGGTGCTGGAACTGGCCGATCCCTCGCTGGAGATGGACAGAAAAGAGATGAGGGATATGTTCCGCAAGATTGTTGAGGGGAACGCACCTAACTGTAGTCCGGATGAGGTTAAGCGTAACCGGGAATTCCTGGCGCTTCAGGATATGCTGCCGGTTACGTTAAGCCGAATGCAGGCCGAGGTAACCGGAAAAAATGCTTTGCTCCGCTTTGCGGCGGTCACGGAGGAAGAAGTTGAACTCTCTCAGTAAAGCCGTCGTTATCGCTTCCGCTATGATATGGCTTTGCGGGTGTGATAAGCGGCCCGATCGGACGCTTTCACCTCCGGCGGAGGCTAAATGGGTAAACGTCACTTTTCGCGTGCCGGAGGGAATAATGCTTCAGCCTGCAGAGTTGCTCTATCGGTCGGTGCGGTGCAAGGCGGTCAGTTATAACTCCAGTAACGAACCTTATGATGTTCCCGGCTATAACAATGTTGAGCAGCCATTCAGTTCGCAGCAGGGGAGCGATCTCCGGCAGCTGCGCGTGGCCGTAGACGGTGGCGGCTCATGCCAGTGGCAGCTGAAATCGTTACGGGTAAGCTTCAGGATTGCCGCTGACAATCCGCTGGCGAAAGGCGAAGAGGTGATCAATACCAGCTATATTTTTGATTTTGGCAAGTATGGGCTTAGTGACGGCTACGGCACAGGAAAAGCCATAGCGTTTAGCGGTGAGCGCCTGGATTTAAATACAGAATTTTTTCCGATAATATTTAATCATCTCAACAACACCAGCAGTCTGAAGTTTTTTGGTGGAGATACCGCATCTGAAAAGTGGAGCAGAAGGTTTCGACTGAACAATATCCAACATATTGTGATTGAGCCTGTCGTTCACCTGAGGCAAGTCGTCATAATAAATCCGCCCGAACATCCGCCCGGAAATTTGATCGCGACTTATCCCGATGGCAGCAGGGAAGAAATACCTGACATTTCCCCTGATTATGACCGGCTGCGGTCACTAAAAAGCCAGGCCTCTGCCCGAAATTGAAAAGGGGAATTAACTGTGGCGCGCGACAGCGGTTCGTGAAGACGTGGCTAAAGTGCCGCCGCCTTTAAACTCCTGCAAGGAAAGGTTGGCCAAATCTTTGTTTTCGCCTGCCTGAAGACTGTTCCAAACGGCCAGATTTCGCTTCTCTGAAGGCCATTTTCTCTGTCTTAAGCCCGCAGCGCCTCTCTCTGCCAACATCGTCCAATCGCATTTAATGCAACAATTATACTTGCATTAATCGGCTTACTGCTTTACCGTTACTAAATGCACTAATTAAAGTTACCTTTTACCCCGCCCGGCGGAAGAGGTCAACACTAACAGCAGACTAAAATTCTAAGGGGAAGACAATGAGCCATGATGATTTTATCAGCGACCTGGTCACGTGGATTGATACGCATATCGAAGGCAAAATGGACCTGGACACCGTAGCCCGTCGGGCAGGCTACTCCAAATGGCACCTGCAGCGTATGTTCAAGCAGCATACCGGCCATGCCTTGGGCGAATATATCCGCGCGCGTCGCCTGAAAAAATCCGCCGAGCGTCTGGCAAAGGGCGGCGAGCCGATCCTGGACGTGGCGATCTCATTTGGCTTTGATTCCCAGCAGTCGTTTAACCGCAGCTTCAAACGCCAGTTCGGCCAGTCGCCGGGCGCGTGGCGTCGTCAGGTGCAGGTCAGCGCCTGATCGCTTTCAGTGGCGGGCGTAGCGGCCCGCCGTGACCTTCCGTTCGCTCACTTTCTTTTAGCCGCCGTCACCCATCCTGATAAACTTCGCCTCACCGTAAACGCAAAACAGAACAGCAAAGCCGTGAAGGATTGTATACTGTCTGAATTATAATGCTTTTTGACTGATGACAGACAGGAATCCCCATGGAGACACGGAACCTCACCAAACGACAGCTTTGCGAAGCCGCCAGCTATCTGCTGGTTTTTATCGCGCTGATGCTGATTTTTCCTTTACGTCTGCTGCCGTGCTTTCTGGCCGGCTTTATCGTTTATGAAACCATTCTGGCGCTGACGCCGTGGGTTGAGCGCCTGGTGAAAGGGCCGCTGGCGCGCTGGATCACCATTTTCTTTCTGACCGTCCTGATTTTACTGGCGCTGGCCGGCGGCATCACCAAGCTAATCGGCTTTTTGCTGCACGACTTCCACAGTCCGGCCGCTTTTCATGCCGCCGCCAGCAAGCTGCTGGAAGACGCGCAGGATACGCTGTCGCCGGTGGTCACCCGCTATTTGCCTGCCGATATCGATGAGCTGCAGCATCAGGTGATCGCCTGGCTGCGTGAGCACCTGGTTGTGGTGCAAAACCTGGGACGTATCGCCGCGCATACGCTGGCCACCATGCTAATCGGTATGCTGTTGGGCGCCATTATCTCTCTGCGCGTCACCAGCAGCGACAACGCCGACGCGCCGCTGACTCAGGCGCTGTTTAAACGCCTGACGCTGCTGGCCGCTTCATTTCACGACGTGGTTTTCGCGCAGATCAAAGTTTCGCTGGTCAATACGCTGCTGACCTGCGGCTTTCTGTTCGGCGTGTTGCCGCTATTTGGCCTGCATTTTCCGTTCGCCAAAACCGTTATCGTGCTGACCTTTATTGCCGGGCTGCTGCCGGTGATCGGCAACCTGATCTCCAACACGGTGATAGTGCTGATTGGGCTTTCTATCTCGCTGCAAGCGGCACTGATCGCGCTGGTTTTCCTGATCCTGGTACATAAGCTGGAATATTTTATTAACGCGCGCATCTTTGGCACCCGGATCAACGCCAAAACCTGGGAAATCCTGCTGGCGATGCTGGTTTTCGAGTCCGCTTTCGGCCTGGCGGGCGTGGTTGCCGCGCCGGTGTTCTATGCCTACCTGAAAAGCGAACTTCGCCACGCGCGCCTGATTTAGGCCTTGCCCGGCGGTAAAGTTCGTCTGCCAGACTGCCGATAACGCTTCCTGAAGAACCGGAAATAATTTCCGGTTTTTCTTTTTCAGGACGTACGCGTTAACCAGATGTCGGAACTGCTTTTCGATTAGCGCGCGGCGAAGTAAGATCGCGCGCTATGAACAGAAAATTCCTTTTCGCGGCTCTGCTTGCCGTCATGGCCGTCATAGCCGCGCTGCGACTTGCTAATCCGCCATCCTCCTCTTCAACTGGCATCGCGGCGCTGACTCAGCCTCAGCGCGTGGCGGACTACCTTCATCAACATCATCAGCTCCCGGCTTACTATCTCAACAAGCAGCAGGCGAGAAGCCAGGGCTGGAATCCCGCTAAAGGCGATTTGTGCGCGGCGCTGCCGGGCAGAGCGATTGGCGGCGATCGCTTCGGCAACCGTGAAAAGCAGCTGCCGGTCGCGGCCGGGCGGCGCTGGTTTGAAGCCGATGTTAATTTCCGCTGTGGGCATCGTGGCGGCGAGCGGCTGCTCTACTCCAGCGACGGGCTGATTTACCTGACGCAGGATCACTATCGCCATATGCAACAGCTCTACTGACATGAACCAGATTCACTTCGATTTCCGGCATATCGCCGACGAAAAGGCATTTTACCGGCAGTTTGCCGATAAGTTTGCTATTGAGATGGCTTTCGGCGCCAATCTGGATGCGTTATGGGACGCGCTGACCGGCATGATCGAGCTGCCCGCAAGGGTAACGCTGCACCATCTGAACAGCCATAAAGATAAAGCGCGATTTCAGGCAATCCTGGAGGTGCTGCAGGAAGCGGAAATCGCTACGGCGGGAGAATTCCGCGTGCGCCTGGTCGATTAACCTTCTGTTTTTATAGCAGCACGGCGGCAGAAGCTGACCATTTTCATGCCCGGGCGCGGGAAACGGGTCCCCACGGACGGGTTTCCCGCGTCCGTGTTCCGATCTGCCTCTGCTGCTGTGCCACTGGTTTAAACGCCAACAGGTGCAGCTCGCGCTTATCAACTGGCCAGCTGCTTCAGGATAGCCGCCAGCTGCTGACGATGCTCGTCGTCAATCTCGCGAGCGGCGGAGTAGCCGGCGTTGAGCAGAATGGTTTCGTTCAGCGCCACCAGCCAGTCATAAATATACCAGGCCGCATAGTTGTTGGGTTTCAGCGACAGCCTGGTCAAGCGCTGCGTCGGCCCCAGGCTGGCGGCCTGGCTTTCCGGACGGGCGAAAATCTTCTGCCCGCGGTTGATTTTACTCTCCGGGCGCTCGGCTTCAGGAAGATGCTGGAAACCCAGCCAGGCGACAAAATCGCCCAGCACGCTCAGGGCGCGGGAAACCTGACGGTCGGCCAGCAGCTCGGCCGGCGTATTGGCCGCATCCTGATCGGCCAGGATTTTAACCAGCGCCTCTTCGATATTCAGCCGAATGCTGGCGGTGGTCAGCTCTTCCGTCAGCATCTCCAGCGTGGGTTTGGCTATCCCCAGCAGCTCCAGCAGCGCCGCCTCTTCAGGCAGCTGGGCCAGCAAATTGATCCAGTAGCGGTAAACCTGCTGCGCAAAACCCGTTTCGGCTTCTTCTTCTGGCGTCGCATCGTGGTTAGTCGACAACACGGGCAATGGCTCGTCGCTCAGTAGATCGATGCTGATGCCGATGCCAAAAGGATCCTCTTCCGTCAGCGCATACTCATCGTGGCTGCGACGCTCGGCCGGATGCTGCTGCTGCATAAACAGGTGGCGCAGCGTTTCGCGCGTTGGCAGCAGGCGCTCCAGCAGCTCGCCGTGAACGCCGGTTCTGGCCTGCAAGGCTTTCAGCAGGCTTTCCGCAACGCGCAGGCGCGCCTGCGGCTCCTCTTTTTCCGCTGCCAGATACCAGCGGCCCAGCAAGTTATCGCTCAGCTCGCGGCGGATCTCGTTAAGCTGCTCCTGCAGCCGCGCCATTTTGCTTTCGCGTTTGATCTCGCTGGTCAGCCAGCCCGCCATGCGCTTAACGCCTTTATCATCCATTGCCAGCATGGTTCCCCAGCTGTCGCCCGGATTGCCGACAAAGCGCTGCACGGCGGCATCATGATTCTGACCCTGGGTGACGCGCTGGTCGAAAGGCGTCAGCGCCCAAATCAGGCCGGGCTTGCGGCCGTTGCGCGCCTGGCTTTGCGTTTGCTTAACCCAGTTATCCAGAGCACGACCCACAACGCGGGCATCAGCACGCTGACCCGCAGCGTTGCAAACCATCAGCAGATCGACATCCTGCCGCTCGGCGGCGCGCGTCAGCAGAAAAGGGCGCTTGGCGGCGGTAAAGGCGAGCGCCAGCTCGTGCGCGGCATCGTCCGGTAGCACCGACGGCGCTTCAAAACCGGGATAGTCAAGCAGATCGACCTGTTCAAACAGGCTTTCGCGCGGCGCGCTGAACAACGGCAGCAGCACCTCGCGGCTGAGCAGGTTCAGCTCGCCCAGCGCCAGCGTAACCGGCTTCAGGCTGCGGCCATTATGCTGCGGCACCACCTGAATCACGCGATCCGCCGAGGCGTTGAAGTAACGCAGACCGCTACTGTTAAGCACGCTCAGGCCGGGATCGTCCACCGTGCCGATCGGCGCCAGCACGCGGCGCGTATTGGAAAGATGATGCAGAACGTGTGCCAGCTGGCGATAAAGCGCGGAAAGCTCGCGATCTTCATTCCACAACAGCGAAAAGAGACGCGCACGGTCGTCCACGCCTAAAAAAGGCGCCAGCTCGACGGCCTGAGGCCAGAAATGGCTTTCCAGCGCTTTGCTGCGGCAAAGCTGCGCGCTGTTCAGACGCTGCCACAGCGCCACCACATTGGTGCTGCTCATCCCTTCCACCGGCTGCGGCTGACGGAACACGGCGACGCTTTTCATTCGCTCGGCAATCTGCTGCTCGTCCAGCGTCGGCTGGCCGCTGCGTTTCGCCTGTAAATCGGCCAGCACGCCAACAATCTCCTCTTCGCTCATCAGCGACAGCTGCACCGGCCATTCATGATCCGTGCTTACCTGACGGCCGCTAAAGCGCATCACCATAGTGGCGCTCTGCTGCTGCGGATTGAGCCGGGCATAGTCAAAATTGGCGCTGCCGAGCGCCAGCTCCATGCGGCCTTTTTCGCTGGCGGCCAGCGCGGCGATAAGCCAGGCTTTTCCCGCCTGCGCCAGACCGAAAAAGCCGATGGCGCACTCCTGGCCCGACGCTTCAATCAGGCGAGTCGCTTTGTTATGCTGGGACTGTAGCCTGACGCTAAGGCGATCGGCTTCCATCTCCAGGCGCGGCGCGCTCTTCCTGGCGCTCTCCAGCCAGAGCAGAGACTGGTCGATTCCCTTCACCACGCTCTCCAGTTTTTTACCAAACTGGCTCGAAGGCTTTGGCTTTAACGCTTTCATTTTTTATATACGCTCCCACTGTCAATCCAGTAATGGGTCATTCCCGAGCCGCTGCTGGCCAGAGTATTAAGTTTCAGTCGCAGATGCTCCAGCGGTACCTGGCTGCCGTCGTCCAGCGTCGCCTCGGCGATCTCAAAACGTTCCGGGCCAAACTCGCCGCTGGTTTTCGCTACGGCCAGCTTAATCTTCAGCACCTTGTCGCCGGCGACGCTGCGGGCCAGCTGTGGATCGGCGATCGACAGCGTATAAAGCGGCGAAGCGGGCCAGCGATCGTTATCCAGCTGGCGGAATCCCAGCGTCAGCGCGCCGCGTACCTGAAAACGCTCGCGGGGGTCCAGACGGAACTTGTCGTCATCCAGGTCGATATCGGCATACCAGACGTTTTCCGCGCTGAGGCTGCCGTTGCCATCCAGCATCCCCAGATAGCGGATGGTAGAATAGGGCTGGAAATCGCCCGCTTTAAACCAGAAATTCGCCAGCCGCAGATCCAACGACAGCAGACAAAGCATCGCGCCGACCGCTGCGGTGGATTTCGGGTTCTCAATGCGGCCCTGTTTATTAAAAGGATACCAGTCGTTGGTGTGATAGCCGTCCAGGGAGAGGATCCGGCTTACCGGCAGCGGCTGCAGATGACGAAACAGCGCCTGCACGCCAGGAAAACGCGAAGGGCGGCCGGTCAGCAGCAGCACGTCGCAATCGTAAACGGCGACCACTTCCGCCATTGAACGCAGGCTCTGGGTGATATTCATACGCGGCGACAGAAACTCGGCGTGCAGCTTGCCAAGCTTAACCACCAGCGGCACGCGTAAAATATCAAACGCTTCCGCTTCGTTCGGCAGCTCGCGCTGGATCTCGCGATTGATATAGTCGAGCAATTTTTGCGTTGGCGGCTGGGCCAGCAGCTCGCCGAAGCGCGCTTCCAGTTCGGCGTTCAGTTCCAGCGGATCGAACCGCTCATAGGCTTCCAGAATAGCCTGGCCGGCCGGAATGAAAATTTGCAGCGTAATCTGCTGGCGCAGCGTCGAATGACCGTCAAGCCGGCCTTCATGGCCGAACAGCCGCGTCATCACGCCTTCCGGGTTGATCATGCCGGCTTCTTTAAACGCCTGCTGTAGCGCAGGCAACACGTAGAGCTGGATAACATCCAGCAGAATATCGTCGCCAGCCAGCTTGAAGCCTTCGCGAAACAGCAGGCGTGGCATAATTTTCACATTGT
This sequence comes from Erwinia sp. CGal63, assembly GCF_037026505.1. Taxonomy (NCBI): domain Bacteria; kingdom Pseudomonadati; phylum Pseudomonadota; class Gammaproteobacteria; order Enterobacterales; family Erwiniaceae; genus Erwinia; species Erwinia sp. CGal63. Next base: position 972,499 of record NZ_JAKUMN010000001.1, read on the forward strand.
TGCCGACGCCGTCGTCCAGACGATATTGGGTAATCGCCAGATCGGTGGTGCCGCCGCCGATATCAATCGAGGCGATGCGTAGCGTTTTGCCCACCGGCTCGTCGGGCGCGCGAACGCGATCCGGCCGCGCCATGCTGACGAAGAACGCCTCGGCGCGGCCGCCAAAGTTCACCTGGGTTTCGTTATAGAGATAAACCATCTGGCCACAGGTCGCTTCATCCCACTCCATCTGCACTTCCGGCACCGGCACGCTGCTTTTCGCTTTGTCTTTGGCGCTGGTAAAATCTTCGTCTGCCGGATGCCAGCCCATCGCTTTCCAGATCAGCGCGATCGCTTCCAGCATACGGCGACGGAAAATTTCGCGCTCCGGCTTGGGCATTGCGGAAGGCAGCGTCAGGATAATATTGCGTAGCTGACGCGGCGCGCTGCTGTGCAGCATCTTCTGACGCTGCGCCGGGCTGTTCATCTGCAGCAGCGCCTGCGCCAGCAGCTCGCCCAGCATAAAGGTCATTACCGAGCTGCGGCTGTACTGCGGCGAAAACACCGGCAGACGCTCTTCCAGCGGCTGATTGTAAAGCGGCTCGCCTTCATCATTGACCAGATTGGTCAGCGGCGCGGCGGTCGCCAGCGGCTCCAGCGCGGCGTTGCCCGGCGTGCGGCTGAAGCGCCAGCCTGGCGTATAGGCTTCCTCGTCCCAGAGATAGCGGCGCGGACTGGAGATACCGGTCGCGCCTTCCGTGCCCAGACGCTGCAGCGCCAGGTTGCTCGCCTCGCGACCAACGCGAGTGATGGAAGGCCAGATAAACGCGTCGTCGCGTCCGCTCTCCACGGAAAAATTCTGTTTGCCGAAATTCGCCTGAGCGAACTCCACGCGGCTCTCGAACAGCTCGTTATAAACGCGATGCGGCGCGCCCAAATCCCGCAGATGCAGCTCATAGGTATGTTTCAGGCCGTTATGGTCGTCCACATGATCTTCCACCATGATGCCGCAGGTATGAGAGTTGCCGACATCCAGGATCAGATCCACCGGAATCGCCGGTTCCTGCAGCGTGGCGGCGCTGATCTTCAGCTCCGGCAGCGCCAGCTGGTGGCCAAGCATATGCAGGATATTCAGATAGTGCGCCTGATACTCGAACTCGCGCAGCGCGGTGCGGATGTTAACCTGAGGGCGCTGCTCAACGGCGGCGGCCTGCTGGCTGAATACTTCGCGCAGCCAGCCGTCAATCCAGGTGTGATCGAGAAACTCGCCCAGCTCGTTGCTGCGGTACGCCAGCGCGAAGCTGACGCCGTTTTTAACGTCGCTCTCTACCAGCGCCAGCGACTCATCTTCGCCTTCCGGCCAGGTGCGGGTTTCAAAAGCCAGGCAGATACGATGGGTTTTACCGTTCTGATCGGGCTTATCCAGCGCGACAATCTGCACGCGCGCCCAGTTGTCCGGGCCGCCGATAAAAGTGCGCGGCGGGTTGAAGCGGAAGAAGGGCAGCGGCAGCCAGACGCCGTTGAGCAGCTTCAGCGACTGCTCCAGCGGGAAGCTGAACTCCGGCTTGACCACTTCCGGCATGCCGCCCACGGCGATCGGCAGCAGATATTTGCCGCTCTGCGCATTGAAATTCAGGCGCAGCAGCGGGCCGTTGGCGGTCTGGCGGACAAATTTGCCCGGTAAATCGTTTTCCGGATCCGGCGTCAGGGCGAAATCCAGGAACTGAATGCCGCTGTTCTGCACAAGCGTCATGTTCGGTTTGAAATCTGCGGTCGCCAGCATCATTTTTTACTCTCGCGCTTCATCGTCATCGGTAATACGGTCTCGGCATCATACTGGCCGCTACAGGCGGCGGCGGTGCCTTCGGCGCCCTGAACGCAGGTCAGCTCTGGCATACGGTAGCGTGAGCCGTCGCTGCATTTTGCTCGGGTGCGGCTGTTGATCACCAGGTTGCCGGATTTCATCACGCCCGCGTAGACATCCACGCGGCAGACGGTGCCGTCGCCCTGGGTCATTTGCGCCAGGCCTTTGCCGTTGCGCAGCTGATAACGCAGCACCGGCGGCTTGCCGGTCAGCGGCGTTTCAATGCCGACAATGACGCGCCAGTTGCCGTTAAGGAAGCGGGTAGAGCCAAGCTTCACCGCGTCGGCAGGCAGCACCAGATCGTCTTTACCCGCAGGAATGGCCGGCGGCTGTTCAACCACGGCGGACGGTGCGGCTTTAGCCGGGGCTGGCGCAGGCGTCTGCGCAACGTCGGCAACGCCCGCAGGCGCTGTCGGCAGCGTGACGGCTGGCTGTGTGGCAACAGGCTGATTGCTGCTCTTCGCCTCAGCGGTCTGATTAACTGGCGGCGCGCTTTTTTCAGGTTCGGCAGGCGCGGGCTGAGCTTCGCTGGCGACGTGCTGCTGCGGCGCGGTGGCTGGCGGTGGCGAAGCGAGATAGTTTTTCATTTGCATGCCGAAAATGGCCAATAGTACGGCCGCAGGCGCTATCCAGCCGTAGCGCAGCAGATTGCGCTTCACGGCGCTGTTAGCCGGCGCGGCAGGTTTGCTTGGAGAATCGGATTCTGCCTCCGGCACGGATTCTGCCTGATAAGCGGCAATAGCTGGCGGAACGCTGGTCGGCGGCGGCGTGTTTACCACTGGCGCAGCCTCAACAGCCGGCGCGGCGCTGACCGGCGTTACGCTTGCGGCTGACAATGCTGGAACCGCAGCAACCGGCGGCGCGGCGGCGGTCATTTTCGACAGCGTCAGCGGCGGTTCTTCTTCGGTAGCGCGCAGGCAATCCAGCGGATCCATCTGGCCTTTTTTCTCCAGGCTGACAAAGCCCCAAAAGGTCAGAACGGGTTTACCGCCCACCAGATAGACAAAGTTCTGATCGGGAAACTGAATCGCTTTGGCCAGCAGCGCGCCAAACAGCTTCTGGCTGTTCTTTTCCGAGCGCTGCGCGCGTTGGCACAGGTCGGCCACCGCCTGCTGGCAGGCGACAAGCTGATTCAGCGCGTGCGCGCGTGCGCTGTCGCTGGCGGCAGCCCAGGAGATTACCTTGCCGGAAACGGGGGAATACCAGTCCAGACGGTCGCCGGCGTCGTTAGGTTGAGGAATGGCCAGGCAATCAGCGATCTGCTGCTGCTTGCGCAGGCGCAGCGTCTCGCGCAGCTGTAGAGCCGAAAGATAAACGGGCTGGCCGTTTTCGCCGAGAGGCAGAACCGCATCGAGGCTTCCGCTGCGTAAAAATAGTTTAGCCACGCAAAGACCTTTTTTAGTCAGGATTCAATAAGTTTTAATCCAAATTTCTATTTACTGTAGTCGAGTGGACTTAAATCAAATGCGGAAATAAGAGGGTAAAGCGCGTTTTACTCAGCTTATGAGATAAACAAAACTCAGGAACAGCCTAATTTCTAAAGGAAATCGCTGAAAAAAGCAGCGCTGATTGCAGCGATAGGCGCAAGCTGGATGAATCTTTGCCGCGAACTGCCGATAACGATTTTGTGACGAATACCATAAATATGACAAAAGGTTACAACATGCCCGGCACCATTAAATCAACACTATTTTCCCGACTGAACGCTTCCGCCAGCCATCCACGCGCTACGCTCAGCTCGCTGAGCGACGCTATCGCCATGATCGAATTTACGCCCGATGGCCATATTCTGACCGCTAACAACTTGTTTCTGGAAAAGATGGGCTACAGCCTGAGCGAAGTGATCGGGCAGCATCATCGGATGTTTTGCACGCAAGATCTGCTGCGCTCCCCGGAATACCAACACTTCTGGCAGCGGCTGGCGCGAGGCGAAAACTTCAGCGACAAATTTTTGCGGCTGGCTAAGCACAGTCGCCCCGTGTGGCTGGAGGCTAACTATGTGCCGGTGCGGGATCGTCGCGGACGCGTAATTAAAATCGTCAAGCTCGCTTCCGATATTACCGAACGCGTGCAGGACGCGCAGGAGCAGCGGGCGATGACCAACGCTATCAGCCGTTCGATGGCGGTGATCGCGTTCAATCTTAAAGGCGAAGTGCTGCGCGCCAACGGTAACTTTTTAAAAACCACCGGCTACAGTCAGGAACAGATTGTCGGCAGACACCATCGGATGTTCTGCGCGCCAGAAGTCTATAACAGCCGGGAATACAGCGAATTCTGGCAGAAGCTGCAAAGAGGGGATTTTGTCGCGGGCCAGTTTCCACGCGTCAACAGCCGCGGCGAAACAATCTGGCTGCGGGCGACCTACAACCCGATTTTCGACGCCAATAACCAGCTGTACGAAGTGGTGAAATTCGCCACCGACGTTACCGCGCAGGTAGAGAAAAACCAGCAGGAGCGCGAGGCGGTCGAACATGCCTGGAAAGCGGCTCTGGAAACCAGCGAGAATACACGGCTTGGCGTCACCGTGATTGAAAGCAGCGTTGGCCGCATGAACGAAATCGCCAGCGAGCTGCATAAAGTTTCCAATGATATTAACGGGCTAAGCTCGCAGTCGGCGCAGATTGGCGTCATTGTAGAAACCATTCGCTCTATTGCCAACCAGACCAATCTGCTGGCGTTGAACGCCGCTGTCGAGGCGGCAAGAGCGGGTACGCATGGCCGCAGCTTCGCCGTGGTGGCCAACGAAGTGCGCAGCCTGGCGGCCAACATCAACAGCGCCAGCCAGGAGATCGCGGGCGTGGTAGAGCGCAATCAGCAGCTGGCGCAGCTGGCGCAAAAAAACATTACCGCCAACCTGGCGCGCGCTGACAGCGGCGTCGCTCTGGTGCGGGAAGCGGGCGACGTCATCCTGAATATTCAGAACAACTCCGGTCAGGTAGTGGAAGCCATCACCAACGTCACTCAGCATCTGACGAAATAGCGCTGGCGGCGAAATAGCCTTATCGCTGCGCGATTCGTCAACTTTTACATCCTGATACACTCGACGCGGGTAATGACTCAATTCGCTTCCTGGCCGTCCCGACAGCTTTGCTAAACTTCAGGACGTTAACGGAACCAGAGGAAGAGAGAATGAAAATCAAAAGCTATGCAGCAATGGAAGCCGGTAAGGCGCTGGAGCTGTATGAGTATGAGGCGCCGGAACTGAGCGCTGAGGAAGTGGAAGTCGAAGTGGAATATTGCGGCGTCTGTCACTCCGATCTCTCGATGATTGACAATGAATGGGGCATTTCGCGCTATCCGACCATCGCCGGTCATGAAGTGATTGGTCGCGTTTCGGCGCTTGGCGAAGCGGCGAAAAGCAAAGGCCTGACTATTGGCCAGCGTGTGGGCATCGGCTGGACGGCGAAAAGCTGTCAGCACTGCGACGCCTGCATCAACGGTGAACAGGTCAACTGCGAGCAGGGCTCCGTTCCAACTATTCTGAACAACGGCGGTTTTGCCGAGAAGCTGCGCGCCGACTGGCAGTGGGTAATCCCGCTGCCGGAAAATCTGGACGCGGCGACCGCTGGCCCGCTGCTGTGCGGCGGTATTACCGTGTTTAAACCGCTGCTGATGAGCAACATTACCGCGACCAGTCGCGTTGGCGTAATCGGTATCGGTGGCCTGGGCCATATCGCGATCAAAATTCTGCGCGCGATGGGCGCGGAAGTAGTGGCTTTCAGCTCCACGCCGGACAAGAAACAGTCCATCCTGGAAATGGGCGCGGACGAAGTGGTCAACAGCCGCGATGCGGAAGCGCTGAAAAGTCAGGCGGGTCGTTTCGATCTGATTATCAGCACCGTAGCGGTAGATCTGGACTGGAAACCCTATTTCGACGCGCTGGCGCCGCAGGGCAAGTTCCACACCGTAGGCGCGGTGCTGAAGCCGTTCGAAGTCTCCGCTTTCCAGCTGATTATGGGCGATAAAGCGTTGACCGGTTCCTCCACCGGCTCGCCAGGCCAGCTGCGTTCGCTGCTGAAGCTGGCTTCCCGCCGCGATATCGCGCCGCGCGTAGAGTATTTCCCGATGTCAAAAATCAACGAAGCGCTGGATCATGTGCGCGCCGGTAAAGCTAATTACCGTGTGGTGCTGAAAGCGGATTTCTGATGCGGCAAGAGCACAGGTAACAAGCAAAACGGCGACCTTTCGGGTCGCCGTTTTTTTTTCGCCGATTGGCTGCGATTCAGCCCTGACCGGCATCCGTTTCGGTGAAGGCGGGTTTTTTCAGGGCGGTAGAGTAGGCGACCTGCTTGACCTTGTCCGGCGAAGTAGTAACTTTCACGGCCGGAATGGTCACGCGGCCAAAGCCGAGCAGGGTAGGGACATAGCCGCCAACCTGATGCTCACCGGCGGGCAGATGCAGCTGCAGGCTCTGGCCGCGGATCAGCGCGCCCGCGTCTTTGCCGTCTACGGTCACGTACACGGCGGAGCCGTCATCCGTGCGGCTGGTGACGTGAGAGACATTAACCAGCGTCGGACCGGTAGAGAAATCATCTGCCGAAACCTGAGTAGGTTTGAAAAAGTTAGCGGCGGATGCGGTGATCGACGATGTGGCCGGTTCGTCTTTCTTGTGGCTGCTACAGCCGGTCAGCGCGATGGCGGCTACTGCGGCGGCCAGGGTGAAACGACAGATCATTATACCTCACTCTTTTTTGCGGCATTTATTGCGTTATTTTAGCCGCTGTCGCTTGCCGAAAACAGTCAGGCGTCCTCTTAAAATGGCTCCTGTTACCTTTATTTACGCTAACCGTACAAGGAACAGACGGTTGCTGCCGATTCGCCGCGCGCAGCGGAGTAAAGAGCTGGCCGCATCGAAGCGTATAGAGAAACAGTAAGCTATTTTAGTTACATCATACTAATATAAGTTGATTTATTCTCCTCACCTGAACATTATCAAACTCATCGTCCAGCAGGAAAAACTGGCCTGACCGTAACGCTGTACCTACATTCAGAGAAAAGGCATATCGGAATATATGACTGAAAATTCAGAATTATCCTGCCAAACGGCAGGAGAAGGGCCGCTGGTCGTATTGCTGCATGGCCTGTTAATGAGCGGCGAAAGCTGGCGGCAATCCGGGCTGATCTCTGTGCTCAGCCAGCATTATTGTGTTGCCTGTCCCGATCTGCCCGGGCATGGAAATAGCGTAAAGAGTTCAGAAGCGGGGCGATATAGTCTACGAGAAATGGCCGCTGACGTTATTGCCGTTATCGATAGATTGGGATACGAAAGGGCGCATATCATCGGCTATTCCGCAGGCGGCTGGCTGGCGACAGGGCTGCTTGAATTTTACCCGCAGCGGCTTTCATCCTTGATTATCGGCGGCTGGGATGTGGTTAACGGCCTGCCGCAGGGGACGCACGGCAGGCTGAGCTTTGCCGATTTCATGGCCTATGCGCAAGAAACGGCGCCTGAAATGGCTGCCAGCGTGACGGAACAGAATAAGCCTGGCCTTAGCGCTTTCTTCTCGTCCCTTAGTCAGCCGCAGCAGGTGGCGGCGAGTTTAAAGCAAAGAGAAATACCCACGCTTTTTTGGGCAGGCCGCAAAGATTACTGTTATCCGGCAGTGGCCAGCTGGGCCGCCGATAACGATTTTCCGCTGCTGACCGCCGAAGGCGATCATCTCGCCGCCATGCTGCAACCTGACGTCCGTGTCAGAGAAGCGCTCTGTCGATTTATAGCGGATGCGCAAGGCGTTCGCAGCCTCACCCAATAACCTTGTTTCTTCCCGCCAGCGGGGCAATGACTATCTGCAGCAGACTTAGCGCTATCAGCAGCAGCAGCGGAATTGACCAGCTGGCGAAATGCTGATGCAGCATACCGAAAACCAGCGGCCCCAGCGCCGCCAGCCCGTAGCCCACGCACTGCGCCATTCCTGAAAGCCGTGCGGCCTGACGATGATCGACCGATCTCAGACCAAACAGCGAAAGGCAAATCACCATCGAAGCGCCAGCGCCCAGCCCGGCGATAATCAGCCACAGCGCGGCCAGTGCAGGGAGCAGATAAAGGCCGCACAGCCCGCTAAAAATGGCCAGCGAAGCCAGCAGGCCGACAGCGCGCTGATCGGAGAACCGCTTCAGCGCCAGCATACAGGCGAGGTTGGCGGCAACCGCCACAATCTGATAGAGAAACAGCAGCCAGCCAGCAGTAGCCTGGCTAAATCCATGCGCTTCGGCCCAGGGCGTAAACCAGGCGATCAGGGTATAGAAGGCCAGCGACTGCAACCCCATAAACAGCGATACCTGCCAGCCCAGCGCGGCGCGCCAGGGCGAGCAGTGTGTCGACACCGCAGCGTGATGAGAATCGGAACGCTGACGGGAGCGCTTCAGCAGCGGCAGCCAGGCCGCCAGCGTCATTACCGCCGGGATCAGCCAGACGCCGAGCGAGAGAAACCAGCCGGCATCGGTAAGCTGCGCCAGCGGCACCGCCACGCCGGAAGCCAGGCTGGCGGTAACGGCCATTACGCAGGCGTAAAGGCCGATATAGCGGGCGGTGTGATGGGTGAAATCCCGCTTAATCAGCGGCGGCAGCAGCACGTTGGCGGCCGCGATGCCGCCGCTAAGGATAGTCGTGCCCAGCCACAGCGCCGGGCCGCTACCGGAAATCCGCAGCGCGGAACCCAGCGCGATCAGCCAGACCGCGCCCCATAGCGTTTTCTCCAGCCCAAAGCGGTTGCCCAGCCACGACGCGGGCGGCGCCAGCAGGGCAAACATCATTAGCGGGATAAAATTCAGCAGCCCGGCGGCGGTCGCCGTCAGACCAAAAGTCAGGCGGATATCTTCCAGGATCGGCCCGGTCGCCGTTAGCGGCGCACGCAGACAGGCGGCGGTGAGTAATAAAACGGTGAGAAAATAGCCGGAACCGGCGCAAAACGAGCGTATTGGCATGATCGACCTTGCAAAAAGAGCAGGCAAAGCCCGCAGATTATGCGTTGGTTGACGTTAACGCTTACGCAGCGAAGCCTGGCTTCGCTGTCTGGCCGTTATGTTAACGGCAGTAGCGGGACACTGTAAAGCTGCGCCTTTGGCAACCCTTCGATTTGTAAGACTTTTAAGGACGTTTACCGTTGGGTTACAAAATCCTGAAAAGTTCATTAATAATCTTTTACACGGCAAATAAAAAAAATTATAGTTCTCATTCGCATTTATAGATGGCCGTATCAAAGCGCGCACAGCCTGATGAGAGCCTCTGTGAAAGGCGTCGTACACAACATCGTATCAACGTGGCAGAACGGCACAGGTCGTTCATATATAATGAAAAAAATAGAGGTAAAGATGTTTTTTGCTCAGCGTGTTACCAGGGGAAACCGCCAGCGCGGCGGCGCAGAAGGATTGACCGCTTCTTATTCTGCCGTTGCCGCATTGGTGGCAGTGGCCTTACAGATACCGTACGCCACGGCGGCGGAAACCGCTAAAGAGCAGACGCTGACGGTCAGCACCTCGGCCGACAGCGCCACCGATACCTCAGCCACGGACTATAGCGTCCCCGTTACCTCTTCCGGCACCAAAATGCCGATGGTTGCGCGCGATATCCCGCAGTCGGTCAGTATTATCAGCAAGCAGCGCATGCAGGATCAGCAGCTGCAGTCGCTGGGCGACGTGTTAAATAACACCACCGGGATTTCCCAAAACGTAGCGGATATGGATCGTCGCACCTATTACTCGCGCGGTTTCCTGATCGACAACTATATGGTTGACGGTATTCCGACCGTTTTCGAAAGCCGCTGGAACCTGGGCGACTCCCAGACGGATTCTGCGCTGTACGAGCGTATTGAGGTAGTGCGCGGCGCCACCGGCCTGATGACCGGCGCGGGCAATCCTTCCGCTGCGGTTAACATGGTACGTAAGCATGCGGACAGCAAAGAGTTTACCGGCGACGTTACCGCCACTTACGGTAGCTGGAACAAGCAGCGTTACGTGGCCGATCTCTCTACGCCGCTGAGCGAATCCGGCAACGTGCGTGGCCGTCTGGTGGCGGGTTATCAGGACAATGACAGCTTCGTTGAGCGCTACAGCGCCGAAAAGAAATTTATCTATGGCGTGGTGGACGCGGATCTGACCGACTACACCACGCTTTCCGTCGGTTATGAATATCAGGAAACCAACGCCGACAGCCCAACCTGGAGCGGCGTGCCGCGCTGGCATACCGACGGCTCGGCCACAAATTATCGTCGCGGCTTTAATACTGCGCCCGACTGGGCCTACGTCGATAAAGAGAGCAAAAAGGCTTTCGTTACCCTGAAGCAGCGTTTTGACAACGGCTGGATGCTGACGCTGAACGGCACCCACAACGAAACTTTCCTCAACAGCCGCCAGCTCTATATCGACGGTTTCTTCGATAAAAACACCGGCGCGGGCGTCTCCTCTTATGCGGACTACCCGGTTGTCGGCGGCACCGGCTATAACACCGGCAAGCGCAAGGTTGATTCTGTAGACACCTTCGCCAGCGGCCCCTATGAACTTTTTGGTCGCCAGCACGAGCTGATGGCCGGCGTCAGCTACAGCAAACAGAAAAACACCTATTACAGCGCTTTCGACAATATCTCTTCCGAGTCGCTGGGCGATTTCAACAGCTACAACGGCCAGTATCCGGAAACGGACTGGAGCGAACGCACGCTTTCTCAGGAAGACGTCACCCGGCAGAAATCCGCCTATGTGGCGACCCGTATCTCGCTGGCCGATCCGCTGCATCTGATCCTGGGCGCGCGCTATACGCGCTGGAGCACCAATACGCTCACCGAGGATATGGAGAAGAACAACATTACGCCTTACGGCGGCCTGATTTATGACATCAACGAAAACTGGTCGGCCTACGGCAGCTACACCTCGGTGTTCCAGCCACAGACTTACCGCGATATCAACGGCAGCTATCTGGCGCCGGTTATCGGCAAGAATTATGAAACGGGCCTGAAGTCCGACTGGTTCAACAGCCGCCTGACGACCTCGCTGACGCTGTTCCGCACCGAGCTGGATAACGTGGCGCAGAGCACCGGCCAGATCATTCCGGGCACGACCGATACCGCTTACGTCGGCAAGTCCGGTACCGTCAGTCGCGGGATTGAATTCGAAGTCAACGGCGCGCTGACCGATAACTGGCAGATGACCGTCGGCGGCACGCGCTATATTGCGGAAGAGCGCAACGGCGAAGCGGTGAATCCTGAGCAGCCGCGCACCACGCTGAAGCTGTTCAGCAGCTATCGTCTGCCGATGCTGCAACAGCTGACGCTTGGCGGCGGCGTCAACTGGCAAACGCATGTCTGGCAGGATGTCAGCGCGCCGGAAGGCAACGGCACCTGGCACGCGGAGCAGGGCAGCTACGCGCTGGTAAATCTGTTTGGTCGTTACGAAGTGACAAAGCAGCTGACGCTGCAGGCGAATATCAATAACCTGTTCGACAAAGAGTACGATACCAGCGTCAACCAATACATCGTTTACGGCGAACCGCGTAACTTCTCACTGACCGCCAGCTATAAGTTCTGATGGTCTTTCAATAGAAATAGCGCCTGCGGGCGCTATTTTTTTGTCTATAAAAAGGCCGGAGCATGTCCGGCCTTTTACTGCCCTGGCTTGACTCAGAAAGCGTAAGAAAGGTTCACCTCATAGTTACGCGGCGCGCCGTAAACCACGGAATCGCTCAGCCACGTCGTATAGGTGCGATCGAAAAGATTATTGACGTTAGCCTGCACCGCCAGCTGCTTTGTCACCTGATAGCGGGCAAACAGGTTTGCCAGCGGATAGCTGCTCTGATAAAGGCGTTTGCTTTCGCCGTCTGGGCCGGTCGCGTCCTGGAACGTCCGGTTTTGCCAGTTCACGCCGCCGCCGACCGTAAGCTGTTGTAGCGCAGGTATGCGATAGCGGGTAAAGAGCTTCAGCTGCGTTTGCGGCATCTGGCTGTTGTAGCGGCCCGAAGAATCGGTGGCCACAAAGCGCGTCGCGCCGAAAGTCATCTGCAGATTATCCGTCACCGCGCCGTTCAGCTCAAACTCCGCGCCTTTGCTGACCGCGCCTTTAGTGGCGACATAAGCCTGTTCGCTGGAATTATTAACGTAATTATCGCCGTCTGTTTCGGCGGCGTTCTCCTGCTCAATGCGGAACACGGCGAAAGTCGCGGTCAGGCGACCGTCGTCCCAGGCCGATTTCAGGCCGGTTTCATAATTTTTGCCGGTGACCGGCGACAGATAAGCGCCGCTTTTCGTGCGGTAGGTCTGCGGCTGGAAGATCGAGGTATAGCTGGCATAAGCTGACCAGGTATCATTAATGTCATACACCAGCCCGCCGTAAGGCGTGATGTTATTCTTTTTGACGTCGCCGCTGCTGCCCATCGTGCTCCATTGCGTATAGCGCGCGCCGACTATCAGCGACAGCGGATCGGCCAGCGAGAAACGGGCGGCGCTATAGAGGGCTTTCTGCCGCACCACGTCATCGGCGTTCTGATACCAGTCGCCCCATTCAGGCTCATCTACGTTGCCATCCCAACCGTTGTGAAAGCTGCCGATTTGGCCTTCATCATAAGGGCCATCCGCGCTGTAAGTGACATTGTGCTGACGGCTGTAGCTGACGCCCGCCACCAGCTCGTGCTGGCGGCCAAACAGGTCAAACGGGCCGCTGGCGTAGCTGTCGATAGAATCGACCTTGCGCTTGCCTCTGTCCTGGCTGCCGAAACCGAGCGTGCCTTCGCCCGTTTCTTCGTCCGGCCATTGCTGTAAATACAGCAATTTATCGTTAAACGTCTCTTCCGCATGAGTGCCATTCACGCGCAGCAGCCAGCCGTTATCGAAATTATGGTTGAGACTGGCGAAAACCTTACGCGAGTTAACGTTATAGCGCGTCCAGTCCGCCGCCGTGCTGGTGCTGCGATCGTAATGGGTGCGCGTACCGTTACTGTACCAGGTCGGCAGGCCGCCCCAGGTAGGATTGCCGGTATTGGTTTGCTGGTAGTCATAGCCGAGGGAAACCGTAGTTTTATCGGTCAGATCGGCATCGATGACGCCGTAGATAAACTTTTTCGTCTTGTGGTAGCGATCCAGCCAGCTGTCCTGATCCTGATAGCCCGCCACCACGCGACCGCGCACGCTGCCGGACTCGTTCAGCGGGCCGGCAACGTCGAGCGCGTAGCGCTGCTTGTTCCAGCTGCCGTAGCTGGCCGAAACATTGCCGGTAAAAGTTTTGCTGTCGGCCTGTTTACGCACCATATTAACCGAAGCGGCAGGACTGCCCGCGCCGGTCATCAGGCCGGTCGCGCCGCGAACCACTTCAATACGGTCATAAATAGCGGTATCTTCCGCCGCGTCGCCGAAGTTCCAGGTATCGCTGACCGAGGTCGGGATATCGTCATAGGTAAAGCTGCTAATCTGGAAGCCGCGGGAGAAATAAGAGGAGCGTTCGCTGTCGATATTTTCAGAGGCGATGCCGGTAGTATTCTCCAGTACCTCGCTAACCGACTGTAAATTCTGATCCTGCATACGCTGCTTCGTCACCACGCTGAGCGACTGCGGCACATCGCGCGGGGTCATCAGCATTTTGGTGCCGGCGCGCGTGGTTTTCGCGCTGTAGTCCTGCTGTTCGCTGATAGTCTCATCGACCGGCGTCGCGTCGACCACCATATTCTGTTCACTGCTGTCAGCGGCCTGAACCGGATTAAACTGCGCATGGATCGCCAGCGCCAGCAGCGAAAGGGTAAAAGTTCTTATGGGCGCGCGCGCGCCATTTTCCCTGCGGTTGAAAGCCATAGAATTCTCATCAGGTGGTAAGCCACTGTTTTTTATTATCCTGTAAGGACACGCATTCACCGCACCCCGACCGCCGGGAAAGGGCAGTCAGGGATGCAATGAGAATGTTAATGATAATTATTTGCTTTTCTGGAGTCTCTAAGCGAAGCGGCGAGAAAATGTAACAAGTTATTAATAATTTTGGAAACAGCTGTCCGTAGCCCGTTTCGCCAGCTCTGTAGATTTACATCTCTTTTGCTAATGCGTATGATTCTCATTCTTTTTATCGGCTAACCGACTTATTTATCCATTGATGGAGTCCTGCATGAAATCATTTAGTCCGCGTAAGGCTGCTCTTGCGGTCGTTGCTGCCTTCAGTCTGGCTGCCTGCCAGGCGCCGGCAAAAAAACCAGAAGCGCCTGTACAAACTGCCGCAGCGACGAAGCCGGATACCGCCCAGCGCGAGTTGGGCGATGGATTGTATGAGATGGCCTGGACGCCGAAAGCACTCTACGTTGCCAGCGCGCAATCCTTTAAAAACGTCAACGGCGGACTGCTCTATCGTCTGGACCCGGCTACGCTGGCAACCACCGGCGAAACCCATACCGATCTGAAAAACTTTGGCATGGCGGTCGATCCGGACGGCAGCGTCTTCTACACCACCAATTCGCTGGACGGCGCTATCGCCAAAGTCGACGCGGAAAGCGGCAAAGTGCTGCAGCGTTTAAAGTTCAGCGAGAAGGGCAAAGACGGCTATCCGTATGGCGCGCGTGAAATCTTCTGGCACGAAGGCAAGCTCTACGTCGGCGGCGTGGGCGATCCGGGCGTGATCTGGGTGGTGGACGCGAAAACCTTCAAACTCAGCAAAACCATTAAAAACGCCGGTAAATGGGTAACGGGCATCATTTATTCACCGGTTACCGATCGCCTCTACGCGGCAAACGGCGGCGGCGAAGTGCTGGTCATCAACCCGCGCACGCAGAAAATCGAGAAGCGCTGGAGTGCGGGCGACGGCAAAGAGTATCTGCTGCTGAACCTGGCGGAAGATCCGGCGACCGGCCGTCTGTTTGTCACCGACAACTCCAAAGCGAAAACCACGCTGGTGTTTGACGAGCGCAGCGGTAAAGTGATCAAGCGCATCGACGGTGACGCACTGGGCATCAAGTTCAACGCGAAGAGCAACGAACTTTATATCAGCCAGCGCGAATCGAAGAAGGTACTGCAGCTGGACGCCACCAGCTACGCGGTGAAAAAGAGCTGGTCGTTTGCCAGCAGCCCGAACAGCCTGCTGGTTTCCCCGGACGGAGAGACGCTTTTCGTCACGCTCAAGCAGGAATTCAATAAAGACGATTCCACCAAAGGCAAAGACAGCATTGTGCGCATCTCGCTGAAATAAGCGGCAAAGAAGAAAGCCCCACGTTAAACGTGGGGTGAAACTGCACTTTCAGCACAGGCTAAAGGCATTGTATATAGCGCAACGGGTTAATAATAAACAGAAGAATTACTTGCTAAAGTAACGCTGTTATTTAACAGATAATAAAACGTCTGCCAGGCCAGATAAAATATAAGTTTCGGATTTGCAATATACCCTGTAGCCAGCCTGAAATGGATTTTTTTGTGATCGTGGCTATGAAGTTATTCACTATCACATTTTTACTATAGACTTGCCTGCAAACATTTTGTTAACTCTTCAAATGGATTGATCTCACAAGGAGAGTAACAATGGCATGGATTTACAACGTCATGCTCAAGACCTTTAAACATAACGGTGAATACCTGTTCAGCGCGCAGTATGCCGGCGCTCCGGGCTATAAGGATAACCCTGAGTATGAATGCCTGCGCAATAAAGGTCCGCTGCCTCGCGGAAAATACAGGATTGTGGGTATGCCGTTCACTCATGAAAAAGCGGGTGAGTTTACGCTACGGCTGGAGCCGGATAAAGGTAACAGCATGTGTGGCCGCGGTGGCTTTTTGATTTATGGTGACAGTAAAAGAGAACCCGGTACGGCGTCAAATGGCTGTATTATATTGTTCCGGAAGTTTCGTGAAAGGATATGGGACTCCAAAGACAGGGAGATTATCGTTGAATGAAATATTTTCTTTTTCCTTTAATTATCGTCAGTACCTGTACATTTGCGGCGCAGGTGTTAGACAATAACTGCAAGTCTCCCATATCAAGCACTGGTATGGTACTGATGGATAAAATGCGTGAAGATATGCATGTTGATACTAAAAGCATACCACCCGAAAACATTACAACGCAATTGCTATTCAATGAACCTGTCACTGACATTTTATCCGACTATTACGCAAGGGAAAGTTACAATACTGAGGGGATTATAACTCAGGAAAAATACAAAAAGATATATTCACAGTTCAACCCAAGAAACCTCATAATCAAGTTTACGGTTAAAAATAAGCAGGGAAAAGAAGATGTTTTTCTTGTCTCAACTATTGCCAATGACTATGAGTGTAATATTGAGTTTAATGGTTATATTATCGTTAAGCGTGAATTCTGACCCTGTTGAGCGCCTGAAATTAACCCCACGTTAAACGTGGGGTTTCATTTTATTTATAGCGATCCGTTAAACCTGCGCCATACCGCCGTCGACAAACAGCTCGGTCGCGTTGATAAAGCTGGCGGCATCCGAGGCGAGAAAAGCCACCGCTTTGCCAATCTCTTCCGGCTCGCCTAAACGACCCAACGGCACCTGCGCGGCCAGATAGTCAAACAGGCCCTGACGTTCTTCCTCGCTCACCAGCTCGCCTAACCCTGGCGTTTTAACCGGGCCAGGGCTGACCACATTGACGCGGATGCCGCGCTCTTTCAGATCCAGCGACCAGGAGCGGGCAAAGTTGCGCACCGCCGCTTTGCTGGCGCTGTAGACGCTAAAGCCAGCCGTGCCCTGGATGGAGGTCGTGGAAGCGGTCAGGATCACCGATGCGCCGTCGCTCAGCAGCGGCAGAGCCTTCTGTACGGTAAACAGCACGCCGCGCACATTAGTGCCGAAAATGCGGTCAAAATGCTCTTCGGTGATGGCGCCCAGCGGCAGCATATCGCCGCCGCCCGCATTGGCGAAGAGGATATCCAGCCGGCCCGCTTTCTCGGCGATGGCGGCGTAAACCGCATCCAGATCGGTCAGCACGGAGGCGTCGGCCCGAATGCCCGTTGCCGCAGCGCCTACGGTCGCGACGGCGGCATCCAGTTCGGCCTGACGGCGACCGGTAATAAAGACGCGCGCGCCCTGAGCCGCCAGTTCCTGTGCGGCCGCCAGGCCGATTCCTGAAGTACCGCCGGTGATTAATGCGATTTTGTTATGCAGTATGCTCATGGTCTTCTCCGCTGTTTTTAAGTGTTGGCCCGGTCTGACCGGGCATGTATTCACTGTAGCGCCGGGCGTTTTATTGATAAATCCTGTAAAATGAAAATGACTATCCACACACAGGAATAATCGGGGCAAAGATGGACCAACTTATGGCTATACGCGCTTTTGCCCGCGTGGTGGAAGCGGGCAATTTCACCCGCGCGGCGGATTCGCTGGCCATGCCGAACGCGACGCTGAGCAAGCTGGTGCAGGAGCTGGAAGCGCACCTCGGCATCCGTCTGCTGCAGCGCACCACGCGGCGCGTCACCGTGACGCCGGAAGGGCGCGAATATTATGAAAAAACCGCGCGGCTGCTGAAGGATCTGGAAGATATCGACAGCTCCTTCTCCGCTATTCGCGGCCAGCCGCATGGCCATCTGCGTATCGATGTGGGCGGCTCGACGGCGCGCGACGTGCTGATCCCGGCGCTGCCGGAATTTATGGCGCGCTATCCCGATATTCGTATCGACCTGGGCGTGTCGGATCGCGCTGTCGATCTGATCGGCGACAGCGTGGACTGCGTGATCCGCGGCGGCCCGCTGGCGGATTCCTCACTGGTTGCCCGCAAAATCGGCCAGGCGACATTAATTACCTGCGCCACGCCGCGCTATCTGAAGCTGTACGGTGTGCCTGCCAGCCCGCAGGAGCTGAGCAATGGTCACCGGCTGGTTAGCTATCTTTCGTCCGACAGCGGCAGAGCTTTTCCCTTCCGCTTTGAACGACAGGGCGAAAAAACGGAAATCAAAACGCCGCACCGGCTCGGCGTTAATGAAAGCAACGCGCATCTGGCGGCGGCGCTGGCGGGGCTGGGCATCATCCAGACCTTTACCTATGCGGCGCGCGAGGCGCTGCAAAGCGGGCAGCTTCAGGAGATCCTGCAGCCCTGGCGCCCGGCGCCTTATCCTTTTCACGTGGTTTATCCGCACAATCGGCACGTCACGCATCGCCTGCGCGTTTTTATCGACTGGCTGTCAGAAGCGTTTCCGGCACGCGTGAGCGCGGCAATGGATTGAGTCTCTGCATAGTTGAAGGGAATTAAATAATAAAGTGGAAAGTCAGAAATTTGCCGGGGATATATAAAGGACTGCTTTAGTTTTTCTAAACGATAACAGCCAGATAGCTGATTAATTAACCGATGCCTGCCGGTTTCCCGGCAGGCCGACCGTTAACGGGAAGCGGAATCCGGCTCTGAAATAATGCGATGGCGCTGCGCCTTTTGCGATTCGCTCTGGATGCGGTTCAGTACGTCGCCTTCATGTTCGGCGTCGTCGCTGCCATAAACATATTCATGGCCGCTCATCAGCGCGTACCAGGCACGTTCGGCCACTTCAGCCGGTTTGGTCGGCTGGCTGGCGCCCACTTTGGTATTGGCCTGGCCGGCGTTCTTAAAGAAGTTGGTTTCCGTTGCGCCGGGCATAAGCAGCGTCATAGTCAGGCCGCTGCCTTTCAGCTCGTTGCGGATCGCCCAGAAAAAAGAGTTCACGAAAGCTTTGCTGGCGCCATAGATCGCTTCAAAAGGAATCGGCGAAGTGCCGGAAACGGAAGAGGTCATCAGCACATGACCGCGCTGCCGTTCAATCATCGCCGGCAGAAAAATTTTCGCCATATGCACATAAGAATCGACATTCAGACGGATCAGCTGCAGTTCTTTCTCCAGCTCCGTGCCGCCGATAAAGCGGCCGCCCAGGCCCTGTCCGGCATTGATCACCAGCGCATCGATAGCCAGTCCGGCTTTATCAACGCGCTGCTTCAGGTTTTCAATCTCTTCATAACGGCTTAAATCCGCGCTGAAGGCGTGAACCTGCGTACCAAAGCCGCGCAGTTCGTCGCAGGCTTTATTTAACTTCTCTTCATTACGCGCCACCGCCACGATATCGTAACTGTTCTTCGCGAAAATTTTCGCCAGCTCAAAGCCAATGCCGTTGGAAGCCCCGGTAATAAACGCAATCTTATTGCTCATCGTCGATCCTCTTTTCATGATTAGTGACCCGTTAACCGTAGCACCGCTAAAAAGGATGGCGATCGGCGGATAAAACGCCTTCCATTTAATTTATTAAATATCAATAATTTAGGTTTGTTGAGCCTGGCTCAATGCCGGGTTGAGCTAAATAAAAGCTTCTGCTGCGGGGATTCTGAAAAAAGCGTGTGGAAATCCTTAAGTGTCGCAAATCTATGTTTTAATCAGCGCTGGTTTATTGTTCCCTCAAGGAGAAATGCCTGTGTCAAAAGCGTTGCTGATTATCGATATGCAGAAGTTCGTTACCGAAAGAATCGCTCAGGGCATCGGGCATTATCCTGACAACGCCATTGAAAATATGCAGCAGCTGCTTGCTCTGTTTCGGCGCAGAGGCGAACCGGTTGTTCATATACGTCACCATACGCCAGCGCCTGATTCGCCGCTGCATCAGCTTTCGCCGCTGTTTCCGGCTCTTGCCGAATGCGAAGCGCTGCCCGACGAGGCGCTGTTCCTGAAAACCACGTCATCGGCATTCAGCTCTACGGATTTGCTTGCCTGGCTGCACGCTAAAGCGCTGACGGAGATAACGGTAATCGGCGCGGTTGCCGGATTCTGCGTGAACTCCACCGTAAGAGCGGGTGCGGATGCGGGTCTGCGTATGACGGTAGTGCAGGATGCGGTGCTTAGTTTTGCGCTGCCTGAACAGCAAATGACGGCGAAAACGCTGCACGAGGTGACGCTGGCGCTGCTGGCGGCTGGTTTCAGCAACGTCGTCACTACCGGGTCGCTGCTAAGCTGAACGCTGGCAACAGCCTGTTTTAACAGGTATAACAAACAGTTCCTACCGTCGGCCAGAGAGAAAAGATGACCATCAGTATTGAAACGCCATTGCTTTATTCACAGCCGCTGAGCGCGCTAAACCGCTGTCACGTCTGGCTGAAAATGGAATCCTCGCAGCCAAGCGGCTCCTTTAAACTGCGTAGCGCCGGGCACGCCTGCCAACACTATGCAGAGCAGGGCGCGAAAGGGTTCGTCAGCTCCTCCGGCGGCAACGCGGGCATCGCCGTTGCCTACAGCGGGCGCAAGCTGAATCTGCCGGTCACTGTCGTGGTGCCGGAAACCACCTCGGCCAGAGCCAGACAGCTGATTGAGCAGCAGGGCGCAAAGCTTATCGTGCACGGCAAAATCTGGGCGGAAGCCAACGAGCTGGCGCTCGCAATGGCTTCAGAAGAGATCGTGTATATCCATCCGTTTGATAACCCGCTGCTGTGGGATGGCATCAGCGAACTGGTGGATGAAGTGGTTGCGCAGCAGGTTAAACCCGACGCGGTGCTGCTTAGCGTCGGCGGCGGCAGTCTGCTTTCGGGCGTGGCGCAGGGACTGGAAAAGCATGGGCTGGCGCAGACGCCGATCTATGCGGCGGAAACCTTTGGCACCGGCTCGCTGAACGCCGCTATCAAGGCGGACAGGCTGGTCAGGCTGGAGAAACTCAGCGGTATCGCCACCACGCTGGCCGCCAGCCAGGTCTGCGAAAACGCGTTTAATGTCAGCAAAAAACATGACGTGCGCAGCCATCTGGTCACGGATGAAGAGGCGGTCGCAGCCTGTAAGGCCTTTCTGAACGATCACCGCACGCTGGTCGAACCGGCCTGCGGCGCGGCGCTGGCGCTGCTGTATGGCCAAAAGGCAACCTTTAAACCTGATGACAACCTGCTGGTCATTGTCTGCGGCGGCGCATCGGTCACTTATGAAGATTTGCTGAAATAATGCTAAGGGCCGCCGTCAGGCGGCCTTTAGCATCAGGCATGGGGATCTTTCTCGCCCAAAAACCAGTACCACAGCGGGATTGCCAGCAGGCCGGTAAACACCATCGAATAGACCGCGATCATAAACAGCTGCGGCGCCAGCATGCCCGCTGACCAGTTGTGCAGCGGAATATGATATTCGTCGATAGCGCCGCCAATCATCACTTTCGACATCACCGTCAGGGCGATAACCAGCACCACGACCAGCGCGGCGATAAACTGCTTTGTCTCTTTTCGCTTCATAATCCGTTTCCACTGCCGAATAGTGCGCCGCAGTATAGCAATTTAAGACGGCGCGGCCTGAAACCTCTGCTGAAAAAAGTCGCGGATGGCTGCAAAAACCGGATAGCGGTTCTTTTCCAGCATCATCCTGTGCGTGGCTTTGCCGATCTTTTGCGTACGGAGCCGGTTCCCGTGCATATTGCCTGACCGGAAAATCGCCAGCCGTTTGCCGCACGAATTTAGTCAACGCGACGCCTTCGCCCCTCTTTTTTTAATACAAAACGGCTACGAAACGGAATTAGTAAAGTTTAAACGCCGCGTTTGCATTAGAATCGCGACCTTAACGTCATCTATTAAGCAGGGAAATTATGAGGGAGAGTTCGTTAGCCCGCCAGCGACCTTCGGTCTGGTGGGGCGCGATGATTATCTGCGGCACCGTCGTCGGCGCGGGCATGTTTACGCTGCCCGTGGTGATGGCGGGCGCGTGGTATGGCTGGTCGTTGCTGATTCTGATGGTCAGCTGGATCTGCATGCTGTTGACCGGGCTGCTGTTTGTGCAGGCCAGCCAGCACTATCCGCTGGGCGCCGGGTTCGATACCATCACGCGCGATTTGCTGGGGCGAGGCTGGGCGGCCGTCAACGGCCTGAGTATTCTGTTTGTGCTCGGTATTCTCACCTATGCCTATATTTCTGCCAGCGGGCCGGTCTACCAGAGTTCTTTGAACCGCGCCGGGCTGCACTTGTCGGTAGCGGAGGCCAAAATCGGCCTGACGCTTTGCGTCGCGGTGGTGGTCTGGCTGGGAACCAAAGGCGTGAGCCGCCTGATGACCTTTTGCGTGCTGGCGAAAATTTTGCTGCTGGTGACGCTTTTTGGCGGCCTGCTGACGCAGCTGAGTCCGTCCACGCTGCTGAACAGCGGCGCGACAGAGCAATCCTACTGGCCTTACACGCTGGCAGTGCTGCCGTTCTGCCTCGCCTCTTTTGGCTATCACGGTAATATCAGCGGACTGATTAGCTACTATATTGGCGATAAAAAGCAGGTTAACCGCGCGCTGATGCTGGGCACCTTTATGTCGCTGGTGATCTACCTGTTCTGGATGACCGGCACAATGGGCAATCTGCCGCGTCACTCTTTTCCGGCGATTATCGACGCGGGCGGCGACATCGAGGCGCTGATGGCGGCGCTGCGTCACTATCTTCACGTCAGCGCGGTAGCGCTGCTGATGGATATCTTTTCCCATTTCGCGGTGATCTGCTCCTTCCTGGGCGTAACGGCTGGCCTGTTTGATTTTATCGCCGACAGGCTGCAGATGGCGGATACGCGCTGGGGTCGTTGCAAAACCGCCTGCCTGACCTTTCTGCCCGCGTTGGGCGCTTCGCTCTGGCTGCCGAACGGCTTTATCGCCGCCATTGGCTTCGCCGGCCTGTTCGCCACGCTGTGGGCGGTGATCGTGCCTGCGTTGCTGGCGCGCAAGGCGCAGCAGAAATTTCCTGAAGCGACAACCGGCGTCGGCAGACAAAACGTCGCGATTGTCGTCGTGATGATTTTTGGCGCGCTGAACGTGCTGGCGTGGACGCTAAGCTGGCTGGGCTGGCTGCCCGTTTTTCACGGCTAACTCTGCATGTAGACAACAGGCCCGGCTTATCGCCGGGCTTTTTTATCAGTGATGCAGCATCTCATCGACCACCTGAGCATTGCTCATCTGCCAGGGGTAATAAGTCGGCCAGTTGTCCATCTCGCTCAACAGCGCTTCCTGCGAGGTGTTGCCCATAAAAATATGGAAATGGGCAGATTTGCGTGGCGCTATGGTATGGTCGCTAAACTGCACATATTTTGGCGCCTTGCTGCTGGCGTCGTCGCACTCAAAAAGATAGCGCACGCCTTTTTTGCCTGAGGTGTAGGTCAGGATCCTGTAACCGGCGTTGCGATAGTGGCAGCGGCTGGTTTGTTCGCCACGGGAAAATTCCATCACGTTGTTTTCAATCGCAATCTTATCAATATCGCTGGCGTAGCCCTGGCGATAGTACGCCTTCCATTGCGCGAAACTTTTGCTGTGGTCTTTTTCGGCTTTCTTGCGCAGAACCGGATCCAGCTCGCCGCTGCTCAGCAGGGGATAAACGGACTGCCAGATGCCGTCCCAGTCCGACAGATCTCTCTCTTTAACGGCCTTGTCGTCAAATACGCCTTCTGCCGCCTGCTGCTCGGCTGCGCTGAGAGGCTTGCCGTGATGAGCATGGGCGAAAGCCTGACCGCTAATCAGCAGTGCAGCCAGCGTCAGTGCAAAGGTATGTCGTTTAACAGCCAAGATGTAACCCTCCATGAGAATAAGTTTCTGGATGTTATAACATAACAAACGCGACGGCAATCGCTGTTGTTACAGCAGAGCCAAAGGGTTCAGTACCAAAAGAGCGGGATATGATGAAAGGTAGGTGACGGGAAGGAGGATTCTGATAGCGAAAAGGCCGCTTGCCTGCGGCCCGTTCAGCTTTACTGCGCGTTCTTTTCGGAAAGCTCGGCGGTCATATGGACGCCGTTATTGAAATTGGCTTCGGTGATACGGTAAGAAGCGCCTGCTGCCTGAGCTTTAGCGAAGATCTGCGCTTCCGCCGCGTCCAGCGTGCTGGCACAGGCGGTGACGGTTTGCGCAAAGCTGGCGGAAGAGATCAGCGAAAGCGCGGTAATAACAACTAATTTTTTGATGGTTTTCATGCTTATTTCCTTTCTGAAGTGAGTGTTTTATAGGGCGACATGCCCGAATGAAAGGAATAATATGCCTGTAAGTGGGCAAGGGAAAGCTGAGGGTTTTGTTGAAGTTAATCAAATAAAATGAACAAGAGGGCCGGCAAGCCCGGCTCTTCGTTAGCAATTAATCATTTTTCGGCCAGTTTGCCAGTACGCGCTGGCGAACGGCTTCAGGATAGCCCTGATCGAAAGAGGCGTGGCGATGGCGAACGGTCTGCAGCGTATCGAACACGACTTTCGGGCCTTTGCCTTCAACATATTCCCGTTCTTCATAACACTGCGGCAGACGAATAACGCGCTGATCTTCGAATACTGCGCGGCGGCCGATTGGATGAACGCGGGTTGCCAGCACCCAGGCTACAATTCAGGGTAAAGTTTGTTATCAAACTGTTTGTGTTCAAACTATTTGTTTTAACTGCGGGAGTCAAGACGCACTATGAAGCAGGATGACCTTATCCAGGCCGCGCCTTTGTGGCCGCGCGGCGACAGCGCGCTGATGCACCTTGTACGACGCGCCGGTCAATATTCGACGTTGTGCTGGTCGCAATCGGTGGATACCGGTTTGTCCGCGGTGCAGTACGCGGTGCTGGTGGTGCTGGCGGAAGACGGACGTTGCGATCAGCAAACGCTGGGCAGTCGCGCCGGGTTCGATAAGGCGACCGGCACCTACATCATCGAACGCATGCGCAAAAACTGTTTGCTGACCGTGGTGACCGACAGCGCCAACCGCCGTCGCAAGCTGGTTTCCCTGACGGCGGAAGGCGAGGCGATGCTGCAAAAAATGGTCGAGCAGGCGAAACGTGCGGAAAAAACCATCGCCGCCAGCCTGAATGCGCAGGAGGTTGCCGACCTCAAACGTTTACTGAGCAAGCTGAGCGGAGTACAGGAGCCTGATGAGCCAGTTTCATCCGCCGATCGCTGAAGATCGCGCCGGGCCGCGGCCCGATCTCACCATCGGCTTTTTGCTGATGAATAAATTTACCCTGGCTTCGGTGGCCGGGCTGGTGGAATCGCTGCGCTTTGCCGACGCGTCGCACCTGATCGCCTGGTTTCGTAAACAGTATGGCGAAACGACCAGCCTGTTCCGCAAGCGCCGCAGGGAAGTCGAGCGGCTGATGAAGGGGTGACAAAAAGGGCCGAACCGGCCCTTAATTCAGCTCTTACCGGTGTGGGGCGTTATTCCGGCGCATCCTTTCGGCAGTACCGTACGCCGCACGCCGGATAACCGTATTTTGATCCGCAATAGCTTCAGCTTTCACCCCGACGGGCGTCCACGGGAAAAATACCTGCGGCAATATAGCGAAACGCATCGTAAATCCTTTGAACGGCGCTTTCCCATGCTGCCTGACGTCGGTTTTGACTACTCCTGGAGCGGCGCAATCTGCCTGTCGGAAAATCATGAAGGCTTCTTCGGCAAGCTGGCGCCCAACGTCTACGGCGCGCTGTGCTGCAACGGGTTGGGGATTACGCGGGGTACGGCTTCCGGCAAGCTGCTGGCGGATATGATCGCAGGCGAGCGCAACGAGCTGATCGACTTTCTGCTGGCGTCGCCTGGCCCCAACAGAACGCCGCCGCAGCCGTTTTTGTCCGTCGGCGTTAACTCCACGCTGAAATGGGGTCAGTACAAGGCCGGGCTGGAAGTCTGAGGAGAACGGCGCCGGAGCAGGGCGAAGGTGACAACGTCACGGCCGACGCTATTTTGACTCCGAAGCGCGGCAGAGATAGAAAATCAAAAAGAGACCTGGCGCGCTTTCCACTTCGAGCGCGCTGTAGGTGTAGTGATGAATCTTTCCCTGGCGATCGATAATCGCCTTATTGCCCGTGCCGAACTTACTGACGTCCTGCCGATGCCACATTGCGTTAAAAGCTTCGCTGCGTTCGGCAAGATCTTTTATCACCCGCTCGAACTCTTCCGCGTAATTGCTGGCGGCGTAATAGGTGCGAAAAGCGGCGAGGGTATGTTGCGCCGCCTGATCCCACTGATGAATAATCTGCCTATAGTCGTCGTTGATAAACATCAGCTTCAGCGAGTTGCGGTCGTGTTCGGCAATAGTCGACCAGTCAAAAATTTGCGCTTTAGCCGCTTCGTTCCAGTAGAGAATATCCATATTGGCACGTCGAATAAAAGCCGGATGCGGCGACAGCGCATCCACCATGACTTTAACCTCATGCGGTATCGCGCCTGGTTTTGGCCGATCTTTCGCGCCGAAAATCAGCGCCTCAAGATAATCCTGCTCGGTCGTGGAAAGCTGTAGCACCTTGCCGATGCGCTGCAGCGCGGCGGGTGAGATACTGATATCGCGTCCTTGCTCAAGCCAGGTATACCAGCTGACGCTGACGGCGGCGAGCTGCGCCACTTCTTCCCGCCGCAGGCCTTTTACCCGACGCTGCTGCACCGGGAAACCAAAATCTTCAGGATTAAGCCGCGAACGATGATGCGTCAGGAAGTTTTTCACATCCTCGTTGCGCATTATTTGCGCTCCAGGGTATGAGTGCCGGTCATAGGATAATTCGCCCCATTTTTTATTCTGCCATTGCGAAATAGTATGGCCGCCAGATTAAGTTATCTCGCAGGAGTAAAGCAAAATTATGTCGGTTCACTCTTTGCCGGAACGGCGCGCAGCAGAACAGCCGGAAGGCAGTACGCTCGCTATCATGCTGACCGGTATTATCACGCTGGTCGCCGTGATGGGCATTGGCCGCTTTTCATTGACGCCGCAAATCCCGTTAATGATTGGCGATGGTTATCTCTCGCTCTCCAGCGCCGGTATTCTGGCGGCAATGAATTATATCGGTTATTTACTGGGCGCTATTCACGTCAGCAAATTAAAAAATAATCATGCCGCGTATTTAAAAGCGGGGCTGACGGCAACGGTATTGGTTACGCTGTTATCCGCCGTAACGGGCAATTTTGCGCTGCAGTGCCTGTTTCGCTTTATTTCCGGCGTGGGCGGCGCATGGGCGCTGATTATCGTGACCTCCTGGACGCAGCTGGTGCTGGCAGGCAGGCAGGCGCCGAAACGCTCTGCGGCGGTATTTACCGGGCCGGGCATTGGCATCGCTTTAACCGGCGTGCTGGCCTGGGCGATGGCCTGTGCGGACTTTAACTCTTCGCAGGCGTGGCTGATCTACGGTATTGCGGCGACCGTCGCCGCCGCCGTGATTTTCAACCGGTTGCCGAAAACCCTGGCTTCCGCCAGCGGTTCAGCGAAACCTGCGCCGCTGAATCGCAATCTGAAGTTTTTGCTGGCGGCCTATACTCTGGCGGGCTTCGGCTACATTCTTCCCGCTACTTTTCTGTCGCAAATGGCGCACGGCATCTTTACGCATGGTCACCAGGCGGCGCTATTCTGGCCACTGTTCGGGCTGGCCGCCGTGGCGGGCGTGCTGCTCGTGATCGCTTTCGCCGCCCGTATCGCTACCCGGCCAGCGTTAGCGGCGGCGATGATAATGCAGGGAGTTGGCGTCGCCAGCGTCGTCTTTTTTCACGATGCAAAAGGTCTGCTTATCGCCACGCTGCTGACCGGGCTGGGTTTTCTGTCGATTATGCAGCTTTCGATGCGGCTGGCGCGTGAGGTTTCCAGCGGGGCGGTGGCGCGAACGGTAGCGGTGCTCACTTCGGGCTACGCAACGGGGCAGCTTATCGGCCCACTGGTTTCCTCGGTCAGCGTAACGCTGTTTCACTCGCTGCAACCGGCGTTGCTGTTGGCGGCGGCGGGACTGGCGCTGGGTGGAGTAGTTGTGCTGAGCGGTATTAAACAGGAATGATTAACGGGCCGCTTTAAAAGCGGCCTTTTTTAAGCGGCTGTTGGCAGAGTTCCGCCGCCACTTCGTCCAGTTCACGATCGTAGCTGGCGCGCTCGCCCGCACTTAAAAAGCCCTGTTTTTTCACAAAACCGTTAGCGTCCTGGCGTATCCGCGCCACGCGACGCCAGAGCTTATCCGCCTGGGCCTGAGACAGGCTGCGCGCTTTGCGGGCGTTGCCAATATCGGCCTGCAGAATATCGGCACGTACGGCAATATGCGCCTGACGCGGATCGCTAATCGCGCCGCCGGTTTCGCCTTCGACGTGGCGCTGGGTTTTCAAATCGCAACCCGGATAGTCCGGCGCTTTCAGCGCGGCGTCCGCTAACAAAGGCAGCAGGGAAAGCGTGGCAGCCAGCAAAATCTTCATCAATCACCTGTCTTAACAGCCAGAAAAACAGGGATTTTAGCGGGCGACGAAAATTTTGCTACTTAAGTTTTAATCAGCGTAATGGAAACGCCGTTACCGCTCCTGTCTGGCAGCCCGCTACAGCTTGCAGAGAGGTAATTTGCGTTTTACAGATTCGCGTAGCCTGTCAGGGTAGGCAAGCCCGCATTCTGTTCTGATTTGGCGATCTTTTTCTTTACTCTTCAATGCTACCTTGTCAGCTTATCGCGCTAACAAATAAAACAGGTTATCTGACAATGCATATCCTTACCCTGACCGGCTCGCCCTTTGAGACAGGACGCCAGCTGGGCGAATTTGGCCGCGAGGCTTATCAGCAAAAAATCCGCGCAACCGCGCTGTGGCGCATGACAAGCGAGCTGCAGGCTTCCACAAGCTGCGTGGCGATGCGCGAGCTGGTTGAGCACCATTTTCCGCTGATCTGGCAGGAGCTGGAAGGGCTGGCGGCAGGCCTGGAGGCGCCGATCGCAGAGGTTTTCGCCTGGAACTGTCGCGGCGATCTGGTACGTTCCACTTCTGACGGCTGCACCACGGTGGCGACGCTGACCGCTGACGGCGCCATAGTCGCCCACAACGAAGATGGTTTTCCCCAGCTGCGCGGCGACTGCGCGTTGGCGCACGTCCGGCCTGAGGATGGCGTAGCCTTTAGCTGTTTCGTCTATCCCGGCTCGCTTTGCGGCCACACTTTTGCGGTGAACGAGTTTGG
Organism: Erwinia sp. CGal63; assembly: GCF_037026505.1. Taxonomy (NCBI): domain Bacteria; kingdom Pseudomonadati; phylum Pseudomonadota; class Gammaproteobacteria; order Enterobacterales; family Erwiniaceae; genus Erwinia; species Erwinia sp. CGal63. The sequence continues at coordinate 1,001,094 of NZ_JAKUMN010000001.1, forward strand.
CATCGTCAATACCGTCAATAATATCCGTGCGGCGGATCGTCCTTCAGGTTTGCCGCGTCAGGTGCTGGCGCGCGCGGCGCTTAACGCCACTACCCTTGATGAAGCGATTGCTGTTTTAACAACGTTGCCAAGATGCGGCGCGTTTCACCATACGCTGGCACAGGCGGGAGACGAACGCCTCTTTAGCGTGGAAGCGACCGGCAACGCCAGCTCTGTTCTGCCCCTAAGCCAGCCTTATGGCCACGCCAACCATCTGATCCATTCGCGCCTTGCGGCACAGGCGCAGGTGATTACCGGCAGTTCAGCCGCACGTCAGCAGCGTCTGGCGCAGCTGCTGGAAAAGGGCGGTTTTGATGCCGACGGCGCGATCGCGATGCTTTCCGATAGCCACAACGAGGCGCTGCCGCTTTACCGCCAGGCGCCAGACGATCCGGACGAAGAGAACACGCTGGCGACAGCCTGCTTTGTTCTGACCCGACAGGAAGTGCTCTGGCAGGTGTTCTGCACCGACCGCCATTTACCAGAGCATAAGGGAAGCGTCACCAGATAAAATCCTCATTCGCCTTTAGGCACAGGCGCGTTTAACTTGCCTGGTATCCCCAGCGCTGTCGTGCGGCAGTGCTGCCACTCTATTACGCCGGTACCGCGCGCAATGCGCTGTTCCGCGATATGCAGACACAGGAGTGGCAGGCAGTCATCGACACGAATATGAACTCGCTGTTTGTTACCCGACAGGTTATCGAAGACATGATGGCGCGCGGTTGGGGGGAGAATAATCAATATCTCTTCGCTTTATGCGTTGCCAGCGGTTTCGGGAGCGCGGCGAGTCATCCGATGGCGAAGCCGCGCCAGCTCTTTTTTCGGCAGGCGGGTGGCCTTCAGGACAACATCGAAAGGAATGCCCATCTTGAGCAGGCTGCGCGCCACTTCCAGTTTTCCTTTGGCGCGGCCTTTCTCTATACCTTTTTCCAGGCCTTTCTTCATACCTCTTTGCTCAAGCTGTTCTGCAATGGTCATCAGTTCATCCTTATGCTGTGGCACTCGCTGTGCCAGTTCACGTAGAAAAGCGTCCATATCGGGGGTTTCTCCCGCCCGTACCAGATAGTTTATCAAGGTGGAAAATTGCTGTCCTGTGATCCGCGTCGTTTTTAGCAGTGACGCCAGTTTTTTCGGCAGGGAGGCCAGGTCGCAGCTACGGATATGTTTTTGCAGCAGCGTTAACGGCGCCATTCTGCGGTGGCGCATAATTTCATCATCAGGAATAAGCGTGATGTCGATCAGTGGAAAAGCTTTGCCATAAAGCTGCGCGGCCAGCGCAGGATCGTCGAAATTATCCAGCCATCGGGTGGAAAAAGGCCAGGGCTTGCGGCCGGTATAGAAGAGTATTGGGATCACCAGCGGCAGCTTTTTATAGCCCGACTCCAGATGGCGCTGCATGGTGGCCACCGCATAGCGGAGCAGTCGGAAAGCCATATGGCTGTCCGGCGTCGACTGATGTTCAATCAGGACATAGACAGCGCCGCGACCCGTTCGTGTCTGCAGGCTGTAAAGCACGTCGCAAAAACTGGGGCGCAGCTCTTCTGAAATAAAGCTTCCTGACGCCAGTTTCAACGTGCTGAGATCGCAGGCTGCCAGCAGCGTTGCAGGCAGATGCAGCCTGATAAAATCCCGCGCCGTCGCGGTATGCGTTAAAAATTTTCTGAACACCGCATCGTGCGGCGTAGCCAGGTTTTTTCTGCCTTGCGGCGCGCCTGCCTTCATCGTTACCTCCCTGTTCCTGGCGTTCCGGCAACGCTTATCCAGCCTGACTTAATAGCTGGCGGAAGATTGCCTGGTTATCTTTTTCATGCTTTCGGGTAACCTTATTCTTTTTCTTTGTGGCGTCAATGCCGCTGGGGGCATTTTATTAAACTTAATTTAATGATGGGGCAGGGATCGAAAATAAATGAACAAGCCTGAAAAAATAACTATCCCTTTGCGATACTTCTTCGGAAATTAATATAAAGCAGGAGTGCATATTGAAAAAAAGGCTCAGGGTAGCTTTAATTGGGCGATAAAAGACCGCCAGCACTGCGGCACGCTATTTTACTCAGGCATCCGTGCTGATACGGCGTTTCTTTTTGTTTTCCAGCGCTACGCCCAAATGTTGTGGGCGTAACATCGTTATCGCGGCTAAAATGACGTGAGCCATTTTAGCTGGTGGGCTGAAAGGCGGGTTATACCCGCCATGCTCAGGCTTTTTCCGGCGCGAAGCGGGTTAAAAATAGCGTTATCAGGCAGATCGCAATGCCGGCCAGAAAGGTCGATTGCGACCCCCAGAAGTCCCATAGCACTCCCGCGCCCAGGCTTGCCAGCAACAGAGCCACGCCGCTGATCAGGCTGAATATACCAAAAGCGGTGCCGCGCAGATCGGCTGGCGCAGTGCGAGCAATCATCGCATTGAGCAAACCCTGAGTAATGCCCATATGCACGCCCCAGAGCGCGACGCCTGCGATGATCCCTTGCCAGCTTTGACTTAGCGCCAGCACGCCGTCGGCGACAATAAGCACGCCAAGACCCAGCTGCAACAAACGTCGATGGCTGACACGGTCGGAAAGCTGGCCAAACGGGTAGGCGACAAACGAATAGACCAGGTTCATCGCCACCATCACCAGGGGGATCAAGGCCAGCGGGATCGCCACCTGCTGAGCGCGCAGCACCAGAAAAGCCTCGCTGAAGCGGGCCAGCGTAAACAGGCCGCCCAGACCAATAACCCACCAACAGTCCGCGCCAAGCCGCCTGAGGTTTTCCCTGGTCACAGGATTCTGACGGCGGTGTGCAACCAGCGCCTGCGGCTCTTTCAGGCCAAAAAAGAGCAGGGCGACGGCAAGGAACGCCGGGATGACCGCCACCCAATAAATGGCGCGAAAGTTGTTATGCCATAGCAGCATCAGCCCGACGGCAAGCAGCGGCCCAAGAAACGCACCGATGGTATCCAGCGTCTGACGCAGACCATAGGCCGCTCCGCGAATATCTGGCGGCGTGACATCCGCAACCAGCGCGTCACGTGGCGCGCCGCGGATCCCTTTACCCAGGCGGTCGACCATCCGGGCGCTAAAAATCATGCCTGACGAGGAGGCAAGCGCAAAGAAAGGTTTGCTGAGCGCACCCAGCCCATATCCCAACACCGCCAGCCCTTTACGCTTGCCGATGTAGTCGCTGATCACACCAGAAAAAACCTTTACAATCAGCGCAGTGGCTTCTGCCAGTCCCTCAATCAGACCAATAATCATCACGGGCGTACCCAGCACGGTAGCCATAAATAACGGCAGCAGGCTGTGTATCATCTCGGATGAAATATCCATCAGCAGGCTGACAAAGCCGATAATCCATACGCCTGTCGGGATTCTGCGAAGTATGGCGAAGTTCGAAGACATAACACGGTTCCTTGAGGTTTGTTCCTGAAGCGACGATTGAACAATAAGTTACGTCATTTGCAACTGCAAATGCAGACGATTAATGAGTTTCTGGCCGCAACGCTGGTAGAAATGTTTTCCCGGTTATGAAACTATTCTGACCGTGTGTTCCCGACAGTCAGTTGGGACAGAGATTGCAGAGGAAAATACATGAATGACGTGCCGCTAAAATACTATGACATCGTAGATGAGTATTCGATTGACGCCGCCGCGCCGGTAAGCGAGCAGGAAAAGGAAGGGCTGGCGCGCTATTTTCAGCTGCTGCTGACTCGCCTGACGAATAATGAAGAGATCAGCGAAGAAGCGCAGAAAGAGATGGCAAACGAAGCGGGCATTAATGAGCAGCGTATTGACGACATCGCCACGTTTCTGAATCAGTGGGGTAATGAGTAGCGTGCCGCTGCGGATGTCGTCGACCGAACTTGCCGGGCTGTTTTTGGCTAAGCGCCGAAGCTTTGTGGAATGGAGCCTGTTGCAAGCACCGTAAGAGTCTGAGGCTAACGATGAATCAGGATGCGGCCAGTTAGGAAGCGACTGGGCGATCTGGTTGCCGAGCGCGTCCTGATGACTTTGATTAGCTTCAGTAGAAACGCCACTGCGGAAATCTTCTAGTGACGGAAATCGTCACTTAGCCCTGGTGGGCATAGAAATTTGCCTCTGGATCATCTCTTTAATATCGGTGCGCATAATGTATATTATGTTAAATAATAGTCATTGGCACGTTCCAGCGGTTAAACAGCACGGTCGACTCGGAGCTCGTGTTCGTCTGGTCCGTCCCTTCCTGGGCCTTGATACGGGAATTCTCTTCACGAGCATACTTTTGCCAGCATCACGAGGCTATCTGCATTGCTGGTAACGTCGTATATCACCAACGATTAAACGTTTTCAGCGGACTTTACTCTTCCTGAGGCATTACCGGCATCAGGCCCACTTTTTCGCATTCAGACAGAATAAAAGTTTTCACCTTTTCTTCTTCTGATGGCAGCATTAAAAACGTTTCCGTTTTTCCTCCAAAGCTTTCTCCTGCACGATAAAGAAGATGCGAAAAATTCTTTAAAACCACCTGCTCAACTTTATAAACATCTTTCATAGCTCCGGTTACCTCCAGAATTGTGCGCGTTTCATGGTTGTTAAAGCGGTTGCGCACCTGTTGACTGGTTATACCAATTTTTTGCAAAAGCCCTTCCGGCAGCGTTATTTCTATAAAATAGAGGCGCCCGATCGCGTTAGCCAGTTGAGGATTTTTTTCAAAAGATTTTTCGCTGAAGCGACCGCATTGCGGCTTATAGACGACAGCTTCTTCCAGTGACATCAATTTTGTTCTGGCGATTAACCCGGGCAAGGTTAATTTGTAAGCTTCGGCCACTTCCTTCAGGGTGTTATAACAGACCCCGTCAAGCTCATAGCGCTCCAGTCCAGGCAAAGGTTGAAGGCCGAGACAAACTTCAAGCGGCAACCCCTGTTTCCTACGCCCCGTATAGGTCGATAAAGGCGTTTTACCGATTTTCTCCCAGGCATTCATTGCGCTGCGGTACTCAATGGAATTGATCACTACCCTGGCAGAGATTTCCTTACTAACTGCCTGCGTTGCGCTCAAGCCATTTATCGTGATCCGGTTGTAAACCAACCCTTCAGAGAGATGATAAGCCCTTGCAAGAGCAGCAATGTTCTTGTAGGCAATACCTTCCACTACATATTCTTTTATCTCGCGTGCTTGTCTGCTGGCATAAGCCTTTTTTTGAGATAGTAATGTATCACTGCTGACAGGATCGAGCCCTACAGCCTGTCTGGCTGAAGCATTCCTGTTTATTCTGTCCAGGATGGTATTATAAGGGACGTTATATTTTTTGGCCGCCTCTTTTAAGGTAATTTGCTGACCTTCCAGCGTTAAGGTTCTGGATTTCTTATTTTTACGTCCGTCTGTTTTTACAATAACGTCAAAAGCATGTTCAGGCTTCCAGCCCATTTTCAGGCGAGTACGTACGGTATTAAGTGAGATCGCGGGCTGCAGCTGTTGATAGGCATGGGTTGTATTGTCATAGGTTACTCCCTGAATTATTAGCGGATTACCCCTTTTTACTCGCTCCGGTTTTGTTTTTTCTTTTACTTCCCTCACCTTACCGTAGAAAATTTCTTTGTCGCTCCAGTCTTGATGGGCGCGCTTTACTGCCGCATTATAAGAAATGCCAGCAGCCTCAGCCAATGCTCTAAGAGTGGAGAAAGTTTTGCCATCAACCTTATATTCCCTGCTGATGTTTTTATTTTTTTTCTTCATTAACGCATCGTCAAGACTCCATCCCATTTTTAAACGCGTAGCAACAACAGAATAAGGAATTTTTGCATCTGAATTTTCTTTAACCAACGCGGACAGGCTGGAATAGGTTTTATTTTTGTAGATAATTTTTTTAGCCATGTTAAACACCAGAAGCAGTATTAATAAATTATATCTAATTATATCCTTTGCCTGCAGCCTTTCCCTCCTTTTTTTGCTATGCCAATCATTGTTCGATCCTCTGTTCTTCCTTACATATCAGACTGACTTTTAACTAAAGGTTTTCTTATCAGTGCCGATGAGTATAGCCGTAACCAAAATTTCTATTTAAAGGACTGTTAATGAACAATAATTTGCGCGCTTCACTCGTCTGTACCGCTTTCATTATGGCAGGCTGCGCCGATAATAAACCTTCACCACCAACAGAAAAAATGGTGCAATCCGCTACGGTTAAAGCCGATAACCAATCGCAGTTACTCATACAGGGTTGGTACGATCTCGAAACCTCAACAACACGCCCTTCAGACACCCAACTGCGGTATATAACGCCTGGCGACACCACGAAAACGGCCGCGCTAAAAACCTTTCAGTTTATTGCCATGACGCTGGCTGGCGGCGGTCAGGTGCAGTCTTTCAGCAAAGATCAGCTTAAAGGCCATGAGGTGAGCGGTTTGATAAATCCTTCATTGGACTGGCTGACGCCGCGCGTTAGCGCCATATTCAAAGCGGAAATGGAAAAGTTACCGGTGAAAAACTATGAAGCGCCAATAGTGATCAAACCTCTGGTATGGAAGCTGACCTACAAAAACCTGGCAGGCGGCGACGATAACTATCAGTTTGCCATGCTGACTACCCTGAGCCGGTTGGGCAAGGATAAGGAAGGTAAGGAACGCTATAAAGCTATTGAATGTTCCGCGCAAAAAGTGGATGTCCGGGAATATACCTTGCCGGAATGGCAGGCCAATAATTACGAAAAGGTCACTAAAATATCGCAAGAAATTATGGATAACTGTCTGAAAAAACTAGCGGACGAGGCAAACAGTTTTCTTTTTTAAACACGAGGTTTAGGGAGACAGTTCTCACAAGCGGAACAATTAAGTGAAAGAGCAATACTGCCTGGGCCTTTACTGTTAACTGCAACAGGAACCGCTATTTTAGAAACATCCGCTCAAACTTTCTTGCGTGTTGCCGATATTTGATTACAGGGGGCATCTGCCCGCCGTTTTTATACATCAGGAAAATTACCAAAACAGAAAACCCGGCCTGAGCACCTGAGTGCCTGAAGAGAAGCTGCCTTCGCCCTGTCTGACGAAGCGTTAAGCCTCCCGCCAGGGGAAAATGCGGCGTCATACCTGACCGCTGAGTACTCGTTTGCCGGGCCAGAAGCGCCTTGCAGCGAAATTATTGCGATCGTAAAACTTCCTGAGGTTGATATGTTTGGTGCGAAAAAATCGAGTCTTTCCCTGCCCTTGTCCCGAGGCAACGCTATTGTTAAGGATATCAATGCGATTAAGCAGCATGTGGCATGGATTGAATTTCTGCCCGACGGAGAAATTCTCAGCGCCAATCAGCAGTTTCTTGAAGTAACCGGCTATGAGCTGAGTGAAATTCAGGGCAAGCACCACCGCATTTTCTGCGATCCGGCCTACGTTCGCTCATCCGACTATAACCGTTTCTGGCAAACGCTGGCAGCGGGCGAATCCGTTACAGGCATTTTTGAACGCTTCAACAAACAGCATCAACGCTTCTACCTTAGCGCCACCTACTTTCCCGTTTGCGATGACAATGGCAGCGTTTACAAGGTAATTAAAATTGCCTCCGATATTACCGAGCGCCATCAGGAACTGGAGCAGAAAGAAGCGGTAATCGCCGCGCTGGATCGCTCTATGGCGGTGATTGAATTTACAACAGACGGCAAAATCATTACTGCGAACAATAATTTTCTGCAGCATATGGGCTATGCGCTGCCTGATATCGTTGGTCAGCATCATCGTATCTTCTGCTATGACACCTTCTATCGGGAAAACCCCGATTTCTGGCTGAAAATCGCCAAAGGCCAACATTTTGTCGGTCGCTTTGAGCGTAAAACCGCCGGCGGCGAACGTATCTGGCTTGAAGCCAGCTATAACCCGATTTATGACGCCGACGGCAAAGTCTGCAAGGTGATTAAAATCGCTTCGGATATTACTGCCCGCGTCGAAGCGGCAAAACGCGTGGCGGATATTGCGGTGACCACTTCGGAACAAACTTCGCAAATTACCCATAACGCTAACGAAGTGCTGGATGAAACCGTGCGCAACTCCGGTCAGGTGGCCATTAAGGTCAATGCCGCCAATGAGATCGGCACGCAGCTTAACGCCTCGGCGAAAAGCATCAGTGAGGTAGTCGATACCATCAATATGATCGCCTCGCAGACCAATATCCTGGCGCTAAACGCCGCCATTGAGTCCGCTCGCGCTGGCGAAGCTGGCCGTGGCTTCAGCGTGGTGGCCGCCGAGGTTCGCCGTCTGGCCGCTTCCACCGCCAGCGCCACACAGAAAATCACCTCGGTGGTCGACGTCAATACGCAGCTGATTAAGCAGATGTATGACGAGCTGGACGCGGTAAAACAGTTTGTGGTGACCGAGCAGGATAAAATCAGCGAGCTTTCCCGCAGCCTGCGCGAGATCAACAGCGGCGTGCATCAATTCGTTAGCGTAATCCATCGGCTGGATGTGTAGCGCGGACTTCCCTGCTCTCTTTTACTTTGTCCGGGCACTGTTGGTGCATCCCTGCACCACCAGCGCCCGGACAAGGTGATAATTGTTAAAATAATTTATGCTTTTCCCTGGATGTGCTGACTCATGCACGTTTGTTCATATTGCGCGGTTAAAGGCTTTTCGATAATTACACAGTATTAACAAAAAGTTGCCGTCAGCAACCTGGCATAGTTACTGCATTCTCCCTGGTGACATCAATTAAAAAGGAGAATGTTTGATGAATTTTATGCCAAACGATAACAAGGTCGTGGACAGCAAACGCCGTAGCTTGCTGAAGCTTTCCGGCATGCTGATGGGAAGCGCGGCGGTCGCTACAGGTTTGAGTAAACCCGCTTTCGCCGTCGCGCCGACGGGTGCAGCAACATTTACCCCGCCTGGAGCCGACAATCCCATCCGCATCAACTTCAATGAAAATGCGCTTGGCATGTCGCCCAAAGCGCAGGCCGCCGCACGCAACGCCGTAGCGAAAGCCCATCGCTACGCCAAAGCGGAGATTACCGCGCTGGGGCAAAAAGTCGCTGAATATCATCAGATCTCGCCTTCGTCAATCCTGCTGACCGCGGGCTCGTCCGAAGGCATTCGCGCGGCGGTAGAAGCCTGGTCACCGCTGGGATCGCAGCTGGTCATTCCTGAGCTGACCTATGGCGACGGCGAGCATTTTGCCAATATCGCCGGAATGAAAGTCACTAAGGTGAAAGCGCTGGCCAACTGGGCGTTTGATATCGCAGGCATGAAAGCGGCGGTCGCCAGCCATAGCGGCCCTTCACTGGTTTATCTGGTTAATCCCAATAATCCTACAGGCACGATTACCCCCGCCGATCTTATTGAGCCCTGGATTAAGAGCAAGCCCGCCAATACGATGTTTATCGTGGACGAAGCCTATGCCGAGTTTGTTAACGACAAACGCTTCCGTTCCGTTTCGCCGCTGATAGCTCAGGGCATGGATAACGTCATATTGCTGAAAACTTTTTCCAAAATTCACGCCATGGCGGGTATGCGGGTTGGCTATGCGGTGGCGCATCCAAACGCCATCGCCCTGCTGGAAAGGCATGTTGCCGGAGAAAAAATCAATTTTTGCGGCGTGGACGCGGCGCTGGCCTCTATGAACGATCCCGCTTTTATCGCTTACAGTAAAAAAAGTAACGACCTGTCACGTCAGATCCTGCTTAAAGCCCTGGACGAACTGCAGCTGCCTTATTTGCCTTCAGAAGGTAACTTTGTTTTCCACCAGCTGAAAACGCCGCTGAAAGATTACCAGCAGCATATGGCTGACGCTAACGTACTGGTTGGCCGTGCTTTTCCACCCGCTGATAACTGGTGCCGAATTTCCCTGGGGACGCCGCAGGAAATGCAGTGGGTCGCCGATACCCTGCGGCAGTTTCGGAACAAGGGTTGGGTATAGTCGCTGAAGGATAATTGCTGCACCGGAGAAGTGCTTCTGAAAAAAGCAGGCTGCCTTTAAGGTGAATAATTCTCCCGTGTCGCAACGCGCGGGTGAGATAAGGCATTACGCTGATAACAGTCAGCCAAAGAGTGACTGACTATCTTCTTTCCTTCATCGCAGGGTGCCAGCCAGGGATTAGCATGAATGGCGGCATCCTGAGTTTCTGTCTTTACTGGACTGTTGCTGGCTGTGTCGGCGCCGATTAAATCCGGCCATCCAGCCGGATCCAGCGCCGTCCGGCGAAAACGGTCATGGCGATAATTGTCGCTCCCGCTGCCATATGCATGGCGAAATCAATCATATGCAGATGCGTTTCATGACAGAGCGACAGCAGCAGCGACGACATAAAGGCGATGCCGCAGCCGGCCAGCGCCAGGCTTCTGCCCGGATAGAGCGCGCGGGAGCGGCGCAGCGCCGTAATGGAGATCGCCACCATCGGCAGGCTGGCGGAGAGCATAAACAGATAGCAGTGAATCCCTTCGCCAAACTCTCCGGCACCCGCAGGCGCTCCGGCAAAAGTCATATTGCTCAGGTTCAGCCCCAGCCAGCACAGCGCCAGTAGCGCCAGCCACTTCAGCCGCAGAGGTTGTCTGCCGGCCAGGCTCAGCGTGAAGGAGCCCGCTATCGCGCCACTGCCAAGCATAAAGGCGAGCAGCAGCGCCAGCAGCGCGGAAAGCGCGCCAGGTTGCGACCAGTCGGTAAACCGGCCGTGCAGCGCCCAGCTGCTGATGGCGCCGCAGGGCAGCACCAGCAGAATCCAGGCGGCCACGCGCCAGCCGACGGGCCAGAGTCGTTTTACCGGCGTGGCCGAGCCGCTTAGTTGATCGATAAACCGATCATGATTTCTCATGATTGCCGTTTCCCAATTTACGAAGGTTGAGCATCGCACGATGCAAAAGTGATTTTACGGCGGACACCGACAGATTCGTTTCGGCGGCGGCCTGCGCCAGGCTCTGCTCGCGCAGGTGCACCGATTCCACAATCTCGCGCTGTCTGACAGGCAGGCTTTGCAGATAGCCATTAAGCTCCTGAGGATCTTCCGCTGGCGAATATTCTGCCGCCTGAAGATTCAGCAACTCCTCATCCGGCACTTCCTGATATCTGCCGCGCTGTCGCAAGGCGTCAATCGCTCTTGCTGAGGTGATAGCCGCGACCCACGGCAGAATGGGCCGCTGCGGATCGTAGGTGTGACGCACGCGATGGATAGCCAACAGCGTTTCCTGAATCACGTCTTCCACCAGCGCCTCATCGGCTACTTTTTTGCGGGCGAAAGCACGAATGGCCGGCACCATAGCTTTAAGCAGCTGATTATAGGCGGCCCGATCGCCAGCCTGCGCGCGAGCCATCAGTGCAGGCCATCGCTGCGTCTCAGCCGCTGGCATCAAGCGTCCCGCGCGTGTCAGCTATCTGATCGAACGCCATAAAATCCACTCAAGATTTTTTCCCGTTTTCCGTGGCGCGATCCAGCGCCGAGATAACAATGTTGGGCGTCAGTACCTGCGGCAGTACCACAGGTTTGCCGCCGTCCGCCGGATAAACCACATAAAGCGGCAGGCCGCCGCGGCCAAAATCGCTGAGCGCCTGCTCGACGTCGGGATTATAGTTAGTGGAATCCGCGACCATATAGATGGTATCGGTACGCGCCATTGCCGCTTTCACCGCCTGAGTTGACAGCGAGGTGCGATCGTTAACCTGGCAGGTAATACACCAGGATGCGGTAAAGTTTACCAGAATCGGCTTACCCTGCCCTTTAATCGCCTCGACATTCTGTGGCGTCCAGGCGACGGCGGCAGCCTGCGAAGCTTCCGCTTTATCGGCTACAGGCGCGGCTGCTTTAAGGTTGATCAGCGGCGGCACCGCCAGCAGCAGAAACGCCACGGTGGCCAGATGCAGTGCCAGATGTCCTTTGCCCATCATCCGGCGCTTTTGCGCCATGCCGTAGAGCCAGGCGGCAAAGCTCAGCAGCAGACAGCAGGCCAGAATCGCCGCCAGCGCCATTGAGCCAGCCTGACGCTCCAGTACCCAAATCAGCCAGCCCACCGCGCCAAGCATAGGAAACGCCAGACCGTGCTTCAGCGTATTCATCCATGCGCCGGGCGCGGGCAACACGTTTGCCAGCACCGGGAAAAACGAAATCAGCGTGAACGGCGCGGCAAAGCCCAGCGCCAGCGAGAAAAATATTATCAGGCTGACCGCCGGCGGCTGCGTCAATGCGTAGCCGACCGCGCTGGCCATAAAGGGCGCGCTGCACGGCGTCGCCACGATAATCGCCAACGCACCGGTCAGCGCAGAGCCGGTAAGACCGCCGCGATCGCCGCCCATCCCGCCGACTCGCTGCACGCTCAGACCAACTTCAAACAGGCCGAAGAGATTAAGGGCCGAGCCAAGCATGACCAGGATCAGCAGCGCAATCACCAGCGGCGACTGCAGCTGGAAACCCCAGCCAACCGAGGAGCCGCCAGCCCGCGCCAGCAGCAATATCCCCACCAGCGCCATCATAGTAACCACCACGCCCAGCAGAAACGCCACGCCTTCGGCTCGGGCCTGCGCTGGCCGATCGTGATGACGGAGCAGGCTCAGCGCCTTCAGGGAGATCACCGGAAACACGCACGGCATCAGATTCAGGATCAGGCCGCCCAGAAAGGCGGCGGCGATAGCAGTCAGCATGATAAACCTCGTTATGCCGGATTGGCCTGGCGATATTTTTTCACCGCGTCCATCGCTTTCTGGATGTGCGCCTGCGGATTTTTATCGGTATAGCTGAGCAGGATTTTGCCATCCGGCGCGATCACGTAAGAAGTGCGATCGGAGTAGGTTTTCCCTTTCATCTCCAGCGTGTTCTTATATTCGGTCGCCACCTTTGCACCCGGATCGGCCGCGACGGTGAATTTGTCCCGGCATTCAAGCTGGGAGAATTTAGCAATCTGATCGGTATTGCCTGCGGTCACGCCAATCACCGTCGCGCCCTGCTGTTTGAACTCGTCGGTGGCTTCGGCAAACGCATGGGCTTCCAGCGTACAGCCCGCACTGAACGCCGCCGGGAAGAAATAGAGCACTACCGGCCCTTTCTGCAGCGCCTGCTCAAGGGAAAAGGTGGTGGATTTCCCGGCCAGCGCGGCATCGAGCTTAAAGTCCGGGGCTTTTTCGCCTGCAGAGAGCGCGGCGAAGGCGCTGGTCATAGGTAGCGTCAGGGCCAGCAGCGTGGCGGCGGTCAGGGCTTTCAGATTTTTCATACGCGTTTCCTTTTTCAAGCGACAGGGTTTAGAGCTTTAATCACAGTTTCGCTACAGAGACGGGAAAAGTTTCGCCGCGATGAAAAAAAATTTGCGGCGCGCCTGCTCAGGCCTTAGCCAGCCAATAACAGCAGAGCTGCTACCCTTTGCTTCACTCCCTGCGCCGCAGGCGTAGGCAAACAGCATGGATTTTGCACAGAGAGATTATGAAGCCATCACAAGATAAAAGAGTCAGCGCTGACGTCAGCGTCCACGGCGCCAGAACCCATAACCTGAAGGAGGTGTCGCTGGCGTTTCCTCGCGATGCCATCGTGGTTTTTACCGGCGTTTCCGGCTCCGGCAAATCCTCGCTCGCCTTCGATACGATCTACGCCGAAGCGCAGCGCCGATATCTGGAATCCGTCGCGCCTAATGTGCGTCACCTGATCGAGCAGGCGCCGGTGCCGGACGTGGATAATATTGACGGCTTGCCGCCAGCGGTGGCTTTGCAGCAGAGCCGCGCCGGCGCTCAGGAACGGTCAACGGTAGGCAGCCTGACGCGTATCGCCGTGACGCTGCGCCTGCTGTTCTCGCGGGCGGGCGAGCGGCCTGCCGGCACCCCGTTTATGCCTGCCGAATCCTTCTCGCCCAATAATCCTCAGGGCGCCTGTCCTGCCTGCCAGGGAACCGGTCGATGCCATCAGGTCAAAGACGAGGCGCTGGTGCCTGACGATTCGCTGAGTATTCGCGAAGGCGCGATAGCGAGCTGGCCCTACGGCTGGCAGGCGAAAAATCTGCGCACCATCCTCGAAATGCTGGGATATGACGTGGACGCGCCCTGGAAAACCTTAGGCAAAAAAGAGCGCGACTGGATACTCTTTACCGATGAGCGCCCTTCCGTGCCGGTCTTCGAGGGAATGACCCTCGCCCAACAGAAGGCGGCGCTGGCGGCAGGCCGGAAACCCGATTACAACGGCACCTATACCAGCGCCAGAGCGGACGTGCTGCAAAGCTATGCCGGAGGAAAAGAGTCCGTCAAAAAGCGGCTGGCGCCTTTCGTCGCCGTCACGTCTTGCCCGCTATGCCACGGGAAAAAGCTTAACCCGGACGCCCTTGCCTTTACCTTCGCCGGTTATGATATCGCCGAAATCAGCGAGCTGACCCTTACCCGGCTAAAGGCGTTGCTTCTGCCCTGTGCGCAGGGAGCGTCACCGCTGCTGCCGCGGGAAACGGCGTTAAGAGAAGCCGTGATCAGAATGACGGGCGATATCTGCGAAAGACTCGAGCAGCTTGAGATGCTGGGGCTGGGGCATCTCTCTCTCGGCCGGCAAACCACCATGCTCTCTTCGGGCGAGCTGCAGCGGATACGCCTGGCTACTCAGCTTATCTCCAGACTGTTTGGCGTGCTGTACGTGCTGGACGAACCCTCAGCCGGTTTGCATCCGCAGGATGTACAGGCGCTGCTGGTCGCGTTGCGTTCGCTGATTGCCGCCGGTAACTCACTGGCGATTGTCGAGCACAACCTTGACGTTATAGCCGAAGCCGACTGGCTGATTGAGGTCGGGCCTGGCCCCGGCCATCAGGGAGGCGAAATCGTCTATAACGGCGTTCCGCAAGGACTGGAAAAAGTGACGGCGTCACGCACGGCGCCCTATCTGTTCAGCAAGGCGCGTGAAGGTCTGCGAATGCGCCGCACGCCTGAAAGCTGGCTCAAACTGGAACAGGTTAGCTGCAATACGCTCTCACTGCCTGAAGTCGCTTTCCCGCTGGAAAGCATGACCGTTATTACGGGCGTCTCAGGCGCGGGAAAATCGACGCTGTTGACCCGTGTGCTGCCAGGGCTGCTTGAACGGCTGGATAAAACGCCCGATGACGAAGAGACATCTGAAGAGGACGAAGCGCTGGAAGTGCGAGGCAAAATCGTCGCCGGCGGCGATGGGCTTAACAGGCTGATCCGCATTGACCAGCGCCCTATCGGGCGAACGCCGCGCTCTAACCTGGCGACCTATACCGGATTTTTCGACACGGTTCGCAAGCTGTTTGCCGAAACCGACGAGGCGAAGCAAAGAGGCTACAACGCGAGTCGATTCTCCTTTAACCTGCCCGCCGGACGCTGTGCCGCCTGTGAAGGACAAGGGCAAATCACCATCGAATTGATGTTTATGCCGGCGGTAAGCGCGCCCTGTACGGCCTGCGGCGGCGCGCGCTACAACGATGAGACGCTGAAGGTCAAATGGCGGGAGAAAACCATTGCCGACGTGCTCGACCTGACGGTAGAGGAAGGCACGGACGTTTTCGCGGGCAATGACACCATTCAGCGCTCGCTAACCGCGCTGATCTCACTGGGCCTGGGCTATCTGAAACTGGGCCAGCCCGCGACGGAGCTCTCCGGCGGCGAATGCCAGCGCATTAAGCTGGCCTGGGAGTTACAGCGTACCCAGCGCGGCAACACGCTTTATCTGCTGGATGAGCCTTCCTCAGGTCTGCACCCTTCCGATACGGATAAGCTGATGGGCGTGCTGGATCGGCTGGTTCAACGAGGCGATACCGTCATTATGGCGGAGCACGATATGCGTATCGCTGCGGAAGCCGACTGGGTGATCGACCTGGGGCCAGGTTCGGGTAGCGACGGCGGTAAAATCGTGGCGGCCGGAAAACCGGAAGAGGTCAGCCAGGCGAAGCGGAGCACTACCGCCCGTTATCTTGCCAGCCAGCTGGCGAAAAGGATCGCCGATGCGCGGTAATCGCTAAGCGTGACTGAACGGGAGAAGAAAAATGCGGTTCTTCTCCCGTCACAGAGCAAAGGATCAGATCAGCGCCCAAACCAGCCAGGTGAGCGCAAAGCCGGTCAGACCCATGACGGTGGTCAGCATCGTCCAGGTTTTCAGGCCGTCGCCTACCGACAGGCCCAGATAGCGTGTGACCACCCAGAAACCGGCGTCGTTAACGTGCGACAGGCCCAGCCCGCCAAAACAGGCGGCCAGCGTCACCAGAACCCGCTGCATATCGCCCGCACCCGCCACTGCCGAGGTCAGCAGCCCGCTGGTGGTAAGAATTGCCACCGTAGCGGAACCCTGCGACGCGCGCAGCGCCAGCGACAGGATAAACGCGGCCGGCACCAGCGGCAGATGCAGCGTTTCAAGCGTAAGCGCAAGGGCTTTGCCGACACCCGACTCAACCAGCACCTTGCCGAAAGCGCCGCCCGCGCCCGCTACCAGGATCACGCTGGCCGAGCCGGGGATCGCGCGACCGGTGAGATCTTCCAGCTTCTCTTTGCTCCAGCCGCGACGCACGCCAAGCAGCCAGGCGGCCAGCGCCAGCGCGATAAGCAGCGCGATAGGCGGCGTACCTATAACCATCATCACCTTGCGCAGCAAACTCTCTTCCGCCAGCAACGAATGCGCCAGCGTACCCAGCACGATCAGGGCGATAGGCACCACGATCAGTCCTGAGATCATCAGCGCGCCCGGCGCTGCCGGCTCGTTCTTCTTCTCCGCACCTTCCGGCTTCGCCATTTGCAGGCTTTCCAGCACTTCAACCGACAGCTTATAGTGCTGACGATTCATAACTTTAGCGACAAAGTAGCCCACGACGCCGACCGGAATCGAAATCAGAATGCCCAACATCATCAGCCAGCCCATATCGGTGTGCAATATGCCAGCCGCGGCTGCCGGGCCGGGATGCGTCGGCAGCGCCACGTGTACCGTCAGCATCACGCCCGCCATCGGCAGGCCAAACTTCATCGGCGACACGCGGGCGACTTTGGTAAAGCCGTAAATCAGCGGGATGACAATAATAAAGCCGACTTCGAAAAAGACCGGAATACCGAGAATAAAAGCAGCCATAGTCAGCGCCGCTACGGTGCGCTTAATGCCCAGCGATTTGCTGAAGCGCTGCGCCAGCGACTCTGCGCCGCCAGAAGCCTCGATAACCGCGCCGAGCATCGCGCCCAGCACGATAATAATAGCGATATGGCCGAGCAGCCCGCCCATGCCGCTCATAATGACTTCCATAATTTTTTCAGACGGAATGCCGGTAGCGATGGCGACCAGCAGGCTGACAATCAGCAGAGCGACGAAAGGATGGACTTTGGCTTTAATGACCAGCAGCAGCAGGATAACGATGCTGGCGGTCGCAATGGCTAACAGCATAGCGGTGGACATGAAAAACCTCAGATATTGTTATCGTTTTAACCGATGGGGGTACCCGGTGCAGGCAAGGTTGAAGCAAACCGGCGCAAAGCGCCGGAAAGTACGGGTTTTCAGCGTTTTTTCGCCCAGGGTTTGAACCAGCCAAGCCCGGCGAGCGTGCCGTTTCGCGGCAGATATTCGCAGCCTACCCAGCCGTCGTAGCCCACTTCATCAAGCAGGTTAAACAGCCACGGATAGTTGATTTCGCCTTCGTCAGGCTCGTGACGATCCGGTGCAGAGGCGATCTGCACGTGGCGATAGCGTCCCGCGTTGGCGCGGATCAGGTGGCTCAGGTTGCCGTCCACCATCTGCGCGTGAAACAGGTCGAGCTGGGTAAAGACGTTCGGCCTGTCGATGCGCGTCATCATTTCCAGCGTCTGATACTGGCTGGCATAGAGATAGCCAGGCTTGATTTTGGGGCCGAGCGCCTCCAGCAAGATAGTGACGCCGTGCGGCGCGAAACGATCCGCCGCGTAGTGAATATTGCTGATAAAGGTTTCCACGCAGGCCGCGCGATCCATGCCTTCCTGCACGACGCCGGCCATGATGTGCACCTGCGATACGTTCAGCGCCAGCGCGTACTCCAGCGCGCTGTCGATATCGGCGCGCGCGTCGGCTTCGCGTCCCGGGATCGCCGTTACGCCCCATTCGCCCGCCTGAACGTCGCGTGGAGCCGTATTAAAGAGCACCAGCTTAAGGTTGGTTTCCGCCAGCTTTTGCTTCAGCAGCGTTGCAGGATAGTCATAGGGGAAAAGAAACTCGACGGCTTCAAATCCGGCTGCGGCCGCGGCCGCAAAACGATCCAGAAACGGCACCTCGTTAAACTGCGTGGAGATATTGGCTGCAAACTTCGGCATTATCGGCTCCTTAACTCGTCGACTTCCGGTTCGCTGAGGTAGCGGATGGCGCGCTCGCCCAGCGTGAAGATCAGGCGAGCCGTCTCTTCCAGTTCTTCGGTATTGTCTGCCGCTTCGCGCAGCGTTTTCCCCACCACGACCGAGCCGTGGTTCGCCAGCAAAAAGCCGCGATAGCGGCCAGCCAGCCCGGCGAGATCGTCCGCCAGTCGCTGGTCGCCGGGTTTGTAGTAAGGCACTACCGGCACATCGCCGACGCGCATCACCACATAAGGCGTAAATGGCCGGATGCAGTTGTGCTGATCGAGCCCTTCCAGACAGGAGAGCGCCGTCAGGTAATGGCTGTGTAAATGCACCACCGCTTTGCAGTCCGGATCGTTGAGGTAGAGCGCACGGTGAAAGGCAATCTCTTTGGAAGGCTTATCACCGGAGAGCCATTCGCCTTCTGGCGTCACCTTTGAGAGGCGCTCGCCGTCCAGCTCGCCCAGGCAGGAACCGGTCGGCGTCGCCAGCAGATTACCGTCTTCCAGCCGCAGGGAAAGATTGCCGGCGGAACCGGTCGCATACCCGCGCTGAAAGAAAGAAGCGCCCAGCTTAACCATCTCCTGGCGAGCCTGTTGTTCAGTCATAGTGGAAACTCCGT
Organism: Erwinia sp. CGal63; assembly: GCF_037026505.1. Classification (NCBI taxonomy): domain Bacteria; kingdom Pseudomonadati; phylum Pseudomonadota; class Gammaproteobacteria; order Enterobacterales; family Erwiniaceae; genus Erwinia; species Erwinia sp. CGal63. The sequence continues at coordinate 1,019,923 of NZ_JAKUMN010000001.1, forward strand.
TTGCGCGCGGCGGAAAAACTCTTCGTCGCCAAAATTGCCCGACTTCAGCGCCAGCGACAGCGGCTGATGGATATCGCGCACCCAGGGTACGCCGGGAGAGATGGTTGGCCCAATATGGAAAGCGGTGACGTCAAGACTCTGCGCCACCACGCCGGAGGTTTCGCCGCCCGCGACAATAAAGCGCTGCCAGCCGCGGGTTTTCAGTTCGCGAGTCACGGCGGCAAAAAGTGCCTCAACAGCGGCGCTGCTGCGTTCCGCGCCATATTCCTGCTGAATCGCCTGCAGCTGCTGCGCGTCCGCCGTCGCGTAAAGCAGCGGCGCCAGCTCGCCATCGTTGTTAGCGGCGACCCAGTCGCAAAGCTCGCGGGCATAGTCGCTAACGTCAGCCAGGCAGCGGCGGACGTCCACTTCCTGGGCCGGAGCGAGCTGGCGATAGGCGTTGACCTGCCTGTTGGTCATTTGCGAGCAGGATCCGGAGATCACTACCGCGCGCTCGCCCTGCGGACGCCCTGCCGTTTCGGCATCTTCGTCGCCCTGCGCCGTCGCCCACTGACGGGCCAGCCCAATCGCCAGACCAGAGCCGCCGGTTACCAGATGGCAGTCGCGCAGCGCTTCGCCCTGCGTCAGCAGATGCTGCTCGTTGGTAGCGTCCAGCACCACGTAATTGATCCCCTGCGCTTTCAGCTCCTCCAGACGATCCCGCACGGCGTCGGCGCCTTTATCAAGCAGCGGCGCGGCGATCAGACCAGCTTTACCCTGCGACTGGCGTTCCATCAGACGCAGCAGATTGCTGTCGGTCATCGGCGTAACCGGATGATGGCGCATACCGGAATCGGACAGCAGCTGCTCGCCCACAAACAGATGCCCGGAATAGACGGTGCGACCGTTAACCGGCAGCGCCGGGCAAATCACCGTCATCGTCTCGCCCAGCTCGGCCAGCAGCGCATCGGTCACCGGGCCGATATTGCCTTTTTCCGTGCTGTCGAAGGTTGAACAATATTTGAAGTAGAAGCGGTCGCAACCCTGCTCCTGCAGCCAGCGCAGCGCGGCCAGCGACTGTTCTACGGCTTGTTCGACCGGACAGGATCGCGATTTCAGACTGATAACAATCGCCTGCGCGGTAATCGCTTCCTGCTGCTGCGGTACGCCATTGAACTGAATGGTCGCCAGGCCGTTCTGAGTCAAAAAACTGGCGATATCGGTCGCGCCGGTAAAGTCATCGGCGATGACGCCTAAACGAATCATGCCTGCTCCTTACCCTGAGGCAGCGTAATGCCGCTGAAAATTTTAATCACCGCGCTGTCGTCTTCGCGGCCATAGCCAGCGTTGCTGGCTTCGGTGAACATATTCAGCGCGGTAGCGGCCAGCGGCAGCGGGAAATGCAGCGCTTTGGCGGTTTCCGCGACCAGGTTGAGGTCCTTAACAAAAATATCGACCGCGGATTTCGGGCTGTAGTCACCGTCTACTACATGGCGCATACGGTTTTCGAACATCCAGGAGTTGCCCGCCGCGTTGGTCACCACTTCATACATGGTTTCCAGTGGAATGCCCGCGCGTGCCGCCATCGCCATCGCTTCCGCGCCTACCGCGATATGGACACCAGCCAGCAGCTGGTGAATGATTTTTACGGTCGACCCCAGGCCGATTTCGCTGCCGACGCGGTAAACTTTCGCCGCCACCGCATCCAGCACGGGCTGCAAACGTTCAAAAGCGGCGTCGCTGCCGGAAGCCATAACCGTCATCTCGCCGGTGGCGGCTTTGGCCGCGCCGCCGGAAACCGGCGCATCCAGCATCAGTAGCTGGTGCTGCGCCAGCTGCTGTTCAATTTGCTGCGCATCCTGTGCCGAGATGGTGGAAGAAACCATCACCACAGTGCCCGGCTTCAGCTTTGCCGCCAGACCATTCTCACCGAATAGAATCGCATTGACCTGACGAGCGTTCACCACCAGCAGCAGCACCGCTTCCAGCTGGTCGACAAAGCCGTCGGCAGCAGTCTGCGCATCGCGGGCGCCCGCCTGACGCAGCGTTTCCAGCGCCGTCGGGTTCAGATCGACGCCCCATGTATTCAGTCCTGCGCGGATACAGGACGTCGCTGCGCCCATGCCCATCGAACCTAACCCGATCACGCATACGTTTTGAATTGGCACCGCGGCCTCCATTGTTAAATTAAGTGATTATTTGTTCAATGTTGTTAATCGTGCCAGCTTATCGGGTTAATAAATGTGCCAGGTATCACAGTTTCAGGTTAAAGCACAAATTCGCACATTTCTTCACACAGACGGTTGTGCCTGTGTTTTCAGAGGATTTAAAGCAAATCCCCTGATAAAAAGGGGATTTGCAGTTCGCATCGCGGCCTCTTTTCGTTACAATGTGAAAAATTGATAATTTCACAGGAGCAGACGTGATCCCGGTTGAACGACATCAGCAGATCCTGGCGATGGTGGCCGAACGCGGCGTGGTGAGTTTTTCTGAACTGACCGAGCGGCTTGGCGTTTCGCATATGACCATTCGTCGCGACGTGCAGAAGCTGGAGGAGCAAGGCGCCCTGCTGGCGGTTTCCGGCGGCGTGCGTTCGGCGGAAAGGCTGGCGGCCGAACCGTCGCATCTGACCAAAACGTCGCTCTATAACGCTGAGAAAAGCGCGATTGGGCGTTACGCGGCGCAGCATATTCCGCGTAACAGCTGCATCTACATTGATGCCGGCACCACTACGCTGGCGCTGGCGCGCGAGCTGCTGGATCGCGACGATCTGCTGGTGGTGACCAACGATTTTATGGTGGTTAATCTGTTAATGGAGAGCAGCCATTGCCGGGTGATCCATACCGGCGGCAAAGTGTGCCGCGACAACCGCTCCTGCGTGGGAGAGAGCGCGGCGCGCAGTTTGCGTCATCTGGCCGTGGATATCGCTTTTATCTCCGCCTCCTGCTGGGGGCCGCGCGGACTTTTCACCCCGGATGAAGAGAAAGTCACGGTAAAACAGACGGTGTGTGAAGTGAGCAGCAGACGCATACTGCTGAGCGACAGCTCGAAATATAACAAGATCGCCACCTTTATGGCGCTGCCGCTGGACTGTTTCGATACGATTGTTACCGATACGCATCTGAGTCCAACCGCGCGCGAAGCGCTGAGTGGAGGTAGCTGGCAGCTGGTGCTCGCAGAGTAATTTTCCGGGCTTTATCAGAGTGGCACGGCCAAAGAGAAAGACGCTCTTCTCTGGCGGAAACGCGTTATTTCTCAAGGCCGTCGCATTTGTCTTTTGGTAATTTATGAATTTAATTGATTTATGACTAACAAAAAGCATTTGATTCTTTTTTTAATTTTGCACCAGGTTAATCCTGTTCCGGGTAAGGAAATAGCGCCGCGATTAATTTAGCTCTGGCGTTGTCTTGCCGGGAGTATAATGTTAATTTATTTTGCTGATTATTATCCCTTACCACTGCAATAAGCATTGTCTCTGCACGCTGCGCTTGCTCCGGGATGACGTCATCAAACTGATTGATTACAGATTTTAGTAAAGCATTGCGCTTTTCCCGGCGTGTTAACGGAACCCTTATTCAGGTTACAGGTAAAGGTAAAATTTCCATTTCTACAAGGAAGAGTAATGGCTCAGGACAGTTTTCTGAAACTTAGCGGTATCCAGGGGGAATCCGAGGATTTATCGCATAAAGGCGATATCGAATTAATTAACTGGGAATGGTGCGTCAGCCAGACGTCAAATATGCACGCGGGCAGCGGCGGCGGTGCGGGAAAAGCCACCATTTACGATCTTAATTTTGAACACTACGTCGACAATGCCAGCCCTGCGCTTTTGCAGTACTGCCTGACCGGAAAGCCCATTTAACAAGCTGTGCTTACCCTGCGCAAAGCCGGCGGCTCGCCTCTGGAGTATCTGCGTATTACTCTGCAGGAGGTGCTGATCACCCGTGTGCATCCTGTTTACTACAAAACCATGCCTGTGCCGCGTGAGGCAGTCAGCATGGCTTTCTCCCGGGTCACAATGGACTACGTACTACAAAACGCGCTGGGAAATCCTGCGGGGACAATTTCTGCAGGATTTAATATCAAAGCCAACGCGGCAATCTGATTGTGGAAACGATAACGCTAAGGAGGGAGCAAATATGTTATTTATCGATAAAAACGGCATGGTCGATGCCGAACGCATAGTAAAAAAACGATTCAGAACCATCGAGCGCGGCGACCTCGATAAGGTCAATGGCATAGTGGTGCATCAGACCAACTCGCCAACAGCTGAAAGCACGTTCAACAGCTATCGGGACAGGAACGCCACGGGTGCCCACTTTTTGATAGATAAAAATGGGGGAATTTATCAAACTGCTTCACTACACAAAATCACTTGGCATGTAGGGAAAATGAAGTCACGGTGCTTTTTAGAAAAAAAATGTGAACTAACCGAACTCAAGGTCATCTCCAGCCTGGAAAGAAACTGGAGGAATTCCAAAAAAATTTCTGATAGGGAAAGAGCGAAAAAATTTCCTGTCCGCTTTCCCGCTAACAGCGACAGTATCGGTATTGAAATAGTAGGAATGGCTTATGATGTCGATGGGGAAACAGATAAAATATACGAAGAGGTTAACGATGTGCAAAACGCAGCTCTGAAATGGCTGATATCGGAACTAACAGAAACGCTTGCAGTTGCCCGTACTGAGATATATCGCCATCCAGAGATAGCCAGAAAAAATGCGACAGAAGCGAGTACAGCAAAATGGTAAATAACAAATTTTTATTCGCAATTATGGTTTTTCTCTTTCCTGGTCAGCCCTTTGCCGATCGTGTCGTTAAGATTGAAATCGAGAAAACGGGAATAGCCTATAAAGGAAGAAGTGAAGTTGAACAGGAAGGATGTAAATTATTCAGGCCAACCGAAAAGCAGCTTATTCAATATTTTAATCAGGCTCAGCGACTGGAATTTGGCGGTTGGCGAGAGCACAAGTACTATTCGCCTTGCATAGTAATTGGAAGAGTCACGTTTAAGGAAGGAATGTCGGGCAGATTTACCCTGCAGTCCAGCGGATTTGGCTATGGGGTTTTCAATCACCAGCAAATTAATTTTTTTAATGAATTCAATCCGTGGTTCGATCCTTTTCAGTGTACCTATGCGATGGGCGATGAAGTTGAGCCGGGCTGTGATTGATATCGCAGCGCACGCTGTTATCCACGCCACTAACCGGTAACGTCGTCGCTGTAGCCACGAAAACTGGCGGGCGCCGGACAATCTTCTCCGGCGTGGCGTCGCCGCAGCCTGGCCGTTAAGCCCTTCTCTCTTCTCGGTTTCCCTGCCGCCGCGCCCTTCACTTTTCCAGCCATGAACTATGATTTAAAGCCTGCATCGCCACCCGTGCGATGACGTCGATTGCTCACCCCAGTGCATAACGAGGCTATTGAATGGGATCCAGAACTTTTCATAAAACCTGGGGGGCCGAGTATGTGGCCGCCGATACGGTTCGATTTCGTCTTTGGGCAACCGGGCAGCAGAGCGTCACGCTCAGGCTTGCCGGTCGCGATATCGCCATGTCCGCCAGCGATGACGGCTGGTTTACCGCGGAAGTCGCCGGCGTCGCGCCCGGCGCGGAATATAATTTTGTGTTAGCCGACGGCATGGTGGTGCCGGATCCGGCTTCACGCGCGCAGAAAGCCGATGTCAACGGCCCGTCACTGGTTATCGACCCTGAGCAGTATCGCTGGCAGAACGCCTGGCGCGGCAGGCCGTGGGTCGAAACGGTAGTCTATGAAATGCATATTGGCACTTTCACCCCCGACGGCACCTTCCGCGCCGCTATCGATAAGCTGCCTTACCTGGCAGAGCTGGGCGTCACCATGCTGGAAGTGCTGCCCGTCTCACAGTTTGGCGGTAATCGCGGCTGGGGCTATGACGGCGTGCTGCTCTATGCGCCTCACGCCGCTTACGGCACGCCGGACGATTTCAAAGCCTTTGTCGACGCCGCGCACGGTTATGGCCTGTCGGTCGTGCTGGATATCGTGCTTAACCACTTCGGCCCGGAAGGCAACTATCTGCCGCTGCTGGCGCCCGATTTCTTCCATAAAGAGCGCATGACGCCCTGGGGCGCCGGTATCGCTTACGACGTCGCCGCCGCCCGCGACTATATCGTGGAGGCGCCGCTCTACTGGCTGCAGGAGTACAACCTGGACGGCCTGCGCTTCGACGCCATCGATCAAATCGAAGACAGCTCGGAAAAGCACGCGCTGATCGCCATCGCCGAACATATCCGCTCGGAAATCACCGACCGGCCTGTGCATCTCACCACTGAAGACAGCCGGAACGTGATCTTCCTGCATCCACGGGATGAGGACGGCAGCGCGCCGCTGTTTACCGGTGAATGGAACGATGACTTTCATAACGCTATGCATGTGTTCGCCACCGGCGAGACTCACGCCTACTATCAGGATTTCGCCCGCGAGCCGGAAAAGCTGATCGCCCGCATCCTGACGGAAGGCTTCGCTTATCAGGGCGAAGTGTCGGCGCAGTCCGGCAAGCCGCGCGGCGTCAAAAGCGCTGCCCAGCCGCCGGTCGCCTTTGTCGATTTTATCCAGAATCACGATCAGACCGGCAACCGCGCTCAGGGCGACAGGCTGATTAAGCTGGCTGGTGCCGATCGCACCAAAGTCCTGCTGGGCACGCTGCTCTGCTCGCCGCATATTCCGCTGCTGTTTATGGGCGAAGAGTATGGCGAAACCCAGCCTTTCCTCTTCTTTACCGATTTTCACGGCGAGCTGGCCAAAGCGGTGCGTGAAGGCCGCGCGCGCGAATTCCAGGGCCACGCGGGACACGAAGATGAAAGCGTGCCCGATCCTAACGCCAAAAGCACTTTTGAAATTTCAAAGCTGGACTGGCAAAAAACGCAAAGCCAGCAGGGCAAAGAGTGGCTGGCGCTGACCAAAGCATTACTGGCGCTGCGGCAACGCCATATTGTGCCGCTGCTCGCTACGGCTGGCGGCGACAGCGGTCGGGTACTGCAAACCGCCGAAGGCTTCGTCGCCGTCAGCTGGACTTTCCCGCAGGGCACGCTTTCCCTTGCGCTGAATATCGGCGAACAAACCCAGCCGCTGCCGGCGATGCCTGGCGACACGATTTTCAGCTGGCCGCAGGCGATTACCGATCTGCCGCAGCACTCCATTATTGTTCGCCTGGCTCCGGGAGGCGCAGTGTGACTATTCCCTCTTCCACTTACCGTATTCAGTTTCGCGACGGCATGACGTTCGATCGCGCCGTCGCGCTCGTCCCCTATTTGAAACAGCTGGGGATCAGCCACCTTTACGCTTCGCCAATCTTCACCGCGCTTTCTGGCTCCACCCACGGCTATGACGTAACCAACGCCAACGAAATCGATCCGGCTATCGGCGGGCGCGAAGGGTTCGATCGTCTGACGCAGGCGCTGCAGGCGGCGGGATTGGGCCTGGTGATCGATATCGTGCCGAATCATATGGCTTCTTCGCTGGAAAACGCCTGGTGGCGAGATGTGGTTGAGCATGGCGAAAAGAGCCGCTACGCGCGCCATTTCGATATCGACTGGTCGCGTCGCCTGACGCTGCCGTTCCTCGGCGACGATTTTGAGCAGGAACTGGAAAGCGGCGCTATTACGGTGCAACCCGATCCGCAAAGCGGCAAGCCGACGCTGGCCTATTACGAAACCTTCTATCCGCTCGATCCTGCAAGCTGGCAGGATCGCGAGCAGGAAGTGCTGCAGCTCAGCGATAAAGCGGAGATCGCCAGGCTGCACGAGCGCCAGCCTTATCGCCTGATGTCCTGGCGGGATGCGCCGCGCGATCTCTCCTTCCGCCGCTTTTTTGAAATCACCGGGCTGGTTGGCGTTCGGGTAGAGGACAAGGCGGTGTTTGATGACTCGCACAAGCTTATCCTTGAACTGGTGCGCAGCGGCGCGGTACAGGGATTGCGCGTGGATCACGTGGACGGTCTGGCGGATCCGAAAGGCTATCTGGAACAGCTGCGGCAGGAAGCCGGGCCGGCGTGCTATATCACGGTGGAGAAAATTCTGGCAAAGGGCGAGCAGCTGCCCGCCGACTGGCCGATCTCCGGCACCACCGGCTATGAGTTTATCGCCTCGCTGTCGGAAGCGTTGGTGGACGGCAGGCATCTGCGTCAGCTACGCCAGGCCTATGAGTCGCTGCTGGGCAAGCCGGTAGACGTTGACGCCGAGCTGCGCGCGGCCAAAATGCTGATGGCAACCCGCAATTTCGCTGGCGAAGCGTCGAGGCTGCTCCAGCTCGCCATGACTATCGCCGCCGCTGATAACGAACCGCTGGCAGAACAGACGCTGCTGACGGCGCTGCGCGAGCTGCTGGTCGCCTTCCCCGTTTACCGCACCTACGGCACGACGGAAGGTTTGCCGGCAGCGGATGCCGATCTGCTGCTGAAGGTGGTCGACGAAGTTAACAACGGCGTCAAAGCGCCCGATCCGGCGGCGCTGGGCTTTTTAACGCGCATCATGGCTGGCGAAGTTTCCGCCGCCGCGCAGGAAGATGCCGCCAGCTTTCGCACGCGCTTTCAGCAGCTGACCGGGCCGCTGATGGCCAAATCGGTAGAGGACACGCTGTTCTTCCGTCTGCATATGGCGCTGGCGCTGAATGAGGTTGGCGCGGAGCCGATGCCGGACAGCTTCTCGCCGGAGCGCTTTCATCAGGAGATGCAGCAGCGGCTGGCGCGCCAGCCGGACGCCCTTTCCGGCACTTCCACGCACGACACCAAACGCGGCGAAGATGCGCGGGCGCGTCTCTATACGCTGACCGAAGCGCCGGAACGCTGGGCGGAATGCGTCGCGCGCTGGCGACAGGGCAATCAGGCGCAGGTCGTGAAGCTGCAGGATGGCCCGGCGCCGAAACCGGCCGTGGAGTGGATGCTCTATCAGGCGCTGGCGGGCGCCTGGCCGACCAGCCTGGCGCCGGACGATGCGGCAGGTCTGAAAGCGTTAGAGGAACGCTTTACCGGCTTTGTGGAAAAGGCGCTGCGCGAGGCGAAACTGCGCACCGACTGGGCGGACAGTAACGAAGGCTACGAGAACGCCGTGCTGGACTATGTGCGTCATCTGCTGTCGCCGGACAATCAGGCCTTTTTGCAGGATTTCACCGCTTCGCTACGGCCTTTTATCCGCGCGGGCCTGGTCAACAGCCTGACGCAGACGACGATTAAGCTGACCGCGCCGGGCGTACCGGATATCTATCAGGGCAGTGAAACGCTGGATTTGAGCCTGGTGGATCCTGACAACCGTCGCGAACCGGATTTCGCCGCGTTGGCGCAGCTGCTGCAAGAGGCGGATAAAGCGGACTTCGCCAATGAAACGCACTGGCTGGACGGGCGCCTGAAGCAGCGGCTGATCGCCAGCGTGCTGCCGCTGCGTCAGCAGCAGCCGGAGCTGTTTCGCAAAGGCGATTACCTGCCGCTGAACGCGACAGGCCCGCAGGCAGAAAACGTACTGGCGTTTGCGCGTGTCCATGATGATAAGGCGCTGATTGTCATCACGCCGCGTCTGGTGTTCCAACGGTTGCAGGACGAAGCGTGGGCGGCGGCTGAAATTGAGCTGCCGGAGCCGCTAGCCGGGCGGCGTTATGTCGACCTGCTGAGCGGCAAAGAGTGGATTGAAGAAAGAACGCTGAGCCTGGCAGGTATCGACAGGCGCATGCCGGTGATCCTCTTCAGTCGCTAAAGCTCTCTCTGGCACAGGGACGTGCCTTCTCCGCCTTGTTCTGGTGCTAACACCTCGCTTTCCCGCGCTTTATGGCTCTCTTTAAACGCCCTTTTTTAAACCGTGCCCTAACCATCAGGCACTTTTTCTGCGCTTATTTGTAACTAAATTAATTCAAATATGACATTTTTTAGTTATGTAACTAAAAACACATACAATCTCGCATAACAATATTTTAATATTTACAACCACTTTTTAACTAATCTCAAATCCCGACCTGCCATGATTAAATCAAAAAAGCTTTTTACATCGCTCTCGCTTGCCACTTTACTGATTTCCTCAGCGATCCACGCTGAGACTACACCAGAGAAAACCGACGTGCTGCTGATCGGCGGCGGCATCATGAGCGCCTCGCTGGGCACCATGCTGGAAGACGTGCAGCCAGACTGGAAACAGATCATGGTTGAGAAGCTCGACGGCGTGGCGCTGGAATCCTCTAACGGCTGGAATAACGCCGGTACGGGCCACTCCGCCAACATGGAGCTGAACTATACGCCTGAGCGTGCCGACGGCACCATCGACGTCAGCAAAGCGCTGGAGATCAACGAAGCCTTTATGATCTCGCGCCAGTTCTGGACTTCCCAGGTGAAAAACGGCGTGCTGAACAACCCGCGCTCTTTCATCAACTCGACGCCACACATGAGCTTCGTCTGGGGCGACGCCAACGTAGAGTATCTGAGCAAGCGCTACGCCGCGCTGCAGAAGACTACCCTGTTCCAGGGCATGAAATTCTCTACCGATCAGGATCAGATCAAACAGTGGGCGCCGCTGATCATTGAAGGCCGCGATCCTAAGCAGAAAGTGGCCGCGACCTGGACGCCGGTCGGCACCGACGTCAACTACGGCGAGATTACCCGTCAGCTGACCGCCAGCCTGCAGAAAAACAGCAACTTCAAACTGGAAACCTCTTCTGAAGTTACCGATTTTAAACGCAACAGCGATAACTCCTGGCATGTGACCATCAAGGACGTGAAAAGCGGTAACGAGCGCGCTGTTGATGCGAAATACGTCTTTATCGGTGCTGGCGGCGGCGCGTTGAAGCTGCTGCAGAAAACCGGTATTCCGGAAGCGGACAACTACGCGGGCTTCCCGGTCGGCGGATCTTTCCTGGTGACCGAAAACCCGGCCATTACCAGCCGTCACCTGCAGAAAGTCTACGGTCAGGCTTCCGTAGGCGCGCCGCCGATGTCCGTACCGCATATCGATGCGCGTAATCTGGACGGTAAGCGTGTGGTGCTGTTTGGGCCGTTCGCGACCTTCTCCACCAAGTTCCTGAAAAACGGTTCGCTGTTCGATCTGCTGAGCACCACCACCACCAGCAACTTTATGCCGATGACCCATGTAGGTATGGATAACTTTGATCTGGTGAAATACCTGATTGGCCAGGTGATGCTGAGCGACGACGACCGTTTTGCTGCGCTGAAAGAGTACTATCCGGACGCGAAGAAAGAGGACTGGAAACTGATTCAGGCCGGTCAGCGCGTGCAGATCATTAAGAAAGATGCGGATAAAGGCGGCGTGCTGAAGCTGGGTACGGAAATTGTGACCGATCAGCAGAAAACCGTTGCGGCCCTGCTGGGCGCGTCTCCTGGCGCTTCTACCGCTGCGCCTATCGCCATCAACGTGATGAAGAAGCTGTTCCCTGAGCAGTTCAACTCGCCAGAGTGGCAGGAGAAGATCCACAAAGTGGTGCCTACCTATGGCCAGACGCTGAACGGCAACACCGAACTGACGCAGAAAGTCTGGGATGACACCGCCGCTACGCTGCAGCTGACCAAACCACCGGTTATCTCTATGCCAGCGCAGGAACCTGCACAGTCCACCATCACCGGCCAGGCTGAGAAGACACCAGCCCGGCACGATATGGCGCTGTAAGTTCCGCGTTACGCGCCCGATAAAAAGCCTGCCATTCGGCAGGCTTTTTTGTCTGGAATTACGGGGAAACCTGAGGATTGTCAGTGCCAGACTTAACGTGGAAGCGCTGGCTAAAGCAAGGGAGAGGATCGCCTCTCCCTTTTTGTCGTTAACGCAGCGTCCCTGAGGTTTCCAGCGCTTCGGCGTGCTCCAGCGCGATGGGAATGCTTTTATAGGCAGGAATGCCGCTTTCCGTATCGAAGCTGTCGAGCGGCACCATCACATTGGCTTCCGGATAGTAGGCCGCCACCGAGCCCGGCGCCATGTCATATACCACCACCGTCAGGTTATCCAACCGCCGCGAGGTCTGTTTGCCCTCAGGATCGAGCGCAATCATATTGACCTTGTCGCCGACGCGCAGCTCGCGTTTTTCCGCTTCATCCGCCGAGATAAACAGCACGTCCCTTCTGCCCGTTACGCCGCGATAGCGGTCATTAAGGCCATATAGCGTGGTGTTGTACTGATCGTGGCTGCGCAGCGTGGTCAGCACCAGATCGTGGCATTTCAGCGAGCGCGGATCTTCGTTGATGCCCTGCATCACCTTGAACTGCGCTTTGCCGGAAGGCGTCAGCCATTTACGCTCCGAAGCGGCATTGTAGAGACGGAAGCCGCCGGGCTGCAGGATTTTGCGGTTAAAATCCTCAAACGCCGGGAATACCGACTCAATAGCCTGGCGGATAAAGCTGTAGTCGCCGATCATTTTGTCCCAGTTCACTTTAGTATTGGGCAGCGTCGCTTTCGCCAAACCGGCCACAATGGCCGGCTCCGACTTCAGCCACTCTGAGGCGGGCTTCAGCGTGCCGCGTGAGGCATGAACCATCGACATGGAATCTTCCACGGTGACGCTTTGCTCACCCGAAGCCTGCTTGTCGATCTCGGTGCGGCCCAGCACCGGCAGCAGATAGTTATGTTTACCCAACAGCAGATGAGAGCGGTTCAGCTTGGTCGCCATATGCACGACCAGATCCAGCTTGCGCATCGCCTCAAAGGTCTGCTGCGGATCGGAAATCGCCTCGGCCAGGTTACCGCCCAGACAGAGCAGCGCTTTGGAGTGGCCGTCACGGATTGCCTGAATAGCCTGCACGGCGCCGTGGCCGTGCTTCTGCGGCGGCTTAAAGCCAAAGGTTTTTTCCAGACCGTCCAGCAGCGACTGCGGTGGAATTTCGGTAATGCCAACGGTACGGTCGCCCTGCACGTTGGAATGGCCGCGCAGTGGACAGATCCCGGCGCCCCTTTTGCCGATATTGCCGCGCAGCAGCAGCAGGTTGGCAATCTGCTGTACGTTCTGCGTGCCGTACTGATGCTGGGTGATCCCCATGCCGTAGCAGATAATGGTCTTCTCTGATTTGGCATAGAGATGGGCGATATTCTGGATCTCTTCAAACGTCATGCCGGAAACTTTCAGGATGTGCGGCCAGTCGGTCGCATCCAGATCCGCTTTAAGTTCCGCAAAGCCTTCGGTATGGCCGTGGATAAAGTTTTCATCCAGCACGCCCGGTTCGCCGGCCGCCAGCGCCCGATCGTGCATCGCGAGCAGGCATTTCATAATGCCTTTCAGCATGGCGGCGTCACCGCCCACGCGGACTTTATAGTAGGTGGAGGCTAGCGTGGTGGAGCTGAGCGACAGCATCTCAACCGGGCTTTGCGGCGAGGTAAAGCGCTCCAGGCCGCGCTCCCGCAGCGGATTGATCGCCACGATGGTCGCGCCGCGTTTCGACACTTCGCGCAGCGTGCCAAGCATACGGGGATGGTTAGTACCCGGATTATGGCCGATACAGAGCACCAGGTCGCAGTGATCGAAATCATCGAGTTCTATCGTGCCTTTACCGATGCCGATAGACTGCGGCAGGCCAACGCTGGTCGGCTCGTGGCACATATTGGAGCAGTCCGGAAAATTGTTGGTGCCATATTCGCGGGCGAAAAGCTGCCAGAGAAAGGCAGCTTCGTTGGAGGCGCGGCCCGACGTGTAAAACTCCACGCTGTCCGGATCGGCGTAGCTTTGCAGCTTTTCGCCAATCTCACGAAACGCGGTTTCCCACTCAATAGGCTGATAAGTATCCGTCGCGGCGTCATATTTCATAGGATGGGTCAGACGGCCTTCGCCTTCCAGTTCAAAGGCATTGCGCTGCCACAGCTCGCTGACGGTATGGGCGGCGAAAAACTCCGGCGTGGTGCGCTTGCTGGTCGCTTCCCAGGAGACGGCTTTAGCGCCGTTTTCACAAAATTCAAAAGATGAGCCGTGCTGAGGATCGGGCCAGGCGCAGCCGGGACAGTCAAAACCCTGCGGCTGATTGACTTTAAACAGCGCGATCACATCCTGCTTAACGGACATCTGGCCGCGTATCGCATCGGCGACGGCTTTTAATGCGCCCCAGCCGCCTGCTGAACCGCCGTAGGGCGCTATTCCAATAGTCTTATTCTGGTGTTTCATACGACTCCACATCACATTGCAAACCAGATTTGAGCTTAGAACAGCGTGCGGCGGGCGCCCCTTTATTTGCTTTCAGAATGTTACCGAATAGCAGCTGTTTTGCCGTTTATAGCCGCCGGTGTCTGGGCTGGAGTACAAAAGCTTTCACGTAGTGACAGCCAGGGCGACAGAGGCTCTTCCTTCCTTCAGGCGGATCGAAATGACTGGCTGCCGCAGCTGTTGCCGCTCATTTGGGTCATGTCAACGCCAGGCCGGTTGGGTTGAAAAAAATAGTGTTTATTAACAATTAGTTGATTAAACAGAGCGTATCTTTTAACGACCCCGCCACGAAAATTCAGTAGACTCGCGTCTCAGCGTTATGCACTAAGTTTCTCTTTGTTTTCAATTTGAGCTGGACAACCCTGCAAAGGCATCTGGTAAGGTATGCATAACATAGCGAAAAATCTGGAACCCTCCATGCTGTCAACAATCATCTATCGTAGTCATATTTCTGATGACGTCCTCATTAAAACCCTGGGGGCGCTGGCTGAAAAAGCCAATCAGGTCAACGAATCAAACAGCGTGACGGGCATTCTGCTGTTCAACGGCACCCACTTTTTCCAGGTACTGGAAGGCCCGGAAGAGGCGGTGCTCGCTATCTATCAGGCGATTTGCCAGGATCCGCGCCACCATAATCTGGTGGAGCTGATGCGTGACTACGCGCCGGCCAGACGGTTCGGCAACGTGGGTATGGAGTTGTTCGACCTGCGCCAGTACGATCCTGACAATGTGCTGCAGGCCGTGCTGGATAAAGGGACCTCAAAATACCAGCTGACTTACGACGATCGCGCGCTGCAGTTCCTGCGCATGTTTGTTGAAGCGACAGAGCGTGAAAACTACTTTGAAATTCCGTCGGGCGACTCCTGGGAATTTATCGTGGATAAGGAAGAAACCCCGCCGCGAGCGGCGATTCAGCCAGCCACGGATCAATACAGCTTCGCGTTCCAGCCTATCATCGACCCGCTTTCACGTCAGATCGTTTCCGTGGAAGCCATGATGCGGCCCGGCTCTGGCGTCTCTGTAGCGGATTATTTCGCTGAGCTGCCGCGTAATGAGATGTATGAAATCGATCTGAAATCCAAGCAGCATGTGTTTGCCATGGCGAAGCAGCTGGGTATCGAAGGCCTGACGCTCTCCATTAACCTGCTGCCGATGTCGCTGGCCATAGTGCCGAACGCGGTGGATTTTTTACTGCAGGCTATCCACAGCAACGGCCTGGTGCCAGAGCAGATCGTAGTGGAAGTGACCGAAAACGGCGCGCTTTCTCGAGTGGACGAGTTCGAGGCAGCGATTAAAAAGCTGAAGGCGTCCGGCATCAGCCTGGCTATCGACAGTTTCGGCGCCGGCTCTGCCGGGCTGGTGCTGCTCACCCAGTTCCAGCCGGATAAAATCAAAATCGATCGCAATATCATTGCCGACGTGCACAGAAGCGGGCCAAAGCAGGCCATCGTACAGGCGATATTAAAGTTCTGCTCCTCTTTACAGATTACGGTGATCGCGGAAGGCGTCAATAAACCTGAAGAGTGGATGTGGCTGGAGTCGGCCGGCGTCTGCAATTTCCAGGGCGCGCTGTTCGCACCGTCCACGCTGAACGCCTTTCCCGCCGTCGCCTGGCCGGAGAAGCTGGAAGTCTGGTAAACGCCCACGACGAACCGGTGAAGGCTGCCGGTTCGTCTGTTTCTCTTCCCTCAGGCATATTTTTTTGCGCCCGCCACGCAGCACAGTGCGCCAAAGGCGCAGGCTACCATCATCCCGCTAATACTTTCATGTAAAAACAGCGCCGCGAACACGAAGCCGATAAAGGGTTGCAACAGCTGTAGCTGCCCTACTGTCGCCGCGCCGCCCTTCGCCAGGCCCTGATACCAGAAAATAAAACCGATAAGCATACTGAATAGCGAAACGTAGCCTAAACCGGCCCAGGCGGAAAAAGCGATGAGACGGAAAGAGCGCGGCAGCGTCAGTGTGGCAATCGGCAGCATAATCGGCAAAGCCAGCACCAGCGCCCAGGCAATGGTTTGCCAGCCGCCCAGACGGCGCGCCAGGCTGGCGCCTTGCGCATAGCCCGCGCCGCACAGAACGATCGCCGCAATAGTCAGTAAATCCCGCCAGCTCGCCTGGCTCTCTTTCGCCATCAGCGCATAGCCCGCCACAATTGCACCACCGATCAGCGCGAAGAACCAGAAGGCGGCCTGCGGTCTGCGCTCGCCGCCCCAGACGGCGAACGCGGCGGTGCAAAGCGGCAAAAAGCCCAGATACATTAATGAATGAGCAGCCGTTGCGTTCTGTAAGGCGACGGCCGTCAATAACGGAAAACCGATAACCACGCCCACCGCGACCACCGTAAGGGAGAAGAGATCGCCGCGATCCGGCTTTGGCTGTCGACAGGCGAACAACAAAAACAATGCTGCTGTCGCCGCCAGCGTCGCGCGCGCTGTTGTCAAAAACAGCGGGGAAAATCCCGCTACCGCCAGCCGGGTTGCCGGCAGCGATCCGGAAAAAATTACCACGCCCACCAAGCCGCTTAGCCAGCCATTCGCTTTAATCATTTTCTGCTCCTTAAGGTTTCGCCCAGTTAAGCATTGGCAGGGTGATACATGCCAGATACAATCCAGTACAATCTTTCTTAACTGTGCTGGTCTACAGTGCAGTACAGTCCGGAGAATTACATGTCGCGCAGCCATACACGTATTGCCACCGTGATGGAGCAGGTGCAAACGCAGATTGCCGCACGCGCTTATCTTCCTGGCGCGCGTTTGCCCTCAGTACGTCAACAGGCGCTTCTTTCCGGCGTATCGGTTTCAACCGTCGTGGAAGCTTACGAAAGACTGGCTGCGCAAAATGTCATTGCTGCTCGTCCCGGCGCGGGCTTTTTCGTGTGTGGGCCAGCAGCGCCGCTGGCGCTGACCCGGCAGGGGCTGAATACGGAGCGTGAAGTCGACCCGCTGTGGATTTCGCGTCAGGCGCTGGAAGCCGATCCTCATTTGCTGAAGCCGGGCTGTGGCTGGCTACCCTCTTCGTGGATGTATGAAGAAGGCGTCCGCAGAGCGATGCGAACGGCGTCGCGCGGCGAAAGCGCTTTATTGACCGACTACGCTTCGCCCTATGGCTATGCCGAAATGCGGCAGTTTATTGCCCGCCGGCTGGCGAAAGCAGGCGTACAGGCTGCCACGGATCAAATTCTGCTTACTGAATCGGGCACTCAGGCGATAGATTTGATCTGCCGGTTTCTGCTACGGCCCGGCGACTGCGTATTGGTAGACGATCCCTGTTATTTTAATTTTCATGCGCTGCTTCGCGCTCATCCGGTTAACGTTATTGGCGTGCCTTTTACGCCAAAGGGGCCAGATTTAACGGCTTTTGCACATCTCCTGCAGACCCATGCGCCTCGGCTTTATATTACCAACTCCGGCATTCACAATCCGACCGGCGTCTCGCTGTCGCCGGTCGTCACCCATCAGCTTCTGGCGCTGGCTGAGGCTGCCGGGCTAATTATTGTGGAAGATGATATTTTCGCCGATTTCGAAACCAGTCCGGCGCCAAGGCTGGCCGCGTATGACGGGCTGCACAATGTGATGCAGATCGGCAGTTTTTCCAAAACGGTTTCCGCCTCCGTACGCTGCGGCTATATCGCCGCGCGCGGCGAATGGGCGGAAAGTTTAGTCGATCTGAAAATCGCCACCAGCTTCGGCGGCGGCCAGCTCGCTTCGGCGTTGCTGTTGGGCGCGCTAACCGGCAGCGGCTACCGGCGCCATATGGAATCCGTGCGGCTACGGCTGGGCGTGGCGATGCAATCTACGCTGGAAAAGCTTGCCGGGCTTGCTATTACACCCTGGCATACGCCGCAGGCCGGTATGTTTCTCTGGTGTCGGCTGCCGCAAGGCGTCGATGCCGCCGCTCTCTCTCGCGCCTGCTTAAAAGAAGGCGTGGTGCTGGCGCCCGGTAATGCTTTTAGCGAATCCGGCTCGGCATCGGCTTTTCTGCGTTTCAATGTCTCGCAATGCAATGATGAACATATTTTTACCGTGATAAAACGAGCGCTTGCGACGCGTTGACGGGCGCTGGCTCCTTCACATGGCCTGTCCGCCAGGAGATTGACTTTTTACGCCATTCCCTATTTTATTATTGTTGAAATAATGTAAATAATCTCTGTTCAGGGACGGCGACGGCCGCGCCCCGGCTAAAAGGAGTTTTACGCTAATGCAATTTTCCAGCGGTTTTCTGCTGAGCCTGTCGCTCTGTCTTGATATCGGCATCGCCAATATCGCTATGATTACGCTGGCGATGCAGCGCGGCTATTTTCATGGTTTTTGGCTGGGGATCGGCACCTGCGTGGGCGATTTGATCTATGCGCTGCTGGCGCTGGCGGGCATGACGGTGCTGCTGCAGTTTGCCGCCGTGCGCTGGGTGTTGTGGATAGGCGGCGGCGCGATGCTGCTGTGGTTTGCCGTTAAGATGACGCTGACCGCACTTCGACGCCATGAAGAGTTGCGCATGGACGAACAACTGCAGGCACGGCCATTGAGTCGGGAGTTTGGCCGCGGCATTTTACTGGCTATGTCATCGCCTACTGCGATTTTATGGTTCGCCACGGTTGGCGGCGCGCTAATCTCACGCATGGGGCAGCACAGCACGGTAGATACAGGTTGGTTTCTGAGCGGTTTTTTCCTGGCTGGCGTGTTCTGGACTGGCGTATTATGCCTGGCGGGCAGCTTCGGCGGTAAACTGCTGGGCGCTCGCCTGCTGAAATATTCTTATATGGCGTCCGCCGTTATCTTTAGCTACTTCGCCATTTATGTGATTGTTTCGGGCTATCGGGAATTTATTGCTGTTTAACGGCCTGAAGCCGCGCCGGTAACGCAGATTTACCGGCGCGTGCTTTGCGCAGATTTAGTGCTTAATTTGCTGGAGATCGTCCTGCGTCAGGCCGGTCATTTCGATAACGGCCTGGTAATCGAAGCCTTTGGCCAGCATATTGCGGGCGATTTTCAGGCTGGCTTCTCGCTCGCCGTCCTCGTGGCCTTTGGCTATCCCCTGCTCTATACCCTGCTCCCGGCCTATCTGCTCAAGTCTTTTTGCAATTGTCATCAGTTCATCCTTATGCTGTGGCAACGCCTGTGCCAGTTTATCAAGAAACCCGTTGATATCGGGCGTTTCTCCTGCCTGAATCATATAGTTTATCAGCGCCGTCTGCTGTTGTCCGGTAAGATCTTCCGACTGCATCAACGAGGTGATGTCATTAAACAGCTCAAGCAGATCGCGCAGGCGAATATGCTTTTGCAGCAGCGTCAGCAGCGCCATTTTGCGATGTTTCCGGATCTCTTTATCGGGAATGACGGTGATATCCACCAGCGGAAAACCGCCGCCGTAAAGTTTCGCCGCCAGTTCCGGCTCGTCAAACAAATCCAGCCAGTTTGTGCTGAATGGATAAGGCGAGCGGCTGCCCTGATAAAACAGCACCGGAATAACCAGCGGCAGGGTTTTATGTCCCGCGTCCAGGTGGCGCTGCATAGCCGCAATGGCATAGCGCATCAGACGAAAAGGCATTATTCGATCCGGCGAACTCTGATGTTCGATCAGCACATAGGCGTAACCGTCGCCCCCGGTGGTTTTGAGAGAATAGAGGATGTCGCTATAGCAGGCTCTTAAATCGTCCTCAATAAAGCTGCCTGACTCCAGCCTGAGCGTGCTGAGATCGCAGATCGCAAGCAGCGGCTCGGGCAGATGCAGCTCCAGGAAATTCCGGGCGAGCAGCGAGTTCGACAGAAAGGTTTTAAAAATTGCGTCGTGCGGCGTAGGGGTACTGTTTTGCATGGTTTGGCCATCCTGTGCCAGTGGTGAAAAGAGAAATAAATGCTGGCACGGATGAAAACGAAAATAAAGAAAATTTACATATAAATCAGTAAGTTAAATTAATACGTTACTTATTCGCGATACTGTGAGCCTCCCCCGTTACGCAAACAGATAACGGCGGTTGGCCGTTTCGCCCTTAAAGCCATGTGCGGCCGGTCGCGCCGGGACAAAACCGGTCACCGCCGCTACCTTTGCGTCACCTCCGCCAGCATCACCCGATGCTTACGATGAAACAGCGGATAGGCCACGCTGGTAACCACCAGGCTGATAATCCAGGAGATATCAACGCCCGGGATCAGCTTCGCGTAAGGGCCAGAGAAGAAAGCGTTTTCGATAAAAGGCAGCTGCACAATAATGCCGAAAAAGTAGACCGCCAGCGTCTGGGTGTTCAGCAAGCCATAGCGTCCGCCGTCGGCGCGGAATATTGCCGTCACGTCATAACGCTGCTTGTTCACATAGTAGAAATCGATCAGGTTGATCACGCTCCACGGGATCAGGACGGAGATCAGCGCCAGGATCAGATTAATAAAGAAAGCCACAAAGTTTTGTGAGGCCGCCAGGGCTACCATGACGCTTCCCAGTAACACCAGCCCGGAGCAAAGCACGCGCACGGCCGCGCCGGGCGTCCAGTTTGGCCGAAAAGTCTGCACGGCGGTGATTAGCGACAGCACTGCGCCATACAGATTCATTGAGTTATGGCAGATGATATTAATCAGAAACAGCACCATCAGCACCGGGCCTAATCCGCCGGTGGCATGGCGCACGGCCATCATCGCGTCGCTGGCAGGGGCGACGGCCACCGCCATCATGCCGAAGACAAATGCCAGAATGGTGCCGCCGCATGCGCCCAGCCAGGTAGCGATAAAAGGCCGGGCGATGCCGACATTGGCGGGAAGATAGCGCGAGTAGTCAGAGGTATAGGGCGAGAAGCTAATCTGCCACACCGCACCGATGCAGAAAGTGCCGAACCAGCCCGCCGCGCTGAAGCTGCCGCGCTGCCAGAAATCGCCAGGCAGCGGCTGCGACAGCATCACTCCCAGGCCAGCTATCAGCGCCAGCCCCATTACCCACGCGCCCACCTTATTGATTTTATGAATAAAGTGATAGCCAATCATGCCGATCAGGGTGGCAAGCAGCGCGCCGGCGATGGTCGCCAGAGGCACGGGAATCACCGGTAACACATTGTTGATAACCCGGCCCGACAGCGAAATATTGGAGATAAAAAAGCCCAGATAGATCACGGTGGTAAAACTGATAACCAGCAGCGAACCATAGCGGCCAAACTGCGCCCGGCTTTGCACCATCTGCGGAATGCCGGTTTTTGGCCCCTGCGCCGAAGTCAGCGCCAGAAAAAGCCCGCCAAAAAGATGCCCGGCGACGATAGCCGTCAGCGCTGAAATCACATTCAGATGAAAGGTTTCGGTGGCGATGGCGCCGCTGACAATCGCCAGCGGCGCGATATTGGTGCAAAACCACAGCGTAAACAGGCTGCGGGATTTGCCGTGGCGCTCTGATTCCGGTACGTAATCCACGGACTTGTTTTCAATAATCTGCTGCGTATTCATTTTCCCCTCCGGTTATCGACATGGTTACGGCGTCAAAAAGTGCATAAAAAAAGCGCAGCCATCCCGACGAAAGGGTTTTCGTCATCTCAGCAAAGAGTTGGCGGTACAGCTCCAGGCGGGCTTTGCCGGCGCGGAAACCGGCAAAGCGTTAATCAGCGCATGATAAAGGGATCGTCTATCGGTTCATCGCTGGTGCGCAGCCAGACGGTTTTGGTGGTGGTGTATTCCAGCGCGGCGTCAATGCCGCCTTCACGGCCGAAGCCTGATTTGCCGTAGCCGCCAAACGGCGCCATTGGCGAAACCGCCCGATAAGTGTTCAGCCAGACCACGCCGCAGCGCAGCTTACGGGTGACGCGATGGGCGCGCGTCAGGTTCTGCGTGAAGATACCTGCCGCCAGGCCGTAGTCGGTGCCGTTGGCCAGCCGAATCGCTTCGGCTTCGTCTTTGAAAGTCAGCACGGACAGCACCGGGCCGAACAGTTCCCGCGTGACGCTTTCCGCCTGCGGCGTGTTGCTGCAGTCCAGAATAGTCGGCGGATAGTAAAAACCGGGCCGGTCGATGGGCTGATGACCGATAACCAGACGCGCGCCCTGCTCCAGGCTGCGGCTGACCACCGCTTCGATCGTGCGCTTCTGCTGTATCGTGCAGAGCGGCCCAAACTGGGTTTCCGGCTGCTCAGGCGAGCCGATGACGATGCCACGCACCTTGCCGATCAGCTTTTCTATAAACGCGTCTTTGATCTCCTCGGCGACCAGCAGCCGCGATCCAGCCACGCAGCTCTGTCCTGAGGCGGAGAAAATGGCGGCGACCTGCGCATTGGCCGCGCTTTCCAGGTCGGCGTCGGCGAAGACGATAAACGGCGATTTGCCGCCCAGCTCCAGCGAGGTGCTGGCGAGATTCTCGGCGCTATTGCGGATAATATGCCGCGCGGTATCCGGGCCGCCGGTAAAGGCGATATGGTCAACCAGCGGATGAGTGGTCAGCGGCGTGCCGCACTCCTCGCCGAAACCGGTAATGATGTTGCAGACGCCCGGCGGAAAGCCGGCTTCGTGAATCAGTTCGGCAAAAGCAAGCAGCGGCGCAGGCGCGGTTTCCGCCGCCTTGACGATCAATGTGCAGCCAGCCGCGATCGCCGGGCCAATTTTCACCGCCGAAAGAAACAGCTGGCTGTTCCACGGCACGATCGCCGCCACCACGCCAACCGGCTCTCGTTTAATCCAGGTTTCCATATCGGCTTTATCAATGCTCAGCGTCGCGCCGTCCATCTTGTCAGCCAGCCCCGCGTAGAAGCGGTAATACTCAGCGACGTAGGCGATCTGCGCTTTGGTTTCGCGGATGATCTTGCCGGTATCCTGCGTTTCAATCCGCGCCAGCCGATCGGCGTGCTTCTCTATCAGATCGGCCAGGCGCAGCAGCAGTTTGCCACGCGCGCCCGCGGTCATGGCGCGCCAGCTTTCTGACCCGAACGCGCGCGAGGCGGCTTCCACCGCGCGATTAACCTCATCGCGACGCGCTTCCGCGATAGTCGCCCAGGGTTCCGCCGTGGCCGGATTCTGCGAGCTGAACTGCGCCGCGCCGTCCGTAAATTGCCCGTCGATATAGAGTTTGAAAACGTCCATAGCCTCTCCGCTTAGTGAAATTCAGGAACAACGTGGCGGATAAACCGCTCCAGCGATGCTTTCTTCCGCTCAAAGGTCATGCCGCTGTCCAGCCACAGGGCATATTCGTCATAGCCCATCGCCTCGTAGTTTTTCAGTTTCGCCACGATCTCGTCGGCGTTGCCGATCGCCAGATTGTTACGCATGGCTTCCGCGCTGTAGTAGCCGTTGGCGGCAATCTCTTCGTCGCTTAGCGGTTTGATCAATCCCTGAGTCACCGGGCGCTCGTTTTTGAACCAGGCGCCGAAATAGTTATAGAAGCGGTTAAGCTCTTCGGCGGCGCGCTGCGCGTCGGCGGCGTCTTCCGCCACGTAGCCGTGCTGCAGCAGCATGATTTTCAGCGGTTTCTCCGGCGAGTATTGCTGGCAGGCCGTCCGGAAACAGTCAATCAGGCGCGTAATCTCTTCTTCGCCCTGATGCAGCGGCGTAACCTGTACGTTGCAGCCGTTTTTCACCGCGAATTCATGGCTGTTGGGATCGCGCGCGGCCACCCAAATTGGCGGATGCGGCTGCTGCTTCGGCTTCGGTGCTGAGGTCGTGGCCGGAAAAGACCAGAACTCGCCCTGATGGGCATAGTCGCCTTCCCACAGCGCTTTTATCGCCGGCACCAGTTCACGCATGCGCTGACCGGCTTCCCAGGCGGTCATGCCCGGCATCAGGCGCTCATACTCATAGGAGTAAGCGCCGCGCGCGATGCCCAGTTCCAGCCGTCCTTTAGTCACCAGATCGGTCATCGCCGCCTCGCCCGCCAGGCGAATCGGATGAGTGAACGGCGCGATAATGGTGCCGGTGCCCAGCCGTACGTGGCGGGTGCGATGGGCGATATCCACCAGGTTGATAAAAGGATTGGGCGCGATGGTGAAGTTCATACCGTGATGCTCGCCCGTCCAGATCGCGTGCAGGCCGCCTTTGTCGGCGATTTCACACAGCGTCATCATCTCTTCGTACAGTTTCTCCTGCGCGTCATCGGCAGAAACCCTTTCCATATGCAGGAACAGTGACAGTTTCATGGTGCTCTCCTAACTGGCTTTCAGGGCGAAATGTCTGACCGATCCCTGGCGCTCGTCGCCGTAGTAGAGACCGTAGTTGCCGACCGCGCTTTCCCGCACAAAGCGGTTCATCAGCGACTTCAGGGCGGAATCAGCGATGGGCAGCGTGTCCAGCTGGCTCAGGTTGTACCACTGCGCCTGACGGACGTCGGGCTGCGGGCTGCCGGTCGGCTGCGCGCAGAGGAAAACAATATGCTGCTGGTTTTTCTGGCGATCTTCCCAGATGGAGTAAACAAAACCGGGGCTGGCCTCAATAGCCAGATCGCCAATCAGCTTATTCAGCGTCTCGCTGACGCTGCTCTGGTTAACCCGCCGCGACGGCAGCGTGTAGCTGCCTTCACGCTCGACCATCAGCACCTGTCCGGCGGATTCGATCAGCGCGCTGACCACCACATCCGGCCCGCCAATCAGCGAGTCGGCGTTCTGGTACGGCGTGAAATAGACGCCGCGGTAATAGCCGAGTCCGGCGGTGCCGCAGGAGGAAAAGGCTTCTACCTTGCCGATCAAAATCGCGTGATCGCCCGCGTCCACCACCTGATGCAGCGAACAGTCGAACCAGGCGGAGCTGTTGTCGATCAGCGGCACACCGGAAGCGGCCTTGCGCCAGTCGACCAGCGCGAAGCGGTCTTCCATTTTCTGCGCGAAAATATTGGAAGTCTCTTTCTGCTGCTCGGCCAGAATATTGACGGCGAAATGGCTGCAGCCAGTAAAGTTCTCGTAGTTGGCGGAGCGTTTATCGATGCTCACCAGCAGCAAGGCCGGGTCCAGCGACACCGACGAAAAAGAGTTGGCGGTAAAGCCGATCGGATTGCCTTCACGATCGTTGGTGGTCACCACCGTCACGCCGGTCATAAAAGCGCCGAAAGCGTCACGGAGCTGTCTGCGTTTATCTGCGTCCATTGTTACTCCTTTACGGTCTGTAGCTTGTTGCCGACCACGGCGGGACAAAGAAACGTCAGCATCTCTTCGTTTACCCGTTCCGCGTCGGTCAGGTTCAACATATGTCGGGCGTTGCCGACCACGACGGCGACGCCGTTGGGCGCGGCTTCGGCCATCTGGTGCGTCATCTCCGGGCTGGAATTGGCGTCCAGTTCGCCGGTCATCACCAGCACCGGGCAGCGCATTTCAGGCCAGCGATCGGCATAGGTGCGGTCGCCTTCGGCGAAGGCCTGATAGGCGCGCGCATAACCCTGGCGATCGACCTGCTGCAGCCAGGCACCGACCCGATGACGCAGCGGCTGCTCGTGTTCGTCATCGCTGAACCAGCGATCCAGTGGCGCGTCTATCCGTACTTTGCCCTGTGTCAGCTCGTGCGCCCTTTTTATTACCGCCTCGCTCGCCTGCTCGCTGCGTTTGTAGACGCCGCTGATCACCACGGCGTGACTGACTAATTCCGGATGCTCAATCGCCAGACCGGCAGCGATCAGCGCGCCCATCGAATGACCGGCGACAGCGAAGCGCCGCGCCTTTTGCGTCCGTAAAAACGAGGCCAGCCAGCCCACGTAATCCTGCAGCGTGGCGGCATGGTGAAAGCCTTCGCTCTCGCCGTGACCGGGCATATCAACGGCGATCACGTGAAAGTTACGACTTAACGCTGCCAGCTGGGGAAACCAGGCCTCCGCATTCATGCCGACGCCGTGCACCAGCACCAGCGGCGTGCCCTGGCCCGCCTCCAGCCAGCTCACGCGCAGGTTGAGGTCAGACAGCTGCCGGGTTTTTCTGATCATGGCCTAGCTCTTTCAGGTCAAGGTAACGGTTGCCGATGCGGTGGTGCGGACGACCGCCCAGTGCCGCGCCCAGCGCGATAACGATTTCGTCGCCGGACGGCGCATCGTTGATATTGAACTGCATGGTCAGGTAGTGCTCGCGGGTGCCTTCATCGTTGGTGCCCATCATCGGCACGAGGATCGGCGTGTTGGCCGGGCCGCGCGTGTTGTTGAAGGCCAGATAGGTTTTTCCCTTTACCGCCGAACGATAGTGGTTACCGAAATGCAGCGTGTGGATCAGCGCCGAGGCGTGCTCCAGCTCGCCGTTCAGCCCAACCACCGCGCTTTTGCCATAGGCCTGCACGCGATCGCCGCCGCCCGCTTCCTTCACAATCAGGCCGGTCAGCAGCTCGCCCAGCACCGGCGCCATTTCACGGATTTTCGGCGCCAGATCCTCCACAAAGCCTTCACCTGCCCAGGGGTTTCTGACTACGGCCGCTGCCGCGATCATCACCAGCGGTGTGGTGGCCGCCTTGCCGCCGTCGGCATAGATTGTTTCCGTGGTCACGATGGTTTTACGAATATCAGGATGCATGCCGGGAACCTCGTTGGTTAATGATTTGTTAAATGCTCGGGAATCGGTATAACACCGGCATTCAGGGCATGTCAAAACTTGGTATACCATCATACGGTGTTATGGTGATCGGCGGTTTTTCGGGGTAAAAAGCCTGTAATTTCAACCTTTGCGGCCGAAAACAGGCTTAAAATTCGTCGGCTTTTAACCATGCTAAGAGATGTGATAATCCTCAAAGATTCAAACAAAATCGAGCAATACGCTTTGTTGTAAATACTATAACTATCAGTTGGTTATAAAATAACACTGCTCTTACGCTGCCCGGTTCGCTTTTGTACCAAAACCGACAGCGGAATTTGTGAGCCAGCGCCGGTTCCATCCGCGGCTGCGGATACAAAACCGCAGCATTGCGTTAACGGTTAAAACAGTGCTACTAATAAAAAGGTCAGGAGTGGCATTTTGCTATTTTCCCTTTTATTTCCGGACTGAGAAAAATATGGTTGCGAGCCATTCCTTAAAAATAGAAACCACGCCGACTTTACGTGAGCTGGCGTTAGTTAAAGTGCGTCAGGCGATTATTTCCGGCTATTTTCAGGCTGGCGATCGGCTGGTAGAGCGCAGTCTGTGCGATGAATTAGGCGTCAGCAGAACGGTCGTCCGGGAAGTGATTCGCTACCTGGAAGCGGAAGGCTTAATTGAAAATCTGCCGAAAAAAGGGCCGATCGTGGCCGTACTCAACTGGCAAACGGCTGAACAGATTTACGCTATTCGCCTGCTGCTTGAGCAGGAAGCGGCGCAGGATTGCGCGCTTGTGGCGACGGCGAAAGATAAAAAGAACCTGCAGCAGAAGCTGCTGCGCATCGCCAAAGCCTCGAAAGATCGGGATGATATCGAGCGAGTCGAGGCGTCACAGGCTTTTTATGAAACGCTGTTTACCATTGCCCGGCATACCATCGCGTGGGAGATCGTGCAGCGGCTCAACAGCCGCATCAGCCGGCTGCGCGCGTTAACCTTGCGCAGTCCGGAGCGTCAGGTGGCCGGCTTTGAGCGTATGTCGCGCATTTATGAAGCGATTGAAGAGAATAATCCCGACCAGGCGAAGGAAGCGGTTAAGCAGCATTTAACCGAGGCGGCCAGCCTGGCGAAATCTATTCTGACCAAAGAGGAATAATAATGGCGGCGTACTGGATAGCTCACGTAACGGTTAAAGATCCGCAGCAGTATAAAAATTATATGGCGCTGGCGCCGCAGGCTTTTCAAAAATATAACGCCCGGTTTTTAGCGCGCGGCGAAAAAGCCGAGACGCTGGAAGGTCAACATTTTATTAAGCATGTGCTGATTGAATTTGCGGATTATCAATCCGCGCTGGATTGCTACCATTCGGCAGAGTACAGCAAAGCGAGAAAAGAGCGAGAAAATATCGCCGAGGCGATGATTACTATTGTCGATGGTATAGATTAGCTCTTCTGCCGCGCCCTTTTCTCTGTAAAGGGCGTGACTGACGCACTGAATCGTGCGGTCGCGCCAAAATGTAATCAAATGCAAAAAACTCCTTACTCCTTTCCCTCAAATGTGAGTGAAGTTTTCACCAGCCCAAATTAGCAGTAATAGCTAAATGCCGCCGGCGGAAAAGGCGTTTTATTACTCCTGAAGGTTACCTTTCATTAACATATGCCGATATTTCACAACAACCCTCTGTCGGGTTTGGTTCATGAGGAGCAAGACGATGAAAGCCTTAGTTCAGGATGTGCTCTCAATATTTTCCGCTAAATCCATTGAGCCGGTGCTGGTGCGCCCGGGCCTTTCTCACCGTGAGAAAGCCTCGATTACCCCGGTCGGCGTAACGGAAGTCAGCTGGGCAACCTCGCACGAGGAGCTGCACGACGCGCTGGTAAAAAAAACGCTGGCCGCCGGCGCCGTCGGCTATCACATCACCCATGTTGAATCCCATAAGCCGGGCCATGACGAGCAGTCGGTGCTGGCCGCCACCGCTACGCTCTACAGTGTTGACGACAAGCTGGCGCAGGACGACTGGCTACTCTAGCCGCGTCAGTTGCTGATACCGCCTCTTTCCCGCGCGCCCTGTTGCTGCATGAAGTCGCGCAGGCCAATGCCCAATTCCGCCAATGCTTTACAGGAATAGAGATATGGCAACCTCCTGAAGGCTGGTAGGCTCTGACGCTTATCAACCCTTCAGGGAGTCTGCCGTGGCCGTTTTCAATTCTGCCGAAAAGGCGAACAGCCGTTTCACGCACGAGCGCGACTGTGCCGACTATTTGTTGGCCGTTCGCCACCATCTGCACCGTTTCCCTGAACTGTCGAACCAGGAGTTCGCCACCACCGCTTATCTGCGCAAGCAGTTGGCGGATCACGCTATCCACGTAATGGATCTGCCGCTGGCCACCGGCCTGGTCGCGGAGGTGCGTGGCGAACAGCCAGGCCCGCTGGTGATACTGCGTAGCGACATTGACGCGCTGCCGATCGAAGAGCAGTCCGATGAGGCTTTCCGTTCGCAAAATCCCGGCGTGATGCACGCTTGTGGTCACGATTTTCACGCCTCGGCAGCGCTGGGCGCGGCGATCTTACTGCAGCAGCAGCGCTCGCGGCTGGCAGGCTGCGTGCGTATTTTGTTTCAGCCCGCAGAGGAGATCGGTCAGGGCGCGCCAGCCATACTGGCAAGCGGCGCGCTGAATGACGCCAGCGTGATCTTTGGTCTGCATAACGATCCTGGCCTGCCGGTTGGCGTAGTGGGATGCAAAGCGGGCGCGCTGACGGCGGGCGTCGATCGTTTTGCCATTCGTATTAAAGGTACTGGCACGCACGCGGCGCGTCCGCATGAAGGTAACGATCCGATCGTGATCGCCGGTCAGCTGATTACCGCGCTGCAAACGCTGATCGCGCGCAATCTGCCTTCCGATCAAAACGCCGTGGTTTCTGTTACCCAAGTTCACAGCGGCACCACCTGGAACGTGATCCCGGAAGAGGCCTGGCTGGAAGGGACAATTCGTACCTTCAGCGATGAAAGTCGGACGCTGCTGGAGAGGCGCCTGCGTCAACTACTGCACGGATTGGGTGTGTCGTTCAATGCCGACATCGCGCTGGAGTGGCTGCCGGGGCCGCCTTCGGTCTGCAACGACGAGCGCTGGGCGGCTTTCGCGCTGGAACAGGCGACCCTCTGCGGGCTGGAAGCCCGTGTTGTCGAGGCCAGCCCAATCGGCGAAGATTTCGCTTTTTATCAGCAGCGCGTTCCCGTCGCTTTTGTGATGGTGGGCTCCGGCGGCCCGTGGCCGCTGCATCATCCGCAGTTTCGCGTTGATGACGCCGCCCTCTTTCCAGCGGCCCGCTATCTGGCAGCGCTGGCGCTGGCGGCCGGACAGCAGCTGGCGGCCAGCGTCGGCTAGCCTGAGTCTGTCAAAGGCTGCCGATCCGATCGAAACGGCGCGCCGGGCTTATTACTCAGGGCCGATGATATCGACAAGCAGTCCCTGTGCCTCGAGCGTTTCTCTGCAGGCATCGGGAAGCTCGCTGTCGGTAATGAGGTGGCTGAAAGGCGCTTCGGGCGCCAGCGGATAGGGATGGATCTGCCCGAATTTCGACGAGTCGGTGAGCGCCACCTTATGCGTATTTTTAAGCATTACGGCGTTGATCACGTCACAGCGCAGCATATTACGTCCGGTAAAGCCGGTTTCCCTATCCCATCCGTCGACGCCAATAAACGCCTTATGGAAGTTGAGGTTCTGAATGCAAAGCCGGGTCAGCGGCCCCACGACGGATTCGCTGCTTTTCTGATAGAGGCCGCCGAGAATAATGACGTCTGCGCCCGTGTCTCTCAGCAGCGTGGCGATGTAGTGGCTGACCGTCACAATGGTAATATCCTGCCTTGCGCTGAGCTCTCTCGCCAGCAGCGCGTTGGTGCTGCCACCTTCGATAAATACCACTTCGCCCGCGTTAACCAGCGAAGCGGCATGCTCTGCCAGCCGCTTTTTGATGGCGTAACGGGTGCGCATTCTGGAACCCACGTCATCGCTTTCGGGCGCCACGGCCGAACCGTGCACGCGCCGCAGAAAACCGCCCTTTTCCAGCACGTTCAGATCCTGACGTACCGTTACCTCGGAAACCCCGGTGATTTGAGCAAGTTCGCTGACGCTGACGCTGCCGCGTTCACTGACGAGCTGAATAATAGTCTGGTGACGTAAGTTCATAGTGCCTGCCGGTAAGCTTTTTTCTTAAGCTTACCAGAAAGATAAGCCGCGATATACGCAACAGGCCCGCCGCAAGCGGGCCATAAAAGCGCTTACGCCAGCCCCAGGCTGCGGCGGCCGTTTGCGTTAAGTTCGTCCGGCGTGAAGCGGTTCTTCCAGGCGATCTCATAGTCTTCTTTGGGAAAATCGGCGGGCGACTCGCCTGACGCCAGCGCTTTGGCGACGTTCGCGGCGCAGGCGGCGTTTTTAGCGCAGAGAGGCGCTGCCGGGATATACATCACGTTTCCCCAACCCTGCTGGTTTTCCACCGGCGCCACCGCATGGATCACGTCGCAATGCCACCACACGGAATCGCCGGCCTGTAGCGAAGGTATAGAGCAGAGCCCCTGAATCAGCTCAGGATGCCACTTTTCCGACACGGGCAGGACTTTGCCGGGCGTGACGCCGCACAAATCCTCTTCCGGCACGTCTTGCAGCAGCGGACGCAGCAGCAGCAAAGCCATGGCTTCCGGCACCGGCACCACGTGCACCAGCCCCTGGCCGATTTGCATATCGGAGAGCGCCGTCCAGCCCTGGAAAGTGCGGAAAGCGGAACATTTTGTCGTGGTGCCCGCTTCATACTCATTCACCTCGGTGCGCCATGCCGCGTCCCAGGGATCGTACTCGGCAAAACGGCCATCGAAAACATGACGAAACACCTGCTGATAAGCGGGAAGCAGCCAGCGCTCCAGCGCGCCGGAATCGGTATGGGCGCCCAGCCCTTTTGATGTCGTGCCCGGCAAACGGCGCCGGATACGATCGGGATAAATAATGCTCACGTCCGGCTCGAACCAGCGCTGGCCTGCCGATTCAAACTTCCACAGTCGGTTCAGAAAAGACTGGGTTTGCGCCATCGCCTCGCTCTGACGCGCTTCCATCTGCGCCTCAGACCAGTAAATGGGATAAATTTCAGGACGCGAGGCGTCGAGACTGCCGAAAAAGTTGTCGCCCGGCCCGTTATAGACGCGGTCGAAGTCGTTGCTGTCCAGATAGCTCAGCATCGATTTATCCCATGCCAGCGCCTTCTCCCGGCTGAAATTTTGCCTGACCACGACGCAACCTCTGCGGCGTATATGCGCTTTAACCTCTTCGGAAATACGCCCTGCAGCGATATCCGCGTAGGCGATCTCCGGCCAGGCGGTGCCTTTCTGCTTTTCTTCCTCTCGGGCCGCGTTAATTTCGCTGACGATCTTCTGCTGAACCTGGGCGAAAAGCGCCTCCACGTCGCCGATTTCCGCTCTAAGCGCTTTCTTTAACTGGCGCACAGACGCCTTGTAATCTTCTGGCTGATGCACTGAGGTAAAGCGGGTAGCCATAATTTCCTCCGGTGGCTGATGAGGGTTTGCTTTCATTCGAAATTAAATTATTCTTCATTCATAACCTATGCATAAAATTTAACAACGACGTAACAGCAAAAATTTGCACAACCTCACAGTTAAGTGCGCAAACGCCTCAGGCAGTGCCAGTAACTCTCTCTTCAGGATGCTTTCTCATGTACTGTCATGATGAAGACCAAAGGGCTCTCTCCCTGGTTTTCGTAGAAATGAGGAACGTCCGTCCTGGCCGTTGCCGAACAGCCGGTCTCCACCAGATACAGGTGATCCTGTACGCCAAGTGTGAGCGTGCCCGTTTGTACATATAACAGTTCAAGCGTTGCTTCCGGGTGACCGGGTGAAGCAAATTTTTCCCCTGGCTGCATTTCCCACATCCACAGCTCTGTCATATCGGGGCCGCCAGATCCTGCGAGCAGCCTTGCTCTCCCGCCTTTTTCGCCTTCCCACAATTGAGGGATCTCATCCTCAGCAATGAGATGCACGGTCGGTTTAGCGCTGACATCTACGACGTCAGCCACCGAAACACCCATTGCGGCAGCGAGGCGACATAACAGGGCAATGCTGGGATTCGCCCGGCACCCTTCAATCTCAACCAGCGCGCCCTTGCTGACGCCCGCCCGACGAGACAGTTCATCGAGTGAGATTTTCTTTTGCTTGCGATACAGCTTAATCCGCTGAGATACGGCTTCATTCACGGTGCTGACGATAGAATTCGCATCGGTCATTAAATTGACTTTTTTGGTCATTGGTCATTATCATGGAATAAATTGGTCATTACAGGATTATCACGTGCCAACAGTCTCTCCGTCAATTGCACCAGAAATTTACCATATCGCACCAGGCTTTCGGGCGCTCAGTATCTACGTAAAAGCTGCGCCGGTGCTGAACCCTGGTGCAGGAGAAAAGGTGCTGCAAGAAGCCTGTGAAGCGGTTCTGGCTGGCGAGCCTGAATGGGCGGAATCTCATCTGGCCGCCTGGGCTGCGGTTTTCCAGACGTTTGGTGTTAAACCGAAACGCACGCCATGTTCAGCGGATGCGTTACGTAAGCGCGTATTGCGTGACGGTACGATGCCCGCGCTCGATCCCATCGTTGATCTTTATAACGCCGTTAGCCTGCGCTATGCCGTTCCTGTGGGTGGAGAGAATATCG
Organism: Erwinia sp. CGal63; assembly: GCF_037026505.1. NCBI lineage: Bacteria > Pseudomonadati > Pseudomonadota > Gammaproteobacteria > Enterobacterales > Erwiniaceae > Erwinia > Erwinia sp. CGal63. The sequence continues at coordinate 1,053,171 of NZ_JAKUMN010000001.1, forward strand.
CTGCCTATCAAGGTTTACCGCGTCTGGCTGTGGCAAAAGGTACAGAGCCTTTTGATACCGTCAAAGACGGCGAAACCGCCATTGAATATCCTTCGCAAGGTGAGGTTATCTGGTGCGATGATGCTGGTGTGACCTGCCGTCGCTGGAATTGGCGACAGGGGATAAGAACCCGTCTGGGCGTTGAAGCTCAGCAAATGTGGTTCATTCTGGAGAGTCTGCCGCAGATGCCGCTGGAGAAGCTTCACGAAGCCGGAAAAATGCTGACCGATGGCCTTGAAAAAATGATGCCGGGTCTGTGGTTTGAGGCGGCTCTCATCGAAGAACAATGCCAGTAATATCATTCAGGAGAAATACAATGTTCACCGGCTTGTCCGCTTTCCCGTTAACCCCGATCGCCGCCAGCGGCGTCGACGAAGAGGGGTTCAGTAAGATTCTGGCCCGTCTTACGGCGGCCCATGTTGATTCGATGGGCATTCTGGGTTCAACCGGAAGCTATGCGTATCTGACCCGGGAGCAGCGCCATCGCATCGCGACGCTGGCGAAACAGCTTGCCGGAGATATTCCTGTGATGGTTTGCGTGGGGGCAGTCAGTACTGACGCCATCCTGCATCTGGCCGATGATGCGCAGGCCGCAGGCGCGGATGCCCTGCTGCTTCCGGCGGTCAGCTACCAGTCACTCCGTGATGAAGAGGTCTTCGCGCTTTTTGAGACGGTGACCCGGTACGCATCTGTTCCGGTCTGTGTTTATGATAATCCTGGCACTACCCATTTTACATTTACGGATGAACTGCACGGTCGTCTGTCATCGCTGGAGGGGGTTCGTTCGGTTAAGATCCCGGGTGTTCCAAATAACCCGGCTGCGGCCGCTGAGCGGGTGAATGCGTTACGCAAACATCTTCGTCCGGGAGTGACAATCGGTATCAGTGGCGATGCGTATGCAGGGCTGGGATTAAACGCAGGCTGTGAGGTCTGGTACTCCGTGTGCGGCGGTCTGTTCCCGCAAACAGCAAAACAGATCACGGAGGCAGCTGCAGCCCGGGATCATACCCGCGTCACGGCACTGACAACCCGGCTCGAACCGTTGTGGGCGCTGTTCCGTAAGCATGGCGCAAGTATTCGCGTTATTGCCGCTGCCGCTGGTGTGCTTGGCCTGACCGATACGGATTGCCTGCCCCGCCCTCTGCAGCCGTTGTCAGCAGGCGATATCGCAGATATTGCCCGTGTAATAACGGCACTGGAGCTGAAGTAACTCCCCTGGCTTGCCGGTGCTTCTGAAACCCAACCCGGCAATAATCTTCATAACCCTGAGCGTCCGTAAAAGCTGATGGCTGATAAAACGGCTGAGGCTTTCGTTCGTAACCTCAGCCTTTGAGGGTTATCTGCCCTTACCGGCCGCCAGCGCCTGCCGCGCAAAACTTTTTCCTGCCTGACGGGCTAAAGCGATCTCTTCCGCCTGTTGCAAAACCGCCTGCAGATCTTCTTCGTCGATATCCAGGTATTCCCCTTTCATTAAGGCTTCGTGCAGATCCTGGCGCGAGATAGCGACCTCCATATGTACCGGCGCCGGCGGCGCGCTGGCCTGCGGATGCGGATAACGGCGGCCACACAGATTATTGAAAAGGATCGCGACAAACGTCAGCGAAACGGAATTGAGCAGCACCGGCGCAAAGGCGAAATGGTAGCCGCTCATACCTGCTGCATGGCCGCTCAGCACCGTGGTCAGCGCTATCGCGCCGCCGGGCGGATGCAGACAGCGCAGCTTAAACATCAGCGCTACGGACAGGCCAGCAGCAAGCGCCACTGCCAAAGCTGGCTGTTGTACGGCGTGAACAACGGTCAGGCCAGTTAAGGCCGAGATAAAATTGCCGCCGATAACCGACCAGGGCTGGGCCAGCGGGCTGTTTGGCGCGGCGAACAGCAGCACCGCAGAAGCGCCCATTGGCGCGATAAACCAGAGGTTAACCTCGCCCAGCGCCCAGTGGCTGAACAGACTGGCGAACAATAAACCTACTCCCGCGCCAATGCTGGAAACTAACACTTGCCGGGGCGCGACCGCGACGGGACGCGGCCAGAATCTTTTCAGAAAGGAGATTATTTTTATACTGATTGTCATGCAGGCGATATCTTATTTACTAAAAACCGGAGGCGAATAGTCCCTGAATTTATCAACAAAAACAACGTCTGTTCGTTCAGGGAATGCGCGCCTGATTGCTGGCCGGCGTCGCTCTTCTTTGATCGCAGCGGCTGCATTTAAAAGGCTGCGCGTTGAAAATCTGCACCGTATGGCTACAGCGTGTACAGGCATACCAGCCCGGATGCTGAATATCCGTGACGTCTTCAATATAGCGTTTTGGGAAAACCGGCAGCCCGTAGCGAATGTTTTCTGGCGCATAATAATAGATGCTGACTTCACCATCGATTTCCAGAAAAGCCGTTTCAATCTGCCCCAGATGATGAACGCCGCGCTGGCGCAGCATAATAGAAAATTCTTCGTGCGCCAGCTTGTGCCGCCTGTCGTTTTCCCAATAAAGCTCGCCGTTTTCCACCATCAGCAAGGGTTTACCTTCCAGCGCGCGCTGAAAGCGTTCGCTGTGGTTGATTAGCATGATAAAACCCCGATACAGCCCGATAACGATAATAAAGGTCATGACTACCGGCAGCAGCGGCGCATCGGCGTCCAGCGCGGCGTCCCCCGATGCCGAACCTAACGTCAGGATCAGAACCAGTTCGAACAGCGACATTTGCCTGACGCCGCGGCGGCCGATAAAGCGCAAAAAGAAGTAGACCAGCGAAAAGGTGATCAGCGATCTGACGGCGACTTCGCCCAGATAACTCCATGGGTAGTTATTGATCAGAATACGGTTTATATCCATCACATGAACGGTCACGGCTTGCTCTCCAGAAGGAGCAAAGGGAAATCGGCCCTTTGCGATTTTAGTCGCTGAAATCTACCTGTACGCGGCCCGGAAAGCAAAGCTGAACCCCTCAAATACGCTCTTGCTTGCTATAGTTTTCTGCAAGGCCCGCTGGGGCATCCATTTCGACAAAAGGAAAAGCGATGAATATCAAAAATGGTCAGTGGATTAATGAGCCTGCCAGGTGGAGGCTGGATGATGATGCCCTGCTGGTGACCACCGATAAAAGCACGGATTTTTGGCGCGAAACGCATTACGGTTTTGTACGCCATAGCGGCCATCTTTTTGGTTTCAGGGTGAGCGGGGATTTTACGCTGCAGCTCTGCATTGAGGGCGAGTTTGCGGAACTCTACGATCAGGCTGGGCTGATGATAGAGCAAGGCCCGCAGCAGTGGTGCAAGGCCGGGATAGAATTTACGGATAATCACTTTATGCTGAGCAGCGTATTGACCAATGGCAAATCGGACTGGGCAACCGGCCTTTTTCAGGGCAACCCTGAAAAATTCTGGATGAGGGCTACGCTTGAGGGCGAAGTACTACGTCTGCAATATTCAGCCGACAGCGTTACTTGGCCCTTGCTTCGCCTGTGCCCTTTTCCCAAAGCAGAAAATCGGTTTGTCGGCGCCATGTGCTGTACGCCGGAGCGAGAAGGACTGGCTGTTCGCTTTAGCGAGTTTCAGCTGGGTAGGCCTGCTGGCAAAGCGTTGCACGATCTCAGCTAACTCCACGTCGTTCGTGAAGAGAAAACATCCCCGGGCATGACTGAATGCCCATGATTTTCTAACTTATAAAAAGCAGGATGCTAATTAAACTTGCTGTTAGGGTTATTTTAATAAAACAGGCATTAAACCTTCTGCTTTGATTAATTATGGAATACGCTTAACCTCCTGCTGCGCTAAAATATTACGTGAATGATATCCCAAATAAAGATGACTTAACTCAATTCGGCCTGGTGTCGACCAAACTTATTTTCACAATTATTAACCGGATGCTTTTTACGGTTGTTTCCTGCCATAAGGTAAATTTCCCGCTGAGCTCTGCGGCGGCCAATAAAATTTACCTTCAGCGCCTGTTAGTCCGGAGAATGCTGCCGATATAAGATCCATATTCTTTTTCTCTGCCTGACAGCAGGCGGATAGCGAGAAACATGCCGCCAGAAACACACGATTTAATCCGACAGCATTATTCATAGTGCCGCCGCCGGTGTTATGCCAGGGCTCAAATAATAACTATTTACTATTCAACTAATTATATTGCCGGGGGTTTTCAAATGCGCCTGAAACTTTTATGGTTAGCAATGCTAAACATTGCAACTATATTTCTCCTTTCCACCTTGTGGGAATGGGGGCTTGAGGAGTCGATATCCACGCTGTTCGGGCTGGGATACAGCGCCGATTTTGAATATGGCGAAAGAATGAGGTTTATTCTGACCTCTTCCGCCTTTGCTATGCTGGCCATGATCATTCCGGGTCTGCTTATCGCCAGACTTATACGCAAAATGATGACGGCTGAAAAAGAGGCCCTCCGACTGGCCGATACGGATGAACTGACTGGCGTGGGCAATCGTAGAGCATTCAGCGCCCGGATTGCCAGACTCGACGCTGCCGGACTGCCTTATGTGCTGACCTTGCTCGATATTAATGACTTCAAAAGCATCAACGATCTGCACGGACATCATCAGGGCGATGCCGCGCTGGTTTCTCTTGCCCGCCTGCTGGCAGAGTTTGTCGGACCGGATACCCATGCGTTTCGCATCGGTGGCGATGAGTTTGCTATGATCTCCGGCAAAGCTCAGCCCGAAGAAGCCATCGCGATGGCCACCTCTCTCCGGCGGCGTGCGGGGGAAATCCCTACCGGGCCTGATATGTTCCTGGGCGTGTCGGTAGGTATAGCCTGCTCGACCAGCAGTGGACGCTCCGGCATCGTTCGGGCGGCCGATCTGGCCATGTATGAGGCCAAACGGGATAAAACGCAGCCACTGGTGCATTTTTCACCGGATATGGAGCAGCGTTTTCTGCAGAGAGAAAAACTGGAGTATGAAGTGGCCGAGGCAGTCAAAAGACATGCCATCATCCCTTTTCTTCAACCTATTGTCTGCCTGCAAACAGGACGCATTACCGGCTTTGAGATCCTGGCACGATGGATACCTGGCCCCGATAAAGTGATCGCGCCCGCGGTGTTTATTCCCGTGGTAGAAAGGCTGGGACTGATGGACAGCCTGACTTTAGAGCTATTGCAGGCCGTAGTCCTTGTTACCGCCGACTGGCCGGCAGGCCTGCATCTCTCTTTAAATATCACGCCCGAACAGCTGCTCAATTCGGTGCTGACAGAGTGCCTTGCCACTATTATGCAGCAAGCTGAACGCTTAAAGCTGGAGCTGGAAATCACGGAGCAGAATGTCATGACGATTTCCGACGAGGCCAGACGAGCTACCCGCGATCTGCGGGACTGCGGCATCAGCGTGGCGCTGGATGACTTTGGCACCGGTTATTCAAATCTGTCGGTTCTGCTGGGGCTTGGCATTACCCGACTTAAAATTGATCGCTCGTTTATCGCCACCGTGGCGCACGCCTCTCAGCAGCAAAAGGTGGTCGAAACCCTGCTCTCACTATGCCAGGAGCTACAGATAACGGTGACGGCAGAAGGTATCGAAGACGCCGCCACGCTTGAGTGGTTGCAAAAGCGAGGATGTGACTACGGCCAGGGCTATCTTTTCAGTCGCCCCATACCGGCAGAGCAGGCGACCGCTTTGCTTACCTCAGACTACTTTGTTAATGAGCCGGTGCCCGCGCAGTAAGCCAGGGCGCCTCTGGATCAGCGAATTTCCTCCGGATCTATGCTGACTTTATATAATGGGACTTATATAAAGTCAGAATTACCGCGTGATAAACGGCATTAGCGTCAGGTAGTAGATAACGGTGGGAAATTGCGCAGCCTTTTAGCGTGCGCTACGTGAATTCTGACGGATCATCCCCTTAGCGGTTTGCCAGAATTCACGTAGCGCGATCGATTTAGTGCAGGGTAATAATTGAGCAATTAAGGCGGGAAACGCGCAGGCGTAGCAAAAAGAAAAGGCGCGCAGGTCACCGCCTCTTCTGTGATGTGGAGCGATCTAGTTTTTAGCCAGCATATCCTTATTCTGCTCGCCATAATTAAAGGATATCTGCGCCCCATGTTCGTTAGGCAGCCTGCGGGCTTCCAGGAACACGGATTTCCAGTAGACGTTATCCAGCGAAGAGCGCATGACGCCGCGGCTGGCGGAAGCGTGCAGAAAATGCCGATCGGTATCATAAAAACCGACGTGCATCTGGCGATTCACTCGGAAAAAGACCAGGTCGCCAGGCTGTAGGTTTTCCGGCTGAATGCGCTTGCCCATATGGATAAGCTGACTGGTGGTGACGCGCTTCATCGGCAGATTAAAGCGATCCTTGAGCGTGCGCCAGACGAAGCCGGAGCAGTCGACGCCGGAAAGTTCTGTCCCGCCCCATTGATATGGCGTGCCTTCCCATGCGTACATCTGATCGTGTAAAGCCGCGATGACCGGAATAAGATCGGGTTCGCCGGCATGGCTGGCGGTTTCATTCGCCACGCGATGGTTATTTCTGTCGCCAGAATGAGAGGAGCAGCCCGCCAGCGCGAAAAGCGCCAAAACCGTTATCCTGCGAAAAGGGGTTAAATAGTGCATCTGTGCCTGTCCGATTCCTGATTAATTTTCCTGAGTATCTGGAAACATAACGGTTAAAACTGGATAAGTATCATCGTTTTGTTATCGCTATAAATCATGCATTTTTACTTAAATTTACAGCGATTTATTGCACTACATTATGGTTGATTTCTGTTACCAATAACCCGCCAGAATTTGACAAAAACCTGCGGTTTTTACCCTGCGTCCTCAATCGTTATTATGCGCTGTGCCGCCGCCAGCAGATCTTTTTCGACAACGTCCGGCTGCGGGCCAATCTCTAACACCGCATTACCGGGACGAGCGACCAGCGCGCCCTTCCAGCCACAGGCCATTGCTCCCAGAATATCCCAGCTATGAGCCGCAATTAGCCGCAGTGAGCCAGGCTCTTTTCCCAGAGCGTGCGCTACATTAGCGTAATTCTCGGCGGCGGGTTTAAAGCGGCTAACCTCTTCAACGGAAAATTGCTTTTCAAAAAAGTGAGCCAGTCCCGACTGCGCCAGCGTCTGCTGACCAGCCTGTGCGGAAGAGTTAGTGAGTGTGACCATGCGAAAACCGGCGGCGCTAAGTTTCTCCAGCGCGGGCAACGCATCCTGGTGGGCGGGAAGCGCCGCCATTCGATCTCTGAACTCGGTGATATCGCCTGCTGTTAATGACAAACCTCTTATCCTGGCGACCATGTGTAGAACCTCCACCGCAAGCTTGCCAAATGGGAGGTAATCACCGCAAAGCGTCAGCGTCTGCGAGTAAAGAATAAGTTCGGCGAACCACTGACGCATGGCCTGGCGATCGGCAAAAACCCTGACGAAGAGCGGCGTCAGCGCTTCTAAATCGAGGAGCGTTTCATTGACATCAAAAACAAGGACTTCGCTGCGCATACTTATTTCTCAGACCATTTTAAAAGTAAAGTGTAGATGTGGATTTCCCGAAGGCAATGTTGTTGGCAGAATTCGCCAACCTGATGGCGGGCCGCGCCGATAAATCCGGGACAAAGGCCGCCGTTATCGGTAAGATGGCGCCCGAATTTTTAACGGCATCCGCTATTTTCTCTGAATGGACGTAGCGCGATCGGGGCGCATTTTATGGATCAGCTAACGCAGGCCGAAACCTTTTTGCCGATCCTGTCGGCAGATGAAGATATCGCGAAACGGCTTAAGGAATTTGTTCAAGACAAAGAGGCCTTTTCCGACAACACCTGGCGACAGCTATTAAGCGTGATGCGCATCTGCTGGCGATGGGCGGCGGAAAACCAGCGCCCTTTTCTGCCGATGGCGGCGGCGGATCTGCGTGACTATCTCAGTTGGCTACAGCTCTCCGGCCGCGCCTCTTCGACGGTCGCTACCCATGCTTCGCTGATTGCTATGCTGCACCGCAACGCCGGTCTGATCTCGCCTGGCGTTTCCCCGCTGGTTTTTCGCACCCTGAAGAAGATTAACCGATCGGCGGTGGTCGCCGGTGAACGTACGGGCCAGGCGGTGCCGTTCCGGCTGGTCAATCTGCTTGCTTTAGATGAACGTTGGGCCGGGATGTCGCGCAGGCAGGAAACGCGTGACCTGGCTTTTCTGCACGTGGCCTATGGTACGCTGCTGCGACTTAGCGAGCTGGCCCGCTTGCGGGTCGGCGACATTACGCGCGCGGAAGATGGCCGCATTATTCTGGACGTCGGCTGGACGAAAACTATCGTGCAGACCGGCGGGCTGGTCAAAGCCCTGAGCACCCTTTCCAGCCAGCGCCTGACCGAATGGATAAAGGTTGCCGGACTGGCAGGCGAACCGGACGCTTTTCTGTTCTGTCCCGTACACCGTTCCGACAAGGTAAAAATCGTGACGGAAAAACCGCTGACCACGCCTGCGCTGGAGGCCATTTTTATCCGCGCATGGCAGACGGTCGGGCCTGCCCAGCCGGCGAAGGCGAATAAAAAGCGCTATCGCGGCTGGAGCGGCCACAGCGCCCGCGTCGGCGCCGCGCAGGATATGGCGAAACGAGGCTATGCCGTTGCGCAGATTATGCAGGAAGGTACCTGGAAAAAACCGGAAACGCTGATGCGCTATATCCGCAACGTGGATGCGCATCAGGGAGCAATGGTGGATCTGATGGAGCAGGATTTCTGAGCCGACTGCCCGGCTCGCCTGACTATATCCGCACCCTGTCAGCGCACAACCTGGATGCCACGGTAAAAGGTGGGTTCTACCTTCAGCGGTTGGGCAATCAGTCCCTGCTGTTGATAAAAATCTGCCGTCGCCTGCTGCTGAGCAATCGTTTGCGTATCGATGGACTGCCAGTGCGCCTGCCTGCGGCTGAAAGAGAGTTTTACCGCCTCCGGCGGAAAGCCGATGATTTTCGCAAGCGTAGCGGAGTAGCCATCAATATCGGCATAGGCTCGCTGTTCCGCCTGCGCCAGCAGATTGACATAGCTCTGTAGCGCCTCGCGTTTTGCGTTATCGTTCAGCGCGCTGTCTGTCGCCGCCAGGAAACTGTTGCCCGTGGTTAACCCTCGCCCATTTACCAGCACGCGACCGGTAGCGGAGGTTTCCGCCAGCGCGGTATAAGGATCCCAGGTAGCCCAGGCATCAATGGCGCCGCTGGCCAGCGCAATTTTCGCGTCGCCCGGCGTCAGATAGCGGAAATGCACTTCGTCAGCTTTGATGCCTGCCTGCGCCAGCGCTTTCAGCGCTACAAAGTGACCGATAGAACCGCGTCCGGTGCCGATGCTTTTGCCTTTCAGATCGGCGGCGTTACGCAGCGCAGAATCTTTATTCACGACAATGGCCGTGCCGATCGGATCGGATTTATCCACGGCGACGGCTTTAACCTGCGAACCCGCCGCAATAGAAAACAGCAGCGGCGCGTCGCCGATAATACCCACATCCACCGCGCCGGCGTTTAATGCTTCCGCTAACGGCGCGGCGGCCGGGAATTCCGCCCATTCAATATGAAAAGGCAGATTTTTAAGCAAGCCGGACGCCTCAAGCTGCGCGCGCATATTGCCTTTCTGGTCGGCGATTCTGAGAGTAACCGCTTCATCGGCGTAGCTTATTCCGCTGGCGGCCAGCGCGAAAAATAAGAGTAATTTTTTCATTTCACTTTTATCCCTGCCCTAAAAAAATATCAGTAGTTTATTTTTCGCCTTCGCAAAATCCCTGTTTAGTCTGCAAAGGCTCCTGCGCAATCTTTTATCCGGCGTCATAAAGAAAACGCCATCTTATTATTTTTTCGTTATCAGCGGTGAAGATTAGTTATGCCAATATCTCCTTAGTATTATCGCGCAGCAGATTTCGCGACATATCCTGCTGCCGCCGAGGTTGTAGCCAGGGCGATTGCACAAAAAGCCGTCGCAGGCGGTGAGTAGCCGTTTTATCCATATAGCGGGTGAAGTTATCCTTCTTCCGCACGGCCAGACTGAAAAATAAGCTGATTCTTCTTTATAAACAAAGCATTAACCTGAAATAACAACAGGTTACGGCATGGTCTTTTTTTTGACCGCCTTAGCATTACAGATAAACCTTTTATCCACAGAAAATGGGGATTACCTGTGTATAAAAAAGTATAAATCTGCCGCCGTTGCGGTGAAACCCGCTAATTTTGTTGGAAAATTGCGCACACTGCTTTCCTGATAGCAAAAAAGAGGCCAAAAAAATTGCGTACGCGGCCGCAGGTCAATAAAACGGCCTGTTCTCTCCTGGATGGAAGTGGCCTTTTGCTCTGGTGTGAGCGAAAGTTATCCTGTGGAGCATCTACAACACAGATATAGGCTCAAGCTGCTAAAGGAGGTTGACGAGCAAGAAGTGGCCATCCAGTTTATTAACGAAATCGGTACTGACAGGGAAATAGAGAAAATGGTAGCCATTCTAATGGCGGCTTCTATGCTTCTCCTGCCAGCGTACCGGGGTTAGCTTCTGGACTTGTTGGTGTTGGGGAATGTTTTAATAATAGAGGTTCTGACACCACCTCAAACTCTAACTGTTCAGGTAATTCCTGCTGCTGGTAAAGGAAACAGAAATGAAAGGTAAATTAGTACGTGTTATATCTATCTTTGTAGGGATTCTATTGGCATCAGCATTACTTAACGGTTCACGAGTAATGTTTTTGGACTGGTATGCATTCCCTGAAACTTTTTCAGGTTTGCCGTGATGATACTTTGCTTTATAGGCGTTATTAAAGCCCTGGAATGGGTTATATATGTTTTTCATAAATTAACAAAGTAGCGAAAATATTATCACTCACTTTAACATGTTATTCTGGCCGCTTTATGCGGCCTTCTCTCTATTTTAAGATCCCGCTCACCTGCCGTGGCTGGAACGGTGACAATACCGGGACTGGAATATCCGGACACGCATAATATCCAGGTGACTATGGCATCGGAGGAGAAGAACTTACGGGATTCTGTTCCGGTGTTTCCGGGAAATATGCATCCGCCATTCTATGTATACGTGAGCCCGCTGGTAAAGCTACCGGAGATGGCTCCATATCAGCACTTGGCTATCATGTGTATGCTGTGTCGTCACGACAGGCGATGTTACTTCGTTATGGCCAGCCAATTCATCGAACTTTGCACTCTTAAGCATTAACTTATTGATAGTAAGCAAATTTATAGCCCTGCCCTATCCCGGGCGAGCAACTTCACGCCCTGTTGAACGAGGACAAGCATGATGCTGAAGTGTGGCAATATTAAATTGAATACAATTGTATGTTGTAACTATTAAGGCAGGTGTCGATTGCAACCCTGTTTGTCGATGCAACTTTTTATAGCCAATTAACGTTAGTGATAGTGTTGGTGAAATAGCAGAAAAGCCTGCAACCGCCTGACAAAAGTGCGTGTTGATGGAATGAAAAGTGACAGCGTCACGCGAAAGCGAAGGTTTAAGACGGAAAAATCTTGCTAGCCAGTTTGATAATAAACCCGGCCCATCGGCCACTGGCTCAATGAATAAAACGATACTGGCAAATCGGAGCATTAACGCTCCGGTTTGCCCTCTTTCGCGCCGTCAGCTATTAACGCCAGCCCAGCTCCGGCGCAACGTGCTGCAAAATAGCTTCCAGCACATGCGTGCAATAATCCACGCCCAGCTGGTTAGGAATGGTCAGCAGCAGCGTGTCCGCTTCGGCAATAGCCTCATCTTTCGCCAGTTGCGCGATAAGTTTTTCCGGCTCGGCCGCGTAGCTGCGGCCAAAAATCGCTCGCGTTTTCTCGTCCAGATAGCCGATCTGGTCGCCGCCCTGCCCGCTGCCGCCAAACCAGGCGCGATCCTGCTCGTTTACCAGAGCGAAAATGCTACGGCTAACGGAAACGCGCGGTTCACGCTGATGGCCAGCCTCGCGCCAGGCCGCGCGATAAGCGCGGATCTGCTTCGCTTGCTGAATATGGAAAGGCTCGCCGGTTTCATCATCCTTCAGCGTCGAACTCTGCAGGTTCATCCCCAGCTTTGCGGCCCAGACGGCGGTCGCATCCGAGCCGGAGCCCCACCAGATTCGTTCGCGCAGCCCCTGCGAAAACGGTTCCGGGCGCAGCAGACCTGGCGGATTAGGAAACATCGGCTGCGGGTTCGGTTTCGCGAATCCTTCCCCTTTCAGCACTTCCAGCAGCGCTTCGGTATGGCGACGTCCCATATCGGCATCGCTTTCGCCTTCCTGCGGCCCGTAGCCAAAGTAGCGCCAGCCTTCGATCACCTGCTCCGGCGAGCCGCGGCTAATGCCAAGCTGCAGGCGCCCGCCGCTGATCAGATCGGCTACGCCCGCGTCTTCCGCCATATAGAGCGGATTTTCGTAACGCATATCGATAACGCCGGTGCCGATCTCAATGTTGCGGGTACGTGCCGCTACCGCCGCCAGCAGCGGAAAAGGCGCGCTAAGCTGCCGGGCGAAATGATGGACGCGGAAATAGGCGCCGTCGGCACCCAGCTCTTCCGCCGCTACCGCCAGATCGATGGATTGCAGCAGCGCATCCGCCGCCGAGCGCGTGGCCGATTGCGGCGAAGGCGTCCAGTGCCCAAAGGAAAGAAACCCGATTTTTTTCATAGCGTAATGCCCTGTGACGGCGCGCTTCTGGCGCGTTTAAGCGCTTATACTACCGCCGCCGTCTGTTATTGTCTGCCGTTGCTTGTTACAGCCTGTTAAAACTCCGCCGGTTCGCCCGGTAATGGCTCCGACAGCGGCATACCTTCCACGCCCGCGTAGAAGATAACCAGCTCGGCTGCCTGATCAGTGGTATAACCGCGATGAATATCGCCAGTGGATTCATTCAGCGCTTCCCCCGCAATGACGGTATGCCTTTTGCCGCTCTCTTTATCCTCAACGGTCAGCTCGCCAGAAAGAACATAAGCGATATTCGGCATTGGATGCGAGTGCCAGGGCAGCGAGGAATGCGGCGGAATACGCATTTTCATCACCGAAAGCTGGGGTTTGCCGGCAGGCCAGGCCTCATAAGGCGTACCGTTCCAGGCCTCGCTGGTCTGCAGCAGCTCGGTGGATTCTGTCTCTTCATGCTGTTTTTCGCTCATCTGCGTCTCCTTAGTCGCTGGCGTCCTGCCTGATAACTTAGTCGAAAACTGGCTTACGCGCCTCTGCAAGGCCGATGCGGGTTTTCCATCAACCTGACGCGGTGTCGCCAGGCGTTTACGACTATAGGTTAAGTACTACCCGTTAATCCCTGTCGCCAGAGGAGAATTTGATGCGCCTGTCCGCTTTGCTATTGCTGAACTGCTGTTTTTTCGCCAGTGCCGCCGAAGGTCCGGCGCTGCTGATAAAAAATGGCTACCTGCTCTCTGTGCAGCCCGGCGTCGCCGACGCGCCAGATAGCGATGTGCTGATCCACGGCGATACCATCGTTAAAACCGGCAAAGATCTTAGCGAATCAGGCGCAGAGGTAGTCGACGCTCGCGGAAAATACATTCTTCCCGGCTTTATTGATGCCCATTCCCATCTCTGGATCACCACGCTACGCGGCCAGTTTCGTAATAAAGACGGCGAGTTTTCCCCGGTCAGCACCCGGTCTGGCGCCAGGATGCAGCCGCAGGATATTTATACGGCGATCTACAGCGGCGCCGTTGAGCAGATCGCTGCCGGCATCACTACCAGCGGCGATTTTTTTGACAACGTGCGCGGCCCGGCCTGGGGCGAGGCAGGCTTTAAAGCGCTGAATGACGCCGGCATCCGTGCCGTGATGTTCTATGGCGGGCCGGATAAAACCACTAAAACCGCTATCGACCTGGAACATCTGCGCCAGCTAATGGCACAGCCCTCCGCTCGTGTCTCGCTCGGGCTGGCGTGGCGTCTGCCGCGCGATATGCAGGATCGCGATAACTGGGCGATGCGCGATCGCGAATTCAGCTTTGCGCGGCAAAACAAACTGCCGGTACAGGTTCACGTCAGCGGCAAGCCAGACGCAATGTTTAATGCACTGATTGAACGACACTATCTGGCGCCTTTTGTCACCGTTGTCCACGCGACCGACGCCAAACCGCAGCAGCTCGCCGCGCTGGAAAAAGCGGGCGGCGGCCTGGTGCTGACGCCGGTTAGCGAGCAGCGCGTGGGTTACGGCCTGACGCGTACAGACCATTTCCACGGCGTCGACCGGCTGGGCCTCGGCCTTGACGGTAACGCGCTGGCGGGCAGCGCCGATATGTTTGCTACCCTGCGGTTGGCGGCGCTGACGCAGAGTGGCGCCAGCAAAGATGAAGCGCGGCCCGATCCGCGTCGGCTGCTGGCGATGGCGACGCTGGGCGGCGCAAAAACGCTCGGGCTGGATAAGATGACCGGCAGCATCGAGCCGGGTAAGCGTGCCGATATCCAGATTATCAATCCACAGACGCTGAATATGAGCGGCTTCGGCGGCGGCGATCCTGCCGCGCTAATCGTCTATTCTGCCGGGCCGCAGAATGTGGATACGGTCATCGTGGATGGAAAAGTGCTGAAGCGTGGCGGGAAAATGGTCACTATCGATGACAACGAACTTATCGAGCGTGCCAATGCGTCAGCGCGACGGTTGAGCGAGCAGCAGTAGCCAATAAAGGGTTGCGTAGACTGACGTTGCGAAATGCCCGTTACCTGCCAGGCTTTTACTGACATTTTGTAGCGACATTAAACAATTTCAGACACTTTTAACAATGGAGCCCTGATGAAAGGAACCCTGCCTCTGATCGCCCTGCTGCTGTGCGGCTGCGGCGCGCACAATACGCCTTCAAACGTGACCGCGCCCGGCGCGCCAACCTCGACAGAGAAAAAAGCGCTGGACGCAGGCGCGGCGGCGTTACAGTCCCGGCCGCCGATCGATGCGATTAACGCCTATCTGGACGGCTTCCATTTTTATAACGGCGACCACAACGGCCAGATGGAAGCGCATCACTATGTCACCATCCTTAACGATGACGTGATGCAGGCGGTGATTTACGACGGCAATACCAAAGACGCCAAGCTGATGGGCGTGGAATATATTATCAGCGAGCGGCTGTTTAAAACGCTGCCGCCAGAGGAGAAAAAGTACTGGCACAGCCATCAGTACGAGGTGAAATCGGGCACGCTGATCGCGCCAGGCCTGCCGCCGCTGGCGGAGAAAGCGCTGATGTCACGCATCGTCAATACCTACGGCAAAACCTGGCACACCTGGCATACCGATCGCGATAAAACGCTGCCTTTGGGTATTCCGGCGCTGATGATGGGCTTTACCGCTGACGGTCAGATGGACCCGCGTCTGCTGATTGACAGGGATAAAAGATTCGATGTGGACACGAAAAAAATCCGTGCGGAACGTAAGGATATCGTGGCGCATCCGGTCGCGGCTGGCGCCAACGCCTGGGAAAAAGGCAATACCGTCCAGCTGAAAAGCGTAAAAGGCGGCGGCGATATCGCGCATGGCGAGACGCATTTCACCACCTCCGAGCAAACCCGGGCGGGCAAGCTTTAGTCGATACGGCCGCGCTGAGAAGCGCGCCATTTCTCAGGTCGCGTTACCGCCGGCTTACTTCAGGCAGTAACGCGGTCACAGATTAGCTTTGCGCGCCCTTTTTCGACCAGGCGTACAGCCGATCCCTCGCCAGATTCTTCATCTTCACCTCGCACATAATATCGAAGTCTTTAAAAGATAAAGCCCAGTCGTTCAGCGTGTCGTTAAAATAGTAATCGGAGTGCGCGCGCAGCTTCGTCTTGGGCACGCCCAGATCTTCCTGCTGGGGAAAGCCGTGTTCAGGAATAATGCCTTCCTGCGAAATCGAATAGTGCAGCACCGGCCGCACGCCGCGCCAGGACTCCTTTATCAGCGCGATACGCGGATCGTCCGGCTGAATAAATTCGTTCTCTTTTACCCAGTAATGGTGGATATCCAGCACGATCGGACAGAGATCTTTCGCCTGCAGCACATCGTCCAGCGAGCAGGAGATCTCATCGTTTTCCACCGTCAGCATCTTTTTCGCTTCCGGGCTAAGTCGTGCAAAGGCACTTTTAAATCCTTCGAATCCGCCCTTGCCATTCATATGGATATTAATTTTAAAATCCTGAAAGGTTTTGCCGTAGCCCATCAATTTGGCGCACAAGGCGTGATACTCCACGTCTTCAATAGCGCGCTCCACCACCAGAGGATTATCGGAGGCGAGCACCGAGTATTGCCCCGGATGGAAAGAGAGACGAATGTTGTTGGCGCGGGCGAACTCGCCGCATTTGGCAAAATCTGCATGCAGCTCCGGCAGCAAATCCTGATAGAGCTCGCCGGCTTCCGGCACCGTAAACAGCGGCAGCAGATCGCTACCCAGACGCATCATCCGCAGCGCTTCCGGCTCACCTGCCAGCGCCTCCAGCGTAAGATAAAGATTGGTCAGATTATGCTGTGAAATCTCGCTAATCAGCGCCAGTCGCGCCGCTTTATCCAGGCTTAAAAATCGGGTACGCGTGGTGGCTCTTAACGGAAAAGGCTGTTTTGCCTCGGCATTAAAATATTTACAAGCAAAGCCCAGTTTCATAATCACTCCTGTTGAGACACCCGTATTGAGTGTAACAACTCAGGCGAAACTGTGTGGACAGGCGCTGACAAGCGCACGGTTTTTCAGCAGTTAGTCGATAAACGGCGACGCCAGCGCGCCGCCGTCCCGGTTAATGCGCTGGCATCTGCTCAGGCAGATTCAGCACCTTGCGTTTGCCGGCTACTTCTTCCGGCTTCACCGCCGAAGCGGCGTTGCCCCAGCTGTTGCGCAGATAAGTCGCCGCCGCCGCGACCTGCTCGTCGGAAAGTTTCCAGGCGAAAGCGGGCATTGCGCCGCTGGTAGGATTCCCCTGGGTTACCGCGCCGCGTCCGCCCTGCAAGATGGTGGAGATAATCGATGAGGCATCTTCCGCCTGCAGTGCAGGATTACCGGCCAGGCTCGTGGCCAGGTTGGGAATGCCTTTACCATCGCTGTTATGGCAGGCGGTACAGTTGGCGGAGTAGACGTTAGCGCCCATTTTCATATTGCTATCGTCCGCCGCCAGCGGCTGCGGCTTCCGCGTGCCGGAATCGGGCTGCGACTTCAGGTAAACCGCCATCGCTCGCAGATCGCCATCGCTCAGATGCTGCGTTGAATTGGTCACCGCTTCCGCCATCGGGCCGGAGGCGACCGCCACGTGATTGCTGCCCAGCTTCAGGTAGTCGACAATCTGCTGCTCGCTCCAGCCGCCGATGCCGGTATAGCTGTTGGCGGTAATATCCGGCGCGTGCCATTCCGATAAATTACTGCCCTGCAGCCAGGCGTCGCGATCGCCGCCCAGCAAGTTTTTCGGCGTGTGGCAGGCGCCGCAGTGTTCCAGTCCCTCCACCAGATAAGCGCCGCGGTTCCATTCCGCGCTGCGGCTCAGATCGGCCTTAAAGCCGCTGTTTTTAAAGAACAGCAGGTTCCAGCCCATCATCGCCAGGCGAATGTTATAGGGAAAGCCCAGATTGGTTTCCGGCACCGCGTAACGCACCGGTTTTACCGAACGCATATACATCCAGAGATCGTGCATATCTCTGTCGCTGACCTTTACGTAGGCGTTGTAGGGCATCGCCGGATACAGATTTTCGCCCTCTTTGCCCTTGCCGTGACGCACCGCGCGATAAAAGTCCCGCTCGGTCCAGTTCCCGATGCCGGTTTCCTTATCCGGCGTAATGTTGCTGGCGAAAATACCGCCGAACGGCGTGCTGATCGAGTAGCCGCCAGCGAAGGCGTTTTTACTTTCCGGCGCGGTGTGGCAGGCCACGCAGTCGCCCGCGATAGCGATATATTTACCGCGCGCGACCGCTGCCGCATCGGCGGCGCCCGGCGGCTGGCTGGTCAGGATCTGATTATCGGCCACGTCATCCGCGCTGGTGTCGCCGTTTTGCCACAGCATGCCTGCGGCCACGGCGGCGGCGATAAAGGCCACGCCGCCCAGAATTGTTGTCTTTTTCATCTCACACCTTTACCAGCGGGCCAGGATTTTTTAAATAGCGTTCAATAATCGCTTTCGCCGTCCACAGGCTTAGCGCGCCAATCGTGCCCGTTGGGTTATAACCGGCGTTATTGGGGAACGAGGAGGCGCCCAGCACGAACAGATTGTGCATATCCCAGCTCTGCTGATAGCGGTTAAGCACGCTGGTTTGCGGATCGGTGCCCATGACCGCGCCGCCGATGGTGTGGTCGCTGGCGAAGTTGTAAGGCGAATAGTTGCCGGCGGCCGAGTTAGTGCCAATCACCGTTTTCGCCCCCATCGCCTTGCCCAGCTCGACGCTTTTCTCTTCGATAAACTTCGCCGAGCGGCGATCGTTCTCGTTATAGTCAAAAGTGACGCGCAGCAGCGGATTGCCGTTGTCATCGACATATTCCGGGTCCAGATCCAGGTAATAATCCTCATGCGAGAAGCTGGTTCCCTGGCCGAAGATAAAGGTGCCGTTCTGGAAAGCATGGGTATAGGCTTTTTTCCACTCTTTGCCCCAGCGCGGCGTGCCTGGCGGCAGGACATCGGCGTTGCCGATAGGACGAGCGCCGCGCGCGACCACCAGGATGCCTGCGCCGCCGATAAAGTCCATGCCGGTATGATCGAAGTTGTCGCCGTTGAAATCGTCCACCTGCTGGGAGAGCGCGCCCGCGCCGATATACTGGTTCAGGTATTCGTTTTCAAAGAACAGGCTGGCGCCGGAAACGGTCTGGAAACTGTAGGCGCGGCCGACCACGCCGGTTTTGCTGACCGGATCGTAAGGCTTGCCGATTTTGGAAAGCAGCAGCAGGCGTACGTTCTGCATCTGGAAAGCGGAGAGGATGACGATATCCGCTGGCTGCTCCCACTCTTTTTTATTGCGATCGAGATAGGTCACGCCGGTCGCGGTTTTGCCATCTTCCGCTTTATTAACGCGCACCACGGCGGAATCAGTCAGCACCGTAAAGTTTTCGCGCTGCATCAGCGCCGGGATCACGCAGGCGTTCGGGCTGGACTTGGAGAAGTTGCCGCAGCCGTAATAGAGACAGTAGCCGCAGTAGGTGCATGGCCCCATCCGCACGCCCAGCGGATTGACATAGGCGCGGGAAGCCTGGCCGGCGGGCACCATAAACGGATGCTGACCAAGCGACTTCGCCGCGTCGCGGAAGATATCGGTCAGGCGCATCCCTTCCAGCGGCGGCAGCGGATAGTCGCTGCTGCGGTTGCCTTCAAACGGGTTGCCATCAGGAACGATCTCTCCGTTCAGCCTGCCCGCTTTTCCGGAAACGCCAGCGATTTTCTCGAAACGATCGTAGAAAGGTTCCAGCTCCTCATAGGTAACGCCCCAGTCCTGCAGAATTAACCCTGGGGCGATCTGCTGTTTGCCATAGCGTTCCACGGTCTGGCTGTAAGGCTGGAAATCCCACGGCGTAAAGCGCCACGCCATCCCGGCCCAGTGCGTACCGGAACCGCCGACGTTATAGCCCAGTTCATTAAGGTTCCAGTCGCGCGTCGGCAGCGCCTGCTGCGTGCGATTGTTACGGAAAGTGGTGGTTTCCACCGCGGGCGGCAGCAGCATACTGCGACGGGTATCCCAGCGCAGCTCGTCGGTATCGATGGAAGGCGGGAAATCGGTAGCGGTTTCAAACCACGGGCCGCGCTCGATGGCGACGACGTTTAATCCGGCGCGGGTCAGCTCTTCGGCAATCAAAGAGCCGCACCAGCCCAGGCCGACGATAGCCACATCAGCTTTTGGACGTACATTATTCATTTAATAACTCGTAATCAGAGAGTGTTATCGATCAGGCTGGTCGGGATAATATTCAGCTTCTGCCCTTTCTTGCTTAGCAGATCGCGAAAGTCGTAGCGCGCGCCGGGAAAGCCGATCATTTTCCAGCTGGTCATCTCTTTATTGCCGCCGTATATAGGATCGGCAAGAAAGCCTTCACGCACGTTTTGCAGCAGCAGCTCGAAAAAGACTTTGGTGTCGACTTCACCCAGGTTGAATTTATCGGCCTCCATCGCGTGCAGAATCTTTTCCTGAATATCGGCTGAGAGATCGAGAAAGTTTTTGCCGTACTCTTTCTGCGTGGCGGCATCCAGCGCGCCAAGACCCTGACGATAACGTTCCGCTGGCGTCAGCGGCGACTGCGGCCCCTGCTCTGGCGTGCCCTTAACGAAGCGGCCAAGCCGGTAAAGCGCGGCGGCGCGACCATAGTCGCCCGCCAGCTGGCGATCGATAAAGATGGCGCAGCCTGCGTCTTTGCCGCTCAGGCTGGTTTCATCGGCTGGAATGAAGCGTTCGGCAATCGCGCCGACGGTAGCGAACTCGTGCGGCGTAAAAAATTGCAGTCCGCCCTGTCTTGGCGGCGACGGCGGCGTGTTCACGTCACCGGGCTGCCAGGGCTGGCCGCCGTTGACCACCGCCGCTTTTGCGGTCGGAATGGATGTAGCCACGCCCAGCGCGACCACTGAGGTGAGAAACTCTCTGCGTTTCATATTTTCCCTGCGAATAGTTGTTCACACTGCGAAAAGGTTTTTATCTTTATTTTTGTTGATAACTTCTTAATGCATTTATCAAACCAGAGGCTTTAAATTTACAATTGAAAAATTGATTTAATGAAAAATTAACATCGGCGGCAGAATAGATTTTTGCCGGCCGGTGGAAAAGTTTCGCGTTGATGGTTTTCCATCATTATCAGACGGTCGTCTTTTTTTTCGTCAGAAGCGCCCGTTTTTTCACCTTTCCGGCGCCGCAAACCGCTCTGCGGCTGGCTCTGTCGCCTTCTGTCGGAAAGAAAAACAGGAAATATTTTCCCATTTTTTCCGACTTGCCAGACGCATCGGGCTGCGCATACTATGCCGCCGTCCGCGAAAGGCGGATGTCTGGCTGATGGACATCACTATGAAGAAGTTAACTCTGCAACAGCTGGCCGAGCTGGCTGGCGTTGGCGTCGCAACCGTGGATCGGGTGCTGAACGATCGCGGCGGCGTCTCGCCCGCCACCACACGCAAGGTGCTGCAGGCGGCGCGCGAAGCGGGTCTGCAGCGGCCGCTGCCGGAAGCCTATCGCCATCCCTGGCAGATCGAGGTGTTTCTCAGCGGCAACCCCTCTTTTTTCTTCGATACGCTGGCAAACGACTTTTCCGCGGTCGCCAGCCAGCTTGGCTATCGGCGTCTGACCCTGCACCGCACCTACATCGCCGAATCGCAGCCGGAAAAGCTGGCGCAGCGCATGATGGCCGCCTGTGGCCGACGGGACGGCATTATCGTCTTTGGCCATGACTATCCGGCCATCCATGAGGCCCTGACCCACTGCCGCGCGCAGGGCGTGCCGGTGATCACTTTAGCCACCGATATCCCGCAGGCGCAGCGGCTTTGTCATGTCGGTATCGATCAATATCAGGCGGGCAAAACGGCGGGATTGCTGATGAGCAAGTCGCTGCATGAGGCGGGCGAAGTGATTATGCTGAGCGGCCGTATCGACTATCGCGCTCACCGGCAGCGTATTGATGGCTTTCGCGAAACGATGGCGAAACGCGCACCGCATATCGAGCTAAGAGAGGTGCTTTCCGGCCAGGATCAGCGGGAGATAATCCGCACGTTATTCGATCAGGCGTTACGCAAGGCGCATCATATTAGCGGTATTTACAACACGGGCGTCGGCAACAGCGAAATAAAAGCGCTGCTGCAGCGGCACAAGCTACGCTGTTCAGTGATTACCCACGAGCTTTATTCCGTTACCCGCGAAATGCTCGACACCGATATGATCTCCTATACCCTGGATCAAAACGCGCCCGCGCATGCCCGGCTGGCGCTTGATTTGCTGCTGCGGCATCTGGAGGTCGGCTACCAGCCCGATCTTTATCAGGATGGACGGGTCGGGCTGAAGATTATTACGGCGGAAAATATGGAATAGCTTTTAACCAGCTATATCCGATCAGGATTCAGCAAAATAAGGCCGTCAGCCAGGAATAATCTTAAATAATTAATAAAGCTATTAAATCAGGAAGTTGTTATATAAATTCAGGGAATATTCCTGTCCGTAATTCGCCGGAGAAAACATTTTGCATGACGGCCTGTTAATTAGCGTCGGCGAACGGATACGCCTGTTCCGCAAACGCAAGCAGCTGAGTCAAATCGCGCTGAGCGAGCGCAGCGGCATCGATCGCACCTACCTGAGCGATATTGAAAACGGCAAGCGCAATATTAGTCTGCTGACCCTGAATAATCTGGCGCTGGCGCTGGATGTCCCGATTGAAATGCTGATCTCCCGACCGCCGGTCACTCTTTAATTACCGTCTCAAGTCGCGCCGCGCGCGCTGGCGCTGCGGCTTTCCGCCTGCTCTGGCCTGCGCCACTCGAAAATTTATCTATACTTTTCAGTCTGAAGCCTGAAGTCGTGCGATGAGCACATCGTTTACTGGCTCGGGCCGCTTTTCTATTTTGAACAAGGGACGTCGAGTGAAAAATAAAACCTACCGCTCTCCCGTGCGTAAAGAGGGTTTTGCCGGGCTGGGCGACTACGCCGCCATCGGTGAAGGGCGATCCGTCGCGCTGATTGCGCCTGATGGGTCGATAGACTGGTGGTGCGCGCCCAATCTTGACTCGCCGCCGCTGTTCGATCGCATCCTGGATCCCGGCATCGGCGGCTTTTTCCAGCTGGAGCCGGAAGGCGACTACCGCGTCGAGCGCAGCTATCGCGAAGAGAGCAACGTGCTGGAGACGCTGTTTACCACCGCCACCGGCTCGGTGCGCCTGACCGAATCACTTAACAGCTCGCTGGCCGGTCGTCTGCCCTGGAGCGAGCTGGCGCGGCGCGTTGAGGGCATCGAAGGCGAAGTAACGCTCAATCTGCGGCTGAAGCTGGGCACCGTAGCGGAGAGCCGTTCGCCGTGGATGGCGGATACGCAACAGGGCGCGGTGTTTCATATTGGCGACCTGATGACCATGCTCAGAACCAGCGATGATGTAGACATTACCCATATCTGCGATGAGGCGGTCGAGGCGCGTTTCGTCACCTCGTCCGGTTCGCATTCGCTGGTGGCGCTGCTGGCCAGCGAAAAAGAGCCGCTGGCGGTGCCCGAGCTCGCAGCGATTGACGACAGAATCGAAACCAGCCATACCGCCTGGCGCGACTGGGTTAACCATCTTTCTTATCGGGGCCTCTTTTCGCAGCACGTCAAACGCTCCGCGCTGTCGCTGAAGTTTCTCTGGTATTCGCCGACCGGCGCGCTGGCCGCCGCCGCGACTACTTCGCTGCCGGAAGGCATCGGCGGGGAAAAAAACTATGACTACCGCTACGCCTGGGTGCGCGACGCCTGCCTGATCATCAAAGCCTTTGTTTATCTCGGCGCGCTGGAAGATTGTAAAGCCGCCTTCTCCTGGCTGACCCATACCATTATCCGCCACGGCGTAAAACTGCGCGCCTGCTATACGCTGGAAGGCGACCTGGTGCCGGCAGAAAGCTATCTGCCGCTGCGAGGCTACGCCGATTCGCAGCCGGTTCGGGTTGGCAACAACGCTCGCGATCAGGTTCAGCTCAGCATGTATGGCGATATGCTCGCCACCGCTCAGCTGTTTATTGAAGCGGGCCACGTGCTGGATATCGCCACCTCGCGCATGTTGGGCGAGCTGGCCAACTGCTGTGCCGACAGCTGGCGGCAAAAAGATTCCGGCATCTGGGAACTGCCCGACGAGCAGCACTATACCCATTCGAAAATGGCCTGCTGGCTGGCGCTGGATCGCGCCGTGGCGATGGCGGAAGGCGAACATATCGAGCCAACCTGGGTCAACCGCTGGGCGCGGGAACGCGATCGCATTCGCGACTGGATCGAAGAGCACTGCTGGTCGGAAAGCCGTCAGGCCTATCTCTTCTATGTCGGCAGCGAAGAGAAGCTGGATGCCTCGCTGGCGCTGGTGCACCACTATGGCAACACGGTGAATCCGCAGCGAATGCTGGCGACCTACGAAGCGATTCGCCAGGAGCTGGGCCATAACAGCGCCATGCTTTACCGTTACAGCGGCGTGGAACAAGAAGAGAGCACTTTCGTGGCCTGCTCTTTCTGGCTGGCGGAAGCCTTTGCCGCAATGGGCGAAACCGAACGCGCCGAGGCAGCCCTACAGGAAATCCTGGAAGGTCTGTGCGACAGAGGCAACGTGGAGATCTTCAATGAGATGTTCGACGTCCGAACCGACAGCTGGCGCGGTAACCTGCCGCAGGGATTGAGCCATCTGGCGCTGGTCTGCGCGGCGCAGGCGCTGACCGAAGCCAAAGAGAAATAGGGAGAAGCTATGGATTATGTATGGCAGGTGCCTGGCCTGACGCCGGACGAACAGGCCGAACGGGTCGTGCAGGAGATGACCGAGGATGAAAAATTTGCCTGGCTCTCCGGGCCGATGGCGATCCCGCTGGGCGACGAGCCGCTGCCGGAAGGCGCTATCGGCTCCGCCGCTTACTACCCCGCCATTCCACGGCTGGGCATTCCCGCGATGCAGCAGTCGGATGCCAGTCTGGGCGTTTCGGCGCTGGGCAACGTGCGGCCAGGGGACAACGCCACCGCGCTGGCTTCCGGGCTGCTGCGCGCGGCGACTTTTAACCCGGAAATGGCGGAAGAAACCGGCAGGCTGATTGGCCGCGAAGCGTTCAGCAAAGGCTTCAATGTGCAGCTGGCTGGCGGCGCCAATCTGATCCGCGAACCGCGCGGCGGCAGAAATTTTGAGTATCTCTCCGAAGATCCGCTGCTGACGGGCGCGATGGCCGGTTATGCCGTGCGCGGCATTCAGTCTGAACAGGTGGTTTCCACCGTGAAACACTTTGCGGTCAACCCGCAGGAAACCGGCCGCGTGGTGGTCAGCTCCGATATCAGCGAAGCCGCCCTGCGCGAATCCGACCTGCTGGCGTTTGAGCTGGCTATCCATATTGGTCATCCCGGCGCGGTCATGCCCGGCTATAACCTGGTCAACGGCGAGTGGGCATCGGAAAACGCTTTTTTGCTGAACAAGGTTTTGAAAGGCGACTGGCGCTATCCGGGCTGGGTAATGTCCGACTGGGGCGCGACGCACTCCGCTGCTAAAGCCGCGCTGGCGGGTCTTGATGTGCAGTCGGGCGCCAATCTCGACGCGCAGGTCTGGTTCGACAAGCCGCTGCGCGAAGCCGTGGCGGCTGGCGAAGTGCCGCAGGCCAGAATCGACGAGATGGTGAAGCGTATTCTGCGCAGCCTGTTCGCCGTTGGCGCAATTCAGCGCCCGGCCAAACCGGGCGGCGACGTCGACTACACCGCGCATCGGCTGCTGGCCCAGCGCGAAGCGGAACAGGGCATCGTGCTGCTGAAAAACGCCGGCGCGCTGCCGTTGCGTAAAGGCGCGAAGAAGCTGCTGGTGGTGGGCGAACATGCCGACGCGGGCGTGCTCGCTGGCGGCGGTTCCTCTGCCGTGACGCCGATCGGCAGCCTGCAGCTGCCCGGCATCGACTTTATGGGGATCGCCACCAGCAAAATTTATCACCCTTCTTCGCCGTTAAACGCTATACGTGCCGAGTTGGGCGCGGCGGAGGTTGCCTTCAGTAATGGTAAAAACAGTGACGAGGCCGTGGCGCAGGCGCAGGATGCCGATGCGGTAATCTTTTTTGCCGAAGAGTGGCGCTCCGAAGCGCTGGACGCGCAGGGACTTGCCCTGAGCGAGGAACAGAACCGGCTCATTGCCGCGCTGGCCGCGGCCAATCGCAACACCATCGTGGTGCTGGAAACCGGCGGCCCGGTGACGCTGCCCTGGCTGGACGAGGTCGCGGCGGTGCTGGCGGCATGGTATCCCGGTTCCGGCGGCGCCGAGGCTATCGCAGGCGTGCTGGCCGGTCGCGTCAATCCTTCTGGTCGGCTGCCGGTGACCTTCCCGGCCAGCGAGCAGCAGCTACCGCATCCCGATCAGATCGATCCCGCCACAACCACCTCCATTCCTGGCATGCCGGTAAAAGGCGATATCATTCATCTCGATTACGACAAGGAAGGATCGGACGTCGGCTATCGCTGGTACGCCCGCACGCGTCAAAAGCCGCTGTTTCCCTTTGGTTTCGGCCTGAGCTATACCACTTTCGCCTGGCAGGATCTGGCTGTGTCGCAGCAGACGGAAGCTATCGAGGTGACGCTGACCGTGACCAATAGCGGCGATAAAGCGGGCGCGGAGGTAGTACAGATTTACGTGCAGCCACAGGACGAAAGCTATACGCCACGGCTGGCCGCTTTTGCACGGGTCGAGCTGGCGCCGGGAGAGCGCCGCTGGGTTACCCTGTTGCTGGAACCTAAAGTGATAGCCAGTTGGGACAGCGCAAACGCGGAGTGGCGCATAGCCGCAGGCGATTACCGTATTTACGCCGGGCGCAGCGCGGAAGATTTCCCGCTGGAAACGTCGCTGACGCTGGCGGAAAAGCGTTTCGGCTACTGAAAAAAGGGCAGGCTTTCGCTTGCCCTTCGCCGTCTTCTTATTGGCCTTATGGCCGCCCTTCGTAGCCGTCGCGCCAGGTCGCCGTCAGCGCTTCCGCCAGGATTTTCCGCTCTTTTTCCGGCCGATCCGCAAGATACTCCTGGTTAAGAAAGTGATGTTTCACGGCCGCTTCAGGGAGGTTTTCTGGATTAAGCATACAGGCCGCTTTTTCCTCCATCTGCGCTCTGGTCATGCCGGCAGCGCGATCCGCGACGCCCTGCTGGTACATAGCCTGAAAGTCCGGACGCATCGCCCGAATTGAGTCCGCCAGCAGCAGGCGGAAATTCGGGTCAAAATTGGCTTCAGAGAGAAGATGCGCGGTATGGACGGTATGGCGTTCAACGCTGGTTTGCTGAGCACAGGCGGCAAGCAATAGCGCCAGCGCGCTGATAACTAATTTCTTCATTTTTACATCCTTGTGTTACTGAGTGAGAGTCCGTTAAAAGCGGCCTTATTTTGTCCCTTTTCGGGCCTGCGGTAATCCCTTAGCGCGTTTAAATGTGATCCGTTTCAAACTCAAGCCACCCGACAAAATGCCTTTTCTTGCTAAGCACAGCACTTTCACTCGCTAAGCCATTGCGTGCCGGTTTGCTATGTTGCCCTGACGGATCTTTTTACGGGGAAAACGATGAAAAATTATCTTGTTAGCGGCCTTGCCGCGGTCATACTGACAGCAATTACCCAGCCTGCGCTGGCGGCAGAGCAGCCGGAAACGGTTAATATCGGCTATCAGAAAGCCAATATCTTCGCGCTGCTGAAATATCGCGGCACGCTGGACGATGAATTTAAAAAGCAGGGCGTTCAGGTGCGCTGGGTTGAGTTTCCGGCCGGGCCGCAGATGCTGGAGGGGTTGAACGTCGGCAGTATCGATCTGGCCGCTACCGGCGATGCGCCGCCAGCTTTTGCGCAGGCGGCGCGCGCCGACTTAGTCTATCTGGGCCATTCGCCCGCCAATCCGAAAACCGAAGCTATTGTGGTGCCGCAGGATTCCGCGATTAAAAGCGTGGCCGATTTGAAAGGCAAGCGGGTGGCGCTGAATAAGGGATCTGACGTTAACTACCTGCTGATCGCCGCGCTGGAAAAAGCCGGGCTGAGCTACAAAGATATTACGCCGGTTTACCTGCCGCCAGCCGACGCCCGCGCCGCTTTCCAGCGCGGCTCGGTGGATGCCTGGGTAATCTGGGATCCCTATTTGGCGGAAGTGGAAACCAATGCCAAAGCGCGGCAGGTGCAAAACGCCGAAGGCCTGGTGCCGCACTACACCTTCTATCTGGCCAGCCGTAAGTTCGCCGAAGCCTATCCGCAGACGGCGGAAAAAGTGCTGAACGAGCTGGGCGCGCTTAGCGAGTGGGCTAACCAAAACCCGGATGAGACGGCAAAAATTCTCTCCGGCTCGACCGGACTGCCGCAGCCGATCTGGCAGCGGGCTATCGCCAGAATGCCTTTCGGCGCCCAGCGAATGACGCCCGGGGTGTTTAAACAGCAGCAGACGCTGGCTGACAAATTCAGCCAAATCGGCCTGCTGCCGGTAAAGGTCGAGGTCAGCAGCGCCAGCTGGTCGCTGGATAAAAAGTAACGGGATGAGGTGACAACGTCACTAAGCTTTCCGTGCCGTCAGGCTCTCTGCCTGACGGCGACAGCGGCTTTTCCCCCTTCGCTCTATTTGATATCGGCCAGCGCCGGCGTCGTTACCGCATAGCGGTTGACCTTAAACGGAATACCCAGCCGGCCGCGCAGCGTGCTTTCCTGCGAGGGCTGCCAGTAGCCGCGCGCGGTCAAAATTGGCAGAACGTAACGGGTAATCTCTTCCAGCGCCTCTGTCAGCACCGGGCCGCTGATAATAAAACCGCTTGCGCCGCCCTTCTCTGTCCACTCAATCAGCGCATCGGCCACTTGCTCCGGCGTGCCGAAAAACTCGCCGCGCGGCAGCGTGGTTTCACTGGCGATTTGCCGAAGCGTCAGATTCTCTTCCCGTGCGCGGCGCTTGATGCTG
Organism: Erwinia sp. CGal63; assembly: GCF_037026505.1. Classification (NCBI taxonomy): domain Bacteria; kingdom Pseudomonadati; phylum Pseudomonadota; class Gammaproteobacteria; order Enterobacterales; family Erwiniaceae; genus Erwinia; species Erwinia sp. CGal63. The sequence continues at coordinate 1,081,630 of NZ_JAKUMN010000001.1, forward strand.
TCTGTAGTGGAACGGAAACTGTTTTGCCCCAGTTCGCCGAGATCCGGGAAAGGCCCGTCCGGATCGTACTGGCTGAAGTCGTGATGTTCGAAAAAACGGCCCAGATAGGCCAGCACATCTTCCAGCGACAGCAGCGCCAGCAGCTGCTGATATTTCGCTTCCGCTTCTTCCGGGGTTTTGCCGATGATCGGACTGATACCGGGAAAGATAGCCACGGGTTCGCGGCCGTTAGCGGCCACGCTGCTTTGCAGCTTGCGTGAATAGGTTTGCGCTTCCTCAAGCGTACGCGCGTTGGTGAACACCGCGTCGGCAGATTTAGCGGCAAGCTGGATGCCGGTATCGGAAGCGCCTGCCTGGAAAATGACCGGCTGGCCCTGCGGCGAACGCTGAATATTCAGCGGGCCGTCGACCGAAAAAAATTTGCCGTGATGATTAAGCTTATGCAGCTTCGCGGCGTCGAAGAAAACGCCGCTGTCGCGATCGCGAATAAAGGCGTCGTCCTCCCAGGAATCCCACAGGCCCTGCACTACGGCGATATACTCTTCGGCGATTTCATAGCGCAGCGAGTGCGCCGGATGAACCTTGCCGAAGTTTTTCGCAGAGCCTTCCAGCGGCGAGGTCACCACGTTCCAGCCCGCGCGGCCGCCGCTGATATTGTCCAGCGTTGCCAGCTGGCGGGCGACGGTAAAGGGTTCGCTGTAGGAGGTAGAAATGGTGCCCGCCAGGCCAATCTGCTGCGTCACTGACGCCAGCGCCGACAGCAGCGCGATCGGCTCGAAACGATTCAGGAAATGCGGCAGCGATTTTTCGTTAATATGCAGCCCGTCGGCGACAAACAGGAAATCGAAGCCCGCCGCCTCCGCTTTTTGCGCCAGCCCGGTAAAATAACCAAAGTTGACGCTGGCGTCGGCCGGCGCGGCAGGATGACGCCAGGCATTCATATGACCGCCCGCGCCATGCAGCATCAGGCCAAATTTAATTTGGGTGCTCATCCGGTTTCCTTAGTGCTGGTTCGCCAGCAAAGTAATGGAACGCAGTCGCTGCGCGGGATCGCTCAGCGGCGTATGCAGAATAAATTCCTCGACGTTCAGGCTCTGTTGCAGCGCGGCCAGCCGATGATGAATCTCGTCAGCCGTGCCGTGCAGCACGTTCAGCGTTTGTTTTTCGATGCGGTAGTCCGTCGCGCCCGCCTGGCGCACAAAAGCCTGCGCCTGGGCTTCGCTGCCGACGGTGACGTGGCGGTCGCCGAGCGTCACGCGATAGTTGTGCTGTTCCGCCAGCAGTTCACTGGCCGCCTGCCGCGTGTCGGCCGCCAGTGCCGCCAGGCTAATCAGCGCCTTGCCCTGCGGCGCATATTCATGAAAGGTCAGCACCGCTTCGCGCATCGCCTGTTCCGAGGCGTTGATAAAGCCGGCGTAAACAAACTGCCAGCCGAGGCGAGCCGCCAGCCGGGCGCTCTCTGCGCTGGCGCCCAGCAGAAAACGCTGCGGCGGATCGGCCGGCACCGGCAGCGCTCTGGCCGTCTCGTCGCTGGCCGCTCCGTTTGCCGCGTCCAGATAGTGGGTTAGCTGCGCCAGCAGCGCGGGGAAATCTCTCTTTCCCGCCTGTTCGCCCTGTAGCGCTCTGGTAGAGAGCGGCAGGCCACCCGGCGCCTTGCCGATGCCGAGGTCAACGCGATCGCCCGCCAGCGAGGCCAGCAGATGAAAGTTTTCCGCCACCTTATAAGGGCTGTAATGCTGCAGCATGACGCCGCCCGAGCCGATGCGTAGCCGGGAAGTCTGCGCCAGCAGCCAGGCGATCAGCACTTCCGGCGAGCTGCCCGCCAGTTTTTCATTGTCGTGATGCTCGGAAACCCACAGCCGATGATAGCCAAGCCGCTCCGCCTCGCGGGCAAAGTTCAGCGTGGTGGCCAGCGCCTGCTGCGGCGTTTGCCCTTCCGCCAGCGGGCTTTGATCTAAAAGACTTAATCGATAACGCATAATTCCCTCCACATGCCGTACCGGGAGAATTCCATATAAAGCGCCGCTGGCTAAATATTAATTCCGACTTTGCTTTTGCGTTATGACAGAAATAACCACAATAAACAGCAAGCTTATTATTTGTTATTTCCCGCTATCTTTATTTGTTTTTGTTGTTTTACTTCAGGTGGGCTCCTGGTAATAGTGCAGGAAAATAAACAACAGGGATAAAATATGCACAACCGTTTAAGCGCGCTGGCGCTGCTGCTGGGCCTGAGTTTAAGCGCGCAGGCCGCGCCAGGCATCGATTTAATCGCTAATGAAAAACCCATTCACGCGCCGCTTAATCCGCAGGCCGCCTCGCTGATCCCGGCCGGTTACAGGTTCGTAACGCCGGGCACGCTGACGGTGGCCACGGCCGTATCGGGCAGCGCGCCGCCGTTTGGTTTATTCGCTCGCGACAATAAAACGGTTATCGGCAGCGAAGCGGATATCGCCCGTCTGGTGGCGGACGGGCTCGGTCTGAAATTAAAACTTGTCCCCGCTTCATGGGAAGACTGGCCGCTGGGCGTCGCTTCCGGGAAATATGATGCGGCCGTTTACAATATTACCGTGACCAAAGAACGTAAAGCGCGCTTCGATTTCGCTACCTATCGTCAGGACACGCTGGGTTTCTATGTGAAAAGCACCAGCAAAATTACCAAAATAGATTCCGCACCCGATATCGCGGGCAAGCGCATTATCGTCGGTTCCGGCACCAATCAGGAAGCGATCCTGCTGCAGTGGGATCGCGAGAACCAGGCGAAAGGCTTGCCCGCCATGCAGCCGCTCTATGTGACCGACGACGCCGCCGCCACGCTGGCGATCCAGTCCGGCCGCGCCGACGCCACTTTTGGCCCCAACGTCACCGGCGCCTGGAAAGCCAAACTTAACGGCGCCACCAGACTGGTCGGCATGGTGGCGGGCGGCTGGCCGAAAACCGCCAATATCGCCGTGACGCTAAAAAAAGGCAGCGGCCTGGTGGAAGCGGTTCAGGCTTCGCTGAACAGCGCCATTGCCAGCGGCAGCTATCTGCAGGTGCTGGATCGCTGGGGCGAGAGCGTCGAGAAGATCGACCATTCCGAGATTAACCCGCCGGGTTTGGGCGACTGACGAAAGGAGCGCGCCATGATTGATGAAACCTTTATCCATACCACGCCGGACGACCCGCTGATCGAGCCGATTATTGACGGCCTGTTTGCCGAATATCGCGCCCGCTACGGCGACTACTTCGGCGAACAGGAAGAGGAACCGCTGGGGCTGTACACGCCGCCCGACGGCGCTTTTATCGTGCTGCTGCGCCATGAAACGCCCATCGCGATGGGCGCCTTTAAGCGTTACAACGTCACTACAGCGGAACTCAAGCGCATCTGGACGCACGGCAGTATGCGGCGTCAGGGACTGGCGCAGAAAGTGCTGCTGGAGCTGGAGCGGCTGGCGAGGCTGCAAGGCTATGAAGCGCTCTTTCTGACCACCGGTTTTCGCCAGCCGGAAGCGGTAAGGCTCTATCTGTCGCAGGGCTATCAGCCGCAGTTCGACCTCAGTATCGATCCCGAACGCTATTCACAGCCGCCTTTTGACGGCCGCCTGCCCTTTACCAAGACGCTGTTCGACCAGCCAGCGAGAAGCCACTATGAAAAATCCAGAGCCGTATAAACCTGCCGAACCGGATGTCGTGCTGAAGGTCGTTCCCGCCCGCTATCCGTGGCGGCTGGCGGGCGCGGCGTTTGCGCTGTTTGTTATCGCCGCCGTGGCGCAGTCCATCGCCACCAATCCTCGCTGGGAGTGGAGCGTGTTCGCCCAGTGGTTTTTCGATCCGGCTATTTTAAGCGGTTTGGGGAAAACGCTGCTGCTGACGCTGCTCGGCACGCTGTTTGGCTCGCTGCTGGGCACCGGCCTGGCGCTGGCGCGGCTTTCCAAATCCTGGCTGCTGAGCGCGCTGGCCTGGAGCTATATCTGGCTGTTTCGCTCGCTGCCGCTGCTGCTGGTGCTGATTATTCTTTATAACTTCGCCTATCTGTATGACAACCTGTCGCTGGGCATTCCTTTTACCTCCCTTACCTTGTTCAGTTACGCCACTACCGATCTGCTGGATCAGTTCTCGGTCGCGGTGCTGGGGCTGTCGCTGGTGCAGGCGGCCTATACCGCAGAGATTATTCGCGGCGGTATCGCTGGCGTCGAACAGGGCCAGCACGAAGCGGCGGCCGCGCTGGGATTGTCGCCTCTGCGCCGCACCTTTCGCATCATTCTGCCGCAGGCGCTGCGCGCCATTCTGCCGACCGGCTTCAACGAGGTCATCAGCCTGGCGAAAGGCACCGCGATTGTTTACGTCCTGTCGATGCAGGAGCTTTTTTACACCGTGCAGGTGATCTATAACCGCACCCAGCAGGTGATCCCGCTGTTGATGGTCGCCAGCGTCTGGTATCTGCTGATCACCACCGTCCTGTCCGTGCTACAGCACTATGTTGAACGCTATTTCGCTCGTGGCGTGGTGCGGCAGGTTCGCCCTTCCCGCTTTGCCCCTTTCCGCCGTGCGGCGCGGGCCTGATTTCTGAGGAGAGAATCGATGTCAGAAGCGCTTGAGCTCTATCCACAAGGCCGCGAAGCCACTGGCGTTCGCTGGCGCGACCGGCCGCAGCCTCGACAGGGTAAAATCGAGATCGGCAATATCAGCAAAAGCTACGGCGCTTTTACCGCGCTGGACGATGTCAGCCTGACCATCGAGCCCGGCACGGTTACCGTGATCCTCGGGCCGTCCGGCTCCGGCAAATCGACGCTGCTGCGCACCATCAATCATCTGGAGCGCGTGGATAAAGGCTTTATTCAGATTGACGGCGACTACGTGGGCTATCGGCGTAAAGGCGACAGGCTCTATGAACTAAAGGAAAAAGCGATCCTGAAACAGCGTATCCAGGTTGGCTACGTATTCCAGAACTTCAACCTGTTTCCGCATATGACCGTGCTGGAGAATATTATCGAAGCGCCGATCGTGCATGGCCTGCTGAAGCGGCGCGAGGCCGTTGAGCGCGCTTATGAGCTGCTGGATACCGTAGGGCTGCGCGAAAAGGCGCAGGCCTGGCCGCGACAGCTTTCCGGCGGCCAGCAGCAGCGCATCGCCATCGCCCGCGCGCTGGCGCTCAATCCAAAGGTGATGCTGTTCGACGAGCCGACTTCCGCGCTGGACCCCGAGCTGGTCGGCGAAGTGCTGGCGGTAATCAATAAGCTGGCGCGCTCCGGCGTAACTATGGTGGTGGTTACCCATGAGATCGGCTTTGCGAAGCAGGTCGCCGATCGGGTGGTATTTATGGTTGACGGCAAAATCGTCGAAAGCGGCAGCGCCGATCGGGTACTGAATTATCCCGTTCATCAGCGCACGCAAAAATTTTTGCAAAGCGTTCTTTAGCGGTAGCTGGCGAGAGCGGGAAGCCATGCGCTTCCCGCCGTTCTTATTTAACCGACACGAATGGCACGCCGCCGCCCGGCACCATAGTAGCCGGCAGCTTGCCGTCCCAGCGCTCGGCCGTGGTCAGGCTCACCAGCGCCGGATTATCGCGCAGCGCCTGACCGCGCAGCCGGATAGCTTCCGCTTCGGCAGCGCCTTTCAGCCTGATCGCCTCCGCCGCCGCTTTCGCCGCGGCAAGCTGGCTGGCCGCCTCTGCTTCGGCCTGGGTGATGGCGATTTGCGCCTGGATTTTTTCCGTTTCCAGATTCTGCTTGCGTGTAGCGATGGCGACTTCCGCCTTCATCCTGTCCTCAATCGATTTTTCATAAGCGTCCGAGAAATCAATGTTTTCGATCTGCACGCTATCGATAATCACCGGCCCTTCCACCGCTTTGCGCAAGGCGTTTTGCATATCCTGCACCAGCCTGGCGCGATCCTGTACCGCGCTGATGGCGGTATACTGACCGAACACATTTTCCAGCTGCGTCGGGATCTGTCTGGCAATCAGCCGCTCGGTCATGTTTTCCAGCGTGGTATAGGCGATATAGAGCTTTTCCACTTCGGAGGCGGGAACGTGATAGTTGACGGAAACCGACATCGTAGCCGGCTGCTGATCGCGGCTGTAGGCCTGAATATTGTTGTGCAGCATGGCGTGGTTATGGATCGACAGGGTTTTGACCGTTTCGATTAGCGGGATTTTAAAGCCGAGGCCCGGCTCCGCGATTTTAACTATTTTGCCGTAGCGCAGCAGCACGCCTCGCTCGCCTTCCTTAACGGTATAAAACGACATTAAAACCAGCATGAAGGCCACAACGAAAGCCGGCAAAGCCAGCGGCAGGATCTGTTTAAATTTGCTTTGATTGAGCTGGTGCATAAAATTCCCTTTCAGTCATAATTTTCCGGATGTAATAACCCTTAACATCCCCTGTTTTGATGCTATTAAGCGACTTCCGGAACAGGTTTTCCGGCTTCGCCGGGAAATAGTCTTTAATTTAGCCGCCAGCGTCAATCTTTGTTTTAGCGTGGCGGCGCTGATCCCGGCGGCGGATTCACCCAGCCGCGATACAGCTCGGCTACGGTCATCGTAAACACCAGCAGGCGCTGCGACTTATTGGCGTAATGATGCGCCATAGCCGTTCTGGCTACCGCCAGGCAGCCGGCGGCCACCAGCAAAGACCAGGCGCGGCAGCGATTTTACGCAGGATACCGATGCTGAATTAAGATTGTGGTTCGCTTTATTTTTATATTTTAAAGATTAATTTTCCAGGAGCAGATACTGCAAATATCCTTTGTGCGTACCTGAATGAATAACAGAATAGCGTAAGACTAATTCTCAACGTTTATACCAGGGAAAAACGCCTGTGACTTATTGAGCTTTGTTATATAAGCTTTCGATGTTAGAGTCTTTTTCTTCATTATCGCAAGGAGAGCAGAATGAGCATACAGGAACGGAAAGCAAGAAAACTCACTTCTGGAGAAGTTAAAATGGCGCAAAGTATATTTAAAAACGCCATAAATTATTCAAAGGTCAGAGTTCATAAAGAAAGCTATTTCCCGTTTAATCTGCAAAATAAAGATTATGCTGTCACGCCCAACGGTGAAATCTACTTTATGCCGAAACACTATGAGGCTGATTTCTCCATAGCCCAAGGCTGGAAACAACACTGGTTCATTCACGAAATGGCGCATGTATGGCAATATCAGTTAGGGCTTAACGTCAAACTACGTGGCTGCCTGAGTTGGGCAGCGACTTATCGCTATTCATTACCGAGTTATAAGCTTATTTTTGACTACAGTATGGAAAATCAGGCCAGCCTGATTGCTGATTATTTTTGGTTAAAAACCTTTGGCCGCTCTGGATTTGAATCGGTAGCCAATTTTGAGGGCATCAAGGGTCCCGACCTTCTCAAAAAATATGAATGGGTTATGCGCGGCTTTTTAAGCGATCCCTCCGCCAAAAGGAATTTGCCATGATTAAAAAAGGGGTAATAGCTGCCGTTTTACTGGCGAGCGGCTGTCATCTTGAGAAGCCTTACGTCTACCCGCTGGATGTCGTTATCAGGGATAACGCGCCCTGCTTTTCCGTGCCTGCCGGGATGCAGAAAAAAGGCCACCCAATCCTGAACAGGGGCATTTCCGTAGCTAAATTAACCGAAGGAAAATGGCAAAACATTTGGTATTCAGACCTTCAGCCGCCCTTTGCCATTATTCCCACGGGAAAGTGCGTCTCTTACCCGGAAATTGATTGGCAGGAAGGCGACTACTCTGTATTAATGGGTATTTCTGCCGGTCGTGAAGCTGAAAAGTACCGGCTAGTAAATACGATGCGGCTGCAAAAAAATCGGGCAGGTTATTTTACGCTATCGGAAATCCCGGAGCCCGACCGCTAGATGTCGGTCGCGTCGTTCAGGACAAAGCCGCAGCGCCCGACCCTTTTATCTGTTTACTGCGGCCTCGGGCTTTTCCCTGATGCTATTACAACCTGTCTGCCTTATTATCCCAAACCTGCCCCGATCGATGAGATAAATAACCATGAGCCGTAGCCAACGCTTATTGACGCTAATTCAGCTGTTGCGCGGTCGCCGCTATCCGGTAACGGCGACGTTTCTGGCAGAGAAGCTGGGCGTGCATATCCGCACTATCTATCGCGATATTGCTACTTTGCAGCAGCAAGGCGCCTGTATTGCCGGTGAGGCTGGCTTGGGCTACGTCCTGCGTGAGGAGTTCCTGCTGCCGCCGCTGATGTTTACCCGATCGGAAACCGAAGCGCTGCTGTTAGGGATTAGCTGGGTCAAAAAGCGCGGCGACGCGGCGCTATCTGCCGCGGCGGATGAAGCTTTAGCAAAGATTGGCAGCGTTATCCCCGAGTCGCTAAAGCAGACCATCGACCATCAGGCCCTGCTGGTTGGCCCGGCGGCGCGCGTTCTGCCGCAAACCTGGCTGGTGGAGCTTCGCCAGGCTATCCGCCAGCGCAGTAAAGTCGAGGTTGTCTATTTGAATCTGCAGCAGGAAAAATCGACCCGTATCCTCTGGCCGGTCGCGCTGGGCTATTTTGATGACGCGTGCCTGCTGGCCGCCTGGTGCGAGCGGCGTCAGCAGCTGCGCCATTTCCGTACCGACAGCATCCAGCATCTGGTTACGCTCAACGAGCGCTATCCTCGTCAGCATCACGAGCTGCTGATGGCCTGGAAACGAGAACAGGGGATCCGCTGAATCGTCCTACTGACAAAAACTGTCACGGCGGAAAGCTAAGGTGTTGCAACACACAAAGCACTAAGGAAAACAGCATGCTAACCGCCGATATGACGCTTCTTTTTGTTACCAACCCAATGAAAAGCATGGATTTTTACAGCGACCTTTTTCAGGCAGAGTGCAAAGAAGCCTGGCCGACTTTCTGTCAGCTCACGCTGCCTGGCGGCTTTAAACTGGGATTATGGTCAAAATATACCGCCGAGCCGCTGCCTTTTCCTGCTCAGGGCAGCGCTGGCGAGCTGTTTATTACCGCTAACAGCAAGCAAGAGGTGGATGATACTTTTTTAGCCTGGGGAAATAAGCGCATAACCTTTATCCAGAAGCCGGTCAGCCTGGATTTCGGCTATACCTTCACCGCCCTCGATCCCGATGGACATCGACTACGCGTCTGTTTTTTATCCTGATCCGTCGCAAAAAAAAGGCCGGTTTCCCGGCCTTTTCGCTTTAGCGTCAATCAGTTATTAACAGGAATAACCGCGCCTTTGTATTTGCTGCGGATCCAGTCCTGAATCTGCTTAGAGTGCAGCACGCCGACCAGCGCTTTGATATCCGGCTTGTTCTCATCGCCGCGATGCACGGTGATAATATTGGCATACGGGTTATTTTCGCCGCTCTCAACCGCGATCGGATCTTTTACCGGATCCAGACCGGCATCAATCGCATAGTTGGCGTTGATTACAACCGCGTCGCCTTCGTCGTTGTTGTACATCTGCGGCAGCAGCGCGCCTTCAACGTTAGCCAGGAATTTCAGGTGTTTCGGGTTTTCCACGATATCGCTGATGCGCGCGTCGACTTTGCTGACGCCCGGCTTCAGCTTGATTACGCCTTCTTTCTCGAAGATAGAAAGAATACGGCCTTCTTCCGATACCGCGTCGCGCATAATGACCTTGCCGTTCTGCGGCAGATCTTTCAGCGACTTATATTTTTTAGAGTAGATACCGATTGGCTCGATATGGATGGCGCCCGCGCTGACAAAGTCGTAGCTCTTGTCGTCGGCGTGATCTTTCAGCACGCTGTTCAGGTAAGGCACGTGCTGGAAGTAGTTCGCGTCGATATCGCGGCTGGCCAGCGCGGTGTTCGGCAGAATGTAGTCCTGGAAGGGTTTGATTTCCAGATCGATGCCCTGCTTCGCCAGAATCGGCTTAGCCTGCTCCAGAATTTCCGCGTGCGGCACGTTGGAGGCGCCTACGGTCAGGGTATCGGCCCATGCGCTCAGGCTCAGCGCGCCCAGGGTTGCCGCAGCCAGCAGCGTCAGTGTTTTTTTCATTATTACTTCCTTCATGAGTTAGCGTTTGTCGAGCCGGGTAGTGATGAAATCGCCAATAAACTGAATAATAAAAACGATAATCAGGATCATAACCGTCGCCACCAGCGTGACGTCGCTGTGGTTACGCTGGAAGCCTTCCAGATAGGCCAGGTTACCCAGGCCGCCCGCGCCGATAACGCCCGCCATCGCGCTGTAACTTACCAGCGCGATCAGCGTTACCGTCATGCCGGAAACCAGCGCAGGCGAGGATTCCGGCAGCAGTACGCGGAAAATCAGGGTGCTGAGCCGCGCGCCCATTGAGCGGGAAGCCTCAATCACGCCTTTATCCACTTCGCGCAGGCCAATTTCCACCAGGCGAGCATAGAACGGCGCCGCGCCGACAATCAGCGCCGGCAGCGCCGCGTTGGCGCCCAGAATGGTGCCGATTAGCGTTTTGGTGAACGGGATCAGCAAAACAATCAGGATAATAAAAGGAATCGACCGGAAGACGTTGACCAGTACCGAAATCACCGAGTAGATGGCCCGGTTCTGAAACATGCCGCCGCGCGCGGTCAAAAACAGCGCCAGTCCGAACAGAATGCCCAGCACAAAGGTCGCTGCGCCGGACCAGGCGGTCATATAAAGGGTTTCACAGGTTGCCGCCCAAAGCTGATCCAGCTTCAGATGGGGAAAAAGCGTCTCAGTCATGTACCACCTCGGTCGTAATAGCATGGGCGTGTAAATCGGCCAGGATGTTCTCCAGCGCGCTGCCGCTGGCGGCAACCTGTAACCACAGCTCGCCGAAGGTGCCGTTGGTGGTTTGCGTCATTTTGCCGTGCAGAATATTAAAAGGAACGCCGTACTTCAGCGTCAGTTCGCCGACGATCGGCTGCTGCGTATTCTGGCCGACAAAGGTCAGCTTCAGTACGCTGCCCGCCGCGCCATCGATCAGCTCCGGATTGAACGGCGTTTCAGCGCTGCTGTACTCCGCCGTCTGTTTGACAAACTGACGGGTAATCGGCTGCTGCGGATGAGTAAAGACCGACAGGACTTCGCCCTCTTCCACAATGCGGCCCGCTTCCATTACCGCCACGCGATGGCAGATCTTCCGCACCACGTGCATCTCATGGGTGATCAGCACTATGGTTAGCTGGAGCTTGCGGTTGATGTCCAGCAGCAGATCCAGAATCGCGTCGGTAGTCTGCGGATCCAGCGCCGAGGTCGCCTCGTCGCAGAGCAGAACTTCCGGGTTGTTCGCCAGCGCGCGGGCAATGCCGACACGCTGTTTCTGACCGCCGCTGAGCTGTGAAGGCCAGACGTTCTCTTTTCCCTTCAGGCCCACCAGCTCGATCAGCTCCTGCACGCGGGTTTTGATCGCGGCTTTAGGCGCGCCGGCAATCTGCAGCGAGAACGCGATGTTTTCGCTGACGGTACGCGACCAGAGCAGATTAAAGTGCTGGAACACCATGCTGATCTTCAGCCGCGCCTGGCGCAGCGCTTCGCCTTTCGCCTGGGCGATATCCTTGCCCGCGATGGTGACGCTGCCGGAAGTGGGTTTTTCCAGCCCGTTCAGCAGGCGGATCAGGGTACTTTTCCCCGCGCCGCTGTAGCCGATGATGCCGTAAATCTGACCCTGTTCGACGCGGAGACTGACATCGTCAACCGCCGTCACCGGGCCAGCCGCAGCGTGAAAGGTTTTGGAGACGTTACGCAAAACTATCATTTGTCGCCTGTATTTCCCGTGTTGTTCAGCCTGCTGGCCGAGTCAATAAACTGACTATTTTTAATACGTTATTGGTGAAACTTATGATACGGGATAGCGCAACGCCGGTCGCGGGTCGAGCAAGACCCAAATACCATGACATATAGCTAAAAGGCATATCATGAAGGTTTTATCCGCCGCAATGACGCCTGAAATCCCGCTTCAACCGCTTATTTTTACCGCTAATCTACCGTTAGATTCCGTGGCATAACTTGTGTAACGCTGATAACCGCAGGATAACAGTATTAACTGGTGCGCAATGTTACCAGTTATTGTCAGCATTTATCCATCCGGATGGCTATCAGATGCGTATTAAATCGGCAACGCGCGGGAAATGCGTTATCGTCGTATCAATAACGCTAATGACGCGGCCACAGGGCGCCTCAAGGCCGGTAAGATTTTGAGACAATAATCTTTACAAAATAACTTACTGATAAATAACTAATTAACTGCAAATCCCCCACTATTTTCTTCGCCCTACCTTTGCAATTCTTTGCACCCTGTATTCTTGACTTACCTGTCACCGATCTAATAAGACCTTATGCAAAAAAATTCCTGGTACTCCCTGCCGTCGCTTACCGGCTATGTGGTCAGCCTGTTCGGGCTGGCTTTTCTGCTGCTCGGCGGCTGGCTGGCGACGCTGGGCGGCACGCCCTGGTATCTGATTTTCGGCGCCGGCTTCTTTCTCAGCGGCATCTTTATCGTTAAGCGCCGACCTGCCGGCCTGTGGCTTTATCTGCTCTCTTTTCTGATCTGCCTGGTCTGGTCGCTGTATGAAGTGGGTCTCGACGGCTGGAAGCTGATGCCGCGCCTGTTTGCGCTGGCCGTACTCGGCATCTGGTGCAGCATGCCGTGGATCGCCCGTCCCGTAATGCAGACGCAGCGCCGTGCCGGGATGCTGAGCGGCGTGGTCTATCTGGCGGCGGTGGTACTGATTTTCTGGAGCGGCTGGCATGTTAGCGCAACGCGCTATGTGCAGCATGAAACGGTGCCCGAAGCGACGCCAGCCGCGACTGCGGATAGCGATAACGACTGGCAGCACTATGGCCGCACCCGCGACGGCCAGCGCTTCTCGCCGCTCACGCAAATTACGCCAGCCAATGTCAGTAAGCTGCAACCCGCCTGGCAGTTTCATACCGGCGATACGATGCGTAAAGGCGAAGACAAAGCGGGCCGTGAGTTCAGCTTTGAGGTAACGCCGATCAAGGTCGGCAATACGCTCTTTATCTGTACGCCGCACCGCCAGGTGATTGCGCTGGACGCCACCAGCGGCAAACAGCGCTGGAAGTTCGATCCTGAAGTAGACACCTCGGCGAACGAATATCTCGCCTGTCGCGGCGTGGCTTACAGCAAGGCCGTTGACGACAGCGTCTGCCCGGAAAAAATCATCACTACCACCAGCGACGCGCGCATGGTGGCGCTGAACGCGCAAACCGGCGAGCCGTGCGCTTCATTCGGCGATAAGGGCTACGTCAGCCTCACCGACCATATGGGCCAGGTGCCGCCGGGCTTCCACTTTATTACTTCGCAGCCGATGGTGATGGAGGGTCGCGTGGTGCTGGGCGGCTGGATCTACGACAACCAGACCACCGGCGAACCTTCCGGCGTAGTGCGCGCCTATGACGTGAAAACCGGCCAGCTTTCCTGGGCCTGGGATCTGGGCAGAAGCCCACAGAATGCGCCGCTGAAGCCGGGCGAAGAGTATACGCACGGCACGCCGAACGGCTGGGGTACCTATACGGCGGACGAAAAGCTGGGGCTGATCTATATCCCGCTGGGCAACGCGACGCCGGATTACTATGGCGGCCTGCGCCGTCCGTTTGATGAAAAGTACTCCAGCTCGCTGGTGGCGCTGGATATTCATACCGGAGAGGAGCGCTGGCACTTCCAGACCGTGCATCACGACGTCTGGGATTTCGACGTGCCGATTGGCCCAACGCTGGTCGATCTGCCGGGGAAAAACGGCGAAACCCTGCCAGCACTGGTGCAGACCACTAAAATGGGCCAGCTGTTTATGCTGGATCGCCGCACCGGCAAACCGCTGGCGCAGATCAACGAGAAACCGGTGCCGACCTCGCCTTCTCTGCCCGGCGAACATCTTTCGCCAACGCAGCCAGATTCCGTTGGGATGCCGAACCTGTCGCCACCAAATCTGAAAGAGACGGATATGTGGGGCGCGACGCCGATCGATCAGCTGATCTGCCGCATTCAGTTTCACCGCTATCGCTATCAGGGCCAGTACACGCCGCCTGCCGAAGGCACCTCCATCGCCTATCCGGCATTTGACGGCGTCATGGACTGGTACGGCGCTTCGGTAGATCCGCAGCGGCACCTGCTGATCGCCAACACCAGCTATATTCCCTTCACTATGGAGCTGATGAAGCATGACGAGGCGATCAAACAGGGGCTGATGAAACAGTGGGCGGGCTGGGCCAGCGGCCAGGCCTATCCGAAACCGAAAGAGTTCGCCGTCGGGCCGCAGTACGGTACCGGCTGGGCTGCGGTAGTCAAACCCTGGCTGACCGCGCTGGGCGCGCCCTGCAGCGCGCCGCCGTGGGGCAAACTGGTCGCTATCGATCTTACGACCCGTAAAATCGCCTGGGAACGACCAGCGGGCACTACGCGCAATATGAATATCTTCAATACCCATACCAACGCGCCGCTGCCGACCGGCATCTTTATGATGGGCGGCAATATTATTACCCGCAGCGGGCTAATCTTTATGGGCGCGACGGCGGATAACTATCTGCGCGCCTTCGATGAGGCGACCGGCAAGGAGCTGTGGAAAGCCAAACTGCCTGCGGGCGGCCAGGCTACGCCAATGACCTACACCGGAGAAGACGGTCGCCAGTACGTGGTCATCGCCGCAGGCGGTCACGGCGGGCTGGGCACCACTTCCGGCGACACGCTGGCGGCCTTCGCCCTGCCGCAAGGCTAACACCGACGTAAAAAACCCCACGCCGCTGGGTGGGGTTTATCGTGAAATCAGGCCTCCGCAAGGAGGCTTTTTTACGCGGCTCAGACTATCTCTTCCGGCAACACAACCTTGCGCTGCTTTTCCTTCCGTTCGTCGTCGCCCGGCGGTGTGGGACGCGTGTGTCGCAATTTGGCCACATGGCGGGCAAAATCCTCATGCACCTCTACGCTTTGCAAATTAACGGAAGCGGCGCCATCTTCATCGATTAAGATACGCTCGCCGTCATCTTTCGCTTCCTGCATATCGTTACGCGACATCACGTTGAGCAGCCTTTCCGGACTGGTAAACAGGCTGGCGATCATTTTCAGCACGGGATCTCCTTTTAAAAAATGCTGGCACTATCAGCGGATTCATCGCTGCTGCACCGCTAAAACGGCGCACAGAGAGTATAGAAGATGTTCCGCAGACGAAGCGGCAAAATTAACCCGGCTGGCGTTGGCTTAAAAAAGAGTGGCTGGCGGAGGGAGATAAATCGAACCGCCACCGCGCGGACGCACGATGGCGGCGAGCCTGTCGGCGACAGGCGCATTACGCTTTAGCTGCGATGGCTCTTCTCGCCACCTTTTTTACCGGCTTCAGAGGCTTTTTCACGGTCATTTTTGAAATTACCGCTGCCGCTGCTGCTCTGGCCGCCTTTTTTGCCCGCTTCTGATGCTTTTT
This sequence comes from Erwinia sp. CGal63, assembly GCF_037026505.1. Taxonomy (NCBI): domain Bacteria; kingdom Pseudomonadati; phylum Pseudomonadota; class Gammaproteobacteria; order Enterobacterales; family Erwiniaceae; genus Erwinia; species Erwinia sp. CGal63. The sequence goes on from NZ_JAKUMN010000001.1 coordinate 1,096,966, forward strand.
CACGATCGTCGGAGAAATTGCCTGAATTTGAATTACCACGATGCTGAGTCATACCCATGTCCTCTTCGTGTTAAAAAATACCCACTGATTTCTTCGTCATTATTTAATCCCGCTGGAATTAAATATCAGTGAACGTGCTGCGTATTTAAATCTAGCAGCCCACCTTATAAATGCAAGCAAATAGCCGCAGAAAGATAAGAAAAAACTATGACTATTTAAATAATTGATTTACATGAATATTTTTATATAACACTTATTTTTTTCATTTATAAATGCAAAAAACATTTTATAGCCAGCTTTTACTCATTAGCGGTTTAACTGGCCAGATAAATAAGGATTACCCTTGTATTAAATTCTGCCGCTTCGTTATAACTCACTGCCGCTTCGTCTTTTTTTTATTTCCTCGTGAAAAAGTGCTTGTTTGCAACGGTGAGTCGACTCGCGCCAGGCAGAGTCTGAATAGCGTTAAAACCACACAAACTGCTGGACTTAATTAACGAATTTTTACAAAATCGGCAGCACCGTACTGCGGCTTCAGGCCGAACAAGAGACGGACAGTACCATTTTTCTTCGGCGAACGCCGGATTGCTTCAGGGAATAGCGACTCTGGTCTGCGGCGCAATGGCCGCCATGACCGGTTCCTTACTGCTTACAGCCCGGTGAAGCATGGATAAAGAACATTTTCTGACCCGTCTGGCACAATGGCCGAAAATCCATTTTTCGGAAGTCTGTATTACCGTTTGCGGCGGCAGCCCCTCGCCGGAACTCTACGTGCGCGACCGCGCCGATCCGCCCTGCTGGCTTTTTATTCGTCGACTCGTCGCCGGTGAAAACAGCGACAGCGTGCTGGCTCGCTACAGCCAGTGGCTGGTGGAATTTCATCGAGAGCGCGGCAACGACTTCTGTTTGCTGTCGCCGCATGACGATCTGTCGTCGAATGAACCAGCCGGAGAGCAGACGGCCTTAAGCCCAACGCCTTTGCCGCTTGTCACCGAGCGTTGAGCGCCTTTTCGGCGGCGCCTGCCAACATATCAAAAAAGTTTATCTATACTTTCGGAAATTGCATGAGCAATACCCTTTACCCGCCAGCGGGCGGGAGTACTGGCAACGGGAGTCTCTGGATGAATAAGGATTTAATTAATGCCGCTGAAAAACTGGGCGGCGTACTACAACAGATCGGCGCGAAAGTCGCCGCCGCAGAATCCTGTACCTCGGGTCTGGTCAGCACTGCGCTGGGCGCCGCCAGCGACAGCAGCAGCTACTTTACCAGCGGCTTTGTCACCTATACCGACGGCGCCAAGCATCGTCTTCTGCACGTCAGCGAGAAAACGCTGCAGGTACATACTGCCGTGAGCGAAGCCACCGCGCGTGAAATGGCGACGGGCGCAAAAGAGGTGTCGGGCGAAAGCGCTAGCATTGCGATCACGGGCTATGCGGGGCCGGACGGTGGCGAGGACGGCACGCCTGCAGGAACGGTCTGGTTTGGCTGGGGATTACCGGATGGGAAAGTGGTCAGTCTGCAACGACATTTTGCAGGCGGCCCGGAAGAGGTGGTGCAGCAGGCCGCGCTGTTTTCACTTCGTCACCTTACTGAGCTGCTGACCTGATCAATAAGGGCGAACCCGAAAGTTCGCCCTGTTTTCAAATTACGGATCGCCAATTTGCTTGACGGCAATTTCCGTTTGTTTGTTTTTATGCTTCACAAAGCCGCTGACGCGCACCAGATCTTTGGCGTCATATTTTTTGCCACCCCAGGCAGATTCCGGAACAACCAGGTTAATCTTTCCTGATTTATCCTGAAATGCGTAGGTGTCGCCACCGACTTTTTTGATGATATTCCCTTCCAGAGTGACCCACGAGCCCTCTTTCAACGTGCGAACCGCTTTAATCTGGCTCTCGTTGGTATCTTCTGAACCTTTATAGCCCGCATCCTGCTTGTGCGGCGGCGGCGGCGTTTCTCCCGCTTCGAATCCCCCTTTGTCCTCGGCCATCACGTTCAGGCTAAGGGCAAGCAGCGCGGCCAGCGTAAGCACTTTTTTCATAAACACTCCTTTCGTTTAAAAAGTCCGATTTTCGTTCTGCACTCCTGTAAGCCTGGCAGAAAGCCGCTACTTTTCTGGTAAAGAGTAAAAAAAACCTGAAATTAATCAGGTTTTATCAGACGAATAGCGTGTTCCAGCACCTTTTGCTCGTCGCGGTCCGCATCCGTCCGCTCATGACGAGTCCTGACCAGCAGAGTGGTCAGCACATCGCGGCTGGTATTGTGGCCGCTCTCCGCCAGCACGATAGCCGCGTCGCCGATCACACGGCACACTTCGTCATAATACTCTTCACTTAATACATCACGTTTCATAAGGCCTCACTTTTCAAACCGGCCTCTTTCCCGGACAGGGAAATGCCGACCAAAAGTATTATTGCTGAAACGGCGTCTCGCCATCGTGCGGCCCGATGGCGGCCGCACAATGTGATGCACATCACACTTTATCAGCGACTGTAAAACGGGAAAGCGCCAAACAGCAGGCCGCCCGCCAGCAGCGCCATACTCACCAGAATCCCCCATTTAATGGCGAAACGCTGATGGTCGCCGATATCGACCTTCGCCAGCCCAACCAGCAGGTAAACCGAGGGCACCAGCGGGCTGAGCAGGTGAAACGGCTGGCCGATAATCGACGCCCTGGCGATCTCTTCGGCGCTGATACCATAGTTGACTGCCGTCTGCGCTATCACCGGCAGGATACCGAAATAGAAGGCGTCGTTTGACATAAAGAAGGTGAACGGCAGGCTGACCAGCGCGGTAAATACCGCCAGATAAGGGCCGAAACTGTGCGGGATCACCGCCAGCAGGCTTTTCGCCATCGCATCAACCATCCCGGTGCCGGAAAGAATGCCGGTAAAGACGCCGGCGGCGAAAATCAGCGAGGTCACCGCCAGCACGTTGCCTGCGTGTGTGGTAATGCGCGCTTTCTGCTGCTCCAGCGAGGGATAGTTGAGCATAACGGCGATGGCGAAAGCGAGCATAAACAGGATCTGAATAGGCATTAGTCCGGTTACCAGCAGCACCAGCAGCGCGGTGGTGAGAATAAAGTTAGGCCAGAACATTTTGGGTCGCCGGTTCGCCTCGCACTCTTGCGCATCACCCAGGCCCAGCTCGATATTGTTCAGATGCTCAGTGTCGAGCTTCATCACGCCGAGGCGCCGACGTTCGCGAACGCCGAACAGTACCGCCATCCCCACCAGCGTCACGCAGCCGAGAAACATGGCCGGTAGCATAGGGATAAAGATATCCAGCGCGTCGATACGCAACGCCGCCGCCGCGCGCGCGGTCGGGCCGCCCCACGGCGAAAGATTCATAATGCCGCTGGCAAGGTTAACCAGACAGGTCATCGCCAGCACGTTCATCCCCAGCTTGCGGTAGAGCGGCAGAAACGCCGCTACGGCGATCATATAGGTTGTGGAACTGTCGCCATCCAGCGAAACCAGCAGCGTCAGCACCGCCGTGCCCACCAGCACCTTCAGCGGATCGCCGCGCACCAGTTTAAGGATAAAACGCACCAGCGGGTCGAACAGGCCGGCATCGATCATCAGGCCGAAATAGAGGATAGAGAAAGTGAGCATTACGCCCGTCGGCGCCAGCGCCTTCACGCCGTTAAGCATCATCTCGCCCAGACCATGCCAGTAGCCGGCAGCCAACGCGAACACCGTTGGCACGATAATCAGCGCAATCAGCGCCGACATGCGTTTAGTCATGATCAAATACATAAAACAGGTCACCATCGAGAAACCCAGTATGGTCAGCACATTACTTCTCCTCTTTCGGATGCCTGGCGCACGCCACCATCAATAAAAGTGATTGTTCCGGCGACGGCAGCGGTAAAAAAGTAAACCCCATAACGCTTTCTGCGGCGTTAACCTGTTGTATTGCCGTAACGGCAGGGTAGGATTGATAATAATATGTAAAATTAATTCATCATTTTTTTAACAAAGAAGGGTGATGGCGATCGGCTTTCACCGGATGGAAAACAAGGGGATTGTGATAAGGATCAAACAAGCTGGCTATAACCTGGCCCTGATTGTGACAACGTCACGACTGGCAGAGAGATCTTCAGCCGGCAATGAATTCGAAGCGCCTGATGTGTAAGAAAAAGTGACATTGTCACCCAAGAGGCATTATTTTTCTCTTGTAAATGCACTAAAAGTGACCGCGTCACTCCTTATAACCAGTTGAATTAGCTGGGTTAGCGATATATTCCTCTGCCCTGCCCGTCGCCAGACTAAATCTTTAGCGTGTGATGCCGATACAGAAAGCATCGAACTCCCTCTTAAGGCTTTTAAGATGTCCCTGAAAAAATCGTCGCTGCTGGTGCTGCTGTTTCTGTTTGTGATTTTTTTCGCCAGCATGATCGCCAACGTCTGGCTGCTGACTCGTAGCAATACGTCACTGGATGCGGTGAACAAAGAGATCCGCGTGGTGCTTTCTATTATCGATCCTATAAACCACAGCCGCACCCTGCGCGTGCGCGTGATGGAATATATGAAGACGGCGGAAGGCAGCAGCAACCTGCCGTCGGAAGAGACTCTGAACGGGTTGAATGAGGTGATGGGCAAGGCGGACAAAGCTTTCCAGGCCTATCTGGCCGCGCCGAAGCTGGCGGATGAAGCCGGACTGGCGGAGGAGTACCGCACAACTTATGAAGCCTATCGTCATCAGGGCATCGATCCGCTGCTGGACGCGGCGAAAACTAACGATCAGGCGCGTTTTAAGGCCCAGCTGCCGACCGTTATCAGCCTCGATCGTCAGTATGAAATCGTACTGGATAAAGTGCTGGCGCTGCATGAAGCTTACGCGAAGCGGTTGAACAGCGACGCGCAGAGTAATTTCAGCTTTGGCATCGGCCTGATTGTCGCCTTCGGCGTGCTGTTCCTGATCGTCATCGTCGGCGTGCTGATGTTCCTGAAGCGTTACGTGCTCAGCCCGCTCGACAGCGCAAAAATGCACTGTAGCCAGATCGCCCAGGGCATTCTGGATACGCCAGTGCCGGTCGTCGCCGCCTCGCGCAGCGAAATTCAAAGCCTGATGGGGACAATGGAGCAGATGCGCTGCTCGCTGACCGACATTATCAGCCAGGTGCGCAACTCCACGCAGACCGTTTCCCACGCCTCGCAGGAGATTGCGGCGGGCAATATCGACCTGGCCTCGCGTACCGAGCAGCAGGCCGCCGCGCTGACGCAAACCGCCGCCAGTATGGAAGAGCTTGGCGCCACGGTAAAACAGAACACCGAAAACGTTTTTGAAGCCAGCCGCCTGACCAGCGAAGCGGTGAAAAACGCCAAAACCGGCGAGAAAGTGGCGCAGGAAGTGATCGTCACTATGGGCCTGATTAACAACAGCTCGAAGAAGATCGAAGATATCACCGGCGTGATTAACAGTATCGCCTTCCAGACCAATATTCTGGCGCTGAACGCAGCGGTGGAAGCGGCGCGCGCGGGCGAACAGGGCCGCGGCTTCGCGGTGGTCGCGGGCGAAGTACGCAACCTGGCGCAGCGCAGCGCCGTGGCCGCGAAGGAGATTGAAAGCCTGATCGCCGAATCGGTCGCCAATATCAAAGCGGGTTCGGATCAGGTAAGCCGCACCGGCGACGCTATTGGCGCGATTATTGCCTCTGTCAGCCAGGTAGACGTGTTGATGGATCATATTTCGACCGCTTCCGACGAGCAGAGCCGCGGCATCAGCCAGATCGAACAGGCGGTAACTGAAATGGACAGCGTAACCCAGCAGAACTCCGCGCTGGTGCAGGAGTCGGCAGCGGCTTCCGCCTCGCTGGAAGAGCAGGTGCTTTTCCTGAACCACTCCGTCTCCACTTTCCGCCTGTCAGAAGTTTGATTCTACCCGCCCCGGCGATACGCCGGGGTTTCACCATAAAAATAAGCACAGCGGCCCGTCCGGGCCATTTATCTTTACGAGAACACCATGGCAAAAATAACTTCACTCTGGAACGCACTGATTCCGGCAAAACTCAATCCACTGGCCGGTCGCCCGGTCAGCAACACTTACGACTGCCGCGCCCTGCCGACCTCGTTCAGCAGCCTGGGCGCTGGCGGCGGCAAAGGCCTGATGATGGTGTTCGTGCCGCCGGAAGCGGATTTCGCGCGGGTCAACGAAGCGTGGCAAAAACTGAGCACGCCGGGCCGCACCATCCTGGTTCTCTCCTCCACCGGCGCGCTGTGCGCGCAAAAAGGCCGCTCCGCCTACTGCGCCACCAATGGCCCGCAGGGGAGCTGGCTGTGGCTGCCGGAGCAAACTGTCGCGCGGCATGAGGTTCACACCATCGACCTGCAGGCGCCGCACGGCGCCAGCGTCAGCCAGCGCATCGCGGGCATTCGCGCCCAGCTGGATCGGCTGCAGGTCACTATGTCGCTCTCTGCCGAAGAGACCTTCGCCATGATCTATTGCGACGGCCTCTCCGCTTCCGAAGGCTTTCTGATGCAGGCCTGGTACGACAGCGGTCGCTTCCCGTGCCTGGCTATCGGCGGCTCGGCGGGCGGACGCACCGATTTTCAAAACACCTGGATGGCGACCAACGGCCAGCTGCTGCAGAACAAAGCGGTCATCGTCTTCTGCCGGATGGCAAAGGGCAAATCCTTCGCGCCGTTTAAAAGTCAGAATTTCCAGCCGACGTCGCAAAGCTGGCTGGTGGCGGAAGCCGATCCAGTCGCCCGCACCGTGACCTCGCTGTTCGACGCCAGCGGCCGCCAGCAGCCCATAGTAAAAGTGCTGGCCGATTATCTGCGCTGCCAGCCCGACCAGCTGGAGCAGAAGCTGAAGGGCAAAACCTTCGGCGTGAAGGTGGCGGACGAATACTTTATTCGCTCGGTGGCGAAAATCGACGCCGCCAGCCTCTCTTTTTTCTGCGATCTGGAATTTGGCGATCGTCTCTATCTGCTGGAAGCGGGCGATTTCGTCTCCGCCACGCGCAAAGACTGGGACAGATTCGTCGCCACGCACGGCAAGCCGGTCGGGCTGCTGCTCAATGACTGCCTGCTGCGTCGCCTGAACAACCCGGAAAGCCTGCCGGCAGCAGAGCTGTTCGACGGCGTGCCGGCCGCCGGTTTCTCCAGCTTCGGCGAGATCTTCGGCGTGCCGATCAACCAGACGCTCTCTGCGCTGGCCTTCTTCGATCGCGACGTCAAGGCGATGAGCCGTTTTCCTATCGAGTACGCCGACTACGCCGGACACTATGCCCAGCGCTCGCTGCGCCGCTGGGAAGCGCTGCATACGCTGCAAACGGACGTTATCGAAAAAGTTATCGACTATCAGCAGCAGATCGGCCCGGTTATGCAGAGTTTCCCGCTGCTGGAGAAAGCCACCAGCCGCCAGAGCGACGCGCTGGATGTGGCCGGCGTCAATATCGGCGCGATTGGCGAAGCGGCGACCGTGACGCTGCGGGCGCAGGATGAGCTGGACGCGCAGATTGGCGAACTGGAGAAGATTTCGCTGGGCATCACGCAGATCACCAGCGGGATCAGCACCATCGCCGATCAGACCAACCTGCTGGCGCTGAACGCGGCGGTGGAAGCCGCGCGTGCCGGATCGGCCGGACGCGGTTTCGCCGTCGTGGCGGAGGAAGTTCGTCGCCTGGCCCGCTCTTCCAAAGAGCAGGCGGATGCCACGCGTGAGAGCATCAACGAGACGGTCGCCACTATCGCCCGCATCAAACAAACGGCGTCCAAAACCGTCGCCACTACCGAGGATATGGCGCAAAAAAGCCTCTCCGCAAGCGGGCAGATCGCCAGCCTCAGCGAGCAGAACAGCGCCGAGCGCAGCGGCATGGCGGAGAGCCTTGACCGGATGAAAAACGCCGCCGACGGCATGGACGCCATGCATAAAGCGGTGGCGCAACTGACGGTGCTGCAGGAGCTGGTACGTTCCTGATCCCTTGTGCGCGGGCCTGGCTCGCGCATTTTTATACTTTTTTTATATTTCCCCGCCCTATTTTTGCAAAATCTTTGCGCGCCGCTTTTTACACTCATCGCGAACTGACTCTCTTAATGAGGTGAACCGTGAGCGTTGCTGTAATAACCGGTGTCCTGCTGGTGGCGTTGTTGCTTGGCTACCTGATTTACGCCCTGATTAACGCGGAGGCCTTCTGATGGCCTCTTCCGCCCTGTTACTGACGGCAAGCTATCTGGCGCTGCTGCTGCTGTTGGCCTGGCCGCTCGGACGATTTATCGCCCGGCTAATCGACACCCGTCCTCTGCCCTTTGTCGGCACAATTGAAAACATGCTTTGGCGACTTGCCGGCCTGCGCGGCGAAATGCGCTGGCAAACTTATCTGCTGGCGATCCTGATGTTCAACGCGCTGGGCTTTGCGCTGCTGCTGGCTATCCTGCTCCTGCAGGGCGAGCTGCCGCTCAACCCGCAGCATTTTCCCGGCTTATCCTGGGATCTGGCGCTGAACACCGCCGTTTCCTTTGTCACTAATACCGACTGGCAGGCTTACGCGGGCGAATCGACGCTGAGCTATTTCAGCCAGATGGCCGGTTTGACGGTGCAGAATTTTTTCTCGGCGGCCAGCGGCATCGCCGTCGCCTTCGCCCTGATCCGCGCCTTCGCACGCCGTTCCAGCACCACGCTGGGCAACGCCTGGCAGGATCTGACCCGTATCGTGCTCTGGCTGCTGCTGCCGCTTTGCCTGCTGCTGGCGCTGCTGTTTATCCAGCAGGGCGTGATACAGAGCTTCTCTGCTTATCTGCCTTTTACCAGCCTTGAGGGCGCGCGGCAGCTGCTGCCGATGGGGCCGGTCGCCTCGCAGGAGGCGATCAAGCTGCTGGGCACCAACGGCGGCGGTTTCTTTAACGCCAACTCGGCGCACCCTTTTGAAAACCCCACCGACCTTAGCAACTTCGCGCAGATGCTGGCGATTCTGCTGATCCCGGCGGCGCTCTGTTTCGCTTTTGGTGAGGCGGTCGGCGATGCGCGTCAGGGAAGAAGCATCCTGCTGGCGATGACGCTGATCTTCCTGCTCTGCGCCAGCGTGATATTTCAGGCTGAAATGCAGGGCAATCCGGCGTTGCAGGCTTTAAGCGGCGACGGCACGAATATGGAAGGCAAAGAGACTCGCTTTGGCGTGTCGGCGAGCATGCTTTACGCGCTGGTCACTACTGCGGCCTCGTGCGGTGCGGTCAACGCCATGCATGACTCCTTTACCGCGCTGGGCGGCATGATGCCGATGTGGCTGATGCAGATCGGAGAAGTGGTGTTTGGCGGCGTCGGTTCCGGTTTCTACGGGATGCTGCTGTTTGTGCTGCTGGCAGTATTTATCGCCGGGCTGATGATTGGCCGCACGCCGGAATATCTGGGCAAAAAAATTGACGTGCGCGAGATGAAAATGACGGCGCTGGCGATCCTGGTGACGCCCGCGCTGGTGCTCTGCGGCAGCGCGCTGGCGATGATGAGCGGCGCGGGCGCTGCGGCGATGCTCAATCCCGGCGCGCACGGCTTCAGCGAGGTGCTTTATGCGCTCTCTTCCGCCGCCAACAACAACGGCAGCGCCTTTGCCGGCCTTTCCGCCAACACCCCTTTCTGGAATCTGCTGCTCGCTTTCTGCATGTTGGCTGGCCGCTTCCTGACCATAGTGCCGGTGATGGCTATAGCCGGATCGCTGGCGGCGAAAAAAGCCCAGCCGGTCAGCAGCGGTACGCTGCCAACGCACGGCGCGCTGTTTGTCGGCCTGCTGATCGGCACCGTGCTGCTGACCGGCGCCCTGACCTTTATCCCCGCGCTGGCCTCCGGCCCGATAGCGGATCATCTTTCTGCGGAGACTTCCCGATGAGCCGTAAACAACTGGGTCTGTTCGACCCCGCTTTGCTGCGTCAGGCGCTGTTTGACGCGGTGAAAAAACTTTCGCCGCAGGCGCAGTGGCGTAATCCAGTGATGTTCGTGGTCTGGATCGGCAGCCTGCTGACCACGCTGCTGGCGATAGCGATGGCCTGCGGCATGGCGGGCGACGCTATATTTACCGCCGCCGTCAGCCTGTGGCTCTGGTTTACCGTGCTCTTCGCCTGCTTTGCCGAGGCGCTGGCGGAAGGCCGCAGCAAGGCCCAGGCCAACAGCCTGAAGAGCGTGCAGAAAACCGCTTTCGCCCTGAAGCTTGAGGAAGCCCGCCACGACGCGCCTTCGCAGCGCATTGCCGCCAGCGAACTGCGTAAGGGCGATCTCGTGCTGGCCAGCGCCGGCGAGATTATTCCCTGCGACGGCGAGGTGGTCGAGGGCGGCGCCTCGGTGGACGAGAGCGCCATCACCGGCGAATCGGCGCCCGTTATCCGCGAGGCGGGCGGTGATTTCGCGTCGGTGACCGGCGGCACCCGTTTGCTCTCCGACTGGCTGGTGATCCGCTGCACCGCCAACCCCGGCGAAACTTTTCTCGACAGCATGATTGCGATGGTGGAAGGCGCCAGCCGCCGCAAAACCCCTAACGAGATCGCCCTGACCATTTTACTGATCGCGCTGACGCTGGTGTTTCTACTGGCGACCGCCACGCTGTGGCCCTTCTCCGCCTGGAGCGGCACGCCGGTCAGCGTGACCGTACTGATCGCCCTGCTGGTCTGTCTGATCCCGACCACTATCGGCGGGCTGCTCTCCGCCATCGGCGTGGCCGGCATGAGCCGGATGCTGGGCGCCAACGTTATCGCCACCAGCGGCCGCGCGGTAGAAGCGGCGGGCGACGTGGATATTCTGCTGCTGGACAAGACCGGCACCATCACGCTCGGCAACCGCCAGGCCTCCGACTTTTTGCCCGCTGACGGCATTGAAGAGCGCCAGCTGGCGGATGCGGCGCAGCTCGCCTCGCTGGCCGATGAAACCCCGGAAGGCCGCAGCATCGTGGTGCTCGCCAGGCAGCGTTTCAACCTGCGCGAACGCCAGCTGCAGCAGCTGCAGGCGACTTTTATTCCCTTTACCGCCCAGACGCGGATGAGCGGCATCAGCCTGCCCGACCGCAGCATTCGCAAAGGCTCCGCCGATGCGATCCGCCGTTACGTGGCCGCCAGCGGCGGCGAGTTCCCTGCGGAAATCGACGAAAAGGTGAACGAGGTCGCGCGCCAGGGCGGCACGCCGCTGGTGGTGGCGGAGAATCTCAGGGTGCTGGGCGTGATTGCGCTGCGGGATATTGTTAAAGGCGGCATCAGGGAACGTTTTGGCGAGCTGCGCAAAATGGGCATCCGCACCGTGATGATCACCGGCGACAACCCGCTGACCGCGGCCGCTATCGCTGCCGAAGCGGGCGTGGACGACTTTCTGGCCGAAGCGACGCCGGAAGCCAAGCTGGCGCTGATCCGCCGCTATCAGGCGGAAGGCCGACTGGTGGCGATGACCGGCGACGGCACCAACGACGCGCCCGCGCTGGCGCAGGCCGACGTGGCGGTGGCGATGAACTCCGGTACTCAGGCGGCCAAAGAAGCGGGCAACATGGTAGATCTCGACTCCAGCCCCACCAAGCTGATCGAGGTGGTGCATATCGGCAAGCAGATGTTGATGACGCGCGGCTCGCTGACCACATTCAGCCTCGCCAACGATGTGGCGAAATATTTCGCCATTATTCCGGCGGCGTTCGCGGCCAGCTATCCACAGTTCGGCGCGCTGAACGTGATGCATCTGCACTCGCCCTCTTCGGCGATCTTAAGCGCGGTGATCTTCAACGCCCTGATTATCATCTTTCTGATCCCGCTGGCGCTAAAAGGCGTCAGCTATAAGCCGCTAAGCGCGGCAGCCCTGCTGCGCCGCAACCTGTTTTTTTACGGACTGGGCGGTCTGCTCCTGCCTTTTATCGGCATCAAACTTATCGATCTGCTTTTGCAGCTATAGGAGATTTAACGTGTCGCAACTGCGTCCCGCGCTGTTTATGATGGCTTTTTTACTGCTGCTGACCGGCGGCGTTTATCCGCTGCTCGTCACTCAGCTTGGGCAAACGTTGTTTCCGCAGCAGGCTGGCGGCTCGCTGCTGCTCTCTCAGGGCGAACTTCGCGGTTCGCGCCTGCTGGGTCAGGCGTTCAGCCAGGCGAAATATTTTCACGGCCGCCCTTCGGCCACGGCGGAAACCCCTTATAATCCGCTGGCGAGCGGCGGCAGTAATCTCGCGGTCGGCAATCCGGCGCTTGATAAGCTGTTCACCGCCAGGCTGGCTCAACTGCGCGCGGAAAACCCGGACGCCGTCGGCCCGGCGCCGGTGGATCTGCTGACCGCCTCCGCCAGCGGGCTGGATAACGGCATTTCGCCTGCGGCGGCCCGCTGGCAGGCGCCGCGCGTGGCGAAAGCGCGACGACTGCCGCCGGAAACGGTCAGTCGCCTGATTGCCGCGCATACGGTTTCGCCGCTGTTCAGCTTCAGCGGCCAGCCCTGGGTTAACCTGACTGAACTCAATCTTGCTCTGGACGCGCTCCAGACACCTTAAGGAACCGGCATGGCCGACACGCTTCGTCCCGATCCCGACCGTCTGCTCCAGCACGCCAGCGAGCAGCCGCGCGGCAAGCTGAAAATCTTTTTTGGCGCCTGCGCGGGCGTCGGTAAAACCTGGGCGATGCTGCAGGAGGCGCGGCGTCTGCATGCGCTTCAGCTGGACGTGCTGGCGGGGGTGGTGGAAACGCACGGCAGAGAGGAAACCGCGGCGCTGCTGCAGGATCTGCCGCGCCTGCCGCCACAGCTGCGGCAGCATCGCGGTCGTCAGGTAGCGGAGTTCGACCTGGATGCGGCGCTGGCGCGCCATCCTGCGGTAATCCTGATGGATGAGCTGGCGCACAGCAATGCGCCGGGATCGCGTCATCCCAAACGCTGGCAGGATGTTAAAGAGCTGCTGGCGGCGGGCATCGACGTGCTGACCACCGTCAACGTGCAGCACCTGGAGAGCCTTAACGATGTGGTGAACGGCGTCACCGGCATTCAGGTGCGTGAGACGCTGCCCGATCCCTTCTTCGACGCTGCCGATGAGATTATTTTGGTGGATCTGCCGCCCGACGATCTGCTGCTGCGCCTGAAGCAGGGCAAGGTCTATACCGGCGAGCGCGCCGAGCAGGCTGCCGGAAACTTTTTCCGCAAGGGCAACCTGATCGCCCTGCGCGAGCTGGCGCTGCGGCGCGCCGCCGAGCGGGTCGACAACCAGATGCAGGCCTGGCGCGACGGGCGCGGACGGGACAAGGTCTGGCATACGCGGGATGCGGTGCTGCTCTGTATCGGCTACGACGATGGCAGCGAAAAACTGGTACGCACCGCGGCGCGGCTGGCGGCCAGGCTGGGCAGCGAGTGGCACGCGGTATGTGTGGAGACGCGGGCTCGGCAGTCGCAGTCTCGCCGTCGGGCGGCGCTGGCTTCGCTACGTCTGGCCCGCCAGCTGGGCGCGGAAACCGCCGTGCTGGCCGATTCCTCCGCCGACCGTGCGATTGCGCGCTACGCCCGCGAACGCGATCTCGGCAAGGTTGTGCTGGGGCGAAGCGCCCGCCGCCGCTGGTTAAGGCCGCTCTCGCTCGCCGACCGCCTGACGGCTCGCGCGCCCGAGCTGGATCTGGTAATCGTCGCGCCCGGTGATAAACCGGCTGCACAAGCCGCGCCGTCGCAAACGTCGCCCCGCCGCTGGCGACAGAATTTGCGCGGCTGCCTGCTCGCCGCCGCGCTGTGCGCCCTGATTACTTTTATCGCCAGCCGCTGGCTGCTGGCCTTCGATCCCGCCAACCTGGTGATGCTCTATCTGCTGGGCGTGGTGGTTGTGGCGCTGCGCGCCGGGCGCTGGCCAGCGGTTTTCGCCACGGCGATTAGCGTCATCAGCTTCGATCTCTTTTTTGTTTCGCCACGCGGGACGCTGGCCGTTTCCGACGCGCAATATCTGCTGACTTTTGGCGTGATGCTGAGCGTGGGGTTGATTATCGGCAACCTGACGGCCGGCGTACGCTATCAGGCGCGTATCGCCCGCCACCGCGAACGCCGCACCGGGCAGCTTTACGCACTTTCCAGCGCGCTGGCTACCGCGCGAAGCTCGCAGGAAGTGGCGGCGGCCAGCCAGCAGGCGCTCTACGCTATTTTTCGCGCCGACAGCGTGCTGCTGCTGCCCGATGAAAACGATCGTTTAATGCCGCAGCTGCCTGCCGCGGGCGATCTGAGCTGGGATGAGGGCATCGCTCGCTGGAGCTTCACGCAGGGCGAGCCGGCTGGCGCAGGCACCGATACGCTGCCCGGCGTTCCCTGTCAGATCCTGCCGCTGCGAACCGCAGACAAAACCCTGGGCGTGCTGGTCACGGAGTTCGATGCGCCGCCGACGCTGCCCGAACAGCAGCAGCTGCTGGAAACGGTGCTGCTGCTTACCGCCAGCGCGCTGGAGCGGCTGCAGCTTACGGCCAGCGAAGAGCTGGCGCGCGTGGCTGGCGAGCGCGAGCAGCTGCGCCATTCGCTGTTGGCCGCCCTTTCCCACGATCTGCGCACGCCGCTGACCGTGCTGTTCGGCCAGGTAGAGATTCTGACGCTGGATTTGGCGACGGAACAGTCGCCGCAGGCGCGCCAGGCGAGCGAAATCCGCCAGCACGTGCTGCGGCTGACGCGGCTGGTCAATAACCTGCTGGATATGGCCCGTTTGCAAACCGGCGGCTTTCATCTGCGACGCGAGTGGCTGACGCTGGAAGAGACCATCGGCAGCGCGCTGGCGACGCTGGAGCCGGGCAGCAAAGGCCAGCCGGTTAAGCTGGAAATGGCCGACCCGCTGGCGCTGATCCATATAGACGGCCCGCTGTTTGAGCGCGTGCTGATCAATCTGCTGGAAAACGCCATGAAATACGCCGGATCGGCGGCGGAGATCGGCATTAAGGCCAGCACGTCGCCGGGCAGGCTGGAGATGGAGATCTGGGACAGCGGCCCCGGATTGCCCGCTGGCCAGGAGCAGGCGCTGTTTGCTAAATTCACTCGTGGCGATCGGGAGTCAGCGATCCCCGGCGTGGGTCTTGGCCTGGCAATTTGTCAGGCGATTGTCGAGGTTCACGGCGGCACTATTACCGCCCGGCAACGTTCGCAGGGCGGCGCCAGCTTCAGGATCAGCCTGCCGCAGGCGCCGCTGCCCGATTTAGCAGAAACAGGTGAGGCGCTGTGACCACCGTATTAATTATTGAAGATGAAAAAGAGATTGGCCGCTTTCTGCGCATTGCGCTGGAAAATGAGTCCCTGCGCGTGTTTGAAGCGTCGACGCTGCAGCGCGGCCTGCTGGAGGCCGCCACTCGCAAACCAGATTTGGTGATTCTGGATTTAGGGCTGCCGGACGGCGACGGCCTCACCTTTCTGCAGGAGTTTCGCCAGTGGAGCCAGAAGCCGGTGATCGTCCTCTCCGCCCGCAGCGACGAAGAGGATAAAATTGCCGCGCTGGACGCGGGCGCCGACGACTATCTCACCAAGCCTTTCGGCATCGGCGAGCTGCAGGCTCGTTTGCGGGTTGCGCTGCGGCGATCGGCGCACGATGCGCAGAGCGATCCCGTTTTTACCTTTTCAGACGTGGAGGTTGATTTAGCCGCCAGGCGGATTACGCGCGCCGGCGAAGAGCTGCACCTGACGCCGACAGAGTTCCGGCTGCTCGCCGTCCTGCTCAACAATCACGGTAAGGTGATGACGCAGCGTCAGCTGCTGGTGCAGGTCTGGGGGCCAAACGCCAGCGAGCACAGCCACTATCTGCGTATCTATATGGGGCATTTGCGGCAGAAGCTGGAGGCCGATCCCGCGCGTCCCCGTCATCTTCAAACGGAAACCGGCGTCGGCTATCGCTTCCGACTGTAGCCCGGCCTTATGGCGTTACACTCTGTTACAGGCTGACAGGCGATATTTTGCGCTTTCTCACAACAATGACGCTATGGCGACAGTATGCTGCTGCCGCCTGACTTTACTGCGTAAAGAACCCTGTCGTTAAAACGGCATGACTGACAGACAGGCATGAAACGCTCATCCTCAAAGTGTCGGTCATTCCTGTGGAAAGGAGTCCTCAATGAAGCCTGTCGCCCTTTTATTCTTTACCGCTGCGCTGCTGTGCGGCGGCTGCGCCATGGAAAATTTCGATCCTGCCAGCGTGCGGCCGACTTCTTCGCCGGCGCTGCCGGATATGACGGCCAAACCCGATAAGATCCAGCGCGCCGCCATTATGTCGGGAGAGCAACCAGACTGGCACCGCTCTTCGCCGCCGGCTATTCCCCTTAAAAAATAAAGCGCTGACGACTGTTATACCAGCCTGATGTAATTTAATGTTAAAGCCTCTGCGCTATTTATAATAAATGGCATAGAGGCTTTAAACAGATAAACCCGGAGTTAATAATGCCCTTTCTTGGTAATATTCTGCGAAGCCATGTAATACTGTTTTATAGAACTCGCTATTGAATGTTACGTGCTGATAAAATAGCTTGTCCATTTTGCGCCCTGTTGCAGACTAAAGTAAATTTTTAACAGCAGCACCAGCAGCGAAGGCCCAATCGCCAGCAACGCCGGAACGCGCCGGGCACAGGCGCGCAGCTCCAGGAGGCAGAAGATAAGCAGGGTCAGCGCGACAGCAGTGCAGAGATTAAGGATCGCGATCGGTAAGATAAAAACCGAGGTGTGCATAAAATAGCTGTAATAGCAGACAGCGGATAAAATAAAGACGGCAGCATTTCCCCAACTTAAAACCAAAGTTATTAAACAAGCAAGCTTATCGTTTAACACAGCTTGGTCACTTTTATTAAAACCATTCATAAATCACCTGACGCAGAGATAAAAGCAATAACCGGCTGGTACAACGTGATGACATTCGCATAACGACAAGTCGGGCTTATTTAATTAGCGTTTTACCTTACCAGAAATAGCGATTTCCCTTGCATACTTAATCTAAAAAAAACCTCACTGATAATGCTGTTTTCCCTCTTTTTATTCTCCCGACGTGACAAACATCACATTTGTGCCAGGCTTGATGTTACGAATAAACACCGATGAAGGAGCACATCATGAGCGAACAAACAAAGAAATCCCTGCTGACCGTCGATTATCCGGTACCGCCGTTTCCGGAACAGCCGCAGCAGGCGCCAGGTCTTGCCAGCAAAATGATCCCCCAGCCCGACCACGGTGAAAAAACCTATCGCGGTTCCGGCCGTCTGCAGGGCCGCAAAGCGCTCATCACCGGCGGCGACTCCGGTATTGGTCGCGCCGTTGCTATCGCCTACGCTCGTGAAGGCGCGGACGTCGCTATCGGCTACCTGCCGGAAGAAGAGTCCGACGCGGCGGAAGTAATCAAACTGATTGAAGCGGAAGGCCGTAAGGCAGTCGCTCTGCCGGGCGATATCCGCTCAGAAGAATTTTGTAAAAAGCTGGTCAGCGACGCAGTAAGCCAGCTGGGCGGCCTGGATATCCTGGTGAACAATGCCGGACGTCAGCAGTACAATGAATCTATCCGTACGCTGAGCACCGAAGATTTTGACGCGACGTTTAAAACTAACGTTTACGCCATGTTCTGGATCACCAAAGCAGCCGTGGATCATATTCCACGCGGCGGCGCCATTATCAACACCACCTCCGTACAGGCATACAGCCCAAGCGCGATCCTGCTGGACTACGCGCAGACCAAAGCTTCTATCGCCGCCTTTACTAAAGCGCTGGCGCAGCAGCTGGGCGAGGAAGGCATTCGCGTCAACGCGGTGGCGCCAGGCCCATACTGGACGCCGCTGCAGTCCAGCGGCGGTCAGCCGATGGATAAAGTGCAGCAGTTCGGCGCCAGCGCGCCGCTGGGCCGTCCTGGTCAACCTGCGGAAATCGCACCGCTGTATGTCACGCTGGCCTCTACTGAATCCAGCTACAGCTCAGGTCAGGTTTGGTGCTCCGACGGCGGTACCGGCACGCTGTAAGCCTGCCGCAAACCGTAACAGCCGCCCACGGGCGGCTTTTTTATGCGTGTCTGCCGCCCTGCAGCGCCGCCACGGCTTTGGCAAAGAAGTCCTTGCTGCCGAAATTGCCCGACTTCAGCGCCAGCGCCACCGGTCTGGCTCCTCGCGAAACCATTAATGGCACGCCTGTCTCTATCTCCGCGCCTATGGTCAGTGCGCCTAAGCCTAATGCGCTGACAACCGCGCCCGAAGTTTCCCCGCCGCCGACCACGATGCGCCGCGTGCCGCCAGCAACCAGCCGTTGCGCCGTCTGCCCAAACAGCCTGTCCAGCGCCGCCGCCACCTGCTCGCGCCCGTACTGCTGCTGTATGCTTTTCACCGCTTCCGGATCGCCGGAAGAGTAAACCAGCGGCGCGCGTCCCTGATGTTCGGTGATAAAGGCTACCAGCTGCTCTGGCCCGGTTTTACCGCTCAGCACATCGCTAACCTCAATCATCATCACCGGATGCGTTTTGCCATGTTCGGCAATCTGCGCCCGCGTCGCGCCGGAACAGCTTCCGACCAGGATTGCTTCCGGGCCGTCGATCGTCGGCGCCTGCGCCTGTTTGCCGCGCGCGCGCCCTTGCGCGATAAAATTATGCGGCAGCGCCAGCGCAATACCGGAGCCGCCGGTGATCAGTTTTGCGCCTTGGCTGGCGCGCCCAATGGTAATAAGATCGTGCTCGCTAATGGCGTCCACAATCAGCAACGTTCGCTCAGGTTGCGCCTCGATGACCTGCTGCAGCGCCTGGCTGCCCTGCACCACCGTCTGCCACGGAATATGCGCCACGCGGCTGGCGCTCTGCTTTTGCAGCACGCGCCGCAGATCCGCATCCCGCATCGGCGTCAGTGGATGATGCGCCATGCCCGACTCGTTCAACAGCCTGTCGTGGACAAAGAGATGTCCCTGATAAACCGTGCGGCCCAGCGCGGGAAACGCCGGGCACATCACCACGCTTTTCGCTGCCAGCAGCGCCGCCAGCGCATCCGTTACCGGGCCGATATTGCCGCTCTCGGTGGAATCGAAGGTGGAACAATATTTAAATACGATCTGCTCACAGCCCTGATCCAGCAGCCAGCGGCAGGCCGCCAGCGACTGCGCTACGGCCTCAGCGGCCGGCAAGGAGCGGCTTTTTAGCGCCACTACGCCCGCCTCGACCTCCGCTTCCGCCGGCGTTGTCGGAATGCCGGTATATTGCGTGGTATTCAGGCCGCCTTCGCCAGTCAGCCCTTTTGCCAGCGTCACCGCAATATCGCCAGCGCCGGTAAAATCGTCTGCAATTACGCCGATTAACATAGCTTACCCCTTAGCCATCACGCTGGCTTTCATCCGTTTGACGGCGGCATGCGGCGCGGTCAGCACCGGAATGCTCACCTGCCTGCGCACGCTGTCGGCAGCGCGCGAAGTGGAAAAATGCGCCAGCATTATCACGTCGCAGTGCGCCAGCTCCCTCGCCTGCGCCGCTACCAGCCGGTTATGACTCTCCGCGTCGCCTTTCTTCAGCAGATCGATAGCGTCTTCCACCAGCAGCGTGGTCAATTTTGCCCGCGATCCCTGCCGCGCCACGTAGTCGTTGAACTCCTCGGTCATCGTCTCTACCGCCGGAGCAAAGGTCGCCAGCATCCCGATGTTGTTTCCCTGCGCCACCGCTTCCATAAACATCGCTTCATTAGGCTTATGCACCGGAACCGGCAGTTCCGCGCTCAGCCTGTCGATGGCCGGGCCAAAGGCGGAACAGGTGATCAGAATGCCCTGCGCCTGCATATCGAAGCCATATTTTCCCAGCCGCACAAAGCGTTCGATCAGCCCGGTGGAAAGCTCGCTCTCTCTGGCGCGATCGAGAGAAAGCCCGTCATCCAGCAGGTTGATGGTTTCCGCCTCCGGCCAGATTTCGCTGAATGCCGTATGAATAGGCGCCATCGCCACCGGCGTGGCGTGCAGTAAGACAATTCTGTTCATGCTCTTCTCCTGGTGAAGGCGGGATGCCTGGTAAAGGCGGCTGAGATCTAATGTAAGGGCTTACAAATGTCTCTGTAAAGTGAACCCGGTCACATAAAATCGCCTTAGTGATGCCGGGCTGTTATTGAAATGTTAGAGATGGTTAGCCAGAATTGAAAGCGCTTACAAAATAAATCGCCTTTTTCGCCCGCTGGATGGCGCTCTGCGTCACCGCTAACCCTGGATCCGAGAACGCTTATGACTTCACCTGCTAATTCCTCGATAACGGCCGTCGTACCTGGCGCGGCGCCCACCGTCGGCAACCCGGCGCTAAAAAAAGTGCCCCGCCAGTTTCGCGATTTGCTGGCGCTGGATGATTTTGAGCGGCACGCGCGCCGTCGCCTTCCCGATATGATCTACCAGTATGTGGCGGGCGGCGTGGAAACCGGTCGCGGCATCGCCGGCAATTTCGAGGCTTACCGCCAATATACCTTTGTGCCACGCATGTTTCGCGACGTCTCCGGACGCGATCAGCGCACGACCCTGTTTGGCCAGACTTATCAGCATCCCTTCGGCGTCGCGCCGTTGGGCGGCGCCTCTTTCGTCGCTTACCAGGCGGATATCGCGCTGGCTAAGGCGGCCAAAGCGATGAATGTGCCGATGATCCTGAGCGCCTCTTCGCTGGTTAAGCTGGAAGATGTTCACGCCGCAAACCCGGACGCCTGGTTCCAGGCCTATCTGGCGGGCGATCAGCCGCGCATCGACCGGCTGGTGGATCGCGTTGCCGCTGCGGGTTACCAGACGCTGGTCGTCACCGGCGATACGCCGATGCTTGGCAACCGCGAGCACAATACCCGCAGCGGCTTCAGTATGCCGATCAAAATCACCCCGAAAGTGGCTTTTCAGAGTGCCATGAACCCGCGCTGGCTGCTCGGCACGGTAGCGCAAACCTTTCTGCGCCACGGCGCGCCGCACTTTGAAAATACCGACGCCGAACGCGGGCCGCCGATGATGTCCAGCAAAGTACGCAATACGCACGCTCGTGACAAACTCTGTTGGAAAAACGTCGAGGCGATTCGCAAAAGATGGACAGGCAATCTGGTGATCAAAGGTTTGATGTCGCCGGAAGACGCCTTTATCGCCCGCGATCTGGGCGCCGACGCGGTCATCCTCTCCAACCACGGCGGACGGCAGCTCGACCATACCGTGCCGCCTTTGGTCACGCTGCCGGAGATAGCCGCGAAAAAAGGCGCCATGAAAGTCATTATCGACAGCGGCATCCGACGCGGCACCGACGTGATGAAGGCGATGGCGCTGGGGGCGGATTTTGTCTTTCTGGGCAGGCCGTTCCTTTATGGCGCAGTAATCGGCGGCCAGGCGGGCGTGGAACATGCCATGCATATACTGCGTGATGAAATCGACCGCGATCTGGCGCTGATTGGCGTGCGCGCACCGGGCGAACTTGACGGCAGCTACCTGCGTAAAATCGGCTGAGGAACAGAGAATGAATGACGGAACCCTGAAGCTTTTTAGCGTGCTGGCTATTCGCGCGCCCTTTACCGATATTGAAAACGCCTGGCGACAGCACCATACCGAGCACGCGCTGGCTATCGACTGGAGCCCTACATCAATCATTGAAAAGAATATCAGCGACGGCGCCAGGGCGGACGCGGTGATCGTAACCGCTGAAGCGATGGATCGGCTAATCGCTCAGGGCGTGGTCGCGGCGGAGAGTCGGGTGGAGCTGGTGGATTCACCGCTGGGCCTGGCGATGCTGCCCGAAGCGGTGGCGCCGGATATCAGCACGGTGCCGGCCCTGACCCAGGCGCTGCTGGCGGCGAAATCGGTTTGCTATTCGCTGGGAGGCGCGAGCGGTATCTATTTTCAGACGCTGTTGAACAAGCTCGGTATTGAAGAAGAGGTTAACGCGCGCGCCACCACCATAGCCGAAGGCTTTACCGCCGCACAGTTGCTGACAGGCAAAGCGGATCTTGCCGTGCAGCAGATTAGCGAGCTGCTGATGGTGAAAGGCATCCGGATGATCGGCCCGCTGCCGCCAGGCGCGCAAAAAGTGCTCTCTTTTTCCGGCGGCGTCTGCAACGAGGCGGCCAGGCCGGAAGCCGCCACCACCCTGCTGCGCTTTTTGCGCGGGCCGGAAGCGATGCCGGCCTTTACCGCTTACGGGTTAACGGCGCGCGATTAGCCTTTAGTCCCGCGCGGCGCCGTTCCCGTGCTGCCGCGCACGATTAGCTCGGGTTTGAGTCGGGTCTGCGAAGGCGCGGCTTCGCCATTCAGCTTCGCCAGCAGATAGTCTGCGGCAACCGTGCCGATGCCATCCAGCTCCACGCGCATGGTAGTCAGCGGATGTTCCAGATGTTCGGCATATTCATAATCGTTAAAACCGGTGATGGAAATATCGTTCGGGATGCGCAGATAGCGCTCGCTGGCCGCCCGCATTGCGCCGAAGGCCAGCAGATCGTTGCCGCAGATCACCGCCGTCGGCGGATTCGCGCCGTCCAGCAGGCGGAACATCGCCTGCCGCGCCTCGTTCATGGTGAAGGCGCTGTTGATCAGATTGGCCTCTTCCAGCTGCAGGCCGGCCGCCGCCAGCGCCTGCCGGGTACCGGTGATGCGATCGGAAACGCGGTCATTGGATGGCGGCGTGCCGACAATGACGCCGAAAACCTTGTGCCCCAGCGCCAGCAGATGCGCGGTCAGCTCGCCCGCCGCCTGCTCGTTATCGTAGCCCACGCTCGGATAGCGCGTATCCACTGAAAAGGTCTGGATGCAGGGAATAGCCTGCTGCGCAATCCGCTCCCACAGGCGCGGATGATGGCTGTTGCCCACCAGCATCAGGGCGTCGATGCCATATTCCACCAGCTTGTTGACCTCTTTCAGCTCGGTATCGGGATCGAAATCGGAGTTGGCCAGCAGCATGGTGTAGCCGGACTGGTGGATGCGCTGCTGAAAAGCCGCCAGCGGCCGGGAAAAGGTTTCCGTCGCCAGCGTCGGCACGACCGCGCCTATGGTCATGCTGCGACGCGAGGCCAGCGTGCGGGCAGCGCGGTTGATGACATAGCCCAGCTCTTCGCAGGCGCGCTCCACCGCTTCCCGACGCGACTGGCGCACCGAGGCGCTGCCGTTCAGCACTCTTGACACCGTGGCGGTGGAGACGCCTGCGCGCTGGGCGACATCGTCCAGCGAGACGCGGGCGGTTGGCTTATCGGACATCTTCAGACTCCAGAGCAAAATTAGTGATGCTGTCCACAAAATTTACAGACAACCAATAACTGCATTTGAAAGCGCTTACTTTTTGCTTGACTGAATTTTGTAATCGCTTACTTTTAACATCATATTATCATAACCTGAAAAATATTTACTTAAACATAACATTCATCCAGGTGCTCGCCGCCGTAACGGCCCCAAAATCATAAAGGAATTCACCATGCGTAGATACCCGCGGATCCGCTGGCTGATGATCGCGTTCTGCTTTTTCGCCATCGCCATAAACTATATCGACCGTATCAATCTGGCCATCGCCGCCCCGCATATCAAAAAAGATCTTGGGCTGGATGACACCAGCATGGGATTGATTCTGGGTGCCTTTTTCTGGACTTACGCGCTGATGCAGATCCCCGCAGGACGCCTGATTGACCGCCTGGGCGCGCGTGCCGGTCTGGCGCTGGCCGTAGGCTGGTGGTCGCTGTTTACCGTGTTCACCGCCTTTGGCCGCGGTTTTACCTCTATTTTTGCCTCGCGCCTGATGCTGGGCCTGGGCGAATCGGGCGGCTATCCGGGCTGCGCCAAAGTGGTTTATTCATGGTTCGCCAAAAAAGAGCGCGCCACCGCCAGCGGCATTTTCGATGCCGGCCCGCGTGCAGGCAGCGCCATCGCCCTGCCGCTGGTCGCCTGGCTAATCAGCACCTGGGACTGGGAAACCTCGTTTATTGTTACCGGCGCGCTGGGCCTCATCTGGGTCGCTGTCTGGCTGGCGTTCTACCGCGAACCGGAAGAGATGAAAGGCCTGAATGAGCAGGAACGACAGAATCTGCTGGCCGACCGCAGCGTGCAGACGCTGGATAAAAACGAGAAGGTGCATATTGGCGGCCTGTTTCGCTACCGCACCGTCTGGGGCATGATGATCGGCTTCTTCTGCATGAACTTCGCCACCTACTTTTTTGTCACCTGGTTCCCGACCTATCTGACGATGGCGCACGGCTTCTCGCTGAAAGAGCTCGGCACGCTGGGCGCGATCCCTGCGCTGATGGGCATTCCGGGCAGCCTGCTGGGCGGTATTACCTCCGACTGGCTTTACCGCAAGGGGTTTTCGCTCACTACCGCGCGTAAATCCTGCCTGATCGCCGGGATGCTGCTCTCCTCGGTCATCGCCTTCGCCGCTTTCACCAACAGTATTCCACTGATCCTGACACTCTTCTCGCTGACCTACGCCGGGCTGGCTTTCACCGCGGCTAATATCTGGACTTTGCCTGCTGACGTCGCGCCCAGCTCCAGCTATGTCGGCACGCTGGGCGGTATTCAAAACTTTGCGGGCAACCTCGCCGGCATCGTTACCGCCTCCTTTACCGGACTGATGCTGACCCTGAGCCACGGCTCCTTCGTGGTGCCGCTGCTGGTAGCCGGCGGTATCTGCCTGTTCGGCGCGTTCAACTTCCTGTTCATCATGGGCAAAGTGGAGCCGCTGGCGATAAAAAAAGGTGAGACGACCGCCAAAGTCGTCCCTGCCGATCACAACATTTAACCCGGACGCGGAGAGAAACCATGACCAGTGAACAGCAGCTGCGCGAAGAGATTTGTCAGGTCGGCAAGAGCCTCTATGAGCGAGGCTACACCGTCGGCACCGCCGGCAATATCAGCGCCCGCCTGGCGGATGGCTGGCTGATTACCCCTACCGACGCTTGCCTGGGCCGCCTGTCGCCGGAGCAAATCGCCAAAGTTAACCGCGACGGCCAGTGGATTTCCGGCGAAAAGCCCTCGAAAACGCTGCTGCTGCATCGTCAGGTTTACGATCGCAATCCTGAAGTTCAGGGCGTGGTACATACTCATTCCACCAACCTGGTCGGGCTGACGCTGGAAGGCGTCTGGCAGCCGGAAAGCATTCTGCCGCCGATTACGCCCTATCAGGTGATGAAAGTGGGCCGTATTCCACTGATTGGCTACTGCCGTCCCGGCGCGCCACAGGTGGCGGAACAGGTGGCCCGGCTCGCCTGCGAAGTGCGCGGCGTGATGCTGGAGAGGCTTGGCCCGGTCGTCTGGGGCCGTTCGGTGCTCGCCGCCTGCTTCGCGCTGGAAGAGCTGGAGGAAACCGCCCGACTGTGGCGCCAGGCGCCGGTGAAGCCGCAGCCGCTGGGCGACGGCGAAGTAGCGGAACTGTGCGAGGTTTTTGCCGCCCGCTGGTAACCGACTTTTACCCTACAAGGAAATAATAATGAAAAAAACTTACGCGGGCGTGCTGCTTTCCCTGGCCGCCCTGACCGGCGCCGCTCAGGCGCAGAGTCTGGTTTATGTCTCCAACGCCGACAGCGGCACCGTGACCGGCTATCAGCTGGATAAAGCGAAAAAAGCGCTGGTGCCGATCGGGACGTTTCCGGCAGGCGCGAAAGCGATGTCGTCAGCGGTGTCGCCGGATAAGAAAATGCTTTATGTCTCGATACGCAGCAAACCCTACAGCGTCGCGGCTTATCATATTCAGCCCGACGGCCAGCTGGTGAAAGCCAGCCAGTCGCCGCTGCCGGAAAGTATGGCTTACCTCTCCACCGATAAGACCGGGCATTTTTTGCTCAGCGCTTCTTACGGCGGCGACCTCTTCAGCATTAACCGCATTGACAGCAACGGCCAGGTCGAAGCCCAGCCGGTTCAGGTGGTGCACACCGGCAAGCGCGCCCACGCTATTCAGGTCGATCCCACCAACCATTTCCTCTACGTCACGCTGCTGGGCGCCGATCAGCTTTTGCAGTATCGCTTTGATGCCGCCAGCGGCAAGGTCACGCCAAACGACCCGCCTTTTATCAATATCCAGAGCGAAGCCGCTACCGGGCCGCGCCACTTTGTTATCGCGCCCAACGTGGATAAGCAGGGCAAACGTAGCATCTATGTGCTGACCGAGATGGCGGGCAATATCAGCCAGCTGACGCTTAACGCCGACGGCACCACCACGCCGGTCGCGGTAGTCGACTCCGTTTCGCCGCAGGAAGATATGCAGCGCGGCGAAGCGCGGCCGTTAACGGGCGACGATAAACTGCCGCCGCCGCATAAGCCTCGTATCTGGCAGGCGGATATCCACCTGACGCCGGATGGCCGCTTTCTTTACGCCACCGAGCGCACCAGCAGTACCCTTTCCTCTTTCTCGGTCGATGCCAACGACGGCCATCTGACTTATCTCGGCAGCATTAAAACCGAGCAGCAGCCGCGCGGCTTCGCTATCGACAGCAGCAGCCGCTTCCTGATCGAGTCGGGCCAGAAGTCGACCCAGCTTTCGCTCTACTCGATCGATGCGAAAACCGGCGCGCTGACGCTGAACGGCCGCTATCCCACCGGCAAAGGCGCCAACTGGGTGTCGCTGGTCGAAGAGTAACACTTACGGGCCCGGACGGGCCCTGAATGGCCAATAACAGGAGACAGTATGAAAAGCCGATATTCCTTCCTTTCCGCCCTGTGTGCGACGGGCCTGATCGCGCTGGCCACCGTGCCTGCCGCGCAAGCCGAGGAGAAAGTGGTCGCCACCGATCTGGAGCCGCTGCATCACGTTATTCTGGAAAATCAGTACGTCACCGTGATGCGAGTGATGATCCGGCCCGGCCAGTCCACGCTGTTTCACGAGCAGCATCTCGATTATGTCAATACCCATGTCAACGGCAGCCTGGTGCATATCTCTTATCCTGACGAGCCAGCGAAGGATCTGGAGATGAAAACCGGCAACGTTAAATTCGGCGCCCATCAGGGCAAATCCGATACCGATAAGGTCACCAACACCGGCACCACGCTGAATCACCAGGTCGCTTTCGAGATCAAACAACACGGCCCGCAGAATTTCGGCGGCGCGACCCGGCCTGACAACCCAGAGTTTAAACAGGTGCTGGATCAGAAAACGGTGAAAGGCTGGAAGGTAACGCTGCAGCCGGGCGAAAGCACCACGCTTTATACGCAGCACGGGCCTGGCGTGCGCGTCTTTTTTACCGAAGGCCGCCTGCTGGAATCTATTCCCGGTCAGCCTAACCACAACAAAGAGGTCTGGCTGCATCGCGGCGACGCCATGTTGACCCAGTCCGGCCAGGTAGAATTAACCAACGGCGGCGAAACGCCGCTGGTCTTCAACGATTACGAACTGCTCTGACGCGCCGTGGCGAACGCAGCGCCGTTCGCCTCCGTCTAAAAACCGCCCGGCAACAGGGCGGCCAGCCGAAAACCGGCTTTTCTATTTTTTCTTTTTACAGGAGCATGTCAGGTGAGACGATTCAGTCCGCCTTTGGCGATCTGCCTGATCCTTTTCACCGGGATAGCGTCTGCCGCCGCGCAGTCGTCGGAGGATCTTATCGCCAAAGGAAAATATCTGTCGCTGGCCGCCGACTGCGGCGCCTGCCACACTTCGCCGCAGCAGGGTGCGCCGATGGCGGGTGGTTACGCCATTCACTCGCCGCTGGGCGATATTTACGCCAGCAACATCACGCCCTCGATGCGTTACGGTATCGGCGACTACAGCGAGCAAGAGTTTGCGCGCGCGGTCAGGGAAGGCGTGGATAAACGGGGCCGCCACCTTTATCCGGCCATGCCCTATACCGCCTATAACAAAATCAGCGATGAAGATATTCACGCGCTCTATGCCTACTTTATGCACGGCGTCGCGCCGGTGGATCGTGCCGCGCCACAGACGCATCTGCCCTTTCCGTTCAGCATCCGCGCTTCGATGGCGGTGTGGAATTTGCTCTTTGCGGACAACCAGCGCTTTACGCCGCAGCCCGATAAATCGTCTGAGGTTAATCGCGGCGACTATCTCGTTAACGCGCTGGCGCACTGCGACACCTGCCATACGCCACGTAACTTCCTGATGGCGCAAAAGAATGACCAGGCGTTTTCCGGCAGCAGCCTGGGCAGCTGGTACGCGCCCAATATCACGCCGGACGCGCAGTCGGGCATCGGCAGCTGGAGCCACGACGAGCTGGCGCGCTACCTGAAAACTGGCCATATCGCCAAAGCCCAGGCCGCCGGGCCAATGGCGGAAGCGGTTGAGCACGGTCTGGCGCATCTTAGCGATGAGGATATCAACGCGATCGCCGCTTACCTGCGGCAAATTCCTGCCGTCAGCAGCGGCGCTGCCCGCGCGCGCGACAGTTACGGTCAGGCTTCAGATGCCGAACAGCGGCTGCGTGGCCAGCACGCGCAAAACGATCCCGGCTGGCAGGTTTTCAGCGGCAGCTGCGCCAACTGTCACCAGCCGCAGGGTCAGGGCAACGCGCACTATCCTTCCCTGTTTCACAACAGCGCCACCGGCGCAGAGCAGCCCGACAATCTGGTTTCCGCCATTCTGTTCGGCGTGCAGCGCGGCGATATCGCCATGCCTGCTTTTGGCCCGGACGCCGACTTCACTAATCGCCTCAGCGACCAGCAGGTTGCCGATGTCAGTAACTATGTGCTGCGAAACTTCGGCAATCCGGCAGTGACCGTCACTGCCGCGCGGGTGAAGCAGCTGCGCGAAGGCGGCGATACGCCTTTACTGGTGAAGCTAACCCGGCCCGCGGCGCTGCTCGGCCTGCTGGCCGTCGTGATGATAATTATCGCCGGCGTTATTCTGCGCCGCCGTAAAAGGAGGTCTTATGCAGCCCACTAATCCCGCCCGACGTCGGCTGTTAAAAGGGATGGCCGCGCTGTCGCTTAGTGCCTGCTGCGTCTCGTTCTTTCCCGGCGCGCTGGCCGCTCAGCCCGCTGGCGCCGACTTTAGCGAGCTTTCCGCTTTTCTGGTCAGTCGACCGGTCAGCGCGATCCTCAGCCAGCGCTATTACGCTGCCCTCGTCCGTCACTACGCGGATTTTCCGACACATCTGACCTCGTTGAACGATTACCTCGCTGCGCGGCAGTTTGCGCACGTTGACGATTTTCTGGCGGCAACGCCCAACGGCTCGCCGCTGTTCAACACCGCTTCGCTGATTATTGGCAGCTGGTATACGGGCGTGGTCGGCGAAGGGGCAAAAAGCGAACTTATCGCCTATGCCGAGGCCATGATGTATCAACCAACCAAAGGCTTTCTGGTGGTGCCGACCTATGGCGGCGGCCCGGATTCCTGGGGCGACAATCCCGAAACGGCTAAAAAGGAAGGGTAACAATGAACAATATCGATGCCGATGTGATTGTCATCGGCTCTGGCGTGATGGGCGGCCTGGTGGCGACGCAGCTGGCGAAGGCGGGAAAATCGGTGATTATCCTTGAGGCCGGCCCGCGCGTTAAGCGTCAGGAGATTGTCGAACGCTTTCGCAACTCACCCTTTAAGATGTCGCTGACCAATATGAAATTACAGGGCGTCGGCTCGCCCTATCCCGATTTGCCTCACGTGCCCTCTACCTATGGCGAATACCTGCAGCAGACCGGGCCGGTCAAATACCCTACCAAATACCTGCGCGTGGTCGGCGGCACGACATGGCACTTCGGCTCCGCGCTGTGGCGCATGATCCCTAACGATTTTAAGCTGCAAAGCCTGTATGGCCGCGGCCGCGACTGGCCTGTGACCTATCAGGATCTGGAACCCTGGTACGGCGAAGCGGAGCGCGAGCTGGGCGTGTCGGGCATGGACGGTCAGGATGAGAGCGGTCATGGCGGCGAGGCCTGGCCGCCGCGCTCCACGCCTTTCCCGATGAAGGGTCTGGAGCCGAGCTATCTGTTTAAGCGCCTGTCGACGCTGTTGGGCGAAGGCGGCTATCATCCGGTAATGGAGCCTAACGGTCGGGCTACTCGTCCCTATGGCCAGCGCCCGGTCTGCGCGGGCAACAATAATTGCAATCCGGTTTGCCCTATCGCCGCGAAATATGATGGTTCTATGCATATTGACGAGGCCGAGCGCCACGGCGCCAGGCTACTGGATAATTCCGTGGTGTATAAAATAGAGGCGGACGAGCAAGGCAACATCAGCGGCGTCTGGTATCGCCGTCCCGACGGCAGCAATCATCACCTGACCGCCAGCTATTTTGTGCTGGCCGCCTACGGTATCGAATCCCCTAAACTGCTGCTGATGTCCGCTTCGGAACGTTATCCCAACGGCATCGCCAACAGTTCCGATCAGGTTGGGCGTAATCTGATGGGCCATACCGGCATCAGCATGAACGTGATGATGAAGGAAGATGTTTGGCCTGGTCAGGGGCCAACCGAGCTGCTGGTTTACCTTAATAACCGCGACGGCGCATTCCGCAAGGATTTCCCCAGCTACAAGATTAAAGTCCGTAACACCGTGCCTACGGCGGACTATGCCGCCTCGCTGATTAAAAAAGGCGTGCTGGGTTCGAAACTGGACGAAGAGTTAAAAAGGCTGTCGGCTCGCTCGCTGAATTTTGCTATTGACTTCGAAACGCTGCCGCTGGCGGAAAATCGTATTGTACCCAGTAAGAGCAAAAAGGATGCGATAGGCATTCCCGTGCCGGAAATTTATTACAGCGTTACTGATTACTGGCACGCAGGAAAAGAACAGGGTCTGAAAGACTTTAATAATTTCGCCCGACTTTTGAATGCGGATATATCAGAAATAGATACCGGCTATCAGGATCGCCAGCATATTATGGGCACCACTATTATGGGCGACGACCCTGCCAGCTCCGTGGTTAATAAAGAGTGCCAGAGCCACGACCATCCCAACCTTTTTATTGCCGGCACCAGCGTTATGCCTTCCGCGTCCTGTATGAACCCTACGCTGACCGGCGCCGCGCTTAGCCTGAGGCTGGCAGATTATATGTTGAACACCGTTAAGGTTTAAACTAACCCAAAGAAGTAAGTATTATTCCACAGGCGAAAGCGATCCGTTTTCGCCTTTTATTCCCCCTTCCTTTACTGCCGCATGAAATTGCGAATCCGCTTCTGAATAAAATGTAAATTTCATAGGATCGTCGATAAAAATTCGAGCCAGCTCTGATAACCGATGATAAAATCCGCATCGGATAAAAAACACCTTTTCACTACTTTTGACCGCGCGCTAAAGTGCCGACGAAAAGATGAAAAGGAGTCCGTTATGTTTGGCGCCGCAGAAAAGGAATCGCCGCCCACGCCTGAAATGGCGAAAACGCTGGCGACTATCCGTTCTTATCAAGATCGGGAAGGGAGAACAGAGAAAAAGATCGGGAAGGGAGAACAGAGAAAATGAGCAGGCAGCTTAACCACTTTGACCAGCTGGAAAAGGATACCCGCCAGATAAAACTGGATCTGGCGGTACTGACCGCACGAGCCGAGACTTTTGTGACCAAAAGCGAGTTCGGCGAGCTGGCCGCGCAGGCGGAAACCTGGGCGACAAGAGGCCATGTCGAAGTGTTGACGGAACGAGCAGGCACCTTCGCCACTAAAAATGATATCGCCGACCTGGCGACGCGAAACGAAGCTTTCGCTATCAGAAGCGATCTGCAGGTGTTAACCGAACGGGCTGAAACTTTCGCGACCAAAACCGATCTGCAGGTGCTCACCGAGCGGGCAGAGACTTTTGCCACCAAAAGTGATATCAGCGGACTCGCCTCAAAAGCCGAAACCACCGCAATCCGCAGCGATCTGCAGGTGTTAACCGAGCGGGCAGAAACATTCGCGACCAAAAGCGATCTCCAGGTGCTCACCGAGCGGGCTGAAACTTTCGCGAACAAAAGCGATCTCCAGGCGCTCACCGAACGGGCTGAAACTTTCGCAACCAAAACCGATTTGGAGGTGTTAACCGAACGAGCAGAAACCTTTGCCACCAAAAGCGACCTTCGTGAACTGGCGGTGCGATACGAAGCCTTTGCCACGCAGAAAAGCCTGATCGAGCTTAGCACGCGCGTGGATACGCTGGCGTCGCGAGAGGATTTGCATATGCTGCGGGTTGAGGTTTATAAGGCGATAACCATGCAGACCAAATGGCTGACGGCCTGTATGTTTACGGTTGCCGGTATGTGCCTGACTATTGCAAAGTGGATTTTTGTCTGAGCCCGCGCCCGGGCAAAAGTGAGTCCTGAAGCACGCCCGCACAAAAGATAACGGACGGCTTCCTGCCGTCCGTGCATTTTACTTCGTTAAGCGAATTTACTTCAGGCGCCAGGCGATAACGCTGTCCCCTGCTTTGGTGCCCAGCGAACCGTGACCGCCTGCGGCGATAATCACATACTGCTTGTTATCAGCGCCCATATAGGTGGCTGGCGTCGCCTGACCGCCTGCCGGCAGTTCGGTTTGCCACAGCAGTTTACCGGTGTTGATATCGTAAGCGCGGAAGAAGTTATCCGCAGTCGCGCCGTGGAACACCAGATCGCCCGCCGTGGTCAGCGGGCCGCCGTGTGCCACCATGCCCATCGGGAAGCCAATCGGGAAGCGGCCCGGCAGAAAGGTGGTTTTCAGGTTTTTAGTGGTGCCCACGCGGCGCAGCCACTCGGTTTTACCTGTAGTCAGGTCAACACCCACCATACGGCCCCACGGCGGCGCGATGCAGGGAATGCCCAGGCCGGAAGCGAACTGCTGGATATGGATAGCGTAGTCGCCTTCAAAGTTTTCATTCCAGTACGGCGTACCCTCTTTGGTGAACAGGCGCTTGTTCTCCGTATCCGGCGTACGCTTGATCAGATTGTATTTGTAGGCCAGGCGCACCGGAGAGGCAACCAGGATCTGACGCTCAGGATCGACCGCCACCGAGCCCCAGTTAAAGACGCCGATATTGCCAGGGAAAACAATCGTCCCCGCTTCGGTGGAAGGCGTCCACGGATTGCCATCGTAACGCATAGATTTGAATTCGATACGACAGGCCATCTGATCGAACGGCGTCAGCCCCCACATCGACTTCTCTTGCAGCGGGTCAGGAATAAAGTTCAGCGCTGAAACCGGTTGGGTTGGCGAAAACTTCTCCCCCGGCACGCCGCCTTTGGTGGAAACCTCGACCTGGTTAATCGGATAGACAGCCTGGCCGGTCAGACGATTCAGCACGAACAGGTTGCCGGTTTTGGTCGGCAGGATCACCACCGGCTGACGGCTACCCTGATAATCGATATCCAGCAGCGACGGCTGGGAAGGATTATCACGATCCCAGAGGTCGTTTTTAGAGGACTGGAAGCGCCATTTAAACGCGCCGGTTTTCAAATCCAGCGCCACCAGCGTATCGCGAAACTTCTCGGTATTGCTGTTGGCATCGCGACGAGCGCTCAGCTCGTCCGGAGAAGCATTGCCAAAAGGCACATACACCAGGCCGTTTTTCACATCGGCGCTCAGCGTAGCCCAGGCGACAGGCGTATCCTGCGGATAAGTCTGGCCCGCCGACAGCGGCTGCGTCTGCTGTGGGTTGGCCGGATCGAAGTTCCAGACCAGACGGCCGCTAACGGCATCGTAAGCGCGGATAACGCCCGACGGATTGCCGCTGTCGTAGCCGTTGTCCATTACCGAACCGCCTACGATCACCAGATTGCCCGCGACCAGCGGCGCGGCGGTCTGCATCAGCGCATGTGGACGGATATTGCCCATATTCGCGCGCAGATCGACAATGCCGTTTTCGCCAAAGTCGGCGCACGGCTTGCCGTTGTCCGCATCCAGCGCAATCAGCTTAGCGTCGGTGGTTGCGTTGAAAATACGTTTGCGGCACAGCGCGGGCGCTGCAGCATCCGTGGAAGGCGAAGACTGACCTTCCGGCGCATAGTAGCTGACGCCGCGGCAGGTCTGGTGCTGCTGCAGATAAGAACGATCTTTCGTCGGCTGATATTTCCACTTCAGCTCGCCGGTTTCGGGATTCAGCGCGTGAACCTCGTTATGCGGCGTACAGAAATAGACGGTATTGTTTACCTTCAGCGGCGTGGCTTCAAACGTGTACTCCGTTGCGTCCTTCTCGGTGCGCAGGTCGCCGGTATGATAGGTCCAGGCCACTTCCAGGTTGCTGACGTTGTCTTTGGTAATCTGCTTCAGACTGGAGAAGCGCAGACCGTTGCTGGTGCCGCCATAGGCTGTCCAGTCGTTGCCGGCCACGGCGGTATCCACCGGGTTGCGCTTGCTGGTCAGATTGCCTTCCTGCGGATAAGGGTCATAGAACGCCAGGCCGATCACCAGAGCGATAATGACAATGACCGTCGTACCCAGAAAAGGATGAAAGCCTGCCGGTTTGGCCGGATTATGCGCTTTTGACAGCGGACGCACGATCCACGGCAGCGCCAGCCAGACGCCGATCAGGCCAATAATATCGCCGCGCGGGATCCACTGCCATTTATCAAAGCCCACCTCATAAAGCGTCCAGCCGACCACCAGCCACATTAAAATCGCATAAATCGACAGCGCGATTTTTTTATTTTTAAACAGCGCCACAGCCGTAATCAGCAGGCCAATCGCCATGACGACATAGAATGGCGAACCGCCCAACAGCAGGAGTTTTCCACCCATGTAAAGCATAGCGATACCAATAATCGCTATAACGATACCCGTTAGTTTTATCATTTTCGTCTCTCGAATTAATGCCAGGGAAAGGTCGTTATCGAATTACAATTTAACAACATAAAATTAACCAAAACTTTGCAGAAAGAAAATACCATTTAATTTATGTATTTTAGGTGATAATTCAGCGGCGGAAGGATTATGTCGATTATGCGCGCGGATCGGGCACAGTGCTGCGCCGCGTGAATGAAAGGGAAAAGCTATTTTCAGATTTTATCGGACAGGGAGAGCGCTGGCTTTCGCCATTGAAAAAAGCCGGAAGCCTGATGCGCTTCCGGCTCTCTCTGCCAGCGGCTTTATTTGCTATAAAGCTGGCGTAATTTCGCCTGGTAGGCTTCGACGTTATGTTCAGTTCTGATTCTGGCGATGGAAGCGTTGGCCTTGTCGTGGATCTGCTCAGGAGAACGAACGATATCTTCAATAATCGCTTTCATACAATCAACAGTATTCCTGCGCAGGGTATCGCGATCCTGCTGCGAGGTTATGCTGAAATCGCAGTCGTCGTTTAGCGGATGGCTAATCAGCCAGCCAGCCTCCTGCGGATTGATCTCCGGCAGCGCCCGCACGTTGGTGGTGATAACCGGGCAGCCGCAGGACTGCATTTCCAGCACTGAAAATCCATAGGTTTCAGCCCAGGTTGGCAGCATGCCGACATCCGCTTTCTGCATCAGCAGCATCACTTTGTCGTTAGGCATAGCGCTGTGATGTTCAAAAAGAGCATAGCGCGCGATTGTCGCCTCCGTTTCACGAGCGAAAGCGGGATCGTCCTGAAACTCGCCGAAGGCGTAGTTGCCGGTTTTGGTAAGGTCGCCAACCAGGGTCACTTTGATCTGCTCAGGCTGAATTTTTTTCTCCGCCAGCAGTTCGCCGAACGCCTTGACGATTTCGCCACCGCCCTTGCGATAAAAGTCTTTGCCAACAAAAACAAAATGAACCGGATCAGCGGCGTTGCGCGCTGGCCGTTCGGTCATGTAGAGCTTTTGCGGCGGATGCATCACCACCATCTTGTCGCGCAGCACGCGCGACAGCTCCGGGCTGTCGTTAAACAGCTTCATCTCCATCTGGTAGGCCGCGCCGGAAAGCGCAATCAGCGCTAAACAGTTATTGGCGGTCAGTGCAGATGAAAGCTGCCGTAGCTTAGCGCGATTGTCCTCTTTGGTGCCGTTTTTAGGCGGCAGAATGCGCGGCAGCTCGGTTTCGAACGTCGCCACCCATTTACGGTCGGTGATCGCTATCTCATTGAAAACGTGAAAGACATCAATCTTTTTTTTCTGCACGCCTCCCAAAGGACGAAACAGGAAAATCTTGTCTTTTTTGAGAAACTTCATGTTAACAAGGTTAATATAAGAATAGATGTTCTTGTTTTTGAAGTTCACATATTCCACGTCAGCATCAACAATTATCGTCCGTTTCTCCGGGTAGTTATCGTTAGATACGCCGACTCTCATACCGCCACCTCATAGAAAATAATGCTAACTGCACTGAGTAATGTTATTAGAATTCATATTTGCCCTGGTATTGATTCCATGACGCCCCGGTACTCCACCACATTGCCTGCGGCAAGTAAATACAGACATATTCTTAATATCATAACTGGCAGAAGCGCGTTCGGCGCGCAGAGGCGGTCGCGATGCGGCAATAGTTAATTTTTGGTTAAATTTTACCGCCACCGCTTTGTTATGGTTTAGTTAAAATTGGCCACAAAAAACGCACATCAAAAGAAACCTTTAGAAATATAATCTTACATTACGCCCAATCCTTAGCCATTCGCTACCCGTCTGGTCGGGAGTGTTGCCGCTTACCAAGCGACGAGCTGTTCTTCTCTTCGCTGGCTGTCAGCCAGTAATAAGGCCAGAATGAATGAGAATAAAGTAAACAAAAAGTTAAATACATGCGGATTTCGCCATCAAAGTATTATGGCAGCTAATTAAATCCTCTTTTCCTGGCAAAACCGCACTGGCCACTTTTTTCATCGGCTAGAGGGCTATTAATCGTCATGACTTTTGCTGCCGTATAATATCTGTTCCGCACGCCGCCACTCTTGCTGGCGCGCAATAGCGCCTGGCGATTTCCTCAGTCAGATATTTCTGTATTTTCCTGCAATTAATCCGGATTTGTTCTTTAAGGAGAAAAGGAGTTTAAAAATACGGCTGCCTGAATAAGAAACGTCCGATAAGAGGGGAGACCTATTCAGTTTCAGATTTTCGGAAATTAAATGCCAGTAACAGCCAAATACCAACAAAAAGTCCCGGAACGTTATTTTGCCTGGCCGCTGTTTTGTCCTGCCGCAGCCAGCACGGTCATCACGTGCCAGCCTGTTGATTTACTATAAAATTTGTTGCGGATGGTCGCGTCGCCAGCCTCATCAGGCTAAACTCGCCCTGAACTTTTCACCCTGAGATAACCATGCTTAAAGACAATTTTAACGATCTTATCTCACTGATGGTGATTGCCCGTGAGAGAAGCTTTACCAAAGCAGCCGCCAGGCTGGGCGTGTCGCAGTCGGCGCTCAGCCACGCCATCCGCGGTCTGGAGGAGCGCTTACAGCTGCGCTTGCTGACCCGTACCACGCGCAGCGTCGCGCCAACCGAAGCAGGCGAGCACCTGATTAAAACCATCGGCCCGCATCTGGAAGAGATTGAAAACGAACTCAACGCCCTGCGGGAACTGCGCGACAGGCCGTCCGGCAATATTCGCCTTAACGTCAGCGAACATGCGCTGAGCTTTGCGCTGTGGCCCGCCGTTGAACCGTTCTTACGGGCATGGCCGGAAGTCAATCTCGAGATATTTACCGACAATTCGCTGGCAGATATCGTCAGCGGCCGTTTCGACGCGGGCGTGCGCCTGGGCGAACAGGTTGCGAAGGATATGATTGCGGTAAGGATTAGCCCCGACTGG
This sequence comes from Erwinia sp. CGal63, assembly GCF_037026505.1. Classification (NCBI taxonomy): domain Bacteria; kingdom Pseudomonadati; phylum Pseudomonadota; class Gammaproteobacteria; order Enterobacterales; family Erwiniaceae; genus Erwinia; species Erwinia sp. CGal63. The sequence goes on from NZ_JAKUMN010000001.1 coordinate 1,134,323, forward strand.
CGCATGGTGGTGGTAGGTTCGCCCGCCTATTTCGCTCGCCACGGCAGGCCCGCCACGCCGCAGGATCTGCAGCAGCACAACTGTATCAATATGCGCCTGCCGACGATGGGCGGTCTTTACGCGTGGGAGTTTGAGAAAGCGCAGCGAGAAATTCGCGTCAGGGTGGAAGGCCAGCTGACGCTGAATAACCTGCAGGCGCGCATCAAAGCCGCCATCGCAGGTTTGGGGCTGGCGATGGTGCCAGAGGATACCGTGGTGGAAGCGGTACAGGCGGGTCAGTTAGAGCTGGCGCTGGAAGAGTGGTGCGCGCCTTTTCCCGGCTACTTCCTCTACTACCCCAGCCGCCGCCAGCACACTTCCGCCTTCGCGAAATTTATCGAAGCCGTGCGCTACAGCGAAAACCAGCCGCGCCTGGGGTCAGCACCGCTCGCGCCTTAAAGTATCAGAAAGCTTCCCAGTTATCGGACGGGCCGCCCGATGCCGCCAGTCTCGGCGCCTTCGCCTTTGCGACTGGCAGACTGAGCGCTTCTCTGCGGCCGGTGAGACGGAACACCGCCACCGCCTCGTTCAGGCGAGCCGCCTGCTCTTCCAGCGACGAGGCCGCCGAGGAAGACTGCTCCACCAGCGCGGCGTTCTGCTGCGTGACCTGATCCAGTTCCGATACCGCGATGCCAACCTGGCTGATGCCGCGGCTCTGCTCTTCCGAAGCGGAGGAGATCTCATCCATGATATCGCGCACCTGCTGTACCGAGTTAAGGATACCGCTCATCGACTCTTCTGCCTGACCGGCCAGCCGCGAGCCCTTTTCCACGCGGGCAGAGGATTCTGCAATCAGCGCGTTAATATCCTTCGCGGCCACCGCGCTGCGCTGCGCGAGGTTACGCACCTCTCCGGCCACCACGGCGAAACCGCGCCCGTTTTCGCCCGCGCGGGCGGCTTCCACCGCCGCGTTCAGCGCCAGGATGTTGGTCTGGAAAGCGATACTTTCAATCACGCCGGTAATTTCCGCGATTTTCTTCGAGCTCTCCTGTAGCCCAAAGATGCTTTTGATCACACCATCAACAATCGCGCCGCCCTTCTCTGCCGTTTGAGCGGCGGAAAGCGCCAGTTTCGCTGCCTGCAGCGAGTTGTCCGCGTTCTGCTTCACCGTGGCGGTGATCTGCTCCATGCTGGCGGCAGTCTGCTCCAGCGAAGCCGCCTGCTCTTCGGTGCGGGAAGAGAGATCGTTATTGCCCGCCGCGATTTCGCTGACGCCGGTTAAAATGGTATCCGCGCCGCTGCGCACGTTGCCGACGGTTTTCACCAGCGACTGCTGCATCACCGCCAGGCCGGAAAGCAGATGGCCCATCTCATTGCGCGCGCGCGGGTCAACGGCAATCTGTTCCGTCAGGTCGCCCTGTTCGATAGCGTTAATATGCCCCAGCGCGCGAGCCAGCGGCTGGATCAGCACGCGTTTGATCACCGACCAGCTAATCACTACCGCGCCCAGTACCGCCAGCAAAATAGCGCCCATCAGCCACAGCATCTGCGTGAACACCTGCTTGCTTTCGGCGGAAGTGGTTTTCGACAGCTGACTCACGGCGGCACGCCAGCGATCGTAATCGCCCTGCATGATCTTCTGGTTATTGGCCACGTTGATAGTGAACAGGCCCGGCATATCGCGCTGCGCGGCGATCGCCATCAGCTCGTTAAGCTGTCCGGCATAGATCTGATAGCTTTGCGCCAGCCGGCTGTTAAGCGCAGGATCGAGGCCGGGAATGACGGGCCCGTTCTGGTAGTTTTTGAAATCGCGATCGGCCAGCGCCAGCTGCTCTTTGCCGTGCGCGACCATGCCGCCCACGACGCTGCTGGTCGGCCCCTCTTTTTGCAGCCAAATCAGCACGCGGTTGACGTCCGCACGCGCGGCATTGAGTTCATACCAGGCGTTGGTCAGCGAGGTCACCTGATCGCTGGCCGTCGAAGCGGTTTCGAAGCTCTCTTTATTGTGGCCGAGCGCGCTGAGAAAAAGTATCCCGGCGACAAGCTGAAGCGCGCCGAAGGCGATAATGGTGCTGAGCAAAAACGAGGAGGTTTTGATTCGGGAAAATACGGACATAGCCACACCTGATTATTGTTTCAGAAGTGAGGACTATCGGCATAGTTACCGGTAACATTAGCAAAAAAAACGGCTTTCTGTGCTAATGCCCAAACGCGGATGCTTAGCTACGTTCGATTTTACGCGCGGCTTCGTCCAGCGCGTCGATAATGTCGTGGAGGGTTTGTGCGGGAAGATCGGCCTGGGAAAGGCGCATATTCAACGCCATACGCATATTGTTGATGGCCCGTTCCACCTCGGGAATGCTGCGGTTGTTGACGAGGATCGCCATCGAGCCGAGCCGGCTGACGATAAGCTCCAGAGCCGCCTGGCCCTGCTGCAGCTGGCGTTCGCCTTCTGCGGTCAGGCTATAGGCTTTGCGCGCCGCCTGCGGGTCGCGTGACTCAATGCACGCAATCTCTTCAAGCAGCGTCAGGTTGGGATAGATAATGCCCGGACTAGGGCTGTATTCCCCTTTGGAAAGCTCTTCAATCGACTTGATCAGCTCATAGCCGTGCGCGGCGCCCTGCGAGATAAAGTGCAGCATCAGCAGGCGAATATCGCTGGCGTCCAGCATTTTTTCGCGCCGCTTTCGGCGGCCGCCGGAGAAGTCATGTTGAGAACTGTGCTGTGGTTTCATCGCCTGCCCGAGCCTTACTGTAGGGGAAGCGATAGTAAGTGAGCCTCCCCGAAATTACAACCAGCCTACTTCTGGTGCCAGTACGCTACCGCGCGCACAAAGTCGGCGTCGCAGCCGCGCTTTTCAAAGTAGTCGCTAAGCTGTTTTACCGCCGCGCCTTCGCCCGTCAGCCAGATAAAATAGTCCTGCGGCGGCAGCGCGAGATTATCCAGTTCAGCGATTAGCGATGCGGTGTCCGCCTGCATTTTTCCGCTGCCCAGCCAGTGGATCTCCACGCCTGGCAGATTGCCCAAATAGGGCCGGCCTTTCGCTTCATCGACAAAGGCGTAGAGTTTAACCGGCCTGTCGCCCAGCGCGGCCTGACGGCGTTTAAAGGCGGGCAAACCCGTTTCATCGCAGACATAGAGCTGGAAGGCGTAATCTTCCGGCACGATCAGCGAGCCGCGCGGGCCGCCAATAGCCAGCCGGTCGCCGGGATGCGCCGTGGCGGCCCAGTCGCTGGCCACGCCCGATTCGTGCCGATAGAAATCCAGCGTCAGACGATTTTTTTCCGCGTTAAAAAGCAGCGGCGTATAGTCGCGCGCCAGCGGACGAATACCGTTCGGCCAGACGATGCCCTCTTCCGTCACCTGCGGCAGATAAAGCTCGCCCGTGGCCGGGTCCGGGAAAAAAACTTTGATATGGTCGTCAAAGCCTGGCGAAGTGAAGCCGGCCAGCGCCTCGCCGCCAAACTCAATGCGGTAAAAGCTGTTGGCGATAAAGGTTTTCGCTATCACTTCCACCGGCCGAAAACGCAGTTCATTTCTTACGCGACGGGGAGCGCGGCCCGTTCTTTCAGTCAAAATAGCTCTCCTGACGGGTACTGGCCCGTAAACAATAACAATTCTCAATAGCAGGAGAAAATATATCTATGATATATCTTGACCGCAAGCGGATTTTTCACCAACGGCGCGCTTATCAGCACAAATTATCCGCTCGGCCTCGCCAGCGCAGGCAATAAAAAAGCCGCCGGGCAGAACGCCGGGCGGCTCGCTGTTATTGCTGTTGGTTAAGGCGTCGTGGCGCTGGTAACGCGCCAGACCACGTTGCCGGCATCGTCCGCAATCATCAGACCGCCCTGCTTGTCCATGGTCAGACCGACCGGCAAACCGCGCACCGATTCCTGATCGTCGGTCAGAAAGCCGGTGACCACAGGTTCAGGATTTCCCTGCGGTACGCCATCGCGGAAGGCGACCCAGACCACCTGATAGCCGTTCAGCGGCTTGCGGTTCCAGCTACCGTGCTCGCTGACAAAAGCGCCGCCGCGATACTTCTCAGGCAGATTCGTACCGGTATAAAACCACAGCCCCAGCGGCGCAACGTGCGAGCTGAGCGCGTAGTCAGGCTTAATCGCCTTTTTCACCAGATCCGCTCGCTGCGGCTGGGCGCGCTCATCCACATGCTGGCCATAGTAGCTGTAGGGCCAGCCGTAAAAGCCGCCTTCCTGCACCGTGGTCATATAGTCCGGCACCAGATCGGCGCCGATTTCGTCGCGCTCGTTGACGATGGCCCAGAGCTTGCCGGTTTGCGGCTCCCACTGCATACCGGTTGGGTTGCGCAGTCCGCTGGCGTAGATGCGGCTGGCGCCGGTCGCGGCGTCAACCTCCAGGATCGCGGCGCGGCGATACTCGGCGCCAATGCCGTTTTCCGTAATATTACTGTTGGAGCCGACGCCGACATAAAGCTTGCTGCCGTCCTGGCTGGCCAGCAGCGCCTTCGTCCAGTGATGGTTAATCGGCCCGCCAGGCAGCTCGGTCAGCTCGGTGCCGGGATCGGTAATTTTAGTCGCGCCGCTTTCGTAGCGATATTTCATCAGCGAGTCGGCGTTGGCGACATAGAGCGTATCGCCCACCAGCTGTACGCCAAACGGCGAGCGCAGATTTTCCAGGAAAGGATATTTCTGCCAGGTTTTGCCATCGTCGCTGCTGCGCAGCAGCGTGATGCGGTTGCCGCCTGGCCCGCCTTTACCGGAGGCATTTTTGACGAGGCCGGTGATCAGCTGTTTCGGCTGGCTAACCGGCGCTTTCGGGCCGCTGGCCTCGACCACCAGCACGTCGCCATTCGGCAGCGTATAAAGCTGACGCGGATGCAGCAGGCCATCCGCCACCTTCTCGATTTTCAGACCTTCGGCCACTTTGGGCTTTTCGCCCTCTTTCCACGGCGTGCCGCTCGGCACCTGCATCGGCGGCACCAGGAAGTTTTTGGCTGCGGGCAGTTCCGGATTGGGGCCGGTTTGCTTTACGGGATCGATTTTAGCGCCGTCGTCACAGCCGGCGAGCAGCAGCGACACAGCAACGGCCAGCAGCGAGAGCGTGGTTGAACTTTTCATGACTCCTCCTTAAGCGGCGCGATCGCGCACGGCGAGCTGCACGTTGGCGAACAGCATCAGAACCACCGCCAGGGTGGAGAGAATAACGCCCGCGGGCACCACGGCAAAAGCGTCGCGGCTGTGGATGAAGGCGTTGAAGATTTCCAGCACGATCGCCAGCAGATAAGCCCAGAAATGCACTTTCACCGCTGAGCCCTGCGGATAAGAAGCCCCGATCCAGACCTGCACCAGGTTGATCAGGCGCGGAATGATAGCGATGACCAGGCCGATGGCGATCAGCCAGCTTGCGGCGCGCGTCCAGAGAATTTCAGTGCTGTAGATATAGATGATGTCGAAAATCCAGCCGCCGACAAAGAAACCGAGCGGAACGGGATGAAACAGCGCATAGAGGGCCACCGCGAAGGTCGAGTGGCGGGATGTTGCCTGGGAAGTCATGTACCGGCTCCTTATACAGGGGAAACGCGCGCGGCCTGAAAGCGATGCGGCGACGCAGACTGTAAAAGGTTAGTAAAGTTAGTGACTTCTTGTTTGATAATGTGAAGAAAAATAACATAAGGGCTGTGCGACGGCCCGGCTTGCCACACCCTGCCCGGGCGGCAAACCGGGTTACATCATCTCAGCCAGCCTGCTGACGCAGCGCGGTCAGCGATTGCCGCTGCTCTCCTTTTTCATCAAAATTGCTGGCGTCCAGCCAGCGCTCAAATGTGCGATGCAGCAGAGGCCATTCGCTGTCGATCACGGAAAACCAGGCGGTGTCGCGACTGCGGCCTTTATAGACGATGGCCTGACGGAACAGCCCTTCATACTGGAAACCCAGCCGCTCGGCTGCCTTGCGCGAAGGGGCGTTCAGGCTGTCGCACTTCCACTCATAGCGCCGATAGCCCAGCTGCTCAAAGGCGTAGCGCATCAGCAGGAAATGGCTTTCGGTAGAGAGCGGCGTGCGCTTCAGCGCCGGGGAAAAAGCGACGTGGCCCACTTCCATTACGCCGTGCGCAGGTTCGATACGCATCAGCGCCAGCGTGCCTACCGCGCGGCCGCTTCGCAGATCGATAACGGCAAAATGCAGCGGATCGCGACTGGCTTCGGCCTGAGCGAGATAGTCGCGCAGCTCCGAAGCGGAAAACGGCCCGGAAAACATATAGGTCCAGTCACGGCCATCTGCGGCGCTGCCCCAGGCTGCCAGCAAATCTTCGTAGTGGCGAGCACTCTCCAGCGGCACCAGCTGGCAGAAGCGGCCCGTCAGCGTCACCCGTTCCGGATAAGAGCGCGGCGTCCAGTTCGGCAGCGGCTCGCCAACCGGTTGTTGAAATTTATTTAGCGTTACGGACACCTGTTGTCTCCACGGCTACTGGGCTGATTTTCCTGTATAAGCTGAAGCGCGGTAAAAATCCACTAAAGCTATTCCCGGTCGATAAATCGTCCCGGATAGTCCGGCGGCGGATTTTGTCGCTCATTAAATCGGCCAAACAGCCGATAACGGTTTTGCGCAATCAGATTGTAGCAGCGGTCGCTGATGAATTTTGGACAGAAGCGCAGGACGGAGAGCGCTCGCCACGGCCAGGGCAGCCCCAGCATCACCCGGAAAATGGCATCGGCGCGCAGATAGACCTGGCCGCGATCGAGCAGGACGATGGTATTGATCTCGTCCGGCGACATGCCGGCGGCTTTCAGCAGCGCCTTGCCTTTATCGGTCTGCACGGCAGCCAGGCGCACGCTACGATTTTTGTCATAGCGCAGCAGGAAATTTACCCAGCCGTTGCAAAGTTTGCAGACGCCATCGTAGAGGACGATACGTTCCTGCGGCGGGATTTGAGCATCGGTCATAGCATCACCAGAGTCAGATAAGAATAACAAGCCGCTTTTACGCGATCGGGCCTTAAGCCTGGCCTGAAAAGCGCTATTCATCCATTTACGTTTCAGGAACACCAGTTATGCCGATTACTCCAGGCGAAACCCGATACCAGCTCGCGCTGGAAATGCTCACAGCGGACGACGCGGGCCGGGATGAAATTCTCAGTAAATTCACCCGGCTGACCAGCGAGCTGCTGGGCATTCCGGGCAGTTTCGTGTCGATCATGAACGAGCATCAGCAATATATTAAGGCGGCACAAAATTTTTCGCTGCGGCAAAGCTCGCTGGAAGACGTACTCTGTCGGCATACCCTGGCCAGCGGCCAGGTGATGGTCTGTCCTGATACCCATCTGGATGAACGTTTTCACGCTCATCCCCTTATTCAGGATTCGCCCTTTATTCGTTTCTATGCGGGCGCGCCGCTGAAAATGCGCGACGGCGCTATCGTCGGCACCCTCTGCGTGGCGGACGTGCAGCCGCATATTTTCAGCCAGGAAAAAGTCAAGCTGCTGGAACTGCTGGCGGAGATCATGACCGCGTGGCTGGACGCCTGGTATCACACCAGCCTGCGTGACATTGTCACTTTATTGCCTAACCGTCAGCGCCTGATCCGGGATCTGGAAAAGCTGGAAGACAAGGGCGAGCTGACGCCGCACAGCCTGGTGCTGATCGACTGTATTGATATGCCACGCGCCTATGAGATCGCCCGTTCGCTCGGCATGCTGGCGCTGGAAACGCTGCTGCAAAACATTGCGGAACTGCTGCGCACGCGCTTAAAGCTTCGGGATAACGACAGGCTTTATACCGTGTCGAAAGGCCGCTTTGCCCTGCTCTCCGCTGACAAACAGCCAGGCTGGCCGAAGCAGCTTAGCGACAAGCTTGGCCAGGTGCGCGCACGCATTGGCGAAGAGATCGCGATAGATTTGGATATTCATCTTGGCGAAGTTACCTTCACGCCCGCGCTTTGTCCGCCGGTCGAGGTGCTGCGACGCGGCGTCAGCGCACTGCACGAGGCGGTCGGCCAAAAGCTGCCTTTTGCCGCTTACGATGTGGAAAGCGACAACCGCCGCAAAATGGACTTTCTGCTGCTGCACGACCTGGCGGAAGCGCTGCGCAACGAAGGCGGACTCTACCTGGTTTATCAGCCGCAGATTTCGCTGCACAGCGGACTGCCGGTCGGTATGGAGGCGCTGCTGCGCTGGCAGCATCCCCGCCTGGGCAATCTGCCGCCAATGCAGTTTTTGCCGCTGGTAGAGCACACGAACCTGATGGCCGGCGTTACCGACTGGGTGATCGTCAGCGTGCTGGCGCAGCTCAAACTGTGGCGCGCTAAAGGCATCGATTTACCGGTGTCGGTAAACGTCAGCGTCAGCGATCTGGCGCGCGAAGGCTTCGCCGACTGGCTGGAAAGAATGCTGCTGCGCGCGGGCCTCTCCAGCGATCTGCTGCGTATTGAGTGTCTGGAAACGGAAAAGGTGCTGGAGAGCGCGGAGGCGATGCGCGGGCTGAATCAGCTACGGCTGCGCGGCTTCACGCTGGCGCTGGACGATTTCGGCTCCGGCTACAGCAATCTTAACTACTTAAAGCGCATCCCGATGGACATCATCAAGCTGGACAGGTCGCTGATTGCGCCGCTGGCGGGCGACTGCGGCAGCCAGACCATCGCGCGTCATGTGATCACTATGCTGAAGGAGCTGAACTACACCGTGCTGGCGGAGGGCGTGGAGGATGAGGAGACGCTGCTGATGCTGCGCAGCTTCGGCTGCGATGAAATTCAGGGCTATTTCTGCAGTAAACCCCTTCCGGCGGAAGGGGTTGAGCAGTGGCTTAAAAGCGGCAAAGCGCAGTAAAATCAAACGGCTGGCCGGGCGCGGATCAGGATTCCGCCCAAACGGTCTGCGCGTTGGTGAACTCGCGGATGCCGAAGTGGGAAAGCTCGCGTCCGTAACCGCTCTGCTTAACGCCGCCAATCGGCACGCGCGGATCGGAGAAGCTCGGCGTATTGATAAACATACCGCCGGTTTCCACTTTCGCGGCCAGTTTGCGGGCTTTGGCTACATCGCGGCTCCACAGGCTGCCGCCCAGGCCGAATTCGGAATCGTTAGCCAGCGCGATGGCGTCGTCGGCGTCTTTCGCGACGATCAGCGAGGCGACCGGGCCAAACAGCTCCTGCTTAAAGCTGGTCATGCCGGGTTTTACATTGCTCAGCACGGTCGGCGCATAGAAGTTGCCTTCGCCCTGCATAACGTGGCCGCCCAGCAGACACTCCGCGCCCTCGGCGATAGTCGCCTGCACCTGAGAATCCAGCTCGTCGCGCAGATCGTAACGCGCCATCGGGCCGATATAGGTCGCTTCATCGCGGGGATCGCCCACCACCATCTCTTTCACCGCCGCCACGAACTTATCGCGGAATTCAGCGAACACGGCCTCTTCGACGATAATGCGCTTCGCCGCCATGCAAACCTGGCCGCCGTTCATAAAGCGGCCCGCTACGGCGCCTTTCACCGCCGCATCGATATCGGCATCCGCCAGCACGATAAAGGCGTCGGAACCGCCCAGTTCCAGCACGCTTTTCTTCACCGCGGCGCCAGCCAGCGCCGCGATCGCCGCGCCAGCCCGCACGCTGCCGGTCAGCGTCACCGCTGCGATACGCGGATCTTTGATAATAGCGGCGACGGCGTCGTTATCGGCGTTAATCACGCCGAACAGCCCTTCCTGCACGCCCGCTTCCGCCAGCACCGACTGCAGCAGCAGCGCGCTGCCCATGATGCTCGGCGCCGGTTTCAGCAGGTAGCTGTTGCCCGCCATGATAATCGGCACCGCGCCGCGCAGAACCTGCCATACCGGGAAGTTCCACGGCATAACGGCCAGGATCAGGCCGATCGGCAGATAGTTGACGTGCGCTTTTTCGTTCTCCACCAGCGTGGCTTCCGGCGCCAGAATCGTTGGGCCCTGCTCCGCGTACCATTCGCACAGGCGCGCGCATTTTTCCACTTCCGCCAGGCTCTGGGTAATCGGCTTGCCCATCTCGTCGGTCATCATTTCCGCCAGCGCACGGCTGTGCTTGCGCAGGCTGGCCGCCATATTGCGCAGCAGCTGGCTGCGTTCCGCCACGTCGGTATGACGCCAGTTGCGGAAAGCGCCCTGCGTCTGCTCCAGCGCGGTTTCCACTTCGGCGGCAGTAGCGAAAGGCGTCTGGCGAATGATTTCGCCGGTAAAAGGATTGCGGGACACGGCGCCCGATTGCATGGCTGTGGTCATTGAATTCTCCTGTCGGCTTTTTTTGCCGGTTGCGATGTTGAGTTCAGCATAGCCTTGTGAACCATTTCTGAAAAATGAATAATAATGAAAATATCCTGCTCAAAATGAGAATGATGATGGATTTAACCCAGCTGGAAGTGTTCCGCGCTATCGCGGAAGAAGGCAGCGTGACGGCGGCGGCCAGCAGGCTGCATCGTGTTCCCTCCAATATCTCTACCCGCCTGCGCCAGCTGGAGGAAGAGCTGGGGATTGAGCTGTTCAGCCGCGAGAAGCTGCGCCTGCACATCACCGATGCGGGCCGTACGCTGCTTGACTACGCCCAGCGCATTCTGGCGCTGACCGAGGAGGCGCGCGTGCAGGTTTCCAGCCAGCATCCGGCAGGCGTCTTTACGCTCGGCGCCATTGAAAGCACCGCCGCCGTGCGTCTGCCGCCGCTGATCGCCCGCTATCATCAGACCTGGCCGGAAGTGGAGCTGGATCTCTCCACCGGGCCGTCCGGCGATATGACCGACGGCCTGCTGGCGGGCGAATTCAGCGCGATTTTTGTCGACGGGCCGCCGAAGCATCCGCAGCTGGAAGGTGTTGCCGTTTTCAATGAGGAGATGGTGCTGATCTCCTCGCTCAATCATCCGCCGGTCGCCAGCGCGCGCGAAATCTCCGGCTCGACGATCTACGCCTTCCGCGCCAACTGCTCCTATCGTCGCCTGTTCGAAAACTGGTTCGCCCGCGATAACGCTTCGCCGGGCAAGATTTTTGAAATGGAGTCCTATCACGGCATTCTCGCCTGCGTCAGCGCGGGCGCCGGCCTGGCGCTGATCCCGAAAAGCATGCTGGAGAGTATGCCCGGCCGGGACAGCGTCAGCGCCTGGCCGCTGGCGGACGGCATGGGCGAGCTGGCGATCTGGCTGGTGTGGCGCAAAGGCGGCGGCTCCGCCAACCTGCGCGCGATGGTGAAGATGTTAGAAGCCGTGCAGGAGTAAAAGCGCTGAACTACGCTTAAGCCACTTGTTAAGGGAAGGAAAGAATTATGCTGTGGCTGTACAACACATTGATTGTGCTGGCGACTATCGCCGCGATGGAGATAATCGCGGCGCTTGCGCACAAATATATTATGCATGGCTGGGGCTGGGGCTGGCACCTTTCCCACCACGAACCGCGTAAGGGCTGGTTCGAGGTTAACGATCTCTACGCCGTGGTCTTCGCCGCGCTCTCAATCGTGCTGATTTACCTGGGCAGCATCGGCTACTGGCCGCTGCAGTGGATAGGCGCAGGCATGACCGCCTACGGCCTGCTCTATTTTATGGTGCACGACGGCCTGGTGCATCAGCGCTGGCCTTTCCGCTACGTGCCGCGCCGCGGCTATCTGAAGCGTCTTTATATGGCGCATCGCCTGCATCACGCGGTGCGCGGTCGGGAAGGCTGTGTCTCTTTCGGCTTCCTTTACGCGCCGCCGGTAGAAAAGCTGCAGGCTACGCTGCGCCAGCGGCACGGTCGCCGCAGACGTGGGGACGCTGCCACAGCGCCGGAGAACGAGTCGGAGGGTTCCGCTTCACGCGAGAAGCCAGCGCCATAGCGCCGCCGCCCGCCAGCAGCGCCAGCTTTTCCGCCTTGCTGGTGCCCTGACGGCGATCCCAGGCTTCGCCGCCGGCGCGATCGACCTTAACGCCGATTTCCCGATAAACGCCGCGCGCGGTGGCGATGGCCCAGGCCGAGCGCAGCGGCAAACCGGCCAGCCCGGCCTGCGCGGACGCATAATAGGGTTCGGCCGCCGCCACCAGCCGCTGCGCCACTTTCGCCAGCTGCGCGCGCCTGGTCGGCTCCGCGTAGTTCTCCAGCGTCAGCCCCTCTTCCGCCAGCCAGTCGAGCGGCAGATAACAGCGGTTGTTCGCCGCATCCTCCACGATATCGCGGGCGATATTGGTCAACTGAAAAGCCAGCCCCAGATCGCAGGCGCGATCCAGCACGCTTTCATCGCGCACGCCCATCACCCGCGCCATCATCAGCCCGACCACGCCCGCGACGTGATAGCAGTAGCGCAGCGTCTCCTCCAGGCTATGGTAAAGATCGCCGCGCACATCCATCGCGTACCCTTCCAGGTGATCGAAAGCCTGCTGCTGCGGAATGGCATGGGCCAGCGCCACTTCCTGAAAAGCGGCGAAAGCGGGATCGCTCATCGGCTCGCCGGAACAGGCGCGGATCGTTAATACCTTCAGCGTTTCCAGCCGCAGCAGCGGCGAGCTTTGCGCCGCCTCGGTCTGGAAACCCAAATGCTGATCGTCAATAACGTCATCGCAGTGGCGGCACCAGGCATAGAGCATCAACGCGCTGCGCCGGGTTGCCGGATCGAAGAGTTTCGCCGCGGTGGCGAAGCTTTTCGATCCTACGGCCATGGTTTGCGTGGCGTGGCTGAGTAAAGCTTCATTCATCGTGAGTGCTCCTCCAGCATCAGGCTGGCGGTAACTTTGGCGGAAGCGATAACGCCAGGAATGCCCGCGCCGGGATGCGTTCCCGCGCCAACCAGGTAGAGATTGTCGATTTTGCTGTCGCGGTTATGCGGCCGGAACCAGGCGCTCTGCGTCAGCAGCGGCTCTACCGAGAAAGCGGAACCCAGGTGCGCGCCAAGCTGGTCGCGAAAATCGAACGGCGTGAAGATCCGCTGTGTCACCAGCTGCTCGCGCAGACCCGGCATATAGTTCTCTTCCAGATAGGCGAAGATACGATCGCGCAGGCGCGGCCCTTCCACTTCCCAGTCCAGATCGGCAGTGCCTAAATTGGGCACCGGCGCAAGCACGTAGAAGCTGCCGCAGCCCGGCGGCGCCAGCGTGGGATCGGTCACGCAAGGAGAGTGCAGATAGAGCGAAAAGTCGTCGGCCAGCTTGTCCTGATGAAAAATTTCCTCAATCAGCTCTTTATAGCGCGGCCCGAAGCAAACCGTATGGTGAGCCAATTGGCTGTGCGGATTATTCAGGCCGAAGTAGATCACGAACAGCGAGTTGCTCATGCTCTTTTTCTTCAGCGCCTTCGCCTGCGCCGCGCCGTGCGGATGGTGACCAAGCAGCTTGTCGTAGGTTTGCACCACGTCGGCGTTGGAGGCGACGGCGGCCACTTCAATGCGGCGGCCATCGGCTGTTTTCACCGCGGTGATACGGTCGCCTTCCGTTTCCAGCTTGCTGACCGGGGTGTTCAGTTCGATTTCGCCGCCCAGCTCGCGGAAAAGGTTAGTCAGTCCCTGCACCATCGCGCCAGTGCCGCCGCGCGCGAACCAGACGCCCCACTGCCGCTCCAGCGCGTGGATCAGCGTATAGATGGACGAGGCGGCGAAGGGATTGCCGCCGACCAGCAGCGAGTGAAAAGAGAACGCCTGACGCAGGTGCTCATTTTTAATAAATTTCGCCACCATGCTGTAAACGCTGTTCCAGGCCTGCAGGCGGATCAGCTGCGGCGAGGCGCGCACCATATCGCCGACTGAGAGGAAAGGCACGCTGCCGAGCTTGAGATAGCCCTCTTTAAACACCTCGCGCGAGTAGGCGTGAAAGCGGCGATAGCCCGCGACGTCGTCCGGGTTGAAGCGCGCGATCTGCTCTTCCAGCCGCTGCTGATCGTTATCGTAGTCCATGACTTCGCCCGAGTCCCAGCAGAGGCGATAGAAAGGCGTAACCGGCAGCATGTCGATAAACTCCGCGGTGCGCCGTCCGCTCAGGGCGAACAGCTCGTCGATCGCCGAAGGATCTGTAATCACGGTCGGCCCGGCGTCAAAGGTAAACCCCTGGTCCTGGTAGACATAGGCGCGGCCGCCTGGCTTATCGCGCGCCTCCAGCAGCAGCACGGGCACGCCTGCCGCCTGTAGTCGAATCGCCAAAGCCAGGCCGCCGATACCGGCGCCAATCACTAGTGTTTTTTTCATCAGAAAGCTCGCAGCCGGGGAGTTTTTTTCAGCACGGCCAGCAACGCCTCGCCGACCGGTACCGGGGGCTTGCCTGTCAGAATCCGTGCCATATCGAAAGGCGTCAGGCGACCGGCGTAAAATCTGGCGATCAGGCCGTCGTCCAACTGGTAAAAGCGCTGCATCACCTGCCATCGCCGCTCCGGGCGACCGGCCAGGAACAGCATGCGGTTGAGAACGCGAAAGAAGCGCTGGCGCCGCCATTGTCGGGCGGCAAACCGCGCAATCAGCTTATGCAGCCGGGCGCGTTCGGGCCTGCCATTTTCGGCAATCAAATCCGCCAGTGCCGCCGCCAGCGGCAGCGAATAGCCGGTGGTGGCGTGGAAAAGTCCGGCGCGCAGGCCGCTGCACAGCCGATCGCCCTGCTGCTGCCGAAAAGCCTTTGGCTGCCCCTGCAGCGTGATCGGCAAGCTGCCCTGCTCCTCGCGCTGCAGCTCCTGCAACTGCCAGCCCTGCGCTCGCGCATAGTCGGCAATGCGCTGGCGCGCTTCGTCGCCGTCCAGCGCCGCGCTGTCCTGATAGTGCGTATCCTCGATCAGTAACGTATCCGCCGAGAGCGGCAGCGTGTAGACAAAGCGGTAGCTCTGTTGCTGATCCACGGTAGCGTCCATCAGGATCGGCCGCGTCAGCCCGTGCGGCTCCGCCAGCCGCCACTGCTGGCCTAAAAAAGCCTGTAGCCCTACCGTCAGATAAGGGCTGGGCTGATAGCCGCGGCCGTCGATAACCGCTTCAGCATCCAGCCTGTCGCCGTTGCGCAGCGTGACGCTTTGCGGCGTTACCTCGCTGACTTCGCAGCCGGTGCGCAGATTATCGCCCAGCGCCGTTTCCAGCGCCTCGGCGAAGCTTTCTGCGGTCACGCTGAGATAGTCATTGGGCAGCGTGCGGGTATAGCGGGGAAAACGCACCTCGTAGCCCTGCCAGCGATGCGCCACCAGCGGACGCAGCCACTCATGCTGCGCCGGCGTTAAGTCATCCTCGTGAAAAGACCAGGTATGATTACCGCCGGCCCGCTCGCCCGCCTCCAGCATCAGCACCCTGAGTCCGGGCTGCTGCTGGTGCAGACGCCAGGCGATGAGTCCGTTGGCCAGCCCGCCGCCCACTAAAATCAGATCCCATTTGTTCATTCCGTCGCTCCGCGTCTGGCCGAACGCGGCCCGATTACCTGTTCCACAATATCCGCCGCTCTTTGTGCGCCGCCCGCCTGCTGCAGCTGGCGCTGCGCTTCCTTCATTCTTATGCGATAGCGGTCGTCCTTCAGCAGCGCGGCGAGGTTTTTCGCCATAGTTCTGCTGCTGGCGAAGCGGGAAACGCGCCGTCCCAGACCGTTCCACGCCACGCGGGAAGCGACGCCGGGCTGATCGAAGGCGATGGGGATCGCCAGAATCGGCGTCGAACTGTTGACCGCGTCCGCTACGGTATTCAGCCCGCCGTGCGTGATGACCGCCTGCGCCTGCTGCAGCACGCTGGGCTGATCGGCGAAGTCGGTCACCCAGTCGGCGCCGCAGGCTTGCAGCTCCGCTTCCTGCTCAGTGGTCAGGCCGCCGCAGTGCGCGATCAACAGCTGCACATGCAGGCGCCGACAGGCGCGGGCGATGGTTTTGAACAACCGGAAACGGTGTCCCTGCAGCGTGCCCAGCGAGGCGAAGACGAAAGGCCGAGAGGAGATCAGCGGCCAAAAGCGCTGTTCCGTGACGGAAGGCCGCAGCGGCCCGACCTGGTAAAAGTGTTCAGGCAGCGCGTGCCGTGGGAAATCCAGCGCGGGCACGGTCTGGCTGATCTGCGCCAGCGGCGACAGACACTCATGCAGCCCAGAACGCTCGGAAAGGCCGAAGCGACGGGCGTGAGCCGCGATGACGCGACCGTGCCCGCGCATCATCCAGTCGTAAACGCGCTGGCTGGTGCGAAAGAGTTTCTGCGCCCGATGATCGGTGCCGTAGCTGAACGCCATCACCGGCAGCGGAATGCCCCGTTCGCGGTTAACCGGCAGCGCGCAGGCCACCGACACGAACGGCAGTCCCAGACCTTCCGCCACCAGTCCGCCAGCCGCCTCCATCTGATCGACAATCAGGCCGTCCACCTCAAGCTGCTTTAACGCCTGCGGCAGTTCACGGCACAGCATATCGGTGGCGCGCGACATATCCTTGATCAGCGCGAACAGCGAAAAACCGGCGGGCGAAGCGGCCAGCTTCAGCGTACGCGCCAGGCTGCCCGGCGGATGAGAGTGCTGGCCGACCGCCTGAAAAGCGATGCGCGGATCGCCGAGCATGTCGCCCGCTTCTGCCTGATGGATAAATGTAACGCGATGGCCGCGGTTAATCAGCGCCAGCGCCAGCGCCTGCAAAGCCTGCCAGTGGCTGTAGAGCGGCGGCGCGACGACGGCGTAATGGCTCATGCCTCGCTCCTGTCATAGCGCAGTTTCGCCTGGCGCAGCCCGGCCAGACTGGCGCTGCCGGTACAGAAGCAGGCGATCCTGAGCTGGGCGATCACCGTTTGAAAATGGGTGACGGTCGCCTCGAACGAAGCGTTGGCGCTGGCCAGCACCGCCGCCGCCTGCCCGACTAAATCGGCGCCCAGCGCCAGCGCCTTCGCCGCGTCGATACCGTTATTGATACCGCCGGAAGCGATTAAAGGCATCGTCGGCAGCGCGGCATGAATATCCCGCAGCGCTTCGGCGGTAGGAATGCCCCAGTCGGCAAAGGCCATCGCCATTTCGCGGTGTTCAGGCTGTAAGGCTCTTTGCGCCTCGACGGCCGCCCAGCTGGTGCCGCCCGCGCCCGCAACATCGATCATCGCCACGCCCGCTTCGCTCAGGCGATGCGCCACCGCAGGCGAGATCCCCGCGCCCACTTCTTTCACCACCACCGGCACCGCCAGCCTGTCGACCAGCATGGCGACGGCATCCAGCACGCCGCGCCAGTCGCGGTCGCCGCCGTGCTGTAAAGCTTCCTGCAGAGGATTAAGATGGACGATCAGCGCATCCGCCTCAATCATTTCGACCGCGCGTCGGGCGTAGTCCAGCCCGCGCTGACCACGGATCTGTGCCGCGCCCAGGTTCGCCAACAAGGGAATATCGGGCGCGATGGCGCGCAGTTCGCCGCTCAGCCCAAAGCTGACGTCGCTCTCCAGCGCCACGCGCTGCGAGCCAACGCCCATCGCCAGGCCCAGCGTCTGCGCGGCGCGGGCGAGATGAAGATTGATATCGCGGGCGCGCGCCGCGCCGCCGGTCATGGAGCTGATCAGCAGCGGCGCCTGTAGCGGGCGGCCAAACAGCGTGGTGCGGAGATCGATGCCGTCGAGATCCAGTTCGGGTAGCGCGCAGTGTTCAAAGCGCCACCGTTCAAAGCCAGTCCGGCTTTTACGGGCGCCGGCGACCGGGTTAAGTACAATATCCAGATGATCGTTCTTACGCTGTATCAGGTTCGCGTCCTTCATTCACTCTCCGCTCGTGAACACTCAACTAAAAGTCGCCAGCTGTTGGTTAAACCAGCTATGCATAAAGCGCCGTGTCGCCAGGCCGTGCTGGCAGACGGAGAGATGCTGGTCGGCGCTGTGCAAATGTTCATGCAGGCGCGAGCGCACCGCATCGGCCCCCAACAGCGCCACCAGCGTCGACTTGCCGGCATCCTTGTTAATATCTTTTCCCGTGCCGCTGCAGCCGTCCGCCAGGTCGTCCAGCAGCTGGAAAGCCTGGCCCAGATCGTGAGCGAAGCAGCCCAGCTTCTGGCGAACGGCAGGCGACGCGTCGGCAGCCAGCGCCGCCATCTGCAGCGTGGCGCTGAACAACATGCTGGTTTTCAGCTCGTTGGCGTTGGCTATCGCCTCTTCGCTGCGCGCCGCGCCGCCTTCGTTCAGATCCAGAAACTGTCCCTGCACCAGGCCCTGTAGCCCGACGGCGGCGGAAAGCTCCGCCACCGCCTGCGTACGGCAGGCATCAGTTAAGCCTTCGGCAGCGGCGACGACGCCGAAAGCATTGCTGAGCAGCGCGACCGCCGCGAGGATCGCCACATCCTGGCCGAACTGACGGTGAATGGTCGGCCTGCCGCGCCGGAGCGCCGCGTTGTCCATACAGGGAATATCATCCAGCATCAGCGAAGCGGCATGCACCATCTCCACTGCGCAAGCGAGATCGAGCAGGCCCGGATGATTTTTGTCGCAGCCCAGGTCGCAGGCCGTGAGCAGCAGCAGTAAGGGTCGGATGCGCTTACCGGGCGCCAGCGCGCCCTCGCGCATTGCCGCGCCAACCCGATCGCGTTCGCCACCCGCGGGCAGGAGCTGATCGAGACGCGAATGCAGCGCGTCGCGCAGCGCCCGCAGTTCGCTTTCCTGACTCAGTGATTCTTTCGCGTTGGTTGTAGATGCCGTCACTGGTTTTCCCATCTTAGCGAGTGGATAAATAGAAGACCGTCATGGCCCGCCCGTTTTTCGTCAGGGCGGCGACGGTCAGGCTCACAGGCGCTAACGCTATTGCCGTTAAGCCTGGATGATGCCGATTAAAAAAACAAAAAACCGCTGCGATAATGGTTAAAAGAGAACCGATTTAGCCGGTTACTTTCACTATTCAGCTCGTCAGCGTGGTCAGGCGCACTACCCTTTATTGGCTGTTGGCCTAAAAAAACCTGTCTGACGGGTTTTTTGAGTGTAGTTCAATTAACAAGGTAACGAAGACTATTGTTCTTTATGGGTAAAAATTGTTAAACCCGGGCCTGGCTGGTGAAAAAACCATCCGCATAAAAGGCATTATCGCGTTGAACGTATAGCTTTAACTGGGGACATCTATCGGCAGAGAGAGCGGGAATCTCCCCGACAGGCTAAGGCAGGCGTTTTTCACGTGCAGAGAAGGATTAAAATTCACTAATTATTTCAGTCGTTTCAGCGCGCAGTTGCCTGAAATCTCGGTTTTTTCCGATTTTTCTGCGCTAACTTAGTCAGTTTACTGAATCTTTCATAAACTTAGATCCATAACCATTTATTCTGCAGGTAACCAGGCAGACAACGGTTACCGCATTTTTACTTATCTGACGACCGAGGGTTGTCGGCTGGAATTAAGGGAAAAAATGCCACTATTATTCGATGAGTTATCTGGCGCGCCGTCATGGGTACCTGCTTTATTGCTCGTCACGCTCTCTTTCGCGGTAGGATCGCTCGCCCGCTTCATCTTTTTTCGCTTCGTTCTCTACTGGCAGAAACGTGACAGGAAATTTTTTAAATCGCTGGAAAAGCATCTGCGTGGTTCGGTATTCCTTTTCGTCCCTTTGCTGCTGATCACTGTCGGGCTCAATTATATTAATATTCGCCCACACTATCTGGAGCTTATTACCACCACCATTAACGCGCTTATTATTCTTTCGTTCTGCTCTATTTTGGTTCGCCTGACTAACGTTGTGCAGGATATGCTTTTTATCCGCTATGACATCAATCTGTCGAATAATCTGCGCGCCCGAAAAGTCCGCACGCAGATAATCTATGTCAAAAAGGTGGTTATCGTCCTGCTGGTGACGCTCTGCGTCTCACTGATTTTGCTGAGTTTTCCCGGCGTGCGGCGCTTCGGCACCACCATTCTGGCCGGTGCCGGCGTCGCCGGTATTATCATTGGCTTTGCCCTGCAGAAGTCGCTGGTTAATCTGTTTGCCGGCATTCAGATCGCCTTTACGCAGCCGATAAAGATTGATGACGCCGTGGTGGTTGAAAAAGAGTGGGGCTGGATCGAAGAGATAAACCTGACGTATGTTGTGGTGCGTATCTGGGATCTGCGCCGACTGGTTTTGCCCATTACCTACTTTACAGAAAATACTTTCCAGAACTGGACGCGTAACAACGCCCAGATATTGGGCTCTGTTTTCCTTTACCTGGACTATTCCATGCCGCTGGAGCCTCTCCGCCAGCATTTTGAAAAGATCCTTAATGAAACAAAACTTTGGGATCGGGAGACTCAGGTACTCCAGGTGACCGATACCACTGACAAGACCATGACTATCCGCTTATTAATGACGGCGCAAAACTCCCCGACGGCCTGGGATTTACGCTGCTACGTGCGGGAAAAGATGATTGAGTTTGTGCAGCAAAATTATCCACAGTGCCTGCCTCAGGTCAGGGCTACGCTGAACGAGCTACCGCTGGAGCGCGCGGAAGAGCGGTAGTTGGAACAGGGACGGCCAGCGTAGTAAACCTGACCGCAACTGTGTCCTGACGCGCCTGCTGGAGCAGGAACCATGCAGGCGCGATTTTTACGAAGTCAATTTAGAGCTATCCGCTCGCTGAAAATCGTTTTACTTAACTTCCTTCATAAGCTGTTGAGCCGACTTCAGATGCTGCTCAACGATCGGCGTGTGCTCGTCAGCCAACGCTTTTACATCTGAATCTTTAATCTTTCCGGCATCGCTCTGCAGTTTTGCCAGAACCATCTTGTGATCTTTGCTACCGGCGTTTTCCATGTACATTTTGTCAAAAGCATCGCCGCTCTGCTTTTCCAGCTTGTCGGCCATCGCCTTGTGCGCAGCGTCCGGCTCGCTCGGCAGCGTTACGCCTTTTTGCTCCGCGACCGTCTGGACTTTGCTTAAAGCGCCGCCATGATCTTCCACCATCTTCTGCGCAAACGCTTTCACTTCACTGCTTTTCGCTTTGCTTAACGCTATTTTGGCGGCGGCGACTTCATTGATATTGGCCTGCGCCATATCCTTCAGCGCTTTTTCGTCACCGGCGCTGAGCTTGCCGTTTGATGCGGTCTGACTCTGCGCGGCGTTTGTCGGTGTCTGAGCCTGCACGCTGACGGTGCTGAACAGAGCCGCTACAGAGAGGGCCAGCAGCCCAAAAGTTTTATTTTGCATTTTATTCTCCTGAGGGTCACAGATAAGGTTGGCGTCAGGTAACTGGGGGTTGCGCTCCTGTATCATTAACAACGGTAATGGTCAGTATAGTGGATCACCGGTTCAGGACAGAAAGTTAAGCCTGATTTTTAACCAAAGATGGCAGGCAAAGCTTTTGCGCCCGCCAGACTCGCTCAGGAAGCCTGCGAATCCAGCAGGGTTTTCACCAGCGTGATCACCTGTCGGCTTTCGTCGGCGGTCAGCGCGCCTTCGCGGGCAAAGCGTACCCGCCCTTCACTGTCCAGCACCACCACCGCCGATCCGCCCGGCTTAAGCTGCCAGGCGCGCTGCGCCACGCCGCGGCCATCGATAATAAACTGCGACCAGGGCGACGCTTCTTTCGCCGACTTCAGGCTGGCACGCACGAACATGGCGCTACCGGGGATAGCGTCGTCGGTATTGACGATGGTGGTGGTTTGATAGCGATCGTGCGGAAAATTCGCCTTGCCCAGCGCGTCAATCAGCGCGGCGTTCTGATCTTTCGCCGATAGTCGCCCGGCCATATGCAGCAGTACCCGTACCTTGCCGCCAAGCTGAGCGCTGTTCCAGGGGCGTTCAGCTATTTTCTTATCCTGCCAGACAAGCTCGCCCTGCACGGCGATCCCGGTAGGCGGTACGCGCTGATTGAGCGCAATGTTGCTGGCCGTGGCGCTGGCGCAAAGGGCGATCAATAAAACAAACAAAACAGGCTGCATAGTTTCTCCATTCAGAATAAATGAAAGGGTTGCCGCTGCGCGGGCTCTTAACCATAGCCTGTTCTCAGCCGGATAGCCCTGTCGGCGCGCGCAGAGCGTGCTCCAGCGCCGCCAGAAAAGCGGTGACCCGGCGCGGCGTATAGCGTCTGGTCGGCAGTAGCGCCCAGACGGCAAGCGCGGGCATCGCCACATCGTTAAGGGTCAGCGCCACCAGCTCTCCGCGCGCTATCTCGTCATGGATATCCAGCGCGGTCAGCTGCGCGATACCTGCTCCGGCCACGCACATTTCGCGCACGCCTTCCACGCTGCTACAGTAAAAGCGCGCTTCCGGCGCGTAGCTGACCGCGTCGCCCTGGCTGTCAACCAGCGACCAAGGCAGCGCGCTCAGCCTCAGGGCGTCGTGATTTTTTAAATCGGCCAGGCTTTCCGGAACGCCCTTTTGCTGCAGATAGGCGGGCGAAGCGCACAGTACTCTGGGATTGTCCGCCAGCCTGCGCGCCACGAGCCGGGAATCTTTCAGCGGCGCGATACGGATAGCCACGTCGTAGCCCTGAGCGACGATATCAACGGCGTCTTCGTTCAGGTTAAGCTCGATTTTCAGCTGCGGATTCGCCGTCATCAGCTCAGGCAGCAGCGGCAGAACGGTACGCCTGCCAAAGCCTGATGGCGCGGTAACGCGCAGCAGGCCGAACGCGCCCGTCGCATCACCGCTGAACATATTTTTTGCAGTTTGTTCCGCCTCGACCATGGCGCGCGCGTAGGGCAGAAACTCTTCGCCTTCGCTGGTCAACGATACGGCGCGCGTGGTGCGCTGCAGCAGACGAACGCCCAGCTCGCTTTCGAGCTGCGCCAGCCGTCGCGATATGGTCATAGCGGTCGACCCCAAAGCGCGTGCGGCCTTGCTCAGGTTGCCCGCCGTCACGATGGCGCAGAATACCTCGACATCTTTCAGGTTCATTGTAACGATTTCCGTTATACAGCCAGTCATTTTGCGACGATTCTGCCGCCTGTTCCCCCTCATTATAATAGATTCCCTGTTCACTCATCTTCAGGAATCTTTATGCACCCTTTACTGTTCACGCCCAGCCGCATCAACCGCATCGCATTTAAAAATCGCGCGCTGGTTGCGCCGATGACCCGCATCTCCGCTTCCGAAACGGGTGTGCCCGGCGAGGTAATGCGGCGCTATTATGCCAGCTTCGCGCAGGGCGGCTTCGGCGGCGTCATTACCGAAGGCCTCTATATCGACAACGCCTGGTCGCAAACTTACGCGTTTCAGCCCGGCATCGTCAGCGATGAGCAGGTCGCGGGCTGGCGGGAAGTGGCGGCGGCGGTAAAGGAAGCCGGTGCGGTTGTTATCGCTCAGCTGATCCACGGCGGCGCGCTTTCTCAGGCAAACCGCCATCGCGACACCACTATCGGCCCTTCCGCCGTTAAGCCGCGCGGCCAGCAGATGGCTTTTTATTACGGCAAAGGCGACTACGCGCTGCCGGAAGCGATGAGTGAACAGCAGATCCGGGAAGCGATCGCCAGCTTCGCCGACAGCGCGGATCGCGCCGTCAATCAGGCCGGTTTCGACGGCGTAGAGATTCACGGCGCCAACGGCTATCTGCTCGATCAGTTCTTTACCGATTATCAGAACCAGCGCGAAGATGACTGGGGCGGCACGTTGGAAAAACGTCTGCGCCTGACGCTGGAGGTGATCCGCGCGGTACGCGACAGAATCGGCCGCGAGGCGATGCTGGGCGTGCGCATCTCGCAGGGCAAGGTCAACGATTTCCAGCATAAGTGGCAGGAAGGCGAAGCGGGCGCGCTGAAGGTGTTTGGCCTGCTGCAGAAGGCTGGCGTCGATTATATTCACGTCACCGAATACAAAGCCTGGCAGCCCGCTTTTTCTGACAATACGCGTTCGCTGGCGGCGCTGGCCAGGGCTGGCGCGCCGGACACGGTGATTATCGCCAACGGCGGGCTGGACGACGGCGAGCTGGCCGAGGATCAGCTTGCGGCTGACGCGGATTTCGTTGCCATCGGCAAAGCGGCGCTGGCCAACCACGACTGGCCGCTGCGCGTACAACAAGGGGAAGCGCTGCGGCCGCTGGCGGAAAACGTGCTTTCGCCCGTCGCCACTATCAAAGAAGGCGAATACTGAAGCGCCCTTTTCCATTACGCCTGATAAAGCTACACTCACCGGCATCCTGCGTGTCGGTGAGCGTTGCCCTCGCGCTCACGCCTTTATTGAGCGATAAGCCATTATGTCCGATTCCATCCTGCATCATCCGCTGGTTCGCCAGCTGCAAACGCTTGAAGCCGTAACCTGGTTCAATCCCGATCTCGACAGCGCGCAGGAAGGCCTGAAGAAGGTCGGCCTGACGCGTCACGATGTTCAGGAGGCTGAAGCCAGGCTAAAGCGCTTCGCGCCCCTTATCGCCCGCGCTTTCCCGGAAACCGCCGCCGCCAAAGGCATTATCGAATCGCCCGTGGTCGCCATTCCTGCCATGCAGCGCTGGTTAGCGGCGGCGGATAAGCGCGCTATTCCCGGCGAGCTGTGGCTGAAAAAAGACAGCCATCTGCCGATTTCCGGCTCTATTAAGGCGCGTGGCGGTATTTACGAAGTGCTTACCCATGCGGAAAAGGTGGCCACTGAGGCCGGTCTGCTGACCAGAGAGGCGGATTACAGCGTGCTGCTTTCCGCCCGCTGTCGGGATTTTTTCCGCCAGCAACGCATTGCCGTCGGCTCCACCGGCAACCTCGGGCTTTCCATAGGCATTATCAGCGCCACGCTCGGCTTTGACGTGACGGTGCATATGTCCGCCGACGCGCGCCAGTGGAAAAAGGAGAAGCTGCGCTCGCACGGCGTCAAGGTTGTGGAGTACGCGGAGGATTACGGTGTTGCCGTCGCTCAGGGACGGCGCGAGGCGGAAAGCGATCCGCACTGCTTTTTTATCGATGATGAAAACTCCCGCACGCTTTTTCTGGGCTATGCCGTAGCAGGATTGCGCCTGCGCGCGCAGCTTCAGGAGGCGGGCAGAACGGTCGACGCCGCGCATCCGCTGTTTGTCTATCTGCCCTGCGGCGTCGGCGGTGGCCCCGGCGGCGTCGCTTTCGGCCTGAAGCTGGCCTTCGGCGACGACGTTCACTGCTTTTTCGCCGAGCCGACGCACTCGCCCTGTATGCTGTTGGGCATGAGTACCGGGCTGCACGACGCCGTGGCCGTGGCGGATATCGGCATCGATAATAAAACGGCGGCGGACGGTCTGGCGGTCGGCCGCGCTTCCGGCTTTGTCGGCCGGGCGATGGCGCAGCTGATCGACGGCTGCTACACGCTCAGCGACGAGACAATGTATCAGCTGCTTGCGGCGCTGGCCGAAAGCGAAAATATCCGCCTTGAGCCTTCCGCGCTGGCGGGCATGGCCGGGCCGCAGCGTCTTAGCGCCGACTATCTGTCGCGGCACGGTCTGGAAGCTAAAATCATGGCCAATGCGACCCATCTGGTCTGGGCGACGGGCGGCGGCATGGTGCCGGAAGAAGAGATGCAGGCTTATCTGGCGGAAGGTCGGCGCGCGCTGCAGAAAGGATAACGACAACGTTGCGCCGATCGCGGCGTACCCGGCTTACAGCTCCCGTTGCGGTTTGCCCGCCAGCCAGGCCGCGATGTTTTCTACGGCCTGGGTAAAGTAGAGGCGATAGTTGCTGTCGCTGACGTAGCCCAAATGCGGCGTCGCCAGCAAATTGCCACCGCCGCGCCAGGCAGAATCGGCGGCCAGCGGTTCCTGTCCGAAAACGTCCGTCGCCGCGCCCGCGATGATCTTCTCCTCCAGCGCTCGCAGCAGTGCGCCCTCTTCAATTAGCTCGGCGCGCGAGGTATTAATCAGCAGCGCGCCAGGCTTCATCCTGAGCAAGTCCTGCCAGCCGATAACGCCGCGGGTGGCGGGCGCGCTGACCAGATGCAGCGTCAGCACGTCGCTGAGCGCCAGCAGCTCCGCTTTCTCTTTAAAAACGGCGCCCGCCTTTTCCGCCCGTTCAGGCGTAAGGTTGGGACTCCAGGCATACACCTTCATGCCGAAAGCCTGTGCGTAGCGCGCAATACGCTGACCGATTTTCCCCAGGCCGACAATACCGATAGTTTTTCCCGCCAGCGTTATGCCCAGTGTTTGCTGCCACGGCCCATTGCCGACCAGGCTGTTCTGTTCCGGTACGATATTTCTCGCCAGCGCCAGTAGCAGACCCCAGGTCAGTTCCGCCGGCGGCTCGCTGCCGCTGTCGGTGCCGCAAATGATAATGCCCTGCTCTTTGGCCGCCTTCAGATCGATTGCCGCATTGCGCATACCGCTGGTGACGATCAGCCGCAGCGCTGGCAGCTTCTTCAGCAACGCGCTGTCGATGACGGTACGCTCACGCATTACCACAAGAATCGAAGCATCGCGCAGCGCTGTCGTCAGCCGTTCACGATCGCTGATATGTTCCGTGAAGCTGCGCACGCTGACCGCGTCACCCAGGCTGGCCCAGTCAGCCAGGCTTAGCGCCACGTTTTGGTAATCATCCAGAATGATGCAGTTATGGGTTGGCACAGTGTCGCCTCCTCAATCATCAGGTCGGGAGATAATCAAATTTTTGTACGTTTTGCGCAAGACGTTGAGGTCGGCTCGCCTTTCCATACGGCCCTGAAAAGGTGACCAGCTGCGGCTTATTGGCTTAACAAGCTGCTAAAAAATAAATATCTCTAAACAATAGCCTGTTGCCGCGCCATTTTATGACTTACAGTGACTGCCCCAAAATCCTTCAGAATCGGCCAATGAAATCCTTTTCCCTGCTGCTTTTATGCGCAGCCAGCTTTCACTGCTATGCCGAAAGCTATCAAAGCGCGGTACAGAGCGCGCTCGATGCCGAACCCGCGCTCTGCCTGGGTGAAACTCGCTGGCCGGTGACGATTGCAAAGGGACGCGACGGCTGGCTGACGGCCAGAATGGCCGCGCTGGCGGATGCCGGGTTAATTGCGCGCTCTGCCACCGCCAACGAAACGGTCTGGCGGCTGACCGACTATGGCGGACGGGAATTCCGGCGCCACCACGATTTTTGTTATGGGCAGATGCGCGTAAAGCATATCCAGAGCGTGACGGCCAAAGAGGCGGGTCAAACTGAGGTCATCTTTACTTATGACATCGCTCATCTGCCTGCCTGGGCTAACAATAAAGCCGTGCGCGTCGCCAACAATGATTTGGACAACCTGCTGATGGGCGTTGATAAGGTACGCTGGCGCGTCAGTTTTTCGACCGCTACGCGCCAGGTAGTCGCCGAGCCAGAGCAGTTAGATCTGCTCTACTGAACGCTCTAACGCCGGATAGTTTTCAGCAGCGCTTTATCCGGCCAGCGCTGTGCGGGAAACAGCGACAGGCGGATATTAAACAGATAAAAAAGCGGCGCGAACGCCTCCTCGTCTTCGCGGGCCAGCGCTTCCAGTTTCAGCAGCAGCAGATCCAGCTCTTCCAGCAGATGCTGATGCGGCTGCGTCTGCAGTGACTTCATCCGCCGCTTTAAAAACAACCCCAGCTCGTGAAACATCTGGCCGCTGTCGAGGCGATAGCGCTCCAGCAGCTCGCGATGGCGCGCAGAGTAGTCGTAGCAGTTGGCGCCCAGCCAGGCTTCCGCCAGCAGATTGCCGCCGGAGACTAAATCGGGATGCGGATCCAGCCGCATTCGCGGCAGAATAATATTCACCCTGTCCAGCATGCGCACGATATAGTGCTGGCGCGCCAGCAGCGAAGAGCCGTTGCGCTCAATCTCCTTTATCAGCCGTAGCAAATCGCGCAGCCCTGCGCGCAGCGTGCGCCTTGCCATCCACGAAGGCCGTTTGTTGCGAATTATCGCCGTGATCGCCACCGCGACGATAATCCCTGTCATCGAAGAAACAGCCGTATTGATCAGCGAAGTCAGATTCGGCGTGAAATGGTGGCTCATACCTAAAAAAGCGGGGATCTGCGTCGCTACGCTGATGCCGATCAGGTTGGTGGCCGGCCTGGCGATAACCAGTCCCAGCAGCAGCAGGCCCGGCGTCAGCACCAGCAGCAGCGCCTCAAAGGTTACCGCCTGCGGAATTAAAAAAGCGATATAAAACAGGCTGATAGTCAGGGCTATCGCCACGCCTTTAATAAACCGCTTCATCGGCACCAGCGGCGTATCCACGTTAGCGAAAAACGAGGCCACGATCGCCGCCATCATTGGCGCCGTCGCGCCATCCGCCCAGCCGCTGCCGATCCAGAACAGGCTGGAAATAAAGGTCGCCAGAAAAGCCGTGGTCGCCGAAAGCAGCAGCAGCCCCTTATCAATATGCCGCTCCGCACGCGCTTCTTTTGCCAGGCTGGTATCGCCGGAGAGATCGCTGACCAGCACGCTGACGCTTTGATAAGCGCCCGCGATACGCACGAAATCCGCCAGCCGCTCCAGCAGACCAATCAGCAGAATGCTCGCTTCGCTGGCCAGCGCCCCGCTCTGCCAGCGCTGTTTCAGCTGCGCCTGAGTATCGGCAAGCTGCTGTTGCATCAGAGCGGTTTCCGCGATCTCGCCGCGATTCAGCCAGCCGGTAAACTCAGCGAAAACGTCCGCCACCTCCTGCGGGAAGCGAATTTGCTGCTCGGCCAGCACGCTCAGCCGCGTTTCGATGGCGGTCAGCGTGGGGATCAGATAGGAGAGATGCTGATACTGCACGCTCACCAGGCGAATAAGCTTACGCGCCGCGTCGCCTTCATAGACGCAATGAACGATCAGCGTTTCGACGCTCACCGGATAGTTGGCCATCTGGATCAGGATATCTTCCCGCTCCAGCGATTTATCCTGCGGCATCACCGTGACCAGCTCGTTACAGAGCTTGCTGGCGTTCTGATACCAGAGGCTGACGCTCTGTTCCAGCAGGCTGCGGATGGAAACCGGCAGGATCAGCTGGTGTATCAGGCTGCTGCAGACGATGCCCAGGGTGATCTCCTCAATTCTGGAGATAACAATGTCGCTGATGGAGAGCGGCGAAACCACGCCGGGAAAACCCATAATGGCGGCGCTGTAGCCCGCCAGCATAAAGACATAGCTCTTTGGCGTGCGATCGTGCAGCGAAAGATAGAGACAGGCCGCGACCCACAGCGACACGCACAGGCTAAAGAGCAGCGGATACTGCACGGTTTCCGGATAGATCAAAAAGATAAACAGCCCGCCCAGCAGCGTCCCCAGCAGCCGAAAAATCGATTTGGAGATGGTCGCGGCGGAGTAGAGCTGCGAGGCGACAAATACCGTCGTCAGCGACCAGGCGGGTTTTTCAAAGTTCAGTTCAAGCGCGATATAGAGTGCCAGAAAGGCGGCCAGACAGGTTTTAGCGGAGAAGAATACCGCGTTTTGGGTAAACCACTTCATGAAATTTCAGGAACCGGATGCACGTTGCGTGGCTGCGTATCCTGCCAGAAGCGCCCAGCCGCCGCCCGTCAATTAGTACTACAAATTATTAATGACCTAACTAAATGATTTAGCATATAAATCTTTTTGAAAGTCGATAAAATCACGCCAAAAAAAGCCCGATTCGCCTGAATTTACGGCAATAAATTATCGCCTTTTGTGCGGTTTCATCTTCCCGCAGCGCACGAGCCAGGCGTTTCCTTAGTCGCTCGCTGCTGTCTTGCGCCGCGACCGGCGCGAATGTTAGGTTAAACCCTGATTTTTTCAGCAGCCAGACGGAAAGCAACTATGGCGAAAACGTCCTCCAACGACTGGCTGACTCTGCGCCGGGACAACGAAACAGGTATCGAAAGCGTACACGCGCATTTCCGCGGGCACGCCTACGATCCGCACGATCATGACGAAATGCTGGTTGGCGTAACTCATACAGGCCTGCAGCGTTTTAACTGCCATCGTCGGCTGCATACCAGTACGCCGGGCCAGATTATGCTGATTGAGCCGGGCGCGGTGCACGACGGTCACGCGCCCAATCCCGAAGGCTTTACCTACAGTATGCTTTATCTGCCGCAAAGCTGGCTGGACACCCTGCTGCAACGGCGCGGAATGGGCGAGATATCCGCTTTAAGCGCGGCCTTCCGCTCCACGTTGATGCAGGACGTTCAGCTCAATCAGGCGATTCAGCAGGCTTTCGGCGCGATACACCATGCAGAAGGCAGGCTCGCTCGCGATCAAAGTCTCGATCGGCTGGTGGATATGCTGTCGCGCCATTTATATCGCCGCCCATGCGCCACGCAGGATCTGAGCGGTATGCTGCGCGTCAGGGATTTTCTGCATGATTCAATGGCCAGCGATATCGGGCTGGACGAGGTGGCGATGGCCGTCGGCCTGGATCGCTTTCGCCTGACGCGGCAGTTTCAGCAGGCGTTTGGCCAGTCGCCGCACGCTTATCTGATTAGGTTACGGCTGAAAACCGCGCGTGTGCTGCTGGCATCTGGCTGCTCACCGGCTCAGGCGGCCGCGCAGGTAGGCTTCGCCGATCAAAGCCATCTGGGCCGCTGGTTCCGGCGCGCCTGGCGCATCACGCCTGCCGCTTATCAGCAACAGTGCACAAACGTTCTATACCGCTAATTCTCTTCTGGCTGAAGATAAAGCCTGACCCACTCAGCGGAGAGCAGGATGTTTGATACTAAAATTGCCTTAATTGTGCGTGACGACCTGGCCGTTTGGCAGCGGCTTAACGTGACGGCTTTTCTTGCCAGCGGCATCGCTTACGCCGCGCCGGAGATAAAAGGCGAAGCCTATATTGACGCTAACGGTCGGCGCTATGGCAGCATGGCAGGCCAGCCGATGCTGGTGTTCGCCGCCGACCTTGCAGGTTTGCAAAGCGCGCATCGCAAGGGAGTGGAGCGCGAGCTGACGCTAATCCCTTACGTTGAGGCGATGTTCTCGACCGGTCACGACGAGGCCAACCGGCAGGCTTTTCTGGCGGAAAACGCCGATAATCTGAATCTGGTCGGGCTGGCGATCCGTGGCCCGAAAAAAGCGGTGGATAAAGCGATTAAAGGATTAAAAATGCACGACTAAACCTCGCCATTATTTAAATGGCGGAACGGTACTGTTCCGCCAGCAATAATGAACGGGTTTAATCAGATCTTTGATGCTTTTATTCATGAGCCGGGCTCATTAGCTTATTCGCCTCAGTGACCTTATTTTCACCCTGCTTGTGCACTACTCTCGTTGTTGCTTATTTCTGGCCTTCCTGCCGCTTGCGCAGCGGCCTTTTTATCCGCAAGGAGAAAACAATGACTGATATTTATAAGTGCGGCTCACAGGCTTCTTACGCCGGCCCGGAAGAGTGGTTTACCGGAAAGGTACGCGTCGATCCCCTTTTCCCTGCCAACCAACCTGCCCGCGCCAGCGGCGGCAGCGTGACTTTCGAACCGGGCGCGCGCACCGCCTGGCATACGCATCCACTTGGGCAAACGCTGATTGTGACCGCAGGCTTCGGCTACGTGCAAACCTGGGGTGAACCGGCGCGGGAAATCCGCCCTGGCGACGTGGTGTGGATCCCGCCGTTTGAAAAACACTGGCATGGCGCCAGCGCCACCACCGCGCTGACCCATATCGCCATTCAGGAAGCGCAGGATGGCAAGGTCGTGGAGTGGCTGGAAAAGGTCAGCGACGAACAATATGGAGAGAAAGCCTGAGTCAGGCGAAGCGGGCAAAGTCCTTGTTATTACCGGCACCAGCCTCGGTGCGGGCGAAACCACAGCACGGCACCTTAGCGCGCTGGGCGCAATTTTTATGCCCGCCGCGCCGACCGATCAACGAGATGCCCACCAGCCAGCCGCTCTGACTTTCAATCGGGACGCGGGCCTGCATGCTCGCGCCCTACTCTTTGATAAAATCCTCAAACCGCTGCCTGTTCGCCACCAGCCATGCCGGCAACTGATGGCTGTTCACCGGCACGATTTTCATTTTGCGGGGACGATTCCAGATATCGATATTGTTCTCGACGCAGCGGCGAATATGGTCAGGATTATTAAATTCCGGCAAATCGTGCTCGGTATGGGAAATGGTCGACATCTTTTCGCTGATGCGTTCATCCGTCATCACCCAGGAGAAGTGCCAGCCGCCCTGCGGGACAACTTTAGTGCGCAGCTTGAGCCAATGCCAGCGCAGCCAGCTCTCCCGAATCGGCGTTCCGCGACGCTTAACGTTGCGCAATAATTCCGGCTGCCCCTGAAAAAAGCCTTTGAGATTTTTATAAGTGACCATTTTTGGCAGCTTGCAAAGCCGCGGCGTGCCGTCGTCGTTTAATACCTGCAGATTAAATTTAAAATTATAGAAATTTTGGTAGAGCGTGGTGCAAAGGTGCGTGCGGCTGAACTGCGCCAGCGCCTCCGGACGGGGAATTTCATCCACGTCGGAAATGATAATGATATCTTCATCCCGCGCGTCACTAAGTCCCTGCATTATCGCATTGCGCGCGTTGGTTTCATTCTGCCAGGGATCGGTTTCGCCAGCTTTGATCAACGAACTGTTTGAGCGAAACGCCTGCTGATGAATGACCGGTACGCGATCGTTCACCACATAGATAATTTTGTCGCGAAAGCGGGCGAACTTCTCTATATCGAAATGAAGACGCCGTTTTTTGCCGGTGAAAGTATAAAGAGACTCCACAATAACAAACTTATCCACGTAGTCGTGCAGCGTGTTAAGCCGTATTTCCAGCAGCATATCTTCGTCGTAATAGAGAAAGCAGTCGTAAATCACCGGGTCTACATCCATGCAAAAAATCAGAGCCGTAAATTACCAGAACTGTCCGTCTCACCACAACGTTTTGTTAAATTTAAGTAAGTAGTGGTAAGGGAATATGAAAGCACGCCCGCCGGGGCGCGCTGTCAGAAGGCGCCGTAGCTACGCCGCCGTTTTTTCAGCCCAGCCGCCGGTTAAGGTAAAGGAGACGCTGTCATCCGAGGCAAACGCTGAACCTGTATAAAGCCCTAACAGCTGATGCGTGCCTTCGTCATAAAACAGGATGCCGGTCAACGCCAGATTGGCCGCCAAATAAAAGCGCGCCGTCTGCTGAAACAGACTGTTGTAATCCGCGCTGCTGATGGTGCCGGTACTGGCCAGCTGCAGAGGGAAAATAGCCGGCGCGGCTTTGCCGGTACAGAGGTTGCTGTAGCCTTCCAGGATCTGGCAATGGATAAGATGGTCCTCGCCCTGCTGCGAAAGCGTGATCTCCGCGTTGACTTCCGGCGGCGGCTCGGTCGTCAGGATCTCGCTAACGCTGGCCTCCATGCTTTCGGGTAAATCCGGAAAGTGCTTGCGGAAAAGCGTAAGAATTTCATTGGCGTTAATATTTAACAGGTTGCTCATCGCCTTCTCCTTATTTCAAATTGTAAGCCAGCGTTAATTCATCTGAGTACAGACTATGATTTAGCTCAGAGCGAGAAAATTGTTTCATTATCGTGCAGGCCCAATCTGGCCTATAATTAAAAACAGCAGCTTATCTGTTGCCTTTGTCTTTTGTTTAAGATTTATCTCAGCACGTTTTAAACGAAGCGGTAATTCGCGACGGCCTTTATTTGCCGTTTCGCTTATTAAAGCGGTCGGGATTTCTTTGTTGTTGGCGCGGTTTTAAATCACGCTTTGCCCTTAACCGGCAAGGCTTTGCGGCCTTTTTAGCGCTCGTAAAACGCCTTTTTTGTGCCTTGTTGTAGAAATGTTAACGGAGACACAGGCGATTAATGGGTCAGAAAATCAACAACATATTGATTCCTATAGGAAAATCTTAAATAAAACTTAACAAAATTAATGATTGAGTCGGGGACTGAAAAGTCCTATATTGGCCGCGCTTTTTTACAGCGCTCACCCTTTTAATTCATTTTTCAACCACGGCGTTATTTATAACCCTGGTTGTAGGAGAGATATGATGACGGATAAAGTCCGTATTGATCATTTTGGTGCAAATTCATCAGGAAACAATGAAGCGTTTTTAGCCCGTCAGGCTGAATATGAATCGAACGTGCGCAGTTATCCGCGCAAGCTGCCGTTCGCCATCGCGAAAGCACAGGGAGTCTGGATCACAGATGTTGAGAACAATCAATATCTTGACTGCCTTGCCGGTGCCGGTACGCTGGCGCTTGGCCATAACCACCCTGATATGCTGCAGAGCATCCAAAATGTCATTACCAGTGGCTTGCCGTTACATACGCTCGATCTGACGACGCCGTTGAAAGATGAATTTTCCGCTTACCTGCTGTCGCTGCTGCCAGGCCAGGGGAAAGAGTACTGCCTGCAGTTCACCGGCCCTTCCGGCGCCGATGCCGTCGAGGCCGCGCTGAAGCTGGCGAAAAAGTATACCGGCCGCAGCGGCGTGATCAGCTTCTCCGGCGGCTATCACGGTATGACTCACGGCGCGCTGGCGGTAACAGGCAACCTGTCGCCGAAAGAAGCGGTTAACGGCATGATGCCGGAAGTGCAGTTTATGCCTTATCCGCACCTCTACCGCTGTCCGCTGGGTATCGGCGGCAAAGCGGGCGAGCAGGCGCTGGCCTACTACTTTGAAAACCTGATCAACGACGTGGAAAGCGGCGTGCGTAAACCTGCCGCTGTAATCCTGGAAGCGGTTCAGGGCGAAGGCGGCGTGAACCCGGCGCCGGTTGAATGGCTGCAGCGCATCCGCAAGGTAACGCAGGAGCACGGCATTCTGTTGATCCTGGACGAAGTTCAGGCTGGCTTCGCGCGTACCGGCAAATTCTTCGCTTTCGAGCACGCGGGCATCGAGCCGGACATCATCGTCATGTCCAAAGCCGTTGGCGGCGGTCTGCCGCTGGCCGTGCTGGGCATCAAAAAGCAGTTTGACGCCTGGGCGCCAGGTCACCATACCGGTACCTTCCGCGGCAACCAGCTGGCGATGGCTACCGGCCTGACCACGCTGCGTATCCTGAAAGACAACAACATTGCCGATCAGGTAGCTGAAAAAGGCGAATGGCTGAAAGGCCAGCTGGCCGAGCTGCAGAAACGCTATCCGGTGATCGGCCACGTGCGCGGTCTGGGCCTGATGCTGGGTATTGAGATCGTTAAACCAGACCAGCCACAGGATCATATGGGCTGCTACCCTGCCGACGGCGAGCTTTCCGCGCTGCTGCAGAAGAAGTGTTTCGAAGCGGGTCTGATCCTTGAGCGCGGCGGCCGTCACGGCTGCGTGCTGCGTCTGCTGCCTTCGCTGCTGATCAGCAAAGAAGAGCTGGGCGTGTTCCTGGATAAATTCGAAGGCGCCCTGATGGCTGCCGGCGTTAAACCTGTTTCTGCGGAGTAAATGATGTCCAGGTCCAACCCTATTCTGGCGGCTTCGGCGCAAAGCATCGAAGAGTACCAGCAGGTTATCGAGCAGACCAGCCAGGCCGTCGTGCAGTGGCTGCAGCAGCCTGAAATGTATCAGGGCAAAAGCGTCGCCGAGCTGCGCGAGCGCATTTCGCTGGACTTTAACAAGGAAGGCCTGGGCAACCAGGCCGCCATTGAGCGCGCCATTGAGCTCTTCCTGAAAGACAGCCTGTCGGTACACCATCCGCAGTGCGTGGCGCATCTGCACTGCCCAAGCCTGGTGATTAGCCAGGCCGCTGAGGTGCTGATTAACGCCACTAACCAGAGCATGGACTCCTGGGATCAAAGCCCGTCAGCTACCATCATCGAGATGAAGCTGATTGAATGGCTGCGTGCTCAGGTTGGCTACCAGGCTGGCGATGCCGGCGTCTTTACCAGCGGCGGCACCCAGAGCAACCTGATGGGGCTGATGCTGGCGCGCGACGCTTACTTCGCGCGTCGCGGCCACTCGGTACAGCAGGATGGTCTGCCGGGCGATCTGAGCAAAATCAAAGTGTTCTGCTCTGAAAATGCCCACTTCTCCGTGCAGAAGAACATGGCGCTGATGGGCCTGGGCTACCGCTCCGTCACCCTGGTGAAAACCGACCGCTTTGCGCGGATGGACACTGCCGATCTGCGTGACAAGCTGGCACAGGCGCAGGCCAACGGCGAGCAGGTACTGGCGATTGTGGCGACGGCGGGCACTACCGACGCAGGCGCTATCGATCCGCTGCGTGAAATCGCCGGCATCGCTGCAGAACACCAAACCTGGCTGCATGTTGATGCGGCCTGGGGCGGCGCGCTGCTGCTGTCTGAGCACTATCGTCACTATCTGGACGGCATTGAGCTGGTGGATTCCATCACCCTGGATTTCCACAAGCAGTACTTCCAGACCATTAGCTGCGGCGCTTTCCTGCTGAAAGATCCGAGCAACTATGAGCTGATGCGCTATCAGGCAGCCTACCTGAACTCCGAGTTCGACGAGGCGGCCGGCGTACCAAACCTGGTTTCCAAATCCCTGCAGACCACTCGCCGCTTCGACGCGCTGAAAATGTGGATGGGTCTGGAAGCGCTGGGCCAGCAGCAGTATGCGCAGATCATCGATCACGGCGTGACGCTGGCGCAGCAGGTTGCGTCTTACGTTGCCGAACAGCCGTCGCTGGAGCTGGTGATGGAGCCGCAGCTGGCGAGCGTGCTGTTCCGCTTCCGTCCGCAACAGGGCGACGACGCGGCGATTGCCCTGCTCAACCAGAAAATCGGCGACGCGCTGCTGGATTCCGGCAAGGCTAACGTTGGCGTCACCGAGCACAACGGCGTAACCTGCCTGAAGATGACGCTGCTGAACCCAACCGTCACGCTGGAAGATATCAAGCTTCTGCTGGCGCTGGTGGAGCGGACTGCGGCTGCAATCGCATAAGCGGCACCCTAAGACAGAAAAAAGCCGGTAGCGTGAGTTACCGGCTTTTTTATTGCCCTGAGAATTAAGGACAGCCCATTTCTTCCGTCGCCAGCCTTCCTTTGCTGTTTTTCAACCAAAGCGCACTATCGGGATTCAGTGCCGGCCAAAGCCTTAATGCAGGTTGGGTTCGCTTCTCAATCTCGCTGACCGTGACCTGGTAATCGCAAAAATTAGCCGATCGGGCTACCGTTTGTTCCATGATAAAAGCGGCAAACTGACCCGACTGCAGTCCGGGTTTAATAAAAACGACCTTCCAGTAACCGCTGGGTATCTTTACCGACGGCGCCGCAGGCAAGACGCCCAGATCCTGTTCAAACAACGGCCCGGTAACCACGTAAACCGCCTGGACATCAGGCCGGTTCGCCAGCGCCCTCTCCTGGTTTTCCAGTCTTGCCCACGGCCCCTGATTCAACGCCGATTTCTGCGGTGTGATATTGGAAAGGTAGTTTAGCGCTGGCCAGTCCGGGTTGCCGCCAAGGCCGGCCAGAGGAGCCTGATGCCCTCGATCCACAGCGAGCGCCCCGTGAGCGTCCCTGTAAGCGGCCGGCGCCAGCGTTTCGTCCGCAGGCAGATCGGGATCCTGTCGCCAGTTACGCGAGCGCCCGCTGGCCTGACTGGTTTTCGTTATTTTGTAAGCCACCCAGTTAGCAAACTTTGTTGTGCCATTATTGTTCAGGGTATAAACCTGACGAATAAGCAGGTTGTCGCTGCCGCCTGTGGGGCAGCCGACCGCGCAATTATCTACTGCTGGCAGAATAGCGGATTCAGACGGTTTTTGCGGCGCAGGAAAAATACAGGCGGTCAGAAGTACAGGCGCGAACAGCAGCGCAACAACGCGAAGAGTATGGGTCATGAATGTTTCCTGAAAATGATAGTGATTCAGATTCTGCTGACTCTACTACTGGAGCATATCTGAACCCTGCCGTTCATAACCCGTACTTTTTCCGAATAAATTCTGATTCGCGTTGATTTATCGCCTTATCGGCGGCAAAAGATAACATCTTGCCGCTCGTGCATCGCTGTACGCTTTTAACAAGCCGAGGGAAAGAGTGAGTGTTTTATTTTCAAAGTTATTTAACTATTAAATACCCCTGATTTTGTTCCGTTACAGGCAACGTGAATCAGCCGCGCTATGCCACATAATATTTAAGGCGTCCCGAAGGACGCCTTAATGCTTACATCTGCACCAGATTTTTGATTTTCACATCCGGGTTGACGTCAGCTTCATAATCCACGCCTGCCAGGCCAAAACCGAACAGCTGCATAAATTCGTTTTTATAGCCGGCGAAATCGGTCAGCTCGTTCAGGTTTTCATTGGTCACTGTTGGCCACAGTTTCACCACTTCATCCTGCACTTCCGGCTGCAGCTCTTTGTAGTCCGCGCGCAGACGGCCGGTTTCATCCAGAATTGGCTCGGCGCCGTACAGGCTATCTTTGAACAGGCCGTAAACCTGCTCAATGCAGCCTTCGTGCGTGCCTTTCTCTTTCATCACTTTAAACAGCAGCGACAGATAGAGCGGCATGACCGGAATCGCGGAGCTGGCCTGGGTTACCACGGCTTTCAGCACGGATACGCGCGCGTCGCCGCCTTTTTCCGCCAGCGTGTCGCGAATGGTCAGGACACGCTTGTCCAGATCCTTTTTCGCTTCGCCGATAGAACCGTTCCAGTAGATATCGTGGGTGATCTGCTCGCCCAGATAGGTAAACGCGGTAGTTTTCGCGCCGTCAGCCAGCACGCCCGCCGCTTTCAGATCGTCGATCCACATCTGCCAGTCTTCGCCGCCCATCACCGCCACGGTGCCCGCGATCTCTTCCTGCGAGGCCGGTTCCAGCGTGATTTCGGTGATGGTTTCTTTATCGGTGTTCAGACCGCGAGTCTGCAGCGTTTTGCCAACCGGCTTCAGCGTGGAGTTAAACACTTCGCCGGTCTTTGGATGGGTACGGCGCGGCGCGGCCAGGCTGTACACCACCAGATCGACCTGACCCAGATCCTGTTTAATCAGTTCGATGGTCTTCTGCTTCACTTCATCGGAGTAGGCGTCGCCGTTGATGCTTTTCGCGTACAGGCCTTTCTCTTCGGCAAACTCTTCGAAAGCCGCAGAGTTGTACCAGCCAGCGGTGGCCGGCTTGCTCTCTTCGCCCGGACGCTCAAAGAAGACGCCCAGCGTATCGGCGCCACAGCCGAAAGCGGCGGAAATGCGGGCAGCCAGACCGTAACCGGTGGAAGCGCCAATCACCAGCACCTTTTTTGGGCCGTTGGCGATGTTGCCCTGACGGGTAACGTAATCAATCTGGTTTTTTACGTTGGCTTTGCAACCCGCCGGATGGGCGGTAACACAGATGAAGCCACGGATGCGTGGTTTAATAATCATGTCGACCTCAAGAGATTCTCTTTTAAATTCGGCCCGTAGAATACCTGCTTGCGACGATTCAGGCAAAGCCGACAGCGACTTATCGCCGTCGGCCGCCCTGAAGTGCGCCATATTGCTCACTCTTCAGGCATAATTTTATTCGGCGGCGCCTGGATGGCTGACGTGGCACCAGTCGCGCAGCGAATTAATGCCGCCGTCCGGCGAAGTAAAGCCCGCGCAGCCCAGCACGCTGTCAAACAGCTTCTCGTGGAACACCGGCGTTTTTGCCTGCGCCATCTTCTTTAACTGCGCAAAAGCAGCGGCGTGATCCGGATGCTGCAAGAATTTATCCGACGCCCAGACCATAATCGGCACGGTGCGCTGCGCCATCGGCGCCTGATCGCGCGGCGTGCCGTGAAAATGCATATTCTGCGAAATCGATTCGCCGTGATCGGAAGCATAGAACACGATGGCGTTGCGGTCGCGCAGCTGATTGAAAACCTGCTCCAGCACGGCGTCGGTATAGAGCAGGCTGTTGTCGTAGGAGTTGATCATCTGCTGCGTGGTGCAGTCATCGTCAATGCCCAGACATTCCGGCTGATAGCGGGCGAAAGATCGCGGATAGCGTTCGGTATAGAGATAGTGCGAGCCTTTGGTGTGCAGGATCACCAGATGTTTGCCCTGAGGATGACGCTCTATCGAATCCTTCAGCTCGCTGACCAGCGCCATATCGTCGATAGGTTTGCCGACGTTGCGCTTCTCCGACTGGATGGTTTCCCGCAGCGCGTAGTCGTTCGCCAGCGCTTTGTTATAGAACCAGGCTTCGCTCTGCATGGCGAACAGCTCGGAGGTGAAGCCCTGCTTTCTCAGCACCGAAAAAACATTCATCTCTTTCAGCGTGCGCTCCGGCGCTTCCGACGCGCCGCCTTCGCGCACAAACATACAGCGCAGCGACAGCTTGGTCGAAGTATCACACGAGTAGCCCTGCAGCGCGGCGAGGTTGGGCTCTTTATCCAGATTAGGCGTATTGTCGCGCTCATAGCCATACACGCCCATATGATCGCGCCGCGCGCTTTCGCCGATAACAAAAACGATATAGAGGCTGTCCGCATCTTTTGGCGGCGTGTAGGTAAAGTGCGCGGCGGGATCGAACAGATTGCGGCTGTCCTCCGCCTGGCTCCAGCTGCTGTAGGCCAGAAGCCCCATACCCGACAGCCAGTTCGACGGCGAATAGGTGCCGGCGACCACGCCGCCGTAGCTGGCCATCATCCGGTTATGCTGGCGATCCAGATTGTCCTGGTGTTCACCCATCACTTTTAGCGGCAGCCAGCAGCAGAGTGCGGCGGCAAGCATGGCGCCGGCGCGACGAGCGAGAGCGCCGCCGTTACGCCGCCGCAGCGTCGCTTCCGGCAATGGCGCCAGCCACAACGCCAGCAGCGGCGGCAGGCTTACCAGGCTCAGCCACAGGCCGAAATCCCAGCCGACCGACTCTCTGGAGAGATCGAAGCTGTCGGTGGTCACCACCGCCGCGATAATCCCGTAGCCGATATCCACGTTAAAAAAGATCATGTAGTAGCTGGCGGCGACGGAAAAGAGCACCAGCAGCGAGGCGAGCAGGCGGAACAGCAGCCTTCCGCCCAGCGAAACCAGCAGCGTGGTAAAGAGCACCAGTGCGAAAGCCGCCACGACTTCAATGGCGACCGACAGGGCCGCGTCAGCGTGAAGGTGATGAAAGCGGCGCAGGAAAATCGGTAGATTCAGTAAGATGCCAATATAGAAAGCAATAAAGCAGCAGACCCGGTACTGGGTCAGAAAGTGCAGTTTTTTCATCCGTCTCGTCGTTGTTATGGCAGGTGAATGGAATAACCAAAGCGGCTTCGGTGTTGAAAACTCGGTTTTTATCTTGTCGCGCGGTAAGACAAGGTAAAGGAGCGTGAGTTTAACGTTGGCACTGAAAATTTAGTTGCAATAATGTAACAAAAAATATGTTTTCTGCGTCGGTGGTGGCTGCCAGCGTCGCGACGGCAAAATTTGAAGCTGTTCAAACTTCTGATAAATAACGGCAAACCAGAAAAATGCGCCGTTACTGCATAATTATTCCTGAAACGCGACTTGATGACTGGCCGCTGGCCATAAAGATAATTATTTATTCGTTCAGAGAGAGTTAAAGCAGCAGTTACGCCATAACTTAACAATAATTTAATGAATTAAATACATTCCATTAATGATAAATTAGCCCGCGTTCCGGTCAGATCTACTGGCTCCTTCCCTATTTCGCAGCATTTATAACTGTCAGGAAAGCATTGTAATGGACAAGCTATCTTACGCTTCAGAAAGCCGCGCTACCGCCTGGTCCACCTATCTGCAACAGATCGATCGCGTCGCGCCCTACCTGGGCGAGCTGAGCCGCTGGATCGATACGCTACGCCATCCTAAACGCGCGCTTATCGTTGATATTCCTCTGCAAATGGATGACGGCACCATTCGTCACTTTGAAGGGTTCCGCGTGCAGCACAATCTGTCGCGCGGGCCGGGAAAAGGCGGCGTTCGCTACCATCCCAATGTCGATTTAAACGAAGTGATGGCGCTCTCCGCCTGGATGACCATCAAGTGCGCGGCGGTGAATCTGCCCTACGGCGGCGCCAAAGGCGGTATCCGCGTCGATCCTTTTAAACTCTCCGAAGGCGAACTGGAGCGGCTGACTCGCCGTTATACCAGCGAGATCGGTCTGGTTATCGGCCCGCAAAAGGATATTCCGGCACCGGATGTCGGCACCAACGCGAAAGTGATGGCCTGGATGATGGATACCTACTCCATGAATCAGGGCACCACCATTACCGGCGTAGTCACCGGCAAGCCGGTGCATCTGGGCGGCTCGCTGGGACGCGAAAAAGCGACCGGTCGAGGCGTATTCGTGACCGGCCGCGAAGTGGCCCGTCGCCTGAATATTGAAACCGACGGCGCGCGCCTGGCGGTACAGGGCTTCGGCAACGTCGGCAGCGAAGCCGCCAGACTGTTTGTCGACGCTGGCGCGCTGGTGGTGGCGGTGCAGGATCACTCCGCTACGCTCTATAACGCGGAAGGCATCGACCTGGCCGCGCTCAGCGAGTGGCAGACGACGCATAAAAAGATCGCCGGCTTCAGCGGCGCGCAGGAGATCGACAGCGAAGCGTTCTGGCAGGTGCCGATGGATATTCTGATCCCGGCGGCGCTGGAAGGCCAGATTACTCGCGAACGTGCAGAAAAGCTCAGCTGCAAACTGATCCTCGAAGGCGCTAACGGCCCGACCTATCCCGACGCCGACGATATGCTGGCATCGCGCGGCATCACCGTGGTGCCGGACGTCATCTGCAACGCGGGCGGCGTAACGGTCAGCTACTTCGAATGGGTGCAGGATATGGCCAGCTTTTTCTGGAGCGAAAGCGAGATCAACGAGCGGATGGATAAAATCATGTCCGAGGCGATGATCCATATCTGGGATAAAGCGCGGGAGAAAGAGTGTAGCCTGCGTACCGCGGCCTATATCGTCGCCTGTGAGCGCATTCTGATGGCGAGGAAAGATCGCGGAATTTATCCGGGCTAATCGGCTCGCTTTTACGAAAATGCCGCGCGATTGCGCGGCATTGCTGTTTTTACGGCTGGTTACGCCAGCGATCGCGCAGCCAGCTGACCGCTTGCTGCGTTTGCGGCGCGTCGAGAAAAGCGTCGCGAAACAGAATGGTACCGGCAACGCCGGGCAGCGATTCATTCAGCTCAATCTGCCTTTTCAGCTCCGCCACGCCATTTTGCTCGCCCCACTGCGGCTCGGTGCCGGTCGGCTGACCAACCTTATAGAGCGCCACGCCGATATAGAGTTTGGTATGGCCGGAACCGACCACGTCCGCCCACCATTTCGCCAGCGTGGGATAGCGCACGATTTTCCGCTCAAACGGCCAGTACAGCTGCGGCGCGATATAGTCCAGCACCCCCTCTTTCACCCACTGGCGCGTATCGGCGAAAGCCTGATCGTAAGCCGCACCGCCGCGCGTATCCGACCCGCGTTCATCCTGATCCTGATTGCGCCAGACGCCCGCAGGACTGATGCCGAACACCACTTCGGGCTTCAGGGATTTGATAGTGGCCGCCACTTCCCGCACCAGCAGCAGCGTATTGTTGCGGCGCCAGCTGGCTTTATCGGCAAAGCCATCGCCATATTCACGCCAGCTGGCACTGTCGTCAAGCCGCGACGACGCCGTTTCGTAATAGAAGTAGTCATCGAACTGCACGCCGTCGATCGCATAGTTTTTCACCAGCTCGGCGACCACGCCATTAATCCACTGACGAACCTGCGGCAGGCCGGGATCGAGTACGAAGCGATCGCTGGCGACCCGCACCCAGTCGCGATGCAGCGCGTAAACGCTGGCTGGCGGATGCGCGAGCGTGTTTTGCAGCGCTCTGGCAGTACCGGCCGAGCTATTCATGCTGACGCGATAGGGGTTCAGCCAGGCGTGCACTTTCAGTCCCCTCTTATGCGCTTCAACCAGCATAAACTGCAGCGGGTCCCAGCCGGGATCCTGACCGGTAGTGCCGGTCAACACCGACGACCAGGGCAGAATAGCGGAGCGATAGAGCGCGCTGCCGTCGGGTTTGACCTGAAAAAAGACGGTATTGATGCCCAGCGAGACATACTTGTCCAGCCGCTCGCGCAGCGCCTGCTGCTGCCGTGCGATGCGCTGTTGCGGATCGGTAAGGTTCAGGGTTGAGGCTGGCGGCCAGTCCAGATGGCTGACCGTAGCCAGCCAGACGCCGCGCATAGGCTGAAGAAGCGGTTTAACTACCGGTGCCGGCGGCACCCAGGGCGTGACCAGAGATTTAACGTCGGTTTTACTGCTGCATCCTGTAAGCAACGTTAACAACAACAGCCCAAAGCGGGCTGCGCCCTTTTTTCCTTGCAGCATACCTTCTCCGTGATTATGACAATGTCATCAGTAATGCTCAGGCGCCTGCAAGTGTGGCCAAACGCCAAAGCGGATCAATGAAATATTATCATAATCTTGCTGGTAAAAAGCCTGCTGAAAGTTCAACGAAGCGGCAGCCCGGCGGTTTATTCGTAATTGACCCAGATCGCGCCGCTGTCGGCCGAGCGC
This sequence comes from Erwinia sp. CGal63, assembly GCF_037026505.1. NCBI lineage: Bacteria > Pseudomonadati > Pseudomonadota > Gammaproteobacteria > Enterobacterales > Erwiniaceae > Erwinia > Erwinia sp. CGal63. The sequence continues at coordinate 1,178,262 of NZ_JAKUMN010000001.1, forward strand.
ACGCAGTTCTCCACCCAGCGCACCCCTTCCAGTCCCGCGTCGATATCGGGATAGATCAAATTCGCCAGCGCCGTCTCATCCCCACGGTTTTTAGCGTCGATAGCCAGCGCGCAGCGCAGATAGATATTGGCCCAGGCGTCGGTCAGCCCTTCCGTATGCAGCGCGCCGAGCCGATCTTCCGCCAGCGCGGCCTGGTCGAGATAGGCCATGCCGTGATGCAGCAGCTGGCTGGGCTGATTTTGTACTTCATAACGGAGCTCATTGGGCAGCCAGTCGCACCACTGCAGGCTCGCTTTCGAGCCGATGACGCGGATCTGCTGCGCGTTCATAGAGCCCGCGTCAACGGACGACGTCCACATGCGGCCTACCGCGCCGCCGTGATAGCGCATCATCACCATCGCGTTATCCTCCAGCGGCGCGCGCGAGGCGATAAAGCTTTGCCTGTCGCACAGCAGGGATTGCAGCTTCAGCTCCGGCAACACCAGCTGCGAGATATAGAAAGTATGCGTGGAGAGATCGCCCAACACAAAGCTTGGCCCGGCAACTGCAGGATCGACCCGCCATTTCTGCGCCTCGAACTTATCGGCGCTGTCGCTGGCGCTGAAGCCGTGGGTATAGCGCATATCGACCATTCTGACCTCGCCGATTTCACCGCTGGCGATCATCTGCCGCATCTGCAGCAGCATCGGATGGCCTGAATAGCCATAGGTCACGCCAACGATACGGTTTTTCTGCGCCGCCAGCGCTTTGACCTCGCGGGCCTGCTGGCTGGTAAAAAACAGCGGCTTTTCGCAGATTACATGCAGCCCGGCCTCCAGCGCGGCTTTGGTGATTTCGTAATGCGTGCCGTTGGGCGTGGCGATGGTTACCACCTCGATCCCCTCTTCGTGCTGCCGCTCGCGGCTGAACAGCTCCCGGTAATCCGCATAGCAGCGATCGGCGTCCAGGCCAAGATGAACGCCGAAATCCCGGCCGCGATCGGCATCAATGTCAAAAGCGCCCGCTACCAGTTGGAAAGCCGTATTGTCGTGCAGCGCGCCGCTGCGATGTTTATAACCTACCTGGCTCAGCCTGCCGCCGCCAACCATCGCCCAACGTAACGGACGCGCTAATTTTTTCTCTCCGTTTAACATAGCCACCTCGTTTTCATGTTTTATGCAGGGTACGCGTCCGCGCTATCCCGCTTTTTGCAACCGGGTGCAAATAAAGCTGAAGATAGCCGTCGCTCCGTGTAATCTCGTCGACAGCAGCCCGGAAGTCAAAATGCATCAGGCGAAAATTCTGCTGAGGATCACAGGAAAAACTTTTTTTGCAACCGGGTGCATGCGCAGGAAGCGTTTGTGCCTTACACTGCGTTTTTTATTGGCAGCAAGGAGTCAGCGTGAACTCGAAATCCCGACCGCCCGCCGCAGTCAAAAAAGCCACGGCCAGCGACGTCGCCGAGCTGGCTGGCGTCTCTAAATGGACCGTTTCCCGCGCCTTTACCGACGGCGCCTCGATTTCGCCTCAGGCGCTGGCGCGCGTGCAGCAGGCGGCGGCGCAGCTTGGCTATCGCCCTAATTTGCTGGCGCGCGGGCTGGCCAGGAAGCGTTCGCGGCTAATCGGCGTGGTGGTGGACGAGATGCAAAACCCTAACCTGCTGGCGCTGCTGGATGAAGCGACGCGGCAGCTACAGCTGCGCGGTTACATGGCGCTGCTGCTGAATATCAGCGCGACGGGATCGGAAGAAGCGGTGCTGACGCTGGCGGATCAGCTGCAGGTAGATGGCCTGCTCTTTATGGGGACGTTGCTCAGCGACCGGCTGATTGCGCTGGCGCGCGATATCCATCAGATTCCGCTGGTGCAGCTCTGCCGCAACGACGCCAATCCCTATATTCAGATTATCAATACCGACGGCTATCAGGCGGGCCGCCAGATCGCGATGATCCTGCATCAGCAGGGCTATCAGCATTTCGGCTATATGAAAGGGCCGGACACGGAATCCACGCAGCTGCTGCGCTATGAGGGCTACTGCGATTCGCTGCGGGAGCTGGGCGTGGAACAGCAAAATATCACGCTGCTGAAAGCCAACCACTACGACCGCGCCAGCGGCTTCAGGGCCTTTAGCGATCATCTTGCGCAAACGCCGCGCGCGCAATGGCTGGACGCGTTGTTCTGTGAAAACGATATTCTGGCGATAGGCACGCTGGACGCGCTGGCGGCCCTGGCGCCGACGCATCATCCGGGGATCGTCGGCTACGATGATATTGAGCTGGCTTCCTCGCCCCGCTATCAGCTCACCACGCACGCTCAGCCGCTACGCGCTATGCTGGAGGATGCCGTTCGTCGTTTAACGTCGTCGGTGCCAGCGGAAGCGGTAAATCATCAGGATCGGCTCTGTTTGCGGCAGTCGCATCTGCGCCGCTGATTAGCCATGCCCGGTGACATTCGCCAGCCAGCAGGAATCGCCGCTAACGCCCTGTGCCGTTGAGTTGTGGCCGGTTCTGCTGCCTTTTTACCGCTTTGCGCGGGTTTACGCTTTCGCCGCCTGTGCCGCCTGGTAGCGCGCTTTAAAGGCTTCGTTCTCTTCGCTCAGGCGGATCGCCGCTTCGATCAGCTCGTTCTGGTTCAGCGAAGTTCCGCCTTCGCTGGTGCGCCAGTGAATATAGAGCACGCAGAGCGCCGCCACCTGCAGCAACTCGTTTTCCGCACTGCCGCCGTCAAAGCCATACTCTTCGTCGCACCAGCGGTAGATCTCGTCGACAAAAGGCATCTCGCCCTGCTCATCCAGCGGCGGCAGGCTGGCGAACAGTTCGATCATCTCCGGCGTGGCGACGTAGCTGCTGCGGCCAACCGCGTCCAGCTGTTTGCCGCGGGCGCGGGCGTTGTTGGCCTGTTTGGCTTTAAGTTTGGCGCGCTTGTTGCGCTTGTCCTGCTTGCTCACCGGCTTCTCCTGGCGAAAAAAAAGAGCGGTATCATAGCAGACGCGCTACATTTTGCCGATAAACAGCGAAACCAGCCCGGCGGCAATCAGCGGCCCTACCGGTACGCCGCGAAACAGCGAGACGCCAATGATCGTGCCGATCAGCAGACCGCCCACGATAGTCGGCTGCGAGCTCATCAGGCTGACGCCGCGGCCACCAACCCAGGAGACGAAAATGCCGATCGCAATTGCCAGCAGCGACTTCCAGTTCAGAAACGAGTGCATCAGCGTGCTGGTCGGCAGCGCGCCGCTGGCGATGGGCGCCATCACGCCAATGGTCAAAATAATTATCCCAACAGTCACGCCCTGCTTCTCAATCCACGGAAAAAAAGCGTTTAGCGGCGTCATGCGCACCACGATCAGCACCAGTAAAGCGATAGCGACGGTCAGGTTGTGGCTAAAGTAGCTGAGCCCTGCCAGCAACAGCAGAATAAACAGCGTTAAATCGAACATAGTGGTTTCCTGTCAAAGCGTGGGGCTACACCATAAAACGCTTTGCCGTCGCGCTCTACTCTTTTTAACGCCTTTAAAATCAAAGGATCGCGTCGATAGCGGCCTGCAGGCTAATTTCGGGGCCGGTCAGCACCGACAGCGTGGTGTTGATATACTTCTCCGCGCCCGCCATCGAACTTTGCGCCAGCACAATGCAGCCCAGCGCGCACTCGTGCCGCTCACGGATATAGCGGGCGATTTGCTGATGATAGCCGTCGATGTCGCCATGATTGAAAAAAGCCCAGGCGCGCGGGATCAGCTCCACCGCCAGTCTGCCGTCGGGAATAAAAGCTTCAAAGAGTCGGGTCGTTGCGTCAAGGGTGGCATGCGCGGTACAGAGCACCAGCACCGCGCCGTGATAGCCCGCCGCCGCCCTGGCCAGCGCCGCGTCCACGCGGATTACCGGCTTGCTGAAGGCTTTCGCCTCCAGCGCGACGATGCCCAGCGTGGTACAGGTTACGATTACCGCATCGGCATGACGACACATCTCCTCCAGAATCTGCCGCACATCGTTCGCGATGTCGGCGGTGACTTCGCCAGCTTCGATCGCGCTGGTTAACAGCTCGCTTTCTACACGGTGCAGCAGCTGAATATCGTCATAATCCAGCGTGCGCAGCGCCGTTTCAAACAGTGCGATATTGCTTGTTGCCGCATGCAGACAGGCTATGGTCGCCATTTTGCTCTCTCCGGAAAAAATAGTGCTGCCACTGTGGCAAATTCCGCCGCCTGTTGCCAGTTCTTCAACCTGCAGTATCGCTTTTGTTTCATCCAGGCTTCCCCGCAATGGTGCAATGCGCCAGCCTGAGGCAGAAATTTAACGAAACTTTTGTTTCAGATGCGCGCCGTGCCGTGCTGACGTAGCTGGTACAAAAGTTGCAGCGTCTCCGCAAAGCCTGGAGGAGAAAAAGATGAAAGCACTGATTATGGGCGCCGGGATCGGCGGCCTCTGTACCGCCATCGCGCTACGGCGTTGCGGCATTGAAACCGCCGTTTTTGAGGCGGTCAAAGAGATTAAGCCGGTCGGCGCGGCGATTTCAATCTGGCCTAACGGCGTCAAGTGCCTGAACTATCTGGGCATGAAGGAGCCGCTGCGTGCGCTCGGCGGCAATATGGAGAGCATGGCCTATCACGACGCTTTTTCCGGCGCGCCGTTGACGCAATTCAGCCTGGCGCCGCTGGTGGCCGAAGCGGGCGAACGGCCTTATCCGGTCGCAAGGGCGGAACTGCAGGCGATGCTGCTGGAGAGCTATGGCCGTGAGCAGGTGCAGTTTGGCAAGCGAGCGATCGGCGTTGAACAGCACGATCGCGGCGTGACGGCCTTTTTTAATGACGGCAGCGAGGCGCAAGGCGATCTGCTGATCGCCTGCGACGGCACCCATTCCGCGATCCGCCCCTGGGTGCTGGGCGAAACCGTGCCGCGGCGCTACGCGGGCTACGTTAACTGGAACGGGCTGGTCACGCTGGACGAGAGCATCGCGCCCGCTTCTCAGTGGACGACTTTCGTCGGCGAAGGCAAACGGGTTTCGCTGATGCCGGTGGCAGGCAATCGCTTCTACTTTTTCTTCGATGTGCCGCTGCCGTTGGGGCTGGCGGAAGATCGCGACACGCTGCGCGCCGATCTGCAGCGCTATTTTCACGGCTGGGCCGCGCCGGTGCAAAGGCTGATTAGCCAGATCGATCCCGCCACCACTAACCGCGTCGAAATTCATGATATCGAGCCTTTTCCACAGCTGGTAAAAGGCCGCGTGGCGCTGCTTGGCGACGCGGCGCACAGCACCACGCCCGATATCGGCCAGGGCGGCTGCGCGGCGATGGAGGATGCGGTGGTGCTGGCGCACTGCCTGCAAACCCATTCGCTGGGTATTGAGGATGCGCTGCTGCGCTATCAGGCCAGCCGCGCCGAACGCGTCAAAGAGCTGGTGCTGAAAGCGCGCAAGCGCTGCGACATTACGCACGGCAAAGAGATCGGCGTGACGCAGCAATGGTATCAGGAATTAAAAAGCGAAACCGGCGAGCGCGTGCTGCGAGGCATGCTCGACACCATTCAGGGCGGCCCGTTCGGCTGACGCCGCGCAGAGAGCCTAAAAGCGGAAACATAGCGGCGCTGCCGGAACAGCGCCAAAGATCACTGGCGATTCAGGCTGGCTTAAGCGCTGCCAGCGCGATGCTGGCCGCCTGCGCCAGCACCTCCTGGCGGCTTTTGGCCGCTTTATCGTGCTGAGTGAAGTAAATGGCCAGCACCAGCGGCGACGCGGCAGGTCGCCAGATCGCCGCCACGTCATTGGTGGTGCCGTAGTCGCCGCTGCCGGTTTTATCGCCGACGATCCAGCCGGCGGGCGTCGCTGCGGCAATCGCCTTTTTCCCGGTAGTATTGCCTTTCAGCCACTCGTTAAGCTGCTGCCGCCGTGCTGCGCTCAAGATCATGCCCTGCGCTTTACCGTCGCCCAGCGTCAGCTGCCGCAGATTATGCGCCATTTGCAGCGGCGTGCTGCTGTCGCGCGGATCGCCAGGTATGGCGCTGTTTAGCGTCGGCTCATTTCTGTCGAGCCGCGTAATGCCGTCGCCGCCTTCGCGCAGAAAACGAGTCAGCCCGGCGGGGCCGCCCAGCTCTTTCAGCAGCAGATTGGCCGCCAGATTATCGCTGTAGCGAAGCGCCGCCGCGCACAGCGCCTCTACCGTCATGCCCTCTTCACGAAGGCCAGCGGTGACCGGCATCCATGCCAGTTCTTCCTCGCGGCGCCAGTAAAGACGCTTTTGCAGCAGGTCTGGCTGCGCGCGCTGCAGAATGGCCGCCACAGCCAGCACTTTAAAAGTGCTGCAGAGCGGAAATCGTTCTTCGCCGCGATAGTGAAGCAGGCAGCCGTCGCCATCCAGCAGAGCGAGGCCGATGCGCCCGTTCGCCTGACGCTCCAGCCCGGCAAGCTGCTGCGCCAGCGTGGCGGAATCTGCCTGCGCCAGACGAGAGAAAAAGCCCGACGCCAGCGGCGTCAGCAGAGCCGCCAGCAGCAGCCGGCGGCGTTGTAGAGAGAAGCTCACTTTAGTCCCCGGTTAAGCAGCATGGCTTCGATTTGCGGATCTCTGCCGCGCCAGCGCGCGTACAGCGCTTTCAGATCTTCGCTGTTGCCGCGCGATAATATTTTCTCCCGGAATAGCTGGCCGTTTTCGCGCGTCAGCCCGCCGTGTTCGCGGAACCAGTCGAAACCGTCGTCGGCCAGCATCTGCGTCCACAGATAGGCGTAGTAGCCGGCCGCGTAGCCGCCGCCCCAGATATGCTGAAAGTAGCTGGAGCGATAGCGCGGCGGCACCTCAGTCAGGGCGATCTGCTCCGCCTGCAGCGCCTGTTGTTCAAAATCGACGACGTCCTGTTCCGGCAGATCGGCGGCAAGGCTGTGCCAGCGCATATCCAGCAGCGCGGCGGCCAGCAGCTCGGTCATGTCGTAGCCCTTGTTAAATTTGCTGGCGTTAATGATTTTCTCATGCAGCGCGGCAGGCATCGGCTCGCCGCTCTGATAGTGGCGGGCGAAATGACGGAAGACCTGCGCATCGCTGGCCCAGTGTTCGTTGAGCTGGGAAGGAAACTCAACAAAGTCCCGCGGCGTCGCGGTGCCGGAAAGCGAAGGATAGCGCTGTTCGGCGAAAAGGCCGTGCAGCGTATGGCCAAATTCATGGAACAGCGTGATCACATCATCCCACGCGAGCAGCGCCGGTTCGCCTGCCGCAGGTTTGGCGTAGTTGCAGACGTTATAGATAACGGGCTGCGTACCAAGCAGCGTGGACTGGTCGACGAAATTGCCCATCCAGGCGCCGCCGGCCTTGTTATCGCGCTTGAAATAGTCGGTGTAGAACAGCGCCATCGGCTCGCCGTTGGCATCCGAGATCTCATAGACGCGAACATCGGGATGATAAACGGGAATATCGTCGCGGGCTTTAAAGGTGATGCCATAGAGCTGCGTCGCCGCCCAGAAAACGCCGTTTTCCAGCACGTTATTAAGCTCAAAGTAGGGTTTGATCTGATTTTCATCCAGATCGTAATTCGCTCTGCGCACCTGTTCCGCGTAAAAAAGCCAGTCCCAGGGCTGCAGCGCGAAACCGCCCTGCTGCTGATCGATAACTTTTTGGATATCCGCCGCTTCACGCCGGGCGCGAGCGGTGGCTGCCGGCACGATGGCGCGCATAAAATCGAGCGCCGCCTGCGGCGATTTCGCCATTTGATCCTGCAATTTCCACTCGGCATAGCTGGCGAAGCCCAGCAGCTGCGCCTGACGCGCGCGAATGCTGGCCAGGCGAGCGATCAGCGCGCGGGTATCGTTATCGTCGCCTTTTTCGGCACGGCTCCACGCGGCTTTGAACAGCGCTTCCCGCGTTTCGCGGCGGCTGAGGTTTTGCAGATCCGGCTGCTGCGTGGTGTTTTGCAGCACCAGCAGCCACTGCTGCCGCAACCCTTTCTCCTGGGCCGCCGTGGCCGCCGCTGCCAGTTCCGCCTCGCTTAAGCCCGCCAGCGCCGCCGCATCGGTAACGGTAAGCCCGCCCGCTTTGGTTGCCGCCAGCAGCTTATTGGCGAACTGGGTGGTCAGCGTAGCCGCCTGCTGGTTAAGCACCTTAAGCTGCGCTTTTTGCTCTTCGTTCAGGCTGGCACCGGCGAGCTGAAACGCCTGCCAGGTCACTTCCACCAGCCGCAGCGACTCCGCGTCCAGCGCCAGGCTCTGCCGCTGCTGATAAACCTGGTCAAGCCGCGCGAACAGTTGGCCGTTCAGGTGGATATCATCCTCCAGCGCCGCCAGCTTCGGCGACATCTCTTCGTCCAGCTGCTGCAGCAGATCGCTGGTGTTGGCCGAGGTCATCGCGTTGAATACGCTCTCGACGCGTCGCAGCATCTCTCCGCACTGCTCCAGCGCCTGATAAGTGTTGGCGAAATCCGGCTGTTCGGCGCTGTCGGCGATGCGCGCCACCTCCTCGCGCTTTTGCCGTATGGCTTCTTCCAGCGCCGGTCGGTAGTCGGCTTCGGTAATCTTGTCGAAAGGCGGCGCCTGAAACGGCAGCGGACTCGGCTGGCTGAATGGTTGGGTCGGCATAGCATCTCTCCTTTACGCAACAACTGGAATGAAGGCCGTCAGCCGTCGCGGCTGAACAGCCGGATCAGCGTCTGAATTTGCCGATCCTCAGGTGATAACTCTTTTACTATCAGATGTAAGGGTGTAGCACGTCTGCCGCCATGCGTCATGGGAAGAATCTTCAGCACGCCGGCGTCCAGCAGCGGCGCGACGCGATCCCAGGGCAGCCAGCCGTAGCCAACCTGAGCCACGACCGCCTCCATCGCCGCGTCGATGGTGGAAAACGTCCAGCATTCAGCCGCGTCAGGGGCGTTCCCCTGGCGTTCCGCAATGCGGATTAGCGGATAAGCCGCCAGGCTCTCTTCGCTCAGCGGCGCGCTCTGCCGATGTAGCGGATGATCGCAATGCGCTATGGCAACAAAGTCGATATTCATCAGCCACTCGCCCCGACCGGTGATGTCCTGGCGACGCGTCAGCACCATCACATCCGCTTCCGGCCGATCCACAGCGTCGCTTTCCAGCACCTCGGTCAGATTGATCTGCGTATGCGGATGCAGCTGTTGAAACTGGCGAAGGATGGCGAACAGGCGATGGCGCGGAAAAATCGCGTCCACGACCAGCTCCAGCCTGGTGCGCACGCCTGTTTTCAGCGTGGCGGCGTGTGCTTCTGCGTAATGGAAAGCCTTCAATAGCGGCCTTACGCGCGCCAGCAGCTGTTCGCCTGCCGGCGTCAGCACGGTACGGCGTCCCTGCGGCTGCAGCAGCGCCACGCCGAGCCTCTCCTGCAGCTGGGCCAAATTGTAGCTGACCGAAGACTGGCTGCGGCAGGTCGCCTCCGCCGCGCTGGCAAAGCTGCCCAGCTCGACCACTTTTTCCAGTAAAACCCACTGCTCCAGCGTTGTTTTATGCATGAATTATTCAATTATTCGATGAATATTATTCAAAAGTAGCGTTATTAATTCAAAAAATAAACTGATAATTTACAGAAAACAGAGGAGGAAATGATGAAATTCGACAAAAACGATCTGAACGGTCTGGTAGGCAAACACCTTGTTTATACCTACGACAACGGCTGGAACTATGAGATTTACGTTAAAAATGAGCGGACGCTGGACTACCGCATTCACAGCGGCCTGGTCGGCAATCGCTGGGTCAAAGACCAGCAGGCTTACATTGTGCGCGTCGGCTCGGATATCTATAAAATTTCCTGGACAGAGCCAACCGGCACCGATGTCAGCCTGACGGTGAACCTGGGCGACAGCCTGTTCCACGGCACCATTTTCTTTCCGCGCTGGGTTATGGATAATCCGCAAAAAACCGTTTGCTTCCAGAACGACCATCTTGCCGAAATGGCACGCTATCGCGAAGCCGGGCCGGCTTACCCTACGGAAGTGATTGACGAATTCGCCACTATCACTTTTATCCGTGACTGCGGTCGCGACAACGACAGCGTGATTGCCTGCGCGGCAAGCGAGCTGCCCGCGAACTTTCCGGATAACCTGCGCTAATCGGATAAACCCAATACAGGAGCTTTTATTTTGTCGCAGCGGGAAATGAGTAAGCCGGATCTGGCGTTATGCTTTACCGTCAATATAGAAGTGGGACAGCCCCAGGTCGTGGCTAACAGCCGCGAGAGCGGCAAGCGACAGCTGATACCGGTGCTGCGTGGCGTGGTGAGCGGCGAGCTGACGGGCGAGGTCATGCCCGGCGGCGTCGACAGCCAGATTATTGCGCCGGACGGGCTTTGTCGTCTGTCGGCGCGCTACGCCCTCGCCACTCAGCTGGGCGCTGTTTATATTGAAAACAACGGCGTACGCCGCGTGCCGCCCGCGTTTCGCGAACAGCTGTTTGGCGATAACATGCGCTTTTTTGACGCGATTCCGTCAGAAGCGCTCTATTTCCGTACCGTCCCTAAGTTTGAGGTGTATGACTCGCGCCTGGCCTGGCTGCAGGAGTCGATCTTTATCAGTAGCGGCGAGCGCACGCCGCACGGCGTCACTCTTCATTTTTACCGCGTAACCTGAGGCGCCTGCTGGCCGTAGCAGGCGATAATTTCTCCCGCTACCGCTACGGCGATCTCCGCCGGCAGTTTTCCTTTGACGTCCGGCAGGCCAATCGGGCAGCGCAGGGTTTCCAGCTGCGAACGGCTGAAGCCTTTGCCCTCAAGCCGGTACTCGAAGCGCTGACGCTTGGTCGCCGAGCCAATCACGCCGAAGTAGCGATAGTCGCCACGCGTCAGGATCGCCTCGCACAGCGCGAGATCGGTGGGATGGTGATGGGTCATCACGATGTAGTAGCTCTCTGGCGGCATCTTGTTAACCCAGTCACGCGGATCTTCTTCGCAGCAGACGGTCACGCCTTCCGGCACCTGGCCGAACTGCTCCTGCCGCTCGTCCACCCACCAGATATGACAGGGCAGCGTCGCCAGCAGCGTGACCAGCGCGCGGCCGACATGACCCGCGCCAAATACCGCGATCTGCGGCTGCGGCTGGATTAACGGCTCAAACAGCACCGTGGTTATGCCGCCGCAGCATTGCCCAAGCCGCGCGCCCAGGTTGAAATGCTCGCTGCGCGGCTCGGGGCTTTGCGTCGCCAGCATTTCTCTGGCGAGCGCAATGCACTGATACTCAAGATGCCCGCCGCCGATAGTCAGAAAGGTTTCTCCGGCAGTTACCACCATCTTGCTGCCGCGATCGCGCGGCACCGAGCCTTTCTCCTCCAGCACCGTCAGCAGCACGCAGGGTTCCCGTTTGTCACGCAGCGCGGCGAGCGCCGTAATCCAGTCGTCAGGACGCATGGCTTCCCCTTATTTTTTCTACGCCCCAGAAGACTCTTTCCGGCGTGGCGGGCGCATCCAGCAGCGGATGTTGCCGATAGTCGCCGACGCTGGCGACGGCGTCCTGCAGCGCGCACCAGGCCGCTATCCCCAGCATAAAGGGCGGTTCGCCTACCGCTTTGGAGTGAAACACCGTCTCTTTGGGATTTTTACGGTTTTCCACCAGCGTGACGCGCAGGTCGGCCGGCACATCGCCAATGGCCGGGATCTTATAGCTGGCCGGGCCATCGGTCATTAAACGGCCCTGCTCGTTCCATACCAGCTCTTCGCAGGTCAGCCAGCCTACGCCCTGCACAAAGCCGCCTTCCACCTGGCCGATATCGATAGCCGGGTTAAGCGAAGCGCCGACGTCATGCAGGATATCCGCCCGCAGCAGCCGGTATTCGCCGGTCAGCGTATCGATGATGACTTCGACGCAGGCGGCGCCGAAGGCGTAGTAGTAGAACGGCGTGCCGCGTCCCGCTTCGCGATCGTAGTGAATGCCCGGCACCTTGTAGTAGCCGGTGGCGGAGAGCGGCACCTGATTCAGCCAGGCCAGCTGCGCCACGTCCGGAAAGGTAAAGTGCTTTTCGCCCACTTTGACGATGCCGTTGCTGAAGCTGACCTGTTCCGCCTCGCAGCCGTGCAGGCGGCACAGCATCTCAGTGAGCCGATCTCGCAGGATTTGCGCCGCGTTCTGCGCGGCTTTGCCGTTCAGATCGGCGCCGCTGGAGGCGGCGGTCGGCGAAGTATTGGGGACTTTGCCGGTATCCGTGGCGGTGATCTGAATACGATCCACGTCGATCTGTAACACTTCCGCCACGATCTGCGCGACTTTGGTATTCAGTCCTTGCCCCATCTCCGTGCCGCCGTGATTAAGCTGCACGGTGCCGTCGGTATAGATCAGGATCAGCGCGCCGGCCTGATTAAGAAAACTGGAGGTAAAAGAGATGCCGAATTTAACCGGCGTCATCGCCAGGCCGCGCTTCAGATAAGGGCTGCCTTGATTAAAGGCGGCAATATCGCGGCGGCGCGCGATGTAATCTGAACTGGCTTCCAGCTGCGCCGTCATCTCCTCCAGTAGATTGCCTTCCACCTGCTGATGATAGTGCGTGACGTTGCGCGTCTCTTTACCGTAGTAGTTGCGCTTGCGCACCTCCAGCGGATCGAGCCGCAGTTCGCGAGCGATATGATCCATAATTTGCTCAATCGCCACCATGCCCTGCGGGCCGCCGAAGCCGCGATAAGCGGTGTTGGAGGCGGTATTGGTGCGGCAGCGATAGCCGGTAATCAGCGCGTCGCCCAGATAGTAGGCGTTATCGGCATGGAACATGGCGCGATCGACGATCGAGCCGGAGAGATCCAGCGAATAGCCGCAGTTGCCCGCCAGATCGATTTTTACCCCGCTGAAGCGCCCTTCGCTATCCACGCCAACGTCGTAGCGTACGTAAAACGGATGGCGCTTGCCGGTAATGCGCATATCGTCGCTGCGCGCCAGCCGCATCTTCACCGGCCTGCCCGTTTGCCGCGCCGCCACCGCGCAGAGACAGGCGACGCCTGCGGCCTGGGTTTCCTTGCCGCCGAAGCCGCCGCCCATGCGGCGCATATCAATAGTGACCTTATTCATGGTAATGCCCATTACCGAAGCCACCAGCTTCTGCACTTCCGTCGGGTTCTGCGTGGAGGAGAACACCTGCAGCGACTGGTCTTCGCCCGGCACCACCAGCGCAATCTGCGTTTCCAGATAAAAGTGCTCCTGGCCGCCGATATGAAATTCGCCGCGAAGCCGATGCGAGGCGCGGGCCAGCGCCGCTTCGGCGTCGCCGCGCTGATGAACGTGCGGCTGCTGCACGAAGTGCGCTTTTTCCAGCGCCTCTCTGACGTCCAGCACCGGCGTCAGCGGTTCATACTCGATAATGGCCGCTTCCGCCGCCTGCCGCGCCGCCTGCGGCGTCTCCGCCGCCACCGCCAGGATCACCTGCCCGGCATAGTGCACAATCTCTTTCGCCAGCAGCGGATCGCCCGGCTCCAGCGGCCCGATATCGCCGTCGCCCGGCACGCTCTGCCAGCTCAGCACGCTGACCACGCCGGGAATGGCGTAGCAGGGTTCGGTATTCACGCTAAGGATGCGCGCATGGGCATGTTCGCTAAGGCGTGGACAAAGATGCAGCATGCCGGGCAGCTCCAGCCTGTCGTCAATATAGATCGCCTCGCCGGAGACGTGCTTTTCCGCGCTTTCGTGCTTATTGCTTTTGCCGACACCGCTCTGAACGCCGGAAAGGTACTGCCGGGCGATCACGTCAGCGGCTACCTCAGGTCTGTTATTAGACATAATCCGTCACCTCCAGCAGGTTCAGTTCATTGTTAAGCGAAGCGTGCCAGCGGCGCAGCAGATTCTTTGCCACCTGCAGCCGATAGGGCGCGCTGGCGCGAAAATCGCTCAGCGGCGTAAAATCCTGCTCCAGCGCGCGGCACGCCTGTTCCAGCGTCTGCTGCGTCAGGACTTTGCCTGACAGCGCGCGTTCGCAGTGCGTCGCTCTTTTCGGCGTCGCCGCCATGCCGCCAAAAGCGATACGCGCCGTGGTTATCTCGCCGCCCGCATCGCGTTCCAGTAGAAAAGCGCCGAACACGGCGGAGATATCATCTTCCAGCCGTTTTGAGACTTTCCAGGCGTGAAATGTTTGTGACGCCGTCACTTTTGGGATAACGATTGACTGGATAAATTCACCCGGCTGCAGCGCGGTTTGCCGGTAGCCGAGGAAGAACGCTTCCAGCGGCAGCTGGCGCGTTTGCGTGCCGCGCCGCAATTTCAGCGAAGCGCCCAGCGCCAGCAGCATCGGCGGCGTGTCGCCGATGGGCGAACCGTTGGCGATATTGCCGCCCAGCGTGCCACGGTTGCGGATCTGCAAAGAGGCGAAACGCGCCAGCATCCGCGCGAAAACGGGCAGATGCGGCTGTAAAAACCGCTGGCAGGATTGCAATGAAGCGCCCGCGCCCAGTTCAATCGCCTCTGCCTCAATGCCACAGGCTTTCAGCTCTTCGACGCCATCCAGCGCGATAACCAGCGGCAGCGTCTGGTGGCGCTGGGTCACCTGCAGCGCCAGATCCGTGCCGCCCGCCAGCAGTTTCGCCTCGGGATAGCGCATGGTCAGCTCGGCCAGGCTATCGAGATTTTTGGGCAGCAGACAGCGGTTGCCGTTCAGCGCCATCGCCTGCTCTTCGCCGTGTTGCAGCGCCGCCAGCCTTTTTATCGTCTGCGCTTCCTGCCGCGTGAAGGCGTCCGGCTGCCGCTGTTCGCAGGCCTGCCGCGCCGCGTCGACAATCGGCCGGTAGCCGGTACAGCGGCAAAGGTTGCCCGCCAGCGCCTGCTCCGCTTCATGACGCTGCCAGCCCGCGCTGTTCTTTTGCAGCGTGAACAGCGACATCGCGAAACCCGGCGTGCAAAAACCGCACTGCGAAGCGTGACAGGCCACCAGCGCCTTTTGCACTTCATGCAGCTCGCCTTCCTGACGGAGATCTTCCACGGTAATCAGCTGCTTGCCCTGCAGGCTACTGACAAAAGCGATGCAGCTGTTGACGGTTTCATACACCATCCTTCCCGCTTCGACACGCCCTACCGTGACGGTGCAGGCGCCGCAGTCGCCCGACGCGCAGCCCTCTTTGGTGCCGCAGCGCCGCTTGTGCTGCCGCAGCCAGCTTAAAACCGTGGTATTGGGATCGAGCGACGTTTCCGTCACCAGCGTCTGGTTGAGTAAAAACTGGATCATGCGGCTTTCTCCTCGCCCTGTGGCTGCCAGACCGGCTTGCCGTCAACCCAGGTGCAGACGATATTGCGATCGTCGCCCAGCGTCATCAGCACAAACAGTTTCTCCCAGATATCGCGGCTGTTGGCGCAGCGAAGCTTTTGCAGCGCCGAAACCGCCGGGTCGAGCACCACGAAATCTGCCTCTTTGCCCGCTTCGAAATTGCCGATTTTCTGGTGCAGATCCAGCGCCCGCGCGCCGCCGAGCGTGGCGTGATAGAAAGCCTCGCAGGCCGCCATTTTGTAGTGCTGCAGCTGGCCGACTTTATAAGCCTCGCCCAGCGTCTGCAGCATATTGAAAGTGGTGCCCGCGCCGACATCGGTGCCGATCCCCAGCCTGACGCTTTTTTGCCAGCAGGTTTGCAGCTTAAACAGGCCGCTGCCCAGAAAAAGATTGGAGGTTGGACAGAAGGCGACGGCGGAATCGGTGTTATGCAGGCAATCCCACTCATGCTCCTCAAGATGCACGCAGTGCGCAAAGACGCTGCGGCGGCCTGTCAGCTGATAGTGGTGATAAACATCCAGATAGCCGTCGCGTTCGGGAAACAGCGCTTTTACCCAGGCCACTTCCTGCGGATTTTCGCTCAGGTGCGTGTGCAGCCAGAGATCCGGCCAGGCCGCTTTTAACTCGCTGACTTTCTCCAGCAGCGCCGGCGATGAGGTCGGCGCGAAGCGCGGCGTCAGCGCATAGCTCAGACGGCCGCGGTTGTGCCAGCGCTCAATCAGCTCGCGGGTTTGCCGGTAGCTCTGCTCCGGCGTTTCGGTGAGGTAGTCCGGCGCGTGGCGATCCATCATTACTTTTCCGGCGATAAGGCGCATGCCCAGGCCTTCGGCCGCGCTGAACAGCGCGTCCACCGATTCCGGATGAACGGTGCCAAACACCAGCGCCGTAGTGGTACCGTTGCTCAGCAGCTGATGCAGAAAAAAAGCGGACATTTTCGCCGCGTGCTGCGGACAGTGATACTGACTCTCTACCGGAAAAGTGTACTGTTGCAGCCACTCCAGCAGCTGTTCGCCGAAGGCGCCGATCATCTCCGTCTGCGGATAGTGGATATGGCAGTCGACAAAACCCGGCACGATCAGTTTGCCGCGATAATCGGTTATCGGCTGATCGTCCGCAAGCTGGCAACGCCCCGTTTCCCAGCTTTGCAGCGAAAGAATTTTGCCTTCCTGCAGTAGCAGCAGACCATCTTCGATGTAGCGCGCGCGCGCCGGCAGCTCTTCGGGCTGGCTGACCGTTGCCGTGATATCAAAAAAGCTGCCGCGAATGGCGGTCATTGTCGACATAGCGTTTCCTTCTGGTTAAGCCGAACCTTTGCTTAACGCTGCAAATGCCATGCCAGTGTGAATATCTTGTTAAACTAATAATAATCAATGGGTTACTCGTGACGTGCCCCTTTCAGGCTTTTTCCTGGCAGCAACTGTATGCGCAATCGTTTGCTGATAATGGCAATCGTTTGCTCATACGAATAAGGCTTTTTATCAGGCCGCAAACGCGGCTCGCCTGCACCTTTTTCTGGCGTATTTTCTTCTGTAACGCACCTTAACCGTGCAGCGCGTTTTACGGCCATAACCAATCCTTCTTATCAGAGACGAACTGAAGTGATATGGTAAAAGCCCCCCAAAAGATGTTGAGGAACAGTGAGATGATTGTATTTGTTACTGGCGCCACTGCCGGATTCGGCGAAAGCATTACCCGACGCTTTATCGGTGAAGGCCACAAGGTGATCGCCACCGGTCGTCGCCAGGAGCGGCTGCAGAAGCTGAAAGAGGAGCTGGGCGAAAATCTTTATACGCTGCAACTCGACGTGCGCAACCGCGCTGCTATAGAAGAGGCGCTGGCCGCGCTGCCCGCTGAATGGCGCAATATCGATGTGCTGGTCAATAACGCCGGTCTGGCGCTGGGCATCGAGCCTGCGCACAAAGCGAACCTCGACGACTGGGAAGCGATGATCGATACCAATAACAAAGGTCTTGTCTATATGACTCGCGCCGTGCTGCCCGCCATGGTGGAGCGCAACGTCGGCCATATCATCAATCTGGGCTCTATTGCGGGCAGTTGGCCCTACGCGGGCGGCAACGTTTACGGCGCGACAAAAGCCTTTGTGCGTCAGTTCAGCCTGAATCTGCGCACCGACCTGCACGGCACCGCGCTGCGCGTTACCGATATCGAGCCGGGTCTGGTGGGCGGTACGGAGTTTTCCAACGTGCGTTTTAAAGGCGACGACGCCAAAGCGGACAGCGTCTATGACGGCACCGAACCGCTGACTGCCGAAGATGTGACCGAGGCAGTCTGGTGGGTCGCCACGCTACCGAAGCATGTCAATATCAATACGCTGGAGATGATGCCAGTCGCCCAGACGCTGGCGGGTCTGAAAGTGCACAAGGCTTAACGCCGCTGCGGCCCGGCGGCGTTAAGCCGGGCCTTTATCCCCTTCCCCAGCCCGCCACGATAATCAGCATCCCGCAGAAAGCTATCGCCGCGCCCGCCCAGTCGTAGTGGCTCAGCCGTACGCCGTCCACAAAGCGCAGCCACAGCAGAGCCGTGACTACGTAAACGCCGCCGTAGGCCGCATAGACCCGGCCGCTTGCCGCCGGATGCAGCGTCAGCAGCCAGACAAACAGCGCCAGGCTCAGCGCCGCAGGCAGCAGCAGCCAGACGGAGCCGTTTTTGCGCAGCCATAGCCAGGGAAGAAAACAGCCGACGATTTCAGCCAGCGCGGTCAGAAAAAAGATCAGGGTGGTTTTCAGCAGCATGTTTCCTCTCTGCGGGCTAAATGAACGGGTCGGCCCGCTGGTGAGCCGGCGTGCGCAGATGATATACTATCGACGGCGTTAGACGCAGCCGCGCGGCTGTAAAACAGGTATAAGGAATCAAAGATGAAAAAGATGTTTTCCTGGCAATCTCCACTGAGCAAGGCCGCTCTGCCGCTGGTTTTGCTTGCCTCGCTCTTTGCCCTGCAGCACAACGCAAAGGCTGAAACCAAACGGCTGATTTTCGAAAACGCCGACAGCGCTTTGACGAAAGAAGAGGCGCGGCAGCAGAAAGAGCAGTGGGACGAAACCCGCCGTCTGCGCACCAAAGTGAATCAGCGCAGGGAAAAAGATTTTGATAAGAGCGATCGCGCCCTCGATTCCCGCGACGCCTGTGAGCAGAGTCTGAACTTCAACGCCTACTGGGAGCCAAACACGCTGCGCTGCCTGGATCGCACCACCGGACGCCCTGTTGTTCCGTGATGACGGAATGCTGCTATAGTTAGCGTAGTTTTCAGGCAAAAGGAAAGGACGATGAAAGCGATAAAATGGCTGTTACCCGTGCTCTTTATCGCCGCTCCGCTGGCGGCGCAGGCCTCCTGCGAAACGGTAAAAGAGTCTATTAATCAGAAAATTATCAATAATGGTGTGCCGGCTTCCGGCTTTACGCTGGATATCGTGCCGAGCGATCAGGCTGACCAGGCCGGCGGCCAGGTGGTCGGCCACTGCGAAAACGATTCGCAGAAGATCGTCTACAAGCGCGACCGCAACGGCGAAAGCGACGCCGCGGCGCCAGCCAGCGCCGGCACTTCTCAGGACGCGCCCTCTTCCTGACCCCTGAGGGCCGCTTGCGCGGCCCTTTTTCCGTCCGCTACTCCGGTTTTTTCGCCGGGATAAAGCGCGCTACCGCCATACTGGCGAAAGCTATCGCCACCGACATGGCGAAGACCCAATGCAGCGAGACGGCAACCCCGCCGATAAGATGCTGCAATCCGCCCTGCGTCAGGCTCCCTCTCTGTTCCTGCGACATCAGCAGCTGCACCGGATCGTCCTGCTGCGGCAGCCGCAGCGCCAGGTTATAGTTCAGCACCGCGCCCATTACCGCCGTACCCGCAGCCGAGCCCAGCAGGCGACTGAACATTACCGAAGCGGTACAGATGCCGCGTACCGAAAATTCCGCGCTGTTTTGTACCGCGATCAAAAAGGTGGTGCTGGTCATGCCCATGCCGGAACCGATCACGAAAGCGGCAAAGCCGGCGTGGCCGATGCCGCTGTCGGCGTGCAGAGTCAGCAACAGCGCCGTGCCGGCAATCAACAGCAGCGAGCCAAGCTGTGCGGTAAAGCGGTATGACGTGCGCAGCATCAGCCTGCCGCTGAGCGTGCTGGCGAGCGGCCAGCCAATCGACATCATTGCCAGCGCGCTGCCAGCCTGTAGCGGCGTACCGCCGTTAACGCCCTGAATCCACGTCGGCAGAAAAGCGCTGATGCCCATCATCGCCGCGCCGATAATCAGATTGCCAACGTTGCCGGCAATAATAGTGCGGCTGCGCCACAGCAGCAGCGGAAACAGCGGCGCGTCTGCCCGCTTCTCGTGCCGCACCAGCGCGATCCCCGCCAGCAAAGCGACGCCAAGCAGCAGCAGCGACCAGCCGCCGAGCAGCTGCGCCTGCAGCAGCGCCGTCAATAGCGCGCTAACCGCCAGCGTCAGCCAGCCGCTGCCGGTCAGGTTGAGCTTCTGCCGTCCTTCGCCGCGCGATTCAGGAAACCAGCGCGCCAGCATCAGCATAGAGAGGATGCCGATCGGCACATTCACCCAGAAAACCAGCGCCCAGCTGAAGTGCGCCACGATCCAGGCGCCGCTCAGCGGCCCAATCACCGCCGCTATACCCCAGACGCTGGAGAGCCAGCCCTGAATCCCGGCGCGCTCTTTCGGCGAATAGATATCGGCGATAATAATCGCGGTCAGCGGCATGATTGCGCCCGCGCCCAATCCCTGCACGGCGCGGAACAGGATCAGCCAGCTCATGCTCGGCGCAAAGCCGCACAGCACCGACCCCAGAAGAAACAGCGAAGTGCCGATAAAGAATACCCGTTTACGTCCCCAAAGATCGGCGAGTCTGCCGTACAGCGGCACGCTGACCGCCTGCGTCATCAGATAAACGGAAAAAACCCAGCCGAACTGCGAAAAACCGCCCAGCTCCGCCACGATGGTGGGCATAGCCGTAGCAACGATGGTGACCTCAATCGCCGCCATAAACATCGCCAGCATCGCGGCGATAAGTATCCAGTGGCGATGGCCCGCCGCCCTGGTTTGCGCTGTCTCTGTCATACCGCTCCTTATTGTCGTCCGCTCTTATTCTGGCCTGGTTTGGCGTCGGAAGTTTCCTGTTTGTGCGCTGAAACAATAAAAAAGCCGCTTCGACCAGAGACGGGCCGAAGCGGCGAACGGGCAGGAAGATCGGAAGACGTCAGCCTTCAGGGCGCATCAAGCACGCTCAGATCCAGATAGCAGGCCAGATCGCGATGTTCCGGTTTACGCAGATAGGGCAGCTCGCCCAGCAGCGGCGCCGGAATTTTCTGGCTCAGCACGTCGATAATTTCCGCATAGTGCGCCAGCCCCGGGTTGATACGGTTGGCAACCCAGCCCAGCAGCGGCAGGCCGTCATTGGCCACCGCCTGCGCCGTCAGCAGCGCATGGCTTATGCAGCCGAGCTTGATGCCGACCACCATCACCACCGGCAGCTGCTCGTCCACCGCCCAGGCGGAAAGCGGACGCAGATCGTTCATCAAACTGTGCCAGCCGCCGGTGCCCTCGACCACTACGGAGTCAACCTGCGCGGAAAGCGCCTGCAGCCGCTCGCTCAGCACGGCGTAATCGATAACAACGTCCCGGCTGGTGCTGATTTCGTCATCCAGCAGCGTCAGCGGATTAATCGCCGAATAGGGAAGCGTAACGGAGGAGGAAGCCTGAAGCGTCAGCGCGTCTTTATTGCGCAATCCCTCTTCCGTCTGCTGGCTACTTTTAGCGACGGGTTTATACCCCGCCACGCGCCTGCCCCCTTCTGACAGCTTCTGCAAGAGCGCGCGGCTGACCACTGTTTTACCCACTTCTGTATCGGTGCCAGTGACAAATAAACGCTTTAACATATCCTCTCCACGCTCCGGTTTTGTCGATAATTTATAAACAATAATTAACAATTAAGACGCAACATCTTAGGGGAGCGAACCGGAGTGAGGCTTGCGTTAGCGCAATCTTTTGCACATTAAAGGGCCGCGATCAGCCCTGCAGGAGTTTTACCAGCAGCGTGCCGTTATAGAGCGCATCTTTCACCAGCGCGGCGCCGGGCATGGTGCCCTGATTGTAAAACTGGGTAGGTTCAATGGCGATATGTTGACCATAAACAGGCAGCGACTGACGGCGGACGCAGTCGGCGATAGCGGGATAGAGGATCTCGCGGGCGTGGTTCAGCGGCGAGCCAATAACAATCTTTTCCGGATTAAAAAGGTTAACCATAATCGCCAGGATGCGGCCAACGTGGTGTCCGACGCCGGTAATGATATCTCTGGCAAGCGGATCGCCGGCCAGCGCGGCGTCGCACAGCGAGATTGCCGTCAGTGGCGACTGGTGCAGCAGGCAGTCGGGCGCCGCCTGCATTTTCTGCGCGGCCAGTTCCAGAATGCTCTCCAGGCTGGCGACCGTTTCCAGACAGCCGTGATTGCCGCAGTAGCACTGTTTTCCCCAGGGTTCGACCTGGGTATGGCCAATCTCCACCAGCGTGCTGCTGCCGCTGTGCAGCAGACGGCCGCCGGTAATCACGCCCGCGCCGACGTTGTGGTCAATCACTACCTGGATAACATTGTTTAAATCGCGTGAGGCGCCGAACAGCGCTTCCGCCATTGTCCATGCGCAAATATCGTGCTGAATATAGACCGGCAGACCGGTGCGCGCCGACAGCGCTTCGCCCAGCGGCATATCGCTGACGCGGTAAAATGGCATCCGATGCACGATGCCCCGCTCAGCGTTGAGAATGCCGGGCAGCGTGATGGCGATGGCGGTCAGGCGCTCAAGCTTTTGCTGATGGCGTATAAAGAAGTTGTCGATTTCGCTGATAATACGCGACAGCAGCGGCTGCGGATCTTCGACCGGCAGCGGGCGAACTTCTTCCACTACGAGCAGGCTGCTTAAATCCCGCAGCGCCAGGGTGATTTCGCCATTGCCGAGACGGGCGGAAAGATAGTGCCAGGCGGGTGTGTCCACGATAAGCCCCACAGCCGGACGGCCGCGGCTGCCCGCTTCCTGAAATTCCGTTTCCTGCACCAGATGCGCTTCCAGCATTTCGCGCACGATTTTGGTGATGCTCGCCGGCGCCAGCTGCGCTTTTTTTGACAGGGCGATACGTGATATCGGGCCGTAGCGATCGATCAGGCGATAAACTACGCCCGCATTAGTCTGTTTGATCTGGTCGATATGGCCAGGCTGATTATCGGCAATCACTTTATTTTCGCGCCTCAAAATAAATCTTCGCTCATGGTGAAACAGTTCCGCCCGGTCGTCAACGCTTTGATTTTTAGTGTGATTAGCAGCACAAAACAGGCGCTTTAATCTTGATCATTCCAAATCTGGTGTTTTTAGCATCAGCGACAGCAGATGACGCGTGGCGGCGCCTGTTTCACCCTGCCGCTGCCAGACCAGCCACACTTCCGACAGCGCATCCTCTTCTTTAATGTCGAGCCAGACCAGATTTTCCAGCCGCGCCCGGCGAAACGAAGCGGGTAAAATGGAGATCCCCAGCCCGGTCGCCACCAGGCCGAGAATGGTCATCGCTTCGCCCACTTCCTGCGCGATATCGGGCCGGATAGCGTAGCGATCCAGCAGCGACAAGGTTTCGCTGTAGAGCGCGGTGCCGACCTGGGGATCGAAAAAAACGAAAGGCTCCGCCGCCAGCTCGGTTAACGAGATGGCGCCGCGGCCGGCCAGACGATGCGCGCGATAGACAACCGCACAGAGCGGCTCCCGCAGCAGCAGCCGGTGAGCCAGCGTTTCCGGCAGCGGCGTGTTGCGCATTACGCCCAGATCCAGCTGCCCTGCCTGCAACGGCGCCAGCTGCTGGCGGGTATTGATCTCCTGCATTCTGAGATGCACCTGCGGATAGCGCTGACGAAAAGTATATAGCGCATCGGAAACCTCAGGAATAAAAGGCGCGGATGAGGTAAAGCCGATGCGCAGCACGCCCTCTTCTCCCCCATGCAGCCTGGCGGCCTTATCCGCGGCAGTGGCGACGCTTTGCAGGATCTGCCGCGCATCGCCCAGAAATCGTACGCCCGCCGGCGTCAGCTCCACGCTGCGGTTGGTACGCGCCAACAGCCTGGCGCCGATCTGCCGCTCCAGCTGCTGGATCTGCTGGCTGAGCGGCGGCTGGGAAATGGCGAGCCGCTGCGCCGCCCGGCCAAAGTGAAGCTCTTCCGCGACGGCGATAAAGTAACGCAGATGACGCAGCTCGATATTCATATTTTTAACCTATCAATCAAGATTATTAATAGATTAGACAACTTACTGCACGTTACATAAAGTTAACAACTTCTTTTCTGATGTAAGGACAGGCAGTGAACTCCTCTACGCAAACCGCCAGCTCGGATAGTCGCTTCGGACCTCCTGCCGAACCTGCCGGCCCCCCTATCCGCCGAGGCTCGCCGCAGTTTATGCGCGTAACCCTGGCGCTGTTTTCCGCCGGGCTGGCGACGTTCGCGCTGCTTTATTGCGTGCAGCCCGTTTTGCCCATTCTGTCGCAGGAATTTGGCGTCTCGCCCGCTGCCGGCAGCCTTGCTCTCTCTGTCGCTACCGGCCTGCTGGCGCTGGGGCTGCTGGTAACCGGCCCGCTTTCCGATGCGATAGGCCGTAAGCCGGTGATGGTGACGGCGCTGCTGCTGGCCGCGCTGTTCACTCTGCTTTCCGCAGCCATGACCAGCTGGCACACCCTTCTGCTGATGCGCGCCCTGACCGGCCTGGCGTTAAGCGGCGTGGCGGCGGTCGGGATGACCTATCTCAGCGAAGAGATTCACCCGGGCGCGGTCGCGTTTTCGATGGGGCTTTATATCAGCGGCAACTCTATTGGCGGCATGAGCGGCCGACTGCTCAGCGGCGTGATCGCCGATTTCAGCAGCTGGCGCATCGCGGTCGCAGCTATCGGCTGCTTCGCGCTGGCCGCGGCGCTAATGTTCTGGAAAATTCTGCCGCCCTCGCGCCATTTTCGGCCAGCCTCGTTGCGGCCGCGTAGCCTGCTGATCGGTTTCCGCCTGCACTGGCGCGACAGCGGCCTGCCGCTGCTGTTTGCCGAAGGTTTTCTGCTGATGGGCGCGTTCGTCACGCTGTTTAACTACATCGGCTACCGGCTGCTTTCGCCGCCGTGGTCGCTCAGTCAGGCCGTGGTTGGCCTGCTCTCCATGGTCTATCTGACCGGTTCCTGGAGCTCGCCGAAAGCGGGCGCGATGACCGCGAAATATGGCCGCGCCACCGTACTGCTGGTCTCGATAGCCGTGATGCTGGCGGGCGTAATCCTGACGCTGGCAAATGCGCTTTGGCTGATCCTGCCGGGAATGATGCTGTTTACCGCCGGTTTTTTCGCGGCGCACGCCGTTGCCAGCGGCTGGATAGGCCCGCGCGCGCGACGCGCCAGGGGACAGGCTTCCTCGCTTTATCTGTTCAGCTACTATCTGGGGTCAAGCCTGGCGGGCACTTTGGGCGGCGTGTTCTGGCACAATTTCGGCTGGCAGGGCATCGTCGCGTTTATCGCTTTGATGCTGGTACTGGCGCTGCTGGCCGGTTTCCGCCTGCGCGCGAAAAAGCTGTAGTAAAAAGCGGGCGAAAGCCCGCTTGCGTCAATCGTGGCTTATTTAGTCTGGCTGGCGTAGCGCTTACGCAGCTTCTGCAGTTTCGGCGGGATCACCGCCAGACAGTAACGGTTTTCCTGCCCTTCGCCTTCCCAGTAGTTCTGATGATAATCCTCTGCCGGGAACCATTCGCTGGCTGCTTCAATCGTGGTGACTACCGGCTCGGCCAGTTCAGCCTGCGCACGCGCGATGGCCGCTTTCGCTTCCACCGCCTGAGCTTCATTCAGCGGGAAAATCGCCGAGCGATACTGGGTGCCGATATCGTTGCCCTGGCGATTAAGCTGGGTCGGATCGTGCGTGGCGAAGCTGATATCCAGCAGCTCGCCGTAGCTGATTTTTTCCGGATCGAAGCCCAGGCGAATCGCCTCGGCATGGCCGGTTTCACCAGTGCAAACCTGCTTATAGGTTGGATTGGCGACGTGGCCGCCGATATAGCCGCTTTCCACGGTTTCTACGCCGTTAATCTGTTTAAACACGGCTTCGGTGCACCAGAAGCAGCCACCGGCGATAATTGCATATTCAGTCATCATTGTTCCTTATTTGCTCTGCGAGCCTCGTGAATCATTCCAGCATAAGTTTTTAATTTTTTCTACGCACTTCCATGCGGTGCTGGTTATTTGAGTAAATGCTAATTCCGATGAAACAAATAACGCTTGCTAACTGTGTGGTTATATTTCGAAGATTTTGCATGTTTGTTATTTTTAATTGAATGCTCAATCAATAAAAACTATGATGTGAAGCTTATTTTTTAGCACAAACCAGTGGAGGCAAACGTAGCAGGTTACACAAGTGACGTAAAATCAAACAAATACACCAGATCCTGAAGAGTTCCCCAGTGTAGTTAGCGGATATGCGGCGGAGGTTTCCCAGTATGCGCTAAGGCACGCTTTGTGAACTTCAGGTTTATTTAGCTTTTCGGAGAGCCTATGCCGACAACTGAAATATCAAGGAAAGCGCAACAAGACCGTATTAATCCCGTGGTTTTTTATACCTCGGCAGCGTTAATCCTGCTTTTCTCCCTCACCACGCTTTTTTTCACGGATTTATCCGGTCGCTGGATAAATAAAACCCTTGAATGGGTATCCAATACTTTCGGCTGGTATTACCTGCTGGCGGCCACCGTCTATATCGTTTTTGTCGTGCTGATTGCCGCCTCCCGTTTCGGCTCGATTAAGCTCGGGCCGGAACAGTCCAAACCTGAGTTCAGCC
Source organism: Erwinia sp. CGal63 (assembly GCF_037026505.1). Lineage (NCBI taxonomy): Bacteria > Pseudomonadati > Pseudomonadota > Gammaproteobacteria > Enterobacterales > Erwiniaceae > Erwinia > Erwinia sp. CGal63. Next base: position 1,204,235 of record NZ_JAKUMN010000001.1, read on the forward strand.
TGATGAGCTGGGCGGCGATGCTGTTCGCAGCCGGCATCGGCATCGATCTGATGTTCTTCTCCGTGGCCGAACCCGTGACGCAATATATGATGCCGCCGGAAGGCCAGGGACAGACCATGGAAGCGGCGCGACAGGCGATGGTCTGGACGCTGTTCCACTACGGGCTGACCGGCTGGGCGATGTACGCGCTGATGGGGATCGCGCTGGGCTACTTCAGCTACCGTTACGGCCTGCCGTTGACTATCCGTTCCGCGCTCTATCCTATCTTCGGTAAGCGCATTAACGGCCCGATCGGCCATTCAGTGGATATCGCTGCGGTAATCGGCACTATTTTCGGTATCGCCACGACGCTGGGTATCGGCGTGGTTCAGCTGAACTATGGCCTGAAAGTGCTGTTTGATGTGCCGGAAGGCTTAACGGCTCAGGCGGCGCTGATTGCGCTGTCGGTCATTATGGCCACTATTTCGGTGACCTCCGGCGTCAATAAGGGGATCCGTTTCCTGTCGGAACTCAACGTGCTGCTGGCGCTGGGCCTGATTCTGTTTGTGCTGTGCATGGGCAATACCAGCTTCCTGCTTAACGCGCTGGTGCTGAACGTTGGCGACTATATCAACCGCTTTATGGGGATGACGCTGAACAGCTTCGCTTTCGACCGCCCCGGCGAGTGGATGAACAACTGGACGCTGTTCTTCTGGGCATGGTGGGTCGCCTGGTCGCCGTTTGTCGGCCTGTTCCTGGCGCGTATCTCCCGTGGCCGAACTATTCGTCAGTTCGTGGTGGGTACTCTGACTATTCCGTTTATTTTTACGCTGCTGTGGCTGTCGATTTTCGGCAACAGCGCGCTGTATGAGATTATCCACGGCAACACCGCGCTGGCCCAGGAGACGCTCGCCCATCCGGAACGCGGTTTCTATAGCCTGCTGGCGCAGTATCCGGCCTTTACCTTCAGCGCTTCGGTCGCCACTATTACCGGCCTGCTGTTCTATGTCACCTCTGCGGACTCCGGTTCGCTGGTGCTGGGCAACTTTACCTCTAAACTGAGCGACATCAACAACGACGCGCCCAACTGGCTGCGTATTTTCTGGTCGCTGGCGATTGGTCTGCTGACGCTGGGGATGCTGATGGTGAACGGCGTAACCGCGCTGCAAAAAACCACGGTGATTATGGGCCTGCCCTTCAGCTTTGTGATTTTCTTTGTGATGGCCGGTCTTTATAAATCGCTGCGCGTTGAGGATCATCGGCGCGCCAGTACTGCTGTCAGCACGCCGCCGGTGCCGGTTTCACGCGAAGATCGCCTGAACTGGAAGCAGCGTATTTCCCGCGTGATGAACTATCCGGGCAGCACGCATACCAAAAAGATGCTGGATAACGTCTGTCGTCCGGCAATGGAGGAAGTGGCGCTGGAGCTGGAGCGACGCGGTGCGAAGGTTCAGGTCAGCGAGCTGCCGCCGCTGGAAGATGAGCGTCTTAATCATCTGGAAATGTTGGTCAGCCTCGGCGACGAGCAGAGCTTCCTCTATCAGATCTGGCCGCAGCGCTATTCGGCGCCGGCGTTTACCTGGCGCGCCCGCAGCGGCAAGTCCGATTACTTCCGCCTGGAGACTTTCCTGCTGGAGGGCACTCAGGGCAACGATCTGATGGACTACACCAAAGAGCAGATTATTAACGACATTCTCGATCAGTATGAGCGCCACCTGACCTTCCTGCATATTCATCGGGAAGCGCCGGGCAGCACCATGCCTTTCCCGGAAGCCTGATCGGCTAAGCCGTCAAACTATTTTCTCGCCAGCCGGACTTTTTTGTCCGGCTATTTTTTTGCCCCTACCCACTTCGCCAGCCATTTCGCCAGGAGTGGGCCGGTAAAAAGCACCACCATAAAACGGCCGGTCTGCATCGCCATAACGAACGAGAGATCGACAGGGCTGGAGGCGGCGATAATAGCCACCGAATCGGCGCCGCCAGGACTGGTGGCCAGATAAGCCGTTAAGGGATCGACGCCGGCGAAACGCACCAGTAAATAAGCCAGTCCGCAACAGACTGCCACCAGGCTAAATATCGCCAGCAGCAGACGCGGCAGCGCTTTCGCCGCATAGGAGAGAATAGCGCGGTTAAAACGCAGGCCGATACTCCAGCCAATCAGCGCGTAAGCTATGGTCAGTATAGCTGGCGGCAATTCCAGCCTGACCAGCTGCGTATTTTGCACCAGCAAACCGCCAGCCAGCGAGAGTAATAAAGCGCCCGCGGGCAGCCTGAGCCATCGACTTATCCCGACGCAAACCACTATCACGAATAAAGTGGCCGCGAAGGCAGGCCAGATCACAGGCTGAATAATAGTGAAGGCGGCAGCATTCTGTGCAGCAGCGGGCGGCGCCAGGCAGCGTGCAATAAGCGTGGCGAGTACGGCGACAATAACCACGCGCAGATATTGCATAAAGGCCACCAGCCTGACATCGGCGTCGTAACTTTCCGCCATCAGCGTCATGGCGGTTGCGGCGCCAGGGGAAGATCCCCAAATAGCGGTTGAGCCTGGCAGCACCTGCCAGCGAGTAAGCAGCCAGCCCGACAGCGCGCTGGCGAAAATTACCGAGAAAATAGCGGCCGCAAAAAGTAGTCCGTTATCGGCTATTTCCGTAAATACCGCAGGCGGCATAGCGCGAGCGATCATGCAGCCCACTACCCCCTGCGCCAGCCAGAATAACGGTTTAGCGATAGTCACGGGTTTATCGCGAGCGGCGAAAATAATCGCTACCAGCATCGGCCCTAACAGCAGCGCGGCGGGAAGTTGAAACTGCTCAAGCAGGATAACAACAGCGGCTGAGAGAAGAATAAGCGCAGGCCAGCGTAATAAGGGAGGCTTCATTAATTCATCCTGCCGATCGGTAAAAAATTATTCTGGCACACACCGGGATGAGGCACCAGATTTGCGCTGTTGCCCTGCTGGGCTTTCGGGCATTGTGCGTGAAGCGCCGTGAAAGCTGCATAAAACACCGCGCTGAACGCTACCTATAAAAGTGAAGTTAATAGCATGTTGTAACTACAAGGCGGTCTATTTATGCCGAAATGGTCTTATGCCGTGCCGACAATAAGGTTATCGACCGCCATTATAGTCAGCTATTTATATGTTCAGTGCGATCGCTATAAGCGTTCATCTTACTCATTTTATGAATCAAAAAAGCCCGTAGCGCCTTTAAATTCCCGGCTACAGCCACCGGGTAAACAAATTTGTTGGCGACTTACAAAAAAAACCGCCTGCTGACAGAGCAGCATGATTAATTTATTCTTCTTTAGCTTCAGGGCCGCGATGCTGCAATTATAGACGCCGCTGATTACTCCCCAGCCCTCTTTTACTCTTGTCGCTGCACAGCGCGTTAAGATTTTTCTCATTGCCATGAAATATACCTTCACTTTCTCCCGCACTATTTTGCAAAAAAAATGAAAAAGCGGCGCAATATAGCTTTTTTTTCAGATTTACTGTTTTGAACTGCGGCAATTCTATGTACACTGTTCTACGATACATACACTGATAAATCATTTTAACCAACTCAACGCTACGGATTCCTTTATGAGCGAAACTCTGAAAGTATTAAATAACATTCGAACTCTTCGTGCGCAGGCTCGTGAAGTTTCATTATCTGAACTGGAAGAGATGCTGGAAAAGCTTGAAGCGGTGGTTAACGAACGTCGCGATGCGGAAGCGGCTATCGCTTCTGAAATCAAGGAAAAAGAAGAGAAACTGGCAAAATATCGTCAGATGCTTCTGGACGACGGTATCGATTTAAGCGAGCTGACCGCAGCAGAAAATAACTCAGGCAAATCTCGCGCTAAACGCGCGCCGCGCCCTGCTAAATACCAATATACCGATGAAAACGGCGAGACTAAATCCTGGACAGGTCAGGGTCGTACGCCAGCGGTGATTAAGCAGGCGCTGGATCAGGGTAAAAAGCTGGAAGATTTCTTGATCTAAATCTTCCGCCACGCTGAGCCTTCAGCGTGGCCGCTTTTATTCATCATTTCACTTTTGTCATTTATATTTTCCTCCCGCTGCTGTCCCTTTTCGCCATTTCTGCTATTCTTTTAGCGTATGTTGTAACTAAGGATAACATCATGAGACGTTATGACGCCGTTGAAAATCTGCACCGTTGCGCCACCGATTTACAGGCGGCGCTGGGTGAATTAACCCATCAGCTATCCGCGCAGCGCCTGCTGGCGGCCCGCGTGTTTGAACTGCCGCTGGTGCAGAAAGGTCAGGAGCACGATCCGGTAACGGAAATCGCCGTCACCCAGCATCTGGCGCAGCCCGCGTTCGCCATGACTCTCGCTCACTATAACCGGCTCTATATGCAGCATCAGTCGGAAACCATCAGCACCAAAGCCGCGGTTCGCCTGCCTGGCGCTATCTGTCTGGAAGCGGCAGGCCCGCAGGCCGATCTTTTGCGTCAGCGTGTAGAGCAGGTTAATTTGCTGAAAAAACGGCTGGAGGAGATTATTACGGTAGAATCCGGCGTCTCCAGCGAAGAGCGTTTTGAATTTGTTCACAGCCATCTGCGCGGCCTGATCACCCTGAACGCCTATCGCTCAATTACCTTACTGGAAGCGCCTGATTCCGTGCGTTTCGGCTGGGCAAATAAACATATTATTAAAAATGTAACGCGCGAAGAAATGGTGGAGAAGCTTAAAAAAAGCCTGAAGTCCGGACGGGCAATGGCGCCGTGGACGCGGGAACAGTGGGGAGAAAAATTGCAGGATGAGATCGCCATGCTTAATTCGCTGCCCGGCAGCGCTAAGCTCAAGATTAAACGGCCGGTCAAGGTGCAGCCGATTGCCCGCGTCTGGAATAAAGAACAGCAAAAACAAACCCAGCTCGCCTGCCCTTCTCCGCTGCTGGTACTCTGTCCCGACGCCTTATCCGTACCCAAGCTGGGCGAATTATTAAATTATGACGCCGGTAAAGTGGTGCACCGATTTAAGCCGGAAGCGGCAAAGCTTTTTTCACTCATTCCCCGGCTGCATCTTTACAGCGACAGGCTTGCGTAAAAAAAGAGCGGAAAGCTTTCCGCTCTTACGTTAATTACGCTTTCATGCTGCCGACCATCTCTTCGGGTCGAACCCAGCTGTCGAACTCTTCTTCGGAAAGATAACCCAGCTTGAGCGCGGAAGCTTTCAGCGTCAGACCTTCCTTGTGCGCTTTTTTGGCGATCTCTGCCGCTTTATCGTAACCGATATGAGTATTCAGCGCCGTTACCAGCATCAGCGATTCATTCAGCAGCTGCGAAATACGATCGCGATTCGGTTCAATCCCTACGGCGCAATGATGATTAAAACTGTCCATACCGTCGGCCAGCATTCGCACCGACTGCAGGAAATTATGAATAATCATCGGGCGGTAAACGTTAAGTTCGAAATTACCGGACGCGCCGCCCATATTAATGGCGACATCATTGCCCATGACCTGGCAGCAAAGCATGGTCATCGCTTCACACTGGGTCGGGTTCACCTTGCCCGGCATAATAGAGCTGCCCGGTTCGTTTTCCGGAATGGCGATTTCGCCAATGCCGCAGCGAGGGCCGGAAGAGAGCCAGCGCACGTCGTTGGCGATTTTCATTAACGAGGCCGCCAGCCCTTTCAGCGAGCCGTGTGCATGTACCAGCGCGTCGCAGGTCGCCAGCGCTTCGAACTTGTTCGGCGCGGTGACAAAAGGCTGCTTAGTGAGTTCGGCCAGCTCTTTCGCCACGCGCACCGCATATTCCGGATGCGTGTTCAGACCGGTGCCGACCGCGGTGCCGCCCAGCGCCAGCTCCGCTACGTGCGGAATGCTCTGCTCGATATGCTTCAGATTGTGCTTCAGCATCGCCACCCAGCCGGAAATCTCCTGACCCAGCGTCAGCGGCGTGGCATCCTGCAGATGGGTACGGCCAATTTTCACGATATCCTTAAAAGCTTCCGCTTTCTCATCCAGCGTGCTCTGCAGCACCTTCAGCTGTGGGATCAGATGCTCCTGCAGCGCGATAACGGCCGCGACGTGCATAGCGGTAGGAAAAACGTCGTTAGAGCTTTGGCTCTTGTTGACATCGTCATTGGGATGAACCAGACGCGCCATGCCGCGATCGCCGCCCAGAATTTCGCTGGCGCGGTTAGCCAGCACCTCATTCATGTTCATATTGGTCTGGGTACCGGAACCGGTCTGCCAGATCGCCAGCGGAAACTCGGTGGCGTGCTGATTATCCAGCACCTCATCAGCAGCCTGTACAATCGCCTGCGCGCGCTCTGCGGGCAGCAGTCCCAAATCGCTGTTGACCTTCGCCGCGGCGCGCTTGGTCAGCGCCAGCGCGTGCACCAGCTCAACGGGCATCTTTTCGCTGGAGATGCGGAAGTGCTCCAGCGAGCGCTGCGTCTGCGCGCCCCAAAGTTTATCTGCCGGAACGTCGATGGAACCCATTGAATCTTTTTCAATGCGGTTGGCGGCCATGTCTTTCTCCTTTACTGGTTTAAATGGAACCCAACTGCCCATCCGGGCGTTTTGCGCGGGCCATAGTATGACATACAATAATTTAACATTTTGCGAGCCGGTCGTCCTTATCCCATTTTGACGCCCCGGAAAATGCGCTCCTGAGGCTGATTCCGGCGCTGCCGGTCAGATTGCGGCTGACGCTACGGGCCACAGTTGCTATCATTTAACCCGTTATACAGAAACATTTTTTCCTTAGCCGAACCGGACTGGATGCGCGTGTCGGCATCGGCGACTTAAAAAAGGACGACTTAACTCATGAAGAAGACAAAAATAGCCGCGGGCGTAATTATCGCCCTGGGCGTGATCTGGACCGGTACAGCATGGTTTACCGGCAAAAAGCTGGAGAACAACAGGGATATGCTGGTGCAGGAAGCCAACGCCCGCATGAATGAGCTGCTGCCTAACGGCCGCCTGAAGCTGAGTTACCAGGACTGGCAGCGCGGTATTTTCAGCAGCTCGCTGCGCCTTGTGGTGCAGTCTGACTCGCAAACCGAAGATAATTCGCCGCTGAAGCCGGGCCAGAGCGTGGTATTCGATGAGAAAATCGATCACGGCCCTTTCCCCTTCGCCCAGCTTAAAAAATTCAATCTGATCCCCAGCATGGCCTCGGTGCATACCCAGCTTGAAAACACCGATGCGGTGAAAAAACTCTTCGAGATGAGCAAAGGCCAGTCGCCGCTTCAGGCGGATACGCGCATCGGCTATAGCGGCGCTACCGCTTCCGTGATTGATCTGCTGCCGCTGGATTACGCCAACGCGCAAACCGGCGAGCGCTTCGCCTCTAACGGCGGCACCCTGACGCTCAGCGCCGATAAAAAAGGCGATAAGGTCGACTACGACGGCAAGCTGGAGAGCCTGGCGCTGACGTTGCGCAATCAGCTGAATATGCCGGTTATGTTTACCTTCAACGGCGTGAAGCTGGATGGCAAAACGCACCTTAACGCTCAGGGTCTGCGCATCGGCAATCAGAACGCCACGGTTGATAAAATCAGCTCCGCCGTCAACGGTCAGTCCTCATTCGATCTGGAAGGCGTGAAGCTGAACTCTTCCTACGACAGCGCCAACAACCTTGTCTCCGGCACCACCGATTTAACGCTGGACGCGCTGAAGATCCGCGAGCGCGATTTCGGTCAGGGCAAGCTGCAGCTCAAGCTTTCCCAATTTGACGCCGACGGCATCAAAGCCTTTAGCGACAACTATCAGCGCCAGATGAAAGCGCTGAGCGACGAGCCGGGCATGGCGGATAATCCGGAGCTTTACCAGCAGCGCGTCGGCGAGGTGCTGAACGCCAACCTGCCGCTGCTGCTGAAAGGCGAGCCGGTGATCACCATCGCGCCGCTGAGCTGGAAAAACAGCAAGGGCGAAAGCAGCTTCAACCTTTCCGTCCATCTTAAAGATCGCCCTGCCAATGCGCCGCAGCCGCAGACGCTGAGCCAGGCGCTCGACAACTCGCTGAAAACGCTGGATGGCAAGCTCACCGTCTCTATGGATATGGCCACAGAGATGATGACGCAGGTAGCGATGGCGGAAGGCCATCCGCAGGAAGAGTCCGCTAAGCTTGCGGATCAGCAGGTCAAAGGCGTGGCCGCGATGGGCCAGATGTTCCGTCTGACCAAACAGGAAGATAACAATATTGTCACCAGCCTGCAGTACGCCAGCGGTCAGGTGACCATGAACGGCGAGAAAATGTCGCTCGACCAGTTCCTCGCCCACTATATGCTGGGCGGCGAACCGGCAGCGATGCCGCAACAATAGGTTAGCGCTCCGCATGTCATTTTTAGCTGGCCTGAACAGGCCAGCTTTTTACTTTAAGGGCAATTAATCGGCAATTGATGCGCCTCTTGCGCAATTCGCTGGCTATGTTGCGCAAATAGTTTTTATACTGTTATGCACTTTTATGACTACAGAGTGCACCGCCATGATCGATTCCCATATTCCCCTTACCGATATCCATCGCCATCTCGACGGCAACATCCGTGCACAAACCATTCTCGATTTAGGCCGCGAATTTAATCTGGCGCTGCCCGCTACTACGCTGGAGACGCTCAGACCGCATGTGCAGGTAATGAAAAACGAGCCGGATCTGGTGAGTTTTCTGCAGAAGCTGGACTGGGGCGTTAAAGTTCTCGGCTCGCTGGAGGCCTGCCGCCGCGTAGCGATGGAAAATGTCGAAGACGCGGCTCGTGCCGGTATTCACTACGCGGAGCTGCGCTTCTCTCCCGGCTATATGGCGATGACCCATAACCTGCCGGTTGCGGGCGTGGTGGAAGCCGTTATCGACGGCGTGCGCGCGGGCTGTGAAAAGCACAATATTACCGTGCGCCTGATCGGCATCATGAGCCGCACCTTTGGCGAAGAAGCCTGTCTGCAGGAGCTGGAAGCGCTGCTGGCGCACCGCGACGGCATCACCGCGCTGGATCTGGCGGGCGACGAGCTGGGCTTTCCCGGCAGCCAGTTTCTTAGCCATTTCAACCGCGCGCGCGACGCAGGCCTGCGCATTACCGTTCATGCGGGCGAAGCGGCCGGCCCGGAAAGCATCTGGCAGGCGATTCACGAGCTGGGCGCCGAGCGCATCGGCCACGGCGTGAAGGCGATTGAAGACGCGAAGCTGATGGATTACCTGGCGGAAAACGCGATCGGCATCGAATCCTGCCTGACCTCTAATATCCAGACCAGCACCGTCTCGTCGCTGCTGCATCACCCGCTGGTCAAATTCCTCGATCACGGCATTCTGGCCACGATCAACACCGACGACCCAGCCGTTCAGGGCATCGAGATCGGGCATGAATACAAGATTGCCGCGCCGCAGGCGGGCTTGAGCCAGCAGCAGATGCGCACCGCTCAGGAGAACGGGCTGAAGATCGCCTTTTTAAGCGAAGCGGAGAAAGAGGCTATTCGCGCCAGCGTAGCGGCTTGAATCACCAGTCGCTAAGAATGGTCAAAACGAGGTAAAACGCCCGGCGACAGCGCCGGGCGTTTTTTTATTTCAGCGACAGCGTCTGCCGCTTTTCGGCAGATTGCAGACCCAGCTCGATCAGCTCCATCACCTGAATCGCTTCCTGCGCCGTGACCGGATTGGCGCCGTCGCCGTTAATGGCGTCGCGAATGCCCGCATAGTAAGCGGGATAGTTGCCCGGCGTGGTGAGCAGCGTCTCTTCCGCCATCATTTCGCCATTAGCCAGCGTTACCACGCCGTCACGCATATCGTAGCCCCACTCTTCCTGCGGCGGACGTCCGCCCGACCTCAGGCTGTCCTCCTGCGGGTCCAGGCCATACTTCACATAGCTGCCGCGCGTGCCGTGTACCTGATAGCGCGGCGATTCCGCCGCCACCAGCATACTGGCGTGCAGCACTACGCGACGCTTTGGATAGGTAAGCACGGCGTGGAAATAGTCGGTGGTTTGCGCGCCCGGGCGCAGTTCCGCCAGGTCGACGTTGATAGCCACAGGCGAACCGAATAGCTGCAGCGCCTGGTCGATCAGGTGCGGCCCTAAATCGAACCAGATGCCGCTGCCCGCGCCCTTCTGTTCGCGCCAGCGGTTACGCACTTCAGGACGGAAACGGTCGAAATGGGACTCAAAGTAGCGCACTTCGCCCAGCGTGCCTTCCGCCAGCAGCGTTTTCAGCGTCAGGAAGTCGCTGTCCCAGCGGCGGTTGTGAAACACCGACAGCAGCAGACCTTTGGCGACGGCCAGCGCTTCCAGCTCGCGCGCCTGTGACAGTGTCACGGTAAAAGGCTTATCCACCACCACATGCTTGCCCGCGTTCAGGGCCGCTTTCGCCAGCGGGAAATGGGTGTCATTAGGGGTAGGAATCACGATCAGCTGGATAGAAGGATCGTCAAACAGCGCCTGCGGCTCGGCCACCACCGTAACGGCGGGCCAGTCGGCACGCACTTTGTCGGCGTCGCTACTGGAGACGGCCGCCAGTTCCATGCCGGAAGCGCCGCTGATTAACGGCGCGTGAAACGTTTTGCTGGCAAAGCCGTAGCCGACCAGACCAACGCGAATAGTGTCGTTCATTTGTCATCCTCTTGTCGCTTACCCGAATGATTTAAGACTATCAGTCGGGCAAGGACAAGGCGGATTTACCTGAATGTTAAAAGAAAGTTATTGGCCGGCGCGCAGCAGATCCCAGCTTTCCCGCGTCACCAGCGTATCGGCATCCAGCGAACGGCGGCGGAAATCGCTGGGGCTGACGCCCACGCGCTTGCGGAACACGCGCGAAAAATAGAGCTGATCGTCATAGCCGACGATGCGTCCCACGGTGGCGATAGGCTCCTGAGTGGTTTGCAGCAGCAGCCTGGCGCGGATAATGCGCTGATCCTCGCGCCAACGCAGCAGGTTGATGCCCATCTGCTCGCGGAACAGATGCGCCAGCCGCGACGGCGACAGGCAAACATGATTGGCCACTTCGTCGATTTTCAGCTCGCCCGCCAGATTATTGGTGACGTACTGGCAGGCTTCGATAATGCGCGGATCGCGAATTTGCTGATGGCTGCGCGGATCTTCCTCTACCGCGCGCAGCAGCAGCCGCTCAAGCAGGTTCATCGCCAGCTCTTCGGCAAAGCGTTTTCCCGAGGTATGGGTCTGCTCTATGGTGGTAAAGAGCCGTTCAAACTCCGCCCACAGCCGCTCGGGCAGCCGCAGTCTGCCGACGCCGCGCTTTTCATCCTGCCACACCAGCCAGCTGCTCCAGTAGGCGCGCGGGCGGAAGTAAATCCAGCGATGGTGCCAGCAGTCGCTCTCCGGCGCGCGGCCGTAATAGTGCGAGGTTTTTGGCTGAAACAGCAGCAGATCGCCCGGCTCGCACTCAAAAGCCTCATCGCCGCTGAACACCTGGCCGCGACCTTTGATAGTCAGGTTAATGATATAGCCCTTCATGCCCTGTGGCCGATCGATAAAAAAGTCGAGCGGATCGCCTGCGCTAATCGGCGTCAGGCCCGCCACCAGCCAGGCGTTGAAGGGATAGCCGGGCAGCAGCGGATTGGATTGCGCTACCGGTTCCAGACGATGGTACATAGCGCCTCCTCAGGCCGTTTTGGCTTTCTGTTTATAGCGGTCGAAAATCACCGCCGCCAGCAGGATCAGGCCGCGCACCACATACTGTGAGAACGGCGAGATATTCAGCAGGTTCATGGCGTTCTCCACCGTGCCGAGGATCAGCACGCCCGCCACCACGTAGGAGATTTTGCCGATGCCGCCCTTCAGCGAAACGCCGCCCAGCACGCAGGCGGAGATAACGATCAGCTCGTAGCCCAGCGAAGTCATCGGCTGGCCGCTGGTCATGCGCGAGGCCAGGATGATGCCCGCCGCGGCGGAAACCAGCCCGGACAGAATAAAGATGATAATGCGCGTCCGCACTACGGGTACGCCAGCCAGTCGCGCCGCCTCTTCGTTACCGCCGATAGCCAGCGTGTTGCGGCCAAAGGTGGTTTTATTCAGCAGAAAGCCAAAAACGATCAGCGTGCCGATGGTCAGCCAGACCGGCGCGGGTACGCCCAGCCAGCTGGCGTAGCCCAGCGCGAAGAAGCGTTCGTCCTCGATGCCGACCGCTTTGCCGTCGGAGAAAATATAGGCGAGGCCGCGCACGATTTGCATCGTTGCCAGCGTGGTGATCAGCGCGTTGATTTTGAGTTTGGCGATGACAAAGCCGTTAACGAAGCCGCAAACCACGCCCAACAGCAGACCGGCGGTGATGCCAATCCACAGGCTTTCGGTCATGTTGATCACCACGGCGGCGGTCACGCCCGCGCAGGCGATTACCGAGGCGACGGAGAGATCGAAATCGCCGGAGGCCAGACAGAACAACATGCCGCAGGCGACCATGCCGGACATCGACATCGCCAGGCCCAGCCCTTTCATATTGATCAGCGTACCGAAGTTAGGCACGAAGATGGTACAGCCGATAAAGAGCACGGCGAACACCACCAGCATCCCGAAATTATCCCAGATGCGGCTCAGGTTAACGCGCTGCCTCGGCGGCGTAGCGGAAGAAGTAGTTAAAGACATGGTTGACTCCTCAAGTCAGGCAACGCGCTGGGTGGTTTTCGGCATGGCAAGCGCCAGCGTCAGGGCTTCGGTGGCTTCATCATGGCTCAGCTCGCCGGCGATGGCGCCTTCACGCATCACCAGAATACGGTCGGCCAGCCCCATCACTTCCGGGAGATCGCTGGAGGCGAAGAGCACCGCGATGCCCTCTTCCGCCAGCGCATAGATCAGGCGATAGATCTCGTTTTTCGCGCCGACATCGATGCCGCGCGTCGGCTCGTCCAGCAGGATCACCTTCATCTCTTCCGACAGCCAGCGGCCAAGAATCGCCTTCTGCTGGTTGCCGCCGGAAAGATTCATAATCAGCTGATCGGCGCCAGGCGTTTTGATATTCAGCGAGCGGATATGGCTGGCGGCGTTTTTGCTCTCCCACTGGTTGTCGATCAGGCAGCCAGCGGTCAGGTTGTTGCGCCGCGCGCTGATATTGATATTGTCGCGTACGGAGTGCACCGCGATAATGCCGTCCGCTTTGCGATCTTCCGGGCAGAGCAGAATGCCGGCGCGGATGGCGTCGGACGGCTCGCGAATCGTCAGCTTTTCGCCATCCAGCCGCACTTCGCCGCCGCTGATGCGCGTGCCGCCGAACAGGCCTTTCAGCAGCTCGCTGCGTCCCGCGCCTACCAGGCCGAACAGGCCGACGATTTCGCCCGCGCGCACCTCCAGCGAGATTGGCGTACGCACGCCTTTGGCCTGCACGTTGTCCAGACGCAGGCGCACTTCGCCGGTTTTACGCGGCGTATAGCCGTAGATATCGCCGATTTCACGCCCGACCATCGCCTGCACCAGCTCGTCGTGGCTGGTGGCGGCGACATCATCGAAAGTGCGTACGTAGCGTCCATCTTTGAAGACGGTGATAGCGTCGCTAAGGGCAAAAATCTCCTCCATGCGGTGCGAGACATAGAGCACTACTTTGCCCTCGTCGCGCAGCTGGCGAATAACGCGGAACAGATGCTCGATCTCGCGCGCGGAGAGCGAGCTGGTCGGCTCATCAAAAGCGATCACTTTGGCGTTTCTCGCCAGCGCTTTGGCGATCTCCACCATTTGCCACTGGCCGAGCGACAGCGATTTCAGCGGCGTATCGGGATCGATATCCATACCTAAATTTTTCAGCTGCAGTCCCGCCTCATAGCGCAGCAGCGAGCGGTTAACAAAGCCCGCGCGCTGCGGCAGCTGGCCCAGGTAGATGTTTTCCGCTACCGACATTTCCGGTACCAGATGCAGCTCCTGATAGATAATGGCGACGCCCGCGTTGAGCGCGTCCAGCGTGTTAGTGAAGCTGACCGGCTGGCCCTTGAGCCGGATTTCGCCGCTGGAGGGCTGGTAGCTGCCGCTGAGGATCTTCAACAGCGTCGATTTACCGGCGCCGTTTTCGCCCATCAGCGCGTGCACTTGGCCGGCGGCGCAGTCGAAGCTGATATCCGTCAGCGCTTTAACGCCGGGAAAGGTTTTGCCGATATTATGAAAGCTCAGATACGGGGATGGCATGGTCATTCCTCGCTGTAAGGTGCGTCGGGGCCGCCAGGCGGCCCCTTTCCGATTACATCAGGCCTTTTTTAGCCAGTTCGGTTTTAAAATTGTCGCGGGTAATCAGCACCACGTCGGTGACTTCGGTAAATTTCGGCGGCTCGGCGTCTTTGGTCACCCAGTTATAGAGCATCTGGATGCTTTTATAGCCGTGCACGTCCGGGCTGGGCAGCAGCGAGCCGTAGAAGCCGGTCGCCTGGCCTTTGGAGAGTTCGCTTACCGCGTCCACGCCGTTGATGCCGATGCCGATCACGTCCGGCGCTTTAAAGCCCTGGCCTTCGGTGGCGCGCACGCCGCCGAGCACGGTATTGTCGTTCATGCCGACGATCAGCCAGTGTTTAACTTCCGGATGCTGTACCAGCAGCGAGTTGCCTGCGTCAAACGCGCCGGGAATGTCGTTGGATTTGGTCGGCACCTTATAGATCTGCGCCTCAGGGAAACCGGCCGCCTTCAGCGCGTCCACGGAGCCGCCGGTACGACGGCGCGCCGTATCCAGCTCGTCCGCCGTAATCGCCATTACGCCGGTTTCTTTCGCATTCCAGCCGCGTTTCTGCATCTCCTTATAGAGTTCCTGACCCTGACGCTCGCCGATTTTGGTCGCCGCCATCATCACCAGCGGCACCGTCTCCATCGGCTTGCCTTTGGCGGTGACAAACTGGTCGTCCACGGCGATCACTTTCAGATCGTAGCTGCGGGCTTTGGCTACAATCGCCGAGCCGAGCTTGGGATCGGGCGTGCAGATAACAAAGCCTTTCGCGCCGCTGGCGGCCAGGCTGTCGATCGCATTCAGCGTTTTTTCGCCATCGGGCACGGCGATTTTAATCACCTCAAAGCCCATCTCTTTCCCCGCCTTGTCGGCGAACTTCCATTCGGTCTGGAACCACGGCTCTTCCGGCTGCTTCACCAGAAAACCCAGCTTCATCGTGTCGGCGATAGCCGAATGTGACATAACGGCGGCGAGGCCAGCGATGGCTAACGCCTGAGTAAATTTGTGCATGAGGCTCTCCGGCTCAGTGCCCGCTTTTGGCGGTTTAATGTAAACGGTATCAATTCAGTCCTGGCACGCTGCAACGCCAGCGTATTCGGCATATTAAGACGCCGATAAGCGCTAGTTGTAATGGTAAAGAGAGGGGAAAAGGGAGAGCGCTATCACACCCTGAGCTTTTAGCTGTTTGATCCATATATTTAGCAAAATTAACACAAATCAAACATTTGAAGCCGGTCACAAAACGCTGCGTTACGGCAGAAAAGTGCATATTTGCAGCGGGCTACAGCCTAACCGCCCGCCACGCAATTTCTTAGGGTAGTCGTAACCTATTCGTTGACCGCCCGGAGAGAAAAATGCAGTTGGACGCCATTACAATCGGTCTGGACTTTGGCAGTGACTCGGTGCGCGCGCTGGCGGTTGAGTGCGCCAGCGGCAAAGAGCTGCAAACCGGCGTTGTCGCCTACCCGCGCTGGCAGGCCGGGCTTTACAGCCAGAGCCGTCTGAATCAGTTCCGCCACCATCCGCAGGACTATATCGACGCCTTTGAACAGGCTATTCGTGACGTTGTCACTAAACTGACGCCGGAACAGCGTCGCAGCATCGTCGGCATCGGTGTTGATTCCACCGGCTCGACGCCGGCGCCCATCGATCGTCAGGGCAACGTGCTGGCGCTGCTACCAGAGTTTGCAGAAAACCCCAACGCGATGTTTGTGCTGTGGAAGGATCACACCGCCATTAAGGAAGCGGAAGAGATTACCGCGCTCTGCCATAGCGGACGTTTTGAGGACTATGCGCGCTTTATCGGCGGCACCTACTCTTCCGAATGGTTCTGGGCAAAAATTCTGCACGTCAGCCGCGAAGATCGGGCAGTGCGCGAAGCGGCGGTGGCCTGGGTTGAGCTGTGCGACTGGGTGCCTGCGCTGCTTAGCGGCACCACCGCGCCGGAAGCGATTCGCCGTGGACGCTGCGCCGCCGGTCATAAGTCGCTGTGGCACCCCGCCTGGGGCGGCCTGCCGGGCGCGGACTTTTTCAACGCGCTCGATCCGCTGCTGACGGAACATCTGGATACGCCGATGTTCAGCGAAACCTGGACGGCAGAGCAACCTGTCGGCCAAATTACCGCAGAATGGGCCGCGCGGCTGGGCCTGCCGGAAAACGTCATGATTTCCGGCGGCGAGTTTGACTGCCATATGGGCGCCGTCGGCGCGGGCGCCACGCCTTATACCCTGGTGAAAGTGATCGGCACCTCCACCTGCGATATTTTGATCGCCGATGTGGATCGCGTTGGCGAGCGCGCTATCGAAGGTATCTGCGGCCAGGTCAACGGCAGCGTGGTGCCGAATATGATTGGGCTGGAAGCGGGCCAGTCGGCTTTCGGCGATATGTACGCCTGGTTCAGCCGCCTGCTCGCCTGGCCGCTGGCGCAGGCCGCCGAAAAAAATCCCCATTTGCAGGCTGAGCTACAAAAAATCCAGCAAAACCTGCTTAACGATCTCACCAAAGCTTGGGCCGCCGATCCGCAGCTGGATCATCTGCCGGTGGTGCTGGACTGGTTTAACGGCCGCCGTACGCCTTTCGCCAATCAGCGCCTGAAAGGCGTGATTACCGATCTGAATCTCGGCACCGACGCGCCAACGCTGTTTGGCGGTTTTATCGCCGCGACGGCCTTTGGCGCGCGCGCCATTATGGAGTGTTTCGAGCGCCAGGAGATTCCGGTGGAAAATATCCTGACGCTGGGCGGCATCGCCCGTAAATCCCCGGCCATTATGCAGGTCTGCTGCGACGTCATGAATCGGCCGCTGGATATCGTCAGCTCGGACGAGTGCTGCGCGCTTGGCGCAGCGATTTTCGCCGCGGTCGCCGCCGGCGTCTATCCCGACGTGCCCGCTGCCCAGCAGAAAATGGCCAGCCCGATTGCCACTACGCTTGCGCCCGACGCCAGCCGCGTCGAGCGCTATCAGCAGCTCTATCAGCGTTACCTTCAATGGTGTGAAGTGGCCGAACCGCAGTTCGCCCCGCGCCAGCTCAACAGTTAAGGAGAAAGTATGGCTCAGCTTAATGCGCTCAGCGTCTGGTTTGTTATCGGCACTCAGCATCTTTACGGCAGCGAAACGCTGCGCCAGGTGGAACAGCACGCGCAGCAGGTAGTGGATGGCCTTAACCGCGACGGCAATCTGCCGTTCCGGCTGCAGCTGAAGCCGCTGGTGAAAAGCCCGGACGAAGCGCTGGCGCTCTGCCGCGAGGCGAACTATGCCGACGACTGTATCGGCATCGTCACCTGGCTGCACACCTTCTCGCCGGCCAAAATGTGGATTGGCGGCCTGTCGGTGCTGAATAAGCCGCTGCTGCAGTTCCATACCCAGTTTAACGCGGAGATCCCGTGGGACAGCATGGATATGGACTTTATGAACCTGAATCAGACCGCGCACGGCGGCCGTGAGTTCGGCTTTATCGGCGCGCGGATGCGGCTGCCGCACAGCGTGATCACCGGCCACTGGCAGGATAAAACCGCGCAGGAGCGCATCGGTAAATGGATGCGCGCCGCCGCCGCCAAACAGGCCAGCTCGCAGCTGAAAGTGGCGCGCTTCGGCGACAATATGCGCGAAGTGGCGGTAACGGAAGGCGACAAGGTGGCGGCGCAGATCCAGTTCGGCTATGCCGTTAACGGCTGGGGCGTCGGCGATCTGGTCGAGGTGATCAACGGCGTCAGCGACGGCGACGTCAACGCGCTGATCGACGAATATGAAAGCCTGTACGACTTTACGCCCGCCGCAGCCGCCAACGGCGAAAAGCGGCAGAACGTGCTGGACGCCGCGCGCATTGAGCTGGGCATCAAAAGCTTCCTGCAGGCCGAAGGCTGCATGGCTTTCACCACCAACTTCCAGACGCTGCACGGCATGACGCAGCTGCCGGGCCTGGCGGTACAGAGACTGATGGGCCAGGGCTACGGTTTTGCGGGCGAAGGCGACTGGAAAACCGCCGCGCTGCTGCGTATTTTCAAGGTGATGGCGACCGGGCTGCCGGGCGGCACTTCCTTTATGGAGGATTACACCTATCACTTCTCGCCGGGCAACGAGCTGGTGCTGGGATCGCATATGCTGGAGGTTTGCCCTTCCATCGCCAAAGAGTCGCGTCCGCTGATTGACGTACAGTATCTGGGCATTGGCGGCAAGGCCGATCCGGCGCGCATGATTTTCTCTACGCCAGCGGGACGCGCCGTAAACGCCAGCGTGATCGATATGGGCGATCGTTTCCGCCTGCTGGTCAACGTGGTGGACGCGGTCGAGCAGCCGAAGCCGCTGCCGAAGCTGCCGGTGGCCCGCGCGCTGTGGCGTGCGCAACCTTCGCTGGCGACCGCTTCCGAAAGCTGGATCCTCGGCGGCGGCGCGCACCATACGGTGTTCAGCCAGGCGTTGACGGTCGAGGATATGCGTCAGTACGGCGAAATGCACGGCATTGAGGTGCTGGTGATTGATGAGGAAACCACGCTGCACGGCTTTAAAGACGCGCTGCGCTGGAACGAGGCTTACTACAGGCTGAACCAGCGTTAAGCGACAGGCCGCCTCGCTTGCCAATCGTTATAAGCCACGGTTCTCCGACCGTGGCTGGAGGTTGTTTACAAACTTATGCTCTGTGAACAGGTCGCGTTCAGATCGTTGAACTGCCAGCAGAGGCGGAGCGGAGCACGGACACGCCGTGAATCCGTCCATGGAGGCTTGCTTCGCGCGTCCCGGCGCGAAAACGGTCCGCTTATCCGCACCGCCTCCGCCGCCACGAAGCCACTGCGCCGCTGTTAAAATGTTGATACGCACCCGCTGTTTAAGTTTGTCAGCAGTCTGAAGCCACGGTTCTCCGACCGTGGCTTTTCCTTTACGGTTTCGACTGCTGCAGCATTTTCTGGATCAGCGCCTCGGTTTTCTCGAAAGAGGCAAATACCTGTTCGTTTACTTTCTCTTTCTGATACTGGTCGGGCAGCACGCCGTCATACTTGTCGCGCGGGTTATTGCCACGCAGCCATTCCGCCGGGAAATCGGCCATTTTTTTGCCGCCTTCCCGATAGCGGAATACCACGCCCTGACTGGTTCTTTCATTGTAGGGAATAATGCTGTTGCCCTGATGATCCTTCAGTCCCTCAAACAGCTTTTTGCGCAGCGCGATTTTGGTATCGATGATCTCTCTGGATTTATCGTCGATCAGATTACGCTTCTCGTGCGGATCTTTAGCGATATCGTACAGCTCCTCTTTATCCCAGATGCCGTAGTACTGAATGTACTTATAGTGTGGCGTACGGATGGCGAAGGTGGTGGGCGTATAGGGGAAGTTATATTCCCAGAAGTATTCATAGACGAAGTAATCCTTGCGCGGCGGCAGATCCTTACGGCCGGTACCTAACCCAAGAAAGCTGTCGCCGTCGTAGTTGGCGGGTTTGGCGACGCCCGCCGCATCCAGAAAGGTTGGCGCAATATCGATATTCGCCACTACATCCTCCACCACTTTGCCTTTGGCGAAGCCGGGGCCGGACGCCAGCAGCGGCACGCGCATCGACTCTTCATAGGCGTTACGCTTATCGATCAGGCCATGTTCGCCGAACATAAAGCCGTTGTCGCCCATCACCATCACTATCGTATTGTCGGCCAGGCCGTTTTTCTTCAGCCACGCCTGCACGCGCCCTACGCTGTCGTCCACCGCCATCAGCGTCTCGTAGTAGTCGCGCTGGAACTGCTGCAGATCCAGCTTTTTATCGTAGGGATAATCTACGCCGTGCCAGCTGTTGCGCTGGTTTTTTACCCACATCGGTTTGCCGGCATAGTTCTCTTCCGTATCGGCCCAGGTATCCGGCAGCGGGAAAGTGACGTTGGCAAGCTTGCCCTTGTCGCGAACCGCCGGATAAAAGTCGGCATGCACGCCCTTGTGCGACAGGTAAACCATAAAAGGTTTCGATTTATCGGTGTGCTCCAGCCAGTCCAGCGTGTAGTCGGTGAGCTCGTCGGTGATATAGCCTTTCTGCGGCGTGAGTTTGCCGTCGATATTCAGCATCGCCGGCTTGCCGAACATGTTAATGGGATAGTAGTCGCCCTGGCCCAGCAGCCCTACCCAGCGGTCGAAACCGGCGAAGCCCGCTTTGGCCGTGGCGTCCGCGCCGCCGAAGTGCCACTTGCCAAAAAAGGCGGTCTGATAGCCGTTTTCACGCAGCAGCTCGGGAAAATAGCGCAGCCGCGACAGATCGCTGGGATTGTTGTCCGACACGCCGTGGTTGTGCGCATACATGCCGGTAAGAATAGAGGCGCGGCTGGGCGACGACAGTGAAGTCGTCACAAAGGCGTTTTTAAACCAGGTGCCGTCGCGGGCGATCTCATCCATATGCGGCGTTTTGATAAGTGGATTGATAAAGCCGAAAGCGTCGTAACGCTGATCGTCCAGCAGAATATAGACGATATTGGGCCTGGCCTTCTGCACCGGCGTGGCCGCCAGCGTGGGCTGCAGGAGCGCCTGACAGCAGAGCGCCAGCGCGGTTAAGGTAAATGTTTTCATTGTTCGATCCTCCATGACGGTATCGGGGCCGCGACAGCCTGGGCCCGTTGCAATCAGGGGCGTTGCCCCTGGTAGTAGCGCCTGATGCATTTTCGCAGCTGCACCAGGCTTTTTCCCTGCTGCGCCAGCGCGACGATCTGCCGCATGACCGGCAGCGTATGTCGGAAGTGCAGCGCCAGCCCTTCGCAAAAATAGTTTTGCGCTCTGCCATCGCCGGCGGGCAAAAAGCGGTGTTTGGGACAGCCGCCGTGGCACAGCGGCCGGACGTCGCAGTTCAGGCAGTGTTGATTGAGTTGGGTCAGCTTGCGCTCGCCGAAAGCCCGCTGCTGCTCGCTGTTAACCAGCGTTCGCAGCTCGTCCCGGTTGATATTGCCCAGCCTGTACTGCGGATAAACGAAATGATCGCAGGCATAAACATCGCCCTGCGCTTCCACCACCAGGTTGCCGCCGCAGGTTTCGCTCTGCACGCAGATGCCCGGCTGACCCGCCAGCTTCGCCAGCGTCTGTTCAAAATTCATCACGAATACCGAACCGATATCGTGCTGCGCCCAGTGGTCAAAAATGGCGTTAAGAAAACGGCCGTAGGCTCTGGCAGGCACCGACCAGGGCGCGACCTGGCAGTCGCCGACAAAATCGGGCGTGACCAGCGTCAGCCCGCTGGCGTCCGGCTGCGCGGCGCGGCGCTCCACCAGCGGAATAAACTGCATATAGCGGCTGCCCGCGCGGCGAAGAAAGTGGTAGATCTCCAGCGGCCTGGCGGCGTTGTCGGCGTTAACCACGGTCAGCGTATTGACGTCGACATGATGGCGCTGCAGGCTGGCCAGTCCGGCCATCACCTCGTCGAAACTGCCTTTGTCGCCGCGCGTCCGCCGGAAGCGATCGTGCGTTGCCCTGTCGCCATCCAGCGAGATGCCGACCAGAAAACGGTGCTGCTTAAAAAAGCGCGCCCAGTCATCATTAAGGTTTATGCCGTTGGTCTGGAAGAAGTTGTTGAGCCGCTTGCCCTGCCCGTAGCGCTGCTGTAGCGCCAGCGCGCGCCGGTAGAAATCGAGGCCCGCCAGCGTCGGCTCGCCGCCCTGCCAGATAAAATCGACCACGGGCGCGCGCTGGGCCTGAATAGTCTGGCGAATGTAGTTTTCCAGCGTCGCGTCATCCATTTTCCAGCGCGCTGCGCGCTGCGGATAGAGCTGGCTTTTCTCCAGATAAAAGCAGTAGTCGCAGCGAAGATTACAAACCGAGCCGGAAGGCTTGGCCATCAGCTGAAAATTCCTGCCGCCGTCGTGCATACACCCTCCTGGTGTTAACGCTTTCTTTCCTGAAAAACAGGCATAAAAAAACCTGAAAAAACAGTCGTCTGCTTCACGCTGCTTTTTCAGGTTTCGCCCGCCGTGCGGTTACGCCCTGCCGTGGTCGACACTACGCCCACGGCCGCGGCTTCGACAACAGTGGATTGGGCGCAATGTGAACAAACTCACGCTATTTCTGCCTCTGTTACCGAAGTCAGCAAAGAATTTTCGACTCAGTTCAGACGAACAACCGGCGCGTTGCCCTGGCGATCCCAGATAGCCGTCAGCAACCTTTGCAGAGCGATAAAAGCGAACAGCAGCACGCCGATAGCGATTTTCGTCCACCAGGAGCTGAGCGTGCCGTCGAAATTGATCCAGGTCTGAATCAGCCCCTGAATCAGTACGCCGAACAGCGTGCCGAGCACCGTACCGACGCCGCCGGAGAGCAGCGTGCCGCCGATCACTACCGAAGCGATAGCATCCAGCTCCACGCCCATGCCCGCCAGCGCATAGCCCGCTGAGGTATAGACAGAAAAAACGATCCCCGCCAGCGTGGCCAGCGTGGAAGAGAGCATATAGATGCGCACGGTGGCGCTGCGCGTGCCGATGCCCATCAGGCGCGCCGAGGTCTGGTTGCCGCCGATAGCGTAAACCTCGTTGCCGAAGCGGGTACGGTGCGCCAACAGGATGCCGCCAGCCACCACCGCCAGCATCACCAGCGCCAGCAGGCTAAGCCGTCCGCCGCCGGGAATTTTCCAGGCCAGCGAAGAGAGCGTGGCGTAGAGCGGATGATCGATGGGAATGGAGCTTTCCGACACCAGATAGCTGCTGCCGCGCAGAAAAAACATGCCTGCCAGGGTAATGATAAATGCGGGCATCTTCAGCGCGTCGATCAGCCAGCCCATCAGCGCGCCAAAGGCCGCGCCCATCGCCATCACCAGCGCGAAGGCCAGCCAGGGATCGAGATGAAAATCGCCGATAGCCCGCGCGAGGAACACGCCGGTAAAAGCGATCACCGCGCCCGGCGACAGATCGATGCCGCCGGAGAGGATCACAAAGGTCATACCGACGGCAATAATGCCCAGGAAGGCGTTGTCGGTCAGGATATTGGCGATAACCCGCGTGGAGGCGAAGCCGGGATACTGCGCCAGACAGAACAGATAGCCCGCCACAAACACCAGCAGCGTAATCATTAACGGCAAATGACGTTTAATCACGGCGACCTCGTTTAAACAGTTGCAGAAAAGCGGGCGACTGCAGCAGCAGCACCGCCATCACCACCACGGCTTTCACCACCTGATTCAGCTCCGGCGGAAAGCCGGAGAGCAGAATGCCGGTGTTCATCGCCTGGATAATCAGCGCGCCAAGCAGCGACAGCAGCAGGTTAAAGCGACCGCCCAGCAGCGAGGCGCCGCCGATCACCACGGCGAGAATAGCGTCCAGCTCCAGCCAGAGCCCGGCGTTGTTGGCGTCCGCGCCGCGAATATCCGCCGCGACGATCAGCCCCGCTACCGCGGCGCACAGCCCGCTGAGAATATAGGTGGTCATCACTACCGCCCAGCCGTTAACCCCGGCGTTGCGGGCCGCGCGCAGGTTGATGCCTACCGCTTCGATAAACATGCCCAGCGCGGTTTTTCTCGCCAGCAGCCAGACCAGCAGCGCCACAACGCCCGTAATCCATACCGGAACCGGCAGCAGCCACAGGGTGCCGCTGCCCAGCCATGCCAAAGCGTCGCTGTTAAAGGTGACGATTTGCCCCTGGGTGATGAGCTGTGCGATGCCGCGGCCGGCGACCATCAGGATCAGCGTCGCCACGAAAGGCTGGATCTTCAACAGCGCCACCAGCATCCCGTTCCACAGGCCGCACAGCACGCCGCTGCCCAGCGCGGCCAGGATAATTACCGGCAGGCTGTGGCCGGAAACGGTTAGCGTCGCCGCCGTGGCGCCCGCGATCGCCATCACCGCGCCCACCGAGAGATCGATGCCGCCGGTGGCGATCACCAGCGTCATGCCGATGGCGAGTAGCGCTACTGGCGCCGCGCGGTTGAGGATGTCGATCGGGCTACCGAACAGGCGGCCATCCTGCAGATGCACGGCAAAAAAATTGTGCGCCACCAGGCTATCCACCAGCAGCACCAGGATTAGCGCGGCGATTTGCGGCATGCCCGGCGGCAGTTTGCGCCCGGAGGCGGTTTTTTTCATCAGCTGAGTCTCAAGCATGCTGCCCTCCAGCGGCAATCGCTTTCACCACCGAGGCGACGGAAAGGTTATCCAGCGGGATTTCCGCCACCTGTCGACGATCGCGCAGGATAATGACTCTGTCCGCGTAACCCACCAGCTCTTCCAGTTCGGAAGAGATCACCAGCAGCGCCAGGCCATCCGCGCAGAGCGTTTCGATCAGCCGGATGATCTCCGCGTGGGCGCCAACGTCGATCCCGCGCGTCGGTTCATCCAGGATCAGAAACTGCGGCTTCGTCACCAGCCAGCGCGAGAGCAGCACTTTTTGCTGATTGCCGCCGGAAAGCAGCTCCACAGGCTGTTCCGCATGCGGCGTGCGGATGCTCAGGCTTTTGATATAGCGATCGGCTATCTGCTGCTGCTCACGCTTGCCGATCGGCCGCAGCCAGCCGCGCTGGGCCTGCAGCGCCAGAATGATATTCTCCCGCACCGAAGCCGCGCCGATGATGCCATCGGTTTTACGATCTTCCGGACAGAAGCCGATTCCGGCACGCGAAGCCTGGGCCGGCGTACGGATTACACGTGGTTTTCCCCTGATGAAGGCGCTGCCGCTGTCGGCGCTTTTAATGCCGAACAGCAGCTCTGCGGTTTCCGTGCGTCCGGAACCCAGCAGACCGGCGAGGCCAACGGCTTCGCCGGGACGAACGCTAAGGCTGAAGGGCTCTATCGTCCCTTTCCTGCCATATTCTTTAAACTCCACCACCGGCTGGTGGCTTTTCAGCGTGCTGCCCGCGCGCTGCAGCGCGGTTTCCAGCAGCTCGCGCCCCAGCATCAGCTTAATCAGCTCGATTTGCGGTAGCGCGGCGGTTTCCCGCGTGGCGACGAACTGGCCGTTGCGCAATACGGTAATGCGGTCGCATACCTTATAGACCTGATCGAGAAAATGCGTGACGAAGATCAACCCCATGCCGCGCGCGCGCAGCTGGCGCATCAGCGTAAACAGCATCTCAACTTCGCTGGCGTCCAGGCTGGCGGTCGGCTCATCGAGGATCAGTACCTGAGCCGAAAGATCCACCGCGCGGCAGATAGCGATAATTTGCTGCATCGCCACCGAATAGTGGCCAAGCGGGCGCGTCACATCCAGCTCGAAACCGTAGTTGCGCAGCAGCACGACGGCCTCTTTGTTCATGCGCCGGCGATCGATCATGCCCAGCCGACGCGGCTCGCGGCCGATAAACAGATTATCCGCCACCGACATATTGGGCAGCAGATTGACTTCCTGGTAAACGGTGCCGATGCCCGCCTGCTGGGCTTCGGCCGTGCTGCGCGGCGCGATCTCATTGCCTGCCAGCGTCACAGCGCCGGCGTCGCGGCGGTAGACGCCGGTCAACACTTTAATCAGCGTGGATTTTCCGGCGCCGTTCTCGCCCAGCAGCGCCATAATTTCGCCGCCGCGCAGGTCGAAAGAGACGTTATCCAGCGCCCTGACGCCGGGAAAGCTTTTACTCAGGCCGCTGATGGCGAGCAGCGGCGGAGATTGCGAAGAGCTAATCATGGCTGGCCTCGGAAAAGATGCCGCCCGTTATCCGGGCGGCGGCGGGATCAATAACCCATGCCTTTTTTCTTATCCAGCTGCGCCTGAGCGTCGGCTGGTAAAAAGAGTCTTGATTCGGTTTTGATGATTTTCGGCGGCTGAGTCCCCTCTTTGCGGAACTTCTCCAGCGCGTCGAAAGCGGGGCCAGCCATATCCGGCGTCAGCTCGACGTTGGCGTTGGCTTCACCGGCCAGCATCGCCTTATAGATATCGGGCACGCCGTCGATCGAGCCGGTCAGAATATCTTTGCCCGGTTTCAGTCCGGCCTCTTTAATCGCCTGAATCGCGCCGATCGCCATATCGTCGTTATGCGCGTAAACCATGCAGATGTTTTTGCCGTTGTTTTCCGCCTTGATAAAGCTTTCCATCACCTCTTTACCCTTACTGCGGGTAAAGTCGCCGGACTGCGAACGCACGATTTTAATTCCCGGCGCGTTGGCGATGGCCTCAGCGAAGCCTTTTTTACGGTCGATGGCCACGCTGGCGCCAACGGTGCCCTGCAGCTCTACCACGTTACAGGGTTTGCCCGCCCGCTCTTTTACCAGCCAGTCGCCGATCAGCTTGCCTTCCAGCACGTTGTCCGCCGTTACGACCGCCATATAAAGCGATTTATCTTTCACCACGATGGCGCGATCCAGCAGGAATACCGGAATTTTCGCGTCTTTGGCCTCTTCCAGTACCGGTTCCCAACCTGTCTGTACGACCGGCGCGATAAAAATAGCGTCGACGCCCTGAGCGATAAACGAACGTACTGCTTTAATCTGATTCTCCTGCTTCTGCTGGCCGTCGGCGATTTTTAGCGTAATACCGCGTTTTTGCGCCTCGCTTTTCGCCATGCTGGTTTCCGCCGCGCGCCAGCCCGATTCGGAGCCAACCTGCGAAAAGCCAACCGTAAGATTTTCCGCCAGCGCATTACCGCTCAGCGCTGCGCCAATCAGCGTGGTTAAAAGTAACCGTTTCCACATAGGTCTGTTCCTCTGACGGGGATCGTTATCCGGGAGTGATTGCCGCTTAATCGTGGCCCAGCCAAAAAAAAACATTTTCGACAATGCTCACAAAATTCAGCAATTAAGGTGGCGCGTAAAATTAGTGCGCCGCGGGTTAAAAATGGGATATGGATAAACTCTGCGCCACTGCGGAATGTCTTTGTTAAATAAGTGTAATAAAGAGAAGCGGTTAACGCGGCTTATAATGAAAACGATTACAAGTACCTGATAACTATCTGTCGTAGTAGCGCAATGCCGGGGAATGCGGAGCAAAGTGCGAATTTGTGAGCGGAGACACAACCTGGTGGATCCAATTATTAACATAGAAACCATTTATTAACATGACAGGCGGGAAATGCTAATTAAAGTCGACAATCACCCTGTTGGAAATGCGGAAATGACTTACTCTTTATTCTGAATTTACTGTGATTTTGCATTTTCCGCTATAGACAGCGCATCGCCTGACCATATACTTGAAACTTCTTAATTCTTAGCATAACGGCAACTATGACAGTACATGACTATCTGTTGAAATTTCGTAAAGTGAGCTCTCCTGACACGCTGGAGAAACTGTTCGATCATCTCAACTACTCACTGACCGATAATAAAGAAATTATTGATATGTATCGCGCTGCCGATCACCGCCGTGCCGAACTGGCTTCCGGTGGGCGCCTGTTCGATCTTGGCTGCGTGCCGAAGTCCGTCTGGCATTACGTCGTCTAGGTTCTGTTTCGCCCTCTCTGTATCTGATAAAAAAAACGCCGCTCTGCCACAGGCCGACGCGACGCGCCTTGACCCCCTGCTAAGGCGGGCTGCTTGCTGTTGCCGCTCGCCCGATCCTCTCTTTAATCGCCTGGCCGCACCGCGGCCATCGATGTGCGTCACTCTGGCGCCAGGTTATACTGGCTCTCCTGAAACGAATTTTTCCGCGCCCTGACTTTTTTCAGCGCCTTTGGTGTCGAAAAAGCGCGCAAAAATTTAATTCTCCGTGCGGTCATTTCCGCTCCCGAACGCGCTGCGGTTGTTGTCCGGGCGCGAATGACCGATAATAAACGGCTTTTATTTTTCTCAGGCGTAAAAATGACCGACTACCTGCTTCTTTTTATCGGCACAGTGCTGGTGAATAACTTCGTTCTGGTGAAGTTTCTCGGCCTTTGTCCCTTTATGGGCGTTTCCAAAAAACTGGAAACGGCGATTGGCATGGGACTCGCCACGACTTTCGTCATTACCCTGGCCTCGATCTGCGCATGGCTGGTGAATCACCTGATCCTGCTGCCGCTGGATCTGGTCTATCTGCGCACCATGGCCTATATCCTGGTGATTGCGGTAGTGGTGCAGTTCACCGAGATGGTGGTGCGCAAAACCAGCCCCGAGCTCTATCGGCTGCTGGGCATTTTTCTGCCGCTGATCACCACCAACTGTGCGGTGCTCGGCGTGCCGCTGCTGAGCGTCAACCTGAACCATACCTTTTTGCAGGCGGCGCTGTACGGCTTCAGCGCCTCTGTCGGCTTCTCGCTGGTGATGGTGCTGTTCGCCGGCATTCGCGAGCGGCTGGTGCTGGCCGACGTGCCGGCGCCTTTCAAAGGGTCTTCCATCGCGCTGGTAACCGCCGGCCTGATGGCGCTGGCATTTATGGGCTTTAGCGGACTGGTGAAATTCTGATGAGTGCAGTATGGATTGCGGTCGCGGTATTAAGCGTGCTGGGCCTGATTTTCGGCGGCCTGCTGGGCTACGCTTCGCGCCGGTTTAAAGTCGAAGAAGATCCCATCGTCGAGCAGATCGACGCCATTTTGCCGCAGAGCCAGTGCGGCCAGTGCGGCTATCCGGGCTGTCGTCCCTATGCGGACGCGGTCGGCAACAACGGCGAGCAGATCAACAAGTGCGCGCCCGGCGGCGAGCAGACCATGCTCAAGCTGGCGGCGCTGCTGAACGTCGAGCCGCAGCCGTTAGGCGACGAAGCGGCGCGCGAGCCGGAGCGTAAAGTCGCCTGGATCGATGAAGCCAACTGTATCGGCTGCACCAAATGCATCCAGGCCTGTCCCGTGGACGCCATCGTCGGCGCTACCCGCGCGATGCATACCGTGTTGAGCGATGTCTGTACCGGCTGCGATCTCTGCGTCGCGCCCTGCCCGACCGACTGCATCGAAATGCGTCCGGTGGCCGACACAACGGCAAACTGGAAGTGGGATCTGCAAACCATCCCGGTCAGGGTAATTTCAGTGGAAAGTCATGCGTAACCTCTTCAGACTGTTTAAAAAAGAGAAACTGTGGGATTTTCAGGGCGGCATCCATCCGCCGGAGATGAAAACCCAGTCTAACGGCACGCCGCTGCGCCAGCTGCCGCTGGCGACAAAATTTATTATTCCCCTCAAGCAGCATATCGGCCACGAAGGCGAGCTGCTGGTGAAGCCGGGCGATAAAGTGCTGCGCGGCCAGCCGCTGACCTTTGGCCGCGGTCGAATGCTGCCGGTACACGCGCCGACTTCTGGCGTGGTAGAAGATATCGCGCCTCATATCACCGCGCATCCTTCCGCGCTGGCGGAGCTCTGCGTCTTTATTACGCCCGATGGCGAGGATCGCTGGATCGAGAAAAGCCCGCTGGCCGACTATCGTCAGCACGAGCGTGAGGAGATTGTCGGGCTGATTCACCAGGCTGGCGTGGCTGGCCTGGGCGGCGCGGGTTTCCCTACCGCTACCAAACTCAAGGGCGGCCTGCGCGGCGTAAAAACGCTGATTATTAACGCCGCCGAATGCGAGCCCTATATCACCGCCGACGACCGCCTGATGCAGGACTGCGCGCAGGAAGTGCTTGAAGGCACCCGTATTCTCGCCTGGGTATTGCAGGCGGAGCGCGTGCTGATCGGGATTGAGGACAACAAGCCGGAAGCGATCGCCGCGCTGAAAAAAGCGCTGGGCGACGCTGCGGATCTGCAGATTCGGGTCATTCCCACCAAATATCCTTCCGGCGGCGCGAAGCAGCTCACCAAAATTCTTACCGGGCTGGAAGTGCCGCACGGCGGCCGCTCCACCGATATCGGCGTGCTGATGCAGAACGTCGGCACCGCTTATGCGGTGAAGCGCGCCGTGGTAGACGGCGAGCCGCTGACCGAGCGCGTGGTGACGCTGACCGGCGAAGCGGTGAAACGGCCCGGCAACGTCTGGGGACGCATCGGTACGCCGATCAGCCATCTCCTGCACCAGGCCGATTTCACGCCAGCCTCGGGCCAGATGGTGGTCATGGGCGGCCCGCTGATGGGCTTTACCCTGCCGACGCTGGACGTGCCGGTGGTGAAAATCACCAACTGCATCCTCGCGCCTTCCGCCAGCGAAATGGGCGATAACGAGGAAGAGAAATCCTGTATCCGCTGCAGCGCCTGCGCGGATGCCTGTCCCGCCGCGCTGCTGCCGCAGCAGCTTTACTGGTACAGCCGCGGCGGCGATCACGACAAGGCGCGTCAGCATAATATCGACGACTGTATCGAGTGCGGCGCCTGCGCCTATGTCTGCCCAAGCAATATTCCGCTGGTGCAGTATTACCGCCAGGAGAAAGCGGAGATCCGCGCTATCGATCTGGAAGCGGAACGTACCGCACAGGCGAAGGCGCGTTTCGAAGCGCGTCAGGCGCGCCTGGAACGCGAGAAGCTGGCGCGTGAAAACCGTCATCAGCAGGCGAAACGCGTTGTCGGCCAGCGCGATAGCGGCGAGGTCGAAGCAGCCCTGGCGCGGGTGAAAGCGAAGCAGGCAGCGCCGGCGAGCGATGCACAGGAAGCCGAAAACGCGGCACTTCTGGCGCAGCGCGAAGCGCGTAAGGCACAGGCGCGCGCGCACCAGGCGGAAAAACAGTCCGAGACGGAACCGGCTACGCGCCAGGCGGGCGATCCGCGTAAAGCGGCCGTAGAAGCGGCTATCGCGCGAGCTAAGGCGAAGAAAGCGGCGGCTGAACCTGCTGCTATAAACGAGCAGACCGATGCCGCGCCGGTGGATCCGCGCAAAGCGGCGGTGGAAGCGGCCATCGCGCGGGCGAAAGCGAAGAAAGCGGCTGTTGCGGCCAAAGCGGAGCCAGCAGATGGCGCGGCGGTAAAAGCGGAAGCTGAGCAGCCGGAAGCGGCGCCGGTGGATCCGCGCAAAGCGGCTGTGGAAGCGGCCATCGCGCGGGCGAAAGCGAAGAAAGCCGCAGCGGCCAAAGCGGAGCCAGCGGATGACGCGGCGGTGAAAGCGGAAGCTGAGCAGCCGGAAGCTACGCCAGTCGATCCGCGCAAGGCGGCTGTGGAAGCAGCTATCGCGCGGGCTAAGGCGAAGAAAGCGGCGGCGGCCAAAGCGGAGCCAGCGGATAGCGCGACGGTGAAAGCGGAAGCCGCGCCGATGGATCCGCGCAAAGCGGCTGTGGAAGCAGCTATCGCGCGGGCTAAGGCGAAGAAAGCGGCGGCGGCCAAAGCGGAGCCAGCAGATAACGCGACGGTGAAAGCGGAAGCTGAGCAGCCGGAAGCCGCGCCACAGGCAGTGAGTAAAACGTCGTCAGAACAGGACGATCCCCGCAAGGCGGCAGTGGCGGCGGCCATCGCTCGTGTTAAGGCGCGTAAGGCGCAGCATTCTACGCAAGAGGATTAAATGGCTTTTCGCATCGCAAGTTCGCCTTATACCCACAATCGACGCAGCACCAGCACTATTATGCTGCTGGTGCTGGCGGCGACCCTGCCCGGCATCGCGGCTCAGTGCTGGTTTTTCGGCTGGGGGACGCTGATTCAGATCGCGATTGCCGCTGCGGCGGGCCTCGGCTCCGAAGCCGCCATCCTGAAGCTGCGCAAGCTGCCGCTGGGCAAAACGCTCGGCGACAACTCGGCGCTGCTGACCGCGCTGTTGCTGGCCATCAGCATTCCGCCGCTGGCGCCCTGGTGGATCATTGTTATCGGCACCGTCTTCGCCGTGGTGATTTCCAAACAGCTCTACGGCGGCCTGGGTCAGAATCCTTTTAACCCGGCGATGGTGGGCTATGTCGTTCTGCTGATCTCCTTTCCGGTGCAGATGACCAGCTGGCTGCCGCCCGATTCGCTGCAGACGGTCACACCCAACTTTTTCGATGCCCTGAACATGATCTTTCATGGTCAGACGCTGGACGGCCACAGTATGCAGCAGCTCAGGCTCGGCGTGGATGGCGTCAGCCAGGCGACTCCGCTGGATAGTTTTAAAACCGGCCTGCGCGCCGGGCACAGCGCAGAAGAGCTGCGGGCGCAGCCTCTCTACAGCGGCGTTATCGCCGGACTGGGCTGGCAATGGGTCAATATCGGCTATCTGCTTGGCGGCCTGTTCCTGCTGTTCACCAACAGCATCCGCTGGCATATTCCGGCCAGTATGCTGCTGTCGCTGGCGCTTTTCTCCACGCTTGGCTGGCTGATCTCTCCGGACGCTTTGCTGTCGCCCGCGGTGCATCTCTTCTCCGGCGCGACCATGCTGGGCGCTTTTTTTATCGCTACCGATCCGGTAACGGCCTCCACCACCAACAAAGGGCGCCTGATCTATGGCGCGTTAATTGGTCTGCTGGTCTGGCTGATCCGCAGCTTCGGCGGCTATCCTGACGGCGTGGCTTTCGCCGTGCTGCTGGCGAACATCACCGTGCCGCTGGTCGACTACTACACGCAGCCGCGCGTTTACGGTCATCGTAAGGAGAAGTAATGCTGGATGCGATTCGTAAAAATGGCGTGACGCTGGCGCTGTTCGCCGCCGTCACCACCGGGCTGACGGCGGTGGTCAATACCGTGACCAAACCCACTATTGAGCATCAGGGCGTGCTGCAGCAGAAAACGCTGTTGGATCAGGTGGTGCCGCCCGAGTTGTACAATAATGCTATTCAGCAGGAGTGCTATCTGGTCACCAGTCCGGCGTTAGGCAACGGCGTACATCATCTTTACCTCGCACGGAAAGATGACCAGCCGGTCGCCGCGGCGATTGAGGCTACCGCGCCAGATGGCTATTCTGGCGCTATTCAGATGATTGTCGGCGCGGATTTCAGCGGCAAAGTACTGGGCGTGCGCGTGGTTGAGCATCACGAAACGCCCGGCTTGGGCGATAAAATCGAGCTGCGCATATCCAACTGGATCGAGAGCTTCAGCGGCGTGAAGCTGAGCGGAAAAGATGACAAGCGTTTTGCGGTGAAAAAAGATGGCGGTCAGTTCGATCAGTTTACCGGCGCCACCATTACGCCGCGCGCGGTGGTAAACGCCACCAAACGCGCCACCCTGTTTGTTGAAACGTTGCCGGGGCAGCTCGCCTCGCTGCAAACCTGTGGAGACTCCAATGAGTGAAGCAAAAAACCTGCTGGTCGGCGGACTGTGGAAAAATAACTCGGCGCTGGTACAGCTGCTGGGGCTCTGTCCGCTGCTGGCGGTGACCTCGACCGCCACCAACGCGCTGGGCCTTGGCCTGGCCACCACTATGGTGCTGATCTGCACCAACAGCGCAATCTCCGCCTCGCGCCGCTGGGTGCCGACCGATATCCGTATCCCGATTTACGTGATGATTATCGCCTCGGTGGTGAGCTGCGTGCAGATGCTGATTAACGCTTACGCCTATGGGCTCTATCACTCGTTAGGCATTTTTATTCCACTAATTGTCACCAACTGCATCGTGGTGGGCCGTGCCGAAGCGGTGGCCTCGCGCAGCAGCGTCCCGCTGGCGGCACTGGACGGGATGGCGATTGGTCTGGGCGCCACCAGCGTGATGGTAGTGCTGGGCTCGCTGCGCGAAATCATCGGCAGCGGCACCCTTTTCAACGGCGCCGATCAGCTGCTGGGGCCGTGGGCGAAGGCGCTGCGGATTGAGGTGGTGCATTTTGATTCGCCGATGCTGCTGGCGATGCTGCCGCCGGGCGCCTTTATCGGCCTCGGTATGCTGCTGGCGGCCAAATACGTTATCGATAACAAAATGAAGGCGCGCGCGGCCCGTAAAGCGGCCGAAACCAGCCTGCCGAAAGGAGCCTCGAACGCGCTGTGAACAAGGAAAAACGTCACGAAATTTTGGTGCGGCTGCGCGACAACAATCCGCACCCGACCACGGAACTGGTCTTTACTACCCCTTTTGAGCTGCTGATCGCCGTGCTGCTCTCTGCGCAGGCCACGGACGTCAGCGTCAACAAGGCGACCGCAAAGCTCTATCCGGTCGCCAACACGCCTGCCGCTATGCTGGAGCTGGGCGTGGACGGCGTAAAAGAGTACATCAAGACCATCGGCCTGTTTAACAGCAAGGCGGAGAACGTGATTAAAACCTGCCGCATTCTGCTGGAGCAGCACGGCGGCGAAGTGCCGGAGAGCCGCGAGGCGCTGGAGGCGTTGCCGGGCGTGGGCCGTAAAACCGCCAACGTGGTGCTGAATACCGCTTTCGGCTGGCCGACCATCGCCGTCGACACCCATATCTTTCGCGTCTGCAACCGCACTAAGTTTGCGCCCGGCAAAAACGTCGAGCAAGTCGAAGAGAAGCTGCTGAAAGTCGTGCCGAAAGAGTTCAAGGTCGACTGCCACCACTGGTTTATCCTGCATGGTCGCTACACCTGTGTCGCCCGCAAGCCGCGCTGTGGCTCCTGTTTGATTGAAGATCTCTGCGAATACGCCGAGAAAACAGAAATTTAAGCCTGCGCTTTACCGTCAGCCAGGGGTAAGCGCCACGACCGGAGAGAGCCATGCTGTTTAAAGTAGAAATGACTATCGCCATCCCTGATACGCTGCCGGCAGAGCGCGTCAGTGAGATCAAAGCCCAGGAAAAGGCCTATGCGCAGCAGCTGCAGCAGTCGGGAAAATGGCGTCACGTCTGGCGCGTAGCGGGAGAGTTCAAAAACGTCAGCATCTTTGACGTGGAAAGCAATGAAGAGCTGCACGACCTGCTGACCGGCCTGCCGCTCTACCCGTATATGACGATGTCCATCCAGCCGCTGTGTCGTCATCCCTCTTCCATTCGCGAAGACGACAGCTAGCCGCGTTCGTCGTCAGGGAAGACGACGCCGCTTAGCAACATCGCTTCACAGAGCAACGCTCGCCTTTGTCGGATTCTGCTTTTAAACACTCTTCTTTTCCCCCTTTCATACGCCTCACGCTACCCTTATCGTTTATCAACAGTTGTCATCTTCGCTAAAGCGGTTTAGCTTAATGCTTACTTAAACAGGAGGCGTAATGAACAGAGTCTGGGTTTTGGGCGATGCGGTAGTAGACCTGCTGCCGGAAGAGAATAACCATCTGCAGCAGTGTCCCGGCGGCGCGCCCGCTAACGTCGCGGTTGGCGTAGCGCGTCTGGGCGGCGACAGCGCTTTTATCGGCCGCGTCGGCGGCGATCCCTTCGGCGCCTTTTTGCAGGAAACCCTGCGTACAGAACGCGTCAATACGGATTTCATGCGCCAGCTGCCGGAGCAGCGTACTTCCACCGTCGTGGTCGGCCTTGATAAGCAAGGCGAACGCACCTTTACGTTTATGGTGCGCCCGGCGGCCGATCTCTTCCTGACGCCGGAAGATTTACCCGTTTTCGCTGCCGGCCAGGCCCTGCATTTTTGTTCTATTGCGCTGAGCGCCGAGCCAAGCCGCAGCGCGGCATTCGCCGCCGCCGAGCGCATTCATGCGGCCGGAGGCTGGGTCAGCTTCGATCCTAATCTGCGCGAGGATTTCTGGCAGGATCATGCCGCGATGTGCCACGTTGTCGGACAAGCTTTCGCCGTGGCGGACGTCATTAAACTCTCGCTGGACGAGTTACAGCTGCTGACCGGCATTGAGCAGATCGATACCGCTCTGGCGGCTTTTACCGAAGGCTACAAGCCCGCTCTGCTGCTGGTAACGCTGGGCGAAGAAGGCGTCATCGCCTGGCATCAGGGCGAACAGACCCGCTTCGGCGCTTCGAAAGTAGAGGTGGTGGATACGACCGGCGCGGGCGACGCTTTTGTGGCGGGCTTATTGACTGGCCTGATGCGGGAAGCCGATCCGCTGCGGCCTCGCGATCTGGCGGGCGCGATCGAGCTGGCACAGCGCTGCGGATCGCTGGCGACCACCGCCAAAGGGGCCATGACGGCGCTGCCCACTGCCGCAAAACTGTTAGCCGCTTCACAATAACGAAATTGTAACAGGGAAATCCTTTGTAACCTTTACCGCCCTTCTCTACTCTCTCGATCGAACCGGTTTAGCTAAACGGTAAACCCTCTGGAGAATGGCGGATGACAAAACTAACCCCTCTTGCGCTGGCGGTCACGGCAGCGCTGTTTTTCCCTCAACAAAGCCTGGCCGATACCGATCTCAGCGCCGTAGAAAAGCGCCTGAATCAGCTTGAAGCGCGGCTGCAAAAAGCGGAGCGGCGCGCCGACGAGGCCGAACGCCGCGCCCGACTGGCAGAACAGCGCCTGGCCCAGCAGCAGGCCGCTCCGGCAGCCAGCGAACAGACAACCGCACAGGCGCAATCCTCTGCAGATAACCCGCCTGCCGTGCGTCAGGGTTCCGCGCAGGCGCCTGCCGTCGTCGCCGGGCCTCAGCCGCCGATAACGCCGACGCCAGCCGAACAGCAGCAGGCCGCCGCCGCGAAGCCGAGGGAAAAAACGCTGGCGGACGGCTTCGAATTTCACGCCTATGCGCGTTCCGGCCTGATTATGAACGATTCGGCCTCGTCGACCCAAAGCGGCCCTTACCTGACGCCAGCCGGTGAAACCGGCGGCGCGGTCGGCCGACTGGGCAATGAAAATAACACCTACGTTGAAGTCAATATGGAGCACAAAACCCAGCTGGCGAACGGCGCGACCACGCGCTTTAAGGTGATGCTGGCGGATGGCCAGAGCGACTATAACGACTGGACGGCCGACAGCAGCGATCTCAATATCCGCCAGGCCTTTGTCGAGCTGGGCAGCCTGCCGACCTTTACCGGCGCCTTCGACAACAGCACGCTGTGGGCCGGCAAACGCTTTGACCGCGACAACTTCGATATCCACTGGCTCGATTCTGACGTTGTGTTCCTTGCTGGAACCGGCGGCGGCATCTACGACGTGCGCTGGGCCGATAATCTCAAGAGCAACTTCTCGATTTACGGCCGTAACTTCGGCGATATCGAAACCATTGATAACACCATACAAAACTACATCGCCACCGCTAACACCTTCAGCGGCCCGCTGCAATTTATGCTCAGCGGCCTGCGCGCCAAAGATAACGACGAACGCATCAACAGCGCCGTGCGCAGCGATAACGCGGGCGACAGCGGCGTACACGCGATGCTGGCATGGCACGGCGACAGTTTCTATGGCCTGCGCGACGGCCAGTCAAAAACCGCGCTGCTCTATGGTCACGGCCTGGGCGCGGAAGTGAAAGGCATCGGCTCTGACGGCAACCTTACAGAAAACGCCAACACCTGGCGTCTCGCGTCTTACGGCATGACGCCGCTGAATAAAACCTGGAGCCTGGCCCCGGCCCTGCTCGCGCAGGAGAGCCGGGATCGCTATATCAAAGGCGACAGCTACCGCTGGGTCACCGCCAATGCCCGCCTGCTGCAGGAGATCAATGAGAACTTTATGCTGGCTTATGAGGGCAGTTATCAATACATGGATCTCGATCCCAAAGGCTTTAAGGATCGCCAGAGCGTCAGCGGCGGCTTCTATAAGCTGACCTTCGCGCCCACTTTCAAACCCGGCGATATCGGCGATTTCCTGAGCCGTCCGGAAATCCGCTTCTTTGCCAGCTGGATGGACTGGGATCGTTCGCTGGATCGCTACGCCAGCGACGACGCCTTCGGCACCAGCGGCTTTACCGCCGGTGGCGAATGGAACTTCGGTGTACAGATGGAAACCTGGTTCTGATCCTGAACCGCTAACCAAGAGAATGATGCTATGGATTTTGAACGTATAGCCCGCCAGCTGCTGCCGCTGCTCGGCGGCCGGGAAAATATCGCCTCTGCTGCCCACTGCGCGACCCGCTTAAGGCTGGTGCTGGTGGATGATGACAAGGCGGATAAAAAAGCGATTGGCGAACTGGAAGGGGTGAAAGGCTGTTTCCAGAATGCCGGTCAGATGCAGGTGATTTTCGGCAGCGGCATCGTTAACAAGGTGCACGCCGCCTTTATTCAGGCTGCAGGGATCGGCGAATCCAGCAAGAGCGAGGCGGCTTCCGCTGCCGCTCGCAAGCTGAATCCGGCGCAGCGCATCGCCAGGCTGCTCTCCAATATCTTTGTGCCGATTATTCCCGCCATCGTCGCCTCCGGCGTGCTGATGGGCCTGCTGGGCATGATGAAAACTTACGGCTGGGTCGATGCGGGCAGCGCGCTGTTTGTGATGCTGGATATGTTCAGCTCCGCCGCCTTTATTATTCTGCCGATCCTGATCGGTTTTACCGCCGCGCGCGAGTTTGGCGGCAATCCCTATCTGGGCGCAACGCTGGGCGGTATTCTGACCCACCCGGCTTTGACCAACGCCTGGGGCGTGGCGGGCGGCGTGCAGACCATGAACTTTTTCGGTCTGGATATTGCGATGGTCGGCTACCAGGGCACGGTTTTCCCGGTGCTGCTCGCGGTCTGGTTTATGAGCCTGCTGGAAAAGAGGCTGCGTAAAATCATCCCGAACGCGCTGGATATCATTCTGACGCCGTTTCTGACGGTTATTATTTCCGGCTTTGTGGCGATGCTGATTATCGGCCCAGCGGGCCGCGCGCTGGGCGACGGCATCTCGCTGGTGCTGAGCACGCTGATCGCTCATGCGGGCTGGCTGGCCGGGCTGCTGTTTGGCGGGCTTTACTCGGTGATCGTTATCTCCGGCGTGCATCACAGCTTTCACGCCATCGAAGCGGGCCTGCTGGGCAATCCCCATATTGGCGTCAATTTTCTGCTGCCGATCTGGTCAATGGCCAACGTCGCCCAGGCAGGCGCCTGCCTGGCGGTCTGGTTTAAAACGCGAGACGTGAAGATCCGCAGCATCGTGCTGCCTTCCGCGCTTTCCGGCCTGCTGGGCATCACCGAGGCGGCCAT
This sequence comes from Erwinia sp. CGal63, assembly GCF_037026505.1. Lineage (NCBI taxonomy): Bacteria > Pseudomonadati > Pseudomonadota > Gammaproteobacteria > Enterobacterales > Erwiniaceae > Erwinia > Erwinia sp. CGal63. The sequence goes on from NZ_JAKUMN010000001.1 coordinate 1,242,842, forward strand.
CTTCGGCGTCAATCTCCGCTTTATGAAGCCTTTTATCGCCGGGATTGTCGGCGGCGCCATCGGCGGCGCTTTCGTGGTGCTGATGAAGGTAGGCATGACCGCAGTAGGCCTGACCGCGCTGCCGGGCATGGCGATTGTGCAGGCCAGCTCGCTGCTCTCCTATATTATCGGGATGGCGCTGGCCTTCGGCTCCGCTTTTCTCCTTTCACTGCTGCTGAAATATAAAGTCGGGGAACAGGTATGAACGAAGCACAGCTGATCAACCGCGCGCTGCAGGCGGTGATGAACAGATATAGCGGCGAAGATCCTCATCGTCCCGCCTGGCATCTTTCGCCCCAGACCGGGCTGATGAACGATCCCAACGGCCTGATTCAGTTTCAGGGCGAATGGCATCTGTTTTACCAGTGGAATCCGCTGGCCTGCGCGCACGGTGCGAAATACTGGGGACACTGGCGCTCGACGGATCTGCTCGACTGGCGGCATGAGCCGCTCGCGCTGGTGCCGTCCGAAGAGTATGAAAGCCACGGCTGCTATTCCGGTTCGGCCGTCGATGACGAGGGCAAATTAACGCTGCTCTATACCGGCAATGTTAAATACGCGCAGGGCCGCACCGCATGGCAATGTCTGGCAACGGTCGACGAGCGTGGCGAAGTGACCAAACAAGGCCCGGTGGTCAGCCTGCCTCAGGGCTATACCGGCCACGTGCGCGATCCCAAAGTCTGGCGGCATCAGGATAGCTGGTACATGGTGCTGGGCGCGCAAAATCTTAACGAACAGGGCAAAGTCCTGCTTTATCGCGGCGATTCGCTGCAGGAATGGCAGCTACTGGGCGAAATAGCCGGTTCGCAGCTTAATGGCCTGGGCGAGTTTGGCTATATGTGGGAATGCCCGGATCTCTTTGCGCTGGGCGATCGCGACGTGCTGATAGTTTGCCCGCAGGGCCTGCCGGCGCAGGAGCGTAAATGGTTGAACACCCATCAGAGCGGCTATTTTATCGGCGACCTCGACTATCAGGCGGCCCGTTTTCCCCACGGCGAATTCCATGAGCTGGATCACGGCTTTGAGTTTTACGCGCCGCAGACCACCCTAAGCGACGACGGACGCCGCATCCTCTTTGGCTGGATGGGCGTGCCGGATAAGGATGAGTTTTTGCAGCCGACGATTGCTCAGGGCTGGATCCATACCCTCACCTGTCCACGCGAGCTGACGCTGGAGCAGGGAAAGCTGCGGCAGCGGCCGGCGCGGGAACTGCAACAGCTGCGTCAGCATCCTGAGCAATATCAGGGCGCGGCTTCTTCCCTGCCCGTGTTGTCCGTCGGGCAGGCGGAGCTGGCGCTCCATGCCACAGGCTGCTGGTCGGTTTGTTTCGGCGAGACGCTGACGCTGAGCGGCGATGAAACCGGCCTGACGTTAACTCGCCCTTCTCTGCGCAGCGGCGAGCCGGAGCATCGTTACTGGTCGGGTTCGGTTTCGCATCTGCGCATCCTCTGCGATCGCTCCAGCATTGAGATTTTTATCAATGACGGCGAAGGCGTGATGTCCGCGCGCTATTTCCCGCAGGCCGAGCCGATGGCGGTCTGGCAGGGCGAAGCCAGGCTGAGTCTCGACTACTGGCAACTGCGGCCGTGCATGGTAGTATGATGCGCTTAGCCCACTACCTTAAAAGCCCGTGAATAAGCCGAAACGCGTCACCATTAACGATATCGCCAGCATGGCTGGCGTTTCCAAATCTACCGCCAGCCTGGTGCTGAACGGGCGCGGCAAAGAGCTGCGCGTAGCCGAAGCTACCCGCCAGCGCGTGATGGAGATTGCGCGGATGGCGCACTATCAGCCCAGCATCCACGCGCGGGCGCTGAATGCTACGCGCAGCCATACTATCGGGCTGGTGGTGCCGGAGATGACTAACCACGGCTTTGCGACTTTTTCTCACGCGCTGGAGACGCTGTGCCGCGACGCCGGTTTGCAGCTGCTGATCGCCTGTACCGACGAAAACAGCAGTCAGGAGACGCTGGCGGTTAATAACCTGATCCAGCGCCAGGTCGACGGCCTGATCGTCGCCTCCAGCCAGCTTAACGACAGCGAGTATCAGCAGCTCAGCCGCCAGCTGCCGGTGCTGTTGTTCGACCGCCATCTGGGCGAATCGACGCTGCCGCTGGTGATTTCGGAATCGACAGATTCCACGGCGGAGCTGGTGGCGCCGATAGCCAGCGAAGTCGCAGAGTTCTATTTCTTTGGCGGCCAGCCACGCATCTCGCCGACGCGCGATCGCCTGACGGGCTTTCGCAAAGGACTGGAACGCGCGGGTCTGGAGGTAAAACCGGAGTGGATCGTGCACGGCCACTACAATGCCAGTTCGGGCTACGAGATGTTTGCCGAGCTGGTGATGCGCCTGGGCCGCGTGCCGCAGGCGCTCTACTGCGCCGCCTGTGGTTTGCAGGAAGGCGTGCTGCGCTACCTCAGCCAGCATAACTTGCTGTCGGAAGCGATGCGGCTGTGCAGCTTCGACGACCATTACCTTTACGACGCGCTGTCGGTAAAAATCGATACCGTGATGCAGGACAATCGCCAGCTGGCCTGGCACTGTTTCGAAACGCTCACCGGGCTGATTGACGGCAAAGTCACGGAGGCGCCGCAAATCTACCTGCCCGCGCTGGTAAAAAGGCGCGCTAAGTAGGCTCAGGCGGAGTCGGGATGCGTCAGCCGGAGATGTTTTTCCCGAAATGCCGCCAGCAGCTCCGCCGACAGGGTCTTCTCCACCACCAGCTGGGTAAGCTCCTCGCAGGCTGCCACGGTATAACGTGCCACGCCGGGGATTTTTTCTCTGGTCATCGCCACGATGATCTCGTCGCTGCGGCTTATTAAGGCTTTTTTAAACTCCACGTCCTCGTAATCAAAGCCGGTCAAGCCCGCTTCGCTGTCCAGCGCACAGCCGCCAAGAAAAAGCTGATCGAAGCGGATATCGCGGATCTGCGAAAAAGCGGTGATGCCCAGACTGCCGCCCGATGATTTATGCAGCCGGCCACCGATCATAATCACCTCGCAGCGCGGCAGCCGCATCAGCTCGGCAGCAATCACGGGCGAATGCGTTACCGCCGTCAGCGCCGTTTCCCTGGACAGCGCGCTGGCGAAGGCCAGATTAGTGGAGCCGGCATCAATAAAGATGACGCTCTCCGCTTTGACCAGATGGGCGCAGGCCAGCCCCAGCCGCGCTTTCTCCTCGCTGTTTTGCGCGGTGCGGGCCAGTAAATCGCCCTGAGAAACCAGCACGCTAACCGCGCCGCCGTAAACTTTTTTGCAGACGCCTTCGCGCGCCAGCTCCTGCAGATCCCGCCGCACGGTATGTTCGGATACGCCCAGCTCTGCCGCCAGAACAGCGCAGATCACTCTGCCCTTAAGCTGTAGCTGCTGGCGGATAAAAGCCTGACGCTGCTGCGGAAAAGCTGCATAATCGAGCATGAATTACCTTAAATTATCTTGAAATGTACAATACAGAGCATACACTATCAGCAGATTAACGGTTGTCAACTTTCGTCCCTGCGCTAAGGAACCAATCTGATGAATCATCCCGAACTCGCTTTTCTGCATCAGCTGGCTGACGTCGCCGACCAGCAAACGCTGCCGCGCTTTCGTAGCGACGAGGATCTGGCCATTGGCAGCAAGCCAAAAGAGGGTTTTCGTTTCGATCCGGTCACTCAGGCCGATCGAGAGGCGGAAAAAGCGATGCGGGCGCTAATCGATCGGGACTATCCCGACCACGCAATAATGGGCGAGGAATATGGCATTAAGCCCGGCACGGGCGGCAACGCCTTTCGCTGGGTGCTGGACCCCGTTGACGGTACGCGTCCTTTTCTCTGCGGCCTGCCGGTTTGGGGCACGCTGATCGGCCTGCTGCATCACGATCGCGCGGTAATGGGTATGATGAGTCAGCCGTTCACCGGCGAGCGTTTTTATGCCGACGGCTCGCAGGCCTGGGCGGAAGGCGCTTACGGCAAGGTGCGCCTGCAAACCCGCCAGGCTATCCCGCTGGAACAGGCTATTCTGCATACCACCTCGCCGGAATCTCTGCGGCAAACGTCGCTGAATTTCGCCGCGCTGGGCGAGGCCGTGCTAATGACGCGCTACGGCGGCGAATGCTACGCGATGGCGATGCTGGCCGCCGGGAAAATCGATATTTGCGTGGAGTTCGCCCTGCAGCCCTACGATATCGTGGCGCTAATCCCGCTGATTGAGCAGGCTGGCGGCGTCGTGACCACGCCGGATGGCGGTCGCGCGGAAGCGGGCGGCGCGGTCATCGCCAGCGGCTGCCCTCACCTGCACCAGCAAATTTTGTCTATCTTAAACTCATAATTCATCGCTACCGGAGTCTACCTGCCCATGCCCGATCACGCCGAAACGCTGCAACAAACGGCCACAGAAACGCCTGCCAGACGCGAACAGCACGCCACGCGGGCGATGTTTTTCGTCGCGGGTTTCGCCACCGCTGGCTGGTCAGCGCTGGTGCCTTTCGCCAAAATGAACACCGGCGTCAACGACGGCACGCTGGGCATGCTGCTGCTCTGCCTGGGCGTCGGCGCGCTGGTGGCGATGCCGCTGACCGGCCATCTCACCACGCGCTTCGGCTGCCGCGCAGTCATGACTGTCGCCACGCTCGCCTTCTGTCTGATGCTGCCGTTGCTCTCGGTGATCCCGAGCCCTGTGCTGCTGGCGCTGGCGCTGCTGATCTTCGGCATGGGCGTCGGCACCACCGACTGCGCGATGAACGTGCAGGCGATCCTGGTGGAGAAAGCCGCGCCTAAGCCGATGATGTCCGGCTTTCACGGCTTCTACAGCCTGGGCGGCATCGCGGGCGCGGGTGCGGTCAGCGGTATGATGGCGGGCGGCCTGTCGCCCTTCGCCGCCAGCCTGGTTGCCGCCGTGTTTTCGCTGCTGCTGCTGATCTACAGCTATCGCGGCCTGCTGCCCTGGGCCAACCCGCCGGAAGGCCCGGCCTTCGCCCTGCCGCACGGCGCAGTGCTGACCATCGGCGCCATCTGTTTCGCCTCCTTTCTGGCGGAAGGCACGGTGCTGGACTGGAGCGCGGTGTTCCTGACTGAGCATCGCGCCATGCCGGAAACCCTGGGCGGTTTGGGCTTTGCCTGTTTCGCTACGGCTATGACCATCGGCAGGCTGACCGGCGACCGCATCGTGGCGCGCTTTGGCCGTGAAAAAGTGGTGATCCTGGGCGCGTTGACCGCCGCCGCAGGCCTGGCGCTGCCGGTGATTATTCCTTCCTGGCACGTGGCGCTGGCGGGCTATCTGCTGATCGGTATCGGCTGCGCCAATATCGTGCCGGTGATGTTTACCGCCATCGGCAGGCAAACCAGCATGCCGCAGGCCGCCGCCGTTCCTGCCGTCACCACGCTGGGCTATATCGGCGTGCTGGCCGGGCCAGCCAGCATCGGCTTTGTCGCCCATCTCAGCTCGCTGCCGCTGGCCTTTATTATGGTCACGGCGCTCATGCTGGCGGTGGTCGCGCTTTCCCGTAAGGTAAAAATGTAGCGCCGATCCGCCGCTGGCGAGATTAATCGCCCGCGGCGTTATCGCTTGCTTTTAACGGCGATTCAGCCTTCGCGAGAGGCGATCGCCGAAAAATTGCAGCAGCGTCACCAGCGCCACCAGTACGACTATCACCGTCAGCATCACCTGAGTATCAAACCGCTGATAGCCGTAGCGATAGGCCAGATCCCCCAGCCCGCCCGCGCCGATAGCGCCCGCCATCGCCGAGGCGTTAATCATCGTTACCAGCGTAATGGTAAAGCCGCTAACGATGCCCGGCCGGGCCTCCGGCAGCAGCACGTGCCAGACGATATGCCAGCGGTGGAAGCCCATCGCCTGCGCCGCCTCCACCAGCCCTTTATCCACCTCGCGCAGGCTGACCTCCGCGATGCGGGCAAAAAACGGCGTCGCCGCCAGCGTCAACGGCACCACGGCGGCCCAGACGCCGTAGCTGGTACCGACGATCAGCCGGGTAAACGGAATGAGCGCCACCATCAGGATCAGAAAAGGCACCGAGCGAAACAGGTTAACCAGCCAGCCCAGCAGACGATTCAGCAACGGGCTGGCGAACAGGCTTTTGCGATCGGTAATCACCAGCACTATTGCCAGCGGCAGCCCCAGCAGCAGCGCCGCCAGCGACGAAATGCCGACCATGGTCAGCGTTTCCTGCACGCCCTGCCACAGGCGCTCAATTTGCAGCGACATAGCCCAGCACCTCCACGCGATCGGCCAGCTGCGCCGGGATAGTCTCTGCGCGGAATGCGCCGCGCCCGGCCGCCGTCAGCAGCAGCAGGCGCCCGATTTGCCGCCCCTGAATCCACTCAAGCGCGCTCTCCAGCAGCAGCAGATCTTCACCCAGCAGCGCGCTCAGCCTCGCCAGCTGTGGCGTTGCGCCCTGGCCGCTGTAGCGCAGGCGGAGCAGCGTGCGACACAGGCCGGAAAGCGGCCGCTCGCTCAGCTTTCCGGGCAGCACGGCCGTTTCTCCGGCGGGAGCGAGCAGCTGGCGCGTGGTGGCGTGCTGCGGATCGCCATAGACTTGCCACACCGGCCCCTGCTCCACGATTTCGCCGCGATCCAGCACTGCTACCTGATGGCAGAGGTCGTGGATCACTTCCATCTCATGCGTAATCAGCACTATGGTGATCCCCTTGCGCTGGTTAATATCCCGCAGCAGCGCCAGCACCGAGCGGGTCGTTTCCGGGTCGAGCGCCGAGGTCGCCTCGTCGCACAGCAGCAGCTCAGGATCGTGCACCAGCGCGCGGGCGATGCCGACGCGCTGCTTTTGTCCGCCGGAGAGCTGCGCCGGATAGACCTCCGCCTTGTCGCTCAGGCCCACCAGCGCCAGCAGCTCCTCCGCCTTTTGCCGCCGTGCCGCTTTGGACACGCCCGCCACGCGCATCGGCAGCTCGACGTTTTCGCGCACCGTTTTCGCCGACATCAGATTAAAGTGCTGGAAAATCATGCCGGTGCCACGCCGCCACTGCACCAGTTCGCGCGCCGTCAGCTCGCCAATCGCCACGCCGTTGATGGTGATGCGCCCCGCGCTGGGTTCTTCCAGCCGGTTCAGGCAGCGGATCAGCGAGGATTTTCCCGCGCCGCTGCGCCCAATCACGCCGAAGATCGCGCCGCGTTCAATCTCAAGCGTCACCTCGCGCAGCGCATCGCCCGGCTGGCCCGGATAGCGTTTGCTCAGCGCCTCGATCTGAATATGCGGATCGGCGGGCTGAGGTTCCGGCAGCGTCGGCCAGTTCAGCATCGCCATCACTGCGTCCAGCCTGGCTGATAAAGCTTGCCGTAAAATTGATCCAGGCTGGCGCGCACCGCAGGCGAATGCTGATAGATAGCGACAAATTTCTTTAGCCGCGGATCGGCCTGATGCCCGTCGCGAATGACAAACTGAATGACATATTCCGGATGCTCAAGACCGTCGAACAGCAGCGCGTTATTGGGATCGATAACGCCCGATGCGCGCAGATAGTGCGGATAGCCCTGCGCCAGGTCGACTTCTTCCAGCGAGCGCGCCAGCTGCACAGCTTCTACCTCGATGATTTTCAGGTGTTTCGGGTTAGCCGTAATATCATCCACCGTGGACTTCAGGCCCGCGCCGGGCTTCAGCGTTATCAGCTTCGCCTTTTGCAGCAGCAGCAGGCCGCGCCCGCCGTTGATCGGATCGTTGGCGATCGCCACCGTGCCGCCGTCCGGGATCTGCGCCAGGCTGGCGTGCTTCAGCGAATAGAGGCCGACATTATTGATAATGGCGGGCGCGTACTTCACCAGGTGAAAGCCGCCCTGCTGGTTAGCGTTGTCGAGAAAAGGCTGATGCTGGAACAGATTGACGTCGATATCGCCGTTTTCCAGACTGACATTGGGCGCAGTCCAGTCGCTAAACTCCACCAGCTCTACCGCCAGCCCCTGTTTTTTCGCTTCCGCCACGGCAGTTTCCAGCGGCGGCGCAAAGGCTGAAGTGGTGCCCACCTTCAGCGGGCCGCTGTAGTCGGCCGCCGTGGCGGTTAATGCGGTCATGCCGAACAACGCGGCCAGAATCAGTGTCTTCATAAATTATCCTTAAGGTCAGAGGATGCGCCCACGCGCCAGCGCGCCGCCGGATGACGCGGCGACAGTCGGGCGTGGCCGAACAGTTTCTGGCGAAGCGGGCCAGGCTGATAGGCCGTTTTATAGCGGCCGCGCTGCTGCAGCTCCGGCACCACCAGATCGATAAAGTCGCTATAGCTTTGCGGATTCAGGATGCGGGTAAGATTGAAGCCGTCGATGCCCGCCTCGTCCACCCAGCGAATCAGCTCATCCGCCACCTGGGACGGGCTGCCGATAATTACCGCATAGCGACCGCCCAGCGCGTGCTGCTCCAGGAGCTGGCGCCGCGTCCAGCCCGCATACGCTTTGCTGACCGATTCGATGGCGCGAGTCGGGCCGCCGCCGATCGGCTCGTCCAGGCCGAACTGCGCCAGATCGACGCCGATCGAACTCGAAAAATGGGCGATGCCCGCTTCAGGACTGGCGTAGCGCAGATAGTCACGATATTTCTCCTGCGCCTCCTGCTCCGTCGGCGCGACGATGACCGAAATGCCCATAAATATCTTCAGATCGTCCACTGCCCGACCCGCCTCAATGGCCGCCAGCCGCAGCCGATCCGACTGCGCCCGCATCGCCTGCGGCGTGCTGCCGTTGACGAAGGTGCACTCCGCGTGACGGGCCGCAAAGCGCAAGCCGCGATCGGAGCTGCCCGCCTGAAACAGCAGCGGCGTGCGCTGGGGCGAAGGCTGCGACAGATGGTAGCCGTCCAGCTGATAGAATTCGCCGCGATGGCGGATCGGGTGAATGCGCGCCGCGTCCGCATAAATGCGCCGCTCGCGGTCGGCCAGCACCGCCTGCTCTTCCCAGCTCCCTTCCCACAGCTGATAGCTGACGTCGAGAAACTCGTCCGCCTGGTCGTAGCGGCGATCGTGGCCGCCCAGCTCGCGCTGGCCCATCGCTCTGGCGGCGCTGTCGAGATAGCCGGTGACGATATTCCAGCCGAGGCGGCCTTTAGTCAGATGATCCAGCGTGGAGAAGCGGCGCGCGAAAGCGTAAGGCGTCTCGTAGCTGAGGTTGGCGGTCACGCCGAAGCCAAGGTGTTCCGTGACGCTGGCCATCCCCGACACCAGCATCAGCGGATCGTTGACCGGCAGCTGGATAGCCTCGCTGGCAGTCAGCGCGATACCCTGCCGATAGACGTCGTAAACGCCGAGAATATCGGCGATAAACAGCCCGTCGAACAGCCCTTTTTCCAGCGTTTTCGCCAGTTCCAGCCAGTAGCTCAGGTCGTTGAACTCGGTAGAACGATCGGCAGGATGCGTCCACATGCCGTGATGAATATGGCCGACGCAGTTCATATTGAAAGCGTTCAGCAGGATCTCTTTTGCGGCGCTCATAGCGTGCCTCTGCGCGGCGGTAGCGTGCCGTTTAGCACGTAATCGCCGATAATCGGGTATTTCCAGCGCACCGGATCGTGCAGCGTATGGGTGCGCGCGTTGCGCCAGTGGCGGTCAAGGTTGTGTTCGCTCAGGGCTGCGCGGGTGCCGGAAAGCTCAAACAGCAGGTTAGCGGCCGCCAGCGAGCTTTCGGTGGTCCAGCCCCGGGCGGCGGCAACCTGAATGGACGCTTCGGCGACGCTCTGCGCATCGGGCTGCCGCTGCGCCATGTCCACCGCCTCGCTCGCCGCTTCCAGCAGCGCGTCGCCCGCTTCCAGACGCACGGCCATCTGCCCAACGCGATCGATCAGCAGCGGATCTTCATGAGCGTTCTCCACGCCGGAGTCGGGCCAGGGCCTGGCCAGCCGCTTGATAAAATCGAGCATGTCGCCAAACGCCGCGCGCGCAATGCCCTGATCGATAGCGGCGTGCATGATCTGCGCGAAAGGCCCGACGGCGGTCGGCCGCTCAAAGGCGCTCTGGAAGGCAACGATATCCTCTTCCTGTACCGCGACCTCCTCGAATATCACCGTGCCGCTGCCGGTGGTGCGCTGGCCAAAGCCCGACCAGTCGTCGATAACCGTCACGCCAGGCTGATGGCGCGGCACGAATACCAGCTGCTCTTTGCCTTCGGCGTCGCGGGCGGCGGTGGGAATGCGGTCGGCATAGAGCGCGCCGGTGGCGTAAAATTTCCTGCCGTTCAGCCGCCAGCCCTGTTTATCGGGCAAAACGGTGGTGTTGCGCTGATGGGCGGCCTGCGAGCCGAACTCCGCCAGCGCGTTGCCCAGATGGACGCCGCTCAGCGCTTCCCGATACAGGCGCTGCTGCTGGGGTTCCGAGCCGTTAACGCGCAGCACCTCCAGCGCGTAAAAGTGATTTTGCGGCACCTGGCCGAGAGCCGCGTCCGCCTCGCTGAGAATAGCGATGACCTGCGTCAGCGCCCACGTCGACAGTCCGGCGCCGCCAAAGCGGGCGGGCACGGTCATCGCGCCCAGGCCGGAGGCGAACAGCATGGCAAGCTCCGCATGCGGCAGCTCGCGGTCACGGTCTCGTCGTGAGGCATACTGGCGAAAGCCTGCGGCCAGCTCGCGGGCGACGGCCAGCGCCTGCGCCTCGGAAGCGATAAAAGCGGCGGGCCGTTTTGGGTGTACCTGACTCATTCTCTGTTCCTTAAATCCAGGCATGCCGCGCCGGAAAAACGGCGTTCAGGGCGTAGTTGCCGATGGCGTGATATTTCCAGCGCACCGGATCGTGCAGCGTATGGGTGCGGGCGTTGCGCCAGTGGCGATCGAGATTGTGCTCGCCCAGCGTGGCGCGGCTGCCGCCCCACTCCAGCAGCTTTTCGCTCACCTTCAGCGCCGCTTCCGTGGTCAGCGCTTTCGCTTTCGCCACCGCGATAGAGGCGCGCGCGGCGGCCTCGGCATCCAGCGGCCGGGACGCTGTGTCGTCCAGCGTACTGGCGGCGCGGCGCAGCAGCGCTTCCGCCGCCGTCAGCTCTGTCCAGACACGTCCCACATCCGCCAGCAGCTGCGCGTCTTCGGCATTGCGCGCCACGCCAGCGTCGATCCACGGACGGGAATGGTCGCGGATAAAGCCGCAGGCCTGCTCAAATGCGCCCCGGGCGATTCCGGCGTCAATTGCGGCCTGAAGCAGCTGCGATACCGGGCCGCGCAGCGAAGGTTTGTTCGCTGAAGGCAGCGGCACCACCAGTGCGGGATCGACGGGCACTTTGGTTAAGCGCACCGTGCCGCTGGCCGTGGTGCGCTGGCCCATTCCCGACCAGTCGTCGACAATCGTCAGGCCGGACGCCTCGCGCGGCATGAAGGCCATCACCGCTTCGCCGCGATCGTTGAGCGCGGTGGTGACCACAATGTCGGCGAAAAGCGCGCCGGTGGAGTAGAACTTCTCACCGGTTAACCGTAGCCCGTCCGGCTGTTGCGTCAGACGAGCCTGCACGTCGCGAGTGTGGCGCGTGTTTTTTTCCGGGCCGCCGTTACCCAGCCGCTGGCCCGCCACAATCAGCGGAAACAGCGCCCGATGCTGCGCGGGCGTGCCCTCTTCGCGCAGAAACTGGATTAGCCCAAAATGGTTCTGCGGAATCTGCCCCAGCGAGGGATCGGCCGCCGAGATCAGGCGGAATACCTCCGCCACGGTGCGGTAAGGCAGACCGCCGCCGCCGTACTCTTTTGGCACGGAGAGGCTTCCCAGGCCGCTGCGGCTGAACAGCGAGAGCGCCTCTAAGGGATAAATCCGCTCGCTATCGCGCCAGGCGGCATCGGTTATCGCCAGTTCGGCTAAGCGTTTCGCCGCCGCTATCGCCTGCCGCTCGTCGATGATGACTTCCGCGCCGTCGCTGCCGGAAACGTTCATATTTCACTCCTTAAGGCCGGCTTTAGCCGCCGTTGCCGATTTGCCAGATAAAGGTCGGTTCGCTGCCGTTGACTTCCCAGTCGCCAACGTTGCGCGCTTTGTAAATCACGGGATTGTGCGAAGCGACGGTGCGCGCGTTGCGCCAGTGGCGATCCAGCGCTTTGCTGACGCGGGTATCCGAAGCGCCCAGCGCGTTGAACAGCTCGGTAGCGGCGCGCGGGATCAGATCGCTGGCGACAACCTGCGCCCTCGCCGCTTCCAGCTCCGCCTGGATATTGACCTTGCGCAACGCCGCTTCGCTATCGCCGCGCTGCTGCGCCTCGAAGGCCAGCTGTAAAGCCGTGCTGGCGCGCTGCGCCATCGCCTCTACCGCCCAGCTCCGGCTCGCTATCTCGCCGACGACCTGCAATACCTGCACGTCCTGCTTTACCAGCGGCGCGTTGCCGTGGCTATAGATTCTTTTGCGCTGCGCCACGCCTTGCGCCACATCCCGTACTACCGCGCGGCCAATGCCTGCCAGCACCGACAGCAATACATGCTGATAGAAAGCGGTCTGATAGCGGAAGCGCTCGCTGAAGTCGTAAACGTGCGCCTGCTCGACCTTCGCGTGACGGAAGCGCGTAGTGCCGCTGCCGGTCAGGCGCTGGCCGAAGCCGTCCCAGTCGTCGTCGCGTTCCACGCCCGGCTGATGGGTGTTGACCAGCGCAATCACATCGCGACCGTTGTCGGTGCGCTGTGCGTAGACGTCGATCCAGTCCGCATAAAGCGTGCCGGTGCTATAGAACTTCTCGCCCTCCAGCCGCCAGCCTTCTCCCTCCGGCGTCACCTTAGTCAGCACTTCGCCCAGCTTCAGGTTGCCGATTTCGCTCCAGCCGCTGCCTACCAGCTCGCCATCCGCAAAGCGACGGAACCAGCGACGGCGTAGCTCGCTCTCCGGCTGATTAAGCCGATCTTCTACAAAAGCGAAGTGCGCGCGCAGCGCCTGCGGCAAATTCGAGTCCGCTTCCGCCAGCTCGGTCAGCAGCTGAAACAGCTGCGGCAGCGAAGCGCCCAGTCCGCCATCTTCGCGCGGAATACGCAGCGTGCCGAAGCCGGCTTCCCTCAGCCAACGGATGGGTTCATGCGCCAACTGGCGCTGCTGTTCACGCTCGACCGCGCCTTCGGCGATGCGGGCAAATATCGGGCGGAAAGGCGCCGCCAGCGCTTCGTAATCGGGATGGGCAATATCAGTCATGCTGCTCTCCGGGTTGAGTAAAATCGTCGATATCCTGACGCGTCGGTTCAAATTTCACGACAAGCAGGAAGAAAATCGGGATCAGCGCCGCCAGCGAGACGATCCAGAACATATTGGTGCCGAAAGCGGCCTGGATAATCGGCAAAATAAATAGCGCCAGCGCGCTGCCAATGCCGGATAGCGAGCGGCCAAAGCCGACGCCGGTAGCGCGAATATGAGTGGGATAAGAGAGCGCCGGATAGATCATCATCTGCGCGCCCGGCCCGAAGCCTTCGGCAAACAGCCACAGGCCCAGCATCAAAACAGCGAAGAGTACGCCCAAAGCCGCCTGCGGATGGCCGATTAACGCCAGCGAGATTAGCGCGATAAACTGCAGCGCAAACCCGGCGATGGCCACGTGGCGCGACGGAAATTTCCACGCCAGCCGCATACCCAGCAGGCCGCCGGTAAAGGCAAACAGCGCGTTCAACCCCAGCGAGGCGGAGATGGTTTCAAAGACGCCCGCGCCCAGGAACTGCGCCAGTATGGATGGCAGGAAAAAGGCGATGGCGGTGTACTCAAAAGAGATACAGATATTCATTACCACCGTGACCAGCGTGCGCTCGCGATAAGGCTTTTGGAACAGCACGCGAAAGCTCACTTTCGGCGGCGCTGGCGGTTTTTCGGCGACTGGCGCTTCATGGGCGTTAATGCCATACGAGTCGCGCAGAATTCTCACCGCGCCGCTGAGATCGCCCTGATTGGCCGCCCAGAGCGGCGATTCGTTCATAAACCGGCTGCGTACCGCGATAATCAGCAGCGCAGGCACCGCGCCGAACAGCAGCGAAGCGCGCCACAGCCAGTCGCCGTGCTCTTTCGGCAGCAGAAAATAGAGCGCAAAGATAATAAAGAAGCAGGCGGAAGAGGCGGCGTACCACATCGGACACCAGGCAGCGAGCCGCGAAGCTTTATTGCCCTTGCCGCTGAATTTTGAAAATTCCGCCAGATAGGCCATCGCGACCGGCAGATCGATGCCGACGCCGATGCCCATCAAAAAGCGCGCGCCAATCAGCACCCAGACGTTGGGCGCCAGGCCCGCCGCGATTGCCGACACCACAAAGAAGAGCATATCGGCCATAAACACCGAGTAGCGGCCATATTTATCGGTAAGCCAGCCGCCGAGCAGGTTGCCCACGATGGTGCCAATCATGATCGACGAGGTGACCAGCCCGGTCAGCGTCGGCGTCAGGCCGAACTCTCTCACCACGTCATCAATGCCGTAAGAGAGCGTGGTGAGATCGTAAGCGTCGAGAAAGACGCCGCCCAGCGCCAGAAAAACTATCCAGCGTGCATAGCTGTTGTTGTTGCCACGGCTGTTGATCAGCTGCGCAACATCACTAACCGAGCCTACCGGTGCCGAAGGCGCGTCCAGGTTGATTGTGCTCATGGTTGCCTCACTATTTTTGCAGGTGAAGCTGTTATAAGCGTAAAAACAGCGGCGGCATAACAACAAAATATCAGCGATAAATGCGTTTTTATTCAATAGATTATACAAATTTCGGGCAAGCGAAATCACCGTAAAGGCAGCGACCTTTCCGGTGATTTAACGCACAGGGAAATCGTTACGGCTTTCGTGACGCTGTCACATAACCAGGCGGTTTTTTTCCGTTTCAGCAGGCTGCTTCTGCCAGCGGTAACCGGCGCCCGGATGCGGTTCGCTCAGGCGCGGCCCTTTGCCGAACAGCTTGTCGCGCAGCGTGCCGGGCTGATAGTCCTGCTTATAAACGCCGCGTTTTTGCAGCTCCGGGATCAACAGCTCTACTACATCGGTAAACGTCTCGTGTGTCACCGCATAGGCCAGGTTAAAACCGTCCACGTCTGTTTCCTCGACCCAGCTTTGCAGTTCGTCCGCTACCGTAGCGGCGCTGCCCACCAGCAGCGGCCCAAAGCCGCCAATGCCGACCCAGTCCGCCAGCGCCTGCACCGTCCACTGCTTATGGGGATCCGCCGTCGAGAAGGTTTCCACCGCCGACTGAATCGCATTGGTATGCAGATGCTTCAGCACCTGTTCCGGCTGATACTGGCCGAAGTCGATGCCCGTCCAGCCGGAGATTAGCGCCAGCGCGCCTTCATAGCTGACGTAGCTTTTGTACTCCCGCCATTTCTCCTGCGCGGCCTTGTCCGTTTCACCGACAATCACCGTTTGCAGATTAAAGATCAGCACGCTGCGCGGATCCCTGCCCGCTTCCGCCGCCCGACGGCGAATATCCGCGACCGTTTTCTTCAGCAGCACTTTCGATGGCGACGCGACAAAGACGCATTCCGCATGTTCTGCAGCGAACTGCTTGCCACGGCTGGAGGCTCCAGCCTGATAGAGCACCGGCGTGCGCTGTGGCGACGGCTCGCACAGATGGATGCCCGGTACCTGAAAGAAGGTTCCCTGATGATTGATGGGATGGATTTTGTGCGGTTCGCTGAAAATACGCCGCTCGCGATCGCGCACTACCGCGCCCTCTTCCCAGCTGCCTTCCAGCAGCTTATAAACCACCTGCAAATACTCATCGGCGTAGTCGTAGCGGGCATCGTGATCGGTTTGCGCCTGACCAATATTGCGCGCGCCGCTCTCCAGGTATGAAGTTACGATATTCCAGCCGACGCGCCCTTTGGTCAGATGATCCAGCGTGGAAAGCCGCCGGGCGAAAGGATAAGGATGCTCGAAAGACAGTGAAGCGGTCAGGCCGAAGCCTAAATGTTCGGTGACCAGCGCCATTGGGGTAATCAGCGCCAGCGGATCGTTGACCGGCACCTGAGCGGCATGGCGGATAGCGGCCTCGTTGCTACCGTTCAGCACATCGTAGACGCCCAGCACATCGGCGATAAACAACCCGTCGAATTTGCCACGTTCAAGGAGCCGCGCCAGATCCGTCCAGTAAGCGAGATCTTTATACTCCCGGGAACGGTCGCGTGGATGCGCCCACAGCCCCGGCGACTGATGACCGACACAGTTCATATCAAAAGCGTTCAGGCGGATTTCACGTTGCGATGACATAAGTTTGCTCCAGACGGATACGCGCAGGCCGCAGCCTGCCGGATCGGCAAAGTTAAAAGGTCAGACGAAGGTTAAGTCAGGAGAAGATTGAGACGGGACATCGCCGGGCTAAAGCATCTGGCATCAGCAGCTGTCGGGCAAGCTGCTCCGCATGTTCCGCCACCTGCGGCAGGCCCATCAACTCGCCAAAGCGACCGCGTGCCGCCGGCCCGACGACATGCAAATGGGAATTGGCCGCTCCGCTGCGGTTGATTGTGCGCGACTGCGCGTCCACAAGGATGCCCAGCGCCAGTGGATCGGCCTGGATAATCCCTTCATCGGCCAGCTGGCTGAGCAATAAATCACTGGCCAGCAGCGCATCATGCGCCGGACCGGTAGTCACGATCAGCTTATCGACGCTCAATGCCGTTTCGCCGCCCGCACGCGACTGAAGCGTCAGCGCTATGTCCTGGTCTTCGCCATGCGCGGCGCTAAGCCTGGCCGCCAGCACCTTTAGCTGACCGCTGCTCTGCCCGTTTTTCAGCGCCTGGCTGACCTGCGGCGCGATGCGGTAGCGGTGCGCATCCCACCAGGGACGCAGATGGCGTAGAAAACGCTGCTGCTCTCTCAGCGGCAGCCGCTGCCAGATCTGCTGGCCGTGAAAGCGGATATCGTCCAGCACCAGCTGCCACGGCTGCCCTTCTCTTGCCGCCTGCGCCACTTCCTGCCGGACGCGATGCAGCCAGCCGCGAAGCGTTTGCGGCGGTTGCCGATAGTCCAGCTCACGGCTTACGTAATCGCCGCTGAGGTTGTCGCGCGGCAGCTGGCCGCGCCGCGAAAAGGCGACGATCGGGCCGCGATGGCCCTGACGCTGCAGCGAAGCCACCACGTCGGACATTGTCAGCCCCGTACCGATAATCGCTACCCGATCCTCTGCCGTTACGGCCGCCAGCGCCCCGGGCCGCCACGGATTGGCAATCAGGCCGGAATGTTCGCTCAGCGGCTGCAGCAGGCGCGGCAGGCCTGGCGGAGGATGGCTGATCGCCAGCACAATCTCGTCCGCCTGAAAAGCTTTGCCGGCGGCGGTCAAAATCTTTCCGCTTTGCAACGCAATGGCGCGATCCCGTACGTGCGTCAGCGTCACTTTGCCGAGACAGGCAGCCTGGGTAAACTGCTCCGCGACATAGGCGCCAAACTGCGCGCGCTGCGGGTAAAGCTTGCCGTCATGCCAGCGGCTGGCGGGATCCTGTTTGTAACCCTGCGACTGGCGATACCAGCGCTCGAAATCGCCTTCCTCTGCGGCGGAAAGCTGCATACGGGAAGCGGGCACGTTGAGGCGGTGTGCCGGATCGCAGGTGCCGTAAGCCACGCCCTGCCCGAGCTGCTCGCGAGGTTCGATAACCGTCACTTTCAGTCCCGCTTCGCCCTGACGCGCCAGATGGATCGCCAGCGCCGTGCCGGTAAAACCGCCGCCCACAATCACGATATGCCGTTCAGCCATGATGCAGCTCCGGTTCGCTCTGCCGCTCCAGCTCTCGCACCAGCGGCATCACTTTGCGGCCAAAATAGTCCACCTCTTCCTGAAAGTGCAGAAAGCCCAGCAGCAGCAAATCGACGCCCGTTCGCTTCAGCGCCACGATCCTCTCCGCTATCTGCTGCGGCGTGCCAATCAGGTTGGTTTTAAAACCATCGTTGTACTGCACCAGATCCTCCAGTGTGGATTTCGCCCAGTTGCCTTCCCCTTCCGGCGAGGCGCTGCCGGCGTTTTTTACCTCGTGCTGAAAACCTTTTACCGCCGCCGGATTGGCATGGTCGAGGATATCCCGCAGCACCTGCTGCGCTTCCTCTTCCGTATCACGGGCAATCACAAAAGCGTTGACGCCGATTTTAATGCGGCGCGCGGCGGCTTTCTGCCGGATATCCTCCACCTGCTGGCGAATGCCCTCAGCGCTGTTGCCGTTGGTGAAATACCAGTCGGAGACGCGCGCGGCCATATCCCTTGCGGCGCGAGAGCTGCCGCCCTGAAAGATTTCCGGCAGCGGCGCCAGCGGCTTCGGCTTCAGCGCATAGTCGCGGTAGCGGTAGAAGTCGCCGGAGAAGCTGAAGCTTTCCTCGCGCCAGATGCCCTGCAGGCAGCGAATAAACTCTTCCGAGCGCAGATAGCGCTCTTCGTGATCCAGCCACGGCTCGCCTATCGCCTTGAACTCGCCGCGAAACCAGCCGCTGACGATATTGACCGCGATACGAGCATTGCTGAGATGGCTGACGGTGGCGATCTGTTTGGCGGCCAGCGTCGGGTTCCACGGGCCGGGAAGAATAGCGGCGATCACCTTAAGCTTTTCGGTCGCGCCCAGCAGCGCCTGGGAGAAGGTCACCGACTCGTGCTGGTTGTCCGCGCCATAGCCTGCGGTAAAGCGGATTTGCGTCAGCGCGTACTCAAAACCGGCTCGCTCGGCTATCTGCGCCAGTTTGCGGTTGTAGTCAAAATCCCAGCCGGTGCGCTGCGGGATCTGGCTGATCACCAGGCCGCCCGACACGTTGGGCACCCAATAGGCAAACTTAATCTGTTCCGCCATGCTGCGCTCCTTAGCTTTCGCGTTTGGTCGGACGACGATCGCCGCCGATGGTTTCGCCGAACGGCCCGGTATTGATGGTTTGCTGGCGCTTGCCGCCGGTTTGCAGCAGCGGCATCACCAGCTCAGCGAAGCGGTGCGCCTCTTCCAGATGGGGATAGCCGGAGAAGATAAAGTTCTCAATGCCCAGCGCCTGGTATTCACGGATCCGCTCTGCCACCTGCTGCGGACTGCCCACCAGCGCCGTGCCGGCTCCGCCGCGTACCAGCCCAACGCCTGCCCATAAGTTTGGCGCAATGCGCAATCCTTCGCGAGAACCGCCGTGCAGCGCGCTCATACGAGCCTGGCCTGCGGAATCCATGCGCGCAAAGATTTTCTGCGCGCTGGCGATGGTTTCGTCATCCAGATGGGCAATCAGCCGGTCGGCCGCCGCCCAGGCTTCCTCTTCCGTTTCGCGTACGATTACGTGCAGGCGAATGCCGTAGCTCAGCTTGCGGCCCTGCTCTTCCGCACGTTGGCGCACCACGGCTAATTTTTCCGCTACCTGCTCCACGGGTTCGCCCCAGGTGAGATAGCTATCGATCTGGCTGGCCGCCACATCGATCGCCTCTGGCGAAGAGCCGCCGAAGTAGAGCGGCGGGCCGTTTTCCTGTACTGGCGGAAACAGCACTTCCGCGCCCTCGACGTGAATATGCTCGCCGTTGAAATCGACTTTTTCGCCTTTCAGCAGGCGGGAATAAACTTCTAAAAACTCGCGCGTGACCTGATAGCGCTGCGCATGGCTGAGAAAAATGCCGTCGCCTTTGTTCTCAACCGGATCGCCGCCCGTTACCACGTTGATCAGCAACCGTCCTTCGGAAAGTCTGTCCAGCGTGGCGGCCATGCGCGCGGCCAGCGTCGGCGGCTGTAAGCCGGGACGCACCGCCACCAGATAGCGCAGCCGTTTGGTAATGGGCGCCAGCGCCGAAGCCACCAGCCAGGAATCCTCGCAGCTTTTGCCCGTCGGGATCAGCACGCCGTAGTAGCCAAGATTATCTGCGGCCAGCGCCACCTGTTGTAAATAAGGCAGATCGACCGCGCGACCGCCCTCCGCCGTTCCCAGATAACGCCCGTCGCCGTGGGTAGGTAAAAACCAGAACAGCTTTAGATTATCCTGCGATGCGCTCATTATCTTTTATCCTTATAACGATATATGAATTAATTCAATAGATTGATTCGCTTTGGTTATATCTGCCGTTGCAGGAAGCGTGCCAGCACGCCTTTATTTTTATTTACTTTATATTCAGTAACTTAATCTTTTCATCGCGGCGGCTTTTCTGCTGCAAATGCAACAACGGCTGTTTCCCTGCTGCTGCATTTGCAGCAAACCCGCTTTTTGCCCTGTCGCCAGCTTCCGCCGCTGAAGGTATGGTGTCGGCTTGTCGCTAATAAGGAGCTCGCCATGCCTAATCCGGTTGCTGATTTGATCGATCCCGCCTCGGTGGCGTTTAAAAACGTGTTGGATCGCCTTGCGCCAGGCGACGCCACGGTGCTGATCGTCGGCGAAACCGGCACAGGTAAAGAGGTGGTGGCGCGCTATCTCCACCAGCACAGCCCGCGTCGCGATCGTCCTTTTCTGGCGGTTAACTGCGGCGCGCTGACAGAGAGCCTGGCGGAGTCGGAGCTGTTCGGCCATGAGAAAGGCGCCTTTACCGGCGCGAACGAGCGGCATCAGGGCTGGTTCGAGGCGGCCGAGGGCGGCACGCTGCTGCTGGATGAGATTGGCGAGCTGAGCCTGCCGCTTCAGGTTAAGCTGCTGCGGGTGCTGCAGGAGCGCGAGATTACCCGCGTCGGCTCCCGCCGTCCCGTCAGCGTCGATGTGCGGGTTATCGCCGCGACGCACGTTAATCTTGCCAGCGCGATGCGTGAGAAGCGTTTCCGCGAAGATCTCTACTACCGCCTGAACGTCGCCGAAGTGACGCTGCCGCCGCTGCGTCAGCGCAGCCAGGATATTCCGCTGCTGGCAGAGCATTTTCTGGCGCTGTACGCCCGTCGTTTGGGTCGCCCGCAGCTGCGCCTGAGTAAAGAGGCAATGCAGGCGCTGGTGGATTACAGCTGGCCGGGCAATATCCGCGAGCTGGAAAACACGCTGCACAATGCGGTGCTGCTGAGCAAAGAGCCGCTGATTATGCCGCAGCAGCTGCGCATCCGTTCAGTCGTCGATCCGCTGGCGCCGCAGGAAAACTCGCTGGACAGTTTTCTGCGCCAGCAGTTAACTCAGGCCGACGGCCCGGTTTATCAGCGCGTGATGGAGTCCCTGGTGCGCAACGCCTTTGAGCTGAGCCAGAACAATCAGCTGCAGGCGGCGGCGCTGCTCGGCGTCAGCCGCAATACGTTGCGCACGCACCTTAGCCATCTGGGCCTGATTAAGCCGCGCCGCGAGGCAAAAAAAGCGCAGCCTGAACGCTCGGTAATACCGTTTCGGGAACGTGAACTGAAGATCGGTTATCAAAAGTTCGGCAATCTGGGCGTGTTGAAAGCGCGACAGACGCTGGAAACGCAGTTTGCCCGGCTGGGCGTCAGCGTAGTGTGGAGCGAGTTCCCCGCCGGGCCGCAGCTGCTGCACGCGCTGGGTAATCACGAAATCGATTTTGGCACCACTGGCGAAGTGCCGCCGCTGTTTGCCCAGGCGACCCATTCGCCGCTGCGCTACGTCGCATTTGAACCCGCCGCGCCGCAAAGCGTGGCGCTGGTGGTCACGCAGGAGAGCGATATCCACAGCCTGGCGGATTTGCGCGGCAGGCGTATCGCGGTAAATAAAGGCTCCAACGTACATTATCTGCTGTTGCAGCTGCTGGACGAGGCGGGTTTAACGCTGGACGATGTGCGCATTGTCTATGCACCGCCAAAATATCCGTTAACGCCGAGCGATCGCCAGGCTGTTGATGCCTGGATGATGTGGGATCCGCTGCTTAGCGAGGCGGAACAGCACGGACTGCGCCTGGTGGCGAACGGCGCGGGCCGCGTTAACAACCATCAGTTCTATCTGGCCCATCGTGATTTCGCCGATCGCAACGGCGATCTGTTGCAGATTTTGCTGACTTCGCTGGAACAGACCGGTCGCTATATCGACGCGCATCGCGAAGAAGCGGCGACGCTGCTAGCTGCCGAGCTTGGCCTTACGCCTGTTTCACTAACGCTTGCTCTGAAAAGGCGCAGCCATCAGACCCGGAGAATGGATTTAGCGATTATCCGCCAGCAGCAGGCTATCGCCGATCGCTTTTACGCGCTGGGGCTGCTGCCGCGTGCGATAAAGGTGCGGGAAGCGGTCTGGGGGGATGAGATTAAAATCGGGGCCTTTGCGGGTTAAAAGAGGTGCTTATTTACATAAAAATTAGCCCGGTTGACCGGGCTTTAGGTTGACGGGAAACCTCGTGGTCACGGTTACGTTGTTTTTGCTGATACAACAGTCGCAGCTTTAAAGGGCACCAGACGGGAAACAACCAGTCCCACTATCTGTCCGGCCGCAGCGAGATAAAAAGCGAGTTGTAGGGCATTTTCAAAACTGCTCACGGACGTTTCCCGCTGCAGATTTTCAACCCCGCTTCCGGAGAAAGCTATCAGCAAAGCGATACCAATAGCGTTACCCACGTTCAGCGTTGTAGAAGCCATACCTGAAGCGATTCCCTGTTCGGTATGACCGATGCCAGAACCGGAAGCTATCCACATTGCCGTCCACACAATTCCCTGCCCTGCACCTGAAACGATCAGACCAGGCAGTATTTCCACATAATACGCGCCTGAAAAGGCTGCCGGCACCAGCGCCAGCGTTCCCGCAATCCCGGTTAAAAAACCGATCGGTAATATTGTGCGCACCGGCAGCCAGTTTGTCAGTCGGGCTCCGAGCTGCGTTCCGGCAAAAATGGCCAGCGAAGGGATAATAAATGCCAGACCAGTTTGCAGGGCGCTGTATCCCATAACGTTTTGAAACAGAATCGTCAGAAAGTAAGGCAGAGCACCAAAGGTTCCCATATAAATAAATGTAATCACCATACCTGTGACCAGACTGCGGTTTTTGAATAAACGAACCGGCATCAGTGGATCGTGGCTGCGCGACTCAATGGCGGCAAACAGCAACAGAGCTATAGCTGCCAGAATCAGTGATAAAAGAATGTGTGCTGAAAACCAGCCGTCTTCCGGTCCCTGAACCAGGGCATAAACCAGCAGAGTTGCCCCCATGGTTACTGTCAAAGCACCCGGAAAATCGAAATTACGACTTTCGTTGCGGAAACTGTCTTTCGGTAAGACGTAATAAGCAGCAGCAACCGCGATTGCTGCCAGTACCACGTTGACGAAAAATACTGCTGGCCAGCCATAAAAACTGGTAAGTATACCTCCAGCCAGCGATCCCAGCGTCAGGCCGCTTGCTCCGGCGCCGCCCCAAATAGCCAGTGCTCTGTTGCGTGAAGGGCCTTCCTGAAAAATTCTGTTTATCAGCGAAAGCGTGGATGGAAACAGCATTGCAGCGCCTATGCCCTGTACGGCCCGCGCAATTATGATGACAGCCGGACTCCACGCTAATCCTCCGGCAAGCGAAGAGAGCGCATACAACCATAAAGCACCAATAAATACGCGGCGCTGTCCCAGAAGATCCGCAGCCCGGCCACCGAGCAGTAAACATCCTCCGCAGCATACTGTGTAAGCACTGACCACCCACTGAAGCGCATGCTCTGAAAATCCCAGCCCTGCGCCAATTTCTGGCAAAGCCACAAACACAATATTGATATCCAAAGAGTAGATAAGCTGGGCGAACGCAAGCAGCGCAAGGCTCCAGTGCTGTAAACGAGGGCTGTCTGAAACCGATGAGGCAATAGTCATTAAGCAATCTCCATGCAAGGAAAAACCAATGTACGAGTACATACGTACAATTAATGTATGTATGTACTCGTACATTAGTCAACTGATAAAAATTCAGTTAAAATGTCGCTACATGGATAACCTGATGAGAAACCAGATGATTGCTAATCATCCTGACACAGAAGAAATACGTCTTGAAAACGTGCTGACCGCGTTGGGAAATCCGCTACGTCTGACTGTGGTACGTGTCCTGGCTAGCGGAGGTGAGCACGCCTGCAGCGCCGTGCTGAGCGGTATCCCTAAATCAACGCTGACCCATCACTGGCGTGTATTGCGGGACAGCGGCATCATCCGCCAGCGTCCCTTTGGGCGCGAAA
The DNA here is from genome assembly GCF_037026505.1 of Erwinia sp. CGal63. Classification (NCBI taxonomy): domain Bacteria; kingdom Pseudomonadati; phylum Pseudomonadota; class Gammaproteobacteria; order Enterobacterales; family Erwiniaceae; genus Erwinia; species Erwinia sp. CGal63. Next base: position 1,266,742 of record NZ_JAKUMN010000001.1, read on the forward strand.
ATTTACTGTCGCTGCGTCGGGAAGACCTGGATACCCGCTTTCCCGGCCTTCTCGATGCCCTGCTGGGCGCGGTAGAAAACGATGCTTTAACTCAGGAGTCGACAACAAGGAATCTGCCGCCTCTTCCTCCGGAATAGCAGGCACAGGAAAAATGAACTGCACGTAAAAGTCCGCTTTTCGCTTATAGCGTACACAGGCCTACGTGTCAGTCCGCTCCGTGCAAGAAGCGGACATGGCCAGATCTGCACTACATCATTACCGGTAAACAAGGCTGTACTTATCAAAGAACATCGCACCGATTACTATTCATCTGACATACAGGCACACCGAATCAAGATGATTTGGTTTAAAAGGCTAACTACGTTAAACCTTGCATCCAAAACCGACTGAGTTCTGCAGCGGAAATAGTGGATGCAGGCAGCAGTGGCTCAGCCCGTTCAGAAAAAATTTTCTTAGCGAATTGTCTTCCAACCATCTGTGCTGCTGAGGTCTTGATATGCCTCTGTTGGTAAAATTCTTGCAGAACAATCTCAAGATTATCGTTCTCCTTCAGTAAGCGAGTAAGGTGCCATGCATCTTCCAGCGCCTGACAGGCTCCTTGTCCAGATGTCGGCAAGGAAGCATGAGCCGCATCTCCGATCATTAAGACATTATCGTGATGCCAAAAAGGAAGAGGATCAATGTCATGAACAAAAATGCCATTTACTGACGTACTATCACATGACAGCAGCATATCCTGCACAGGGTCAGGCCAGTCCCGAAAACGCCGGTGCAACTCTTCGTACCAATGCGCCTGATGATGTTCATTGTCAGCAGGAGCGTTCCACGCTCCTGCCCAATAGCACCACCCATTATTCACTGGAACGATTCCAAAACGCTCACCCTGGCCGCGAAAGTCATCAATAGCGTTATTCAGGATGCCCTTTCGCTGTCTCCCTACACCTATTACGTTCACAAAACCATGATAATGGGGAGTGACTTTCTCTTTATATAATGCGTGGCGGACGACTGAATTCATACGCCCGTCAGCTCCGACTACCAGATCAAACTCCTGGCTCAACTTCTTCACGTTCGTTGCAGTGATTTCACAATTGAACGAGATCTCCCTACCCAGTCTCTTTAACGCACCGGCCAGTAAGCTCATCAGCTCACGCCGTAAAACTGTCACACTGGGAAAACCGCAAAGTGAATTTACCGTTAAAATATTGAACTCAGTCTGAAGAAGACCATGCTGATCAAACTGGCGCATCATGCATGGTGCACCACCTGCTTGCATGACCTTTTTATCCAGCCCCATCTTCTGCATGACGAACATGGCATTGGGCCATAATGTTACACCCGCTCCCATAGAAAATACGTTGCTGCCACGCTCAAACAGGCTGACCTGATGGCCCTGTCTGGCTGCGAGTATGGCCAGTGCCATTCCAGCGACCCCGGCACCTACAATGGCAATTGTTTTAGTTCTGGTCATCACTTCCTTCCTGTTACGAAATTTAATGGAAATTGTAATGGCCGCCCGATTAGTGATAAATATGGAGTTATAGTTTTGTTAATCTCATTTTTTGGGATAATTCATGCTCGAAAAACTCGAAATGCAGTGGCTGATCTGTTTTCAGGCTGTCTATGAAAAGTTGAGCTTTAAGCTCGCGGCAGAGCAGCTGCAGTTGCCATCCTCCAATGTCAGTCGGCATGTCGCTTTACTTGAACAACAACTTCATGTGCGGCTGCTGGAGCGTACGACGCGTAAGATAATTCCAACTGCAGCCGGTAAACTGCTGTATCAATCCATTACGCCGCTCACGCATGCTTTGGATCATGCCCTGGAAAAAGTCTCACTGTTTGGTGATTCATTATCAGGCCATCTGAAGATCATTACTCCAGACCTTCCCTTCATGGCAGACATTCTGGCTGACTTCTGCATTCGGCATCCACAAATACAGCTAAGTTGTGACACACAGCTGGACCCAACAGAGGGACTACTGGATGGATTCGATCTGGTATTACGCTTTGGGCGTGGGCCACTGGAGGATTCTTGCTGGGTCGCCAGGGAAATTCTCCGCTGGCCGAGCTGTATAGTAGCCGCACCAGCACTTCTGGAACGTCACCCACCACCACAATCGGTTGATGAACTAACCAAAACCCCCTGCATTACCAGCATGTCGGTATTGCAGGGAATGCCGTGGAGGTTTAAACAAAATCAAACCGTTCAGGTACAGTCCAGCTATAAAGTGAACAGTGGACAGATGGCCAGAGCCGCTGCACTTAAAGGACTGGGTTTCGCCATTTTGCCTCTGCATGCCTGTGAATCAGAATTGAACAGCGGCTCCCTTGTGAAAATTAACTGTAACCGCGAACCAGAAGATCTGGTGCTATACGCGCTCTATTCCGGCAGCAAATACCTACAGGTCAAAGTGAAGGCATTTCTGGAACACCTGCAATCGGCTATTGCCCATTTAGGTTTACACGGTAAGGAAGGAACATGATTGACCGGGCAATCCAGTAACCAGGGCCACATGAAAAGAAAGATTGATCCTGGTTACTGCGATGACGTGTCAGGTGAAGATAAAAGCGTCAAAAGGAGGTGTTCGCTTCTTATCTATCGGGTCAGCGTTATTCAGGCTGACTGCCGCCGCTAACAGCACGGTTCCTTCCGTTTCGCTTGGCGTGATAAAGTGCGTTATCCGCCAGCTCTTTAAGCTCTTCCGCCTCACTGGCATCGCCTTTGGCGACGAGCGTGCCGCAGCCTGCGCTGATGGTCACTACCTCACCTGCTACAGACGTTGCCTTATGTGCCAGCCCGGCATTCAACACGGCCTGCACCGCTCGTTGCGCCACTTTTAATGCGTCGGTCGGGCCGGTGTTTGGCAGGATGATAGCGAACTCTTCTCCACCGTAACGAGCCACGATATCGTCGCTGCGATGGATAACATTCTTCAGAACAGCCCCTACATTTTTCAGGCACTGATCGCCTGCCACATGGCCATAGGTATCGTTGTAGCGCTTAAAGTAGTCGATATCGACCATAATCAGCGACAGCGGTTCACCAGACTTAGCTGAGCGCTCCAGGTTTTTTTCCAGCAGCACGTCAAACTGTCTGCGGTTGGCGAGTCCGGTCAGACCATCCACCAGAGCCAGTGACTGCAGCGTATGGTTGATGCTGGTAAGCTCATCCCTGACCAGCGTCAGCTCCAGCTGGTTTCTTACGTTGACCTTGACCTGCCTCAACATAAAGCAGCCCATCCCGGTGATGATAAACAGCAGCACGACATTGAGTGCCAGATCCACCAGGTTTTCAGACACCCATTCGGCACGGGCTGCGTCCCGGTCATAGCCTGCTGTCACAATCAGCGGATACCGCTCCAGCCGGGCGTAACCGAAAACCCGATCCACGCCGTCAAGTGCCGAGCGCCACGTCGCGCTGCCGCTGTCAGAGACTTTGAGCACGCTTTTGAACAGCGGGCTGGAAGAGAGGCTGCGGTTAATATAGGAGTCCGGCAAAGGACGAATGTAGAGTACGGAGGTGTCGGCAAGAATAAGTGCCAGCATATCCCGCTCGCCCAGACTGTAATAGCTGTAAAACTGCCGGAAATAGTCCACCTTAACCGTCGCCAGCGCGACGCCGGCAAAGTTGCCGAAGGCATCGTTGAGCCGCATTGATACAGGTATGACCAGGTCGCCCGTCGAGCGGCTTCGTATCACGCGACCGATATGGACGTTCATATCATCATGCGTGCGGTGCCAGATAAAATAGTCCCGGTCAGCGTTGCTGGCCTTTGCCGGCACGTAGTTGCCTGAGGTGGCGACCCAGTTACCCTGTTTGTCATAGATAAACAGGCCATGCAGTTGAGGAAGCTTTCCCTGCTGCTCAAGAATTTGCGTTTTGAAGGCTGTCGTTGAGGCATACGTCGGCCCGTTCTGCTTAAGCTGCCTGACCTCATCGGTAAGAATGATATCCACCTGCAGAAAGGCATCCTCCGCCTGTTTAGCAAGGGATACGGAAAGATTCCGCGCTTCTCTCTCCCGCTCGCTAAGCTTGAGATGCCAGTCATTCCAGAGTGACCAGGCGTTAATACCGACAACCGCCAGTGCGATGACAAACAAAAATGCCGCCAGGCTCCGACCCAGTGATGTCCGCATCAGCGGTGACGAGAAGTTATCTGATGATGAATTCAAGAAGCCGTCACTCCGGATCGTAAGGGTTAAGTCAAAATATAGCAGACGGCAGGTTTTCCCCGTCATCCTGACGGGGCGACCATCAAACCTTAAAGGTTTCTACCATGCCACGCAGCGCATGTACCTGCTCAGCCAGTGATTGCGAGGCCGTGGAGGATTCTTCCACCAGCGCGGCGTTGCTCTGCGTCACGCCATCCATCTGGCCGACGGCTACGGTCACCTGAGAAATACCCTGCATCTGCTCATTTGAAGCCAGCGCGATTTCGTCCATAGCGCCCGCCAGCTCGCTGACACGGGCGTTAACGCTCATAATATTTTCCGCCGTTCCATCGGCTACCGTTACGCCGTTTTTGACCAGCGCTGAAGCGTTTTCGATCAGGCTTTTGATATCCCGGGCAGCCGTCGCGCTGCGCTGTGCCAGCGTGCGTACTTCGCTGGCGACTACGGCAAAGCCACGACCATGCTCGCCGGCGCGTGCGGCCTCAACAGCCGCGTTGAGGGCCAGGATGTTGGTCTGGAAAGCAATGCCTTCGATGGTGGCGGTAATTTCCCCGACCCTGGCCGCGCTGGCGGAGATGTCAGCCATGGTTTTGGTCATCGTCCGGACGTTCTCTTCACCGCTCTTAACCAGACGAACGGTTTCTCGCGCCGCACCCGCCGTATGCGTCGCGCCCGCCGTGTTGCTGCGTACCGTGGCCGTCAGCTGTTCCATACTGGCTGCGGTTTCCTGCAGAGCCGCCGCCTGCTGCTCGGTTCGTGCGGAAAGTTCGGTGTTTCCGCGGGCAATTTCATCAGATGCCAGCGCCACCGAAGCCGACGCATCTTTAATCTGTGAAACCATCTCACCCAGCCCTTTCTGCATCCGCACAAGCGACGCCAGCATGCTGGAACTGTCGCCCTGGCGAAGCGTAACCCGAGAGGTGAGATCGCCGCCCGCGATGGCGGCCGCCAGCGCCTGCGCCTCAGCAGGCTCGCCGCCCAGCTGACGCATCAGCACCCGCACCGTCAGATAACCGGTAGCTGCGGCCAGCAGGATGGAAACAGCCAGAAGGATAAAGAGCGTTACTGACGCTCTCTGGCTTTCATCGCTGCTCTCCGCCATAGCACTGCTGGCATTACGCATCTGAATATCCGTCATGGTACCCAGCGCATCCAGCAACGCGCGCTGCGCCGGGCGCGTCACGTTCATCAGATAAGGAACGGCTTCATTCTGAATATTCTGCATACCAAGCTGAGCAGCCTTATCAAACTTAGGCATCGCCTCTTTCTCGCGCTCAAGGATCAGCTTCATGGCTTCACGTCCGGCCGGGGTAGAATTCACCTGCATAAGCTGTAACAGCTCATCGCGACTGTTAGCAAACTGCGCCTTCTGCTTCTGCACGCGCTCCCATTCCGGCTGCATCTCTTTAGGATCGGTCAGCAACGCAAGGTTACGTACCGCAATGGCCAGGTCGCGAACGTTACCGCGCATATCAAGCGCAAGCTTATACTTCTTCATCTTGATGTTAACGACTTCGTTCATCCCTTCCCGGGCATGCCCTAACGCGTTAATCGCAACACCGGTACAGATAGAGAGTAACAGCACCATCAGGCTGAAGCCGATAGCAAGGCGGACGGAAACTTTCATAACAATTAACCCATGAGGTAGAGGAATATACCTACTATCGGCATTTTGAAAGTTTCATTTAGAATACGTTTATTGATTTTTTTTAGGACACATGCAATGGAAGCTATTGCCACTGAGGCTTTTAAGAAGCCAACGGGTCAGAAAGGCAGCTTTGTAGCGTGACGGGAAGAGGAAGAAGTGCCGCTTGCAGACGGGCCCAAGTCTGTTTGTTGCTCACAGCGGGCTTTCCATTTCACCAGTCAGCCCGCCCTGCTGCAAAATTTTCCGCAGCCTACTTCTTCTTGTTCAGCATCGCCTGCAAATCAGCAAAAGGATTATAGGTAGCCGCAGCGACATCTTTCTGTGCATCCTCACCCGCCACCACGCTGGTGCCGTACTGGTCGGCCTCGGTGTATTTGGAATGTTCGTGATCGTGGCAGTAGAGGCACAATAGCTCCCAGTTGCTGCCATCTTCCGGGTTATTAGTGTGATCGTGATCGATATGATGCACGGTTAACTCACGCAAGTTTGAGTAAACAAACTCGCGCGCGCAGCGTCCGCATACCCAGGGATAGATTTTCAGTGCTTTTTCACGGTAGCCGCTTTCCAGCCGCGCATAGTTTTTTGGGATCAAAGCCATTATTGCCGTTACCTTAAAAAGTTTAGCCTTACTGGCGCAGGCCAGTTTGCCCAATAAGATAAAGGAAGTTGCCTGCTGCGTCAGCTTTTCCTCATCGCGCCGTCCAGCCTTTGTTTTATAGCCAGCGCTGGCAATACCTTAAAGATCGGTACGATCTCCGCGAGTCGTTGGATGTGAAATGACAATAAACTCTACGGGCGACGCAGTATCGTTGCTGGCCTGGTGTTTTGCTTCGGGAGGAATTTCCAGCCCCTGCTGGCTGCTGAGGGTATGGACTTCACCTTCCAGCTCCATAGTAAGCACGCCCTCCAGCACAAAGAAAAACTGCCGGGCAGCGGAGTGAAAGTGACGGGTTTCAGCAGTGCAGGCGGCATTTTCTCGTGTATCACCAGCATATCTTTGCGATTTACCAGGTACCAGCCGTCACACTTATCGCCCCAGAAGTAATGGTCAGCATTCTCTTTTGAAATCATCAGTGCTTTCCCGTTCGTTTATCTCTGCCTTGCAGAACGCCCGGCTGCGCAGCCTACTCAAGCTGGCTGGCAATCCGCCGCAGCTGTTCAGCAAGCTTTTTTAAATCCTGTTGCTGGCCAGCTAGTGGGAGCCATTTTATAGCGCGCAGCGCGGTTAGCCTGCCGCTAGTTTTTTATTTGACCCTGTTATACTGCCTGGTCGCGAAGCCGGGTGCCGCTCAAAACGCGATCGAACAGATCGGCTGCCGCGTCGGCACCGCCAGCCGCTTTCAGCTGCTGCTGAAATTTTGCAATCTGCGCCCGGCAAATTTCGCTGCCATGAAGCGCGCGTGCGGCGGCGAGCAACCCTTCCGCATCGACCGTTTCCCGGGGTAAATAAAGGCCCAGCCCCAGTTGCTGAAGACGTCTGGCATTAAGCCGCTGTTCCGCCTGCTGAGGAACGGCAATAACCGGAACGCCAAAATGCGCGGCTTCCATCAGGCTATTCATGCCAGCGTGCGTGATAAACAGGCTGGCAGTTTGCAGCACTTCAAGCTGAGGGATCTGCGCGTGAACTTCGATATTGGCCGTTATCGGCAGCAGTTCCTCAGGCGTTACGTAGTGGCCAATGGACAAAATCAGATGAAATTCAGTGTCAGCGAACGCCGCGATACAGGCGTTGAAAAAATCGCGCTGGTTAGTATAAACAGAGCCTAAAGACGCCACTACCACAGGACGCGGCTGTCGTGTCGCCACCCATTTGTTCTCCGTGGGCCGCTCGACAATTTCAGGCCCGACGAAGATCACGCTGGGATCGACCGTCTCCGCCTTCTCCTGAAAGCCGCGTGGAATAAAGGCAACGACGTTATCATGACGGGACAACAGAGCAGGAAGATCGAGCATTACCCCTTTTTTATGCAACAGGGAATTGAGGATCGGCAAACAGGGCCACGCGTTTCCCGTTATTCCCAGCCACTCTTCAGACTGTCCCTGATAGCTTACATGAGTAGGATTAAGCGCGATGGAAGGGATTTGCCACAGGCTGGCGAATATTTTCCCCAGCCAGCTTAACGGCCCGTAAGCGATAATATCCGGGCGATCGTTAACAAAGGCGTTAAACAGCGTGTCATAGGTTAGCGTCGCCTCTGTCGCCAGCTCGACCACTACGTGACCCATATCTTCCGGGCGAGGTTTCTCTTTGCTAAACGTAGGCTGATAGAGTATCGGCGTTGCGCCGCAGGCAGTCAGTAAAGGCGCAAATTCGGCCGATGTGGTATAGCTGACCCGGTATCCCCGCGCCACCAGCTCTTTGACCAGGCCCAGCGTGGGATTGACATGACCATGTTCGGCGCAATTAAAAATCGCCACGTGCGGCCTGCTGCTTTTTACCTCAACACGTAATTCCATACTCGCTCCGATAACATGCCTGACAGGCAGGGACAATCCCTGCCAGCCGTTATAAGCAGCATGCCATCATTCCTTTAAAGGCGTATTACAGCAATAAAGGAAAGCAGATATCGGATTAATTGGATAATGCCCTATCGTTATTTTTCCCCGGCGTTAGTTTAATCGCGCGTCAGTCTGAGCTTTTACAGCAAATAAACCGTATAAAACAGGTGAGACTGCTGTTACAGAAACAAAGAGAACGATTCGGGACGGATCAGAGGTTCTCGGGTAAATGCTTTCTGGGCACGCGATTGACATAGCCTTTTGCTTTCGGCACCGGCGCTGGCGTAAGGCATTCCCCGCTTTTCTGACGCTTTTTTGCCGTTCCGGCGCTGGCTTTAGCGGGCAGCGCCGCACAGGCTCGCGGCCTGGCGCTGGCGGCTTTTGGCTTCACAGCTTTAGCGCTGGCCTCCTGCCGGAAGCCGCTTTGCTGTGCGCCAGAGCAGAGCTGGCACGGTTTAATAGCGGCGTAACGGCCTTTAGCCACGGTCATCGCCTGATGATAATAATAAAACGAACCCAAAAAGGCCTGTCCTTCCTGCTGCAGCCTGCGGCAATTTTTGCCATGCAAGGTTATCTCTGAGTCGGGATGAGCACAAACATAGTAATAAGAGGAATTTAACACTGTGACTTCCTTGAAATGCTGTGTATAGCCTTAAATTTTCAAAGGCTAAATTAAGTAACCCCTGAACCCAGGGATAAAATAAAATTTTTTATTTTGAGTTGGCCGATGCAGCGCCCGGGCTGTAACGTCCCCGTTCAGCGACGTTACGGCATAAAGTAAGCGGCTCAGCGCAGCCCATTATTAACGCCGTTCGAATCAATAAATTATAGAATTTTTGATTATTTTATCGGCCAACTTACGCCTGAATAACACTGGCGCCGATTGAATGTAGTTCACTTTCAGCAGAATGCAAGGAAGCGTGGCAAAAAAATTATGCGCTGATTCTGATCTTTTCCGACAGGCTCACCCCGGAAAGCTTTATAAAGGAAAATGCCCCCACCTGCTTAAGCAGCAACTGGCAGGAACTTATTGCAGGCGTCGCGGTATGGGGCGTTCACAGGGGCATGACACAGGGGCTTCTTGATGCCATGATCGCCCGTCCGGCGCCAGTCGATCTGGGCGGCACGGCGTTTGGCTTTTTAGCTTGCTGAGCGGAGCGGGTTTGCTCCGCGATATTTGAGGGGCGGCATCAACTTTCTTCGTTGATGCGGCGATTTGCGTGTTAACGCAGCTGCTCACCCGTTTTGCGCCGGATAAAGCACCGCCACTACGGCCATGGTGAATTTAAACGCCAGGCGTCAGGTCGCGCTATGGTATCCGCTTTTTACTCAGCCCGGTGATTAACCGCATCCTTAACCCGGACTGAGTAGTCAGGCTTTATTTTGCCAGCAGCTCTCTGCGCACGATTTCGGCGCCTGCGCTCAGCGCATTCAGCTTGCCGTTGGCCACGCGACGAGAAAGCGGCGTCATCCCGCAGTTGGTGCAGGGATAGAGTTTATCCGCATCCACAAACTGCAGCGCTTTGCGCAGCGTTTCGGCCACTTCTTCCGGCGTCTCGATAGTGTTGGTCGCCACATCGATAGCGCCGACCATCACTTTTTTGCCACGGATCAGTTCAATCAATTCCATTGGCACGTGAGAGTTCTGGCACTCCAGCGAAACGATGTCGATGCTGGATTTCTGCAGCTTCGGGAAAACCTCTTCATACTGACGCCATTCGGTACCCAGCGTTTTTTTCCAGTCCGTATTGGCTTTGATGCCGTAGCCATAGCAGATATGCACGGCGGTTTCGCATTTCAGCCCTTCCGCCGCCCTTTCCAGCGCGGCGATGCCCCAGTCATTGACCTCATCAAAAAAGACGTTAAAAGCTGGCTCGTCGAACTGGATAATATCCACGCCCGCCGCTTCTAGCTCTTTCGCTTCCTGATTCAGGATTTTGGCGAATTCCCAGGCCAGTTTCTCACGGCTTTTATAGTGGCCGTCATACAGCGTATCGATCATGGTCATCGGGCCAGGCAGCGCCCATTTGATCGGCTGGCTGGTTTGCTGACGCAGGAATTTGGCATCATCAACAAACACCGGTTTGCGGCGGGCAACTTCGCCTACCACCGACGGCACGCTCGCCTCATAGCGGTTACGAATTTTCATGATTTCGCGCTTCGCAAAATCAACGCCGTCGAGATGCTCGATAAAGGTGGTAACAAAATGCTGGCGCGTCTGTTCGCCGTCGCTGACGATATCAATGCCCGCTTTTAGCTGGTCGTCCAGGCACAAACGCAGCGCGTCCAGTTTACCGTCGACGAGATCCTGACCCTCTGGTTTCCAGGGCGACCAGAGCGTTTCCGGCTGCGCAAGCCATGAAGGTTTCGGCAGGCTGCCGGCGGTAGAAGTCGGTAATAATTTTTTCATCACAGGTGACCTTATAATTTTAATGAATCAAAGCGCGAAACCAGCAGACCATTGCTCAAGCACCGTTTGGTAAGGCTTGATGAAGTGCTCTTCCGTAAATTTACCTTGCTCAATAGCCAGTCGGCTGCGCTCTTCGCGATCGTAAACAATTTGCGTTAAAGAGTAGTCCTGATAGTTCAGGCTGGGCTGATAGCAACTTCCTGCCGGAGAGTTGGCGTTATAGATCTCCGGGCGATAAATCTTCTGGAAAGTCTCCATGGTACTGATGGTGGCAATCAGCTCCAGGTTGCTGTAGTCGTTAACCAAATCACCAACAAAATAGAAGGCCAAAGGCGCGACGCTGTTTGGCGGCATAAAGTAGCGAGCCTTCAGCCCCATTTTTGCAAAGTAGTCATCGGTCAGCGAAGACTCATGCTGCTCGTATTCAATGCCCAGTACGGGATGCTGATTGCCGGTACGATGGTAAGTATTTTTGCTGGAAACGCTTAAGCAGATGACCGGCGGCTTGCTAAAGTTCTCTTTATAAGTTTCTGAGTTAATAAAAGCCTTGAAGATGTTGCCGTGCAGATCGCCAAAGTTAGCTGGCGTACTGAAGCTTTTTTTCTCTTTGTTATGGTCTAACAGCACTACGCTGAAATCATAATCGCGTACGTAAGATGAGAAGTTATTGCCGACAATACCTTCAATGCGCTGATTGGTTTTTTTATCAACAATATTGGTTTTCAATATTTCAATCACCGGAAAGGTTTTGCCTTCGCCAGCCGCATCCACATTCATCCCAACGGAAATAATATCCAGCTCCACGGCGTAGCGATCGCTTTTTGGGTTGTCCCAGTGCGCCAGAGAATTAAAACGGTTGTCGATCATCACCAGCGCGTTATGCAGGTTTTCCTGGCGCTTGTGGCCTCTGGCCAGGTTAGCGAAGTTGGTGGTGATACGCGTATTCTCGGAAGGATTATAATTTTCGTCAAAACGCAGGCTTTTTACGGTAAAGGCAAACTCGTTATTCATCTTTCTGTCCCGATTTTATTTCCGACCTATGAGGGTTTTGTAATTTTGCTGTTTCATTTAAGGCCCTCATATCAGCGATGGTTATAAGCAATGTCTACTTTATGCCTTAGTCGCTGGTTGAAGAAAAGTGATATGTTTTCAACGAACATGAAGGAATTTCATGATCATTCGGGCTTTCTCAATGCGCTTTGAGGCTCTGAAACCAAATGGCCGTACAGGATATGACGGAATTCACCACGCCAGGCCGCTTATGCCTGCGCTGTAGCGCAAGTTTGCTTAACGAATTCCGCCAGACGTTAGCGCATTTAAAGCGTAACGGCAGGTAAACAAGTTTTAAATTTATAACGGCTGGAAAGTTAACTGGCGCAGCCAGGCTATAGTGACTAAGGATGATCTGATACTTATTAAAATTAAGGAAGCAAGACTATGAAAAACCTGCCAATTATCGCTCTTACCGCCGGACTGCTGCTGGCAATGAGTTCTCAGGCCGAAGCAAAAGGCTGCCTTAAAGGCGCGGCCGTAGGCGGCGTGGCGGGCCATGTCGTTCATCACGGCGTGGCCGGAGCGGCCGCCGGCTGCGCGGTAGGCCATCACAAGGCCAATAAGAAAGAGAAGGAAAAAGAAGCCGACAAGCAGCAGGAGCAGAAATAAAACGAAAATCGCCCGCAGAGCGCGGGCGACTTTGTTTCTATGTCCGGCTGCTTTCAGCAAGCCGGATTGGCTATCAGGCCAGGCCTTCTTCCTGCACCCGCTCCGCTTCCGCTTTTTCACGCTGCAGCTTGTAATAGTCTGCTTTCGAAGCGGACAGCGGCGTACGGCCGCGAATGACATCCGCCATTTTCTCGGCAATCATCACCGTAGGGGCGTTCAGGTTGCCGGTCGTGATCTGCGGCATGATAGACGCATCCACTACGCGCAGACGCTGCATACCATGCACGCGCCCTTCCGCATCCACTACTGCCATTTCGTCGTTGCCCATCGCGCAGCTACCGCAAGGATGGTAGGCCGTTTCCGCATGGTCGCGAATAAAGGCGTCGATCTGCTCGTCGGTCTGTACCGACGCGCCTGGCTGGATCTCTTCACCGCAGTACTCCGCCAGAGCGGGCTGGCGCATGATTTCACGCGTGTGGCGCACTGCGCTACGGAACTCTTCCCAGTCGCGTTGTTCCGACATGTAGTTAAAGAAGATCGACGGCGCGGCGTACGGATGTTTCGACGTTAGCTTGACGCGACCGCGGCTCATCGAGCGCATCGGGCCGACGTGCGCCTGGAAACCGTGCTCTTTCACCGGGCTGCTGCCGTTGTAATTGATGGCGACCGGCAGGAAGTGATACTGCAGATCCGGCCAGTCCGGCTTATCATCGCTGCGGATAAAGCCGCCCGCTTCGAACTGGTTGCTGGCGCCGATACCGGTACCGCTGAAGAGCCATTCCGCGCCGATCGCAGGCTGGTTCCACCACTGCAGCGACGGATAAAGGCTGACCGGCTTTTTGCAGCGGAACTGCATATAGACTTCCAGGTGATCCTGCAGATTGCGGCCAACGCCCGGCAGCGCGTGCACAACCGGGATATCCAGCTCGCGCAGCCACTCTTCCGGGCCGACGCCGGAACGCTGCAGGATTTGCGGCGAGGCGATAGCGCCAGCGCACAGCAGCACTTCACGCGCGGCCGTCGCCTGCTCCTCTTTGCCGTTGCGCAGCCAGCAAACGCCGGTGGCGGTTTTCCCCTCGAACAGAATACGATCGGTCTGCGCGTGGGTAATAATAGTCAGGTTCGGACGCTGCTTCGCCACGTCCAGATAGCCGCGCGCGGTGCTGGAGCGACGGCCCTGCGGCGTCACGGTGCGATCCATCGGGCCAAAGCCATCCTGACGGTAGCCGTTCATATCGTCGGTTTCATGATGACCAGCCTGCACCGCCGCGTCGATAAAGGCGCGGAACAGCGGGTTATTGCCTTTTTTCGGCGTGGTGACGCTCAGATAGCCGTCGCCGCCGTGGTAGTCGTTTTCACCGATATCGCGCTTTTCCGCCTTGCGGAAGTAAGGCAGGCAATTGAGATAAGACCAGTTTTCCAGGCCTGGCTTGCTGGCCCAGTTATCGTAGTCCATCGCGTTGCCGCGCACGTAGCACATGCCGTTAATCAGCGACGAGCCGCCCAAGCCTTTGCCGCGCCCGCACTCCATGCGGCGGTTATTCATCATCGGCTCCGGATCGGTCTCAAAAGCCCAGTTATAGCGTTTCCCCTGCAGCGGATAAGCCAAAGCGGCTGGCATTTGGGTACGGAAGTCCCAGCGGTGATCCTTGCCGCCTGCTTCCAGTAAAAGTACCGATACGTCAGCATCCTCAGTCAGTCGCGTCGCCAGCACGTTGCCGGCCGAGCCGGCGCCAATAATGATATAGTCAAATTTCTGCATTAAACCTCCGGAAAGCTGCGGCCTGCGCCGCAGCAAAAGTATGTTGTAACGAAACGACGTTCAGAACGCGGACGGATAGTCGCCCATTTCAATCAGCACGGATTTGGTGCGCGTATAGTGGTGCAGGGTTTCCAGACCGTTTTCGCGGCCAACGCCGGACTGCTTATAGCCGCCGACCGGCATTGGCGCAGGCGATTCACCCCAGCTGTTTACCCAGCAAATTCCCGCCTCAAGCTGATGAATTACGCGGTGCGCGCGGTTCAGCGAGGTGGTGAAGACGCCAGCCGCCAGGCCATATTCGGTGTTGTTGGCACGTTCGATCACTTCCTGCTCGTCATCGAACACCAGCACGCTCATCACCGGCCCGAAGATCTCTTCCTGCACGATGCGCATCTCGTCGGTGCAGTCGGTGAAGACGGTTGGTTCAACGTAGCAGCCTTTTGCCATCTCGCCTTCGGTAATACGCGAACCGCCAGCCAGCACGCGAGCGCCTTCCTGCTTGCCGATCTCCAGATAGGAAACCACTTTCCGGCAGTGCTCTTCGCTGACCAGCGGGCCGAAGTTGGTTTGCGGATCGGTCGGGTCGCCGCATTTGATACCGGCCATTTTTTCCAGCAGGCGCTTTTCAAACGCTTCTTTCATCGAGCGATGAACAAACACTCGCGTGCCGTTGGTACAGACCTGACCGGTGCTGTAGAAGTTAGCCATCATCGCGCCGTCCACGGCACGTTCCAGCTCGGCATCTTCAAACACGATCAGCGGAGATTTGCCGCCCAGCTCCATTGTGACCGACTTCAGGTTTGCCAGCGCCGCATCCGCCATCACGCGTTTGCCGGTGCCGACTTCGCCAGTAAAGGAAACCTTGGCGATTTTCGGATGCTGGCTCAGACCCTGGCCAACCTGGCCCGCGCCCTGCACCACGTTGAATACGCCGTCCGGCAGACCCGCTTCGGTAAAGATCTTCGCCAGCTCCAGCGCGCTCAGCGGCGTGACTTCGCTCGGTTTAAAGATCATCGCATTGCCAGTCGCCAGCGCGGGCGCGCTTTTCCACATGGCGATCTGGATTGGGTAGTTCCAGGCGCCGATACCGGCGCAAACGCCCAGCGGCTCGCGGCGGGTATAGACCAGCGCGCTGTCGCGCAGCGGAATAGATTCGCCTTCCACCGCTACCGCCAGACCGGCGTAATATTCCAGCACGTCCGCGCCGGTAACGATATCCACCGCTTCGGTTTCGCTCAGCGGTTTACCGGTGTCCGCGGTTTCCAGTGCGGCCAGCTGCTGGTTGCGCTCGCGCAGAATAGCCACGGCTTTCAACAGTACGCGGCTGCGCTCAACCGGCGTATAGCTGCGCCAGATGCGCTGGCCAGCTTCGGCCGTAGCGACAGCCCGGTCGATATCCTGCTGGCTCGCCGAGGTGATTTCGGCCAACACTTCGCCATTGGCGGGATTGATGGTGGTGAATGTTTCGCCATGACCCGCTTCTTCGCGGCCATTGATGTAAAGTCCACGGCGTTGCATATCGGCCATGTCTCCTCCTTTGGGGGTTAAGTTGCCGGGCGTGAAAGCCACAGCGCGAGATTCTGGTAACAAAGCTGACGGGCTTCGATTAGCCCCTGCGCCATCGGCTGCGGCGCCAGCGTCATGCGCAACCACAGGCCATCGATTAGCGCTGCCATGCTGGCTCCCGCCGAGCGTGCCATCTCGTTCGGCAGAGCGCGAGTGAACTGCGCCGTCAGGTTGGAATAGAGACGGCGATCGTTGATGCGCTGCAGTCGCTGCAGATCCGGCTGGTGCAGGCTACTGCTCCAGAACGCCAGCCAGGTTTTCAACACCGGCCCGGCAATCTGCGACACATCGAAGTTGCCGTCGATTATCGCCCGGATCTGCGCCTGCGGCTCATCTGCCGCGTTGCTGCGGTGATGCTGTACCGCCTGATAAAGATCCAGCAGGATCTGGCGCATACAGGCATCCAGCAGCCCGTTTTTATCGCCGAAATAGTGGCTGACGATCCCCGTAGAGACGCCTGCCTCTTTCGCTATCAGCGCCAGGCTGGCATCGGCCAGGCCGACCCGGTCAATCACCGTCAGCGTCGCGTGGATCAGCTGCGCCTGACGGATCGCTTTCATTCCAACTTTTGGCATCGCTTCATCGGTTTCAGCTATTGAATAACGAAGATTATAGACTTTTTATATTGAACGTTCAATCAAGAAAAACCCGCGACCGCTTTTTGTAGCGGTTTCAGAAGGTAGGATTGTTAAAAAAGACAGAGTGCCGAAGCGCTTTATCTGTTTGATATAAAAAAGAATAGAGACAAAGACACGTGTTGCCAGTAAAGGAAATTTAAAAATAAATATTGAGGATTGTTACTAACTAAGGAGGGAGTGTAATGACGGTTTATTTAGCCGTCCGTGGCCGTAATTTTTAATCGCGCAGCAGCGTCAGGACGTTTTGCGCCGACTGATTCGCCATTTTCATCACGGCGTTTTGCCCCTGATCTTTAATCTGCGCTTTTGCCAGCTGACTGGCTTCCTGGGCGTAATCCGCGTCCTGAATGCGGCTCTGCGCCGCCTGGGTAGCGATGCTCTGCTGCGACAGCACCGACTTGTTCGATTCGTAGCGGTTGATCTTCGAGCCGTAGTCGGAACGGTAGCCGTTAACCTTGTTCAGCGCCGCATCCAGCGCGGTCATTGAGGTGCGGATCGCGCCGTCAGTCAGCAGGCTGGTGTTGTTCAGCCCCAGCGTTTTGGTGTCGGACGGCGTCGGCCCCAGCGTATCCGACTGCACCGGCTGGCCATAATTGGCGCTGGTGATCACCTCCAGCGGCTGGCTCTGCTTCGGCGGCACCGCTGGCGTAGTGGTCGGCTGCGGCAGCGAACCCCAGGTCAGATTGCTGTTAAAGGAGCCGTTGCCGACCACCACCACGATAAGATCTTCCGTGACGTTATCGATACTGATCCGTTCCAGCGGATTGCTGGTTACCGTGCCGTCATTGGCCGCGCCGGTGGAGGCATCCTCATAGCGATCGCCGTCGCCGCTGTAGGTGATGCTCATCCCGTTATAGCTGGTGGTTTCGCTGCCGTTCAGCGCCCACGAAGAGCCGCCTTCGTTCAAATCAGAGGCGTCATAGCTGGCGCCGCTGGTAAAGCCGTTGCTGACGCTCATCAGCTTGCTGGTGGCGGAAGCATCATCGGTGATGTTTTTACTGGCCCAGGTGAAGTCGGTCGCGCCGTCAACGGGCGTGCCGGCCAGATGTTTGCCGTCCCGCGTGAAGAGCTGCAGATCGTCATCCATACTTAATGAATCGATGGTGATCGAAATATTGGTGGTACCGGCCGGAATATAGGCCAGCGAGATCACGCCCGAGCTGAAGGAGTAGTTTTGTCCCTGCACCGGAAATTTGGTGCCGATCGGCGCAACGTCGCCCAGCAGTACCGGCGGCAGCTCCGGCGTGTCGGTCGCCAGCGGGAACTGACCGAAAATTTCGGTACCGTTGGCGATGCCGTTGATGCCCGCCAACAGCTGCTGATATTCGTCGTTATAGCTCTGTCGGTCGGAAGCCGACATGGTGCCGTTGGCGGCGCGTACCGCCAGACTTTTCGCTTTGATTAGCATATCGCTGATATTGCCCAGCGCGCTCTCCGCCGTCTGCGCATAGCTGATGGCGTCGTTAAGGCCGCGCGTCACCGCGCTGTCGGCGTTGACGTTAGCCTGCATACGGTTGGCGATAGCCTGGCCCGCCGCGTCGTCATGGGCGCCGTTAATGCGTAAACCGGAGGAAAGTCGCTCAATAGATTGCGCCAGCAGCGAGCTGTTCGCCGTACGAGCGTTGCCGGTGGCCAGGGCAGTTTCATTATTATTTATCGTTAACATTGTCACTCTGCACAATTATTGAGGTACGTGAGTTATCGGCCTGCGGCAAAGGGGCTTTAGCGGCAGGGGCAATCTTTACACTACTGTTTAACCATCCAGAGGTCAGGGTCTTCTCTTTGCTCAGCTCTGGTGCGAGGTGCTTTTCGCGCGGAGCCGCAGCAAGCAAAATTTTGCCGAAAAGTTTTTTTTTATTAATTAATAAGCACCCTGGCAGCCCGCAGGCCGCGTCATCGTTCTGGTCATAAAGATCGACCTGTCAGTAACGTGATTTATCTCTGTTTTTTATCAAAAAATATGCATAAACCAAGCATAATATTGCTTAACTTTGCTACTACAACAGATTTATCCGCGCCAAAGGGGCTTTGCTTTAGTTTCACCTGCAGGGCAATTCTTGCGCAGCTGGCAGCTCAATATGTTTCATAACCTGCTTACAATGGATATTTAAACCATTCGATGGCTCTTCACCTGAAATAAACACTAATAAAACAGCCCTTGACCTCATTTCAAAAAAGGCTTGCCTGACAGCAAACAATCGGCGAAATTAACCGCCGATTTTCCGAATTTATAACTATGCGGCTAAAGCCCGTCCTGATTTAAAGCGACTTAATTTTCGCCATGAATCAGGCGATTGACTCCAGAGGTATCCGTGTCAACTGCAAACAAACAACCCGAGACCACCAGTCTCAACGCTTTTAAACAGCCCCGATCTTTTTATCTGATTTTCTCGATTGAGCTCTGGGAACGCTTCGGCTACTACGGCCTGCAGGGCATCATGGCGGTCTATCTTGTCAAGATGCTGGGCATGTCCGAAGAGCAATCCATTACGCTGTTTGCCTCGTTCAGTGCGCTGGTTTACGGTTTGATCGCCGTCGGCGGCTGGCTGGGCGACAAGGTGCTGGGCACCAAGCGCGTGATCGTGCTCGGCACGCTGGTGCTGGCGCTGGGCTACGCGCTGGTGGCCTGGTCAGGTCACGACGTCGCGATGGTCTATATCGGCATGGCGACCATCGCCGTGGGTAACGGCCTGTTTAAGGCGAACCCCTCCTCGCTGCTCTCAACCTGCTACGAAAAAGACGATCCTCGTCTGGACGGCGCTTTCACCATGTATTACATGGCGATTAATATCGGCTCCTTCTTCTCGATGCTGGCTACGCCGTGGCTGGCCGCGCACTATGGCTGGAGCGTTGCCTTTTCGCTCTCGTTCGTGGGGATGCTGATTACGCTGGTCAACTTTATGTTCTGCCGCAAGTGGGTGAAAGATCACGGTTCCAAACCTGACTTTCAGCCGCTGCATATGGGCAAACTGCTGGCGACGCTGGTAGGTATCGCGGTGCTGGTCGTGGTGGCGACCTGGATGCTGCACAACCAGGATATCGCGCGGCTGCTGCTGGGCGTAGTGGCAGTAGGCATCGTGGTGCTGTTCGCTAAAGAGACTTTCGCACTACAGGGCGCGGCGCGTCGCAAGATGATGGTCGCCTTTCTGCTGATGGTGGAAGCGATTGTGTTCTTCGTGCTCTATATGCAGATGCCAACCTCACTGAACTTTTTTGCTATCCGCAACGTTGAGCACAGCATCCTGGGCCTGACTTTCCAGCCGGAACAGTATCAGGCGCTGAACCCGTTCTGGATCATGATTTTCAGCCCGCTGCTGGCGGCGATCTATAACAAGATGGGCGACCGTCTGCCGATGCCGCACAAGTTCGCGCTGGGTATGGTGCTCTGCTCTGTCGCCTTCCTGGTGCTGCCGCTGGGCGCGAAGTTCGCTAACGAGCTGGGCATCGTTTCCGTGAGCTGGCTGATCCTGAGCTACGCGCTGCAGAGCGTGGGCGAGCTGATGATCTCTGGCCTGGGTCTGGCGATGGTGGCGCAGCTGGTGCCTCAGCGCCTGATGGGCTTTATCATGGGCTCCTGGTTCCTGACCACCGCCGGCGCGGCGATGGTCGCGGGTAAAGTGGCGAACATGATGGCGGTACCGGAAAACATCACCGATCCGCTGCAGTCGCTGCACGTTTACGGCGACGTTTTCCTGCAGATCGGTATCGTCACCGGCGTGATTGCGGTGCTGATGATGCTGACCGCGCCTAAGCTGAACCGTATGACTCAGGATTAACCTGACAAGCTGACTAAAAAAGGGTGACGCGACGTCACCCTTTTTTTATTGATGGCGAGCGTGAAAGGCGCATACTCCACCGCCAGTCCGGCAGCGGGCAGCAGATGGCCCGAGATGTTGTAGCGATTGCCGGCGTAATCGACAATCTTTCACTTTCCCTGCTTCAGTTTGATAAATCGCGGCGGCCCGCCGCGATGCGCAAATGCGTTTCGTCTGTCGCCTGCACAAAGCCCTGCGCGCCCTGCAACAGGGCCGCGACCGGAAAGCCGTCAGCATCGGCCACGTTAAAGTAAAACTGGCTCAGTCCGGCATAAAACAGGCGATGCTGCTGCGGCATCGCCGTATAGGTTGCCGCAGCCGACGGCGCAAACCCCGCTTTTCGCTGCGCCATAAGTTCGCCGTGGTGAAACATAATTACGCCTCCGGCGGATGCGGCAAGGCGGGCAAAGCGATAAAGCCCGGCAGCGAGGCGACGTTCTGCAGCCACTGACGAATCGCGGGATAGTCGCGCAGTGAGATACCGCCTTCCGGCGCGCAGGCAACGTAAGCGTAACAGGCCAGATCGGCAAGCGTGGCATCGCTGCCAACCAGCCATTTTCTGCCGTGCAGATGCGTCTCCATCTGCGGCAGGAATTTGCGCGCCGTAGCCAGCGCCGCCTCATAATTTTCCGGCGTGTTGAACTGTTTAATCAGTCGTGCTGAGGCGACGCCGTAGCGGATTTCGCCCGCTGCCTTGCCGAGCCACTGCTGCACCTGCGCCTGAAGATAGAGATCCTGAGGCAACTACTGGCTGTCGGGCGCGTAGCGTTTAGTCAGCCAGATCAGGATCGCGATGCTATCGCCGATCACCCGGTCGCCGTCCACCAGCACCGGCACCTGACCCAGCGGGTTCAGCGCCAGAAATTCGGCGCTTTTTCTGACCTCGGCGTCCGCCTCTTTCCACTCTGCCGAAAGGTTGAGCATTGACAGCAGCAGCCGGACGCGGTGTGCGTGGCCAGAAAGTTCCGTACCGTAAAGCGTTAATGAAGTCATCAGCGTTCTCCTGTGGGTTTACGCCAGCATACTCTTGCTGAAAACAGCGTAAACGGGCAAAAATAACAATTCATACCCTGAACTCGCCTGTTTCCGTCAGGATTTATTGCGCCAGGATAAAAAAGCGGCGGATTTGCGTACGCGCAGGCGCTGACTTTTTAACCAGACGCCGCTAAGCTGAAATATTATTTGCCTTCGAGTCTGGGAGAACGCCATGAAACTGTTTTTTAAACCCGGCGCCTGTTCGCTTTCGCCGCATATCGTCATGCTGGAAACGGGTCTGGATTTTACGCTGGTGAGGGTCGATACCGCCGCCGGCCTTACGGAACAGCAGGAGGATTATCGTCAGATCAACCCTAAAGGCAAAGTGCCCGCGCTACAGTTTGACGACGGCACCGTGCTGACCGAAGGCGTGGCGATTGTGCAGTACCTGGCCGACCAGAAGCCCGATCGCCAGCTGCTGGCGCCGCTCAATACGCTGGCGCGCTACCAGACGCTCGCCTGGCTGAACTATATCTCGGCGGAGCTGCATAAAAGCTTTTCGCCGCTGTTTGGCGACGCCGCGCCTAAGGCGTACAAAACGGCTTTACGCCAGCAGATCGTGGAAAAGCTGGCCTGGGTCGACAGCGAGCTGCACGATAACCAGTGGCTGCTGGGCCTGCACTTTACGGTGGCTGACGCGTATCTGTTTACCGTTATGCGCTGGGCTAAGTCGCTTCAGCTGGACATCCACAGTTTTGCCTCGCTGGAAGCCTGGTTTCAGCGGGTCGCGGCGCGGCCGCACGTCGCGGCGGCCCTGGCGGCAGAGGGACTCAGCTAAGATGCACACGCCTCCTGACCGTTCAGCGCATAAGGTGTTAAACCGCCGTTTGGCGATCCCTTATACTCAGCGGCTTACTATCAGGAGGCACTATGAGTTCTGTTATTGATATTCTTACCGCTCATAAAAGCGAACGCAGCTTTACCGATCGTCCGATTGACGATGCTATTATCGATCGCCTGGTCGAGGTCGCTTATCGTGCGCCGACCTCGGTCAACTCACAGCAGGTTTCGCTGGTGATTACCCGCAGCGCCGCAGCGCGTCAGCAGATCTCGGAAATCGCCGGCGGCCAGCCGTGGATCGCCAAAGCCCCGCTGTTTATCACCTTTGTGCTGGATATGCATAAAAGCCAGCAGGCGATGGCGGCGATTGATAAAGAGCAGATCGCGCAGCAAAGTATCGAGAGCGTGGTTTCCGGCGCCACCGATGTCGGCATCGCGCTGGGTGCGGTGATGGCTGCCGCGCGCGCTGAAGGTCTGGGCATTGTCCCCATCGGCGGCATCCGTCGCGATCCGCAGGCGATGATCGATCTGCTGAAGCTGCCAGAGCTGACCTTCCCGGTCGCCGGGCTGACTATTGGCTATGTCGATGAGCATGCGCACCAGAAACCGCGTCTGCCGATCGGCACTTTCCGTCACGAAGAGGCCTACAGCTCAGCTGGCCTGCAGGAAAACATCGCGGCTTATAATCAGGAGATGGTGCAGCACTGGCAGGCTATCGGCCGTGAGGACGGCGAAAGCTGGAGCGACAGCGTGTCCGGCTATTACGAAAATATCTACTTCCCGGACGTGCTGCCTGCGCTGCTTAAGCAGGGTTTCGGCAAGGATAAGTAATGCTGGCGCCGGGCTGGTTCTCAGCCCGGCGCAGTGATTAAAGTTTTACCGCGTCAAAGTGCTGTTGCGGGCTGGCGATACGATCCTGCGCCGCCACCAGCTGCAGCTCATACTCGCCCATCTCGTGGGTTTTCAGCATCACTTCGTACACTGCCGCCGTAATATGCTCCAGCGCTGCCTTCAGCGACATACCGTGCAGCAGATCCACCAGCAGCAGCCCGCTGGTCAGGTCGCCTGCGCCTACCGGCTGACGCACGCCGAAATCCACCAGCGGACGGCTGATATGCCAGGCTTCCTCCGCCGTCACCAGCAGCATTTCAAAACGATCGCTGCGCTGGCCGGCGCGCGCCAGATGCTTAACCAGCACAATTTTCGGCCCTTTAGCGATCAGCTCGCGCGCGGTAGCGATGGCCTGCTCTACGCTGCTGACCTCATGGCCGCTTAACAGTTCCAGCTCCAGCAGATTCGGCGCGATGATATCGCTGGCCGGCAGCGCGCTGCTGGCGTGAAACTCCGCCACGCCTGGCGCGACGATGCAGCCTTTCTCAGGATGGCCCATTACCGGATCGCAGAAGTACCAGGCGTTGGGATTGGCCGCTTTCACCTGGCGAACGATCTCCAGGATCTGCTCGCCCTGCTCTGCCGAACCCAGATAGCCGCTCAGCACCGCGTCGCAGGTTTTCAGGCGGTCGATGGCCGCAATACCGCTGACGATATCGGTCAGATGGCTGGCCGGCATCACCACGCCCGTCCACTGACCGTACTGGGTGTGATTGGAGAACTGCACGGTGTTGAGAGGCCAAACGTTTGCGCCCATGCGACGCATCGGAAATTCAGCGGCGCTGTTGCCGGCATGACCGAAAACGGTGTGCGACTGAACGGAGAGAATGTTTTTCATGAAGACCTTGCCGGAACAAAAGAGATGAGCTGTAAAGGCGTCCGCGCGCGCTGGCGCGGATCGCCTGTTTTACCTGACGGGAGCGTTATTTCCAGACAACCAGGCAGTAGTTCTTTTTACCGCGACGCAGCAGCGTAAAGCGGCCGAACAGGCGGTCTTCCGCGGTGAAAGCGTACTCCGCGCTGAGCTGCGCTTCGCCGTTGATGCTGACCGCTTTCGATTCAATCAGTTTGCGTGCCTGGCCGCGCGACGGCGCCAGATCGCCATCTACCATCGCCTGCTGCAGATCCTGACCCTGCTCCAGCTCAACAAACGGCATGCCGTCCTGCGCCAGCTGTTCGAAGTCCGCCTCGGTCATTTCGGTCAGGCTGCCGGAGAACAGGCTTTTGGTAATACGCTGCGCGGCGGTCAGCCCTTCTTCGCCGTGTACCAGCCTGGTGACCTGCTCCGCCAGCACATACTGCGCGCGAGGCGCTTTGCCGCTGTTCTTGTCCTCTTCTTCCAGCGCATTGATCTCTTCAATGCTCATAAAGGTGAAGAACTTCAGGAAGCGGTATACGTCGGCGTCCGCCGTATTGATCCAGAACTGGTAGAATTTGTACGGGCTGGTTTTCTTTGCGTCCAGCCAGACCGCGCCGCCTTCGGTTTTGCCGAACTTGGTGCCGTCGGATTTGGTGATCAGCGGTACGGTCAGGCCGAACACCTGATTCTGATGCAGACGACGGGTCAGATCGATACCGGAGGTGATGTTACCCCACTGATCGGAGCCGCCAATCTGCAGCGCCACGCCGTAGCGCTCGTTCAGACAGGCGAAGTCGTAGCCCTGCAGCAGGTTGTAGGAGAACTCGGTAAATGAGATGCCCTGATCGTCGCGGTTCAGGCGCTGCTTCACCGCTTCCTTGTTGATCATCTGATTCACGGAGAAGTGCTTGCCGATATCGCGCAGGAAGGTCAGCACGTTCATGCCGCCAAACCAGTCATAGTTGTTGGCCGCCACGGCGCTGTTGTCGCCGCAGTCGAAATTCAGGAAAGGCGCGACCTGACCGCGGATCTTTTCCACCCACTCGTTAACGGTCTCTTCAGTGTTCAGCTTGCGCTCGGCTGCTTTAAAGCTCGGATCGCCGATCAGACCGGTTGCCCCGCCTACCAGCGCCACTGGACGATGTCCAGCATCCTGGAAGCGCTTCAGGCAGAGAAGCGGGACCAGATGGCCCAAATGCAAGCTGTCCGCGGTCGGATCGAAGCCGCAATAGAGCGCGATTGGCCCTTGCGCCAGCCGCTCTGCTAACGCTTCCTCATCCGTTACCTGGGCGACCAGGCCACGCTCTTGCAATTGTTTAATCAGGTTACTGCTGCCCATCTGTGACTCCGTGTAAAAAAAGTCTGCACCTTTGCTGGTACACAGCTATCCGCCGGTTAGCGGATGAAAAAAAGGGGTATAGAATAAAGCGCCGGCGTGCTCTGTGCCAGCGCTTAACGGGATTATTTCGCGCGATCAGGGAGCCAGGCGGTCGATTTTCCACGCGTCGTTGTCGCGCTGGTAAAAAAAGCGGTCGTGCAGGCGATGCTCGCCGCCCTGCCAGAACTCCATAGAGTCGATAACGATGCGATAGCCGCCCCAAAAACTCGGCAGCGGCACCTCGCCCTGCTGGAATTTTTGCTTCAGCTCCAGAAACTTGCTCTCCAGCACGCCGCGCGCCGAGATGCGGCTCGACTGTTTTGATACCCATGCGCCGATCTGGCTTTCGCGCGGACGACTGTGAAAATATTTTACCACGTCGATCATCGACAGTTTTTCAACGCGACCCAGCACCATGACCTGGCGCTCCAGCATATGCCAGGGAAACAGCAGGCTGATACGCGGATTTTTCTCCAGATGATGCGCTTTACGGCTGCCCAGGTTGGTGTAGAACACCATGCCGCGCGCGTCAAAATGCTTCAGCAGCACAATACGCTGGTAGGGCTGACCCTGCTCGTCTACCGTCGCCACGCTCATTGCGGTGGAATCGGGCAGCTGCGCGGCGACCGCCTGACCAAGCCACTGTTCAAACAGCGCCAGCGGATCCGCTGGCAGATCCTTGCGGCGCAGGCCGCCACGGGTATATTCACGGCGCAGATGCGCAATCTGCTGCAGGCTGTCGTCATTCATGATGGGTTTTCCGCTGTCAGAGTTGAGGCATTGTGCGCCTCATCATAATCAATTTCAATGAGTTAAGGCTTTTCCAGCCGACAGTCGTTGATGATGAGTTTGCCGTTGCGCTCAATAAATGCCTCATCGCCTTTCGACCAGAAAACATAGTGTTGGTCAGCGTAGCGCGTGCCGGATGCGGCAGGCTGCTGTTCCAGCGTCAGCGGGTTGCCGTCCAGAATAAGGTTAACCTGCTGGCGCTGGCGATCAAGCTGTACCGTCAGCGGCAGCGTGCCGCAGCGGTAATGCAGCATGCTGATCTTTTCGGGCTGAGAATGCTGGCAGCCGCTCAGCCACAGCGAGGCAAAAACTAGTGCGAGAAGTTTTTTCATCAAGGCTCCGTTTTAGTTGATTAGCGGTAGCGCTGAATATTGGCGGGAAAAATCGCGCCCAGCACCGAGGCTTCGCGCGCGCCGGTAACCGAAGGTAGATTGCCCGGCTGGGAGGAGAGCGTGCGGTATGCCAGCCAGGCGAACGCCAGTGCCTCCATGTCGTCGCCGCTGATGCCGGCTTCGTCAGTGGCATTGATTTCGGTACCTGCCAGCAGCGCCTTCAGCCGCGCCATCAGCTGCGGGTTTTTACCGCCGCCGCCGCAGACCAGCAGCCGCTCGCAGCCGCCGCTGAGCATTACCTGCTGCGCGATGGTGGCGGCGGTCAGTTCAACCAGCGTGGCCTGCACGTCCTGCGGCGCCAGGCCGGGAAAGTTAACCAGCTGCTGATCGATCCAGGCCAGATTGAAATATTCTCTGCCGGTAGACTTGGGCGCGGGCAGCGCGAACCAGGGATCCGCCAACATCTGCTGCAGCAGCGGCCAGATAACCTGGCCGCCGCCGCCCCACTCGCCATTTTTATCGTAAGGCTGTCGCCGGTGGCGCCAGATCCATGCGTCCAGCAGCATATTGCCCGGCCCGGTATCGTAGCCACCGACCGGCTGGCCCGGCAACAGCAGCGAGAGGTTAGCGATGCCGCCGATATTCAGCACCATGCGCCGTTCTTCCGGATGCATCAGGATCGCCTGGTGAAAAGCGGGCACCAGCGGCGCGCCCTGGCCGCCCAGCGCCATATCGCGACGGCGAAAATCGCCGACCACGGTAATACCGGTCAGCGCCGCAATCTGATTATTGTCGCCGATTTGTAGCGTATTGGGCGCTTCGCCCAGCGGTTCGTGCCAGACGGTCTGCCCGTGACAGCCGATAGCGGCGATATCCTCTTTTTCCAGTCCTTCACGTTGGATCAGCACCTGCACCGCTTCGGCAAACAGTCGCCCCAACCGCGTGTCCAGCTGACCCAGTTGAGAAAGCGTCAGCGGCTGTCCCTGGCTCACCGCCAGAATGGCCTGACGCAGCGCCAGCGGCATGGGATGACAGTAGCTGGCCTGCTGCGCCACCATCTGCTGGTCGATAGCGGCCAGTACCACATCCACGCCGTCCAGGCTGGTGCCCGACATTACGCCTATATAGCGTCCCGATCTCATCAAAGTCCCTTACCCGCAGTGGGAGTGTCAAAATGGCCTACAGCGTCGCAAAAACAGTGCGGCAATTCTATGATTAACTGTGCATTTTTACATGATGAAAGACTTTTTATCTCGCTTAGTGCACAGGGATTGATTCCAGGTTTAGTCGCGCCAGGCTATGCTTAAAACAATTTTTTGGCGTAATCAGACAACAGGCATTGCCTGTACCATATAATTAGGTTATTGGTTGCTGCGCAATTGACTGCAGCACATGGAAAAATAAGGAGTTTGATAATGTTGAAGCGCGTAATGATCGTAGCACTGGCCGGCGTAACCTTAGCGGGCTGCTCCAATACCAGTACGCTTTCTGGCGACGTATACAGCGCCTCGGAAGCCAAGCAGGTGCAGAGCGTGACTTATGGCACGCTGGTAGGCGTGAAGCCGGTGCAAATCCAGGCTGGCGATGATGAGAACATTATCGGCGCGCTTGGCGGCGCAGTGCTGGGTGGCTTCCTGGGGAACACCGTCGGCGGCGGTTCTGGCCGCAGCCTGGCGACGGCGGCAGGCGCGATTGCCGGCGGCCTGGCCGGTCAGGGCGTACAGGGCACGATGAATAAAACTCAGGGCGTGCAGCTGGAGATCCGTAAGGATGACGGCAGCACCATTATGGTGGTGCAGAAACAGGGCAACAGCCAGTTTGCGGTGGGGCAACGCGTTGCGATGGCGTCCAACGGCAGTCAAATCACCGTATCACCTCGCTAAAAAAGGAACCGGCATCCGCCGGTTCCTTTACTCATCCCGGTTCTGCAGCGCCAGGATGTTCTTTTCCAGTTTTGCAATCAGCGTCACCAGCTTATCGACCTCCTGCTGCGAGATGCCCGCCAGAATATCATCCCGCGTGGCGTCAATCACATGTTCGACTTCGCGGATAATCGGCGCGGCCTCTTCGGTCAGCTTGATACGCTTGGCGCGACGGTCGCTGGCGCAGGTAGTGCGGGTGATCAGCCCTTTCTCCTCCAGCTGATCCAGCGTACGAACCAGAGAAGGTTGCTCGATACCGATCGCTTTCGCCAGCTGAATCTGAGACTGCTCCGGCGGCAGCTGATGGATATTGTGCAGCGTGACCCAGTGCGTCTGCGTCAGCTCCAGCGGTTTCAGGCGCTGATCGATCAGCGATCGCCAGATGCGCACTAATCTTGCGAGGTCCGTTCCTAATGGGGTATCCAATTTCCTCTCCTTAATAATTAGCATGCTAGCTATCAAGCCATCTTCCAGGCTATTCTGCGAGTTTATGGGCCATATTACAAATCTCATTCACCTTAAGCGTAACGCCTGGTCGCTGCTATGCTGTGATGAAGGTAACAAGGAGTGCTTTTAGTGAACAATGCTTTTACCGCAGCGCTGTCGCCGCTAACCGATCTGGTTTTTGGCGCCTCGCTCTTTTTTCCGCCGCTGTTTAAAGCCGTGCTGGCGGGGTTTTTCCTCTGGCTGCTGATCCATCCGCTGCTGCGCGGCTGGATCTATTCCGGCGAGATCTGGCATCCCACCTTACTCGACCTTTCTCTGTTTATCCTTTGCGTCAGCGCGTCGCTGTGGCTGCTTATGGCATTCGTATGAAATTCAGCTCATTTAAATATTTTTCAACGCTACTCTTCTTCGCCGCCGCGCTTTGCGCGGGCTGGTGGCTGTGGAACTTCTATATGCAGGCGCCGTGGACGCGAGACGGCAAGGTTCGCGCCGAGCTGGTCAATATCACGCCGCAGGTGTCCGGGCGAATTGAGACGCTGCTGGTAAAAGATAACCAGTTTGTCGCCAAAGGCGCGCCGCTGATGACGCTGGATGCGGAACCTTACCGCATCGCGGTGCTGAACGCTGAATCGCAGCTGGCGAAGGCGCAGGCCGATCTACAGAAGGCGCAGCATGAGTCGGGACGACGCCAGAGTCTGCCGCGCAACGTGATTTCCGCCGAGGATCTGGACGCGGCGGAACTGAATGCCAAATCGCTGGCGGCGGCGGCCAAAGCGGCGCAGGCGCAGCTGGATCAGGCGCGCTGGAATCTGTCCCAGACACAGATCGCCGCGCCGACCGACGGCTGGATCAGCAACCTGACGGTGCGGCCAGGCAATTATGCCACCAGCGGCACGCCGCTGTTCGCGCTGGTCGACAGCCGCTCGTTCTATGTAATGGGCTATTTCGAAGAGACTAAGCTGCGCCATATCCGGCCCGGCTATAAGGCCAGGGTACGCCTCTACAGCGACAATCGCGTGCTGCAGGGCGAAGTGGAAAGTATTGGCCGCGCCATCTATGACCAGAGCGTGGAGAGCGACAGCTCGCTGATCCCCGATATTAAACCCAACGTGCCCTGGGTGCGCCTTGCGCAGCGCGTGCCGGTACGTATCCGCTTAACCTCAGTGCCTGAAGATTTGCCGCTGGTAGCGGGCACGACCTGCACTATCTCCATCACGCCATGAACCTGCAGTGGCTGGAGTGGCAAAATCTGCCCTGGGTGAAAGCGACCGGCGGCCAGTGGCGCTACGCCTTGCGCAACGCTATCGCCATGTGTCTGGCGCTAAGTCTCGCCTACGCGCTGGCGCTGGACGAACCCTATTGGGCGATGACCTCCGCCGCCGTGGTCAGCTTTCCCACCGTCGGCGGCGTGATCAGCAAGAGCCTGGGCAGGATTGCGGGCAGCCTGCTCGGCGCGGGCGCGGCGCTGCTGATCGCCGGACACACGCTGAACGAGCCGTGGCTATTTGCGCTGGCCATCGCCAGCTGGCTGGCGCTCTGCACCTGGATTCAGAATCACTATCAGAATAACGTCGCCTACGCCTTTTCGCTGGCTGGCTATACCGTCGCCATCATCGTTTTCTCCACGGTCAACGTTACTGAAATCAACGATCTCTGGGAGATTACCCAGGCGCGCGTCTGCGAGGTCATCACCGGCATTTTGTGCGGCGGCCTGATGATGATGATCCTGCCCAGCACCTCAGACGGGGACACGCTGATCACCTCGCTGAAGGAGATGCATACGCGCCTG
The DNA here is from genome assembly GCF_037026505.1 of Erwinia sp. CGal63. Lineage (NCBI taxonomy): Bacteria > Pseudomonadati > Pseudomonadota > Gammaproteobacteria > Enterobacterales > Erwiniaceae > Erwinia > Erwinia sp. CGal63. The sequence continues at coordinate 1,297,137 of NZ_JAKUMN010000001.1, forward strand.
CTCGATCACGGTCGGCTGCTGTTACAGCGTGAGAGCACCGATAACGTGCGTAGCGCCCACGAGAACGTCATTGGCCAGATCCTGACCCTGAACCTGTTGCGGATTCAGGCCTTCTGGAGCCATTACCGCTTCCGTCGCCAGAACAACGTGCTGAACTACGTGCTGCATCAGCAGCTGCGCCTGACCAGCGTCATCTCCAGCCTGCGGCGAATGCTGCTCAACTGGCCCGACGCGCCGGACAGACTGTATAACGTAGTGCGGCAGCTGCTCGACGAGCTTGAGCGCGGCGACAGCGATAAATATCGTCTGGCGCGCCTGCTGGCAGATGCGGCGCCGCAGCGGTCAGACGATTACCGCTACCAGGCTTTCTGGCACCGCCTGCGCTATTTCTGCTGGCTTTATCTGAATATCAGCCGCTGGCTGCGGCTGTTTGAGCAGGCCGACGCCGACGCGCGCCTTACTCCGCCCGCCGTTCCGGCGCTGGCGCGACGCAGCGACAGTGCCGAAGCCAGCTGGAGCGCGCTGCGTACCTTCAGCGTCATTATTCTGGGTTGCGCATTTACTCTCGCCACGCAGTGGGATTCCGGCGCGGCGGCGCTGACGCTGGCCGCCATCAGCTGCGTGCTCTATTCGTCTGTGCCTTCGCCGGTCAGCAGCGTCTCGCTGCTGCTGAAAACCCTGCTGCTGCTTTCGGTGTTCAGCTTTATTATCAAGTTCGGCCTGATGGTGCAGGTCAGCGTGCTGTGGCAGTTTCTGCTCTTTCTTTTCCCGTTATTGATCACCCTGCAGCTTTTTAAGGTGCAGCAAAAGAAACGCGCGGCGCTGTGGGGTCAGCTGATTGTCTTCGGCGGATCTTTTCTCGCCGTCACCAATCCGCCCACTTACGATTACCAAAGCTTCCTTAACGACAATATCGCCAAAGTGTGTGGCGTGCTGCTGGCATGGCTGGCCTTTCTTATTCTGCGTCCCGGTTCAGACAAGCTGCGCAGTCGACGCCATATTCGGGCCCTGCGGCAGGAATTTCTCGATCAGCTCAGCCGCAGGCCGCGGCTGAGTCAGAGCCGCTTTGAGTCACTGATCTATCACCGTATCCACCAGCTCAACGCCAGCCGTGACGAACCGGCGCGGCTCTGGCTGCTGCGCTGGGGCGTGGTGCTGCTGAACTGCTCGCATATCGTCTGGCAGCTGCGCGACTGGCAAAGCGATTCGCCCGCGCTGCTGGCAATGCGCGAGGCCATGCTGAAAAATCTTCATCGTATTATCAGCGGTAAAGGCGTGCAGCAGCGCGCGCTGGAGGAAACGCTGACGGAACTGCAGGAGAGCGTAGCGACGCTGGCGGCAGGAGGGAGCCAAAACGAAATCGAACTGGCCGGCATCGCGTGGCGGCTTTTCTGTTCGCTTTCACAGTTGCAACAGGCGCCCGCTTCTGCATAACACTATATTCACTAAGGTTAATCATTTATACTCGGCAACGCTCACAGGAAGTCTTAATCTCAAGGAATTCATGATGAAAAAAATCCTGGCTACCGCCCTTCTGCTGGCCTGTTCTTTACCGCTCTCTGCGCTTGCCGCAACCAAAACCGTTACCGTTAAAGAGGCGAAAACGCTGCGTGACGATACGCGCGTCGTATTGACGGGCAAGATTGTTAGCCGCGCTGGCGATGACGACCATTACTGGCTGCAGGACAGTACGGGGAAAATACGTATCGATGTCGACGATGACGACTGGGAAGATAACCATGTGGCGATCGGCAAAAAGGTGCGCGTGGTGGGCGACGTGGATAAAAACGACAGACGTACTGAAATCGAGGTCGATCATATTCGCGTAGTACACTAAAAAAATGCCGCCGTCGCTATCGGCGGCGATTTCACTAAATAACGCCGCAGGCTAAACGTCCGCCACCGCCGCCCAGCGGCGCAGGATGATCGGCGTGGTTGTCGCCGCCCGCGTGTACCATCAGCGCTTTGCCTTTGATCGCCGAAAGCTTCTTGATGCGCGGCGCCAGCACCGGATAAGTGGCCGTGCCGTCAGCGCCGACATAGAGCGCTGGCAGATCGCCCAGATGCCCATCCTGCCACGGCCCCAGATGCTTGCCGCTATTTTGCGGATCGAGATGGCCGCCCGCCGCGCCCGCCGCTACGGCTTTGCCGTCGGTGGTTTTCGGTTCACAGCTACCATTGGCATGCACGTGGAAACCATGTACGCCCGGCGGCAACGCCTTGAGCTCTGGCGTAAAGGTCAAGCCATAGGCCGTCTCGGCGATCGTCACCTGACCAATGCTTTCTCCGGCGCCCTCCGGCGAGGCAAGTTTCAGTTCGACCTTCTCGCTGGCAGCCTGCGCCAGGCCACAAAAGGCCAGCGATACCATTAGCAAATTCATACGTCTCATTACACTTCCTCACATTTTGCAGCGGAAGCTATAAGCCTGGCCGCAATTTCAGGAAGTGCATAATAATCCGCGGAAAACTAGAATAGCGAAGGTTGCTCTGGCTCTTCCGGCGCGGCGGATTTAGCGGCGCGCTGCTGCCTTTGCCAGCGCAGACGACAGAGCCGCAGCACCTCGCGCTTTTGCGCATCGCTGAACTTCATCCAGTTGAAACGCTCGTCGCGACTGCGCAGGCAGCCGCGGCAGTAGCCGCGCTCGTCGCTCTGGCAGATTCCCCGGCATGGGCTGGGGACGGGAAAAAACTCTAATTGTTCAGCCAACGTCGCTCCTTATGCAGGGAAAAGTGAATTGGGTAATATTAATGTTAGTCTCTTTGGATTGTTGAGTATCGGTTAAAGTTTCAAATCGTTAACAGGGCTATGCTGATTGCTCTGTTTATCTTTGACTAACCGCCATGAAGCTGACCGCCCTGCGCTGCAACGAAATCGCCTTTAACTTTTATGCCGCGCTCTTTTTCACTTTCGTTCTTAACGCCGTGTTTCTGTTTCACGCCTGGAAGATAATCCCCTATGTGTCGGGCAAAGATTATCTTTTCGCCGCCACGCTGCCGCTGGTACTTTTCTGCGCCTTTCTGTTTATTTTCAGCGTCACCGCGCTGCCGTGGATAAGAAAACCGCTGCTGACGGCGCTGGTGGTGGTCAGCGCTGCAGCCAACTACTTTATCTACAGCTTCGGCACCGTAATCGACAGCAATATGATACAGAACGTGTTTGAAACCGATCTGCAGGAGGCCAGGGCGCTGTTTAGCCTGCGTTACGCGCTCTGGCTGACGCTGTGCGGTATTCTGCCCGCGCTGCTCATCGGGCTGGTGACCATCAATAGTAAATGTCCGTGGTGGATGAACCTGGCTTTTCGTACCAGCTCCGCGCTTGCCGCCCTGCTGGTTGTTCTGCTGGTGGCCGCGCTTTTCTACAAGGATTACGCTTCGCTGGTACGCAATAACAAAGGGCTGATTAAGATGGTTACGCCTGCGAACGTTATCAGCGGTCTCGGGCACTATGCGAACGACCGCTGGTTCGCCGGCGATCGGTCGCTGATTGCCATCGGTCAGGACGCGCATAAAGGCCCGCAGATGCTGGCGGAGAAGAAAAAAACGCTGGTGGTCTTTGTGCTGGGCGAAACCGCCCGCGCGGAGAACTTCTCTCTCGGCGGCTATGCGCACAACACCAATCCGCAACTGGCGCAGGATGACGTTATCTATTACCCGCACGCCACCTCCTGCGGCACCGAAACCGCAATTTCCGTGCCCTGTATGTTCTCCAATATGCCGCGCGAGCACTATGACGCCAGCCTCGCGCATCATCAGGAAGGGCTTCTGGACGTGATGGCGCACGCGGGCGTCAGCGTGCTGTGGCGGGAAAACGACGGCGGCTGTAAAGGCGCCTGCGACCGCGTACCGCACACGGATATGACGAAGTGGCAGCTGAACAACTTGTGCCAGCAAGGCTCCTGCCTGGACGACGTGCTGCTCTGGCGGCTGGATCGCTATCTTGACGGCATAAAAAACGACACGGTGATCGTCCTGCATCAGATGGGCAGCCACGGCCCGGCTTACTATCGGCGCTATCCGGCCGACCAGCGCGCTTTTACGCCGACCTGCGACAGCAATCAGATTCAGGACTGCGCCAGCCAGGCGCTGGTCAATACCTACGACAACTCTATTGTCTATACGGATGCCATGCTGGATCGCACCCTCAGCCTGCTGAAAAACTACAGCGATCGCTTTAACGTCGCGCTGGTTTATCTTTCCGACCACGGCGAATCGCTGGGTGAACACGGCATCTATTTGCATGGCGCACCCTATATGCTGGCGCCCACGCAGCAAACGCATATTCCTTTTCTGCTGTGGCTTTCAGAAGGCTATGCCAGCAGCTTTGGCATCGATCGGCACTGTTTGCAGCGGCAGGCCAGCCGCGAGGCCGTGTCGCAGGATAATCTTTTTCATACGCTGCTGGGGATGATGAACGTGCAAACGGCAGAGTATCAGCCAGCGCTGGATATGATCCGATCGTGCCGTACGATTACGGATAACCGCGCTTTCTCTACTACGCTCATCACTCATTGACTATTACGGCTGGCCGGCGTTATCCCGACAGCCGGTTAACAAGGAGCGACTGATGGAGCTGAAAAAACTTTTTTCCCCGCTAAAAATCGGCGCGGTGGTAGCGCCTAACCGTATCTTTATGGCGCCGCTGACGCGCCTGCGCAGCATTGATCCAGGCGATATTCCCACGCCATTAATGGGCGACTATTATCGCCAGCGCGCCAGCGCCGGTCTGGTCATTACCGAAGCCACGCAGATCTCTTTTCAGGCCAAAGGCTACGCGGGCGCGCCGGGCCTGCACACCGCCGCGCAGATCGCCGCCTGGAAAGCCATTAACGCGGGCATTCATCAGCAAGGCGGCCACAGCGCGGTACAGCTATGGCATACCGGCCGCATCTCCCACAGCAGCCTGCAGCCCGACGGCAAAGCGCCCGTTTCGGCTTCGGCGATCAATGCCGACACCCGCACTTCCCTGCGCGACGAACAGGGCCGAACCATTCGCGAAGCGACCTCAACGCCACGCGAGCTTCGCGAAGATGAGATCGACGATGTTATTAACGATTTTCGCCAGGCGGTGATCAACGCGCGCGAAGCGGATTTCGATCTGGTGGAGCTGCATTCAGCGCACGGCTATCTGCTGCACCAGTTTATTTCGCCCGCCTCTAACCAGCGCACCGATGCCTACGGCGGCAGCGTGGAAAAGCGTACCCGTTTCGCGCTGGAGGTGGTCGACGCGGCTATCGACGGCTGGCATGCCGACAGGATCGGCATCCGCATTTCGCCGCTTGGCCCTTTTAACGGTCTGGACAATGGTGAAGATCAGGAAGAGGCGGCGCTCTACTATATTGGCGAGCTGGCGAAGCGCAATCTGGCCTACCTGCACATCTCTGAACCGGACTGGGCGGGCGGCAAACCTTATAGCGACGCTTTTCGTCGGGCGATCCGCGCGGCTTATCCCGGCGTGATCGTAGGCGCCGGCGGTTATACTGCCGAAAAAGCGGAGGCGCTGATTGAGCAAGGGCTGATCGACGCCGTGGCTTTTGGCCGCGATTTTATCGCCAATCCGGATCTGGTAGAGCGCCTGCGGCAGAACGCGCCGCTGAACGAGCAGCGTCCGGAGCTCTTTTACGGCGGCGGCGCGGAAGGCTATACGGACTATCCTACGCTGGACTAGCCTGCGGCTTTTCTCGCCACCCGGCGCTTAACAACAGGATAGAGCACGCATTTCCTGGTTTTCGCCGGGTCAGAGCTGCTATTCTGTTGCGCTGATTTTTCGGTTTTAACGCCGTATGCCGCCGCAAAGGCCTGCCGTTCCGGTAACGGCAGCGAATTCCGGCTATGCTTGTTATCCGATGATAACGCTTGATAAGAGGATGTTATGCGCTTACTTCACACCATGCTGCGCGTTGGCGATCTGCAACGCTCCGTTGATTTTTACACCAAAGTGCTGGGCATGCGCCTGCTGCGCACCAGCGAGAACACCGAGTATAAATATACGCTGGCTTTCGTGGGCTACACCGAAGAGAGCGAAGGCGCGGTGATTGAGCTGACCTACAACTGGGGCGTCGATAAATATGAGCTGGGCGACGCCTATGGCCATATCGCGCTGGGCGTGGACGATGTCGCCGCTACCTGCGACCGCATCCGCAACGCGGGCGGCAACGTTACCCGCGAAGCTGGCCCGGTTAAAGGCGGCACTACCGTGATCGCTTTTGTGGAAGATCCGGACGGTTATAAAATCGAGCTGATCGAAAACAAACATGCAGGCCACGGCCTGGGCGCGTAACGCGCGCTGAAACTCAGGCGTCCGGTTCAGGCCGCGGCGTCCTGCGTTTAGCTGTTCAACCCTGTGAAGGCGCCACTGCGGCGCCTTTCTTTCGCCTTTCCCCTGCTGCAACCCATGCCGAAATTTGCCATACTATGCGCTCAATTTTCGCCTGTGAGATCCTGATGTCCGAATCGAACGAACTTAACGCCCTCAGCAGCCGTTTTCGCGGTTTTTATCCGGTAGTGATCGATGTTGAAACCGCAGGTTTTGACGCTAAAACCAATGCCTTGTTGGAAATAGCCGCGGTCACGCTGAAAATGACCGACGACGGCTGGCTGGAGAAGGACGAAACGCTACATTTTCACGTTGAGCCGTTCGAAGGTTCCGTTCTGCAACCCGAAGCGCTGGCCTTTAACGGCATCGATCCCGCCAATCCGCTACGCGGCGCGGTCAGCGAATATGAAGCGCTGCACGCCATCTTTAAAGCCGTACGCAAAGGCATTAAGGATCAGGGCTGCAATCGCGCCGTGATGGTGGCCCATAACGCCACTTTCGACCTCAATTTTATGAACGCCGCGGCGGAACGCGCCGGACTGAAGCGTAATCCTTTCCACCCTTTTGTGACTTTTGACACCGCCGCGCTGAGCGGACTGGTGCTGGGACAAACGGTGCTGGCCAAAGCCTGTACCGCCGCCGGTATGCCGTTTGACAGCACTCAGGCGCATTCGGCGCTCTATGATACCGTGCAAACTGCCGATCTGTTCTGCGAGCTGGTTAATCGCTGGAAACGGCTGGGCGGCTGGCCGCTGCCGCAAACGGCGAACGCCGAATAAAAAAACGGGCCTGACGCTCTGTCAGGCCCGATCGTTTTAAAATCCTGCCGCTTGCTTGCCGCGCGCTGTTATTCCGCCGCGTCGGAAGGATATTTCTGCGCGGTTTCCTTGATCAGCTGCTGCAGTTCGCCAGCCTGGAACATCTGGATAATGATGTCGCAGCCGCCGACCAGCTCGCCGTCCACCCACAGCTGCGGGAAGGTTGGCCAGTTGGCATATTTTGGCAGTTCGGCACGAATTTCCGGATTCTGCAGGATATCGACATAGGCAAAACGCTCGCCACAGGCGGAGAGCGCCTGCACGGCCTGCGCCGAAAAGCCGCAGCTTGGCAGTTTCGGGGAGCCTTTCATATACAGCAGGATCGGGTTCTCTGCGATCTGGCGCTCAATTTTCTCAATAGTGCTCATAAATGCCTTCCTCAATCGGCTACTTCGTGTCTGTATAGTGTAGCGAGTCTGCGCGCGCGATGAAAATGGCATTTTCAGCCGCCGCAAGGCCGCTACGTTTTGGAAACAGAACGTTAAAATACCATTTCCCGCTCGCTCACGCTGCGTTAACTGCAAAAAATCGCGGCAAAATTGCGCAGATAAGCGGTTGAACAGCCTGAATTTTACAGCTTTTACCGCTTCGCGAGGATTGAAACAAAAAAGGCCTTACTTTTTAGTAAAGAGTTCGTTTAGAATTGACCTAACCGACTGCCCAGGCGCAGATCTCCTGATTAAGCCATGCTCTTGCCTCTGGCGGGAGCACAAACTGTTAATGGTAAAGATGCGTTTACTCATCACGCTGCTGATGCTGGCTTTTGCCCAGCTGTTTATCTCTATGGCGCACGCATCGCCACACGCCGCCGTTAAGGCGGATCATCATAAGGCAGACAGCGTTACGCCTGCCCGCGAAAGCGATCGCCGCAAGCGCCGACCGATTAAAACCACCGCCCGCAAAGTAAAAGAAACCCGTCAGCCCGTTGTTAAAAAATATAAGTTGCGCAAAAAAGAGCAGCACGCCGTCGCCGCGCTACCGCCGAAGAAACGCTACGGTCGTCATCGCTTGCGCAACGAGGAGGCGGAAGCCCTGACCAGCGGCTCGGCCACCTCGCCGCTCAGGCTCAGCAAAGCGCACCGCGCGCGCTATCAAAAAGCCCGCGAAACCGCGATGAATAAACTGATGGATCAGCTGGGCAAGCCCTATCTGTGGGGCGGCACTTCGCCTAAAACCGGTTTCGACTGCAGCGGCCTGGTCTGGTACGCCTATAAGGATTTGGTTAAATTTAAAATCCCTCGTACCGCCAACGAGATGTACCATCTCAGAGACGCGGCCTCTGTTAAACGCAACGAGCTGGAGAAAGGCGATCTGGTCTTCTTCCGCATTAACGGTCGCGGCGCGGCGGATCACGTTGGCGTCTATCTGGGCAACGGCAAATTTATCCAGTCGCCGCGCACCGGCAAGGATATTCAGGTCAGCGCGCTGACGGAGGATTACTGGGAGCAGCACTATGTCGGCGCCCGTCGGGTCATGACGCCGAAAACAATCCGCTAGCCTGCTGTACTCCGGCCGGTATCGTCGCAGACGAACCGGCCTTTTCACCGCAAATTTCCACCGGCCGGCCTAAAATTCTCGTTTTTTGCGCCTGCTCTTGTTAGAATCCACGATCTGTTGCGCAACGGGCCTGTTTGTCGCTATCGCCTCCTTCCAGGCCGGTTTCGCATTCTGTTTACTCCCTTCTGATGTAACCATTCCGCAACAAAATATGCGCAATTTATATCAGGAGCGCTGGAATTCCAGGCAAACGTTTAACAAACCGCTTTTCAGTGACTTACTGAACAGCGCAGGAGTCTTTTTTCATGGCAACCATCAAAGATGTGGCCAAACGCGCCGGCGTGTCCACCACGACCGTGTCCCACGTCATTAATAAAACCCGCTTTGTCGCTGAAGAGACGCGGGAAGCCGTCTGGGCAGCGATTAAAGCGCTGCACTATTCCCCCAGCGCCGTGGCCCGCAGCCTGAAGGTCAATAACACCAAAACTATCGGCCTGCTGGCGACCTCCAGCGAAGCGCCCTACTTCGCTGAAATTATCGAGGCGGTGGAGCATAGCTGCTTCGCTAAGGGCTACACGCTTATCCTGGGCAACGCGCATAACGAGCTGGAAAAGCAAAAAGCCTATCTGTCGATGATGGCGCAGAAGCGCGTCGACGGCCTGTTGGTGATGTGTGCCGAATACCCGGACGAGCTGATCACCATGCTGGAAGAACACCGCAATATTCCGATGGTGGTCATGGACTGGGGCGAATCGCGCGGCGACTTTACCGATACCATTCTGGATAACGCTTTTGAAGGCGGCTATCTGGCGGGCCGCTATCTGATCGATCGCGGCCACCGCGATATTGGTGTGATCCCCGGCCACATGGAACGCAATACGGGCGGCGGCCGCCATGCCGGTTTCCTGAAGGCGCTGGCGGAAGCGGGCATTACTCTGCGCGACGAATGGCTGGTACAGGGCGATTTCGAACCGGAGTCGGGCTATCGCGCCATGCAGCAGCTGCTGACGCAAAAGCAGCGGCCTACCGCGGTTTTCTGCGGCGGCGACGTGATGGCGATGGGCGCGATTTGCGCAGCGGATGAAATGGGCCTGCGCGTGCCGCAGGATATTTCGGTGATCGGGTATGATAACGTGCGCAACTCGCGCTACTTCACGCCTGCGCTGACTACCGTGCATCAGCCAAAAGAGCGCCTGGGCGCGACGGCGTTCAATATGCTGCTCGATCGCATCACCAGCAAGCGCGAAGAGCCGCAGACCATTGAAGTGCACCCTACGCTGATTGAGCGCCGTTCCGTTGCGGATGGCCCTTTCCTCGACTATCGTCGCTAGCGTTACGGGCGGCGCCAGGCCGCCCTGTTAAGCTTCCCGCAGCCATTCGCTGTTCAGCGTCTCCGTTTCCCCCAGATACTCCAGTAGCCACTGCAGCGCCGGCGAAGCCTGCTGTTCCGACCAGCTGACGCAGCAGGGACTGTCCGGAAAAGGCGGATCCAGCTGCAGTTCGCACAGCGAGCCGTTTTGCAGTAGCGGTTGCGCAAGATGACCTGGCACCATGCCAACGCACAGTCCGGCCAGCAGGCAGTCGAAGGCGCTTTCCCAGTCTGGCGCCACCAGCCGTCGCTGGTTGTCCAGCGTCCAGGTCGTTCTTTTGGGCAGCGCGCGCGAGGTATCCTCCAGCACCAGCGAAGGCCATGCGCGGATCGCCTCTTCGCTGACTTTCTCCTGACGTTGCGCAAGCGGATGACCCGCTTTGACTACGCAGCGCCAGTTCAGCATCCCCATATTGCGAAAAGCGAAGCGTCCGCCAACCGGGATAGCCTGCGTCGCGCCGATCGCCACATCGACCCGACCATCGGCCAGCGCGTCCCAAACGCCGTTAAAGACTTCTGGTGACAGATGCAGTTCCATATCGGGAAAGTGGCGGTAAAAATCCACCACCAGCTGGCGGGTTCGCGACGCTTTGACGATGCGATCCACGGCGATATTCAGCTGTCCGCGCCAGCCGTTGGCGACCTGCTGACACTGCCGTCGCGTGGCAAGCATTTTTTTGATAACAAGACGCCCTTCCTGAATAAAATGTTCGCCTGCGGCCGTAAGGACGACATCCCGATGGCGTCGCTCGAACAGCGGTACCGCCAGCCACTCCTCCAGCTGTCGTACGGTATAACTGACAGCGGACGGAACGCGGTGCAGCTCCGCCGCTGCTGCGGTGAAGCTGCCGGTTCTGGCGACCGCATCAATCACTTCAAGCGAATGTTCTGACCACATAATCTTCCTGCAAAATTTTTGAACGCAGGACGCAAATATTACCGTTTCACAAGCGCCGCGCCACTCTTTTACACTGCCGGCCGCGATTCACCTGACAATAAGAGCGATTTAACATGCCTTCGAAAGGATTTTTGCTTTACCTGGCGCTGCTCAGCGTCGCCGGTTTTCTGGCCACCGATATGTATCTGCCTGCCTTTACCGCCATGCAGCAGGATCTCCAAACCGAAGCAGGCGCCATTAGCGCCAGCCTGAGCCTGTTTTTGGCGGGCTTCGCCAGCGCGCAGCTGTTCTGGGGGCCGCTTTCCGACCGTATCGGCCGCAAGCCGGTGCTGTTGATGGGGCTGGGACTCTTCGCCGTCAGCTGCGGCGCGATGTGGTGGGCGGACTCGACCGCCATGCTGCTGGTGCTGCGTTTTGTGCAGGCCGTAGGGATTTGCGCCGCCGCCGTAAGCTGGCAGGCGCTGGTTATCGACCGCTACCCCGCCGCGCAGGCCAACCGCGTTTTTGCCACTATTATGCCGCTGGTGGCGCTCTCGCCGGCGCTGGCGCCGCTGCTGGGCGCCTGGCTGCTGAACCACTTTAGCTGGCGCGCCATCTTTCTGGCGCTGCTGCTGCTGGCGCTGATCCTGCTGGTCGCCACGCTGTTTCTCGCTTCGCCCGGCGCAAAGCCACACAAAGAGGAAGCGAAAGTCGGCTTCTTTACCCTGCTGAAATCGCCGGTCTGGAGCGGCAACGTGCTGATTTACGCCGCCTGCTCCGCCAGCTTTTTCGCCTGGCTGACCGGTTCGCCTTTTATTCTGGCGGAACGGGGCCTGTCGCCTGGCGATATCGGTCTGAGCTATGTGCCGCAAACGCTGGCCTTTTTGGTCGGCGGCTACGGCTGCCGGACGCTGCTGAAACAGACGGAAGGCGCTTCGCTGCTGCCATGGCTGCTGGCGCTGTATGCGCTCAGCGTCGGCGCTTTCTTTATCGCCGCTCAGATGGAGGCGCCGTCGACCTGGGGACTGCTGCTGCCGTTTTGCGGAATGGCGCTGGCCAACGGCGCCATCTACCCGATTGTGGTCGCCAACGCGCTGCTGCCTTTTCCTCAGGCGAGCGGTAAAGCGGCCGCGCTGCAAAATACCCTGCAGCTTGGCCTCTGCTTTATCGCCAGCATGATCGTTTCCGGCTTTATCGCTACCCCGCTCTTCACTACCTCGCTGGTGATGCTGAGCACGATCTTTATGACGATGCTTGGCTATATGTTACAGCGAAGCCGGTCAGTCAGAACGACCTATGCTCGCGCAGAAAGTCGCCGTTAAGAGACTGATTCTATTTAGTTAGTCTCCTAACAATAAGCCGTTGAATATTGCCTGAGGTGAGCATATACTCAATTCAGGCAATAAATTATAACAATCCCGTATCATTTTTTTGAGTCCTGACAGGGTTGTCCGGGTATGTTGTGGCAGGCTCCCTCCGCTCTGCAGGTTTCAGTTCAATCCTCTGTAACGCCTGATATCAGGCGCACGTCGTCGCGTGCGTTTTCTCACATACCTGCGGAAATTGACTATTCTTTTTCTCAGGTTTCAATCACGAAGGGTGATGGAGAAGCTATGAGTTCATCGTGTATAGAAGAAGTGAGCCTGGAAGAAAATCAATGGTATCGCATCGTCCAGGAAATGCTGCGCAAAGCCGATATCGATATCAACGGCAGCCGCCCCTGGGATATTCAGGTGACGCACCCCGATTTCTTTAAGCGCGTGATGCAGGAAGGATCGCTGGGCCTGGGCGAAAGCTATATGGATGGCTGGTGGCAATGCGAGCGGCTGGATATGTTTTTCCATCGCGTTCTGCTGGCGAAGCTGGACCAGCAGCTGCCACATCATTTCAAAGATACGCTGCGTATCGCCGCTGCCCGTCTGACCAATCTGCAATCACGCAAGCGCGCCTGGATAGTCGGCAAGGAACATTACGATCTCGGCAACGACCTGTTCACGCTGATGCTCGATCCCTATATGCAATACTCCTGCGGCTACTGGAAAGAGGCGCAAACGCTGGAGCAGGCGCAGGAAGCCAAGCTGAGGATGATCTGCGAGAAGCTCTCGCTGGAGCCGGACATGACGCTGCTGGATATCGGCTGCGGTTGGGGAGGCCTGGCGGCTTACGCTGCACGCAACTACGGCGTAGAAGTCTCTGGCGTCACCATTTCCGCCGAGCAGCAGAAGCTGGCGCAGCAGCGCTGCGAAGGGCTGGACGTTACTATTCTGCTACAGGATTATCGTGACCTTGACCAGCAGTTCGATCGCATCGTCTCCGTGGGCATGTTTGAGCACGTTGGGCCGAAAAACTACGCCACCTATTTTGATGTCGTCGACCGCAACCTCAAGCCGGATGGCATATTTCTGCTGCACACCATCGGCGCCAATACAACGGACGATAAGGTCGATCCCTGGATCGATAAATACATCTTCCCCAATGGCCGTCTGCCTTCCGTACGGCATATCGCCGAAGCGCACGAGCCGCATTTTGTCATGGAAGACTGGCATAATTTCGGTGCGGATTACGATCTGACGCTGATGGCCTGGCACCAGCGCTTTTTAGACGCCTGGCCGCAGCTGGCGGACAGCTATGGCGAACGTTTTAAACGGATGTTCAGCTACTATCTGAACGCCTGCGCGGGCGCCTTCCGCGCGCGCGATATCCAGCTCTGGCAGGTCGTGTTTACTCACGGCAAGGAAGGCGGTTTGCGGGTGCCGCATTAGCACAGGATAAAAAGGTCGGCGCTGATGCCGACCTTTTTTTATTCCGCTTCCGGCTCGCTTTCCGCAGCGGCGGCCAGAAGTGCGGCTTCGCGCTGCGCCAGCACGCGCTCAACGGTTTCGACAATCGCCTGAGTGTGCGGATCGATCTCGATATTCACGCGATGCCCCAGACGTTTGCTGCCCAGCGTGGTTCTGGCCAGCGTTTCCGGGATAAGATGCACGCAGAATTTGGTTTTGGTGACTTCGCCTACGGTCAGGCTAATACCGTCGATACCGATAAAACCTTTATGCAGAATATATTTCATCTGCTCACTGTCCTGCGGCTTAAACCAGATTTCGCGGTTATTTTCCGAGGTCAAAATTTTCGTAATTTCCGCGGTAGTCATAATATGACCGGACATTAAATGACCGCCGATTTCATCGCTGAATTTTGCCGCGCGCTCGACGTTGATTAAATCACCTGGTTTTAAATCGCCCAGATTAGTGATGCGCAAAGTTTCTTTCACCAGATCGAAACTGACGCGATCGCCTTCAACGGCCGTGACCGTCAGGCAGCAGCCGTTGTGCGAGACGGATGCGCCCAGCTCCAGGCCCGGCAGCAGCTCCTCGGGCATACGAATGATATGCGTGCGAAAATTCGGTTTCTCTTCGATTGCCAGCACCTCTGCGGTGCCCTGCACAATACCGGTAAACATAATTATGACCTCGGTGGATTTTTCGCTATTCTTGTCAGATCTTAAAACTATATCAAATAGTCCCTCTCCCTTCAGTTAAAAAACAGGTGTATACGTGCAGAAGTATCTGACAGAGGCGCGTCAATTGCTGGCGCTGGCGATCCCGGTCATCTTCGCGCAGATAGCGCAAACCGCCATGGGCTTTGTGGATACGGTGATGGCTGGCGACGTCAGCGCCACGGATATGGCCGCGGTGGCGGTCGGTACCTCAATCTGGATGCCCGCTATTCTGTTCGGCCATGGATTGTTGCTTTCGCTGACGCCCGTTGTGGCGCAATACAATGGTTCAGGCCGCCGCGACCGCATCGCTTTTCAGGTGCGCCAGGGCTACTGGCTGGCGGCTTTCGCTTCACTGCTGGTAATGGTGGTGCTCTATAACGCGGGCTACGCTATTCGCGCCATGCACGATATCGATCCCGTTATGGCGGACAAAGCCGTCGGCTATCTGCATGCGCTGCTGTGGGGCGCGCCCGGCTATCTCTTCTTTCAGACCGCGCGCAACCAGTGTGAAGGCCTCGCGAAAACCAAGCCGGGCATGGTGATGGGCTTTCTGGGGCTGCTGGTCAATATTCCGGTCAACTATATCTTTATCTACGGCCACTTTGGTATGCCGGCGCTGGGCGGCGTTGGCTGCGGCGTGGCGACGGCATCCGTTTACTGGGTGATGTTTATCGCCATGAAATTCTGGGTATCGCGCGCCAGCTCCATGCGTGATATTCGCCTGGCGGATCGGTTCAGCCCGCCGGACGCCAAAGCGCTTGCCCGCCTGTTTAA
This sequence comes from Erwinia sp. CGal63, assembly GCF_037026505.1. Lineage (NCBI taxonomy): Bacteria > Pseudomonadati > Pseudomonadota > Gammaproteobacteria > Enterobacterales > Erwiniaceae > Erwinia > Erwinia sp. CGal63. The sequence continues at coordinate 1,312,281 of NZ_JAKUMN010000001.1, forward strand.
ACTTGGCCTGCCCGTCGCGCTGGCGCTGTTTTTCGAGGTGACGCTCTTCGCTGTGGTCGCGCTGCTGGTATCACCATTGGGGATTGTTGACGTGGCGGGTCATCAGATCGCGCTGAACTTCAGCTCGCTGATGTTCGTGCTGCCGCTCTCGCTTGGCGCAGCCACCACTATACGTGTGGGCTTCCGGCTTGGTCAGGGATCAACGGAAGCGGCGCGCGTTTCGGCCTGGACCGCGCAGGCTGTTGGCGTCTCCCTGGCGCTGCTGACGGCGGTGTTTACGGTGGTGTTTCGTGAGCAGATCGCCCTACTCTATAACCAGAATCCGGCGGTGGTCACGCTGGCGTCCCAGCTTATGCTACTGGCTGCCGTCTATCAGTTCTCTGATTCGATTCAGGTTATCGGCAGCGGCATCTTGCGCGGCTATAAGGATACGCGCGCCATCTTTTTTATCACCTTTATCGCTTACTGGGTACTTGGGCTGCCCTGTGGCTATATTCTGGCGCTTACCGATTGGGTGGTGGAACCTATGGGGCCGGCGGGCTTCTGGATCGGCTTTATCATCGGTCTGACCTCCAGCGCCGTTATGATGGTCTGGCGTATCCTGCGCCTGCAGCGCCAGCCTGTGGCACAGCTGCTGGCGCGCGCCGAACGCTAGCAGCGGCAGAATGTTTAAAAATGCTGCGCTTCGCACAGTTGCGCAGCAGTCGCGCTAAAATTAGCGATTTCTGCTTGCAAGCCGTCAGGGCTGTCGTTAATATTCGTCCCCGCTGTCACCCAGACAGCACAATGCGTTCTTAGCTCAGTTGGTTAGAGCACCACCTTGACATGGTGGGGGTCGGAGGTTCGAGTCCTCTAGAACGCACCAAAGTGCGTCCGTAGCTCAGTTGGTTAGAGCACCACCTTGACATGGTGGGGGTCGGTGGTTCGAGTCCACTCGGACGCACCAAATCACGTTTTCCGTCTCGTTGACCAGATTGCCGCTCAGACAGGCGTCAAAAGTTCGGGTCATCCAGAACGCCCCAAGTGCGTCCGTAGCTCAGTTGGTTAGAGCACCACCTTGACATGGTGGGGGTCGGTGGTTCGAGTCCACTCGGACGCAC